>CAVWTI010000028.1:0-451861 GCA_963757855.1 uncultured Gemmatimonadales bacterium
CCGGGTGTCCGGTTGTTTCAAGGTGAGAATCAGAAGATCGGCGCCGTGTATGGCGCGCGTCTCCTCGAGCTACGCTGCAGAATGCAGGGCTTTATGGGGCGCCGCTCTTTACGACTTCGGACGCTTGCGGGCCCTTTTGTCCCTGGACGATCTCGAACTCGACGCGGTCGCCTTCGGCGAGCGACTTGAAGCCCGTTCCCTGAATGGAACTGAAGTGCACGAATACATCCGGGCCGCCCTCTCGCGAGATGAATCCGTAGCCCTTCGCGTCGTTGAACCATTTCACGGTGCCTTGGAGCCGTTCCATTGCCGACGCCCTCTCGCTAACTGTGAAGCCACTGACCGGTAAACAGATCGCGCGCCAGCGGTAAACGGATGGACGCGATCCTCACAGGCTAAAAGAGCAAGTATTGTGCGCGGGGGAGGCCCCCACGGATGGGTATGGCTGATGCCTAATCGCGCGAGATGCAGCGAGTGCACATCGCTGCGGACCCTCCGCGCGATCCGGTCCGTGCGGGGCGGTCTTATGTCGTGGGACGTTGTCTCAGTTGGTACGGTACCGATCCGTGCGGGCGCACTGGGTACGCCGGAGCCGGATCACCGCGACGCGAAGCCGCTAGGCGGCGCCTGCGATGTAGCGGGCGAATCTGCCGCAGCGCGTGCACTTCAGCGTCACGTGGGATTTGGGAGGCGGAGGCATGCGGGTCGGATCGCGTTCGATTGGCCCGGAGCATGACGGGCAGCTCAAGGCAGATCCGCTCCGGTCGCTGGCGATCAAGTGCAGTGCTTGCGCAGGGTTGTAAGTGTTCGGACGTGGCTTGCGCATGTATGCCTCCAAAGAATCCCCCGGGCGCGACCTGATGATCCCGCGCACCGGCTGAGCCCGAAATCTAACCGGTCCTGGTGGGTACCCCACCGGGCCGGTCCCCCAGAGAACCGCTGCGCCGCCCAGGCGGGGGCGAATGCGGCTCGCGCACCTGTATACCGCGGGCTGTGGAAAACGTTCCGGGGGTGAAAACAGGGGTCGCTGGGGGGCCCGGGCGGGCCTTAGGTCACGTAAACGACCTCCCCACGGGAGGAGATTCCCATCTCGTGTTCCTGGCCGCAGACGCCGCAGGTCTTTGTCACGCGCCAGGCCTCACCCAACTCCGAGCGCTTGCTCGGGGCGGTCTGCTCCACGACCAGGCGCTTGTAGTTGTACTCCCCGCAATTCTCGCAGGCGTGACCGCGGGCAATGCGCTCGGCGCGCTCCAGGGTGATCGGGCCGGACGGCTTCCGCTCGGACGACGGGGTCATTTACTGCCGGGCGGTTTGCCGCTGGCGGTGCCGGATCCATCGGTCGTGCCGGAGCCCAGTCCGGGGCCGAGCAGGCCGGGGGGTGCGGGCCAGGGCGAGCCGGGGGCGGGGACGCCGCCAGTGCCCGAGGCGCGCGCGGGGCCGCCGAAACCGGCGCGGTTCCCGGCGGGCGTCGTGAGCAGCGTGCGCAAGCTCCCGAGCGCCGCGAGCACGCCTGTCGCTTCGGCCGGGAGAAACATCGTCGTCGCCGGTCCCTGCGCCACCGCGGGCAGAGCCTCGAAGTACCGGAGCGCGAGGAGATAGGTCGCGGCTTCGAGCGTCTCGGTGCCCGGCATCGCGCCCGCGATCTTAGAGATCGTCTCCGCTTCCGCCTGCGCCATCGCGAGTCTCGCTTCGGCCATACCCTGCGCGCGCAGCACGGCCGACTCGCGCACGCCTTCCGCTTCGAGAATCGCCGCGCGTTTGCCCGCTTCGGCGTTGGTGACCGCGGCGCGCCGCTCGCGCTCGGCCCGCATCTGCAACTCCATCGACTGCTGGATGTCGCGCGGCGGCTCGATCGCCTGCAGCTCGACGCGCGTCACGTCGACGCCCCAGCCGATCGAGGCTTCCTCGATCACGTCGCGCATGCGCCGGTTGATCGTGTCGCGGGATCCGAGTGTCTGATCGAGCTCCATCTCGCCCACGATGTTGCGGAGCGTCGTCCGCGTGAGCGTTTCGAGCGCAAAGGGAAGATTCTGGACGGCGTATGTCGCCTTCTGCGGATCGGCCACGCGATAGTAAATCACCGCGTCGATGTCGATGGTCACGTTGTCTTTGGTGATCACCGGCTGGCTCGGGAAGTTCAGGACTTGCTCGCGCAGGTCGATGCGGGAGGTCGCGCCCGCGCGCACGCGCTTCACGCCATTGACATCGGTGTCGAACACCCGGACATCGATTGTCCGGGGGCGGTCGACGAAGGGCATCAGGAAGTTGAATCCGGACCGGGCGACGCGGTTGAAGCGGCCGAGGCGTTCGATCACCATCACTTCGGCCTGGCCGACGATGCGGAAGGAGCTCCGGCCGATGGCTACCACGATCCCGATCAGGACGAGGAGCGCAATGATACCAGGCATGGGGGCGGGGACTGGGGTTCGCGCAGACGCCGCGCGTTGCCGGCACCTCGCCGGCGGCTTGCCAACGGCGTAGGGGGAAAGCTAGAGGGTCGATTCGGGGTGTGCTGGCACCCGGGGATAGGGGTGGCGGCGGGCGTTACAAATCGACCCGGACACAAAGAGGGCCAGCCGGATATCGGGCTGGCCCTCTTTGCCCAGGCGTGTGGGCGCCGGGTGTCGCCGCCTGGTGCTATTTGCGCGGGTTAGCTTCGGCCATCTGCTGGGCCTCGACGTACAGGTCCTTCTGTGACTGGCTGTGCTCCAGCAGGTCCACGGCTTTCTTGAGCTGGGCGTCCACATCCAGGTTCCGGCGCTTCTCGGCGCTGTCGCCGTAGACCGTCTCGGCGATGCGGCCCGCGATGACGCGGTCCACGTAGCCGCCGAGTGAGTCGTACTGGGCGCGGCCGATCGCGACGCCGGCTTTCTTGAGGCGGTTGAAGAAATCATCGCGCCAGGCCGGGCTGCACGACGAACGACGGTGACTGCACCTGCGGCTTCACGTCGATCGCGAGCTTCGACAACTCCTGCAGCACCGGCTGCAGCTTGACCGCGATCAGCTTGTTGAACGCCTGCTGCTGCGTCGTCAGCGTGTCGCCCTTGATCACGACATCGGGCGTGATCGCGCCGCCGCCGTACACGATGCGGCCCTCGTCCGACTTGAACGCGGGACGGGCCTTGCGCGCGGAATCCGTCTCGAGCGAGTCGGGATGCACTTCCACGAACTCCCCGTCGGGCAGCAGCTTCCGCTCCTTCTGAATCGACCGGCCGCTCGGCGTGTACCATTTCGCCGTGGTCATCTTGAGTGCGTAGCCGCCATCGAGCGGGAAGAGCGACTGCACTAGGCCCTTTCCAAACGACGTCGTGCCGACGATCAGGCCGCGGTCGTGGTCCTGCAGCGCGCCGGCCACGATCTCCGAGGCGCTGGCACTGCCGCCGTTCACGAGCACGACGAGCGGCACATCGGGAATCAGGGGGCGTTCGCGGGCGGTGTAGATCTGCGGCGGTGCATTGCGGCCGCGCACACTCACCAACTGTTGCCCCTCGCGCAGGAACATGTTGCTGACACTCAGCGCCTGATCGAGAATCCCACCCGGATCATCGCGCAGATCGAGCACGATGCCTTTGGCGCCGCCGGTGCGAACGAGCCGGTCGAGCGACGCCACCATGTCCTCGGACGCGTCTTCATTGAACTGCTGGAGCGGGATGTACGCGATCTTGTTATCGAGCATGATCGCGTAGGGCACTGCGGGCACGTGGATGATCGCGCGCGTGAAGTGCAGCGCGAGCGGCTCGGTGACGCCGGACCGAACGAAGCGGACCGAGACCTTGGTGCCGGGCGTCCCGATCAGGGAGTCGGACACCTGTCCGATGGTCCATCCGGTGGTTGGCGAGCTCTCGATCTGGACGATGCGATCGCCCGCGACGACGCCGGCTTCCTCGGCCGGTGTGTGCGGGAACACCTTGCTGACGGCGATGCCGGACCCGGCGCCGACGTCTTCGATCATCATGCCGATGCCGCCGTAGCGGCCGCCCGTCCGGCGCGAGAATTCCGAATCGCGCCGAGGCGTGAACAGCTCGCTGTAGGGGTCATTGAGCTCGCGTACGAGACCTTGCGCGGCCTTCTCATACAGCGCGCCAGCGCTCAGGGTGTCGACGAAGCGGTCGTTGACCAACGACAGCACTTGATCGAAGACGCGGGCGCCATCCGCATTGGAGCGCGACCGCAAGACAAATCCGCCCGCGAGCAGCGGGACCAGGACCAGCGACGCGATCGCGATGGTGCGGGGCCGGGGACTACGGAATCGTGGCATTCGGCGGGTCATTCAGAGTGGACGGCATCGCTGGCGAGATACTCCACCGCCAGCGGGCCAAAAACGCGAGCGGTCCAGCCATGTGGGCCGGACCGGGCCGCAACTCATTATCGCGCCCGCGCCGTCTACACGACCCGGACCGACAAACTACATACTCGCCGGCGATGAGGGTGTTCCCCCACCGGCCGATCCTTCCTCCTGCCCGCCCGCCCACAGGGTCCGCCAGGTCATTTCACGACCTTTCCGGTAGCCCTTCTGGGTGATTTTGATTCCCGCAGGCGAGATGGCGACGGTGTAGGCCTGACCGTCCATGTCCAATTCACGCTTGATGGTCTTGTCGAGTTTGGTTGCCATGACGTGGTAGCCGGTTATCGGTGAGCGGTGTGACGCACTTTGAAAGGCAATTCGAGAGGCAATTCGAGAGGCAGTTCGTGACGTGCTTACGCCAGTCCATAGTGGACGACCCACTCCCGCCTTTGTTGCCGTACCGCGGCGGACCGCAACACCCCCGCGGCCTTGAGCAATGAGTGGGCCGGTTCCAGCACGCGCTGCAGGTGCGACGGGTAGCGCTGCGATAGGGGAAGCTGTTCCGCCAGGGCCTCCAGCGCAACGTCCCACTCGGCAGGGGCAGCAGAGCCCGGTTCGGATTCGGGGCGGATCGCGGCCAGGAGCCGGTACAGCCGCCGGGCGGTCGGGGAGGGGAGGTCGAAGTACCGGGAGGCGGACAGGGTGACCGCATGGCCCGCCGCAAGGTTGGCCCGGAGGAGGGGGGCGAGGGTGACTCGGGCCTCCCCCGGCTCCCCCGTCGTCAGCACGGGGAACAAGGCTAACTGGTCCCGCTCTGCTGACCTCCGCCGGTCGACGGACACCGCGGTCAGGACCGTCAGCCGCTCGTCAACGTAGCCCCCCGGCTCCGGTTGCCTGGCCGCGAAATAGGAGCCTGCCGACTCCAGGACCGTCCGTTCGAGCCTGGTAAGGGCGCCCCGCAACTGCTCGTACGTCCGCCCGTCCACCCGGCGGCCCATGGCCCGAAGGAAGGCGTGTAGTGTGAACCCTATCGTACCATCCGGCGGCGACCCCGCATCGTGGTACCGCCGGAACAGCTCGACGTAGACATCCTGATCGAACGTGCCGGGGAGGCGATCACCCGGAGCCGGGAGGACTCGCCACCGCGCGCCCGCCGGGTGCGGAGGGCCGGGTGAGAACGACACCGCCCCATCCTCCGATGAATCGCTCAACCGGAAGAGTGGCAGTAGCTCGAGCGACCGGTCGAGCCGGACGTGCCGGGGATCGCGGCGGGAAGGGGGGTTGCCGATCAGTCGGTGAGCGGGAGGATTTGCCCGGTAACCGCGCGGGCCGCGCTGGAACAGAGGAAGACGACGGCGCCGGCCACGGCTTCGCGCTCGACGTACCGGGTGTTCGGCGCCATGTCGCGCAGATTGTCACCGGTGCGAACAGAAATCGGCGCGACGGCGTTGGCGCGCAGGTGCCGCGCACGCCCTTCGTCCGCGACCGATCGCATGAGTCCCACGACGGCGTATTTGGCCGCCAGGTACCCGCTCATGAGCGCGGCCGGGGTATTCGGGAGGACGTACGACGTGGCGAAGTAGACGACTGCCCCGCCATCCCGCACCAGCGGCACGAACGCGCGCGACGCGATGTAGGCGGTCATGAGGTTTGCCTGGAGCATGCGATTGAACACGGCGGGATCGCTTTGCCCGATCGGACCGCTCATCGCGAAGCCGCCGGCGATGTGCACGAGGGCGTCGATGCGGCCGGCGGGCCGATCACCTGCCGCCGGCGAAGCGGCGGCGACCTGCGCAGCGGCGCGGGTGACCTGGTCCACATCCGAGAGATCGCAGGCGACGGCGGTCGCCGTGGCTCCGGTGGCGACGAGCGTCGCGGCCCGTGCCTCGACGGCGGCCTGATTCCGGTCCAACAGCACGAGTGCCGCGCCCTCGGCGGCGAATGCAGCGGCGATTGCTTCACCGACCTGGCCCTCGCGGCCGACCCCGGTGAGCACGACCGTCGCGCCGGCGAAGCGTTTGGCTGGCATCCGGTTCTCTATTTCGTGCCGCGCGCCAATGCAGCGCGGACGGCCTCACGCATGGCGGTGAGTGATTCATCGCGCGCGGCGGGTGAGTCATCGCGGACGTGGAGCTCGATGCCCTCGGTGACGGGCACGCGCCGCCAGCGGACCGGCCCGTCATTGTCATGCGAGACGGCGGCCAGGGTGCCGGCGCCGAGTGCGGGTGCGAGGGCGGTGGCGATCCGGCGCTCGAGGGCGTCGCCGGTGATGGAGGCCATCTCGCGTTTGATGATGTCGAGTGTCTGGCCTTCGCGCTGCCGGATCTTGATCTCGAGCAGCTGGAGCAGATGCCGGTAGTGATACGTCGCGGCTGTGCCGGTGCCATCGGGCCGGTCGAGGAGCCCGCTCGCGACGTAGAACCGGACGGCGCGGGCGCTTGGCGCGGCGCGGGCGGAGGCGTTGGTCGGGCGCATTCCGGCGGCGTCAACGAGTGCAGTCGCGTGCGACGCGAGCCCGCGGGCGTTCCAGGGGGCGTTGTTGGCGTGCACGCGGAGCAGGGCGACCGGGGACTCGCTCATGCCTCCACTATAACAGTGTAGGCTTGCCGTCGCGATAGTGGCGGCGCGCAGGCGGGATCGCCCGGTGGGCGGCCGATCCCGGTTGCCTGGGGGCTGCGGGCGCTGGCGGCTGGGAGGGGCCGCCAGGCGGTGGTGCGGTGGGTGGTGCGGTGGGTGGTGTGGTGTTGTTGCGGTGGGTGGTGCGGTGGGTGGTGCGGTGGGTGGTGCGGTGGGTGGTGCGGTTGGTGGTGCGGTTAGCGGCGGCCTTTCTTTGCGGGGCCCTTCTTGGCCGGCTTTCCTTTGGCTTTCGGCTTGGGGGCTGCTTTCTTTGCGGCCTTCTTCGCCGGTTTCTTGGCGGTCACTTTTTTCGCGGCCGGTTTCTTCGCTGCGTGTTTGACCGCGGGGGCTGCAGCCTTTTTCGCCGGTGCCGGTTTAGCTGGTGCTTTGACAGCAGCGGGTTTGGCGGCCGGCTTTGCGGCGGCTTTGGGGGCTTCGTGGACGGCCGGTTTCGGAGCCGGTTTTGGCGCCGCGGATCCACCGCCGGTCTTGGAACCGGCCGGGCGGCCGCGGCGGCCGCGCGGGGCGCCGCCGAACAGGTCGGCTTCGTCCTCGTCTTCTTCCTCGACGACTTCGGCGACGATTACACCTTCATCCTCCTCGTCGTCGTCGCCGTCCTCGGCGCTGTCCCAGAGGTCTTCGCTGTCGTCCTTCGTGATCGCCCAGCCGCCGTCCTCCTCGTCGTCATCGTCGTACGACGCACCGCCGCCGCCGACCCCGCCGCCGTAGCCGAGATCGTCGCCGTCGTCGTCGCGTTCGGAGAACTTGAGCTCTTCCTGCAGCCCATCCCGCAGCTCATCACCGCGCGGCATGACCGCCTCCCATTAAAGTTTGTGTCGCTCGCTGGTGCCGGCCTTGCACGCCTCGTGCCTCACGATGCCCCAGTCCCGTGAGCGCAGCGTGCCTGCTACCACCTGCGTGCGCTATGTGCCGAGACACCGAATACACTGATCGGCGCCCCGCGTCAAGCGCAAAGAAGATAGTGGGTGGCAAAAACAAAAGTGGGGGATGCCGATCGGTTTTTCACCGCGCGTCATCACCCTGTGCGCGACCATGTCCATTGCGGCATGCGCGACCACGCGGGCGACCGCGTGCACGGCACCGTACGGTCTACCGTACTGTCTACGGTACTGTCTACCGTGCGGTCCAGTCCTCGAGGAACGAGGAGACGAGCGATTTCTGGCGGAGGATGACACCCGAGAGTGCCTTATAGACATCGGGGTCCAGGAGGCCGGCGGCGTGGATGGCGAGGTACTCCACAGTCTGCTTGGGGCTAATCGGCTCGCGGTAGGCCCGGCGGGACGTGAGGGCATCAAATGCGTCGGCGGCGGCGAGGATGCGCCCGCCGATGGAGATCCCGCTGGCGGCCTTTCCATTGGGATAGCCGCGCCCGTCCCAATGCTCGTGGTGATCCTGCACGAACGGGAGGGCGGGGCCGATCTGCTTGAGCGGCTCCAGAATCGCCATCCCGATCCGGACGTGCTCTTTGACGTGGTCGTATTCCTCGGGCGTCAGGGGTCCCGGCTTGTTCAGGACCTGTTCGCGGATGCCGATCTTCCCAACATCATGGACCCGCGCCGCCATCCGGACGTGCTCGATCGTGTCCTCATCCAGCCCCAACTCGGCCGCGATCGACGCAGAGAGCTCGGCTACGCGCTGGGAATGACCACGGAGGTAGACGTCCTTGGCTTCCATGGCGTTGATCAGGGACTCGACCGTGTTGATGACCTGCGTCCGCAGCGCATGCTTTTCCGCTTCCAGCTCCTCGGTCCGCGTGACCACCTCTTCACGGATCACGCGTTCGATGGCCCGCCGGTCGATCTCGAGGCCACGGCGGTGGAGCGCGCGCTCGATGGCCTGGTGGAGATTGGGGAGCTCGACGGGTTTGAGCAGGTAATCCAGCGCGCCGCTGGACAGGGTACTGGTGGCAGTTGGCGCGTCGTTGACACCGGTGAGCATCAGGATCGCGAGGTCCGGGTCGATCCGGAGGGCGCGCGGGACCGTCTCGACTCCTGAGATACCCGGCATCCGCACATCGCAGAGCATCGCAACGAAGTGCCCGCCGCCGAGTGCGGCCAGTGCGTCCTCGCCGGAGCCGGCCGTCTCGACCTCATAGCCGCGCGTGCGCAGGAAGCGGGCGACGGCATCCGTGACCGTCTCCTCGTCGTCGACCACGAGCACGCGTTTCGAGGCGCCGTCGCTGGATGCGGGGAAGTCGCGCGCCGAGAACGCCGGCGACGGCTGGGTGTCGGTAATCATTGGCGTGGACCGCGGGCGGGAATCGGGCGCGGACGGCGAAGGTGAGGGTGCGGCGGATGGAGCTGGTGCATCGGCTGGCGGTTGTACTGGCGCACTGCCGCGCGACCGGCGGCCGGCGCGGGCGGGCGACGGCGACGCGGACGGCAACTGTTGTGAGCGGATCGGCAGCGTCACCACGAACGTGGAGCCGGTGCCCGGCGTGCTGCGGACCGTGATCGTGCCGCCATGGGCGTGGACGATCCCGTAGCTCACACTGAGGCCGAGTCCAGTGCCGACGCCGGCGGGTTTAGTCGTGAAGAAGGGTTCGAAGATGTGCTTGAGCAGTTCGGGGGCCATTCCGGTGCCGGTGTCCATGACCTCGATGAGCACGCGTCCGCCATCCGGACCGTCGTGCCATATCGTGCGGACCGCGAGCTCGCGTGTCTCCTGGCGGTGCATCGCGTATTCGCCGTTGACGATCAGATTGAGGAGCACCTGCTGCAGCTTCCGATCGTCGCCGGGAATCGCGGGGAGTTTGGGGTCGAGCTCCGAGCGCACCCGCACGCCGGCCGTCTGCAGCGAGTACGCCCGCAGGCGGAGCGTCTGGGTGATCAGGGCGTTGACATCGACCGCCACCAGCCGCGGGCCGGTCTTGCGCGAGAACGCGAGGAGATCGCGGATCACGCCCACCGCGCGATCGGCTTCGCGCTTGATCATCCGCACCGATTCCCGCTGGTCTTCGTCCAGCGATTCATCGAGCAGGAGCTGCGCGAACATCGAGATGCCGGTGAGCGGATTGTTCAACTCATGCGCCACACCCGCGACGAGCTCACCGAGCGCGGCGAGCTTCTCCGTCTGGTGCATGGCATCGGCGAGCGCGCGCTCGCGTTCGCGGCCACTCTGTTCCGCGGCGGCCAGCGCTTCGGCCTGGCGTGCGGTGTCGGACGCGTCGCGGAAGCGCCACGCGTTGCCGATGGCGACGACGCCGTGGCTCGCGAGATTGGTGAGGAGCGCCGCATCGTCGTCCGTGAACTCGCGGTGTGCGTCGCCGAAGACCGTGAGCTCGCCGGCGGGTTTCCCATTCACGGTGAGGGGAACCGCGATGCGATTCGCGGCCGGCGAAGCCGGCGCGTCGCCGAACGTCGTGACCGCGGACGTCACGCCATCGCCCGCGAGGTCCAGGCGCGCGCTGTGGGCACCGAGCAATTGGGCGGCGTGCCGGGCGAGCGTGGCGCTCACGTCGCCGATGTCGAGCGATTGATAGATTTGCCGCACCATCGCCGCGAAAGCGTCGCTCTCCGCCACCGGATCCGCAATGGGAAGTGCCACTGCCGAGTCCGAAGCCGATGGGGCGCTGGCGAACGCGCCGCGATGAGAGTGGGGGATGGACCGGCTCACAACAACAGGACGCCCCGCCGGAAATGGCTGTAACGCACCGTACGCGCCATTTGCACCTCGCCGCGGAATCCGACGCATCGCCCGTGCCCGGCGTGTTGCCGGACTGGGAGATTAGCACCCGCTCATGTATCTGCACCAGTGCGCGCGTCGTTTCCCGGCGCTATGGACCAGCCGCGACACGCGCGTTGCATGAGACGGTGCATGGCTGCCGGGGCATCCGTAGGGGCCGGTCGCGACCGGCCCCTACAAACCATCTATTCCGTGAATTCGATCTGGACGGGGCCCGGAATCAGACCGCTGGCGACACCGCGTCCGATCAACTCGCGCACACCGGCGCGGCCGCGCTCGCCGTAATCGAGCGTCGATTCGTTCACGTACATGCCGACGAATGTGTCGGCTTTGCGCCGAGCGAGGCCGCGCGCGTACTGCATCGCATGATCGAGTGCGGCGTCGCGATGCGCGAGGCCGTAGGCGATGCTCTCCTTGAGGTGGCGCGAGATCCTGGCGATGAGCTCCGGTCCCAAGTCCTTGCGGATCACATTGCCGCCGAGTGGGAGGGGGAGGCCCGTTTCCTCAAACCACCACGCGCCCATGTCGGCGACGAGGTGGAGGCCCTGGTCGGCGTACGTGAGCTGCCCCTCGTGGATGAGGAGACCGAGCTCCGCGTCGCCGGCGAGCACCGCCGCCTCGATCTGGTCGAAGGGCGTGGGGACAGGAATGAAATCGGGCTCGTAGAGCCGGAGCGTGAGATACGCCGTCGTGAGCGGCCCCGGGATCGCGATGCGGCGGCCGCGGACATCGGCGCGCGACATCGGCGCGCGAGCAACGAGGCGCGGGCCGTAGCGATCGCCGATCGATGCGCCGTGCGGGAGGAGCGCGTAGCGATCGGTGAGATAGGCGTAGGCGTGGATCGAGACCGCGGTCACCTCGAGCTCGGCGCGGCGGGCGCGCTGATTGAGCGTCTCGATGTCCTGCAGCTCGTGGACGTACGTCAGGCCTTCGGTGTCAACGGCGCCGGTCGCCAATCCATAGAACATGAACGCGTCGTCCGAATCCGGGCTGTGGGCCAGGTGGATGACGCGGCCGGTGCCGGGCGTTGGCGCGGTGGCGCGTGGAGCGGCCGCGGTCATTCCGAAATCCCCATCTTCTTCCCCTCCGCGATCGCGGCATCGATGTCATTGCGGTGGCGTCCGTATTCGGGGAGCGCCTTGGCGGTTTCTGATGGTGCGGCGGCGAGCAGCCGTTTATAGAACTGGCGGGCTGCGGCGGGCTGGTTCGCGGCGGTCGCGGCGTGTGCGGCGAGCGCGAGTCCGAGCAGGTGTGCCGGGTTGGCCTTGAGAATGGTATCGGCTTCGGCGCGTGCCAAGTCCGTCACGCCCGTGACCTCACCGATCCGGCCCAGATCGTAGTGCTGGTCGGCGTTGAGGGGGCCCATCATTTGATAGGCGGACATGACCATGGGCGCGAAGAACTCGACACTGTCCTGTTTGCCCTGTTCCTTGAGGCGCATCACGCGATCGAAGAGGCGGTCGGCGCGCTCGCTGGGTGAGAGCGACGAGATGTCGGGGGCGCGCACGACGGCGCCCGCGTCACCGCCTGCGCTTGCGTCACCGTTGGCGGTGGCGCCGCCGTTCGCGAAAGGTGCATCGCCGGTCACTGGCTGGTCCGCGGTCGCTTCCGGTTGAGGAGCGGGGCCGGAGCGGTTTAACCCGAGTCCGAAGTTCCGGCCGGCGACGAGGGCGATCAGCGCGATGAGCGCGATCGACGCGATGGCCCAGGGCAGCGTGCTCGATCCGCGGGCGTCCCAGGGCGGGGCGGCGCCGACGGCGGAGCCACAGCGGTGGCAGAACTTGGCGCCGGAGGTGAGCGACGACCGGCAGGCCGCGCAGAGGGCGCCTTCGAAGGGAGCCCCGCATTCGGCGCAGAACCGTCCGCCGGAGGACGTCGCGCCGCAGCTCCCGCATGTGCGATCTGCCGGCGGGGCCGGGGCAGGCGTGGTCATCCGCGTAAAGTAGTAAGGAGATACGAGAAAGTAGTAAGTAGATAGTTGAGGCCGGAGAGCGGCCAGCGCCCCGGTGCGAGGGGGCCAGGGCGTCCCGTAATGCGGCGATTGAGGGGATCAAATACATTCGCTGGGAATGAATCCGCCGGCATCCACTCATCCGTACTCCTCCAGGACGGCAGCATCGCTGTCCGGGGGGGAGGACCGTGAACTGGTGGCCCGGATGAGTGCGGGAGACGACGCGGCGTTGGCGCAGCTGTACGACCGTTGGTCGCGGCCGGTGTTTTCGCTGGTCCTTCATCTGGTGCGTGATGCGGACGACGCCGAGGATGTGGTGGAGGAGGCGTTCTGGCAGGCGTGGCGGCAGGCGTCACGGTATGACCGGTCGCGGGGCGAAGTTGGGACGTGGCTCCTGACCATTGCGCGGACGCGGGCGCTGGACCGGTTGCGGTCGCGGCGGCGGTTGCGGGAAGAGCCACTCACGCCGGTGACGCTGGGTGATTCGGATGGTGGTGGTGCGACGTCCCGAAGCGAGGATCCGTCGGTGAAGGCGGAGGCGTCGGAGCGGCGCACCGTCGTCGCGAAGGCGCTGCAGACACTGCCGAAGGAACAGCGGGAAGTGCTGGAGCTGGCGTACTTCGCGGGATTGAGCCAGTCGGAGATTGCGGATCGCACGGGCCAGCCGCTTGGCACCGTGAAGACCCGCACGCGCCTCGCAGCGCAGAAACTGCGCGAATGCCTCGGGGCGTATCGGAACGATGAGGAGGGATCGCAGTGAGCCGGGACGTGAGCCACAGCGAGGCGATGGAACTGCTGCCCGAGGCAGCGCTCGACGCGCTCTCGCCTGACGATCAGGCGGGTGTGGTGGCGCACGCCACGGGGTGTCCCGAGTGCGGGCCCGCGCTGATCGCGCTCCGCGATGCCATCGCCGCGATGGCGTTCGCGGCGCCGCCGGTCGTCGTGGATGATGTGCGGCGGGCGCGCGTGCGGACGCGGCTCATGGCGCGGGCCCGCGCGGATCTCTCGGTGGCCGATGCACCGGAGGGCGGCGAGGGGGATGTACGGGTGACGGGGACAGGCCCGCGCCTCGTTGCGGGCGGGAATGCCGGGCACGGGAATGCCGGGCACGGGAATGCCGGGCACGGGAGTGCCGGGCGAGCGGTTGCCGCCGCGGGGCCGCGGCGGACGTGGGGTGCAGCGGCGGCGCTGGGCTGGGGACTCGCGATCGCGGCTGGCATTACCATCGTCTCGGTGCAGCGGCGTGCCGCGATGGACGCCCAAGCCTACGCCGCCTCGCAGAGCGCACTGCAGATGCGCGTGGACGCGCTTCGCGACTCCATGCAGACGCGCGACGCGTTCGTACGGTCAGTGACGGGCCAGCACATCTCCTCGATGCAACTGACATCGGGCGCCGTGCGCGCCGCGTGGGCGTGGATGTTCTGGGATCACGTGAGCAACCGGTGGACACTGGTGGCGCGCGACCTGCCGGTGCCCGCAGCAGGGCGGACGTACCAACTGTGGCTCGTGACCCCGAAGGCCAAGATCAGCGCGGGGACGTTCGTGCCGCGGCCGGACGGGGCGGCGGAAGTGCAAGCGACGTACGCGCTCGCGCCCGATCAACTCACGGCGATCGCCGTGACCGAAGAGCCGGCGGGCGGCGTGCCGCAGCCGACGGGTGCGCTGGTCATTTCCGCCACCGCCAATCGTCCCGGGAAGTAGCGGGAGCAGCAGAGCGGACGGCTGGTCCGATCCCGAACCAACCGTTCGTCTCCCGTACTTCTCTCTCGTGGTACGGTGGCGCGAGAGGCGCCGCATCTCCGTGAGACATTTCCCGCATCACCTTCATGACAGCACCCGCATGACAGCACCCGCATGACAGCACCCGCATGACAGCACCGGCCATTCTGGCGCCGCCGATCGTGAGTCCGGCGGACCCGCGCACGATCCAGGAGCGATTCAGCGCGGGGCGGACCTTTCCCGAATTCCTGGCGCATGCGGTGGCCAACGCGGATCTGTGGCGCGGCGTGTACGCGCGCGCGCGCGTGCAGGATGAGGCGGTCGCGCGTGCGGCCACGCTTGGCGGACCCTGGCATCTGCTGGTGCTGGTCGAAGACTGGTGTGGCGATGCCGTGAACACTCTGCCGGTGATCGCCCGTCTCACCGAGCAGGTGCCGGGGATCGATCTCCGGACGCTGGGCCGAGACACGAATCTCGACCTCATGGATGCCCACCTGACCAACGGGGCGTCACGATCGATTCCCGTGGTCATGATCCTCGACGCGACCTATCGCGAGCGGGGCTGGTGGGGTCCGCGGCCGGCGGCGCTGCAGGCGTGGGTGATGGGGGAGGGCCGTACCATGACCAAAGAGGACCGGTACCGTGAAGTGCGGCGCTGGTATGCCCGCGACCATGGGGCGACCACGATCGATGAGATCCTTGGCTTGATCGCGGCGGCCCCCGCGGCGGCGGGTGCTCCGCTCAGGGTTCCCCCGGTGCAGGGGAGTGCGGCGGCGGGCCTGGCAGGTGGTCCGCCGAATGGGACCGGGGATTAGGGTCTAGGGACCAGGGGTTAGAGCGGGGACCGGAGCTGACGGCCGGCGGGCGGGCGAAACGGTGGCCCCCGCCATTCGTCGAGTAGTGAGGATTCTCTAAGCGTTTGCTCATCTGCGGCGGCGACTCGTCACACGCCGGCGGCCGGGGGCGATCGCGACACTCAACTCCGCGACATGTCACACGCTCCAGGGGCCGCGCCACCTACGTCGTCCGCGCGTCCCGTGCCCGCGACACCCGCGATCATCATCCTTGGGTCGGATGCGTTGCTGGCGGTGCGGCCGGCGACACCGGGCCAACTCACGAACGCGTGCTACGCGGCGGGGTACAGTGCGGTCATCCCGGCGAGCTGGGGTGACGAACTGGTGGCGGCGGGTTGCCTCAACGAGATCGCAGCGCGCGGCCAGGATTCCGTGGTGCTGTGTTCGTGCCCGCGAGTGTCGGAGCGGTTGCGGCGGGTGGGGAATCTCGCGCCGCATCTTCTGGCGATGGCATCCCCGCCGGTTCTGGCGGCGCGGTACCTTCGCGCGCGCGCGGGCGCGACCGGCGTGCATATCACGTACGTCGGGGATTGTCCCGGCGCATCGGATCCCGCGATCGACCGGCACGCGACCCCGTCCGCGCTGCTCCGCAGCCTGGCCAAGCGCGGCATCGTTCCGTCGGAGCAATCATCCGATGTCGATGAGCGGCTGACGCGGGACGCGCGGCGGTTCTATTCGCTGCCGGGTGGCGCGCCG
This sequence comes from uncultured Gemmatimonadales bacterium, assembly GCA_963757855.1. Taxonomy (GTDB): domain Bacteria; phylum Gemmatimonadota; class Gemmatimonadetes; order Gemmatimonadales; family Gemmatimonadaceae; genus Palsa-1248. The sequence continues at coordinate 15,827 of CAVWTI010000028.1, forward strand.
GCGCCCAACTGGTTGTACGCCGAGAAGCGCGGGTACACACTGATCGAACCGACGGCGCGTGATTTCCTGGCGGAAGTGGCGTTCCGGATCTCGGAGAACGAGCGGCGGGTGATCGATCTCGCGCCGCGCCTTGGGTGTGCGTGCAGTGGCGCCGTGGTGGGGGAGCCGTGGACGAGCGCGCGTGATGGCGTCTCCGCGATGGAGCCGCCGCGCGCGGTGCACGAAGTGCTCGACCACGACGTCCCGCTGGAAACGTCGGCGCCGATCGAGCCGTGGCCGGGCTCGGCCGCGGACGGAGAGCCGACACTGGCGTTGCCACTGGCGGAGCTGGCGGCGTTGCACGATCCGGGGGCCAAAGCGCCGCCGGTCCGGCAGACGCCGCCGCCGCCGGTGCCGCGTGCGAGCCGTCCCGTCGTACGGCCGGCGGGTGAGCCGGCAACGGGCGCGGGGCTCACGCCTGGCCGGCCGCGCCCGCCGGAGCCGAAGACCGCGCCGCGTGCGGAGCCCGCAACGAGTCCGCGGGCGCGGGCGGTGACGCCGCCCATTGTTCCAGTGTTGCCGCCGGTGCCGCCGATGCCGGCGCATCTCGCGCAGCGCCTGACACATTCTCGTTCCGCCGCCGCGGGGCACGCCGTTGTCGTCGCCGGTGATTCCACCACCGCGGGGCACGCCGTTGTCGTCGCCGGTGATTCCGGCGCCGGCGCCCGTTGCCGCACAGATGACGGGGCCAGTGACGGCGAAGCCTACGCCGGTCGCTTCACCGAAGGTGACACCGGTCGCTTCACCGAAGGTGACACCGCTCGCTTCACCGAAGGTGACACCGCTCGCGTCGCCGAAGGTGACACCGCTCGCGTCGCCGCGCGTGACGCCTCCGGTCGTGCCGGCGGTGGCGGCAGCGGCTGCGGCCGTGAACGTACCCGCGCCGCGAGCGACGCCCGTGATGTCGCCGGCCGTCTCGGGTCCGGTCCCGGCGGAGATCGCGGCTGCTCCAGCGGAACCGGCACCAGCACCAACCCTAGCACCAACCCTAGCACCAACCCTAGCACCAACTCTGGCGCCAGTGGCGCCGCCCAGGCCGGATCCGATGTCACAGATCGAGGCGGCCGAACTGGGTATCGTGGCCGCGGCGATCGCGGCGGCGGAGTTGCGGGCGGCGGCCGGCGTGCCGATGCCGAGCGCCATCTTCGTCGAGGAGCGAAACAACGCCGCGATGCTCAAGGGGCCGACGATCCCGCGGCGGCCGAAGCGGAATCGCACGAAGCTGTACGTGATGATGGCGATGTGCGCGGCACTGGTCGTCGCGGGCGCGGGTATCGTGATGTTCCGCGTCATTCCGAAGAGCGGGACAGCATCCTCGCCGGTGAGTGTTCCAGTGAGTTCGCCGGTGGTGCCGAGTGCCGCTCCGGCGGTGGCGCCGATCACCGATTCAATGGACGGCGAACATCCCGCGACCGTGACGGACACGGTGGCGCTGACGGGCGCGGCACCAATGCAGCGGTTGCCGGTTGGACCGGCGGCCGTGCCCGCGGCGTATGCGGGGAAGGGCGGCAAGGGGTTTCGTGCCGGCGATGCGGCCGTGGCGGCGTCCCCGAATCCGGCGGCAGTCTACTCGCCGGGTGCGGCGCCGGCGATTTCGGCGTCGGAGCCTGCAGCGGCGGTGGCGGCGCCGAGAGTTGCGACGCCGGTGAAGGCGCCGCTCAAGGCGCAGCCCAAGACGGCGGCGGAACTCAGGGCGAGCGCCGCGTTCCGGGGGCAGCTGACGCCCGAAGCGGCCGCAGAGATGGCGGCGGTGCGCACGGAAGTCTCGGCAAAGAAGCAGCGGGATGATTCCATCAAGCGGGCCGCGGATTCCGCGGGGGCGCACTAGCCGCCTGTACTAGCGGCCTGCGTGAGCACCGTTTCGCCGCTGCATCCGGAGGAGCCGGTCGCGACCGGCCCCTACCGGGGACATCAGGGATCGTTCGCCGCCGGCCCGGCCGGGGACATTGGGGATCGTTCGCCGCCGGCCCCGACCGGGGACATTATTGGTGCCGTGGATTTCGCTATCCCGATCGTACCGATCCGGCGGCGGCCGGCGCTGCGCACGGTGGGGGCACTGGTGGTGCTCGCGGTGTGCGTTGCCGCTGGTGTGCTGCAGATCGGGCCCGCGCCCGCGATTGGGCCGACGCTCGATCCGCTCAATGGCATCTGGTCCGTCGCCCGGCGTGCGGAGCTGCCGCGGGTCGCGCGTGGGCGGATTCCGCGACTCGGCGCCCGCGCCGACGTGCGGTATGACTCCCGCGATGTGCCGCACATCTTCGCCGCGTCGGAAGCGGACGCGTACAGGGCGCTCGGATACGTCGTCGCGCGGGACCGGCTGTTCCAGATCGAGCTGCAGACGCGCGCGGGAGCCGGCACGCTGACGGAACTCGTCGGGGCGCTCGCGCTCGGCGCCGACCGCGAGACGCGCGAGATGGGCATGCCGCGAGCGGCTGAGCATGCGCTGGCGGCGATGGACACGGCGTCGGCGGACATGCAGGCGATGCGGGCGTACGCCGACGGCGTGAACGCGTGGATCGACCAGATGGATGCGGCCGATCTGCCGATCGAGTACCGATTGCTCGGCCGCACACCACGCCGGTGGTCGCCGATCGATGCGCTGCATCTCCTGAACCGGATGTCGCAGACGTTGTCGCTCGACAATGTGGAGCGCCGGCGGATGGTGGCTGCGGAGGCCGTCGGCGATACCGCGGCCCGCGCGCTCTTTCCGGTGCATTCGCCGCTGCAGCAGCCGATCGTTCCGTCGAGTTATCCGGGGCTGCGGCTGCGGAAGGGCGTGCTCCCGGCGCCAGCGGCCCCGGATAGCGGCGCGGAGCTCGATACCACCGCGAGTGTCACGGATAGCAATGAGGGCGCGGTGGGCAGCAACAACTGGGCGGTTTCGCCGCGGCGCACCAAAGCCGGATATGCGCTGCTCGCTGGAGATCCGCATCTCGACATGACGCTGCCGTCGCTGTGGTACGAAGTGCATCTCGTCGTTCCGGGGCAGCTCGATGTGGCGGGGGTCACGATCCCTGGCGGGCCCGGCGTGATTCTTGGATTCACGCGTGACGTCGCGTGGACCTTCACCAACACGGGCGCCGACGTCACCGATTTCTATGCCGAACATGTTGACGACCCGCGGAATCCCCACCGGTATCTCGTCGACGGCGCGTGGCGGCCGCTGGAGCTGCGTACCGAGTCATACGTGGGACCGCGTGGCGAACTGCTGGAGGTTGATACGGTGCGCTACACGCATCGCGGGCCGATGCGCTTGTACGCGGGCCAGTGGATCTCAATGCGGTGGACGGCGCTCGAAGGTGGTGGGGCGTTTGGCGCGCTGCGGGCGGGGCCGCATGCGCATACGACGGCCGAGTGGTTGAAGGCGACGGAGGGGTACGACGTGCCGGCGCAGAACATGCTGGTGGCGGACCGCGCGGGGAGCATCGCGATCCGCTCGACCGGCCATTATCCGGTGCGGCCGGGCGACGGGCGCGGCGATCTGGTGCGCGACGGATCCAAGTCATCGAGCGACTGGACCGGAGTGTTGCCGCTGAGCCGGTATCCGGCCGCGACGGATCCCGCGCAGGGATATCTCGCATCGGACAATCAGGAGCCGACCGATCCCGACATGCCCAACCCACTGGGCAGCGCGTACCTCGGCGCGAACTGGGAGACGCCGTGGCGGGCGGCGCGAATCAACACCTTGCTGCGCGCAGATTCAGCGGTGACGCCCGACGACATGCGCCGCTGGCAGACCGATCCCGGGAGTGCGCGCGCCGACTATTTCGTCCCGTACTTCCTCGATGCGGCGCGGCGGGCGGAGAGCGCCGGCCGGGCATCGCCCGAACTACGGACAGCCGCGCGGCTGCTCGGTGAATGGGACCGGCGATACACGCGTGACAACGAGCGGGCGGTGTTGTTCGAGGCGGCAATGACACAACTGGCGCGGCGCGCCTGGGCGCGGCTGGTGCCTCACGCGGCGAGAGCCGGTTCGGTGCGCGCGACGCCATCGAGTGGCGTGCTGGCCGAGCTGCTGACTGACCCAACGAGTGTGTGGTGGAATGATCCGGCAATGCCGGGCGTGCAGACCCGCGATGATGTCCTGGCGGCGAGTCTCGTCGCGGGGCTCGGGGCGGTGGATGCGAGCCGTGGGCCACCCGAGCGCGGTCGATGGCGGTGGAGCGAGAACCGGCACGCGAACATCCACCACGTGCTGTTCATTCCGGCATTCTCGCGCCTGGCGCTGCCGGTACAGGGCGGCACGGAGACATTGAGCCCGTCGAGCGGTGACGGAGTGCTAGGTCCGAGCTGGCGGATGGTGGTGCAGCTTGGGCCGGAGGTCCATGGGTGGGCGACGTACCCGGGTGGGCAGTCGGGCAATCCCGCGAGCCGGCGGTACGCGGACCGGCTGCCGCAGTGGCTGGCGGGGACGCTCGACTCGGTGCGGATGCCGCATGTGCCGAGCGAGCTGGCGCCGGCGGATGTGCGGGCTACGCTGACACTGGAGCCGGCGCGATGACACCCAGAATGGCGCGCGTCGCGGAACTGGCGATGGTCACGATCGGGATGCTCGCGGCGACGGCGGTATGCGGGTGGTGGGGCGTGGGCATCGCCGCGTTTGTGTGGGGCGCGTGGGCGGGGCGGGTGTGGGTGGTGGCGGTGGCGGCAATGTGTGCGTGGAGTGGGGTGTTGGTGTGGACCGCGGGCAGTGGGGCGTTTGGGACGCTGATCACGGAGCTGGGGCAGATCGCGAGAGCGCCGGGGTGGGTGCTGGTGGTGATGACGGTGGTGTTTCCCGGCGTGTTGGCGTGGAGTGCGGCGGTGGTAGGCAGTGGCGTGATGGGGGAGAAGAGAAAAGAGAGCGAGCGAGGCGAGGCGGCATGAGACGGTGATTTGGCTGCGCTGCCATCCGTAGGGGCCGGTCGCGACCGGCCCCTACCAGGGACGGATTGTGCCCCAACGATTGCCGGCGGAGCGACCGGACCGAATCAGCGTGGGGTGCGGGACATCAGCATCAACGGACCGTTCGGTACATCAGCTCCATCAGCTCGTCGTACATCGCTTCGCCGTCCGGGCCGCCCGTGCGGATGGCGGTTGTGGCGCAGTGTTTCAGGTGGTGGCGCATCAACTCGCGGCCGACGGCGCGCAAGGCTTCGTGCACCGAGGCGATTTGGGTCAGCACGTCGGCGCAGTAGCGATCGCTCTCCACCATGCGCTGGAGGCCGCGGACCTGGCCCTCAATGCGGCGCAGGCGGAGGAGGTTGCGTTCGCGGGCGCCGGCGTCTGGGGCGATCGCCTTTCGACCGTCGGTCGTCGTGGCGGCGGCGTGACGTGTCGTGGTGCGTTTTCTTGGCGTACTCATTGGAAGTGGGCGCGGCCCAGGCGCAGGCTGTTGGTGACGACGCTGACAGAGCTCACCGCCATCGCGGCGCTGGCCAGGATGGGGAGAGCGTCACGCCCCAGATCGGGTAGAGGATTCCCGCGGCGACCGGGATGCCGACCACGTTGTAGGCGAACGCCCAGAACAAGTTCTGCTTGATGATCCGCATGGTGCGGCGCGAGAGGGCGATCGCGCTCGGCACCGCCCGCAGATCACCGCGCAGCAGCGTCACGTCCGCCGCCTCAATGGCGACATCGGCACCGGTGCCGATCGCGATGCCGACGTCGGCCGCGGAGAGGGCGGGCGCGTCGTTGATGCCATCGCCGACCATCCCGACGACGTGGCCGCCGCGCTGCAGCCGTTCGATTTCCTCGACCTTGCCGGCCGGGAGGACGCCCGCGACGACGCGCGTGATACCCGCCTGGCGGGCGATCGCATCGGCGGCGCGCGGCGCGTCGCCGGTCATCATCACGACATCCAGGCCGAGCGCAGTGAGACGGGCGACGGCGTCACGTGACGCCGGCCGGATCGGATCGGCCAGCGTGATCAACCCCGCCAGCCGGCCGGCGGCCGCGACGTACATGACCGTTTTCCCGTTGGCCCAGGCATCATCGGCCGCGGCGGCGAGCGGCCCCGTGTCAATCGCGAGATCCGCCATCAGGGCCGCGTTGCCGGCAGCGACGGCGACCCCGCCGACCGATCCGGTCGCTCCCTTGCCGGGCAGCGCCAGGAAACCATTGGCGCGGGTGAGCAGGATCGTGTCCGCCACGGCGCGGGCGACGACGGCGCGCCCCAGCGGATGTTCGGAGGATTGCTCGAGCGAACCCGCGAGGCGAAGCACATTCCGTGCGGCCCGCGGGGAGGCATTGTCCGGAGCAGCGACGATATCGATCACGGCGGGCTTGCCTTCAGTGATCGTGCCGGTCTTGTCGAGGACGATCGTATCGACCGCGCGCAGGCGCTGGAGCGCTTCGCCGCCTTTGATCAGAATGCCGAGCTGCGCGCCTTTACCACTCGCGACCATGATGGCAGCGGGGACCGCGAGGCCCATCGCGCACGGGCACGCAATGATCAGGACCGACAGCGCGGCCGAGAGCGCGCGGACCCAGGAGATTGATGGGCCGCCGGGCGCGACGAGCAGCCACACCACGAACGTCACCACCGAGATCGCCATGACCGTGGGCACGAAGACCGCGCTCACGCGGTCCGCGAGCCGCTGGATCGGTGCGCGCGTGCCCTGAGCGGCGCGCATGAGCGCGACGATGCGGGCGAGCGTCGTCTCGCGGCCGACGGCTGAGACCTGGTACGAGAAAGCGCCGGCGCTGTTCAACGCGCCGCCGATCACCGTGTCGCCGGGGCCTTTGTCGACTGGCAGCGATTCGCCCGTCACCAGCGACTGATCCACCGCGCTCGTGCCGCGGACGATCACGCCATCGACCGGGATGCGCTCACCGGGGCGGACCACGACGGTATCACCCACACGGACCGCATCGAGCGGGATCTCCAGCTCAGCGCCGTCGCGTTCGACGCGGGCCGTTGCCGGGCGGAGTGCAATGAGCGCGCGCAGCGCGGCGGCAGTCTGGCGGGTGGCGCGGGCCTCGAGGGCATTCCCGACGAGCACGAGCGCGATGATGAACGACGACCGCCTCGTAGTACGCATCGGGTGTGACACCGCGGCGGATGAACAGATCCGGCACGAGCGTCGCGAGCGCCGACATGATGAACGCCGCGCTGGTGCCGACCGCGATCAGCGTGTCCATGGTAGCCGAGCGGTGGCGGGCGGCGGACCATGCGCGCAGATAGAAGAGGCGGCCGGGGCCGGCCATGACCGCGAACGTGATGGCGAGCAGAACGGCGGTGGCAGGGGGGCGACCGCGACGACGACACCGGCGGCGAGCGCCACCGCGGCCTTCCACGCCAGCGTGCGGAACGCGGCCGCCTGTTCGCGATCGAGTGACTCCTGCTCCTCAATGGCCGACGCCTCATCGGCGGGCGGCTGGGCATCGTAGCCAGTGGACCGGACGCGATCGACGACCGCGGCGGGCGTCACCGTGCCCGGGTCGTAGGTCACGGTCGCGCTGTGGGTCATGAGATTGACCGCCGCGCCGGTGACACCGGGCATCGACTGGAGCGCGCCCTGCACGCGCGCCTGGCACGCGGCGCAGTGCATGCCGGTGACGGCGAACGTCTCGGTGCGGGAGGGGCGATCGGGCGGAGCGAGCGTGGAGGCCATGGATGAACATAGTATACCCCTCAGGGGTATGGCAACCGGTACATTTCGGGAGTCTATGCCGACCTCCCCTCTGAGCGCGTTTCACCCGATCGTGCGGCAGTGGTTCACGGAGACGCTGGGCCAGCCAAGCCCGCCGCAGGTGCGGGGTTGGCCCGCGATCGCTGGCGGATCGCACACGCTCATCCTGGCGCCGACCGGGACCGGGAAGACCCTGGCCGCGTTTCTGTGGGAGCTGAACGCGCTCATCACCGATGGCCAGCGCGAGCCGCTCCCCAACGGCGTACAGATCCTGTACGTCTCACCCCTCAAGGCCCTCGGCAACGACATCGACCGGAACCTCGAGCAGCCGCTGGCCGAGCTCCGGACGCAGTTCGAGGCAGCGGGCGAGGTGTTTCCGGAGATCCGCGTGGCGGTCAGGAGCGGCGATACCAAGCCATCGGCGCGCGCGCGGATGCTGCGCGTCACGCCGCACATCCTGATCACCACGCCGGAGTCGCTCAACATCCTCCTGACGACCGAGCGTGGGCGGACACTGTTCCCGGGTGTCCGCGCGGTGATCGTCGATGAGATTCACGCCGTCGCGGGCACCAAGCGGGGCGTGCATTCGCTCTGACCCTGGAGCGGCTGGACGCGCTGTGCGCCGAGCATGGGCGAGACGCGCCTCAGCGCATCGGTCTCTCCGCGACCCAGCGGCCGCTGGACGAGATCGCGCGGTTCCTGGGCGGCTGCGAGCCGGGCCCGGAGAGCGACGCCGCGGCATACCGGCCCGTCGACGTCATCGACTGCGGGCTGGTGAAAGCGATGGACCTCACCGTGCGGTCGCCCGTGCCTGACTTCACGCACGTTGGGCCGACCGTGTGGCCAGCCGTCGTCGCGCTCGCGCTGGACGCCATCAAACAGCGGCGCACCACCCTCGTCTTCGTCAACAACCGGGCGCAGGCGGAGCGGATCGCCGCGCGGCTCAACGATCTCGCGGGGGCCGAACTCGCGCGCCCGTACCATGGGTCGATGTCGCGGGAGCGGCGTCTCGAACTCGAGCGGGCGCTGAAAGCGGGCGAGCTGCCGGCGCTGGTGACGACCAGCTCACTCGAACTGGGCATCGACATCGGATCGGTGGATCTCGTGCTCCAGCTGCAGAGCCCCAAACGGGTGTCGGCGGGACTGCAGCGCGTGGGGAGGGCGGGACACCGCCTCGGAGATGTGAGCCGGGGGATCATCGTCCCGACGTTTCGGGACGATCTGGCGGAGTGTGCGGCGCTCGCCGCCGCGATGATGGCGGGCGAGGTCGAGGCGACGCGGGTGCCGCAGAACGCGCTCGACGTGCTGGCGCAGAGCCTCGTGGCCATCGCATCGGTGGAAGAGACCACGGCGGACGCGCTCTTTGCGCTCGTCCGGCACGCGTACCCATACCACCGGCTCGCGCGATCGGCGTTCGACGAGACATTGGCGATGCTGGCCGGGAAATATCCGGCGGACCTGGCGAGCGAGCTGGAGCCGCGCCTCACGTGGGACCGCGCGACCGGGCGCGTCTCCGGGTCGCGTGGCAGTCGTATGATGGCGGTGATCTCCGGCGGGACGATCCCCGATCGCGGCCTCTATCTGGTGACGCTTCCCGATCGCACCCGGCTGGGCGAACTCGACGAAGAGTTCGTGCACGAGTCCGGCGCGGCGATGTCTTCCAGCTCGGGTCCGCGACCTGGCGCATCGCCACATCGAGCACGACCGGGTGATCGTGACGCCGGCGCCTGGCGCGCCCGCGCGAATGCCGTTCTGGCACGGTGAGTTTTCGACGCGCAGCGTGGATCTGTCGCGCCGGGTGGGGCGGCTTCGGCGGGAGCTGGCAGCGGGAGCGCTCGACGACGCGGCGCTGAGCAACACCTATTGCTGCGACGAGGCGAGCGTCCGGAACCTGCGGGCGTACATCGGCGAGCAGCGGGCGGCGACGGGCGTCGTGCCGGACGACCAGACGATCCTGGTCGAGCATTTCCGGGACGAGATGGGCGCGGTGCGGATCATCGTGCATTCGATATTTGGGGGCCGAGTGAATGCGCCGTGGGGGATGGCATTGGCGCAGCGCATGCGGGAGGCGCTCGGGGATCATGCCGACGTGCAGGTCCAGACCAGCGACGACGGCATCATGCTCCGGCTGCCCGATCTGGGCGCCGCGCCGCCCGTGCACATGCTGCTGGATCTTTCGGCAGCGGACGCCGAGCAGCGCGTGATCAGTGAAGTGGGGACATCGCCGCTGTTCGGGGCTCGGTTCCGGATGAACGCGGGGCGGGCGTTGCTGTTGCCGCGCGGATCGGCGCGGCGGCGGATGCCGCTGTGGCTGCAGCGGCTCAAGTCCCTCGATCTGCTCGAAGCGGTGCGGCGGTTCCCGTCGTTTCCGATTCTGGTGGAGACCTACCGCGAAGTGTTGCAGGACGCGTTCGACGTGAGCGCTCTGTCCGGCGTGCTGCAGGCGATTTCGGACGGGGCGATTGGCGTGAAAGTCGTGGAGACCACCAAGCCATCGCCATTCGCGTCGGGGCTGCAATTCGCGTTCGTGATGGACTGGCTGTACGTGGACGACACCCCGCGTGCGGAGCGGGCGGCGTCGTGGCTGGCGGTGGACCGGTCGATGCTGGACGAGTTGATGGGCAGCGAGGGCGCCGGCGTCGATGAGGAGACCGGGCGTGCATTGGCGGCAGTAGTGGCGGAGCGGCGCGGGACCGCGCCGAAGCGGCAGGCGCGGGATGCGGACGCGTTGGCGCACCTGCTAGAGCGGGCCGGCGATCTGACTATGGAGGAGTTGCGCGCGCGTGTGGCGCCGGCGGAGGAGCGCCGGTCAGTGGAGGATCCCGTCGCCGTGCTGATCGCGAGCGGGCGCGTCGTGGAGTTCCCCGTCAATGGGAGCGAGGCACCGCGGATCATCGCGGCCGAGGAGCGTGCGCGGTACGAAGGAGCGGCGGCGGGGGATCGTGTGGCGCGGCGGGAGATCCTCGCGCGGTACGTCGCGCTCGCAGGGCCGGTGACCGTCGCCGAGGTGGAGGCGCGATATGGATGGCCAGCGCGATGGATCGAGCGGCGGCTCGGAGATTGGGAGGGTGCGGGGCGGCTGGTGCGCGGCGTGTATCGCGAGGGCGTGGCGGGGCCCGAGTGGTGTTCGCGGGCGTTGCTGGAGCGTGCGCGGCGGCGGGCACTGGCGGCGCTTCGCGCGGAGATCAGCCCGACCGACATGCCGGTGTTCGCGGCGTTCCTGCAGCGGTGGCAGCACGTGGACCCGCGCGACCGGCTCAGTGGTGAGGCGGGCGTGGCGAGAGTGGTGCAGCAGCTCGAAGGATTGGCGCGGCCGGCGCTGGCGTGGGAGCGCAATGTTTGCCCGCGCGAGCGTGGAGCGGTACGAGCCGGGGCTCCTCTCGCGGGTGGCGGGGAATGGCGCGGTGGTGTGGGCGGGCGGGGCGGGCGGGGCGGGGGGTGGGGCGCGCGCGGCCGCCGCGCGTGCCGAGACACTCGCGGCGCCCGCGCTGGCGACGATCCGGTTCTTCGAGCGTGGGAGTGGGTCGGTATGGCTCGGCACGCCGGAGAGTCCGGTGCTGAGCGATGGCGCGGTCGCGGTGCGCGACGTGTTGGCGCGGCAGGGCGCGTCGTTTCTCGCGGACGTGCAGGTGGCGTCCGGGCTCGGTCTTTTTGCGACGCGGGATGCGCTGCGCGAGCTGGTGGCCGCGGGGCTCGTCACGAACGATACCGCGGAGGCGTTGCGGGAAGTCATTCGTGCGCGGGCGTTGCCGGCGCGGCCGAGGCGTGATGCGCCGGACCCGACGCGCTGGTTGCCGGCGGATTTCACGCCCAGTGGGCGCGTGGTGCAGCGGCGGGTGAGCGCGACGCGGTTGCCGCGGTGGCGGCGGCCCGACCTTCCAGGTCCCGCGGCGCATGCCGGGTGGGTGGGCCGGTGGTCGCTGATCGCGAGTGCGGGGACGCTCGGTCCGGAAATGCCGGAGGAGGAGCACGCGGCCGCGATCGCGCGGCACTGGCTCGACCGGTATGGCATTGTCGCGCGTGACTGGTGGCGGCGGGAGCGGCCGCCGGTGAGCTGGCGGGCGATCTACCGTGAGCTGAAACGGATGGAGTATCGCGGCGAAGTGCGGCGCGGGTATTTCGTGTCGGGGTTGGGTGGGGCGCAGTTCGCGTTGCCGGACGCGGTGGAGCAGCTGCGTGCGGTGCGGGACGACACGAGTGCGCCGGTGGTGGCGATCGCGGCCGGCGATCCCGCGAATCCATATTCGTTGCCGCGGTCCCCGCTGGCGCCAAAGGTTGGGCATGATCCGCTGCTGCGGCCGCGTGGTGCGGGGGCGGTGCTGGTGACGCGGCGTGGAGTGGCGATGTTGGCCGCGGAGGGGCGCGGCCGGCGGATCACGCTCGCGGCCGATCTCGCCGATGCGGATGTGCTGGCGGCGGTGCGGGCGCTGGTGGAGTATCTCGGGCGGGGTGGTGCGGCGCACCGCGCGGCGGCAGGCGACGACGCTCGAGACGATCGATGGAGTGGCGGCGATCTCGAGTCCGCGGGCGGCGGTGTTACGGGAGGCCGGGGTTCAGGCATGGCGGGGTGGGGCTGGATTATCCGTAGGCGGGAACCCGACCGGGTGTGTCCCGGACCGGGTCCCTTCTCCATGCGGTCAGCGTCGTGCTGACGGCTGCGGTGTGGAGGACGGTTTCGATTTCGGTGCGCGGCTCATGATCTCTGATTCGGCTGGCAGTCCGACCTGGCGGTCCGAGTCGTGGTCCGCATCAATGTTGATCGACTTCGAGAGCCAGGGTTGTCAGCAGCTCATTGGCCTCGTGTTCCTCATCGAGCGTCTCCTGCAGCAGCCGGGCGTCTTTGTCGCGCCCCAGCTTCTCGGCCCACGTCCGCACGCTACCGTACCCTGCCATTCCGTAGTGCTCGACGTGCTGCGCGGCCGAGATCAGGCCCGGCGTCGAGGACCTGTGCCTCGGGCTTCTCCTTGATGAGTTCGGCGCCCTCCTCAAGAACCCCTTCCATGCCGTGGCATTTCTTGCCCTTAGGGCTCTCCTCAAGGCCCTCGAAGATCTGTTCGAGGCGTTTGACGTGATTTTCCGTCTGCTTCATGTGGTCAGTGAACGCATCCTTGAGCTCGGGATGCCCGGCAGCCCGGATCATCTTCGGCAGAGCTTTGAGAATCTGATTCTCAGCGTTGTAGAGGTCCTTGAGCTCATCCACGTACAGTGCCTGCAGTGTGTCCATCTTCATATCCGGCTCCAGCAATGATTGGCGATGGTGCGTGGCTTCCTCCTCATGCCAATGGCAAGTCCCGTACGCGGGTTGCGGCTGACATCGGTTGTGAATGCATGCGTGAAATGCGTTGATCGTGTTCGATAGCGCGGGTGGCATGACGGGATGGCCATGGTGCGGAGGATACATCGATGGGCCGGTCGCGACCGGCCCCTACCAGGACGATGCCGCATCCGTCGCAGCGGGCGTGGGGATGCGCCGGGGACGACCATCGATCGTGACGCGCCATGGGTCCGCATCCAGCGTAACGAAATCGGCCACGGCATTGGCTCGGCTCCGACATCGTTTGCAACAACACCGTCGCGCTGTCGGGAACGCGTGGTGATGGGCGCGCGCGGCATCGGCATCACGCCTAAGCTGCGGAGTGACGCGCGTCGGACTGCAAATCGGTGCCCAGCATGTCCGGGCAGTTGTGCTGGCTGGCTGGCCGCGGCAGCGACGTGCAGGCGGTGGAGGTGCCGTTCGATCCTGAGGAGCCCGACGAGGCGATCGCCAATCTCGGGGCATTGCTCGGGAAACCCGACATCCATCGCGGCGGCGGCCGACCTGCAGCTCCTGCGGGTCAAACGCGTCACGCTGCCGGCGCTCCCGGCGGCCGAGCGGCGGAATATCCTGCAACTCGAGCCGGAGCGGTTCTTCGCGGTGCGCGGTGAGGAGATGGTCAGCGCCGTGCGAGTGGAGGATGGACTCGTCTTCGCCGCGCCCGCCGCCGCGCTTGCGCGATGGGTGACTGCGATCGAGCGCATCGCGCCGGTGAGTCTCGTCGAGCCGACGCCGTTTGCGCTGGCACGAGCGCTGACTGGCGCCCGACGCTCTGGCAGCGGTACGCGCACGGACGCACTGGTGCTGTTCAATGGGCAGGGCGCGGGGATCGCGGTCGCGGAGATACGGGATTCGCGTGTGACGCGGGCGCGCCGGCTGTTTGGCACCGTGGCGCAGATTGCGGCGGCGCTGGCAGCCGATGGGTTTGCGGGCGACGCTGCGACCCCGGTGTACCTCGATCCGTGGTCGGAGGAACGCCGCGCGGATCTCGCGAGTCTCTTCCCCAGCGTTCCGCTGGAGCCGGTGCCGGGAATCGGGCGTGCCAGCACCGATCGCGGCGTACCGGGACAGTTTGCCGCCGCGTACGGCGCGGCGCTCGGCGGCGAGCATCCGCCACCAGTCGCGGAGACGCTCGTCTCTCCGGCGCATGGCGCGGCGATCCGGCGGCGGCGTCTGCGCTCGGTGAGCGGGGCCGCGGTGGCCTGCGCCGTGGCGCTCGCGTTCGCCGTCTCGTCGCTCGACAACCGGCGGGACCGGGAGATCGACAACCTCGACGCGGCGGCCGCCGCGCTCACGGCACGTGCGGCGCCGGCGCTCGCGATCCAGACGGAGCTTCAGCGTCTCTCACTGCGTGCGAGTGCCGTGCGGGAGATCGGAGCCGAGCGGCCCGACCCGTTGCGGGCGCTGCGCGCGCTGTCGGCGTCACTGCCAGCGGGCGCGTTCGCGCGGCAAGTCCGGGGCGCAGGTGGCGACTGGCAAGCCGACGGCTACGCCCCAAACGCATCAGCGGTCCTCGGCGCACTCGGAACCGGCGCCGAGTTTCGCGATGTCCATTTCCTCGCAGCCACGGACCGCGCACAGATCGCCAACCACCAGTATGAAAGCTTCGCCCTCGCCTTTCGATACGCTCCGGCGCCTTGAGCCGCGCGAGCGGCGCGTGGCCGCCGGCGGCGCGATCGTGAGCGCGGTCCTGCTCGTGGCCGTGTGGCTCGTGCTGCCGTTCGTACAGCACTGGTCCGCGCGCGAAGCGCGCCTTGCGGCGGCGCGCGAGCGTTGGGAGCGGGTCGCGACCCTCGTCGCCAACACCGCTCAGCTGCGGCAGGCCCTCGACTCCGCACGGCGCGCATCGGCCGCCGAACAGGGGCAGATCGTCGCGAGCGCGACACCCGCACTCGCGGCGTCGGCGATTCAGGATGTTCTCCAGCGAGATGCGGCGCAGAGCAGCGTGCAGCTCGAGCGCATCGACGCGGCAGGCGAGCCGCATCCGGACAAGCCGGGTCTTCTGGCGATCCCGGTCCAGCTCCAGGCGCGGGGTGATCTGTACGGACTGGCCGCGTTTCTCGCGCGGCTCGAGCACGGGAGCCCATTGCTGGTGACCGACGAGCTGACCATCAACGCGGGGCTCGACGATGACGAGGGTGGGGGAGCCCGGCTCGTGAGCCGCGCCGCCGCACCGCGGCAGATGCTGACCTGGACGATGCGCCTGCATGGTCTCTACGAGGGGACCGTGGAGCGCGCGCCATGAACGCCACGCATCTCCTCTACGCAGCGGCCGGCGTGCTGGCGGCGGGCGGCGCGGCACTCCGCGGCGTGCCGCTGGAGCCGCCGAGCCTCGCCGGCGTGTCGCGTGCGTCGCCGCATCGGGTTGGAGCGGACGGCCCGGTCTCCGTCGCGCGAGTGGCAGGCAATGTCACGCCAGCAGCGTCCGATCCGATCATCGCGGCCAACATCTTCGCGCGGAGCCGGACAGCGCCAGCGCGAGAGGGGGCGGTTGAGAAGCCCGCCCACGCCGCGGCACCAGTGCAGCACGGCACCGCGCTCGCGCTGTACGGAACGACCATCGGGCCCCAGGGCGCGGTTGCGCTCATCGACGACGACACCCCACCGCGGGGGGCCCACCTGCATCACATGGGAGATATGATCGCCGGCGCGCGACTCGTCGCGATCACCGATTCGACCGTGACACTCGAACGGCAGTCAGGGCCGGTCGTGCTGCATCTCCCCGCATCAATGCGGCAGACACCGTGAGCCAAGCGATGCCGCCGAGCGCGTGTGGCCGGCTGCGCCGGTGGCGCGTGCCGTCACTCGCGGTCGTGGGACTGCTGATCATCGCTCCAGCGGTCGCACTCACCGCTGGCCGGGCCAGTGCTCAGGCGACGGGTCAGGGGCAGACAGCTCCCGCCTCGCAGGCCGCGACCGTCCACATCAACTTCGTCAACGCCGATCTGGGCGATGTCATTCGCTCGCTGGCGGCGGCGCTTGGCGTGAACATGGTGCTGACGGATGTGCCGCCGCGGAGGATCACGTTCTCGACGCCGCAGCCGGTCGCGGCGTCGCAGGCGGGGGCCATCCTCGAAGGGATCCTGGCGAGCCAGGGCCTTATCCTCGTGCAGAACGGGCCCGTCACACAGGTGCTGCCTGACGACAAGCGGCCCGCGACCGGACCGTTGCGCGTCGGCAAGACATTCCCCGATCCAGCGCCGCTGGGACTCGTCACACAGATCGTGCCACTCGACTTCATGCGGGCGGACGAGGCGGTGGCGCTCCTGCACGACGTGGCGGACAAACTGGCGCGCATCGAAGTCGTGCCCCGGTCCAACGCGATCCTGGTGACGGACCGCGGCGTCAACGTCGCGCGGTATCTCGACCTGATCCGCCAGGTCGATGTGAAGACCGGAGGTGAGGCGGGGCTCAGCACCTACGTCTATCCGCTCAAGCACGCGAACGCGGCGGAGCTGGCGTCGACACTCGGGCAAGTCTTCGGGGCGACAGTCGCGGCACCCGCGCCTCGGGCGCGCGTGCAGGCACTCGAAGGCAAAGGGCTGTCGTCCTCGCTCCAGGGACTACAGACGCGGGAGCTGGAGTCCGTGCAGCAGCGCACGGCGATCCCGCTCGAAACGCCACCCGCGCAGCCCCAGTCCGACAGCGCGCCAGCCGGGGGGCCGGTTGCCCGCGGGCTCGCTGGTGGGCGGCACGACGATCGTCCCGGACCAATCCACCAACTCACTCGTGATCCGCACCGCGCCGCCGAACTTCTCGGTGCTGCAGGGGACGATCGAGCAACTGGACGTGCGGCCGGCGCAGGTGCTGCTGGAAGTGCTGATCGCCGAAGTGAACCTCGACAAGTCCACGCAATTCGGGATCAACTGGAACGCGTTCTCGCAGAAAGGATTTGGCGGGAGCGACAGCACCCGCGGCATCCTGGGCGGCGTGGGCCCGCAGATCGGCGACTCGTCGCTCAGCTCACTCGCCGGCGCCGTCGTGCGCGTCGTGTCGATTGGGACGATCAACGTGCGGGGGGTCCTGCAGGCACTGGCCGCGCACACCAACGTCCGCGTGCTGTCCGCGCCGCGGGTGCTCGCGCTCAACAACGAAAAGGCCCGTATCCTGGTGGGCAGCCAGGTGCCCTTCACGTCGGCCAGCCTCACCAGCCTGAACGCCGTGGTCGACCAAGTCGTGCAGTACCAGAACGTCGGGACGCAACTCACCGTGCTCCCCACCGTGAACAACGACGGTTACGTGACCTTCCGGATCCTGCAGGAAGTGAGCGAGCTGTCCACGTCGACCGTCGCGGCGGCGCAGAACTCGCCGATCATCACGACGCGTGAGGCAGAGACCAGCGCGATCGTCAAGACCGGCCACAGCGTCGTGATCGGCGGGCTGATCGGAGAGACCCGCAGCGACATGGTGAGTGGGATCCCACTGCTCGAGGACATCCCGATCCTCGGCAACCTGTTCAAGACCAAGAGCACCGATCATCAGCGCACCGAGCTGGCGATCTTTCTCACCCCGCACGTCGTCACGACGGACGAAGAAGCCGATTCGCTCGTGCAGTCCGAGCGTGACAAGCATGCACGTGCTCAGCCCGCAGATCGACAGCGTGCTGCGACTGGTCCCGCAGCAGCCGCACAAATGAGCGCGCCGGGGTCCGTTGCCGCCCCGTGGGCGCCTCCGGCCGCACCGGCGTCACCAGCGGGGCGGAGCGCGACGGATCTGCGGGCCGGGGCGGCGGGGCCGCTCGCGCGGCGGCTCTCGCCCAAGTATCTCGACGAGTACTGCCTGATCCCGCTGTCAGTGACCGACGGCGGCGAACTGCTGGTTGCCGCCGGGGGGCCGCTCGACCCGACCGTGCTCGACGAGCTGGCGTGGACGTACGACCATCCCGTGCGGCTCACGGATGCGCCGGCTGCCGAGATTCACGCGGCGATCATGTCGGCACAATCGGACGAGCCGGCGGACGCGGGGGAGCGCTCGCGGGACGGCGACCTCCTGCTCCTGTCGGAGGATGAAGCGACGATCGACGACCTGCGTGCGCTGGCCAACCAGACACCGGTCATCAAGCTCGTCAACCTGCTCATCCTCGAAGCATTGCGGGCGCGGGCGAGCGACATCCATCTCGAAGCGGGCGCCGACGGGTTGCGAGTGCGGTACCGGATCGACGGCGTGCTGCAGGAGATGTCCAATCCGCCGCGGCAGTATCAGGCGGCCGTCATCAGCCGCGTGAAGATCATGGCGGCGCTGAACATTGCCGAGCGGCGGCTGGCGCAGGACGGGCGGATCCGGCTGCGGTTGTCGGACCGGGATCTCGACCTTCGCGTGTCGATCACCCCGACCCTGCATGGCGAAAGCGTGGTGCTCCGCATCCTCGACCGTGGCGCGGGCGTGCGGGATCTCCGCGAGCTGGGGATGCCGCCGCGGGTGCTCAGCGACTTCGAACAACTGGTGCGGCAGCCGCACGGCATCGTGCTGGTGACCGGGCCGACGGGTTCCGGGAAGACCACGACCCTGTATGGCGCGATCGGGCAGTTGAACCAGCCCGGCGTGAAGATCGTGACCGTCGAGGATCCCGTCGAGTATCAGATCGCGGGCGTGACCCAGATCCCCGTGAACGCGAAGATCGGGCTGACATTCGCCGCCGCGCTCCGTTCGATCCTGCGGCATGATCCGGACGTAATCATGGTCGGGGAGATGCGGGACCGCGAGGCGGCGGAGATCGCGATTCAGGCGGCGCTCACGGGACACCTCGTCTTCTCGACCCTGCATACGAACGACGCACCGGCGGGTGTGACGCGCATGTCCGACATGGGCATCGAGCCGTACCTCGTCGCGGCGACCGTGCTGGGCATCGTCGCGCAGCGGCTGGTGCGGATGGTGTGCGAGCGCTGTGCCGAGGACGTCGAATTGGCCGGAGGATGTGCTGGCGCGGATCGGCGCGGGGCAGAGCGTGGTGGAGTCGCCGCGATTCCGGCGGGGCATGGGCTGCGAGGACTGTGGCGGCACCGGGTATCGCGGGCGGACCGGATTGTACGAGCTGATGCCGATGACACCGGCGCTGCGCGAGGCCGTAGTGCGGCGGGCGCCGCTGTCGGAGCTGCGGGCACTGGCCGGCGTCGCGGGTACCGCGTCGCTGCGCGCGGCGGGGTGGGCGAAGGCGTGCGCGGGGCTGACGACGGCTGAGGAAGTGTTGCGGGCCACGCGCGACGAGGCATACGAGTGACCGTGGCGTCCAACGGACAATCGTCCCACGGACAGTTCCGGTATCGGGCGGCGACGCCGGACGGACAGTTCGTCGAAGGCGTCATGCAGGCGGCGTCGCAGCAATCCGTGCTCGACGGACTCCGGCGGCAGCACCTGTATCCGGTGCGGGTGGACGCGGCGCCCGCGGTGGGAGCGGCAGTGCGGGGGCGGCGACTGGGGCGCAGGGCGGCGGTGGTGGTGTGGACCCGCAACCTGGCGAGCCTGCTGGGGGCGGGCGTCCCGCTCGATCGCGCGCTGGCGTTTACCGTGCAATACGCGGGGCACGAGGGATTGGCCGACGCCGTGCGGGACGTGCGTCGGTCGGTGCAAGGCGGGGCATCGCTGGCCGATGCGCTGGCGAAGCAGCCCCGGTACTTCGATGCCCTGTTCGTGGTGATGGTGTCGGCGGGCGAGACCGGCGGCGCGCTCGACGTCGTCTTCGCGCAACTGTCGCAGCAGCTGGAGGAGAGCGCGGAGCTGACCTCGCAAGTCCGGTCGGCGCTCCTCTATCCCGCGCTCATGGCGGTCGTCGCCGTGATTGGCGTCTGTGTGCTGCTGGGGTTCGTGATCCCGCGGTTCGCGTCGGTGCTCGCCGACATGGGCGGGAAACTGCCGCTCAGCACGCGGATGCTGCTCCACCTGAGCCATGTGCTGACCGCGTGGTGGTGGCTCTGGCTCGTGCTGCTCGTTGGTGGCGTCGTGGCGATCCGGCAGATGCTCGCGCGGCCCGGCGTGCGCCTCCGCTGGCACCGGATGCGGCTCGGATGGCCCGTCGTGGGCGACATCGAGCGGAAGTACTCGGCGGCGCGGGTGACGCGCACGGTGGGGCTTCTCCTCAAGAGCGGCGTGCCCGCGCTGCCCGCGCTCAGGATCGCGCGGGCCTCCGCGACCAACCTCGTCATGCGGGAAGGGCTCGATCGTGCGGCGAGCCAGCTCGCGGAAGGGAGTGCGCTGGCGCCGGCGCTCGCGGGCATCCTGCCACCGCTCGCCGTGCAGATGATGGCGGTGGGTGAGGAGAGCGGGCGGCTGGAGGAGCTGTGCGTGCGCGTTGCGGACAGCTATGACGGCGAAGTGCGGCGGGCGATGCGGACGGCGGTGACGCTGATCGAGCCGGCGCTGATCCTGACCTTCGGCGCGCTGGTGGGGTTCATCGCGCTGGCGATGTTGCAGGCGATCTACGGGATCGATTTGAAGGGGTGAAGCAACGGAGCGATGGGCGGCCTGAGATGGGTGATTGTGATTGGGCCGCATCCGTCAGGGCCGGTCGCGACCGGCCCCTACAACAAAATTCGGCGCGTCACCGGTCGCGCTCTTCCCAGCTCTGGAGCGTGAGCGTTCCGGCCAGGACGACGTAGACGGCCTGAATCTCGTGCGTGAGGGGCGCGCCGCGCTGCCAGCCGCGGCTCACGAGCATGATGCGAGTTGGCGCGACCGTGAGCGCGGTGCCTTCGCTGTCCGCGGCGGCACTGCCGGCGCCTGGGGGCGGCCGGAACTCGTCGGCTGAGGCGAGCACCTCGCCGCCGTCGCGGCGGGCGATGATGGCGCGGGCTTTGGCGGGTCCGATTCCCGGGAGCGCGGCGAGTACCGCTTCGGGCGCGGCGTTCACGTCGATCAGGCCATCGCTCGAGACGGTGACATAGGGAGCGACCGCGAGGGCGAAGGCATCATCGGCGCCTGGGACGCGGGCCAACTCGCGAGAAACGAGTGACCGGGTCGTTGCGGAGTGCCGCGGTGATCTCGGCCGCGCGGCTGGCCGGGACGAACTGCGAGAACAGCGACTGGAGCGCGGCGGGATCGGAGCGGGCGAGATCGAGGCGAGCGTTGAGGTCGACGACGGCGACCGCGAACTGCGCGTTGTCGCCGGCGAGACTGGCGGGCTCGCGGCCGAGCGTGTCGAGATGCCGCGCGTGGGGGGCGAAGTCTTCGGGGTCGGAGGCGGAGTCGAGGAGCGTCTGCAGCGCGGTCGTCGTCGTGAGTACGCCGCTCTCAGCGGCATATCGGGCGACCGCGCGGGCGCGGAGCGTCTCGACTGTGCGGGATTCGGCGCGGGCGCGGGCGACGAGCTCGCCGATGGCGAGGCCCAGGAGGACGAGCATCCAGAGCACGAAAATCAGCGCCATACCGCGGCGGTTGCGCGAGCGCTACCACCGCTCGCCTCCGTCGAGCGCTACCATTGCTCGCCCCCGTCGTCGCCGACACGCGCCAGGCGTTCGAGGTCGAAGCGGCCGCCGCCGGGGAGGAAGACCGTCACGGTGATTTGCTCGAAGCCATCGGGTGAGGCGAGCGGCCGCCGGGTGATCTGGCGCCGGAATCCTCCGGGCAGTGCGTCGCCTGGGGGCCCGTGAAGGGCAGTGCTGCCGAGCTTCGCCAACTCCATGCCGTCCTCGGCGGCGGCGACGGCGGCGGACCAATCGCGGGCGTTGTCGGCGAGCAGGTGACTCTGGTGAGCAAGCTGCAGCGCGCCCGCTCCGACCAGACTCAGGATGATGAGTGCGACCATGACCTCGAGGAGGACGAGGCCGCGGCGGCTGCGCCGGGTCATCATCGCGGAGATCCGGCTGGCACTGCGGACAGGGCGGGTAGCGAATCGGCGGCCACGGGTGAGGCGCCCGGCCAGAGCGAGATGTGGAGCGGGAGGCCCGAGGGGCGGTTGCCATTCCAGAAGCCGATCACGACCGCGCGCGGCATGAGGACCGGTTCGCTCCAATCTGTGCGCCAGGTATGGCCATCGGGCGCGAGCAGCCAGACCGTCCAGCGGGTGACGTCCGGGACGGTGAACGTCACCGTCGCGGGCGCACTGTGACCGAGTGCGGTGGCGGCGACCGCGAGGCCATTGCGGGTGGGCGCGATGGTGAAGTGCCAATCGTAGTCCGCGTCGAGCGGCGCGGCGCCGCCGGCCGCGACGAAGGAGAGGGTATCGTTGGAGAGGATGATGCCGCCGCGCGGGTCGCCGGCGCTCTGGGCGGCGCGGGCATTGCGGATCGCATCGCGCAGGATCTCGCGAGCGGCGCGGGCGCTTTGCGTGGCACGCAGGTGTGTGGTGAGCCGAGCGCGGGCGTCAATGCCTGCCTGGGCCATCGCGTAGGCGACGGTGACCACTATACTGGTGAGCACGATCGCCACCATGACCTCGAGCAGCGTGAAGCCACCCCGGCGCAGACGTGCGGGCATCGCAAACGGCATACGCACGGAATGTGGTCCGTCGCGCTGCGCAACATCTGTAACAGTTCGACCACATCGAGCCGAACGCTTCGCATCGTTGCCGTGACACGGTCCATTCCGATCCGACGACGGGTCGTGACACGCGACATCGTTCGTGAGACCATGCCGGAGATGCGTGCGCGGTTCCGTGTGGCTGGCGCCGGCGCCTGCCTGGCTCTGGCCATCGTGACGCTGGCGGGAGCGAGGGTGGGGCCGAGCACTGGCGCGCGACCTGCTGGGGGCGCGGCGCACGACTCCGTGCCTGCCGCGCAGCGCGTGTTCGAATCGCAGCTCGACGCGTTGCTGGCGTCGTTCGACACGCTGGCCCGGCGTGTCGGCCGGGGGAACAGTGCCGAGGCGCAGGATGCATTCCGGCAGGCGCGGACGGCGTACAAGCGTGCCGAGGGGATGCTGGGGTATTACGCGCCGGACGCGGTAGTGGCGATCGAGGGGCCGCTGGAGGCGGAGGGCGAAGACGACATTCTGCCGCGGCCGTACAACACCCCGGGCGGCTTCCCGATGATCGAGAGCCTGATCTTCCCTGGGATGGCGGATTCCACGCGGGCCGGTGGCGTTGGCGCGGATCCACGCCATCCGTGAGCGTGTCGCCGTGCTGCGGTCGTCGACCGACGTGCTGAGCGTGGAAGATGCGGCGATCTTCGGAGCCGCGCGTGCCGAGCTGGCGCGAGTGAGCACCCTGGACATCGCGGGCTTCGATTCCGACCGGCAGGACGACGCGCTGCTGGATGCGGCCGCGGCGCTCGACGGCGTGCGCGCAGTGCTGGTGGCGCCCGATGTCCCGGAGAGCGATGCTGCCGCGGGCGCAGCGCCGGCGCGCCGACAGCGCGCTGCGCGTCGCGGCGGAGTATCTGCGGGCCCATCGGGATTTCGAGAGCATGGACCGGTTCACCTTTCTCCAGCGCTACAGCGTGCCCGCGTCGCATGCGGTGGCGGCGCTTCGCGTGGCACGCGGCGTGAGCCCTGCGCCCGGGATCCGTCTGTGGCGTGACTGATGCCGCATCGGTGTACGACAGCGCGGCATTCAACCCCGTGGCGTACGCCGCGCGGTACCCGTACGTCCCGCGCGCGGGTGACCAGATCGTGGCGTTGGGGGCGCGGTTGTTCGCGGATCCGAGACTGTCGGGTCCGGGCACGCGGTCCTGCGCGACGTGCCATCTGCCTGGGCGTGCGTTCACGGACGGATTGCCCAAGCGGGCGACGCTGGTGCCGGCCGTGGCGTCACCGGCGCCATTGCCACCGGCGCGTCACACGCCGACCCTGCTCAACGCGGCGTTGCAGCCGACATTGTTCGACGACGAGCGGGCGCGGGCGCCGGAGCAGCAGATCGCGCAAGTGCTGGCGAACGCCGAAGAGATGGGGAGCTCGACGGATACCGCGGTGCGGCGGGTGGTGGCGGACTCGGGGTACCGGGCGGCATTCGGCGCAGCGTTCGGCGCACCGCCGGAGCGGGCCGTCACCAGCATCACGCTCCGCGTGGCGCTGGCGAGTTACGTGCGCTCGCTCGTCGCGCTCAACTCGCCCTTCGATCGCGCGGTGCGTGGCGACACCGCAGCGCTGAGCGCGGCGGCGCGGCGCGGGTTCACGGTGTTCATGGGCAAGGCGCGGTGCGGGACCTGCCATTTCGCCCCGTTGTTCAACGGCACCGAGCCGCCGTCGTATGTGACCACCGATCCGGAGATCATCGGCGTGCCGGAGCGGGTGGCGCTGGATCATGCCCAGATCGACCCCGATCCCGGCCGCGCGGCGATCGACCGGGTCCCGTCGCACGGGTATGCGTTCAAAGTGCCGACGGTCCGGAACGCGGCGGTGACCGCGCCGTACATGCACAACGGAGCGTACCGGACACTCGATGACGTGGTGGCGTTCTACAATGCGGGTGGCGGGACCGGGATCGGTCTCGACCTGCCGTATCAGACCCTATTCGATCATCCGCTCAACATGACTCCGGGCGAGCGTGCCGACCTGATCGCGTTTCTGCGATCGTTGACCGATACGGCCGTGCGTGGTGCGCCGGCGAGCCGAGTCGCGAGCCGATGAAGGGCAACCGATGAGGGGCCAACCGATGAAGGGCCAACCGGCGAAGGGCCAACTGATGAGAGGGCAACCAATGAGATGTGCTGACACGGATATGTGGGTGCGGGCCCGTCGCGGGATCGCCCGTCGCGGGTTCACGCTGATCGAGCTGCTGGTCGTGATCATCGTGCTGGGATTGCTGGCGGCGCTGGTGGGGCCGCAGATCCTGGGGCGGGTGTCGGAGGCGAAGAGCGGGACCGCGAAGACCCAGATCGAGCTTCTGGGGACCGCGCTCGACAATTACAAACTGGACAACGGCTCGTATCCGACGACGGATCAGGGGTTGAGCGCGCTCGAGACGAAGCCGACGCGCGATCCCGTGCCGCTCGACTGGCGCGGGCCGTACCTCAAGCGGGACGTGCCCGCGGATCCGTGGGGGCGCGTCTACCTCTATAAGAGTCCTGGGGACCACAACAAGACCGCGTACGACCTCTCGACCCTGGGGCGTGATGGGCAGCCCGGCGGGAGCGACGAAGACGCGGACATCACGAACTGGAAGCAGTGACCGGTGCGAGCACGCAGGAGAGTGGGTCGAGTGAGAGCCCGCGTGCGGCGGCGGCGCTCCGGACATCGAAGGCGCAACTCCCGGACGGTGCGACGAGCAGCGTCAGTGGAGCAGTCGCCAGCGGTGTGATGTGGCCGGTGGCGCTGTCGGCTTCGAGTGCCGAGCCGCGACGCCGTGCATGTGCCAGGTGCCCGAGGGGTCGATGCGCAGGGAGATCGTCTCACCGCGGTGAGCGGCGGCGTCGCGCGCGCGCTCGATGACCGTCTGCACGGGCGTGGTGCCGGTGCGGGCGCGGAGCAGGGCGGGGAGCACGACGGCGGCGGCGAGGGACATGATCGCGAGGACGACGATCAATTCAATGAGCGTATACCCCTGGTGACGTGCCGAGTCGTGAGCGCATCAGCATCAACGTATGCGGCGGGCAGGGTGTCGCCGCTATCGCCGTTTCGTATCGAGTACGCACCGAGTCGTGCAACGGACTGCGCACCGACGCGTGCACTCGCATGCGCCCGATGCGTTGGGATTGCGTTGCGAATGTGAATGGCCGAGGTGCGTCACGGGTTCAAGACAATGGCGTGTCATCATGCGGTCGCGACCGTGACCGCTCCGATATTTGTGCTGCCTACTGTCCCCTTCAGCCCCGTCACCGTCGGGGTGTCCGCCAGCACACGCGCGCTGCACACATTTAGCGGAGGACAGAAGATGAAAGGAGTCGTACTACGGAAGACAGTCGCGGGTTGCGTGATCGGTGCCGGATGCGCGGTTGGCATGCCGGTGCTGGCTCACGCGCAAGCGACGGCCGCCGCCGCGGCCGATGCCACGCGCTCGAGCGGTAGCGCAAACAACGCGCCAACAGCAACGACCACAACACGAAGACGCCGATCAAGCACGTGATCTACATCATTGGTGAGAACCGCACGTTCGACCACGGATTTGCGACCTTTGTGCCGCGTGAGGGGCAGACCGTGTGGAACCTGTTGTCCGAGGGGATCATCCGGGCCAATGGCCGTCCGGGACCGAACTGGAAGCTCGCCCAGCAGTGGCAGGCGACCGAGACCAAGAGCTTCTCGGTGCACCCGCAGAAGACCTCGCCTTACAGCGTGCTGCCGGAGATCAACACCGATGGCGCGCCGACGGCTGCGCCGTTCCAGACCGTGGCGCAAGTCGCGGACACCGAGCCCGCGTTGCCGACGCGCAGCGACTTCGAGCTGACGACTGGTGGCACGGGCCAGGCGGGCGATGTGGTCGACGCCCGTTTCCCGGCCAAGCTGGCGGACCGGCCGTTCCAGATCAGCCGGTACGTGCCGTACGACTCGTATACCAGCAGCCCGGTCCACCGCTTCTACCAGATGTGGCAGCAGACCGATTGCAACATCAAGCAGGCGACCAAGCGGAACCCGAGCGGATGCGCGTCCGACCTGTTCCCGTGGGTCGAAGTGCAGAACGGCACGGGTGGCAACGGTGCGCCGCTGCCCGCCGGCTTCAACGATGAGACGACCGGCGAGGGTGCCACGTCGATGGGATTCTTCAACGTGCAGCAGGGTGACGCGCCGTACTTCACGAAGCTGGCGCGCGAGTATGCGCTGAGCGACAACTTCCACCAGGCGATCGAAGGCGGCACGGGCGCCAACCACCTGATGGTCGGCTTTGGCACGACGATCTACTACGCCGACTCGACCGGTGCGCCGACGACGCCGCCGTCCAACCAGATCGAGAACCCGGAGCCGCAGGCGGGCACGAACAACTGGTACACCCAGGATGGATACGGTGGCGGCTCGTACGTGCCGTGCTGGGATTCGTCGAAGCCCGGCATTGGCGGCGTCCGCGAGCTATCTGAACTCGCTGCCCTACAAGACGATCAAGGGCGACTGCCTCCCGAACGCGTACTACCTGGTCAACAACTACAACCCGGGCTACCTCGGAACGGGCCAGCCGGCGCCGCTGGGAGCCAACGTCTTCACGGTTCCGCCGACGACGCAGAACAACATCGGCCTCGTGCTGAGCGCGCACCACGTGTCGTGGAAGTACTACGGTGAAGGCTGGGCGAACGGGACGGAGACGGGTGAGGCGAGCACCTACTGCAACATCTGCAACCCGTTCCTGTACTCGAAGCAGATCATGACCAACCCGAACCTCCGCAAGAACCTGCAGGACATCCAGAACCTGTACGACGACATCCAGAGCGGCGATCTGCCGGCGGTCTCGATCGTCAAGCCCGATGGATTCCTCGACGGGCACCCGGCGTCATCCAAGTGGGACCTGTTCGAAGGGTTCACGAAGAAGATCGTCGAGATGATCCAGAAGAACCCGAAGCTGTTCTCCGAGACGGCGATCATGATCACCGAGGATGAGGGCGGCGGGTACTATGACTCCGGCTACATTCAGCCCCTCGACTTCTTCGGCGACGGCACGCGGATTCCGATGCTGATCGTGTCGCCGTACTCGAAGGGCGTGGGGATGGTGCACTCGTACGGTGACCACGTCTCGTTCGCCAAGTTCGTCGAGGCGAACTGGGGGCTGCCGACGATCGCGAAGAACACGCGCGACAATCTGCCGAACCCGATCACGAAGCGTGACAACCCGTACGCTCCGGTCAACGCGCCCGCGATCAGCGACCTGATGGACGCGTTCAACTTCCACCGCGACGGACGGTTCTAGCCAAACGCTCGGCGCGCACGTCGTAGGGCGGTAATAAGAACCTTAGAAACTACAAGAGGGAAACACGGCGGCCGGGGCAGACCAATTGCCCCGGCCGTTGTGCTTCAGAGAGTAGAAAGTAGAAAGTAGAAAGTGGAAAGTAGAAAGAGACCAGCCAAGAGCAGCCGCGTTCAGGGGGATGAGGCGGGAGCTGACGCGGATGCCGTGGCGGATGGGGCGCTGTAGCGCTTGTACCAGCTCATCATATAGAGCTGCGTGCGGATGAAGTTCGTGGGCTTCTGGCCGCCGGTGCCGTGGTATTCGCTGTCGAAGCGGAGCAGTGTCGTCGGGACGTGCCGCATCTTGAGGGCGACGAAGTATTCCTCGCTTTGCGGCATCGGCGTCCGGCGGTCGAGCTCACCCGTCATGATGAGCGTCGGTGTGGTGACGTTCTTGACGTACATGAGCGGTGATTCCTTGAGCCAGGCCTGGGGGTCTTCCCAGAACGGCTTGTCGAACCAGCCGAACGTGAAGAGCGGGATGTCCGTCTCGCCGGCCATGCTGATCCAGTCGATGACCGGGCAGCGCACGGCGGCGGCCGCGAAGCGGGTGGTGTGGCCAATGATCCAGCTGGAGAGGACGCCGCCGCCGCTGCAGCCGCCGACGAACATGTGCTTGGCGTCGACGTAGCCGCGGCCGATCACCGTGTCCACGCCGGCCATGAGGTCATCGTAGTCGACGCCCGGGTACGCCTTGCTGATCGCGGCGCCGAACGGCGTGCCGTAGCCGGTGCTGCCGCGCGGGTTGACGTAGAGGACGACGAAATTGTTGGCCGCGAAGTTCTGGAGCTGGTAGCTGAACGCGACATTGTACGCCGCGTGCGGGCCGCCGTGGATCTCCATGATCAGCGGATATTTCTTCGACGGGTCGAAGCCTGGCGGCTTGATCACCCAGCCCTGGATGTGGGCGCCGCCGCTCGACGTGTAGTTGATCTCCTCGAGCGCGCCCAGGTGGATGCGGGAGAGCGCGGCCTCATTGACGTGGGTGAGCTGGACGGCGTCCGGTGATTTCGCACGCAGGTCGAGACGGGCGACTTCCGGCGGGCGCTGGGCCGTGGCGCGCGTGATCGCGGCGACGCCGGTGTTGGAGATCGAGCCCAGCGAGACGACCATCGGGCCGGTGGTGACGGAGCGGACCGGGCCACCCGCGGCCGGCGCGAAGTGAATGTTGTTCGACCCGTGGTCTTCGGCCACGAAATACACGCCGGTGCCATCGTGCGCCCAGTGGAGCGACACCGCGTCGCGATCGAAGGTGTCGGTGAGCGGGTGGGCGTGTGAGCCGTCGATGTCCATCACATAGATGTTGCTGGTGCGGTACGTCTGATCGGTGGTGGGGAAGCCGATGTACGCGACATGGCGGCCGTCGGGCGAGATGGCGGGTGTGCGCCAGTATCCCGGCTCGGTGGTGAGGGCGTGCGTCGCGCCGGTCGCGACATCGACCGCGTAGAGATTGGCGAGCTGGAAGCGGTAGTCGCTTTCCGGGTCATTGAGGCCTTCGACGACGATCGTCTTGCCGTCCGGCGTCCAGTCCCAGCCCACCGCGCCGGCGGAGAGGCCATCGAACCGGGCGCCGACATTCCAGTCGCCCGTGGTGAGTTGCCGAGCGGGCCCGCCGTCGACCGTGACGACAAAGAGGTGGCGGGAGCCGGTCTCCTGGAACCCGCGGCGGTCTTCCTTGAAGTGCAGCGATTCGACGATGCGCGGGGCCTTGGTCCAGTGCGCCGAATCGGGCGGTTTGGGCATGTCGATCGCCCAGGTGACCGGCTTGGCGACGAAGCTGGTGAAGCCGATGGATTTCCCGTCGGGCGACCATTTGATGTCGGCTGGCGATTCCGTGAAGTGCGTGAGTTGCGTCGGGCCGTCCTGGCCTTCCACCCAGCGCACGTAGATCTGCGCGCCTTTCGGCTCGCCATCGTCGAGGTAGGCGATGCGCGTGCCATCGGGCGACCATTCCGGGTCGGAGCCTTTGCTGAACATGCGATTGTGGGTGCCATCGGCGCGCATGATCCAGAGCGTCGACTCGTATCGGTCCTCGACCTTGTTGACCCAGCGGCGCGTGTAGACGATCTGGGATCCGTCGGGCGAGATCTGAGGGTTGCCGAGGGCTTCGAGGTCGAAGAAGTGGCCGACGGTCAGCAGCGTGTCCGAGGGCGTTTCTTGCGCAGCGGCCTGGCGCGCGACCACTGCGGTGCTGGCAGTGGCGGCGAGCGCGAGGGCGACAATGCGGGGTGCGCGCATCACGACATTCTCCGGGGGGTCTGGGGTGTGTGTGGTGAGAGATGCTACGTGCGGGGCGGCCCGTCGTCCACGGGCTGGGGCCATCTGCTGGTCACGACACGCAGCCTGAGCGGACGCGGTCCGGCAAGCGTAAGTCATGGCGTTTATTAGGTTACGCAATGCACCCGCCGTGCAGATGCCAGGCTCACCTCGATTCGCCGAGGCGACTAGATGGCGGACGGGCACATCCGGCGGGACGGGTGGGAGTTCTGGGCGCTGGTCGCGCTGTCGATCGGCGGGGTGGTGCAGATCCTCGGATTGCCGCTCATCGTCGGCGCGCTCGAGGACCACTGGGGGTACACCGCCGCGTATTCGGGCTACATCACGTCGGTCGATCTGGCGGGGCTGTTCGCGGGGTCAGTCTCGACCTCGTTGTGGGCGAGCCGGATCAACTGGAGGCGCTACGTCGCCGCGGCGATCGTCCTCTGCATCATCATGAATGTGCTGTGCGTGTGGTTTCACACGCTCGGCATCCTCATGGTCCTGCGATTTGGCGCGGGGCTGGCATCCGGTGTGGCGTATGCGTCGTCGCTCGCGCTCATGTCGCGCGTGCAGGATACCGCGCGCGGGTTCTCGATCGTGATCTTCGCGCAGGTGCTCGCGAATGCGGCGGTGCTCGAGGTGTTTCCGGTGATCGACACGGCGTGGGGACCGGGCGGATTGTTCGTGGCGATCGCGGTGGTGATGGCGGCGACGGCGGTCGTCGTCCCGCGGTTGCCGGGGCGGGATCCCCCAGCACGGGCCACATATCGTGGAGGCGGACGGAAGGGCGGGTCATGACCCGCCCCTACAAACGCACCTACAAAGGCAACGGGTCGCGATGGCTGCGCTGTGCCTCGGCGCGGTGTCGCTCGTGTACATCGCGATCGGGAGTTACTGGGCGTATGCCGAGCGAATGGGGATCACGTTCGGGATTCCGGCGACGTTCGTGCACCATCTGCTGACCGCGAGCGTACTGCTCAGTACTCTAGGATGTCTGGCGGCGTTCCGTTTGAGCCGGAGTGTGGGACAATCGCGGCCGCTGCTTGGGGCGCTGGCGTTGCTGGCGGTGGTGTTGCTGGTGCACAGCGGGTCGCCGCATCCCGTCATGTACGTCGTGACGCTCATCGTCATGCAGATGTGCTGGAACTTCATCGATATCTTTCAGCTGGGCACACTGGCGATCGTCGATCCGTCCGGGCGTGGCGCGGCGCTGGTGCCGGCGGCGCAGGGGGTCGCGCTGGCGGCGGGACCGGCGGCGGGTGGTGTGGCGTTGACGGTTGGGGGCGGGTATTGGGCGGTGTTGTTGGTGGCGGGTGGCGCGGCGGCGCTGGCGACGGCGTGTTATGCGATTGTGTATGGGAGGTATCTGCGAGTGGCGGAGGTGAGCGGTGCAAGCGGTGAAAGCGCATGAATGACGTGGGGTGCCTCCGTGTCGTTGGCGGGCATCTGTGCATTGAAGGGTGCGATACCGTCTCTCTCGCGGAGCGGTTCGGCACTCCGCTCTATGTGATGTCGGAGGCGCAGCTTCGCGCGAATTGCCGGGCGTTGCGGGCGGCGTTTGAGCGGTACTGGCGCGGGCCGGTGGATCTCCTGCCGTCGCTCAAAGCCAACTACGTGCTGGCGGTTCGCGAGGTATTGAATAGCGAAGGGGCCGGGTGTGACGTGTTTGGCGGGAACGAGCTGGCGACCGCGCTGCGGGCGGGGGTTCCGGCGGGGCAGATCTCCGTGAATGGGTCGGCGAAGAGTCCCGATCTGTTGCGGGCGGCGGTGATGGCTGGTGCGACGATCACTCTCGACAGTGCGCGAGAGCTGGATACGGTCTCCGCGATCACCGCGGAGCTGGACACCATGGCGCGGGTACGGCTTCGTATCCGGCCCGATCATGCATCGCTGACCGAGCGATCGGATTTTTTTCCCGACATGGCGATCCGGGATGCGGCGCAGCTGTACAAGCCTGGGATCGAGCCGGAGGCGGCGCGCGAGATCGGGTTGAGGGCGTTGCGGGATGCGCGGATCCAGATGACCGGGCTCATGACGCATCTGGGGCGGCACAGTGCGGCGCCGGCGGTGTGGGCGAAGATGGCGGCGGGGTTTGGGGAAACCGTTGCCGGTTTGTGCAAAGCGTGGGCGCCGTGGCGGCCGATGGAGCTCGACATCGGGGGCGGGTTTCCGGCGCCGCGCGATCCGACGCATCCGGAGCGGCGGGAGGCGGAGCCGATCGATCGGTATGCTGATGCGATCGCGACCAGTTTGCGTACATCGCTGGCGGCGGGTGGAGTGGCCGCTGACGGTATTGCGTTGCAGATCGAGCCTGGGCGGAGCCTGTTCGCGGACGCGGGCGTGCATTTGAGCCGAGTGGTGCATGTGAAGACGCAGGCGCGTCCGGTGGTGAGTACGTGGGTGGAGGTGGACACGACCGAGATGTTCATGCCGGACCTGTTGATGGAGCACGCGTATTTCCGGCCGGTGTTCGCGTCGCGGGCGGATGGGCCGGTGGTTGGGAGCGTGCACATCGTGGGGATCTCGTGCAACTTCGATTTGATCGCGCGTGATGTGCCGGCCCGGCGTGTCGAAGCGGGTGACATCGTGGCGTTTCTCGACACCGGGGCGTACCAGGATGCGGCGGCCTCCAACTTCAACGTGTTGGCGCGGCCGGGGACGGTGCTGGTGAGTGGCGATCGGGCGCGGTTGGTGAAGCGGCATGAGACTGTCGAGGAAGTGCTGGGGCGGGACGAGCCCGGCGCGCCGGACGTGCGTTTCTAGACGCATGGCTGCATCATATCGGGCTCACGGTGTCGGACCTCGAGCGGTCGATCGCGTTCTATCGGACCGTGCTGGGGGCAGTGGTTCGCGAGCGTTCGGAGAACAGCGGTGGCGAAGTGGCGGAGGTGACGGCATTGCGGGGGGCGCGGATCATCGCGGCGGAATCTCGAACTGCCGGGTGGCGGGTGGCTGGAGCTGGTCCAGTACGTGGCGCCGGTGGGGGAGCGGCTGGAACAGCGGCGGAACCAGGGCGGCCACACGCATGTCGGGTTTCTGGTGGAGGATGCCGATGCGGCGTACGACCGGCTCGTGGCGTACGGCGTGATCCCGACATCGCGGCCGGTGCGGATCAGCGAGCCCGGGTCGGTGTGGGATGGCGTGCGGGTGTTTTACGCGTGCGATCCGGACGGGCGGACGATCGAGTGTGTGGGCGAGAGAGAGTAGCAAAAGCAGAGAGAGAAAGTTGACACACAACCACAACATCAGCCAAACCACAGTCCCACGATTACATCATCGGTCTTGAATACGGAGCGCCGCTGCGGAGCTCGGCGGAGAACATTGGGCCGGACGATCCGCGGTATGGGGACCTGGTGCGGCGCGGGTTCAACAAGCGATTCGAAGGCAGGCCTGACTACGTCCGCCTGGTTGGGTCGGCGGACGACGTGGTCGATGCCGTGCAGGAGGCGGTGCGGAGAGGGCGGCGGCTGGCGGTGCGGAGTGGCGGGCACTGTCTCGAGGGGTTCGTGGCGAATCCTGACGTGCGGGCGCTGATCGACATGTCGCCAATGACTGGCGTCTCGTGGGACCCGGAGATGGGCGCGTTCGCGGTGGAGGCGGGGACGACGCTGGGCGAGATGCACCGGCGGAATGTGCATGGGGTGGGGCGTGGTGTTGCCGGTGGGGCAGAGTCCGGAAATCGGGATTGGCGGGCATGCGTGCGGGAGTGCGTTCGGGTGGCTGCATCGGCAGCATGGGCTGGCGGGCGATCATCTCGTATGCGGTCGAAGTCGTGGTGGTGGATGAGGCGAAGACCGCGCGGCGCGTGGTCGCGACGCGGGAGGCCGACGATCCGAACCGCGAGTTGTGGTGGGCGCATACGGGTGGTGGTGGCGGCAACTTCGGCGTGGTGACGCGGTACTGGTTCCGTTCCCAGGGCGTGGACGGGCGAGATCCGTTGCGGCGTTGCCCAGGGCACCGGCGTCGGTGGTGACGCTTCGGGCGGAGTGGAAGTGGGCGGACATGAGTGAGGCCGCGTTTACGACGTTACTGCGGAACCATGGCGAGTGGTGCGAGCGGAACAGCGACGCCTCGTCACCGTATGCGACGATGTTTGGGGTGCTGAGGCGGGGACGAAGGCGTTTGGGAAGATCGAGCTGCGCGGCCTGTCGATCGACGGGGACGATGCGGAGCTCCAGCTGGATCAGTTCCTCGGCCGTGGGTGAGGGAGTGGGGGTCCATGCTCGCAGAGATGACGCGATGTCGTGGCTCTCATTCGCGGTGAATCCGTTCCCCGATTTCTTCGCGATCAGTCCGGGAGGCGTGATGCGTCGGTGGCGCGGATGAAGAAAGAAAGACGCGTTGCTCAAGCGCGGCTCAGCGACCGGCAGGCGGGTGTGCGCTATCAGGCGCTGACGCGCGCCGGAATGCGCCGGGGGGCTTCATCGCGTCGGCAACGTATGGCGAACGGTGAACACTGTCGCATCTGAGGGGCGGCATCACAGCGCGCGTCGGTGATCGACTCGGCGATGCCGTCGGGTGGGTGGATCCGGCCGATCAGGCCCGGAGTCTTGCATGGGTGCGCGAGCTGTATGGCGCACAGGGCGGTATTCGCGGAGCTGGGCGGGTCAGTGCCGGCGCCGGGTGAGGCGACTGAGGGGGCGCTGACCACGAGCATCCGGATGCCAATCTGGCCGATCCCGCGTAACACGTCGGGGTGCCGTGGCATTGGATGTCTTACGCCTGGGGAACTACGGGCGGTTACAACAGGTTGGAGCAGTGAGATCATCGGAACGTGTTTCAGCATGTGTTGTGGGTGGGGGCGCCGGGCACTGGCTAAATTCAATCCACGGTAACCAGTCGTGCCCGGGTCTATTGCACCTTCTTCCGGCGCCAGCTAACTGGTTGAGCGGCAGTCTGTTCAGTGTCGACGGGGTG
The DNA here is from genome assembly GCA_963757855.1 of uncultured Gemmatimonadales bacterium. Taxonomy (GTDB): domain Bacteria; phylum Gemmatimonadota; class Gemmatimonadetes; order Gemmatimonadales; family Gemmatimonadaceae; genus Palsa-1248. Next base: position 50,702 of record CAVWTI010000028.1, read on the forward strand.
CCGCAGGGTCGTTTTTGATCGTCTTGGCGTCGGTGTGAGCGAAGGAGCGTTGCCACACTGACTCCTCGCCATAAATCAGGATTGTAGCCTACCTTGGTATGAAGCCAGTCCGGGAGTTCTATGCGCGCGAGTTCGACGGCCAAGACCAGTGTGATCCACGCCGATCCCGACATTTTGAGCGGGACTCCGGTGTTTACCGGCACTCGCGTGCCTGCGGACATCTCGCTGTTCGACTGGTTGGAGGGCGGCGCCACAATCGAAGAGTTCCTCGACAACTTTCCAAGTGTCACGCGTGAGCAGGCGATTGCCGCATTGGAGGAAGCCAAGGCCAGTGTGATCGGTAGTGCGCGTCGTACTTGACGAGAACCTGCCCCGCGCACTCGCGCGTGAGTTGGCGGGGCATGACGTGAAGACTGTCCAAGAAATGGGGTAGGCGTCGCTGACGAATCGCGCGTTGCTCGCCTCAATCGCCGGCGCCACTGGCGCGCTGTTGACAATGGACAGAAATCTCAGCAAGCAGCAGCGCGTCGCGGATCTGCCTTTTGGGGTCGTCGTCAGTGCGCGCTCACGACACCCCAATCGGCTTGCTACTCTGCTCCCTATCGTGCCGGCCATTCTCGAAGTGCTGTCCAGTGTAAAGGCTGGTCAGGTAGTCATCACTGGCGAAACCTGACTACTCTGGAGCACTCGATCTGCGTTTCATCTTGTATCTCGCCCAATTGCGGGTCGTGGTACCACATCATCACGTGCGCTTGCGACGGCGCAGCGGCTCGGACGCATCCGTGTGGGCCGGTCACGACCGGCCCCTACCAGGGACGAATCGTGTCGCGTCGGCTCGCGACGACCGAATCGTATCGCGCTCGCCGGTATCAGTAGCGGCCTCTGACGCGACCGTACAGGCGTCACCGGGTGTTGACTGGTCTCATATATGTGTATATACTCATACCCATGACGCAGATTACTACCGGTACGGAACGGGCGAAGGCAGCCGAAGTCATGGCCGCGTGCGCCTGCTATAACCTTCGAAAGGCTACCCGCGCGGTGACGCAGATGCTGAGCGATGCGCTGCGCTCGACCGGACTTCGGGCCACCCAGTTCACTCTGTTGACGTTCCTGAGTGGCTTGGGGCCGGTGCGAATCACTGATCTCGCCAAGGCGGTTGGGATGGACTACACCACGCTGGTGCGGAACCTGAACCTGCTCAAGCAGGAATGGGCTCGCGGCGAGCCATTCGGGGGAGGATGGACGAGTGCGGGAAGTGAGTGCGACGGCGCGGGGGCAGCGAGCCCTCGCCGCAGCATTCCCGCTCTGGGAGAAGGCGCAAGCGCGTATTGCCAAAGACATCGGCCGAGAGCGACTCGGCCGGTTGCTGTCTGACCTGTCGGCCACGGCGACCGCGACGAGAGCACATAGCCACTGACGCCAACGCTCCCGGGCAATGCGCACGGAGGCAATTGGATCGTTTGTCACGACGCTAAGTGTAGATACACTAACGACGGCGCCCGTCCGGGAGGATCAATGAAGGTTTTCGCCATATTCGGAATTAGTAGGCTGATGAGCTTCGTGAGTTCTGGGGTGATAGCGGCGCTCTACGCTTGGCCGCGGCTGAAAACCATGAACCGCGAACGGGCTCTCGTCGCGTTGGTGGCGCCCCACATGTTTCTCCGTTTCATCGGCCTCAGTTTCCTGGTGCCGGGTGTCGTCTCTCCGTCGCTGCCGACGGCCTTCGCGTTGCCCGCCGCGTATGGGGATTTTGTCGCGGGCCTCCTTGCCATTGCAGCGACCGTCGCCCTCTCGCGACGCGGATCGTGGGGCACTGCACTGGTATGGCTGTTCAACATCTGGGGTACGGCCGACTTGTTAGTTGCGATTTATCACGGCCTACAGCTTCAGATCGATCCTGGAGAACTGGGCGGCGCATTCTTCATCCCGACCGCCGTCGTGCCAGTCCTGCTTGTTACCCATGTTCTCATCTTCCGGCTTCTCATTCAGCCGAAGGGCAGCGGACAGGCAACAGGCGCGCTGGTGACTGGCACCCCGGAGCGCGGCGACCGGGGAAGCATTTCTCGTTGAGCAGGGCGCACCTGGGATAGCTCAGTGGCTCGGACACATCCGTCAGGGGCCGGTCGCGACCGGCCCCTACCAGGGACGAATCGTGTCGCGTCGGCCGGCCCCTACCAGGGACGAATCGTGTCGCGTCGGCCTGCCCCTACCAGGGACGAATCGTGTTCGCGTGGTCGGCCTTACCAGGGACGAATCGTGTCGCATCGGCCTGCCTCTACCAGGGACGAATCGTGTCGCGTCGGCCCGCCCCTACCAGGGACGAAATCGTGTCGCGCCGGCCGGTCCTGACCATGGACGCATCATGTCACGTCGGCGCGCGACGAACGAATCGTGTCGCGCTGCTGGTCTCAGTCGAGGCGGCTATTGAGGTGGCAAATGGTTCAGCAAGTCGCGTGTGTGGGCGAGCGCGTGTGGTCCATCGGGCCGTGTCCGGGAATCACCATCCCCATCTGCGGGAATGCGGCCGCGGTGCGCTCGACTGATGCCCGGCCATGCGGCGAGGTCTGCGTCGGCAATGTTGCCCATGCCTGTCGCCTTGTTGTCCTTGATGAAGCAGCCGCCGAAGAGGATTCGTTCCTTCGGGAAGTAGACCACGACGTTGTCCTTGGTGTGGCCGGCGCCGGGGTAGAAGATCAGCGCGTCCTTGGCGATCGGTGACGGCGTGGTGGGCACCGGGAGTGCGTGGTCCGGGATTGCCGCGATGGGTGGTCCGGTCCAACTCGATGGTGGCGGGGATCGCGTAGGCTGGGATGTGCCTGCGTTCCAGCGCCGCGGCGCCGCCGACGCGGTCGTAGTGGAAGTGCGTGACGTACGCCCTCACGATCGGGTGCTTCAGGGTCGTCGCGGCCCAGTGGGCGAGGGCTTCCGCCTGGCCGGGTCCAGCGGCGTCGATCAGCACGGAGCCATCGCCGTCTTCGACGAGCGCGCCGTTCGCGGCGTAGAGCGAGCTGTCGTCCAGCTTCCCGACCGTCGTGTGAACCCAGAGGCCGGGGCCAATCTCGGCGACGTAGACGCCGTCGGCGATCCGCTCCATGTCGGGAACGGCGAAGCCTGGCGCGATGTCAGGGTTGGGTGTGGAGGCACCAGGACGGCCGCCAAGTGAGACGGCTCCGATACCCAGAGCCCATGCGAGACGAGCGGCGAGGCGGGGGGTGAGGCGTGTGCGCATATGCATCATTAGTCTCGCCGGGATGGCAGAGAGTTTGTACCCATACATTATAATGTGGTGCGCCACCCGGCTATTCGCTGGGAGCCAGCAGCGTTGTATCGTCCACGGCCCGGCAGCGGTATAGCCGGCAATACGGACACACCCGGCGGGCAACCCCACGGGCACACCGATGTTCGGGACTTAGCCAGTCACGATGCCAGGCGACACCACGAGTTCTGAGACAGTCGCGGGGACATTCGTTTTGCCCGCGGGGCAGACGAGCGTGCACGCGAGGGCGGTGGTGGTGCTCGTGTGCGTCGGCATGTTCATGACGACGCTCGACTCCTCGATCGTCAACATCGGGCTGCCGTCGATTGCGCGGGCGTTCGGCGCGCCGTTGACTGGTGCGGCCGAGTGGGTGATCCTCGGCTACCTCGTCATCATTGCCGCGTTGTTGCTGACGTTCGGCAGGCTCTCCGACAGCGTCGGGCGGAAGCCGATCTGGACGGCTGGCCTGGTGACGTTCACGGTGGGGTCGGCGCTGTGTGGTGCGGCGCCGTCACTGCCGATACTCATCGCGGCGCGCGTGCTCCAGGGGGCAGGAGCGGCGTTCGTGCTGTCGACGAGCACTGCCATCCTCACCAACGTCGTGCCGCCGAACGCGCGGGGGAAAGCGCTGGGATGGAGTGCGGTGGCAGTCGCGTTGGGAGTCAGTGTGGGGCCGACCGTGGGCGGCGTGCTGACCGAGCATCTCAGCTGGCGCTGGATCTTTTACGTGAACGTGCCGATCGGATTGGGGGCCGTTCTCCTGACGCTCCGGGTGTTGCCGCGTCCGGCCGCCGGGGTAACGCGGGCGAGTTTCGATCCGGCGGCGCCGCTGCTCTTTGGCATCGGAGTGGCGGCGCTCAACCTTGGCGTCTCGTTCGCGGAGCGGTGGGGGTGGACATCACCGCGGCTGTTCGGGGTGCTGGCGCTCGGTGCCGGGGCGCTAGTCAGTGCCGTCATCATCGAGCGGCGATCCGTGGATCCGGTGATCGATCTCCGTCTCTTTCACAACCGTGTGTTCGTGTCGGCGATTGCGAGTCTCATACTCGCAATGGTCGCGCTCTTTGCCGTCAGTTTTCTTCTGCCGTTTTATCTCGAGGAGTTGCGAGGATTCTCGACGGCGCGTGCCGGGTGGACATTGACGCCACTGCCGGTCGCGATCGCGGTCACCGCGCCGATCGCGGGCGGGATCGCGGACCGGTACGGATCGCGATGGCTGTCGCCGCTCGGGCTTGCGCTGGCGAGTATCGCGCTCCTCTTCCTCGCGCGACTCGGTACGGTGAGCTCGGCGTGGGAATGTGGCGTGGCCGCTGGCTCTGGCGGGGATAGGGCAGGGACTGTTCCAGTCGCCGAATACGAGGGCGCTCATGGGCGCCGCGCCGCCGGCGGAGCAAGGGGAAGCATCAGGCGTGCTGGCGACGACGCGCGTGGCGGGCCAGGCCCTCAGTGTTGCCGTGGCGGGGGCGGTGTTCGCGGGACTTGGGGGAGCGGCGGCTGGCGGGAGTCTTGTCGCGATGCACCGGGCCGTGACGTCGCCGGGGGTTCCGGCCGATGGCGCGTTGCAGGCGACCTTCGTTCATGGGTTCGATACGGCGCTGGTGGTTTGTGCGGCGTTTGCGGCGGCGGGGGTGTTTACCGCGCTGGTGCGCGGCAGGCAAGGGTAAGGGCGCCGGCGCCGAGGGGTTTTTGCCAGCCGGAGTGGCGAGCCGTAGTCTGTGGCCGGTGTCAATGCACCGCGTGCAGCAGGCTACCGGCCAGGCGGTTATAGAGAGCGATAGGCACTGCTCTCAACGCCGTCAGTGTAGCCGAGTCGCTTCGCACCTTGGGGTTGCCGATGAGCGCATCAGTACTTGGCATGTACGAGATCATGCGTTACTGGACGAAGACCATTCGGACTGGGACGCGGAGGATCGCGACTTCGCGGCTGCGTGGCGGGGCAAGCCGAAGTGGGTTGTGTCGCGGTTACGTCGGCGGCGCTGTACCCGTTGGCGAGTGCGCGATCAGCCGCTCGAAGCGTGGATCACTTTTGAGCGGCGCCCACGTCGGGTCGATCCTGAGCCACGCGGGCGAGATGAAGTACGGTTTGGCGAGCAGCGCGTCGATCTGGTCAAGCGCGTGCGGATGATCGCCGAGTGCGACATAGAGCCGTGCCAGGACGTGCCGCGCGTACGGGATGTTGAGGTATTGGTTGCCCGTCGCCTGGGCCAGCGCCAGACCACGCTCCCCCTCCCGCACCGCGGCCGCGCGCTGTCCGAGGTAGGCCAGGACAAGCCCCAGGAATTGATGTCGCTGGAAGTCGTCCGGCGTCGCTTTCAGCTGCGCCTCGTACGCGACCCGCGACGAGTCGGCGTAACGACGCGCCCGTACTGTATCACCGGCCAGCCAGTACAGCTCGGCCCGCACCATCCCCCAGACCCCGCGGTCGTCATCGAACGCCGACGGGGGTAGCGTTAGCACGAGCGCACGGTCCGCACTGTCCAGCGCCCAATAGAGGTCGTAGTAGGTAGCCATGAACGCGGCCAGCGTCGTCCGATCGAGCGTGGGTGGGACGTTGCGCAGATCGGCTCGAGCGCCCGTCAAATCGCCGTCGCCCAGCCGGCTCATCGCGCGACACTGGATGAGCGCCAGATAGGCTGGCGCGATCGTGAGCCCCAACTCCGCTTCTCCGCGGGCCTCGGGGTAGCGGCGATCCCAAAGCAGGAGCACGGTCACAATTCCCGCTGCGGACGGTGACCGTGGGTCGAGTGCTACCGCTTGCCGAGCGTGACCAATTGCGGACGCCCACTGGCCCACGGCCGCTTCAGCTTCCGCCAGGTTGCGGACTGCAGCGGAGGACGAAGGCGCGAGTCGCAAGGCGGTTTCGTATGCGCCTCGGGCCGCCGCCGGGTTGTTGGCGATGTTAAGGCTGTAGGTCCCGCGAGCGAGGTATCCCTCGGGCGCGCGGGGAGCCAGGGCCACTGCGCGCTCGGCCGCCTGACGCGCGGCCTCGGCGTCGGTGCTGGTCGGCGTCGAATTGAAGTAGAGGTCCTCATGGAGCCCCGATACGCGTGCCCATGCCAGGGCGAAGGTCGAGTCGAGAGCCACTGCCTGCTCGGCGGCAGCCAGCGCGCGTCTCAACGTCGCCGGGTCAATGCCGGCGAGCGTCGTGCTCCGCAGATAGGCGTCATAGGCGGCCAGGTTTTGCGTCGGGCGAGCCGCGAGCTGGATCTGAGCCGGCGGACTGAGGACTACGCCGAGCTTGTCGGCTACCCGTGTTGCGACGGCCGTCTGCACGTCGAAGACATCGGCTAGGGTGGTGTCGTACGACTGCTGCCACCTAGTTTCCGGCGCGGCGCCGTCGCGTACGTCGACCAGCTCAGGACTCACGCGCACGCGACGCGTTCCGTTGGCCCCTTGCTCCCACTGAACGCGGCCGGTCAACAGATAGCGCACGCCTAGCTCGCGTCCCACCTGCTCCTGCGGTTTGCTCGTGTGCCGGTACTGATTGGAACTCGCGGACGCAATCAACCGGAGCGCAGGCAGCGCGGAGAGCTTGCTCCGGATCTCGTCCGTGATGCCGTCGGCGAAGTAGGCGTTCGCGGTGTCGCCTTCGTTGTCGAAGGGAAGGACGGCGAGTCCCACGAGGCCGGTGGTAGCTGCACCGCTCTCGTGCTGTCGCCAGGCGAAGAGCGCGCCGATGCCCACGAGAAAACCGAGGCCCAGGAGGGCGACGCCCGTGGGCACGCGACGGCCAATGACGTGAGCGGCCCCGGTCGCACCCATCCGCTCTGCAGTGGCCAGCGCCTGCGCAAACTCGGCCGCCGTCGCCCACCGGTCGGCCGGCACCCGCGCGAGCGCGCGGCGCAGCGCCGCATCGAGCGCCGGAATGACACCCGGGCGCAGCAATCGCACTGACGGCGCGTCGGTGGAGAGCATCTTCGCGACCACTGCTTGCGCGGAACCCCCGACAAACGGTGGCTCGCCGGTGAGCATCTCGTAGCAGACCGCGCCGAGCGCGTACACATCGCTTCGGGCATCCAGCGTGCGCTCCCCCGCCGCCTGCTCGGGACTCATGTACTGCGGGGTGCCCACCGCGAGACCCGTCTCGGTCAGGCCGGTGCCGACAGGGGTCGAGGTCAGTGCCCGGGCGATCCCAAAATCGGCCAGGAGCGCCTCGCCCTGCGTGGTGAGCAGCACGTTCTCGGGCTTGATGTCGCGGTGGAGCACCCCGTGCTCGTGCGCGTATTCGAGAGCGCTTGCCACTTCACGCGTGATGCGGAGCGCGTCGTCCACCGGCAACTGTCGTTCGCGCCGCAGCCGGTCACGGAGCGATTCCCCTTCGACATAGGGCATCGTGAACCAGAGCTGCCCTGCTGGTCGTCTCGCCGGAGTCGTGGACCGAGAGGATGTGTGGGTGCTGGAGCCGAGCCGCCACCTCGATCTCGCGGCGGAAACGTTGGGGGCCAAGGGTCGCGGCCAGCTCGGGGTGCAGGACCTTGAGTGCGACCGAGCGGTGGTGCTTCGTGTCCTGCGCAAGAAAGACCGTGGCCATGCCGCCACGCCCCAGCTCGCGCTCCAGGGTGTATTGAGCACCGAGCGCCGTCTGGAGCTGGTCCCGCACGTCCGACGTCGCCAATGGAGTGCCACCGAGGTGGGAGTGCTCGAAGCTACGGCGGCGCCGTGCATCGGGCTAGCGCGGTGGCGGAGTCTCGACCATGGGTTCGATACGGCGCTCATGGTCTGTGCGGCGTTTGCTGCGGCGGGGGTGCTCACCGCATTGGTGCGCGGCAGGCAAGGGTAAGGGCGCCGAAGCCGAGCGGGTTTTTGCCGGCCAGAGTGGCGAGCCGTAGGTTTGCGCATGGACGCGCCCGAAGGCTGGCTGGCTCGTGAGAGTGGATCGCTCGGGTAACGGAGCCTCGGCGAGGCCTGAGGCCTGGCGCATCATCGGCATGACCGTGGCCGCGGCCGTCGCCTATGGCATCGTGATGGATCAGATCACGGCTCGGATTTGCCTCGAGTATTTCACCGTCGGTCATCCGCCGATCTTCCCGACAACATCGCCTACACTGCTTGCGCTTGGCTGGGGCGTGATCGCGACGTGGTGGGTGGCGTTGCCGCTTGGCGTGTTGCTCGCGCTCTGTGCCCGTCTCGGCAGCCGTCCTCGAGTGAGCGCTCAAGAGCTTCGAGTGCCGATCCTCGTGCTGCTCGGCGTCATGGGCGTGTGCGCGGTACTCTCGGGTGTGCTGGGCGCGATGCTGGCTCAGGCAGGTCTTGTGACACTGACGCCGGATCTCGCAGAAAATGTCCCAGTCAGTCGACACGACGCTTTTTTAGCGGACCTATGGGCGCACAGTGCCAGCTACGTCGCGGGGATGGTCGGGGGTCTCGTTCTCGCGGTTCGCACATACCGTACGCGTCAACACTAGCCAATGCACCAGCGCAGCCGCTCGCAGGGTATTGCGCCGGCAGGGCGTTTACTGCGCTCGTTTTGGGGGCGGCAAGGGTAACGACGCGGAGCCCGGATCGTCTTGCGCCACAAGGAGATCCGTCTCCTTGTCCAACTGTAGGGCGGGAAATAACTTAAAAGGCTCTTTCGGCGCGGTAGCCAAGTGGTAAGGCAGCGGTCTGCAAAACCGCTATTCGCCGGTTCGATTCCGGCCCGCGCCTCTTTGAACAAGTAGTTGTGCAGTACCGACATCGGGTCGTAGTCGATGCTTGGCGGCAACTCGTCGAGAGAGAACCCCGGTCGTCAGCCGCTACGCCGGGCGGCTCGGCGCCAATGAAGGCGACGTCGGACGACGAATCGCCGCCTACGGCGCCAGTATCGAAGGACGACGACGCGACCGGGACGACCTAGACAAATCGGCCATTGGCGTCATCGGGCGCATCCTCCGGGTGATCCAAATGTACGCCGGTGATGAGCCGTGCCACCAACGCGGGTGCCGGGCGAGGTCCAGTATGATTGATCGCCGCTACCTCCCGCTCGCGTTTGCGATGACGGTGGCGATGCTGTCTGGTGGTGGTTCGACTGGCCGGCGCGTGCCGTCGCGTGTGCCGGTGGTCACCATTACGGCTCGTGAGTTCGCCTTCGACGCGCCGGACACAATCTCGGCCGGTCCGACAACAATCCGGCTTGTGTCCCATGGCCGACAACAGCACTTCGTGCAGTTCGTGAAACTCCCCGGCGGGCGCACGTCTGAGGATTTCGTGCGGGCCTTGGTCGCGCACGAGGCCACGCCGTGGGCGATGAGCGTGGGGGGAGTGGGCACTATCCCGGCTGGTGGCACCGCGGCAGTGACGATCGATCTCAAGCCCGGGCGCTACGTACTGGTGTGCGACATGCCGGATACTGACGGTACTCCACATTTCGCGAAAGGAATGGCCCGTCCGCTCACCGTGGCCGAAGGGGCATCGGCCGCGGCCATGCCGATAGCGGATGTCGTGCTCGACCTCACGGACTACGCATTCACGCTATCCAAACCATTGAGTGCGGGCACTCGCGTCGTCAGCGTTCGCAACGCTGGCTCCCAGCCCCACATGGCGTTGCTGTGGAAATTACGCCTGGGCAGGTCGGCTGCTGATGTCGTTCGATGGATGAATACGACTGGACCGGCTGTGGACCCGGTGACGCTGATGGGGGGCGTCCCCGACTTGGACCGAGGGCAATCTGCCGAGTTGCTGCTCGACCTCGCTCCGGGTCGCTACGTGTTCATTTGCCTTGTCGACGATATCTACGATCACAAGCCGCACTACGCGCACGGAATGGTGCGCGAAGTGTTGATCGGCGAGAAATGATCTAACGGCGAGTCGAATTGGTCGAGGGCGTGCGCATGGTCGCCGGCCGCGACGTAGATGCGCGGTTGGGGCAGTCAGGCGGCCTCGGGGATCGCGTCGGCCGCGGTGCGCGACCGGGTCGTCCAATCGACGGGTGCAATGCGGGGAACGACTGCGATCCACGACACTACTCCGATGCCCATGATCGCGATCGCGAGGGCGAACGCGGAATAGAAGTGTCCCGTGCGGTCGACCAGGAAACCGGTGATCGCGGGGGAAAGGATGCCGGCCAGATTTCCGACGCCGTTCTGAAACGCCATCCAGCGGCCCGCAGCCGCCGGACCGGCCAACGTCTGGCCGATCGCGTACAGTGTCGTGGAGCCCGGCCCAAAACAGGCGCCCGCGAGGAGCAGGAACACCGACGAGGCGGCGGGCGGTGCCCAGATCGCACCGACGAGGCATAGGGCGGTCGTCGTTTGGCTGGCGGCTATCATCGTCTTGTATGCTCGATTTGGTGTGGCGCCGGCGCGAATCCACCGGTCCAGCGCCCAGCCGCCGGCAAATGCACCTGCAGCTTGCATCAGGTAGATCGCGCCGCCCAATACCGCCATCTGCGCAAGGGAGAATCCGCGTTCCTGTACGAGGTACAGCGGAAGCCAGTTGATCACGATATAGAAACCATAGTTGCAGCAGAAGTGGCCGAGTGCCGCTCCCACCGCGCCACGGCGCCGGATGATTTCGGCATACGACGGGCTCCGGACCGGATCCGGCGGGCAGGCGAGCGAGAGACTGCGTACGGGCCCCGTGAGCCACGGCCAGAGCCAGAGCAGCGACAGTGCGCCGAGCAAGACGAAGAGCGGGCGCCATCCGAAGCGCACGAGGATCATTCCGCCGACGAACGTGCCGAACGCAGGACCGGCCGCCAGCCCCATGCTGATTGCCCCGTTCGCCCGGCCTCGCTTATCGATGCTCACGTGCGTGGCGAGCATCTTGGAACTGCAGGGGAACGCGACGCTCTCGCCGAGGCCAAGCATTAGCCGCAGGGCGAGCAGAGTCACGAATCCGCCGGCGAGCCCGGTCAGCAGCGTCGCGACCGACCAGATCGCGAAGCCCGCGGCGACTACGCGCTCCACGCGGAATCGCTCGGCCAGCCAGCCAGCCGGGATCTGGCTTATCGCATACGTCCAGTAAAAGGACGACAGCAGTATCCCGATCTGCAATGCGGAGAGGTGGAACTGGCGCTGTACCAGCGGGGCAGCAGTCGCGAGATTGCCGCGGTCCACGTAGTTGATGAAGACGGCTACAGCCAGCAGCATCCCAATGCGACGGGCCATCCTGGACTGCCCGCCGGGTACCGTCACTGATGCCGTCATACCGCCTCTCGGTAGCCCGTTGCGCACAAATAGAGCCCCGAGGATCCACCTGCGTAAGGCGCACGCTGCGTCTTCTGGCCCTCGTTGACCGGCTTCCCGCTGCCACAACGTCACGGCAGCCCCGAGATACACCCGAGCGCACGAGAATCGCCTGACGAATGCGGACGATCATGGACGACGCTACGGCGCGACGTTATGATCCAACGTCCAGCAGGATCCTGGGTTGGGGTGCGCGCGGATCACTACGCACGCATGCAGTGCGCGACCGGACGGCGTTCTGCAAAACCGCTATTCGCCGGTTCGATTCCGGCCCGCGCCTCTGGCGACAGATTGTCGGGCAGTGTGGAGATTCGGTTGTCCCCGACGCTCGTTGGCGGCGTTAAAGGACGACAGCTGCGATCCGAGCCCCGGGCGTTCAATTATGACCGTCTCAAGCCGGGCTAATAATGGATCCGTCTGAAACACAAGCGGGCGCACCAGACCCGCCCGGCACTCTGGCACCAAAGTCCGTGCCACTTGTTGACACCAGCCGACACGCCGCGCCTCGACCCGGTGTCGCCGGGTTACTGTCATTCTTCATTGGCCAAGCCTTCGGCCAATTCTATGCGGACGCCGAGGGGCGCGCTGTCACAGCCTGCACCGCTTTCTACGTCGCATCGACGCTCCTCGTCATCGGCTTCATGAGAGAGCCGGGGCTTTCCGGCTACGCCTGTGTGACCGCCGGTGTTTCATTGGTCGCGCTGGCAAACGTGCTTGATGCGGTCAGCACGGCGCGGCGTGCGGGTACAACGGCTGCATCATCTCACTGGGGCCCGCGTTGGCCTGCAGTCACGGTTATCGGTCTCATCTTCCTGTTTGGTGTACAGCCAGCGTACGTGAAGGCGTTAAGACATTCGTGGAGATACGTATCGCCTGCCCTCGAACAGCATGGCTCCTGGACTTCTGGCTGGCGACTGGATCACTGCAGTTCCAAGTGGTCCTGAAGCGGTGAAGCGAGGAGCGCGCCTCGTCTTTCACGCGTGGGACGGCACCATTCTCGTCAAGCGCGTTGTCGGGTTGCCAGGTGACACGATTGCCATGCGCAACGATACGCTCACGATCGGCGGCAGGCTACAACGAGAACCGTACATCTACACGGATCCTCACGGCGACTCCAGCGCCCGTTCGTGGGGTCCGCTGGTCGTGCCGCCGGAGAGCGTGTTCGTACTCGGCGACAATCGCGGGAACAGTAGCGACAGCCGCGACCGTGGCTTCGTTGCCCGGAACGCGTTCTTCCAGCGTCCTACCGGTATCTATTTTTCCCGGGACCTAGCCGCGAACAGGATCCGCTGGCGGCGATTAGGGATACGCATCGAGTAGACGTTTGCAGAAATCAGGCAGCTTCATCCCGCGTCGAGGGCTAGCAGAGCAAACCTCCACCGCGGTGATTGCGGCAAGCCCGACAACTAAGGGTGTGCAACTTCCTGCGGACGAGTGACGAACCTAGGTTCGCGGCCAGATCAGCGACCAAGCGCGCAAGATGGAGTGAGCCCATGGGAAGGAACGGTAGAGACGTCCGACTGGCGCTCCGAGGCCTCCGCTACTCGGCCACGTTCACGGTGGCTGTGATAGCGACCCTCGGGATCAGCATCGGCATGTCAACGGCAATGTTCACCGTGTACAAGACGGTGCTGATCGATCGCTTCCCGATCGCCGCGCAGGACCAGATCGTCGTCATGCACACGGTCGATCACAACGGGACGAATCTCGATATTCCCAATGCGTACCTACCTGAAATCGCGCGAGACACTGCGCGGTTTCGGTCTGTCGCCGGGGTGTACCACGGGGGCGTGATACCGACGCCGTTCCTGAATGGCGGAATCCCGATTCAGCTGGGTGCAGTGCTCGCCTCGCCGACTTCTTCGATCTATTCGGCATGCGGCCGGTCGCCGGACGCTTTTTCGTGCCCGAAGACGGCCAGCCGGGCGCGCCGCCGGTCGTCGTTCTCAGCTACAAGTCGTGGCGCCAGCGCTTCGGCGGCGCGCGATCCGTCGATCAGCCACACGCTTGTTCTGCCGGGCGCGCACCAGACTGCGGAAATCGTTCGGGTGTGGCGGCCCCTGGATTCGAATATCCCTCGGGGAGCAAATGCATGGCTCCCGTTTCCGCCGGGAGCACCAGGGGCCGGCCGACATCGTCGCCAGGCTTGCACCGAATGTGACAATGGAGGCAGCGCGGACTGGCGTGCTCGCACTTACCCAGCGTCTGAACCCGTTTGCTGCGCCTGCGCCCAGCGACGGCGTTTCAGGTATCGGGTGTCAACGCGCAGTCCTTCGGCAATGCGGTTGTCGGCCGTTCGACGCCGGTGATCACCGCGCTGACCCTGGCCATCTCGCTCCTGCTCGTGATTGCCTGCATCAACATCGCCAATCTCATGCTCGTGCGGCTTCTCGGCCGCAGCCGCGACATCGCCGTTCGCCAGGCGCTCGGGGCCCGGCGGCTCACATTGCGCGTCTTTTCGCGGCGGAGGCGACGATTCTGGTGGCGGACGGCGGCGCGATCGGATTCCTCGTAGCCCTCGGCGCGTTGCGGCTGGTGCGCGCGGCCACGTCGGCTCAACTCCTGCCGCGGAGCGATATGCTCGACGTGGTGAGCACGCCGCTCGGCACAGCGGTGGGACTCACACTCTCCGCCTGGCTGCTGGGGTGCTGCTGAGTGTCGTGCCCACGCGGATCGGATCCTATGCCGCATTGCGCGTGGGTGCCCGGAGCGGAGCGGATACCCGTCCGCGGCAGCGGGTGCGACGGGCATTGGTCGCGACGCAGATCGCCATCACAGTCGGTGATGCTGACTGGCGCCGGACTGCTCGGCAGAACGCTCGCGCGACTACAGTCGATCGATCTCGGCTACCAGCCGGGGCATCTCTCGATCCTTTCGTTCACTGCGTTCGCGGGTCCACAGGGCGGCGTCACGACTGCCGCGCAAGAAATGACACAAACCGTCAAGGACCTGGTCGCGCATATCGAGGCCACGCCCGGGTCGTGGCGGCGAGCCCGATCGAAAGCGGCCCGTTCAAGGGCCAGGCTCTCTTCGTCATGCAAATAGTACCTGCGCGATCGGACGGTAGCCGCGGCGAAGCCACGCCGGGCGACCCGTTCGAGTTCGTGGGTCCGGACTATTTTCGCACATTCCAGATCCCCATCCGGCGCGGGCGCGGTTTCCAGGCGTCGGCCGCGAAAGGTTCCGGGTGTGCCGTCGTGGTGAGCAGACGCTGGCCCGGCGATTCTGGCCGAATCAGGACGCCGTCGGCAAGCAACTCATACGACTGGGGGATACCAGCGGGTGCACTGTGGCCGGCGTGGCGGCCGACACGCACTATCGCGAGTTGAAGAACGCCGGTCCCGTGGCCTACGTCGACTGGGAGGATGATCAGACCCTGAGGGATTGGCCAATCGCCGTGCGTACGAACGGTTCGCTGGCCGCCATGCTGACGACGTTACGGGCGACGATACGGGCCGCCAATCCTGAACTGATGATCTGGGACGCACGGACGATCGATGATCTGCTTGGGGCACCGCTGGCGCAGCCGCGGTTGAGCGCCCTGCTCATGACGAGCTTCAGCCTTGTGGCGCTGTTGCTGGAGCTACTGGACTGTACGGAGTCATCGCGTCGGCCGCGCGGCAGCAGACACATGACATCGGCATACGCCTCGCGCTCGGCGCGATGGCGTGCGACATCCACCGGCTCATGCTCGGTGACGATCTGTGGGTCCTCGGCGCAGGAGCCGCAATCGGCGTCGTGGCCGCGGTGCTTGCTGGCCGTGTGTTGTCCTCGCAGCTATTCGGCGTGGGTCAGTTCGACTTTGTCTCGCTTGCGCTCGCCACTACCGTGTTGATGGCCGTTGGTTTGGGAGCGGCCTACCTGCCTTCCTATCGAGCCAGCCGGATCGACCCGGTAGAAATGCTGCGGAGCGATTAATTGGGGCGTGTGTACGTCGCGGCAGCTTGTTGGTGGTAGCATCCATGGTCTGAGCACCAAGCGAGGGTCGATGGAACGCCTGATGGATGATTTCCGTTTCGCCGTTCGTAACCTTCGCCGGACACCGACGTTCGCGATCGCGGTATTGCTGATCCTCGGGTTGGGCATCGGGATGGCGGTCGCCATGTTCACGACTGTCACGACCGTGTTGGTGCGCCGGCTACCAGTTCAGGATCAGAACCGCATTGTGGTCCTCTGGACATACCACGACCCGACCGTCGAATTCTCCGCGACGGGCACCGACTTGCCCGCAATCCGGCAGGCGAGCCGCACAATGCGCAATGTCGCCGGTGTCGTGCATTGGGGCGCGGTGCAGACGCCGTTCCTCGATGGTGACCACACCCTGGTGCCGGGCCTCGCGTATGTCACGGCCAACTATTTCAATGTGCTCGGCGCTCGCCCAGCGCTTCGCAGGCTTCTGCGCCCGGAGGACGACGCGCCGGGTGCGCCGCAGGTGCTCGTATTAAGCCACGGTTACTGGGAATCGCAGTTCGGCGGGAGCCCCTCCGTGCTTGGACGTCATCTCACCGACGCCTTTACGCATAAGGCGTATACCATCGTCGGCGTCGCGCCAGTTGGTCTCGATTATCCGGTTGGAGCGGATTGCTGGAGGGCGACCGGAACTGATACTGCGAACACTGTGGTCCTGGGTGTGGGGCGGCTCGCGCCTGGCGCGACCCTAGCCGCGGCGCGCGCCGAGTTCTTCTCGATCGTCAACCAGCTGCAGCCGGGATGGAAGCTCACGGGCGCCACGGCGGAGACGCTCCCGACGGCAGTAACAGGCAATTTCCGGCCGATCCTGGTGGCGATCACCGGCGCGGTCGGATTGCTGCTGCTGATAGCCTGCGCCAACGTCGGCACACTCTTCCTCGTGCGTGCGGCAGCGCGCGCCCGGGAACTCGCAGTCCGTCGCGCGCTGGGCGCGAGCTATCTGGACGTGGTGCGCCAGCTCGTCACCGAGAGCGTCATTCTCGCGGTGGCCGGAGGGACGCTCGGTGTCGCGTGTGCGGCGGCCATGCTGCGGGCATTCGTGGCGTTTGCGCCGCCCAGATGCCGCATCTCGATGACGTGCGCCTGCATGGTTCCCTACTCGGAGCGGCGATCGGCGTCACGAGCATCGCCGTCCTGTTTCGGGGTGGTGCCCGCGCTTCTGGCGGCGCGCGGGAATACCGAATCGCCACTTCGGCGGGATGCCCGTTCCGGCATGGAGACGCGGCGGCGGCGCCTCACCCGCCAATGGCTGGTCGCGTCCCAAGTCGCGCTCGCCCTCGTCATGCTCAGTGGTGCCGGCCTCCTCGCACGCAGTCTCCTGGGTCTCGAGCACCTTCCGCTCGGCTACCAGACTGCGCACTTGTCCGTCCTCTCGCTCGCGCTCGATTGGACCAAGTACGACTCCACCGACAAGATCGTCCCGCTGATGGAGCAGCTGGAACTGCACGTCCGGGCAATCCCGGGAGTGGCAGCCGTCACGCCGGTGCTGATGCCACCGTTCCTCGGGACGAACGTCTGGCATCCGCCATTTGAAGCCGAAGGCCAGACCGCGGATGCGAGTGGCAGCTATCCCGACTTCCCGTTGGAAATCGCAGGGGCGCAGTATTTCCGGACATTCGAGATCCCGGTCATCCGCGGACGTGGCTTTACCGAGAACGATCGCGAGGACGCGCCGCCGGTCGTAGTAGTGAGCCAGTCCGTGGCGCGCCGATTCTGGCCGGGCCAAGATCCGATAGGCAAGCGCATAAGGGCTTCGCTCTCGGTGCTCTCTCCTGCAACCGCGAACCTCAGGGACGAGCCGTACTTCGCGTGGCGCACGGTGGTGGGCCTCGTGTCCGACACACGATTTCGTACGCTCCGCGAGGCGTCGCCGATGGTGTACTTCCCCTGGCAGCAAAATAATGTATGGCAAGGAAGCATCGCCGTACGGTCGACGGGTGACCCTGTCCGTCTCAGCGCAGCCGTCAGGAGCACGATCAAGGAGTTCGACCCGACAATCGCCGTTTATAACTCGCGGTCCATGGACGAAGCTTGCTGGCCCTCTGGCCAAACCGCGGCTGACTGCCCTTCTTCTCACGGCATTTGGAGCCGTCGCGCTAGTGCTTGCCGCCGTGGGGCTCTTTGGCGCCATGTCATCGGCTGTCCGCGAGCAGACCCGCGAAATCGGAATCCGTGTTGCGCTCGGCCGACGCCGGCGCTGATTCGTGGCTCGGTCATTCGCCGGGCGTTTGTCGTCGTCAGCACGGGGATGGCTGTTGGGCTGGCGGTGGCACTGGCGAGTACTCGTGTACTCGGATCGCTCCTTTTCCAAGTGAGCCCCGCAGACCCCATCACGCTTGCCTTCGCCTGCGCTGTCCTGCTCGTCGTCGCCGGAGTCGCCGCTATCTACCAGCGCGTCGTGCGACTCGCATTGATCCGATTGCCGCGCTCCGAGCGGAGTGACGCAGCCGGATCGACGTGGTAGACGTGCTGCTGGGTGATTGACCAGGACGGCAGATGCCATGGGGTCGCGGAGTGGCCGTCCGTGCGCGACCGGGTTACGTGCTGCAAGCCCGCTATTCGCTGGTTCGATTCGCGGTGGCCGCGTTTACCGCTTAGCGACGCTGTCGCCAGCACGTCGGGCCGAAGCTGAATGCGTCGTGCGTGACCTGTGCGGGTGTAGATCCGGTCGGCGCGGACAATGAGAGATGTTGACGGGCGATGAGCTTGCAGTCCGGGCGGGCACCCCTGCCACTGCCGTTGCAATGCGATGTACCGACCGTCACGCGACCACGACGGATTGAGATCATTGGCATACTGCGTCGTCTCGCGGCAGATCGGCGTCGTCATCAGCATTTCGAGATCCGACCTGTCCGCGTTCGCGACAACAATGCGCATATTGTCACCCGCGGGTCCGACGGAGAACGCGATCCGAGAGCCATCCGGCGACCAAGCCGGGTAAAGCGCTTCGGTGTCGCCTTGTGGAACGTAGATCGGCGCGATGTTCAGACCCATCCGTGTTCATCTGATAGATCGAGGCCTGGACGCTGCGATTTGCGCTCCGAGGTCGGACGAAAATGCGATCGTACGACCCGTCGGTGCCCATGACAAGGATTCCGCGCCCAGACTGTCCGAGCCGATTTGGTCATAGCCTGTGCCGTCGGCATTGACGATCGCAAGGCCGTTGCCCTCTGCATCGCAGTTTCCGTCGATGATGGCATGGAAATCAGCTGCTGGGGCGGCGATCGCAGCGAGGCTGCTGAACGTGGCCAGTGATCACACCATGACGCTGCCCAATCGCACGGACCTCGCTCTCGAGCGCGAGCCGCTCAGTTTGCCGAGCGGCAGCGCCAACAGGAGGTCGATGCGCCGAGCGAGCACCACGAACGCGTGATCAAAGGCGCGGCGTTTGACATCATCGGATCCCTCGGCCTCTGCGGGGTCTTCCATCCCCAGTGGGCGAGAATGGGTTGGCCGGGAAAGTAGGGACAGGACTCCTTGGCCCGGTCGCACACGGTGATCACGATGTCCCACGGCTCGCGTTCGAGACCGTCCATCCCACGAGGGGGATGCCCGGCCCACGGGACGTGATGGCGTTCCAGCGTCTCGATCGCCAGCGGATTGACTGCTGCCGCTGGGTGAGAGCCAGCGCTCTCAGCGTGGAATCGCTCGGTCGCTCTGAAATTGCAGATACGCCTCGGCCATCTGGCTCCGGGCCGAATTCCCCGTGCAGAGGAACAGCACGCGAAGCGCTTGTGAGTGGTCGTCGGGCGATGCGGTGGTCATGAGCGTGTCCGGTTCGGAGGTAGTCGTATACGCCCACACCAAGAGCCGCGCCAATGAGCGGCCCGAGCCAGTAGATCCAGTGTGCGGTCCACACGCCGGCGGCGAGCGCTGGGCCGAAAGAGCGTGCGGGGTTCATACTCGCCCCGGTCAGCGGGCCGCCGGCGAGTGCGTCCGCGGCGACGATCGAGCCAACCGCGAGTCCGGCGACAACGCCCTCGACGCGCGCGTCGGTGGCGACCGCCATCACGACGAGCATCAGTGCGAACGTCAATACCACCTCGACGCCGAGGCCGGGCAGAACGCCAATAAGCGGCACGGTCAGTGCGCCGGCATCGGCATGGCCAACCACCGCGCGGATGCCGAGGCCCGCGGCCGTCGCACCGAGGAGCTGCGCCGCGATGTAGGGCAGCACGTCGCCGGGCGGGAAGCGTCGCGCCAGCCAGAACCCCATCGTGACGGCGGGATTGAGGTGCGCCCCCAATGTGACCGAGGGCGTACACGGCGGCAAGGATCACCGCGCCGAAAACCAGTGCCACGCCGACGTGCGTCACCGTCCCTCCCGACCACGCATCGACCGCGGCCGCTCCGGGGCCGAGGGCGACCAGCATGAAAGTGCCGACCGCCTCAGCGGCTACGCGCGGCCCGCGAGCGGGGTGCGGTCTCGTCATCGGCATCCCCGAAACCGATTACGACGCGGGTTTCTGTGCTCGGACGAAGGCACTCATGATGCGCCCGGATACTTGTCGCGCGACTGCTTCTGCATCCAGGCCGGACCCGAGAGAAAGGTTTTCGCGTCCTCGAATTCATACGACGCGCGTCGGCTCGATCGACGCGTCGACGAACCCGACCTCGGACAGCAGCTTCAGGAATTCGTCTTCCCGGAGCGCGCCGGCGATACATCCGACCCACAGCTCCATACTCTTCCTGACGGCCGCGGGGACTTCGCCGCGAACCACGACATCGGAGACGGCGAACCGCCCGCCGGGCTTGAGGACGCGGAACGCCTCGGTCAATACCTGGCGCTTGTCTGCCGACAGGTTGATCACGCAGTTCGAGATGATCATGTCGACCGACGCATCCGGCAGCGGGACCGCCTCGATCGCACCCTTCAGGAATTCGACGTTGGTGCGCCTGCCTTTCTCTGATTCTCGCGTGCGAGTGCCAGCATCTCGTCGGTCATGTCCAGGCCGTAGGCTTTGCCGGTTGGCCCGACCCGCTTCGCTGAGAGCAGCACGTCGATCCCGCCGCCTGATCCCAAGGTCGAGGACCACGTCGCCCTCGTGAAGGGCCGCCAGCGCGGTCGGATTCCCGCATCCGAGAGACGCGAGCACGGCCTCCGGCGGCAGCGCCGACGTCTGGTCGTCCTCGTACAAATTCGCGGTGATCGGGTCTACGCCGGTCCCGAGCGCTTCACTCGACGTTCCACCGCAGCACGTTGGCCCGCAGCAGCTCGCGGCTTTGCCCGCGCCACCGCAGGGCCGCTTTGCCGTATTTGTCTCGCACGGTCGCGGTGATCGCCGCCGCCGAGTCAGTCCCGTTTTCGTTTTCGCGTCATCGTTCCTCCATTGCATCAAGTGTCATTGATGGGTTAGGCGGGAAACCCACGCGGTTTCCCTGAGAGGATCACGCACAGCAACGGCGCGGCGAGGACGACGAGCCGCGTGGACGGAAGTCCACCGACGAATGCTCGATCTGGCCGAACGCCTCGGGGTTGAGGGCGTAGTAGGCCCACCGCCCGTCGCGCCGGTCAGTCACGAGGCCCGCGTCCTTCAAGGTTTTCAGGTGGAAGGACAGGAGGGATTGTCCGGCGTCGAGCGCGTCTGTCAGCTCACAGACGCAGCGCTCGCCGCCGCGCAGCAGGTCGACGATCCGAAGCCGCGTGGGGTCAGCGAGCGCCCGGAATTGCCGCGTGATTGCCGTCAGGTCGCCAGTCGTCGTGGGCATACGACCGCAATGTATCAGCGGTCGTTGATATAATCAAGGAAGGTGTCATGGGATGCTGGATCAGACGCTCTCGGTCACGGTACCGACGACAGGCGACTCATCGGTCGGCGGGAACGTATGCCAAACGGGCGGCCTCGCCGATCACGTCGTGGGCAATGAGCCGGAGCCGCGGCCGGGCCGGCGAAGAATGGCGTGCCGGCACCGAGCACAATGGGCACGAAGTAGAGGCGATACTCATCGATCAGACCCCAGTCGGTCAAGCTTCGCGCCAGGTTTGGCCCGCCAACGGCAATCTCCCCATCGAGCCGAGATTTCAACCCGCGAATTGCCTCTTCAATGTCGTCCGCGATCAGCGTGGAATGGGCCGGCCGATTTCAGCGACCGTGACACGACCCATTTGGGCATGCGCCGCCAGGCGGCAGCGAAGTCGCGGTCGTCCGCGTCCCAGCCAGGCTGGTCATCATCCCAATACCGCATGATCTCGTATAAGCGGCGACCGTACACAGACCCGGCCAACTGCAGCTGAAACTCAATGAAATGACGAGCGAGGGACGGCGTGGGTGGGCCGAGGACCGTATGGTCGACATAGCCGTCCAGGGATTGCATCATTCCGAATACGAGCTTCGCCATGCGACACGACCTCCGATCGAGATGTTCGCCATTGCGTGAGCCGGCTCAGCGCTGGCACCGGATACCAATTCGTGTGCGGCCGGGGTCAGTGCTTGTCGATGACGACGCGGCCGCCTTTCATGACCCACCGTACATGGTGCGTCACCGCCGAGATGTCGGTGAGCGGATCGCCTTCGACTGCGATGATATCGGCGTAGTAGCCGGGTGCGACAGCGCCGAGTTCCTTCTCCTTGCCGAGGAGGGCGGCGGCCGTGGTCGTTGCCGTGGCGATGGCCTGCGCCGGGGTCATGCCGTTCTCGACGAAGCGATCGAGCTCGCGGGTATTCTCCCCGAATCCCGTGAAGACCGCGTCCGACCCCATGGCGATCTTCACCCCGGCGCGGAGCGCTCGGCGAAACGTCGCCACGTTGCGGCGGATGTACGCTTCGAGGCCGGCGGAATCGCTGGACGTGTAGCCGTATTCGTCCTTGTGGGCGATATAGTAGCGATTGTGGTCGATCGTCGGCACGTAGACCGTGCCGCGCCGGGCCATCTGCGCGAGCGTCGAGTCATCGAGATCGACCGCGTGCTCGACGGACTCCGCGCCCGCGAGCATCGCGGCCCGGCCGCCCGCGGCTCCGTACGAATGGATCGCGATCCGTTTACCTGCCTGGTGCGCCACGTCGGCGGCGGCGCGCATCTCCTCGAGGGTGAACGTCTGATAGCCGGACGTGTCCTTGTCGCTGCCGGTGGATCCATAGACCTTGATCCAGTCCGCCCCCGCCGCGAGCTGCTGCCGGGCCACGCGTTGCACTTCGGCGACGCCATCGGCGGTACCGGCGTCCGGCGCCGAGGGCATCCCGGGCCGCGTCGGGCTGTTGTTGACATGGAGTCCCCAGCCGGCGACGAACATTCGCGGCCCGATCATCGCGCCGCGATTGATGAGATCGCGCATGGCGATGTCATTGTAGTCCGAGGAGCCGAGATCGCGAACGGTCGTGACGCCGGTCTCGAGCGTCTTGCGGGCGTTTTCCTGCGCGAGAAATACGGTGACGGCGTCGCCGAGCGTGCCGAGTTGGGCCCAGGGGTGCGAGCCGGGCGTGTGGTCCCAGTAGAACGTCATGTGGGTGTGGACGTCAATGAGACCGGGGAGTCCGGTGTATTTCCTCAAGTCGACGATTGTGGCGTTGGCCGGGACGGCGCCATCGCCTGAGCCGACCGCCGTGATGCGCTCCCCGTCGACGACAATGACCGCATCCTGGCGGACTTGCCCCCGGGCATCGATCAGCCGTCCGAAGCGAATCGCGGTGACCTGTGCGAGTGCGTCCGGCGCTCCCGCGGCGAGGCAGCCGGCGACAACCAGAAGCGTCGCCCTGAAGTGCATTACCGCCCGGCGTGGACCGGACACATTGCAGCGTTTCACAGCCACCCCTTGGATGTTTACAAAGAATTCGAGCATGCACGGCGCGGAGCGCCCAAGATGCGGGCGATAAAAGGAGGCTACGACACTACGTCGCAGCCTCCTCGGGCACCACGAACAGCCGGCCGAAGATCATCCCGAAAATCGTCCCTGACTCGCGGCCGAGTGGGTGCGCTAGTCAAACAGCGCCGTGTTACTGGGCCGCGAAGTACGCATCCAGCGCGATACCGGTGAGTCGGAGGCGCTTCCCGTCGCGGTCCGCGTTCGTGTCCGCTTGGCTGGCGTATTCATCCCACGCGGTGTGGACCAATACCACGACGCGTTCCGGTTTGACGCCGTCCTCCCGAGCGGTGCGCACACAGCGACGAAGCGTCTCAATCCCGTCGTCATGCTCAGCGACACAGAGACCCACGGCGAGATGAAGGGCCCTCGTCACGGTGTTGTCCGCATAGTCGGGAACTGGCGATGGCGCCGATGAACCGTCGCGTGGCTTCAGCGGCGACCCAGACTCCACAAACCCGTCGTGGGACGGCATGTGCTTCGCTCCATCAATCCGAGTTGTGCGTGCGCGTACCACAGTAGTGGGGTCCGCGCCACCCGGCAAGCCATTGATGCGCATCGCGTCGCCACGGTGATTCGTTGTACGGAAGCGTACCGGTTGCGCAGGCGTCTGTGCAACGAATTACGCGTGCATCGGGACCGCCACCGGCACCGCCATTGGCACTGTCAGCGCGGCGCGGCCTTGGACGACGGGGTGGGAGACGTGCCGTCGACCAGTGGGCCCAGGAGTTCGGTGTACGCCGTGACGGCCGTGGCGTAGCACTCGCACCCGGCGGCTTCGAGCCCGGCTCGATCCACGACCGTAATGTGCCCGTGCCGGTAGCGGATCAACGCTGACTTCTGGAGCGTGCCGCAGGCCTCGGTCACGCCCGCGCGCCGCACCCCCAGCATGTAAGACAGAAACTCCTGCGTCAACGCGATCTCATCGCCGTCCACCCGGTCGTGCGTCATCAGCAGCCAGCGTGCACACCGCTGCTCCAACGCGTGCAAACGGTTGCAAGCGGCAGTCTGGCTGACTTGCTCGAACAACGCCTGCGCATATCGCTGCAGCAGGTCCCCGAGGATGGCGCCCCCATTTGCCTTGTCGTGGCCGTCCATGAGCGACTGGTCAGCCGCGCTCCGTAGCGCCGGCGTTGCGATGCGCCAGGCGCGGCCCGGGATCTGAACGATACAGCGAGTCGACATTGACGTGGCACCAGCGAGCACGCTGCCGCCGACGACGCCTTCGCGTCCGATCGTGCCGACTTCGATGCCAGCGCCGTCCGTCATCTCCCGCACCATCGAGAACACCGCGGTCTGCGGGAAGTACACCTCTGTGATCGGCGCGCGTGGCTCGTAGGCCCGGTGCCCGTGCGCGAGCGTGACCAACTCGCTCTGGCGGAGCAGATCGGCGCGCGCGCGAGACGAGAGTGCGGCGAGCAAGCGATTCGGCTCGGCTACCGATCCGGTCCCGTCGGCGCCGGCGTTGCTCGCCGACCCCTTATCTCGAGCGGGCCCATCGCGCTTGGCTGGGCTGTTGCCGGCCGGCTTGGGCGTACTCTTGCGGCCTGCGGCGGCACGTGATGGCCCACCGCAATGGGGCGCGTGCTCGACGATCTGCATAACTCTCCCGAGTTACCGAACATGGGATGGAAACACCCACAAGTCGGCACGGGAGGCGCAAATGGAACCGCGGCCAATGTCGAGCGATGAATCCCGGCCACAGAGCGCCGGATTGCATACTCTCTCTAGAGGAAGATAGCACGGGCAGGGGTGCTCGGCAGCCGTTCCGCCCGCGGTCTCCTCCGCCGACGCTTGTCCGGGCCCGATTCGTGCGGTAGCGTACAGTCGGCGTTCGGAGCCGCGGTGGTCTTCACCAGCACTGCCGGCCGAATCAGCGAGAAAATTGTGGCGCTTCTGGCGGCGCTCCCTATCCGATCAGGATGATAGGCCGAGGGCGTCATGGCGACCGGACTCAGCGATTCGCACGATCGGCATTCTGCGATTTCTCCAGCCACGTGGCTGCGGCGGGATCGCCTTGAGCAGCAATTCCTCGCCAAGGTCCGCGCCATGGCGGGCTTCCATTTGACCGCGGGAGATGGCGTCGAGCGTGCCGCGTACGCACTGGTCGAATGAACTCCGCGAGGAAGGGCTGCGTTGCGAGCACACGCTCCTTGCTCTCAAGGCACTCGTGCGGCGGACTGCTGCACAGCCGCAGATGCTGATCAGCGAGATCGTGCCGCTCTGTATCATCTACTACTACGCGCCGGCTCCCGCACGCGAGGGCTGAAGGAGATCGCGAATTTGGACTTGCCGAAGCCCTCGCCGCGCGGTCTCCGCGGACCGCGAGCATCGCGCGATCATCGCGACATGCCGCTCCCGCTCCGACGGGCGGGCCTGGCGGGAACGGACCGAATGGTCGACAGAGGGCGTTAAGTCCCTATAGATTGGCGCTGCCCCCGCATCTTGCGAGACGCGCGCGCTCTAGGCCGGCCTTGGTCGCCGGGCCAGCCGCCGCACCGGGGCCACGCGGACGTCTTAATGACCCACGCCGCACCAGCCGTGACCCGGATCGAGGATGCCTCGCGCCTCCTTGTCGATCAGGTGCGCGAGTACGCCATGTACGTGCTGGACCCATCGGGACTGGTCCTGACCTGGAATACAGGGGCCCAACGGCTCAAGGGTTACACCGCGAACGAGATCATCGGGCAACCGTTTTCAGTCTTCTATGTGAAGGCCGATATCGCGGCCGGACTGCCCGAACGCGGCCTGGAGGTCGCGAGACGTCGCGGGCGCTTCGAGGACCAGGGCTGGCGCGTCCGGAAGGACGGCTCGCTCATCTGGGCCCATGTCGTCATCACCGCGCTCCACAACGAGCAGCACGAGCTCGTGGGGTTTGCCAAGGTCACGCAAGACCTGACCGAGCGCCGTACCAGAATGGAGCAGGCACTGGCCAATGCGCGACGAATCGCCACCGAAACCGCCAATCGAGTGGCCGCTGAGGCCCGCGTCAGAGATCTGGCCGCACTGAATGAGGCGCTACAGGACCAGGCGATTCAACTCGAAGCGCAGGCCGTGCAACTCGAGGAGCAGACGACCGAGCTCGAAATGCAGACATCGGCACTGCAGGACCAGGCAGGGGAGCTCGAAAAGGCGAACCACACGTTGCGCGGGCTGATCGATGGGTCTCCGTTGGCGATCGCCGCCGTGGACCCCGAGGGCAGGGTGCTGAGCTGGAACGTGGCGGCGGAGCGGATGTTCGGCTGGACGGCGGAGGAAGTGCTGGCGCAGCCACTTCCCAACGTGCCGGATGACAGGCTGGAGGAGAGCGCGGCGTTCCGCCTGCGTCTCCTGGCGGGCCAGAGCTTCAGTGACCTGGTCACGACGCGGCAGCGGAAGGACGGGAGGCGGATCGAAGTGAGCGTGTCGACGGCCCCTCTTCGCGACACCTCCGATACCGCCGTGGGCGTCATTTTCATGTACAGTGAAGTGACGGAACGGCGGCTCCTCGAAGAGCAGCTTCGGCAAGCGCAGAAGATGGAAGCTGTGGGCCAACTCGCTGGTGGTGTCGCCCACGACTTCAACAACATCCTCGCGGTCATCATGAGTTACGGCGATCTCATGCTCGATGAGCTCGGGGAAGACGCCCCAATGAGCGCCGACGTGCACGAGGTGACGGCAGCAGCAGCCCGGGCGGCCGGCCTCACGCGGCAGTTGCTCGCCTTCAGCCGCCGCCAGGTGCTGCAGCCGCATGTCGTCCAACTGAACGTGCTCATCACGAATCTGGAGAAGATGTTGCGGCGGCTTCTCCGCGAGAGCATCGAGCTGACGACCACAATGGAGCTTGGCCTGGGGTACGTGTACGCGGACGCTGGCCAGATCGAACAGGTGCTCGTGAATCTGGTGGTCAATGCTCGCGACGCCATCTCTTTTGCCGGCGTGATCTCGATCGCCACCTCCAATGTGCAAATCGACGCGGAGTACGGTCGCCTTCACGCTGGCGCGCCGGCCGGTGCCTACGTCATGGTTAGCGTGGGCGATACGGGTTCCGGCATGACCCCGGAAGTCCAGGAGCGGATTTTCGAGCCATTCTTCACCACGAAGGAGCGCGATCGCGGCACCGGGCTCGGCCTGTCAACGGTCTACGGGATCATCAAACAATCCGGTGGCTACGTGTGGTGCGATAGCGCGCTGGGGAAGGGCACCACATTCAAGGTGTATCTGCCTCGCGTCGAGTCATCGGATGATCCGGCGCCCATAGCGGCGCCGGCGCCGGCCAGCCGCGGCTCGGAGACGATTCTGCTCGTTGAGGACGAGGCGCCAGTCCGGCTGGTGGCGAGCCGGATCCTTCGGCAGAGTGGCTACACCGTGATCGACGCGCCGGACGGGGCGACGGCGGTCGCACTGTGCGCAGCCCACACCGGTCCGCTGGATCTCGTCGTCACCGATATGGTGATGCCCGGTATGACCGCGCACGAGCTGGCCGCCCAGGTCCGTGCGATGCGTCCTGGGACCCGGGTCATGTTCATGTCGGGCTACACCGAGGACGTCGCGCTCCGGCAACACGTCCTCGAGCCTGGTGCGGCGTTCCTCGACAAGCCGTTCACGGTGCAGACGTTGATTCGCGCGGTGCAGGGCGCGCTCTCCAAGACCTGATCGCTGGCGATCGCCGGCGCTGATGACCCAGTGCGTCATGGCCGGGTTTGCGCGGACTCTCAGGGTGGGCCCAACAATACGACCCCCGGTAGGTCCGAATCCTTCGGCGGCGATGACACGCGAGTCACACGCGGCCAGCGCATAGAACAGTAGTTGCCGCATCGATCGTCCCAAGGCACCCCGAGGCCGCGGCGCCCGTTTGAGTAGCGGATGAATCGCTAGGGGCCTCAACCATGCGTCGTGCACATCGCCGACGCCAGGCGTGACCAAAGCGTTGACAGGATGGATCGACAGCGGCGAGCATTTATCCCAAAGCCGGTCGCACCAGGGATTCCAGTTCAGCAACTGAGCGTTCGAGCTCCGACAGCAGGGGAGTGCGAAATCCCGCTGCGGCGTATGCGTCCACTGCACTCCGGTAGTACCAGACTTGCTGATCCCGGCCGGCGCTGAATCGCGTAAACAGCTTCTCCCCAATACGCTGATAGTCCGCCACGAGCGCTCGCACATTATCGACCTTGTCCGCTACCGTGACCCGCAGATCGGCCGGCGACGCGTGGCGAATGTGCTCCAGGTAGCGTTCCTTTCGCACCCGCCACGGCTCCTTCAGACCTCCAGCGTAGCCCGGCGCGGTGTCCGTCGCGATCTGAATGAGCTCCAGGACCCTGGGCCCCCAAAGGCTCGTGATTGTCGCAGCGGGCGCCTCCTCCGGTTTGTCTTCCAGCACATCATGCAGCAGACCGGCGATCGCTTCGTCCTCATCCCCGCCGTCCTGTTGCACGAGCGCGCACACGCTGAACAGGTGCGCCACATATGGGACCTGGCTGCCTTTGCGTGAATCATTGGCAAACAGGCCGAACGTGTATCCGGCGGCTTTCGCCAGCCGCGGGTGCAGGCGATCTGTCACGAAGTCCTCTCTTCGGTGGTCCACCGGGACGAAGGCGCGACGGCCGACCGCCCCATCACGTGATCGATACCAAAGTGCAATGGCGTTGGCGTCGCGTCCATGCCAAGATCTACCCGAAACGGGAGTCCTCCATGAATGAAGTGCAGGTTGGCCAGAAGACCTACGAGATGCCCCCGCATGAGGGGATTACCATCTCGCACTTTCTCACGGTCGCCGACGCCGAGCGATCCGCCCAGTTCTACACGACGGTGTTCGGTGGGACGATCGTGCGCAGCGGTGAGCCGACGGTGATCCAACTCGCGAACACCTGGATCATTGTGAACGCGGGGGGTGGTCCGACACCTGACAAGCCGGCCGTGACACTCAGGCCGCCCTCCGACCTGAATGAGGCGAGTTGCTTCCTGAATATTCGTGTCGCGGATGTTCAGGCGTGCTACAAGCTGTGGCGGAGCCGCGGGGCGCAGTTCATCACTGAGCCGTTAGTGAAGGCGGGAGAAACGCGCTGCTACATCCGCGATCCGGACGGCTACATTATCGAAGTCGGGCAGAGCACCGTGGAGGCGTGGACGAAGCCATTGGGCTAGTATCGGCCGGCCATTGCCTGGCGTATCACGGAGCCGGCGGAAGGACCTGCGCCTCGAGATAGCTCGGTTCCGTGGCATCGACCCAGATATGCTCGGTCGCCTTGATGAAGTCTGATGCATGCGCTTCATAGATGTTCGCGACGTAGCGCTGTGGGTTGCGGTCGAATACCGGGAACCAGGTGCTCTGGACTTGTACCATGATGCGGTGGCCGGCGCGGAATGTGTGCAGGATGTCCTGCAGCTGGATCGACACCGGCGTGATCTCGCCCGGATGGAGTGGCTCGGGGTTGGCAAACGACTTCCGGAATCGCGCGCGCATGATCTCACCCCGCACGAGCTGCTCGTAGCCGGCATAGTGCACGCTGGTATCCGGACGGTACGGGCTGTCGGGCTCGCCGGCCGGATAGACATCGATCAGCTTCACAACGTAGTCGGCGTCGGTGCCGGTGGTGCTGACCTCGAGGCGAGCCCCGAGCTCGCCGCCCAGGGTGACGTCGGCGGCCAAGGGCTCGGTCTCGAAGGTCAGCACATTGGGGCGGGACCGGTCGCAGCGCTGATCGTCACTCATGTACTGGTAGAGCGTCCCGTCTTCGATCGTCTGGCCGTGGCACCGGCTCGGTACGGGATTCGCCGGGTCGCTGGCGTATGACAATGACTGGTGCGCGGCCGCCGGGGCGTTGGGCGAGAGGGAGCTATCGGCGTGGAAGTAGTAGCGCTGCGTCGTGGCATTGCTCGCCGGCCATTGTGAGAAACTCCGCCACTGTTTGCGGCCGGTGTCGAAGATCAGCGCTTCGGGTAGATCCGTCTTCGCGTCGCCCTTGAGGTAGGCGCGGAAGTACGGCGTCTCGACATCGCGCTGGTATTTGGTCTCCAGCGAGTCGCCGAAATAGATGTCGCCGTGTACCGAGTGCACGATGTTGGACTTCTCCCAGCCGCGGTGACGCCACGGGCCCATGACCAGCGTCGGCTTGGCGGCGGAGTCCTGCTTCCTGAGCGCCTTGTAGACCGCCAGTGGTCCGTACAGGTTCTCGGCATCGAACCATCCGCCGACCACCAGCACGCCGCCGTGCATCCCGGTCATTGCCGGGGGAACGGCCCGCGACTGCCAGTACTCGTCGTAGTTCGGGTGGGCGACAATGTCCTGCCAGAACCAATTGTCCCTGTAGTAGCGGGCGGTCGTGTTCTCGAGGGGGCCGAGTGCGAGCTGGAAGTGGTAGTCGTCCGAGGTGCCGTCTGATATCATCTTCGGCAGCCACCAGTCCGTCGTCGTCGGGCCCGGGGATAGATCCCGAAGACCGGGTAACTATAGAAGTAGCCCTGGGTGAGCGCGCCGTTGTGGTGGAAGTCCTCGAAGTAGGAATCGGTGGCTGGCGCCTGCGGCGAGGAGACGACGATCGCGGGGTGCCGCGAGAGTGCGCCCATTGTCGCGAGAAATCCCGCGTAGCTGCTGCCCCACAGTCCGACGCGTCCGTTGTTGCCGGGGACGTGCGCGAGCAACCACGTGATCGTGTCATAGGTGTCGGACGCCTCGTCGATCGCCTTGGGATCGCGCGCCTTGATCGAGTCGGCGACGAATGGCCGCATCATGACGAACTTGCCCTCTGACATGTAGCGGCCGCGGATGTCCTGGTACACGACGATGTATTTGTCGCGCATCATGAACTCGTTCGGGGCGATCGTTTTGGGGTAGGCGTTCGTCCCGTATGGCGCGATCGAGAAGGGCGTCCGTCGGAGGAGGATCGGGTAGCGGTTCGAGGCGGAGGCGTCTTTCGGGACATAGACCGCGGTAAAGAGGCTCGCGCCATCGTGCATCGGAATCCGGTACTCAGATTTCGTGTATTGCTGGTGAACGAATGAGGAGCTGCCGCATCCCAATGCTTGCGCCGCGATAATTGTGGCGCCGAGCAGACGGAGTAGTCGCGTGCAGCCCCGAATGCGGACGCTCTCAGTCACGTTACTAGACCTCTTTGGTGCGGGTCGTCCACTGCCATAATCCATTGGTGACTTCTCGCGGGAGGCGGTGGCCTAACTCGCGGGCCAGCATCACGAGCTGGCCGCGGTGATGCGCTTCGTGCGTGACGAGATAGCTCAGCACGTGGCCGACATCGAGGGAAGGTTGCGCCATACATATGATGGCGACGGGGGGACGTTGCCTCCGTGGTCGATGCCGAGTTGTAGCACACTCAGGACGCCGGTGCTGCTTCGGCTCAGCGCGCGGGCGAGTTCTTTTGGTTTCACCTTGAAGCGATCGACGTGTGGCGGGACTGCGATGCCGTGTGGCTTGCCGAGTGTCTTGATCCACAGGCATCGGGCGTTATGCAGGTGACCCGCGATCATCCGGACGGTACGGCGCGGGGCGCCCGGGATCTTCTCGTCCCACAGGCCGGACGGCAGGTGCTCGATCAGGTAGGTCGTGACGCGGTTATTGGTCTTCCAGGCGCCGAGGATGGTGTCTCGCAGGTCGGGTACCGCAGGCATGTTGCGCCTCCCGCCGGTAGGGAATGGGGGCCAGGGATTAGGGACCGGGGACCAGGGTGCCGAACGTGATGTCCTGCGCGCCTTCCCAGACTACGCGCCGTTCCATTTCACGCAATGCGCCGGCGTCGGTGATGGTCAGGAAGTGGTTGCCGGAGAGCGGACCGCAGATCGCCGCGAAGACGGTCACACCGTAGGGCATGAGGATCTCGGTGGGGCTCTCGGCGTTGGGATAGAACAGCACCTGCCCGGGCGCTGGCTGGTGCATCGCGTTCTCGGGGGCGAGCTGGATCTCGAGATCCTCGAGCGGCACATACGCGGACCGTCCGCTCCATCGTGCCTGGAGCAACTTGGCGCGAAGCGGCAGCAGCTTGAGAAATGCGGCGCAGGTGGTGGGCGCGCGCTCTTCTTCGAGCGTCCCGGTGAGCTTCATGTCGCCGATCGTGATTCGGATCTGTCGCATCAATTGCGTTTGGTCGTAGGGCGGGTGAACTCGAGCTCCAGCATCTGATCCAGCGTCTGGCCGTGGCCCGTCGCGGTCCACCGTGCCACGACGCCGCCGCGGATGGAGAGTACACACTCGATATCCGTCTCCGAAAGTGCTGGTGCGGACACCAGCTCACGCGCGAGGGTTGCCGATCCGTCAGACGCGCGTTTCACACCTATGAGCACGCCGGCATGGTTGATCAATGATTCTCTGGCGGGCGATGCGGCATGCGGAGGGCGAAAAGAGCGCTTGGCAGCAGCATGACCGCGCAGACGATCAGCGCGAGTCTCAAGCTGGCCACCATGTGTCCCTGGTGGCCAATGAAGCTGCCGAACATTGCGACCCCGACGACGCTGCCTGCCTGCCGGGAGGCGTTCAGGACACCGGATGCGACACCGGACATGGAGGGGTCGACGGCGCCGAGGAGGGCTGAGGTCATGGCGGGGACGGTGAAACCGATGCCGCCGCCGATGAGGAGCATTCGGATGGCCAGGTGCCAATAGGAAGCGCCTTGGTGCACCCCCAGTAGCAACAGACAGCCCGCCATCATCCACGAGCTGGCCGGTGACCATTGGGATCCGGGCGCCGGTGTGTGTCGCGACCAGTCCGGAGGCGAGGTTGGCGGGGAGGATGATCGCCGTCATGGGCAGGAAAGCGAGACCAGTGCGGAGCGGGCTGTAGCCCTGCGTTTCCTGAAAGAAGAGACTCAGGACGAAGATCAATCCATAGAACGCGACATTGATGATCCACCCGATCGTCGTCGCGGCGCTGAACGTGGGGTTCCGGAACACCTGGAGTGGCAGCATTGGCGAGTTCGACCGGGACTCCGTGACGAGGAACGCGGCGGTGGCCACGGTGAATACCACGAATCCGGAGAGGACCAGTGCGTGCGTCCATCCGAGGTTGCCGCCCTGGATCATGGTGGCGGCGAGGCAGGCCAGTGCGACGATCGCGAGGATCTGGCCGGGCAGGTCGATGCCGCGATTCGGGGTTCGTGGGGTTTCGCGGGAGTAGCGCCAGACAAGCCAGATCCCGATCATGGCGATCGGCACATTGACGAAGAAAATGCTGCGCCACCCGACCGTTGCTATGAGGATGCCTCCGACCACAGGGCCGGCCGCAATGGCTGCTGACGCGCCCGCGGCCCAGATACTGACGGCACGGTTGCGATCGGCTTCACTCGTGAACGCGTGGTTGATCAGCGAGAGGGAGCACGGCACGAGGATTGCCGCGCCGATGCCCTGAAATGCGCGTGCGGCGATGAGGAACGCGATCGTGGGAGAGCTGCCGCAGGCGAGGGAGCCGATGCCGAAGAGAGCGAAGCCGGCGATGAAGACCCGGCGGGCGCCGAGGCGGTCGCCGAGTGCACCGGCGGTGAGGATGAGCGCGGCGAAGACGAGCGTGTAGGCGTTGACGATCCATTGGAGGCCCGCGACGCCGCTGCCGAGCGACGTGCCGATCTGGTGGAGCGCGACATTGACGATCGTGACGTCGAGCATGACGACGAGGAAGCCGAGCGTCGCTCCCGCGAGGAGGAGCCAGTCTGGCTGTCTGGAGTGGGTGGCGCTCGTGTCTTGCATTGATCCGGTTCGCTGGTATTGTCTGGCACGACACTGACATGGGGCAATTTATGGCGCAGCAGATCCGGTATCGATCGATGCGCGTCGATGGGCTGTCAATTTTCTATCGTGAGGCTGGGCCTGCTGGTGCGCCGGTGTTACTGCTGTTGCATGGGTTTCCGTCGTCGTCGCGGATGTTCAACGCGCTGTTTGCGCGGCTGGCGGACACGTACCATCTGATCGCGCCGGACTATCCGGGGTTCGGGCACAGTGACGCGCCGGGGAAGGGCGGCCAGTAGGCTAATGGCGGCTGGCGGACGTGGAATGCGATAATAACGCCACGGGTTCCCAGTGAATCACTCCAGCCAGAGAGGCCGCATGATTCGGTTCCAGCGCAGCGGGTCGATCGCTCCCGGCAAGTTTACCGGGGCTATGGCGTTTGCCCGGGATGTCGCCAAGTACGTGAAGACCGCGACGGGCGGCGATGTGCAGGTCAGCGTTCCGATCGGAGGCAATCCGAGCCGCATCGGCTGGTCGGCCCAGTATCAGACCCTGGCGGCGTACGACGAGATGTCGACCAAACTCCTGGGCGATGCGAAGTACCAGGACCTGGTCGCGAAGGGCGGCGAGCACTTTGTCCCGGACACGATGCGCGACGAGTTGTGGCGGGTGCTTTAAGACAGAGAGTAGAAAGTGGAAAGTAGAGAGTAGACGCTGTTGAGTGGGGGCCTTCTTCGAACGGCCCCCACACAAAGGCCCACAAACTGCCCGCACTGCGTTATTCTCTGACGGCGATGCCGTCCTCCAGCGGTCCGGGCCAGTCCGATGACATAGGTGCGCGCCTGGACCGGCTGCCCGTGTCGCGATTCCATTTCGTGCTGCTCGGGATCGCGGCCGCGTCGCTGCTCTTCGACGGGCTGGATGGCGTCGTCATGACGTACGTGCTTTCGAATCTTCGAGCGGTCTGGCGGATCGACGTCGCCACGATCGGGGTCGTCTCGGCCATCGGGTTCGGCGGCTACCTCGTGGGCGCGGCGGCCAGCGGGTTCGTCGCGGACCGGATCGGCCGCAAGAAGACGGTGTTGCTGACGCTCGTCTTCTACTCGCTGTTCTCGGGCGCGCGCGGGTTCGCGACGGGCGTCGAGAGCCTCGCGGCGCTGCATTTCCTGACCTTCATCTTCATTGGCGCCGAGAGTGCGACCGTCCCGCCGTATCTGGCGGAGTTCTGGCCCGCGCGGGTGCGGGGGAGGATGAACGGCGTCGTCATGTCGTTCTTCGGGATCGGCATCGCGTTGTCGCCGCTGTGGGCGCTGCTCATCATCCCGCGGTTCGGGTGGCAGTGGGCGTTCTTTTTCACGGCGCCTTTCGCGCTGGTGGCGGGTCTCATGCGATCGCGGTTGCCGGAGTCTCCGCGGTGGCTGGCGCGGGTGGGGCGCGTGCAGGAGGCGGACGTGGTGGTGGCGAAGATCGAGGTCCAGGTCGAGCGTGAGACCGGGCGTCCGCTGCCGGCTCCCGACGTACGTTCGCCCGGGGTGATGGCTGCCCCGCGTGTCGTGCTCGGCCCCAAGGATCTTCTCGGAACCGCGTACCGGCGGACGACGCTCATGATCTGGGTGGCGTGGTTCGCGGAGTTCTCGATCTTCTATCTGTATCAGACTTTCGTGCCGACGATACTGGCGGGCGAGGGCTACGCCATTGT
The DNA here is from genome assembly GCA_963757855.1 of uncultured Gemmatimonadales bacterium. Classification (GTDB taxonomy): domain Bacteria; phylum Gemmatimonadota; class Gemmatimonadetes; order Gemmatimonadales; family Gemmatimonadaceae; genus Palsa-1248. The sequence goes on from CAVWTI010000028.1 coordinate 86,233, forward strand.
CAAATCGTTCGCGTATTCCCTCGTCATCCTTGGTGCGGCCATTCCCGCGTTCGTGCTGGGCGGGCAGATCGCCGAGTGGATCGACCGCAAGTATGCGGTGCTGGTGTCGTTTGGCGCGGCGGCGTTGTGCGGGACACTGTTCGGGCTCTCGACACAGCCGTGGGCGTTCATGGTGTTTGGCGGGCTGACGTCGTTTGCGCTCGCGCTCGGGAGCACCGCCGTCTACACGTATACGCCCGAGTTGTATCCGACCGAGGTGCGGGTGACCGGCATGGGCATTGCGTCGGCGTGGGGGCGGGTCGGCGCGATAGCGGCGCTGCTGACGTTTGGATTCCTGTTCAAGACGCAGGGGAAATCGCTCATCTTCGTCATGAGCGATTCTATTCTCATCGCCGGAGCGGTTGTCGTGGTGGTGTTTGGCCCGCCGACGCGCGGGCGGCGGCTGGAAGACACGTCGAGGCCGGAGATTTGATCCTTATAGGTCCGTCGCCAGCATGCCGTTAGCTAGGGTCGCGAAGCGTTTCATGCGCTGAACGTAGATCAACTCCCAGGGCTCCAGGCCGATAAGACCGACCTAACATCAAAGGAGGGTGAGACTTAGAGTCAGAGGTGCCCTGGGACTCTCGCCGGATGGCGGCCGCCTCGTGTCGCGGACGCCATCGGCTAGACGCAAAGCATTTGGCAGATTTCTCAGCCTGCCACTCAACATTGGACGCAGCTCTCGGACGCAGGTATGGCGTGGGCGGCACCTACCGCCATCGGCGGTGGAAACTCGACCGCGGATCGATTCCAGCTAGACAGCGACGGACCCGAATCTCTTCCGGTTTTGTTCCATTTGCTGTCGCGTGTGGCGCATTGCCACTCGGAATGGTTCAAATGCTATTCGCTTGAGCCATGGATCCCATGCGCTCCAGCTCCAGTTCTCGGGAAGTTCAATCTCTGGCAGATGGCGCCACTGCTGTTTGCGGCGTAGTCCAAGATAAAGAGTGTCGAACAATGCCTTTTCGGCGGTCGCACGCTGGAATCGATTCCACCTGTCACCAGGTTCCGTGCCGACAAGAAGGTTTCGGCTCAGCCTGTGAAACGCGAATTTTCCTACTGGTGTCGCCATAGCTGGGTGTTGCACCGCGGTCGCGACGTGGATCTCGCGCGGAATCTGCGAGAGCATGCCGTGCAAATGCAATGCAGAAATGAACGACACATACACTGGCTCCTGCCAAGTCTTCGCGAGCCAGCCGATCACGAGGTACGGAGAAAACAGCGAGTGCGCGGTATTCGCCCATAGGCCGCGCATTACCTTGGTCACAAGGCCGCGTAATGCAAGCTGCCGCATCAGGACCGACACCACGGCTGCGGAGCCCCCCGTCGCAATTGCCACATCGCGAGATGTGATGAGCGGCTGGCGCATCACTATCTCCCGTAATGCGATCGTACTCAGCTCATTGCGTGGCATCAGACCGACCCTCGCGGCACCGCGTGCGTCGCGGTCATTTCTTGGGCCAATTGCTCAAGCCATACCCATGTGCGCTCTCTCTGTGCATCCCACGTTGCTATAGCATCGTTCCGCATCGAATCCGGCAGGTACTGGGCCACCTGAAACTTGAAGCTCGCGTGATCAAACGCCGCTACAGTGTCCGCTGCGGCTAGTACTTGCGCCGTGGTCAAGCGGGTTTTCACGAAGCGTATTGCTGCGCCGACCAGTTCCGGCTCGCTGTCATGAATGAGATGGTCGAAGTCGAACGCATCCCGTGTTTGCGGGGGGTCTCGCCGTGACAGGGCGAGCACCTTATGCACCGCCGCAACCAGTTTAGGATATGCGGCCACCCTCACACCAGGGACGATACCGTATCGCTGACACAACCGATCAGGGATCGGGAGGCATATAGCATTCTCCTGCCGGCGTCTCTTCGCGGTATGATGCCTCTACCTTCGTCGCGTACTGCACCCCACCATGGGTCAATGTCAGCTTTTGTCGAAAACCGCGTGAATCGCCGCGCCCACCATGAAGCTTGTTTACTGACAGATCAGTGATACCGAGCTTCAGGAGATCCGCGAGAAACCCTGAATCTGCGAGCAATTGCCTCAGGTGGTGCAGAAACTTCGGGGCGCGCTTCGGATCAAGGTCGAAGTCGATGTCCTCTGAATAGCGGGGGCTGCCAAGGAAGAGCCGCAGGTTTACGCCGCCTTTCAGGCGGAGCGCTGGTGTCCCGGCGGATGGGTCGCGATACTCGCTCGGGACGTTCGCGAGAAGATGGCAGTGAAATGCTTCGCGAACCTCGAGCTCCGACAGAATCATAGATTGTAGTGTATAGGTATAGTTAGTTTTAATAACTAACTATACATATACACTAGTGCGATCGTAGTATATGTCAATAAGTGGCTTGGAAGCTAATTACTAGTATACACTAACTAGCCTCTGAGCATCGGGTACCGGACAGCGAGCGGTTCAACAGACATCGGGCGACTAGTGCGTGATAGGGTCTCGGCGGTATCAGCCGCCTAAGTGGGTCACCCGGTTGCCACGACGGCGGCAAGGCATTCCAAGATTGCGGGTAGGTCCGGTTTGCCCCCGAGTACGGGGGCGATGGGATCGGTGCCTAAGCGGTCCATCCGCTCGATTGCGGTCTTGATCGTGAAGGCCTTCGGGTCGAGTGCGTCGTTCACCTCATGCCATTGCAACGGCATCGAAACCGTCGCGCCCGGGAGCGGGCGGACGCTGAACGGGGCGACGATGGTCTGGCCATGACGGTTCTGGAGGTAGTCCAGGTAGACCTTGTCGCCGCGCTTGGTCACATGGCGGGTGATCGTCGCGTACTCCTTCGTCTCGCGTAGCACGACGCGCGCGAGCAATTCGCCCAGCGTGCGGGATTGGGCGTAGGTGCACTGGCGGCCCAAGGGCAGCAGGATGTGCAGGCCGGTCTTGCCCGTGGTCTTCACGTAGTTTGGCAGCGCGATCGATTCGCAGAGCGTGTGCAGCACCTGCGCGGTGCGGACGACATCGGAGAATGGCGCCTCCTTGGGATCGAGGTCGATCACGCACCAGTCCGGCCAACTCGAGCGAACCCACGCGGCTCGCCCAGATGTGCAGCGGGATCGAGCCCAGATTGGCGATGTAGAGCAGTGACTCCTCGTCGTTGCAGACGAAGTAGCGGATCTCACGCTGCGTGTCCTCGCTCCAGATCGGGACCGTCTCGACCCACTTCGGCGCGAACTCCGGTGCGTCCTTCTGATAGAACGACTTGCCATCGATCCCATCGGGGAAACGCGTCATCACCACGGGGCGGTCGCGGAGATAGGGCAGGATCCAGCGCGACACGGCCCGGTAGTACTCGATCAAATCGCCCTTCGTGTATCGCTCGGCAGGCCAATAGACCTTTTTCAGATTCGAGTACGCGATCGTTCGGGGGACGGGCTCCTGTGCGGGCGGCGGCGGCGGACCGGCGGCGTCCGTGGACTCCTCCGCGGGAGGCAGCGCCGCTGGCTCGTTGCCCCAGTCCTGCCGCTCGCAGTCGCGTGGACTCTTGTCGGGCCGGAGATGCAGGTACGCAGGGTGACGGAGGATTCCATCCGGCGTCCATTCGCGGTACCTGACCTCGCACACGTACAGTGGTTCGACCCACGTCGTCGTCTTCGTGTCGGGGATCGCCTTGCTCTCGAGTGGCGCGATGCCCGGTGCGACCGATGGGCCAGCGCAGGGCGGATCCTTGCGCACGATCGGCTCGAGCATGGCTTTCAACTCGCCGAGCGTGGCGTCGTTGAAGCCGGTGCCGGCGCGGCCCGCGTAGGTGAGGGTGCCGCCCACCATGTCGGCGAGCTGCAGCGCGCCGAAGTGACCGCGGCTCCGCTTGGGCGCGGTGAACCCGACGATCACGAAGTCGCCCGTCTGCTCGGCCTTGATCTTGAGCCACGCATCGGTGCGGCCGCCGCGGTACCGCGCGTCGGCGCGCTTCGCGATCATGCCCTCGAGGCCCAGCGCCGCGACCTGCTCGAGAAAGCGCTCGCCTTCGCGCTCGATGTGATCGAGCGTTCGGACGGGGCCGAGTCTCGGGAAACGCCTCGAGCAGCAGTGCTTTGCGCTCCGTGAGCGGCAGGGGACGCAGGTCGAAGTCCTCGACCGCCAGCAGATCGAACACGAAGAACGTCGCCGGCAACTCGACCGCCGCGCGCTTCACGTCGATCGGCGAAGCGAGGCGGCCACGCTGCTGCAGGCGTGCAGAAACTCGGCTTCCCCTGCGGGTCCAGCACGACGACCTCACCGTCGATGATGCAGCTCGTCGAGCGGCAGCGCCGCCACCGCGCGCGCGATTTCCGGGAAGACCGCCGTGTAGTCGTTGCCGTTGCGGGTGAGGAGCAGCGCTTCGCTTGTTGGACTTGCTCGCGATCAGGCGGTAGCCGTCGAGCTTCAGCTCGAAGAGCCATCCGTCGCGCGTGAATGCTTCATCCGACGGTTCGGCGAGCATCACCTCCACCGTGCGCGGATCGACGCGCGTGCGCGGGCGCGCGGCGGCTTCTCGAGCGCCGTCGCGCAGCGGCTCGGCGCGCGTCTCGCCCGCCTTCACCTCTTCGACCGTGAGGCCGGAGAGGACCGACTCCTCGGGGAACTGGTCGCCGGGCTGACTTGACCCAGGCGTCGCGCTCCTTGATCAGGAGCCAGTCGCTCTCGCTCTTCTTGATCTTCACGAGCGTCCATTTGCCGTGGAGCTTGTAGCCACGCAGCTCGAACAGGAGCTTCCCTTTTTCGAGGCCCTCGCGCCAATCTTCGAGCGGGACCCATTCGCCGCGGTCCCAGACGATCACGCCCGCCCGCGCCGTAGTTCCCGGCCGGAATGGTCCCCTCGAAGTCGCCGTACTCGAGCGGGTGGTCCTCGACCTTGACCGCCAGGCGCTTGTCGTTCATGTCATAGGACGGGCCCTTCGGGACCGCCCACGACCGCAGGACCCCGTCCATTTCGAGGCGGAGGTCGAAGTGCAACTGGCGGGCGGCGTGCTTGTGGACGACGAACAGCCGGCCCGGGACCGCCGACACCGTGCCCACGGGCTCGGGCGACGGTCCGGCGACCGTTTGGCCCGGTAGGCGCTCAGGCTATCGCGGCGGTTGTGCGTCGCTACCCGTCGGGGTCATAGTTGGGGCATCGTGCGTTCGCCAGGACGCAGTTCAGGCGTCGTTCCAGCGCGCAGTTCGCGATTCGTCCGCGCACCTTCGCACCTCACCCGTTCCCCGGCCGATCCATGCCAGCCCGCTCCATTGCCACCGCGACGATCTCGTTCGGTCTCGTGTCGGTTCCCGTCAATCTGTATTCGTCGGCGGAATCCAAAGCGAGCGTGTCGTTCAACATGCTGCACAAGAAGTGCGGATCCCGGCTCAAGCAGCAGTACATCTGCTCCAAGGACAGCGAGATCGTGCGCGCGCGACGACACCGTCAAAGGCTACGAGTTCGCGAAAGACCAGTACGTGATGTTCTCGCCTGAAGAGCTCAAGGCGCTCGAAGAGAAAGCGACCGGCATGATCGACGTCCTGGAGTTCGTCCCGCTCTCCAAGGTCGACCGCGAGTACGTCGAGAAAGTTTACTACCTCGGCCCCGACAAGGGAGGCGACCGCGCGTACCGGCTGCTCGCGGCGGCGCTCAAGGAAACGGGCCGAGCGGCGCTGGGGCAGTATGCGGCGCGCGGCCAGCAGTACCTGGTGCTGCTCCGCCCTCTCAACGGCGTGATCGTGATGGAGCAGCTGCACTATGCCGACGAGGTCCGGCCCGACCAGCGAAGTCCCGATTCCCGCCGGGCGAGGTGAAGCCCGACGGAGCTGGCGCTCGCCAAGCAACTCATCGAGCAGACCGCGAACGACACGTTCCAGCCGGAGAAATACAAGGACCTGGTGCGTGAGCGGGTGCTCGAGGCGATCCAGCGCAAAGTCGACGGCCAGGACATCACGGCCGAGAAGGCGCCGGACGGCGGTGGCAAGATTCTCGACCTCATGGAAGCGCTCAAGGCGAGCCTCGCGTCGGCGCCGCGGGCCGAGAAGGGCGAGAAGAAGCGGCGGAAAGCGTCGTGAAGCTGCTCGCCGGGACGAGCGGGTACGCCTTCAAGGAGTGGAAGGGACCGTTCTATCCGGAGGATCTGAAAGACGACGGGATGCTCGGCTTCTACGCGGGCAAGTTTCCGACGGTCGAGATCAACAACACGTTCTACCGTCTGCCCAAGGAGCACGTCCTCACGGAGTGGGCAGCGCAGGTGCCCGAGGACATTCACCTTCGCGATCAAGGCGAGCCAGCGGATCACGCATCACGCGCGGCTCAAGCCGGAGTGCGCGGGCCGCTGGAGTTTCTGCTCAAGACGACCGACGGCGCTGGGGCAGCCAGCTCGGGCCGATCCTGTTTCAGCTGCCGCCGAATCTGAAGAAGGATGCGCCGACGGCTGCAGGCATTCCTCGCGATGCTGCCGGCCGACCGGAAGTACACGATCGAGTTCCGGAACAGCACGTGGTTCGACGACGAGACCTACGACGTTCTTCGCGCGCGCGACATCGCGCTGTGCCTGAGCGAGCAGCCGGAGTTCTCAATGCCGGTCGTCTCGACCGCGTCGTGGGGATATGCGCGGCTTCACCGGCTCGACTACAGCGAAGCCCAACTGGCGGAGTGGGCGCGCCAGATCGCGGCGCAGCCGTGGAGCGAGGCCTACGTGTACCTCAAGCACGACGAAGGCACGGGCTCAGGCCCGCCCGCGGTGTCGACGTTCACGCGGGAATTCGATCGGCCCACGCCTCACTGACGGCGGCGATCACTGCCATCACCTCGGCGTCGGTGCGGCCCGAGGATTTGAGGACGTGGAAGCTGTGGTCCGCGCCGTCGACCCATTCCATCTGCCATGGCGCCGTGACCGTCGTGAGCGCGCGCTCCATCAGCGCCGGCGTGCACAGGGGGTCGCGCGTTCCGTTGAAGCACAGCACCGGCATGCGGATCTGCGGCAGATGCGCATCGCGGAGTTTTTCGGGTTGCCCGGCCGGGTGGAGCGGGTAGGCGAGGAGGAGGAGGCCCTGCGGCATCGAAGCCGCGGGCGGCGAGCATCGAGGCCGCGCGTCCGCCCATCGAGCGGCCGCCGATGATGAGCGACCGGTCCTGGCTTCGGGGACGGATTGCAACTCCGATCGTACGTGTTCGACGACCGCGGTGACCGTATCCATCAGTTTCGGCATGAAGTCCGGCCGGCGGCCGCCCTTCTCCTTGTAGATGAAATTGAAGCGCACCACACCAATGCCGGCGGAGCGGAGCGCCGCCGCGGTGGCGAGCATTCCTTTGTCCGACATGCTGCCGCCCGCGCCGTGCGCACAGACAAAGAGCGCGGTGTCCCGTGGTTGCGATCCGCTCTCGTAGATGGCGCTGACGTGATCGGCGCCGACGGGCACTTTCCATTCGTGCGAGCTCATTGGCCAGCTCCGGGCGTGAGGCCCATTTCGTCCAAAAACTGGTGTCCACTGCTTGGCTTGCCGCCGCGCTCTGCCGTGTACGTCAGCACGAGGCGATCGATCGTGCGGGTCATTCCGACATAGAGCAAGCGCCGCGCCTCCTCGACCTCCTCGACCGTCGGCGGCTTCCGGGGGTGGGTCCCGGGGAGTTGTTCATCCTCGGCGCCGACGATGTAGACGCGGGAGAACTCGAGGCCTTTGGTGGAGTGCAGGGTCAGGAGGTTCACGCGGCCGCGGTCAGGCTCATCGCCATCCCATTTCGAGAGCACGGCGCGTTCCAGGAAGAGTGGTAGCTGCTCGGCGAGCGTACCGCCCGGGATGTCGGCGATCAAGCGCCGGAGGCGTGCCATCGCGGCGGGGTACCGTTCATCGGCGGTCTTTTCCGCGCGGATCTTGAGCATGAGCTGAACGCCACCGAGGCGTTCGATGACTTCATCGACCGCGGGGAGCGTGTCGTCTCGGCTCTCTGTTTGCTCGCGCTCATAGAAATCAAGGCATGTACTATAGCGGCCGAGGGCGAACGGGCGGGCGTAGTTGCGAAAGCGGCGGGCCTCCTCGGACAGTGACTCGTCATCGGCCAGCGCGAGCGCGACACCGAGGTGGCCGAGCAGGTCGGCGAGCGCCGTTTTTCTGGCGCGGGAGGTTTTCGCATCGCCGAGGGCGAGGAGGACCTGAGCGAGAGCCTTGGTGTCGTCGAGGGCGCGGTGCGAGGTGCCCGGTGGGACACCGAAGCGGCGCGCGAGGTCGGCGAGGCGGCGGCTGGTGGGGAACAATTCACGCGCCAGCGGCAGCGAGTCATAGATACACAGGCCGAAGGGCGTGCCGAGTTCGTGCACCATGCGGCGGAGAATCGGGAAGTCGAAATCGTAGCCATTGTGGGCGACGATCACGTCCTTCCCGCAGAACTCCCGGAAGAGCGGCCAGACCTCGGCGAACGCCGGGGCGTCCGCGACCATGGCTTGCGTGATCCCGTGCGTCGCGGCGGCGCCGGGCGCGATCGGGACGCTGGGCCGCACAAACGTCGAATACGACTCGGCGATCACGCCGTCGCGGACGCGGACGGCCGCGATCTCGACGATTTCGGCGGAGGCAATGTCGCGATCGGTCGTTTCCAGGTCGACCGCGGTGAAACTCACGAAGGGCGTCGCGGCGCCATCCATCTCGATGAGCTGCGCGGCTTTGAAGACGCCGAGGGCGAGGCCGACGGAGGGCGTGTCGTTGGCGCTCAGGCGGATGGCGCGCGTGTTGGGCGGGCTGGCGCCGCGGACGGCCTTGATGCCGATCTCCGAGAGCATGCCCTTGAGCGCGATATCGATTCCGCCCAGGGGTGGGATCCAGACCTCGATGCGCCCGGCGCGGGCATCGCGGAGGCGGGCGGCGAGGGCGACGACATCAGCGAGCGTCGCCGGGTCGGTGATCTCATCCTGATTGTCCTCGAGCACGGGAACGACCGGGCCGACCTTTCGCGACAGCAATTCCTGCACGAGAGACGCCAGCGTCCGGTGCTGCTTGCCGACCGCTTCGAGGTTGCGCCAGTCGGCGAGCGCGCGGCGGATCTGGCGGGCGGTGGCATCGGCGCGCGGGAGCTGCGACGCCATGCGCTGCAGGTGTGCGCGGAGCGTGACCTGCCGCTCCTCGGACCGTGTCAGCGCCTCGTCGTAGAGCGCGCGCTTGAGCACCACCCGAAAGAACGCGTTGCGGCGGAGCTCATCGTCAGGCTTGGCGATGACGTGAGCGGCGGCGAGGACATACGCGACCACTGGGTCGTCGGCGAGCGCGCGGCCCTGGGCGAGCCGGCACGGGATGCCGCCGGTGAGCAGCGCGGCCTCGAGGCGATCGCCGATCTCGTGCTTCCGGTAGAGCAGAGCGACATCGCCCCAGCGGTGGTCGTGACGGTCGTGGTCCGACCGCAGGTCGCCGACGATCCAGGCGGATTCCTGCTCTTCGGTCGGGAAGCCGGCCGCTTCCACGGGGAACGGCGATTGGCGATCGGCTCGCGGGACATTCGCGCCGCCGAACATCGGCGCATTGATCGCGACGAGCTGGCGTGCGAGCGCGAAGACATTGTGCGGGCAGCGCCGGTTCTCCTCGATGTTCCTGGTGGACGACAGGCCGAAGTCATTGAGGAAACTGGTGAACACCGCGGGGTTCGCGCCGGCCCACGAGTAGATCGACTGTTCGTGGTCGCCGACCGCGAAGACGTGGCGGTGGTGGCGAGCGAGCGCGTGGATGACCCGGTACTGGACCGGGTTCAAGTCCTGGAACTCGTCCACCAGTACCACATCCCAGCGGGACTGAATTTCCGGGGCGGCCGGCGAGCCTTCGAGGAGAGTGGCGGCGCGGGTGACGAGCGTGTCGAAGTCGACGACATTGCGCTTGGCGAGGTACTGCTCGTATTCGCTGAACAGGACCAGGTTGTCGTGCGAGAGCGCGTCGCCGCGAAAGCGGTGGGCGGAGAACTGCGTCAGTGTGGAGCGGTGCCAGCGGCGGTATCCTTCGAGGCGGCGGAGGACGCCGAGCTGGTAGCTCCTCGTCGGCAATGCCGAAACCGGGGTCGAGACCGGCGTGCTGGCCGTGCGTCCGGAGCAGCCCGGCGCAGAACGAGTGGATCGTGCCGCGCGTGATACTCGCGGCGCCTGGGCCCAAGCGAGCTTCGAGGCGGTGGGCAATCTCGCCGGCGGCCTTGTTGGTGAACGTGAACGCGCAGATGCGGGCCGGGTCGAACTGGTGCCGCTCGATCAGGAATCGAATCCGCTCGGTGAGGCAGTACGTTTTGCCCGCGCCGGGACCGGCGAGGACGAGGAGGGCACGCGGCTCCGCCTCGATCGCGTCGCGTTGGGACGGCGACGGGATCTTGCCGGGCGGATAGGGGGGTGTGGGGGCCGAGGGGTCCGAGGCGGTACCCGTCACGCCAGCCAATGGGCGAAGAGGTCCACCTATGGAATTGTGCTGTGCCGCGCGGTGCGCGGCAATCACCGTTTCACCGCTTCATCTTGTTGGCGAGTATGAGGCTGGCGCCGGGCAATCTAATCAGCCTGCGAATTCGCGTTACTCCCTCGGCTCGAAGCACTTGTCACATCACGCTTTCTGGAGGGGCCATGCCCGATCCGTCGCATCATAGAACGCGGCACATTGACACCGCGTCGTACGTTGTGGTGGGTATCACGCTGGTCCTGTTCATCTTCGCCGCGTTCGAGAAGGGCCTGACAGGAGAGCTATCGCTCGAGGCGGGGGTCTTCCTCGTGTCAGTGAAGCTGATCCTGATGAGCGCCAAGTCGAACCTCGCGGCCGAGCGGATGACGGAGCGGTTGGACGCGATCCAGGCGGCGGTGGGGCGGCTCGCGGCTCAGAGTGCGACGCCCGGAACCACGCCCGGAACGACGCCCGGAACGACGCCCGGAACGACGCCGGGTACGACATCAGGTGGCGGCTCGGACCGCTGATCCGTGCGACTATTATTCCAGCATGAGTAATCCACCCGCGCGGCGCCGGTCGCGCCGCTCGCGCCGGCCCAAGGCCGGCCATACAAGAGCCCCCACCCTCACCTCGCAGCCCACCGGCCGGGCCGCGTACACGGCTACCCGCCTCTCGCTCCTCGAACGCCATGGCCCGGTTTGCGCCTATTGTGGCCGCCACAGCAGCCCCAGGTCGATCACGCTCGATCATGTGACGCCGCGCAAGGGACAGCGTGCGTACGATCGCCGCGACAACCTCGTGCTGGCATGCCGGGCGTGCAACGCGAAGAAAGCGGACACGCCGCTGCTGGCCTTTTTGCTCGCGGACCGGACCCGGGCGGCGAGGTTGCTGCGGTATGGCGACCATCTGAGCGCCGGCCTGATCGATCTCGCGGAGGAGCTGGCGGGGCCACTCGGCGGCTACAGTGCCGCGATCTACGCGGACGAGGAATCGCCGTACCGATCGTAGCGGCCGGGGCGCCCCCGGCGCCCTGAGCCGCGTGCTCCGGCTCGTGCCCCGGTACCAAAACATGGGTCTTCGCCTTGCCAACTGGCGCAGCGGCCGGCGTCCCTCGTAGCGTTCAGCGCCCACCCATCCGACACCCCTCAGGAGCTTGTTGATGTCGCGCAAGGAAATCCCGCTCGCCCCGTCCGTTTTTGCCCAGGCCCGGCGGCGCGTATCGGCGCACGCGTATCACACCCCGTTGCTGACATCGCGGCTGCTGAGCGAGCAGTCGGGGTTCGAGGTCCGGCTCAAGGCGGAGATGTTCCAGCGCACCGGGTCGTACAAGATCCGTGGCCCGCTCAACAAGTTCGCCGAGCTGACGCCGGAGGAGCGGGCGCGCGGGGTGATCTGCTCGTCGGCCGGGAACCATGCGCAGGGTGTGGCGCTGGCGGCGAAGATCTACGGCATCCAGGCGGTCGTCGTGATGGCGACGAACGCGACGCCGTCCAAGATCGAAGCGACCAAGGCGTACGGCGCGGAGGTGGTACTGCACGGCATGATCTGGGATGAGGCCAACGAGAAGGCGAAGCAGCTGGTGGCCGAGCGGGGGCTTACCTACATCCATCCATTCGACGATCTCGATCTCATCGCGGGGCAGGGCACGCTCGGTCTCGAGATCTACGAGGATTATCCCGAGGTCGATGTCATCGTCGTCCCGATCGGCGGCGGCGGGCTGATCTCGGGTGTGTCGATGGCCGTGAAGGGGCTCAAGCCGAGCGTGAAGATCATCGGCGTCGAGTCATCAGGTGCGCCGGGCATGCTGGAGAGCGTACGGGCTGACCACGTGGTGACGCTCCCCCAGGTCGATTGCATCATCGACGGGTTGCGGGTGAAGCGTGTCGGCGAGAACAATTTCTCGGTCGTGCGGAAGTTCGTTGACGAGATCGTGACGCTGCCGGATGACGAGATCTTCGAGGCGATGCGCTGGACGATGGGGCACTGCAAGCTGGTGCTCGAGGGGGCAGCGGCGGCGCCGGTCGGCGCGTTGCAAAAGGGGTTGATCAAGGCGCCGAAGGGGGCGAAGGTCGTGTGTGTGCTGAGTGGCGGGAATGTGAATCTCGATCAGCTCAAGGGGCTGCACTGGAATTAGGCGCGCTGGCGGCGTCCACATTCCCGATGGGTGTGGACGACGCTGCGGGTGGCAGAACGGATGTCTTCTAGGCGCGTTTGAAATATTGGACAGCGCGCTCGTGCTGTTTAGCTGCGGCCAGAGTGCTGAACGTCCCGAGGTTGCGGCGTTTGCCGGTCTTGGGGTTTTTCTTCCGCGAATACAGACGGTAGCTGCCCGTCTTGAGTTTCCGGATCATCAGTCCTCCCGCGCGGTTTTCGTTGGTTTGCGGATTGCTGTTCCGCAGGGAGAATGGCAACTCCCATACCCGCGAAAAGCTAGAAAGTAGAGAGTAGAAAGCAGAGAAAAGCCCGGCGGCGCTAGCCTTCGTGGCCGTCCGGCTATGAGAGAGCCCTAGTGTCTGCTCGAGGCTGGTCGCATGCGGGCGAGGTCGCGGAGTAGCGGGGCGTCGCTCAGTGGGCCGCCGAGGAATTCGGGGAGTACGTCGCGCGTTGGCCGGGCCAGTCCGAAACGGAGCAGGTTCGCGGAGAGCCACGGGTACCAGGATGTATCGCCCGTAGCGAATGAGCCGTGGACTGCGTTGATGCGCTCGCGGATCGCGGTCACGATCACGGCGCCGAGTGCGTAGTTCATCATGTAGCCGGGTGCATCGATCAGCTGGCCGCGCATCGCCCACCAGGACCACTCCGGGTGTGGCGCGATGTGGAGATAGAGCGACGTGATCCCGGTCCATACCTGGTTGGGATCCGCGTCGGGATGGTCGTGCAGGCGGACCTCGAACAGGGCCCATGCGATATCGAGCATGATCGACGCGTATTTCGCGCGCGTGGCGACGGCGGTGGGGACGGAGTCGCCGAGGAAGTGGTATTGCCATTCGGGCTCAAAGACGCTGAGCGCGGGAATGTCGGCGATCGCCTCCGTCAACGGATCGCTGTCCGGCCAGTCCACGTATTCGGGGCGCTCGTGGATGGCCGCAAGATGAATGGCGTGTCCGGTCTCATGCACGATTTCGTCGAGATTGCCCAAACCGCCTGCCTCGTAGGTCGCGAACACCCACGATTCCGATGGGATCCACGTGGTGTCCACCATGTGGCCGCGCGAGCCGAACGTCGTGTTGGCGACGGGAGTCTTCCCGGGGTGGGGTGCGAGATCGTAGTGCACGCCGAGTGCGGGGATATCGGCGCCCAAGGAGCGGTAGAATCGGAGCGTGATCGGGAGGAGGGAATCGCGGGGAATGCGCGCGGCGAGCTGCCGATCGGCTGCGGCCGCGTTGTAGTAGTAGTTCCATGGCTCGACCAGTGAGTCGGGTGTTGCGACGCGCCACGCGTCGAGGATCGCGACGAGCCACCGTTCGAGAATGCCGGGTGCGACACCGATGTCCGATGCACGGTCCAGCGGCGACGGGTTGGCGCTCGCATCGAGGGACGCCGAGAACCGGAGCAGCGTGCGGTATGGGCTCCGCGCGTCGTCATTGCCGTTGACCGCGCGCCAGACCGGCGCGAGGGCGAGGAAGAGCTGACGGCGCTCCGCCGAATCATTTGTCTGGGCGAGCCGGCCCAGGACCGTGAGGCGATCCGCGGTGTCTCCACCGACGACGATGTGTAGCGCCGCGCGCCCGAAACAGTCGTAGAGATGGCGGCGGAGCATGTTCGCAGCGGTTGTATCGCCGGCGGCCAGTGCTGGCATTGCATCGGCCGCGTCGCACGACGCGTGTGCTTCGGGCGGCTCGCGAGCGCCGGGGTCGTCGGCGAGATCCGTCGCCAGAGTCGTGGAGAGCGTCGCGAGGGCCGAGCGGTCGCCGGGGCGGAGCCGATTCGTATCGATCGCTGCGACCTGCTGGGTGAGAGCTGTGCGCGCGGCGAGGAAGCGGTGATCGGCGGAGGGGAGCGGCTCGCCGGCGGGTGTTTGGGTGAGCCCGCGGGCGCGGGTGATGTCGAGCGTGTCGCGGAGGGAGCGGAGGGCGGTGTAGGCGGTTTCGGTTTGCCGGAGCTGCGGAGTCGCCGTGCCGGCATGGGAGATGGTGCACGCGGCGGCGAGGAGGGCGATCGCGAGAGCGAGCGCGACGGCGGCGACGACGTTCCGGGTGGCACGACGGGGTGGCCATTGTGATGCCGCGAGATCGATGGGCCGGCCGCGACCGGCCCCTACCAAGGCAATCATCAACGTGCCTCCTTCCAGCCGGCAACTTCCGTTATCCCGCGATTGGTGTGGCCTGGATCCGGTAGATGGTAATCTGCTGGTGGATTTCCCCTTCGTCGAATGGGAGGGTCACTTTCGACACGACTTCGAGGCCATAGGATGCCAAGCCTGCCAGAAAATCCGGGGCGGCGATGCGGCCCGGGTCGGCGATGATGGCTTCGCCGCCGGGGGCGAGGGTTCGCGCGATGGCTGCCGAGAGGAGCGGGGGGTAGGTCTTTTCATACAGCACGTCGGCGGCGACGATGCGATCGAATCCGGTGAGATCCGGCGGGAAATCGCGCCAGTCCACGTGGCGGGTGGCGGGCTCGCGGCCGAAGGCGTGCGCGGCGTTGGCGCGGGTGAAGCGGAGCGCGTCCTCGTAGTAATCGGTGGCGAGGACATCGTACCCAGCGCGCATGGCGGCCATCGTCACGAGGCCCAAGCCGCAGCCTAACTCGAGCAACCTTGGAGCGTGGCGCGCGTGATTCGGGGCGCGTTGCGTCTCCAGGAGATAGCCGGCGAGGATGCGCGACGACGGCCACAGGTCGGCCCAGTAGGGGAGCCGGTCATCACGGACGAAATCGGCCTCGCTGATCAGGTCATCGGAATTGCGTGGGCGCAGCAACTCGACGGGCCAGCCGAGGACCGTGACGGCGTCAGTCGCGGTGACAAACTGGCGCGTCAGCGCGCGGCGCAGATCCGCGTGCGCGGCCGCCGCACCGGCGGGGGCGGTGGGGCGAGTCATCGCGGCCCAGACTCATGGATCACCCGAGACGCCGTTAGTGTCTGCTCGGCGGCGTGCCCGGGTCAGGCGGCGAACGGAGTCCCACATCGGCCAGCGCCGATTGGGCGGATTGCGCGACCGCGACCGCGGCGGCGGCTTCGCGGGCATTGCGCTCCATTTCCCATCGCTTCTCATATCGGGAGAGGACCGTGAGCGTCACCGTCGTGAACAGTCCCACGACGACCGCGATCTCAATCCGTCCGTATCCCACGGCAGCGCCGACGATGCTGGTCGACCAGATCGCGGCCGCGGTCGCGGTGCCTCGTATGCGGTCGCCGTCCTTGACGATCGCGCCGCCGCCGATGAAGCCGATGCCAGTCACGAGACCTTGCAGGATGTGCGTCTGCTGGTCGGACGAGATCCCGAACACTTGCCCCGCGAGAATCACGTAGCCGCAGGAGGCGACCGCCACGATCGGAAACGTGCGTAACCCGGCGCTCCGGTCATCCTTGTAGCGCTCGACGCTGACTGGGCTGGTCAGCACAACCGCGAACACGATCTTGATGAGCAGCGACAGGAAGAGCGCCACGTCGAAGTGCAGCTTGGCCATCACTTCGTTGGCGAGAGATTCCATCGTGGTGCGTCCCGTGAGATGCCGCGTGAGAAGTCGCGTTTTGTGGGGCTGGTGCGGCGGACCGCGATCTAAGATGGGCCCGGGCGGCGAAATATCCAATCGGATTGCCGCCGGCCCCGCCACCGCAGTAGCGACTAGGAACTCGGGTGCACGGACGTCAGGCCAGAGTGGCGAGGACCGACCTTGCCGCGCGTTGGCCGCTGGCGATCGCGGCGTGGACGGTGCCGCCGCGGCCGTCGGGGTCTGTTGCTTCGCCGGCCAAAAAGAGCGTGTTGCCGATGGGGCGGCCGAGTACTTGCGGGGCGTCGATACCTCCGGTGACGCCGTAGCTGTAGGAGCCGCGGGCGAACGGATCATTGTGCCAGTCGTGGTACGAGGACCCAACGTGCATCGTGTCGAGCCGGGCGCGCGTGATGCCGCACGCGCGGCTCAGGGCGTGGAGCGCCCGATCGACGATCTGATCGCTGGTGAGACTCGCCATCGTCTCTGCGCGTGGTCCGCCCATCCAGGCGGTCAGCACACTCGCGCGCAGCGGGAACGACGTCCACCAGACGGGGAACTCCTGATCCTCAATCGACAGAAAACTCAGATCGCTGGGCGCAGCACCCCCGCCCTCGACCGGTAGTGCGTCCCAGAACGCCGTCTTGAACTGCATCACGATCCGGAGGGCCGCGCCCATCGCGATGCCGGCCAGCGCAGCGCGCACCGGGCCACCCAGATCCGGGCGGAACGCGATGGGGCCCGGCGTGCCATCGGCTCGCGCACTGAGGACGCTGAGGGGGATCGTCACCACGGCTGCGCGCGCGTTGACGGTCATCGTATCGGCGAACACCGAGACGCGGCCCGGCTCCCACTCGATTTCCCGGGCCACCGCCGACAGGTGGATCGCGTCTGGCGGGAGGTGGGCGGCGATGGCCGCGGGGATCTGGTCGTAGCCGGCGGGGACGCGGTACATGTGCTCGTGCTCGTCCTTCTGGCTGGCGGCCTCGGAGACTGCGAGCCAGCGCTCGCCGACGCGCGCGGGATCGGCGGCATCAAACCCTTGCACGTATCGCAGCGCATCGGGAATTGCCGCAATGACCGACGGATCGACACTGGCATCGGACCGAAGGCTCCCGGCAAAATCAGCGAATGAGCGGTCCGGAGTGCGCCCAGGGTCGAGCCGTTGCATCACCTTGCCGATCGCCCACTCCTCCTCGCCGGGCGCCTGCAGCTTCCCGCCGGCGACGCTCCACCAGGCGTGCGACATCTCACCGAGGAGAATTCCCGCCTCGTCCGCGATCTGCAGCGTTTCCCGCACGCGCCCGTGCACGAACTCCGCGCCCAGCTCGACGGGGAGGGCGAGTCCGGGTACGCGCCGCGTGTAGACGCGCCCCCCGATCCGCGGTCGCGCCTCGAGTACCGTGACGCGGAGATTCGGCGTCGTGCAGCGCCCGGGCAGCGGCGAGGCCCGCGACGCCGGCGCCAATGACGACGACATTGGTGGCCGGCGTGGTGGCCGGCGTGGTGCCGGCTGCAGGCGTTACGCGGATTTGATTTCGGTCCACAGCTGATCCCATTCGGCCGTGTCGCGGCCAAGGTCGATCTGGTATTCGAGCCGCTTGAGCTGCTCGGGGGTCGGATACGGCACGGGATGCTCCATGAGTGGGAGCGCCTTCGCGTTCGGTGTGCCGTACCCGGTGAAATCGGAGATCGCCGCGGCGACGTCCGGGCGCAGGATGTAATTCATGAACTCGTGTGCCGCGCGTGGGTGGGGCGCCGACCGCGGCATCACGACACTGTCGGCCCAGATCGTCGAGCCTTCGCGCGGCAGGGCGTACTGGATCGCGGGCTGTTCGACGCGCGCCTGGGTGGCGTCACCATTCCAGAGCTGAGCGATCCACACGTCGCCCGAGATCAACTGGCCTTTGACGGGCGCGGAGAGATACGCCCGCAGGTTGCGCTTGGCGCTGATCGCATTGGCCTTCGCGGCCGCGAGCTCGGCTGGTCGCGCGAGTTCAGCGAATGGCCGCGGTAGCGGAGCCACGATCCGATGACATCGCGTCCGTCGTCGAGCTGCGTCATCTTGCCGGCGTAGCGTGCGCTCTGCAGCACGCCCCAACTATCGGGTGTCTCGACCTTGTCGGAGCGGTACGCGAGGCCGGTAATGCCCCACTGCCACGGGACGGAGTGGGCGTTGCCGGGATCGAAATCGGGATTAAGGAAGAGCGGAGCGACATTGCCCCAATTCGTCAGGTAGGCCCGGTGGATCGGGCCCGCGAGCCCGGTGGCGACGAGCACCGAGAGCGCGTAGCTGCTCGGAAACACCAGATCGTAGCCGACGGCGCCCGCGAGGAGCTTCGCGAGCAGCTCTTCGTTGCTCTCGTAGACGTCATACGTGACCCGCACGCCGAACTCCTTCTCGAAGTTCGAGATCGTGTCGGGCGCGACGTAGTCCGACCAATTGTAAATCGCGAGCCGGCGCTCGATGGGGCCAAGCGGCTCCAGGGCATCCGCGGCGTCCCGCGCCGCGCGTGCGGCGGGGGCGAGACCATCGCCGACCGGCCGGCATGCCGAGAGCCACGTGGCGACCGAGATCCCGGACGCGCCGAGGGCGAGCGCGCGCCGCGCGAACTCGCGGCGGCCCATCGCGCCGGTGGCGAGCGCACGCAGCAGCGTACGCAGCAACGTGCCAGTGGTCGTCTCAGGCATGCGAGGGATCGTTGGGGCGGCTGATGCGGTCTGACACGTAGAGCAGGATGGACGTGGCGACGACGATCAGGGCACTGATGGCGTTGATGCTGGGCTCGACGTTCCGGCGCACCATGCTGTAGATGACCAGTGGGAGCGTACTCGATCCAGACCCGGCGACCAGAGAGGTGATGACGAAGTCGTCGAACGAGAGGATGAACGAGAGCAACGCGGCCGACAGGATACCCGGCCAGAGCAGCGGGAGCGTGATGCGAAAGAACGTCGTGATCTCGTCGGCCCCCAGGGTCATGGCGGCCTCCTCGAGATTCTCGTCCATACCCGCGAGGCGAGCCACCACGACGACTACGACAAACGGCACGCAGAACGCGACGTGCGCGATGATGATGGTGGTGAGACCCAGCGGCATGCGGAGAAAGACAAAGAGCACCAGCAGGGAGATGCCCGTGACGATCTCCGGCGTGACGATCGGCACATACATCATGCCTTCGTAGATCGTCCGCCCGCGAAACCGATGGCGCGCCAGGGCGAGCGCGATCAGCGTCCCGAGGGTGACCGCGATGGCCGTGGCGGTGACGCCCACGATGAGACTGGCCTGCAGCGCGTGGAGGATGTCATCGCGCTCGAGGAGGCGGCGGTACCAGCCCAGCGTAAAGCCGGTCCATGCCACCGCGAACTTCGACGCGTTGAAGGAGAACGCGATCAGCACGAGCACGGGCAGGTGCATGAAAAAAAGGCATACCGCGGTGAACGCGACGAGCCAACGCGGGAGCTTGCCGATGCCGGAGGCGCCCATCTCACCAGCCTCGCGCGGAGTCAGGTGGCCGGAGACGCAGGTACACCAGCACGGCGGCGAGGACGACGATCATGAGGATGAAGGATGCCGCCGACCCGAACGGCCAATTCCGCGCCGTCGAAAACTGGTTCTGCACGAGATTGCCGATCAGCAGCTCCTTGGCGCCGCCCAGGAGGTCCGATGTCAGGTACGACCCCAGCGACGGGATGAAGACGAGGAGGCAACCGGCGACGAGGCCCGGCGCCGAGAGCGGCAGCGTGACGCGGCGGAATCGTGCGGCGGGGCGGGCGCCGAGGACTTCGGCGGCTTCGAGGAGTGCGGGGTCGAGTTTTTCGAGCGAGGCGTAGATCGGCAGGACCATGAACGGGAGGTATCCGTAGACGAGACCGGCCAGCACCGCGAATGGCGTGTAGAGCATCGTGATCGGCTCTTGCCGGAGGCCGGCCGCGATGAGCCAACTATTGATCAAGCCCGTGTCGCGCATCAGGAAGATCATCGCGAACGTGCGGACCAGGAAACTCGTCCAGAATGGCAGTACGACGAGAAACAGCAGCAGCGCTTTCCAGCGCCCGCTGCGGGCGATCGTGTAGGCCACCGGATACCCGGCGAGCGCGGAGAGCACGGTCGTCGCGACCGCGAGCACGAGCGTCCGTTCGAGGATCGTGAGGTAGACGGGGTGGAGGAAGCGAGTGTAGGCCTCCAGCGTGAACCCCCGGTCGACCCCACCGTACTCGCCGCGGGGCATCACGCTGTACGCGCACATCACGATCACGGGCACGAGGAAGAACGCGAGCATCCAGATCGTGCCGGGCGCGAGCAGCGTCCAGGCCTGTGCCTGGGGCCGGGGAGCGAGCCAGGCGAGCCATCGGCGGCGCAGCCCTGGCGCGGGCGGCGCGCCGGCGGGCCGCGGTTCGTTCCCCGTGGTCATTCGTCCTCGAGGATCTGGCAATCCTCCGGCCGCCACGCCACGGTCGCCTGCTGTCCGTAGCGCCATGGGAGCGGGTTGATCAGCTGGCCCTCGTTGCGGAGCGCGACGGTCATGTCCGGTATGGCCGGCCCGGATACGACGACGTGCATCGTTTCGCCGAGGTAGACAACATTACTGACGATGCCGGGAATGGCGTTTTCGCCGTCGGGGACGGCATCCGGGCGGCAGACGTCGAGCCATTCGGGGCGTACGGCGATGCGCACGTCCTGTCCGGGCTGTACGCCGTTGAGGATCGGGATGCGGAAGCGAATCCCTTCGCGTCCCTCGACATTCCCACCAACTGCCATTCCGCCCAGTGATCCGGCCTTCGAGAAAGTTCGACTCGCCGATGAACTTCGCGACGAACGCCGTCCGCGGGTTCTCATAGATCTCCGCCGGCGTTCCCAGCTGCGCGACGCGCGCGTGCGACATCACGGCGATGCGATCCGACATCGTGAGCGCTTCTTCCTGATCGTGCGTCACGTAGAGGAACGTCGTGCCGAGCTGTTTGTTGAGGGCCTTGAGCTCGAGCTGCATCTCCTTACGGAGCTGGAGATCGATGGCCCCTAGCGGCTCATCCAGCAGCAGGATTGCCGGATCGAGCACGAGCGCGCGGGCCAGTGCGACGCGCTGGCGCTGGCCGCCGGAGAGCTGCGCTGGGGCGCGGCGCGCGAACGTCTCGGGGGCGAGCCGGACGAGGTCCATCGCGCGTTCCACGCGGCCCGCGATCTCGGTGCGGGGTGTCCGCCGCTGCTCGAGGCCGAACGCGATGTTGCGCTCCACCGTGAGGTGGGGAAACAACGCGTAATTCTGGAAGACCATCGCGATCTGGCGTTCGTACGGTCGTTTGTCGTTGACGATCTCGCCCAGGATCCGGACCTCGCCGCCGTCCGGGTCCGGCGACTCGAAGCCGGCGAGGAGGCGCAGTGTCGTCGTCTTGCCGCAGCCGGAGGGGCCGAGGATGGAGAAGAACTCGCCGCGCTCAATGTTGAAACTGATGGAGTCGACCGCCTTGGTGGCGCCAAAGCTCTTGGAGACGCGACGGAACTCCACCGCGGGCGGAGGCTTGCGGGCCTCCGGCGCTGCCGCCGCGGTCAACTCGGTGCGAGCCGCGAGGCGCTGAGCGCCTCGGCCATCACATCCAGTCCTTCATCAATGACCGCGTCGGGCGCGGTCAGGGGTACGAGGACGCGAATCACATTGCTGAAGGTGCCTGCCGAGAGGAGCACGAGGCCGCGGGTGAGGGCCGCGGCGACGATGCGGCTGACGCGCGCATTGTCAGGGGTTTTCGACCTGCGGTCCTGGACGAATTCCATCGCGATCATGGCGCCCAGGCCGCGGACGTCACCGATGCCGGTGTCAGCGTCCGCCCACGAGCAGAAGCGGTGCCGGATGTGCGCGCCGATCGTCGCGGCACGTTCCGCGATGTGCTCCTCTTCCATGACATCGAGGACGGCGAGTGCCGCGGCGCAGGCGAGCGGGTTGCCGCCGTACGTGCCACCGAGGCCGCCCGCGACTGGCGAGTCCATTATTTTCGCGCGGCCTGTGACCGCGGCCAGGGGCAGACCGCCGGCGAGCGATTTAGCGGTGACCACCATGTCGGGGACGAGATCGTAGTGCTCGCACGCGAACATCGCGCCGGTGCGGCCGAAGCCCGTCTGGATCTCATCGGCGACGAGGAGGATGTTGTTTGCGCGCGCGAAATCGGCCAGGGCGCGGACGTATTCGGGTGGGGCAGGGACGAAGCCACCTTCGCCGAGCTCCAGCTCGATGATGATGGCGGCGACCGACGCCGGGTCGACGATGGCGGCGAACTGGCGCGCGAGAGATTCGGGTGAGGCGAGACAGCAGGAGCCGTTGGTGGGCCCGGTCGTGCAGCGATAGCAATACGGATACGGGAGGCGGTAGATCTCGGGTGCGAACGGGCCGAATCCCGTCTTGTACGGGCGGACCTTGGACGTGAGCGCCATCGCGAGATTCGTGCGACCGTGGAATGCGTGCTCGAAGCAGACGACGGCCTGCCGGCCGGAGTGGGCGCGCGCGATCTTGACCGCGTTCTCGATCGCTTCCGCGCCGCTGTTGACGAGAACCGTGCGCTTGTCGTACGCGCCGGGCGTGACTGCGTTGAGACGTTCGGCGAGCGCGATATACGGCTCGTAGGACACGACGGGAAAGCAGACATGCGCGAAGTGGTCCAACTGGGCGTGCACGGCGCCGACCACGTGCGGGTGGCGGTGGCCGACATTGACCACACCGATCCCACCGGCGAAATCGATCAGGTGGTTGCCATCGGCGTCGGTCAGGACCGCGCCATCAGCCTGGACGACCGCGACCGGAGTGGTGGCTGGTACGCCACGGGGGACCGCGCGTGCGCGGCGGGCCATCAGCGCATTGCTGGCTGGACCGGGCACCGTGGTCTTCAGATCGATCACTCGTCCCATACGCTTGGCGCCTCGACTGTACGCCGGGAAAGTTATATGATGGGGCCCGGCACACCAGCGCGAACGTGCCAGCACAATTGAGGGCCCGGATCCCGGCACCACAGCACTCGAGCCATCCCTTCCATGACAATCGACCGTTCGCTGCCCTATGGCCGGCTTCGCGCCGCGCTGCCGATCGTACGCACACCGCCGGTCGGTCCCCTGCTCAGGATCATTGCCGCTGTGCTGGTGGCGAGCTGCGGGGGGGGTGGGGGAAGCCAGTCGAACGCACCCCACGGATTGGCGTCGAAGATCGCGATGACGGCGACCGGGGATGCCCGGGCCGACGCCGCGACCTATCTCAAGAAACTCTGTCCGAAGCCGATTGGCGGAGAGCTGAATTTCATGGTGTGGGAGGGGTACACCGACTCGGTGTTCACGGCGCCGTTCGAGCGGGCGTGCGGCGTGAAGATCACCGCGACCTACATGGGGTCGAGCGACGACCTCGTGGCGAAACTGCGGGCGGGCGGTTCGCAGACCATCGATCTCATCTCGCCGTCCAGCGACGCGATCACGGAAATCATTCAGGCGGGGCTCGCGGCGGCGCTCGATACGACCCGTCTTCCGAGCTTCGGTGACCTCATGGCCGGCTTCCGCGCGCTACCGGTGGCGCGCAGCGGCGGAAAGATCTATGGGGAGCCGTGGGCGTTCGGGCCGAACCCGCTGATCTACGACTCGACGAAAGTGACACCGAAGCCGGCGTCGTGGGCGGTCCTGTGGGACGACCGGTACAAGGGGCGCATCTCCGTGCAGGACGATATCGCGACCCTCTATATGGTCGCGCAGTATCTGGGGCTGGACGACCCGAGAGATCCGTCGAAGCTCTACAACCTGTCCGACGCGGATCTGGAGAAAGTCAAAGCCAAGGCGATGCTGCTGCGGCCGCGGGTGCGGAAGTACTGGTCGACGGCGGGCGACATGACACAACTCTTCCAGAGCGGCGAGATCGTGCTTGGCGAGGGGTGGCCGCTCATGACCCACCAACTGTTGCTGGCGAAGTTTCCGGCTGCGGACGTGATACCCAAAGAGGGGACCACCGCGTGGGCGGACCACTGGGTGCTGACCTCGGGCGCGCAGAACCTGGACGCGGCGTACGCGTGGCTCGAGTACGCGGCGCAGCCATTTACGCAGAAGATGCTGGCGGACGTCACCGGCTATATCGTGGCGAATCCCGCCGCGCGAACCTACATGACCCCGGAGCAGGCGACGGGCCAGCACGACATCGCCGAGTATGGGGCGCACGTGAATTTCTGGCAGTGGGGGTCGAGGCGGGACAAGTATCAGGAGATCTGGAACGCGGTCAAAGCGGCGCAGTGACCGGGGCGATCGTCGAGCTGCATGGGCTGACCAAGCGGTTCGGCACGTTCACCGCGCTCGACGGCATCTCGCTGGCGGTAGAGCGTGGAGAGTTCCTGACCGTGCTTGGGGCGTCGGGGTCCGGTAAGACCACGACACTCCGGCTGATCGCGGGGTTCGACCTAGCGACCGAGGGGCGGATCCTGATCGACGGGGCGGACGTCGCGGCGTTGCCGCCGTTCAAGCGGCCGGTGAACACCGTGTTTCAGCAGTACGCGCTGTTTCCGCACATGAGCGTCCGCGACAACGTCGGGTACGGACTCAGGATGCAGCGTGTGCCGCACCGCGAGATTGGGCCGCGGGTGGCGGAGGCGCTCGACATGGTGCAACTGGGGCCGTTCGCGGAGCGGGCGCCGAGGCAGTTGTCGGGGGGGCAGCAGCAGCGGGTGGCACTCGCGCGGGCGATCGTGAACCGTCCGCGAGTGCTGCTGCTGGATGAGCCGCTGGGTGCGCTCGACCTCAAACTGCGGCGCGCGATGCAACTCGAGCTCAAGGAGCTGCAGTCACAACTCGGCATCACCTTTATCTACGTAACCCACGATCAGGAAGAAGCGCTGACCATGTCCGACCGAGTGGCGCTCATGCGGGGTGGGCGCATCGAGCAACTGGGGCCGCCGCGCGAGTTGTACGACCGGCCGCGGTCGCGGTACGTCGCGGATTTCATTGGGGAGACCAATCTGTTGAGCGTCGAAGCCGGGCGTGACCCGGGAGTCGTCGTCGCCAACAGAACGGCGGGCGGGTTTCCATTGCGAGTGGACGTGCGGGCGGAGGGAGTGCGGGCGGGGGTGCCCCTCTGGTTGTCAGTGCGCCCGGAGTCGCTGGAGAGTCGTGCGTGCGTCCCCGCCGGGAAATGGGGCCGAGGAGAATCGCCTGCCGGCGATCGTGCGGGACATCGTGTACGCGGGGTCCGTGGTGAAGCTCCACCTCATACTCACGGACGGCACGATACTCGTCGCACACCGCGCGCCATCGGACCCGCCGTTCGAGATCGGTGCGGGGGTCGAGGTTCGCTGGCCGTTGAGCCAGGGCGTGCTTGTCGCCGACTGACCGCACGCCGGCGGAGCCCGTGCGCGCGACGCTACTCGACCGCGTGCGGACCAACCGTCGTGTGAAGACCATTGTGGCGAGCGCGATCCCCGTGACGTGGGTCGTGGTGCTCCTCTTGCTGCCGTACGCGCTGCTCCTGATCCAGTCGTTCTGGCGGCTGCGGAACGGGACCCTGACGCATGAGCTGACCACCGAGAACTACCGCCGGCTCTTCGGCACCTCACTCTATCCGGCGACGATTCTGTATTCCGCCGGCGTGGCACTCCGGGTGACCATCATTTCGCTGGTGCTCGCGTTTCCGGTCGCGTACGTGCTGGCGTTCAAAGTGCGGAAGCACAAGACCCTGCTCTACATGGCGGTCATCATCCCGCTGTGGGTGAGCTACGTCGTGCGTGCGTACGCGTGGAAGATCATCCTCGGCCAGCAAGGCATCCTGAACGGTCTTCTCATGTCGATGGGAATCATCCGGGCTCCGCTCACCGTGCTGCTGTACAGCACCGCGGCGGTCGTGCTCGCGCTGACCCACATTTATACGCCGTTCACGCTCATGCCGATCTACGCCGTGCTGGACGCGATTCCGCCGGCGTTGAAAGAGGCGAGCCAGGACCTCTACGCGAACCGGTGGCGGACCTTCATACACGTGATCCTGCCGCTGTCGCTGCCCGGTGTCGTGGCCGGGTGCACCTTCGCGTTCGTACTGAGCATGGGCGATTTCCTCGCGCCGCAGCTCCTGGGCGGCAATGACAGCGCGCTCATGGTATCGAATCTGGTCTGGAGCCTCTTCGGTGTGGCGTACAACTGGCCGCTGGGCGCGGCGGTATCGGTGGTGATGCTGGCGCTGACGCTGATGTTGCTGTGGGTGGCGGGCAAAGTCGAAGCGCGAGGCACCTATGGTGGCGAAGCGCGTACATCGGTGACGGACTATGCCGCGCCGGTCTGATCCGCTGACGGCGGGACTGTGGGCGAGCGCCGGCGCCGTGTTCGCGTTCATCTACGCGCCGCTCGCCATTGTGGTGCTCTACTCGTTTCACGACAGCAACATCATCGCGTGGCCGCTCAAGCTCGGGACTGTGCGGTGGTATGGCGTGCTCGCCCACGACACGAGCATGCTGGCCGCGGGGTGGGCGAGCGTCAAACTGGCGGTACTCGCGGTGATCATCGCGCTGGCGGTCGGCGTCCCGGGCGCGTTCGTGCTGGACCGGTACGACTTTCCGGGGAAGGGTGCGTTCCGGCGGCTGGTGATGCTGCCGCTCATCCTACCGGGCATCATCACTGGCGTGGCGCTGCTCAGCTTCTTCTCGTTCGTGGGGCTCAGCCTCTCGAGCGGGTTCCCGCTCGTGCCCGGGTGGCCGGTGGTGCTGGGACATGGCGCGGCGCTCACGTCGGTGGTGATGACCCAGGTCTACGCGAGGCTCCAGCGGTTCGACCGGGCGCTCGAAGAGGCGAGTGGCGACCTCTACGCGAACGAATGGCAGACATTCTGGCGGGTGACATTGCCGTCGATCCGGCCGGCGGTGCTGGGGGCCGCGCTGCTGGTGTTTACGCTCAGCCTGGACGAGATCGCGGTCACTTTCTTTCTGATCGGAAGGCAGAACACCTTGCCGCTCCAACTGTGGGGTCTGCTGCGGCGCGGCATTACACCGGAAGTGAATGCGGCGGCGACCGTCATCTTTGCGGTGTCGCTCTTGACGATCGTGTTGTGGTCCCGGATGATCAGAGAGGACAAGTAGAACGGCAGCACGTTGAGAGTAGAAAGTAGAAAAGGGCTACAACACAACAGGGGACCATCGTGGCTACGACCAGCAAACCAAAATCAAGAGCCAAGAGCAGCGGCGCGCCGGCGCAGGAGTGACGTGCGGCGTTATCAGATGTTCATTGGCGGCAAGTTCGCCAATGCGGCGAGTGGCAAGACCTTTGACGTGTTCGACCCGGCGACTGAGGCGGTGATTGCGACGTGTCCGGCTGGCGGCGCCGCGGATGTCGACCGGGCGGCGAAGGCGGCGAAGCGCGCCTTCTATGATGTGTGGCGCGGGACGACGGCGCAGGATCGGGGGCGGGTGTTGTTCCGGCTGGCGGAGCGGGTGCGGGCGCAGGCGTGCGGAACTGGCGGAGCTGGAGACGCGGAACTCCGGCAAACCGATCGCGGAATCCGAGTACGACATGGACGACGCGGCCACGTGCTTCGAGTACTATGGCGGGTTGGCCACCAAGATCAACGGCGATGTGCTGCCGGTGCCGGCGCTCGCGGTCGCGCTGGCGTTGCGTGAGCCGATGGGTGTCGCGGGGCAGATCATCCCGTGGAACTATCCGCTGCTCATGGCGGCGTGGAAAGTGGCGCCCGCGCTGGCGGCGGGTTGTGCCGTCGTCCTCAAGCCCGCGGAGCAGACGCCGCTGTCGATCCTCGCGCTGGCGGAGGATTTCGAGGCGGCGGGTGTGCCGGCCGGCGTGATCAACATCGTGACTGGTGATGGTCCGGGTGCTGGTGCGCCGCTCGTGGCGCACCCTGACGTGCGCAAGATCGCGTTTACTGGTAGCGCCGATGTGGGCCGCATCATCATGCGGAGCGCGGCGGATCAGCTCAAGCGCGTGTCACTGGAACTGGGCGGCAAGTCGCCCAACATCTTCTTCAGCGATGCGGACTTCGAGAATGCCGTCGACGGCGCGTTGTTCGGCGTCTTCGTCAACCAGGGTGAAGTGTGTTCGGCGGGGAGCCGAGTGCTGGTGCAGCGCGACATTTACAAACGATTCATCGAGGCGGCGGCGGCGAAGGCCAAGACGATCAGCGTGGGCAGTGGCATGGACCGCACCAACAAGATGGGTCCGTTAGTGAGTGCCGAGCAGCGGGATCGGGTAGTGGGTTATCTCAAGATCGGCGCGAAAGAGGGGAAAGTCGCGGCGGGTGGCGGCGTACCGAAGCAGCATGCGCGCGGGTGGTACGTGGAGCCCACCATCTTCTACGACGTCGACAACAGCGCACGGATCGCGCAGGAAGAGATCTTCGGGCCGGTGATGAGCATCATCCCGTTCAAGGACGAAGCCGACGCGATCCGCATCGCGAACGCGACGCCGTACGGATTGGCGGCGGCGGTGTGGACGCGGGACATCTTCAAGGCGTTTCGGGTGGTGAAGGAGCTGGAGGCGGGCATCGTGTGGGTGAACCACATGCAGCCCACAATGGTCGAAACGCCGTGGGGCGGGTACAAAGCGTCGGGGTTTGGGCGGGAGCTGGGGCGGTGGGGGGTCGAGGAGTATCTCGAGACCAAGCAGGTGTTCATCAACCTCGATGAGAAGCCGATCGGCTGGTATTGAGGAGAATGAGTAAAGTAGAATAGCCGGTAGAGTCCGAGCGAAGTGGAAAGCGCGAAAGTGAAAGGCGAAAGTGAGAGCAGGCAGTGACGTGGAGTGGCCTCGGTGTTGCTGCGCCATCGATGGGTCGGTCACGACCGGCCCCTACGAGGGACAGCGCATGACAGACGATATCGAGCCTGCGAGCGTGCCCGAGCCCGATCCTTGCGCGATCGCGAGCTGGGGATGGATCGCGATATCACGCGGCGCGATTTTCTCAACGGGATTGCCGTTGGTGCGGGCGGGTTGCTCGCTGCGGCGTGGCTGCCGGGGATGGGCGTGCCGGGTGTCGGGTCGCTGCCGGCGCCGTGGCGCACGGGAGGAAGGGCAGGCCGGGCCGCAGGATGCGCCCGGGTACTATCCGCCCGCGCTGCACCGGGGATGCGGGGGAGTCATCCCGGGTCGTACGAAGTTGGCCACGCCATGCGTGACGGGACGTTCTGGAAGGCAGCGGGCGCGCCGGTGCGGACTGGGGAGCACTACGACCTCGTCGTCGTGGGCGGTGGCATCAGCGGGTTGTCGGCCGCGCATTTCTATCGGGCGCGGCATCCCTCGGCGCGCATCCTCATCCTCGACAACCATGACGACTTTGGCGGGCATGCCAAACGCAACGAGTTCCGGCCCGGCGGCCGGCTGTTGCTGGTGAACGGGGGGACGTGGTCGATCGAATCGCCGTTCGACTACAGCCCCGTCGCGGCTGGATTGCTCTCGGCACTTGGCATCGATCCCGCCGCCCTCGAAGAGAAATGCGCGCGGCCGGACACCTATCGCGGTCTCCAATCGGCGGTGTTCTTCGACCAGCAGACCTTCGGGGCGGATCGCCTCGTGACCGGCGTGCCGTCGCGGGCGAGGCGGGACCGGAACGCATCGACCGGCGCCGCGAACGAGGCGCAGAGCGAAGCGCAGAAACAGGCGCAGGAGCAGGGGGAACGCGAGGCATCGTGGCGGGCGTTTCTCGCGAAGACACCACTGAGCGCCGGCGCGCAGCGCGACATCGTGCGGATCCAGACCGAAGTCGTGGACTACATGCCGGGGCTCACGTCCGACCAGAAGAAGGACAAACTCTGGCGCATGAGCTACAAGGATTATCTGCTGCGCATCGTCAAAGCCGATCCGGGCGTGATCCCCTACTATCAGACCCGCACGCACGGACTGTACGGCATTGGGATCGATGCCGTGCCGGCGCAGGACTGCTGGGCGATCGGGTTTCCCGGGTTCGAGGGTCTCGCGCTGGAGCGCACGCCCACCGGAGGCCGGTTGAGTTTTACCGCGGCGGGCGATGTGACGCCGGGGAAGAAGCCGTACTTCTTCCATTTTCCCGACGGCAACGCGTCGATTGCGCGGCTGCTCGTTCGCTCGCTGGTGCCCGGGTCGATTCCGGGCCATTCGGCCGAAGACATTGTGACGGCGCACGCCGACTATGCGACGCTCGACCGGCCATCGAATGGCGTCCGGATCCGGCTGAACAGCACCGTGGTGGGCGTCAAACACGCGGCGGGCTCACAGGCGGTGGACGTGACCTACGCGCGATCGGATGGCACCGAGCATAGGGCCTCTGTGGTGCGCGCGAACGACGTCGTCATTGCGTCGTGGAACATGATGATCCCGTACATTCGTCCCGAATTGCCCGGCAAGCAGAAAGAGGCGCTCAAGTACGGGGTGAAAGTTCCGCTCGTGTACACGGGCGTCGCGATCAAGAGCCGGCGGGCGTTCGACACGCTGGGCGTGCACACGGTGGCGACGCCCGGGATGTTTCATTCATCCGTGGGGCTCGACGTGCCGGTCAGCATTGGGGCGTACGAGTATCCGTCGTCGCCGGACGATCCGGTCGTGATCCGGATGGAGCGGACGCCGTGCCAGCCTGGGCTCTCGGCACGCGACCAACAGCGCGTCGGGCAGGCGGATTTGCTGGGTCATGTCGTTCGAGACATTCGAGCGGAGCATCCGCGACCAGCTGGGCCGAGTGCTGGGGGGCGGGGGGTTCGATCCGGCGCGGGACATTAGACGCGATCACGGTGAACCGGTGGCCGCACGGCTATGCGTACGAGTACAACCCGCTGTGGGATCCGGCGTGGCCGGCGGGTGAGGCGCCGAACGAGATCGCGCGGCGGCGGTTCGGGCGGATCGCGATCGCGTGCGAGGATGCGGCGGCCGCGTCGTACACGGATCAGGCGATCGACCAGGCGCATCGGGCGGTCGAGGAGTTGTTCTCAGCGACATAGGCGGCGCGGCCGAGAGCTGTCAGGCCGTCCGTAGCGAATGCGCAGCGCCTTCTTCCCACTGGCGAAGCATTCGGCTGCCGATGGCAGCGAATGCCGGGTGGTCGCGGATGTAGGCGCGGAGCTCCTCCGCCGTGGCCCACATCGCGTCGCCGACACGTTCGAGTATCGCCCGGATCTGGGCAGGGCTCCCGCCAATCTGCGTTTCGCCAAGCCGTTGCAATGCCTTGGCGGCCGGCCATTTCGTCGTCCCGTTCAAGGTCAGGGCCAGGCTGTCTTTGGGCAAATACACTGACGTGGTGACGAGGTCATAGACGGGAGCAAGGCGAGCGTCGCCCTCGACGTCATCGTAGACGATCCCGAAATTCTTCAAGTGCGCATCGCCGTTGCGAAGGGCACAGTTGACGACGATCAGCGTGAAGAGGCGCTCCAGGTCTGCGCCGAGATTCGGGGATCTCGCGAATTGGGCGAACCGTTTCATGATCGACGTCTCGTAACTTCCGCGATACTTCTGGTCGGTGCGGCGAGCATTCAGGACGCAAAAGTCCTCGAACCCGCGATAGGTGCCGTCCGGGCGAAGGTCGAAGCGGTCGACGACAAGCGCGAGCGCGTCCTCGGCCAACCGGAACTGCGGGACCTCCAGGCGGCACCTCTCCGCAACCTTGAGGCAGAAATATTCGTTCGCCGCGAGTTGCGGGTATTCGTTCTGTTCCCAGAACTTCACGATGTGCGTGGCGCCCCGGTGGCTCTCCGGCAGGCGGTCAGTTCTTTGGGGCAGCGCACTGTCGTCGCGGACCAGGATCTTTGGCTGTACGCCACTAATGCCGGAGGACGACGCAAACTTCTCAAGCAGATAGCGAAACAACCCGTCGTTGCGGCGGTGGGCGAGAATCTCATCGACCGACTGGAACGGCACGTCCTCGTGGAGTTGCTCCGAGTCGCCCGTGTAGCGAATGCGTCCGACCTGCGATCGGCCGACGAGGCCGAGCAGGTCAAAATCGTCAAACGTTCCAGTGGCCTTCGCAAAGGCAAGCCGGAGGCGCTCGCGGAGAACGCCCTCGGGAAGATTCATCTCGAAGATGGGTTCGAGCCCGAACTCGGAGTTCCAGGAGGGTAGGCGAAGGGGCATCGTCACGGACACGGCACGCGCCGCCGGGCTGCCGGGCAGATACAGGAATGTGCTGCCACGATTCCCGAATCGGTCGAGCAATCCCGCTTCAGCCTCGTCGGTCCAGACCTTCATCCTGTTCCTCCGCGAGGAGTTCGTCGAGCGTCGGCCGTCGCGTGCTCGTTTCCTGCAGTGTCAGCTCGAGGCCGAGTGCGGACAGGATCTTGGCGACTCGGGTAAACCCGAGCTCGCCCAATCGGGCGTTCTCCAGCGCATCCAGGGTAGAAAGTCCCACTCTGGCTCTTTGGGCGAGGGCCCGCTGGGTCAGCCCCATGGCCCTGCGCCGAGTGGCGATTTCCTCCCCTAACGCCGACAGGAGTAACATATGCCTAATATACGAGGCATATCCGCCCAAAAGCAACCAGTAAACCTTGTATATTAGGTTGTCCATCCTGCGGCAAGTCCTGCAGCTTGTACCAGGCGGCGATGACGGGAAGACCCCATTTGACAGCGGCGCGCAGGCTTCCGGGGGCGCCGCGGAAGGGAATCTCCGCGAACGGGTTGTCCATCGGCGTCCCGCGGAGTTGGGCGGCGATCAGGGCGCCCGCGTACGTCGCCATCGCGACGCCGTGGCCCGCAAAACCGGCTGCCGCGAGCATCCCACCCACGCGGGCGATGTGCGGCATCGTGTCGAAGCAGAAGTCGAGTGTCCCGCCCCAGGCGTGGTGACCTCGCGCGTCTTCGCCAACTGCGGGAACACCGACACGAGATCGCGGCGGAGGATTGCCGCGCTTCTGGCGATCGTGCGGTCCGTCGCGGGGAAGAACGCCGCGCGGCCGCCGAAGAGCATCCGGTTATCCGGCGTGAGCCGGTAGTAGTGGAGAAAATGCCGCGAGTCGAAGATCATGCGGTTACGTGGACTCAACTCTCGGGCAAGCGCATCAGGGAGCGGCTCAGTCGCGATGATGAACGAGCCGATGGGGATGATCCGGCGCCGGAGCGTGGGCACCGCGGCATCCGTGTAGGCGCCCGTGGCGATCACCACATCCGGCGCGACGATGCGATGCTGCCCGGACGTGACCTCGTAGCCGCTCGCGCCGTCGCGCGATGTGCGGGCAATGCGTGTGACTGGCGTGTGCTCGTAGATCTGCGCGCCAGCCGTCATTGCGATGTGGGCGAGACCGGCGACGTATCGCGCGGGATGCAGTCCGCCGCTCCGGTCGTCCACGATGCCGCCAGCGTAGGCACGCGAGCCGATCTCGCCGGCCAGCTCGTTGGGCGGGATGATGCGGATCCGGGTGCCGAAGTCGCGGACCAGTTCATCCGCCAGGACCGAATACCGCGCGTATTGCGACGCGAGTGCATGCGACCTCCAGGTGCCCGCACCGCGCGAAGTCACACTGGATGTCGTGCGTGCGGATCAATGTGGCCGTGTGCTCCACGGAGTCCAGCGCCGCGCCGTACATCCGTTGGGCAACCGGCAACCCGTAGCGGGCGCGGAGGACACCGGTCGCGATCTTCAGGCCGGGGAGGACCATGCCGCCGTTTCGGGAGCTGGCGCCCCATCCAATCAGTGCGGGCCTCGAGCACGACGACACGTGCCCCGCGTGCGGCGAGCTCGTACGCCGTTGAGAGACCGGTGAAGCCGGCGCCAACGACGACGACATCGGCGCGCGCCGGTGGAGGACCCGGCGTGGTGGCGGGCAACGACGCCGAATCCGTCCAGTAGTTGCGGCACGCATCGACAGAGAGTAGAAGGTAGAGAGTAGAAAGTAGACAAAGGCCAAGCGCGAAAAGGAGAGAAGAGAAAGGAGAACTGCGGGCCCAATCTGGACGGGCTCCTGGCGGCGCGGTAGGCTAGGGTGATGAGCTCGGACGACGAGCAGGGTCCAATGCAGGACGCGGGCGGAGATAGTGCAGAGGGAAACGTCGCGCGCGATCGCGCGCTCGGTATGGGCTGTCCGATCACGCGGCGCGATTTCGTGAACGGGATGGCCGTCGCGGCAGGTGCGGTGCTCGCGCCCGGGCGGATGTTGGGGGGCCATCCGTGGTGGCTCTTTCAGGACGGCGAGTATGCGCCGGAGCGCGACCCGCACTATTACCCGCCCGGACTCACCGGTCTCCGCGGCGATCATGCCGGCTCGTTCGAAGTGGCGCACCAGATGCGCGACGGCGGCGTCGCGGCGCTCGTGGCGGATGCGCGGCCGACGCGCGAGACCTTCGATCTCGTCATCGTGGGTGGCGGCATCAGCGGGCTCGCGGCCGCGCATTTCTATCGCAAGGCCGCGGGGCCGAGCGCGCGCATCCTGGTGCTCGACAACCACGACGATTTCGGCGGCCACGCGAAGCGGAATGAGTTTCACGTCGGCGGGCGGACCCTGCTCGGCTACGGAGGCGCGCAGTCGCTCGATGGACCGGACAACTACAGCCCCGCGGCGAAGGCGCTTCTGGCCGATGCCGGCGTCGTGCCGAAGCGATTCTACACCGCGTTCGACCAGCAATTCTTCCCATCGCGGCATCTGGGCGACAGCGTCTTCTTCGACAAGGAGACATTCGGCGCGGATCATCTCGCGACCGGAGCCGGGACCAAGCCGTGGGCGGACGTGCTGGCGGGGGCGCCGCTGTCGGAGCGGGTGCGCCGAGATCTGACGCGGTTGTACGAGGAGGAGCACGATTATCTGCCGGGGCTCACGCGCGCGCAGAAGCGGGCGCGGCTGGCGCGCATGAGTTATCGCGACTACCTCGTGCACGTGGCCGGCGTGACGCCCGATGCGATCCCCTACTTCCAGCGGATCACGGCGGATCTCTGGTGCGCGGGCATCGACGTCATCTCCGCACTCAGTCCCTACAACGATGGCTTCCGGGCCGGCTATCGGGGCATGGGGCTGGGCGACGAGGATCCGGCGCCCGGTACGCGCATCGGGCCGACGCCGCCGGATGGCGAGGATCCGTACATCTTCCATTTCCCGGATGGGAACGCCTCGCTCGCGCGGCTGCTGGTCCGGCGGCTCGTCCCCGGCGCGGCGGCTGGCACGACGATGGACGACATCGTGACTGCCCGCGTGAACTACGCGAAGCTTGACGACCCCGCGCACACCGTACGGATCCGTCTCAACAGCACCGCGGTGCGGGTCCGGCATGTGGGCGATCCCAGCGTCGGCGCGCGAAGTGGAGGTCACCTACGTCCGGGGCGGCAAGGCGTGGACCGTCCGGGCGCCCCACGTCGTGCTCGCGTGCTGGAACTCGGTGAGCGCGTATCTCTGCCCGGAGCTACCCGAGCCGCAGCGGCAGGCAATGCTCTCCGGCGTCAAAGAGCCGTTCGTGTACACGAACGTCGCGCTTCGGAACTGGGCGGCGTGGAACGCCCTCGGCATCAACTTCGTGTATGCGCCGGGCAGCTACTACAGCATTGCCGAGCTGGACTTCCCAGTGAGCCTCGGCACCTATCATTTCGCGCGGACGCCTGCCGATCCGATCGTGGTGCACATGATGCGGGCGCCGTGCAAACCCGGATTAGCGCGCCGCGATCAGTATCGTGCGGGGCGAGCGGAGCTGCTGGCGACACCGTTCGAGGTGATGGAGCGGAACACGCGAGATCAGCTGCGCGCGGATGTTAGGCGGCGGCCAGTTCGATCCGGCCAGGGACATCGCGGCGATCACCGTGAACCGGTGGGCGCATGGCTATGCCTACGAGTACGACCCGTATTCCGATCCCCCGCCGAGCAAGGGGCAGGTGAGGCCGTGTGTCATTGCGCGGCAGCCGTTTGGGCGGATTACCATCGCCAACTCGGATGCTGGGGCGAGCGCGTACGCGAATTCGGCGATCGACCAGGCGCACCGTGCGGTCGCGGAGCTGGGGCGGCCAGTCGCGAGCGGATAACAGCCAGTGGCGCCAGGGATGGCGCGGGTGGCAAGACGGGATGGCGACGGTGTTGCCGAACGTCCCATGGGACGGTCGCGACCGGACCCTACCAAATCATCCCGTGGCGTCAGCCCGGCGTAATCATCCCGCGCGCCGCCAGGTCGTCGTCAGACCGTGATGGTTGTGCTTACGTATTTCGTTTCCAGGAATGCATCCATGCCTTCGGTGCCGCCTTCGCGGCCCAGGCCGGATTCCTTGTATCCGCCGAATGGGGCCTGGGCGACGGCGGGGAGGGGGTCGTTGATCCCGACGATCCCGTATTCCAAGCGCTCGGCGACGCGCCACGCGCGCGAGAGGTCATTCGTGTAGAGGTAGGCCGCGAGCCCGAACATTCCCGCGTTGGCGCGGTGCAGGACCTCCGCCTCGTTTTCGAAGCGGGCGACGGGTGCGACCGGGCCGAACGTCTCCTCGCGCATCACCCGCATCGAGTCCGTCGTCCGATCGAGGAGCGTCGGGGCGAAGAAGTTGCCGCGCGCGAGGTGTGGCGGGCGGCTGCCGCCGACGAGGACCCGGGCGCCCGCGGAGACCGCATCGCGGACGTGGGACTCGACCTTCTGGACACCGGCGGCGTCGATGAGCGGGCCGACCTGGATTCCGTCAGCCGTCCCGTCGCCGACTGTGAGCTGGCGGATGAGCGGCGTGAGGGCCTCGAGAAACGCGTCGGCGACCGACGCGTGCACATAGAACCGGTTCGCGCAGACACACGTCTGGCCCGCGTTGCGGAACTTCGACAGGATGGCACCGCGCGCGGCGGCATCGATGTCGGCATCGGCGAACACGATGAACGGCGCGTGGCCACCCAGCTCGAGCGACACCCGCTTGACCGTGCCAGCGGCCTCGCGCGCGAGATACTTGCCGACCTCGGTGGATCCCGTGAACGTGATCTTGCGGACAGCCGTGTTCTGCAGCAGCTCCGTTCCCACCTCTACCGGGTCGCGGGTGGGGATGACATTGCAGACGCCCGGCGGGAGACCTGCTTCGCTCATGATCGCGGCGATCTTGAGCGCCGTCAGCGGGGTCTGCTCGGCGGGTTTGAGGACGACCGTGCAGCCGGCGGCGATCGCCGGTCCGATCTTCCGGGTGACCATGGCTGCCGGGAAGTTCCACGGCGTGATCGCGCCGACGACCCCGACCGGCTGGCGCAGTACCATCAGCCGTTTGGCCGCTGTCGATGCGGGGATGACGCGACCGTAAGTTCGTTCCGCCTCACCCGCAAACCATCCGAAGAAACTGGCGGCGTAGGCGATCTCGCCGCGGGCCTCGGCCAGCGGTTTGCCGCCTTCGAGCGTCAGCGTGCGTCCGAGATCGGCGGCGCGCTCGAGGAGGAGTGCCTCGGCGCGGCGCAGGATGCGGGCGCGTTCGAGGCCTGGGGTGGCGGCCCATGCGGGCAGCGCGGCGGACGCCGAATTGATGGCGGCCCGCGCGTCATCGCGCGATGCGTCCGCGACCTGTGCGAGGGGTTCGCCCGTCGCCGGGTTGGAGACCGTGAACGTCTTCGCCGCGGCGCGCCATGCGCCGCTGATCCAGAGAGAAGTACCGGGGCTGTCGCTCATGCCGAAATGTAGTCCGGCAGGGGAGGCCGAGGACTGGACCGGGAGTCCCAGATTTTCTTGACACCCCTGACAGGTGCCGGTACATTCGCGGCCCAGCGCTGGCACCAGCGCACAGATCGGAAGGCAGATCAGCGCGCGGACGCCCATCGCCACCCTCGTCCGAGGCGAACTTGTGAACCACACTCGCGGTCTGATCATGACAGCCGGCATCGTCGCTCTCGCCGGCTTGGCCGGACCGTCGCATGAGGCGTCCGCGCAGGGGACGGCGGCCCCTGGAGATGCGATCGTCACGGGCGTCATCACCGCGCCGGGCGGCAATCCAATCAATGCCGCGACCGTGGCGATTCTCAGCCTCCGGGTGGGCGCGACGACGCGAGAGGATGGCCACTACACCTTTATAGTTCCCGCGGGCGCGCTCAATGGCCAGGCGGCGACGATCACCGTGCGGTCGATCGGCTACAAAGCGCAGACGGCGGACGTCGTTCTGGTGGCCGGCACCAACACCCAGAACTTCACCCTCGAATCGACCCCGCTGCAGCTTGGCGAAATTGTCGTCACGGGAGAGGGCACGACCGCGACGGCGCGTGAGCTGGCCACCGCGCGGGGCAGCGTGTCCGATTCGGCGATCCTCAAGTCCAACGAGCCGAACATCACGACCGCGCTGGCGGCGAAAGCTCCGGGCGTGCAGATCACGTCGACATCGGGTGATCCGGGCGCGTCGACCCAGATCGTCATTCGCGGCATCAACACGCTGGGTGGCGGCACTGGCCGCCCGTCGGACCCACTGTTCGTCGTCGACGGTGTGCCCGTCGACAACTCGTCGATCACGCCCTCATTTCTCGACCCGCAGGCGTCCTCGGAAGGCGGAGCGGCATCGCCGAACCGCGCGATCGACATCAACCCCGACGACATCGCGCACATCGAGATCCTGAAAGGGGCGGCGGCGGGCGCGATCTACGGCGCGCGCGCCGGGCAAGGCGTCGTGCTCATCACGACCAAGCACGGCAACGCAGGGCAGACCCACTACTCGCTCAATAGCTCCTACTCGTTCGACACGCCGAACCACTACATCCCGCTGCAGACGACCTACGGCCAGGGATCGGGTGGCCAGGGGGATGCGTGCGCGCAGGGGCAGCAGGGCCTGGACTGCACAGCGACGGCGTTCAGCTGGGGGCCCGCGCTGGCGAAGGGCACGCCGGTCTACGATCACTCGAGCGAGCTATTCACCACCGGGAACACGATCAACAACACCCTGACCGCGTCGGGTGGCAATGAGCGGACGACGTTCTACATGTCCGGCTCGTACCTCACGCAGTCCGGCACGGTGGCCGGGCCGAACGATTACCTCAAGCGGTCATCGCTGCGACTGTCCGCGGACCATCGCTTATTCGACAAGTTCCGGATCGGCGGCAACATCACGGTGGCCGAGACGAATCAGGGGGGCGTGCAGAAGGGTTTCAACTTCAGCAGCGTGACGTGGACCTCGTACATGACGCCGCCCAACTTCAACAACCAGCCGTTTCTGTCGCCGTCGAGCGGGTTGCAGCGCTCGTACATCTTCCCCTTCCCGTCGAACGCATCGGCGCTCCTCTCGCGTGGATTCGACAACCCGTTCTGGACCGCGGCGACCGCGGTCAGCACCAGCATCGATCCGCGGACCTTCGGCGACATCCATGCGCAGTACGACCCGCTGCCATGGCTCAAGCTGACGTATCAACTGGGCATCGACAATTCGAACGATTCGCGGCTACAGGGCCAGGGGCAGAGCAACTCGAACAGTCTGAGCTCCGCGGGCCAGGTACTGACACTGGACTTCGACCACAACACCGTCAACCAGGACGTCGTGGCGACGGCGACCTACGCGAAGAACGACAACCTGACCGGCAGTCTCGCGATCGGCAGCAACCTCGAATCGCTGAACGTGTACGAGAACGGGTTGATCGGTGATGGGCTGCTGACTCCGGGCCTCTACTCGCTCAACAACGTGGCGAGCGTGCGGTCGCCATTGACGATGGAGACCCACCAGCGCACCGAGGGTTTTTTCGGACAGGACCGGCTGGACCTGCTCGACCAGATCTTCCTGCAGGCGGGCCTGCGGTACGATGGGCAGTCCACGTATTCGCCCGGCAATCTGTGGGCGTTCTTCCCGAGCGCGAGCGCGGCGTGGGAGTTCACGAAAGTGACGGGCACGGTGGGCCCGATCGGCTACGGCAAATTGCGGGTGGCGTACGGTGAAGTCGGTACGCAGCCATCGCCGTATCTGTACGAGAACGAATTCGTGGGGAACCGGCAATTCACGAACGGGTACGGCGGGTTGTTCGTGTCGCCGCAGGGCATCGGCGGACTCACGCTTCCCGCGATCGCGCCGGCGAAGAACCTGGGGCCGGAGCGTACGAGTGAGGCGGAGGGCGGTTTCGACATGGGTCTCTTCGGCGACCTGGCGGACCTCAACTTCACCCTGTACCGGCGGCGGTCGACGGACGTGATCCTCGCGACGCCGGCCGCGGCATCGAGCGGATTCACGCAGCAATACGCAAATGGCGCGACGATCCAGAATCAGGGTGGCGAGATCGGAATCAACATCCGTCCGATCGCGCGGAAAGATCTGAGCTGGACCATCGGGTTGAACGGCAGCATCAACCACAACGATGTCCTCTCGCTGCTGGGCGCGCCGTACGTGACCTACGGCGGCGACGGCGGATTCGGGATCGTGTTCGCGACCGTCGGGAACTCGGTCAATGCGTTCCGCGACCTCGACTACGTCCGCTGCGGGCGCGGCATCACGCTGTTCACGAGCAGCGGCTCGCCGTACAGCGTCGACGCGCACTGCAGCTCAGCGCAGAGGAAGGGACGGGCGCTGTTCCTGACCAACGGGACCCTGGTGACCTCCGCGGGCGATCCGGGCGATGGCCCGGGGTTCCCGCTGATCGACCCGACGCCGCGCACGATCGGCAATCCCGATCCCAAGTGGAACGCGTCGATCTCGAACGCGGTGACGATCGGCAAGCTCGCGCTGTCGGCGCTCGTCGACATCCGGCGGGGCGGCCTGGTGTACAACGGGACCGCGGCTGTACTCAACTTCTACGGCACCGGGGCGCAGACCGCGCGCCGGGGGCAGCAAGTGGTGTTCGGGCAGAACTACATGCCGGGATTCGGGAGCCAGTCGGGGATGGTGGCGGGCCCGGGCGCCGGGACCAAAGTCACGCTCGACCAGAACTGGTACCAGAGCTACGATGGCGGCGTGTCGCCGGCGCCGATCGGCGCGCCGTTCTACGAAGACGGCAGCTTCACGAAGCTCCGCGAAGTGTCGGCCACCTACGAGTTCCAGAGCCACGCGATCTCGAGGCTCGGCCTCAACTCCGTTTCGGTGCGCGTCTCCGGGCGCAACCTGTTCGTGTGGACACGATACGCCGGGTCGGACCCGGAAGTGAATGACGTCGGCGCAGAGACCGGCGCGCACGGCATCGATTACTTCGGCGACCCGCAGACACGCTCGGTCGTATTCACCGTCATCCTCAACAAGTGAGGCGGCCCGTGACAACGTTGCGAAGGCTGGCTCGGGATCGGTGGATCGTGGCCGCGGTGCTGGCGATGGTCACCGTGAGCGGGACGGGGTGCAACGAGTTTCTGAACTCCACCAAGTACCGCAACGATCCGAGCAATCCCACCAGCGCCAGCGCCGACAACCTGTTCCTCGGCATTCAGATCAACGTGTCGGCACGGATGACCGACGTGATCGCGCAGTCGGTGTGCATCTGGATGCAGCAGTGCGCCGGACAACAGACCCCGTACAGCGACTGGGGCCAATATTCGATTGGCACGGACGACTACTACGGCCCGTGGTCCGATTTCTACGGCGGCGGGGGCCTCCTGGGCCTGCACCAGCTGGAGCAGATCACGTTAGCCCGTGGTGACTCGCTGTATACGGGGCAGGCGTACGTATTCGAAGCGCTGCTGGTGGGCACGCTCGCCGATGTGTGGGGAGACGTTCCCTATTCGCAAGCGGCGAACAGCCAGTTCCCGCAACCGAAGCTCGATCCGCAGCAGCAGGTGTACGACAGCATTCTGACGAAGCTGTCGACGGCGATCACGTTCATGAACGCGTCGGGGCCGACCAACAATGGTGCGCTGAGCAACGACGCGTCGTATGCCGGGACCCCGGCACTGTGGGTTGCGCTCGCGAATACGCTACGGGCCCGGTACTTCATGCACCTGGCGGCGAAGCTGGGGCCGGCGATGTACGACTCCGCGATTGCGGCGGCGGCGAACGGGATCCAGCCGGGGGGCGATTTCATCACGGCGAATCTCGCGACCGCGAACCAGGCCAATCTGTGGTATCAGATGGAGACGGTGTATACGCAATTCATCGTGGCGGGCAGCGCGATGATCGATACCCTGTCGAACCAGTCCGATCCGCGCCTCGCGATCTATTTCGATCCGAACGGTTCGAACCAATTCGTGGGAGCGGATCCAGGGCAGATCGGAGGCGATTTCTCACAACTCGACACGATCGTGCGGATCAAGCAGGGGTTCCAGCAGCCGATCGTGACGTATGCCGAGAACCAGCTGATCCTGGCGGAGGCGGAGTTTCAGACGGGGCATACGGCGCTGGCGTTGACGGCGCTCAACAATGAGCGCGGCGAGCAGGGGGTGCCGGCGCTGGGGGCGGCGACCCTGCACGACATTATGGTCGAGAAGTACACGGCGCTGTTCCAGAACATCGAGGTCTGGAGCGATTGGCGGCGGACCAACATCCCGGCGTTGACCCCATTCAACGGCGGAGTGATACCCCGGCGTATCGTCTATCAGGACGAGGAAGTGGCGGCCAACAAGAACATCCCGGGCCCGGGGTCCCAGCGGAACTGGAACGATCCTTGATCAGAAAGCAGGGATCGGTTGGGAAGGGTGCCAGAAGGGCACTTCCAGAGGGGCTGGACCGACGGAATTCAAGCCGGTCCGGCCTTTCTGTCTCTTTCGAGCCGGCTTGTGGCAGGTTGTGCGAGGCGTTACGCGTCTGGGGGCCATTTCGGGAACTTCTCGGGGCTGGATGGGCTATCTAAGGCGTATGCCTGGAAGAGACGAGACGGCAGTGCCTATAATGCAGCGCCTGGCGCTGAACCTGACCTTGACGCCCCGAAGCTGTGCGGCGATCCAGAAGACCGTTGCCGCGGCTGGGTTAGGGGGGGACGGGGGCGGTTTGCGGATCGCCGCGCGCCACCGGAAGAAGGGGACGGAGTACCGGTTTGCGGTCGAGGCGCAGCCGGCGGAAACGGATTATGTGGTAGAACGGCAGGGAGCGCGGGTGTATGTAGACCCCTTCTCTGCGCAGGACGTGGATGGTGGCACGATCGACTACGTGCCGGCGGGGGAGGACTACATGTTCACCCTCACGCCGCCCAGGTCGAGCGCTCGCGCCCCCAAACTCGTGGCGTAGTTAGGGAGAAGGCTGCCAAGCAGCATTTGGGGCGGCCGACGGTGTGGTCGCCCTTTTTTGTTCGCGCGGTTTGACGGTCCTACTGGATGATCAAAGCAGGGGTGATAAATAATGAAGGCGGATGACATGGCGGGAACGACAAAGCGGCGCCGGACGCAGCCAGGCGCTCAGGCACCGATCGGAGGCGTCGAGGGGCAGGAGCTTCTCGACCTTTACATCGGTGAGCTGGGCCGTATGCCTGTGCTGTCGGCGGCCGACCAGAAGGATCTTGCGCGGATCGTCCGCGACTCCCGGCGTCCAGCCGCGGAGCGGGCGGAGGCGCGCAAGTCCCTGATCAACGCGAACCTGCGGTTCGCGTTCTCGATCGCCAAGAAGTACCAGCATCGCGGGCTGCCGCTCGAGGATCTGGTGGGCGAGGCGAACGCGGGGTTGTGCCGCGCGGCGGACAAGTACGATCCGGATGTCGGGGTCAACTTCATCAGCTACGCGGTGTGGTGGATCCGGCAGGCGTTGCATGCGTCGATCACGACCAAGGGCCGGTCGGTGCGGCTGCCGCTTGGCCGCGCGGGTGATTTGTCCAAGGTGGTGAAGGCGCAGGCGGTGTTGCGTGCGGCGCTGCATCGCGAGCCGACGAACGCCGAGATCGGCACGACCTGCAGCCTGTCGGTGGACATCGTCGAGAGTCTTCTGGGGCTGGTGCAGCCGGAGCGGTCGTTCGACGATCCGCTTGATGGCTCGAGCGGCGGGGACGGCCGTGCGCGGACGCTGGCGAGTGTGGTGCGGGCGGACGACGACGGTGACGACCGGTTGCCGGGGATGCTGGAGGAGGAGTCGCGGCGCGAGGCAGTGCGCCGGGCGCTCGCTCCGCTGCCGCCGCGTGATCGCCGCGTGATCGTGTTGTACTACGGGCTCGATTCCGGTGAACCGAAGACGCTCGACGAGATCGGGCGGATGCTGGGCGTCACGCGCGAGCGTGTCCGGCAGTTGCGCGACCGGGCGTTGGCGGCGTTGCGCGATGGTGGCGCGGCGTCGGTGCTCCGCGACTGGGCGGCGTGACCGGAGAAGAGGAGTAGGGATTAGGTACTGGGGATTAGAGAGTAGAAAAAGGAAAAGGAGACGGCGCGCTTGGCCGTCTCCTTTTCCTTTCTGTGTGTCACCTACGCTCTTCGTCGTGCTACATCGATAGGCCGGTCGCGACCGGCCCCTACGACCATTTATTTCAGGGGCGTTGCCAGGTTGCCGCAGGCAATGACGGTGCCGGTGTTGTTCGGGGCGGCGAGGATGTAATGTAGTATTGGCCGTCAGACGGCGTCGCGACCTGGAGCGTCACCTTTGCCTTCGCGGTACCATCGCCCTCGACCTTGAGCGGCGGGTAGCCGTTCGCGGAGCCGAAGGGGCCCTGGTCGGTGCCGCACTGGCCTTGGCGGACAGCCCATGGATGAACGCCGTTGGGCGCCGCGTTGGTGATCGCGATGCTAGCGGTGGTGCGGCTGCTGTCCGTTGCGGACACGGGACCGATCCAGGCGGAGCCGTGGATCTGGACGGCGCCGGCGAGCGATTGCGGGCTTTCCAGCGTGGCGTTCCAGCGCGAGTGTAGCGGCACGGTTGGGGACGGGTCGATCTCCGTCG
The DNA here is from genome assembly GCA_963757855.1 of uncultured Gemmatimonadales bacterium. Lineage (GTDB taxonomy): Bacteria > Gemmatimonadota > Gemmatimonadetes > Gemmatimonadales > Gemmatimonadaceae > Palsa-1248. The sequence continues at coordinate 130,801 of CAVWTI010000028.1, forward strand.
AGTGATGGCAGCTACCTAAGAGGGCGAGGGTCGTCACGACGACGACCAAGTCCAGATATCTAGCCTGCATCGGTGATACTCCTTGAATGGTGGGGCTGAGAGGATGCGGGTGAAATCTGTTAGCTATCGGTGAGGAAGTCACCCCTGACGCGATGTCACCCAGAGCGGACGCCCGGTGGGAAGTCACTCCTGACGAGGAGCGAGTGTGGCTGATGTAGCGCTTGCGACGATGCGGTATGTAGCGATGGGGGAGCCGGGCGGTCCGGAGACGTTGCACATTGCCACCGGGCATGTTCCGCGCCCGGGGCCTGAGGACGTCCTGGTACGGGTGGCGGCGGCGGGCATCAACCGGCCGGACCTGTTGCAGCGGCAGGGGCGGTACGCGCCGCCGCCGGGTGCATCGCCCATCCTCGGACTCGAGATCGCGGGCACCGTCGTGGCGGCCGGGGAGCGGGCTGGCCGGTGGCGGATTGGCGACCGAGTGTGTGCGCTGCTGGCGGGTGGCGGATACGCCGAGTACAGCGTGGCGCCGGCGGTGCAGTGCCTGCCGATTCCGGGGTCACTGACGCTGATCGAAGCGGCGGGCATTCCGGAGACCTATTTCACGGTGTGGACGAATCTTTTCCAGCGCGTGCGGCTCACGGCGGGCGAGACGGTGCTGATTCATGGTGGCACGAGCGGGATCGGCACGACGGCGATTCAGCTGGCGCGGGCGTTTGGCGCGCGGGTTTTCGCGACCGCGGGCACACCGGCCAAGTGCGAGGTGTGCCGGGCGCTGGGCGCGGAGCTGGCGATCGATTACCGCACCGAGGATTTCGTGGCGGCGGTGAGTGCGGCGACGGGCGGCCGCGGTGTGAACGTGGTGCTCGACATGGTGGGTGGCTCGTATGTCGCGCGGAACATTGCGGCACTGGCGACCGAGGGGCGGCTGGTGCAGATCGCGTTCATGCAGGGGAGCCGAGTGGAGGCGGATCTGCAGGCGATAATGGTGAAGCGGCTGACGATTACGGGGTCGACATTGCGTCCGCGGACGCCGGCGCAGAAAGGCGCGATCGCGCGCGAGTTGGAGACGATGGTGTGGCCGCTGCTGGCGGCTGGCGTGGTGCGGCCGATCATCTCGCAGACCTTTCCGCTGGATCAGGCGGCGGACGCGCATCGGGCGCTCGAGGGCAGCGCACACGTGGGGAAGCTGATACTGACCGTGTGACGTCCGGCGCGTGACGGGTGGGTCCGGCCGCTTCGGGGAGCCGATTTCATGGTGTGAACGGAATTGACGGGGTGTCCGGGGACGCCTAGCGTGGTGGCTTCCTGATCGACCGGCTGTAGGCCGGTCCTGTCCGTGGAACCCTGGCCGGTGGCTCGCCTTGCCGCGCCTGTCGTCGGGACCCACTCACATTTGCGGAGAAGAGATGCCGAAGCATGCGCGTCGCGTTTGCTGGTCCGGAGCATCAGTGGCCTCCCTGGATGCTGGGCGGGCCTTCCGGCGAATCGTGGGACGAGTGGTGTGGATCGGGGCGTGCCTCCTCATCGTCGTGGCGTCCGCGCCCGGCGCCGCGCAATCGGCGGGCGGTGGCGACGGCCACATCGACCTCGGAATCGGACTGCACACGGGCACGCTCGGATTCGGCGTTGAAGTGAACAAGCTGCTGTTCGACCGCCTGGGAATCCGGGGGGGCTTCAACTATTTCAGCTTCGGACTCAATCACAGCCTCAGTGACGTCACCTACGACGCGAAGCTGCGCCTACAGAGCGCGCCGATCCTCCTCGATCTGTACCCGTTTGCGCGGGGACCGTTTCACCTGACTGGCGGCATCGTTTTCAACCAGACCCAATTCACGGGGTCGGCCGCCTCCGATGCGGATGGGATGATCACGATCAACCACGACCAATACACGCCCTCGCAGGTCGGCGTGTTCAGCGCCGCCATCAAGTATCCATCGACCGGCGGATATGCGGGGATCGGCATCGGCACACCGGCATTCAAATCACGGCTCAGCGGCACACTCGACGTCGGCGCGATTCTGTCGAAGGCGCGCGTCTCCCTCAACGCAACCGGCGCCGCGACAAACCCCCAACTCGCATCCGATATCGCCGCGCAGCAGGCCTCCACGCAAAACAGCGTGAATAAGCTCAGTGTCTATCCCGTCCTTTCGACTGGCCTGATGGTGCGATTCTGATCCGCGTGCCAACGGGCGCTCACGGTGGCGGGATCGCGACGCCTGGGGGAGGCCTGTAGCGCGGCTTCCGCACATCGCTGTCGCCGTCCCGCGTCACCGTCACTGTTATAAACGCTGGTGTGGCGTGGTAACATGTTGCTAGGTAAGTAGTTAGTGGTTTGGCACCGCTGGCCTGGGACTCGCTTTTCCACGGGGCGTGGACACTCGGTGTGGGCCAGTGCGGTACTCGGTGGTGGCGGGTCTCTTGGCGGTGCTCGTCGCGAGTGCCGCCGCGCATGTGGGTCGTCGTGGGGCGAATGGAGCGGCTGCCGGGCGTCTCGCCGGGCCCCGGGTCGTGCACCAACAGCCCAGGCACGATCGGCCGGTGCGCTCGCGGGCGGAGCTGGCGGAGATGGATGTCGTCTCGCAGCAGCCGTCGGTGGTGTACGCGGATGCGCGCGCGTTCTCGTTCAATACGGGATTCGGATCGACGGTGCGGCCGGATCTCCTCGCGTCGTTCGAGCAAGCATCGCCGAACACGGTGAAAGACGACGGCACGTGGGAGATCGCGTTCGCGAAGACGGTGACGTTCTTCTTCGCGGCGGATTCGGGCAACACACGCGTGCCGGGTGCCTTTGCGCTGTGGCGCGAAGTGAACAATGCGGCGCCGACGGTTCTCGTCCGCAACGTGCTGCCGGATACGCTTCCGTTCTTCGTGTACAAGTGCGCGGGCCAGGATGCGAGTGGCGACAGTCTTGCCGAAGTGCCGGCGGAGCGGTTGCCGATCACGTTCGCCGACAGCAGCGAGGCCGGCATCGATGCCGCGTCAATCCGCGCGGTCGAACTGCACTTCCTCGTGACGAATGGCGAGCGTGGCGCGGCGCAGAAAGTCGAGCGCGTGAGTGTTGTCGCGATGTTGCCGGGTGGCGAGCACGCGGTGCAGCCGGTTGGCGGCGTGCATAGTGCGCCGGTGGCGGGGTTGGCCGCTTTCACGCGGCGCCATACCGGCGCACGGCGGATGGGCGCGGCAGGGTAGAGCGGCACGGCGGCGCGCCAGGGCGGCGCACAGCCTCGTGCGGGGCCGGTCGCGACCGGCCCCTACAAGGGCCATTGACGGGACGGGACGTTACGGCCTGGGACATTGACGGGCCCATGCACGGCGTGACGCGGTTCTGATTCCGAAACACGAGTCGCGTTTCCATGCGGCTTGCATTTCCGGGCGGCGGAACGCGAGCTTCCGCCAATGAGCAGTCCGTCCCGCAGCCGAGTGATCGAGCTGTTCGAGCGGCTTCCGGAATTGACCGCGGCGTTCGTGGCGGGGATCGCGACGATCGTGCTGGCCAGCTGGTCGCGCGGCGACCGGCAGTGGCTGCCGGGACCGCGCGGACCGTATGTGATGCTGCCCAATACCGCGATCGGGTTTCTGATCGCCGCGGCCGCGTTGTGGTTCGGGCGCAGTGAGCGCGCCGGCCGCTGGTCGCTCGTGATCTCGCGGCTGTTCGGCGTCGTCATCACCGTGGCGGGGGCGCTCTTCTTCATCGAATCAATGCTGGGGCGTGATCTCGGCATCGACCTTCGTGTCTTCCACGACGCCCTGGTGCAGAGCGGGTGGTCGTCTACCGGGCGGCTGGCGCCGAATGCCGCCGTGGCGTTCCTCCTGCTCGGCATCGCGCTCACCGTGCTGGATCTCGGCACCGATGGCCGCCGCCCCGCACTGTGGGCGGCCACGGGTGCGTTGCTGGTCGCGTTCGCGGCGATCGTCGGGTACGTCACGGGCGCCGCGCAGCTGTACACGTTCGAGCCGGAATTCGGGATGGCGCTGCTCACGGCGCTGTGCTTCGCGGCGCTCAGCCTGGGCGTGCTGTTCGCGAGGCGCGATCGCGGGCTCGCGGCGATCCTCGTCGACGAGGCGGGGGGCGGCGTGCTGGCGCGGCGGATGCTGCCCGCGGCGGTCCTGGTGCCGATCGCTCTCGGCTGGCTGTGGGGAGTGGGGCAGCGCGCGGGAATCTGGGAGCATGCCAACGGGCCTTCACTGTTCGTGGTCGCGAGCAGTGTGGCACTGGTGTGGCTGGTGGCGCGGAGCGCGCGCGTCGTGCACGCGGCGGATCTCCAGCGGGCGCAATTTCTCGAACGGGAGCAGGAGGCGCGACGCGAGGCGGAGACCGCCAATCGGACGAAGGGCGATTTCCTCGCGGTGATGTCGCACGAACTCAGGACGCCGCTGAGCGCGATCATCGGGTATCAGGAACTACTCGCCGACGGCATCACGGGGCCGGTCACCGAGCTGCAACGCCATCAACTGGGCCGCATCAAAGTCAGCGCCCGGCATCTGCTCGAGCTGATCGACGAGATCCTGACCTACTCGCGTGCGGAAGCAGGGAAAGAGGAAGTGCTGTACGAAGTCACGGCCGTCAATACGATGGTGGACGACGCGGCGTCATTGATCGAGCCGCTGGCCGCCGACAAGCACGTCACGCTGTCCGTGGTGCGCCTCGATACCCCGCTCGACATTCGCACCGATCCGCGGAAGGTGCGCCAGGTGCTGGTCAACCTGCTGTCCAACGCGGTGAAGTTCACGGATGCGGAGGGCTCGGTGTCACTTCGCGCGCGCCGCGACGGCGACACACTGGAACTGATCATCAGCGACACCGGCATCGGCATCGAGCCCGATCATCTCGACCAGATCTTCGATCCCTTCTGGCAGGTGGAACAGAAAGCCACGCGGCGCGCGGGCGGCACAGGATTGGGTCTCAGTGTTTCGCGCAGGCTGGCGAGGCTCCTGGGTGGCGACGTCCTCGTCACGAGTGAGCCGGGGAAGGGGAGCTCGTTTACCGTGCTCCTGCCCGTTGGAGCGGGTCCGGAGAGTCATGGCGCGGTAAGTGCCGAGGCTACGGCGCCGGCGAAGACGGGGGAGCCGAGCGCTTACGCGCTAGAGAGTAGCATGTAGAGAGTAGAAAGTAGACAAGAGCTGCATTCTCCGCTTTCTACTTCTACTTCTGCTTCACTGGGGACAGTTGGTCTTGTTGACTGGGTGCGCGAGCTGGGTGCTGTCGAGAGTGCCCAGTTTGGCGAGGGCGCAGGTTAGTTCGCGCTGCGACTCGGCGTCACCGTTGGTGGGGTCGAGTCGCACGGCGCGAACGTAGAAGCGGCGCGCGATCTCGTAGTCGCCGGCGACGTAGGCGCGGTGTCCGTAGCGGCGCAGGGTGGATACGCCGGTGGTGACCAGCGCGTTGCCACGGTCGTAGGTGTCGCGGTGTAGCGCTTCGCTACCGCGAAGCCCGCGATCAGACAGGTCGCGATGCAGATACCGGCGATCGCGGGCCAGCGCATGGGGCGGGCGGGTTGGCGTCGGACGCCTGGGCGAGATGCGACCGGCGCGGCGTCGCGGACCGGGCGGGGCGCCGGCGGTTGTGGCGCCGGCAGCCATGGGGGCGGTGGGGGCCGCCGCCCGGGATCCCGTCGTCCCATCGGGCAATGTGGGATCGCTGACGCGTTTGATCGACGGTGGCGATCCACGTCTGCCGGCGCCGGTAGTGCATGACGGATCGCTCAACTGCGGTGCGATGCCGGATTCCACGGGATGCGGGTGCACGGGCGGCAGCGACGACCGGGTGCGCACGAGCGCCTTGAGCGCGGATTCGCCCGCGGCGCGCTCGCTTTCCGTGAACGGGATGTTGTCGAGCGCGTTGACCAGCTCGGCGGTGGACGCGAAGCGCTGTTCGGGATCCTTCGACAGCAAGCGGTGCACGATGGCCGTGAGCACGGCCGGCGAGTCGGGGCGCGACGATGCTTGGGTCGGGTGCGGGCGTGAAGCAGTGCTGCTGCAGGATCTCGGGAACCGATTCTCCGTCGAACGGGACGGCGCCCGTCAGCAGCTGGTAGGCGACGATGCCGAGCGAGTACTGATCGGCTTGCGCACCCGCCGGGCGGCCTGCGCACTGTTCGGGGCTCATGTAGTGTGGCGTGCCGATCATGAGACCCGTCGCCGTCAGCGCCGCAGATTCCATCGCGCGCGCGATGCCGAAGTCGGAGACGATGACGCGGCCGTTGCGGTCGATCAGGATGTTGGCGCCTTTGATGTCGCGATGGACGATGCCGTGTTCGTGGGCGTAGGCCATCGCGCGAGCCGTCGCGCGCAGTACCGTCAGGACGACCGGCAGCGGGAGCGGGCCTTGCGAGGCGACGAGACCATCGAGGGCGCGGCCATCGATGTACTTCATCGCCATGTACAGCACGCCGCCGGTGTAGCCGACGCGGTAGACCGGGATGATGTTGGGGTGATCGAGCGAGGCGGCGAGGCGGGCTTCGCGCTTGAAGCGGTCGGCGATCGAGGAGACTGGCGCGAGGTCGGGTGGCAGGACCTTCAGCGCGACCGTGCGTTCGAGCTCTTTCTCGCGACCCTTGAAGACGACCGCCATTCCGCCGCGGCCGACCTCCCGTTCGACGTCATAGTCAGCCGCGAGTGCGCGGCGGACGGAGGCGAGGAGGGCTTCGCCCGGCTCGGGCGGCCCGGTGCCATCCAGCGTGGCGGGATCGGTCATCCGCGCTCCGCATGTGGCGCAAAACCGGGAGCTCTCGGCGACGGCGGATCCGCATTGGGCGCAGAACATGGCACCCTTCGGACGGGACGATCGGGGGCTACGTCACTGCCCCACTTGAGTCCTCAGCCGGGCGATCGAGCGGGCCCCGTTCAGGGCGCTTCGGGCAGGGCTGGCGAGGGGCTGGCGACGGGGTCGCGGGCGCGGGGCTCCCACCACCGTATTCGGTCCGTTGATCGCGATCTCGCGCACGACGGACCATGCGGTGCGAAGCAGCAGCAGGAGGCCACAGCACGCGGCGACGTCGGCGAGATTGAAGACCACCTCGTGGGCGGTTCCGGTGGTCACGGCGATGAAATCGAGCACACCGCGCGGGGAGGTGATCAGGCTGGCGAGGTTGCCCGTCGCGGCGCCCGCGATCAGCCCCAACATGATCGGTGCCCATGCATCGAGCGCCGTGAGGGCCCGGCAGAGTACGACGGTGAGGCCGAGTGCGACGAGTGTCAGCACCAGATTGATGTGCCACGTATAGCGGCCGAGGGAGACGCCGAACGCCGATTGGTTATTGAGGACCACGGCGAGGCGGACGGCCCCGTGGAACGCGGGGACCTGCATGGTGCCGTGCAGGCCGAGGCGGGCGGCGGCGAGCTGTTTGGTGGCCAGGTCCACGACAGCGACCGTCGTGGCGCAGATCGCGAACGTCGCCATCGGGGAGATCCCGCGGCTCGAGGGGGCGGTCTGGGGGGCGCCAGGGCCGCTTGCGACGGGGCTGGATGGCATAAGATAGTGTCCCGCCGCACGTTACATACCGAGGTGCCGATTCTGTAAATTGTGGTGTCCAAAGGAGTTATTCACCTGATGCGCCTATGCGGCGTGGCATCCAAACGACAACTGTGTATATGGCGCCAACGAAGTCATTGCCGGCCGTGCCGGCGTTCGAGATCCGCCGGTCCCGGATCCAGGGCCGCGGGGGGTTCGCCACCAGGAGGATCAAGCAGGGGGAGCGGATCGGGGAGTACACGGGGGAGCGCATCTCGCAGGGCGAGGGGGACCGCCGGTACGATGATGACGCGATGTCGCGTCACCACACGTTCCTGTTCGCGGTCAGCGCGAGGACGGTGATCGACGCCGCCGTGGGCGGCAACGACACGCGGTTCATCAATCACTCGTGCGATCCGAACTGCGATGCCGTGATCGAGCGCGGGCGTGTGTTCATCGATGCGTGCAAGCCGATCGCCGAGGGCGAGGAGCTGTTCTACGATTACTCGTACGAGCGGGAGAAGGACGCGGGTCCGGATGCCGAGTCGCAGTATCCCTGCTGGTGCGGGACCAAGAAGTGCCGGGGGACGATTCTCATTCCGGAAAAGAAGAAAAGAAGCGGAAGCGGCCGGCGGGACGGAAGACCAAGCGGCCGGCGAAACGGCGTACGACGGTCAAGACCAAGACCAAGACCAAGACAAAGAGCCAAGACCAAGAACCAAGACCAAAGCCAAAGCCAAGGGCAAGACCGCACGCCGGGCCACGCGCACCACCCACGTTCTACCCGATAATCATGTCCCGTTTCTCAATCCGCCGAGCCGTTCGTGTCCCGGCGATCGCGATCGTCGTTGGGGTGGGCGTGTCGTGTACGCGGCCCCTGCCGACCAAACTCGCGCCCCGCGAGATCACGGAAGACACGACCGCGGGCGGTGGTGCGGCATCCGGCAAGCCACACCAAGCCATCCACGCTGGCTCCGCCGGTGGATGCGACCGCGAGTCCCTTCTACACGACCGAATCGGATCGACTGGCCCGGGCCCAACAGTTATCGCGACGCGACCGGGGCGCCGGGACCTGACTACTGGCAACAGCGCGCGGATTACACGATCGTCGCGACGCTCGACACGACGACGCGGACGATGACCGGCAGCGTCACGGTCCACTACACCAACAATTCGCCCGACACACTCCGCTTCATCTGGATGCAGGCCGACCAGAACCTGTTCCGGCCGGGGAGCAAGGGCGACATGCTGTATCCGCCCGATGCGCGGAACAGCTCCGGCGGATTCGCGGGCGGGTACACGTTGAGCGAGGTGACCGTGGGCGGCGCGGCGATCGTGCCGAAGGTTGACGACACGATGATGCGACTCGATCTGGCGGAGCCGATCGCGCCGCACGGCGGGACCGCCACCATCGTCATCGCAGTACACATTCCGCGTGCCCGACAAGGGCTCCGACCGGATGGGGCGCGACGGCACGCTGTACGAGATCGCGCAGTGGTATCCGCGCATGGCCGTCTACGATGATGTTCGCGGGTGGAACACCGATCCGTACCTCGGCCAGGGAGAGTTCTACCTCGAGTACGGCGACATCGACTACACCGTGACCGTGCCGGCGGGCTACATCGTGGCGGGCAGCGGCGTGCTGCAGAATCCCGGCGACGTGCTGAGCGACCAGACGCGCCAGCGGCTGGCGAAGGCGATCATCTCCATCCAGCGTGATCCCGATTCGTACGACGGCGGAGGCGGCGGTCGCGGGGCGTACGCGCGTCGCGGGCAGCAAGACCTGGCATTTCCGGGCGAAGAACGTGCGCGACGTGGCGTGGGCGGCGGCGCCTGATTTCCGCTGGGACGCGACGAGCGTGCGCGGCGTGTTGTGCCAGGCGTACTACCAGTGGCCGAAGGCGGGGCCGGAGTGGGAGCAGGCGGCCGAGGGCACGCAGTGGACGATCCGCATGTACTCGGAGCTGCTCTCGCCATTCCCGTATCCGCAGGCGACGTCGGTCGCCGGGACCGTGTCGGGGATGGAGTATCCGATGTTCGTCATGGACGGTTACACCGACGCGGAATCGCCCGGCGATGTGTTCCGGGTGAACGACCACGAACACGGGCACGAGTGGTTCCCGATGATCGTGGGCTCGAACGAGCGGCGCTACGGGTGGATGGACGAGGGGATCAACACGTACATCAATTCGTTCTCGCAGGAGCGGCGGTACGGGGCGGAGCTCAAGTCATGGCCGCCGGGCATGGACAACTGGCTGAGCTTCCTCGGATCCTGGGTGCAGACCATCACGGCCGGGAACGACGCGCCGCTCATGACCATGCCGGACCACATGAGTGCCGACGCGATGGGCAACGACGCGTACGAGAAGCCCGCGGCGGTGCTGCTCGCGCTGCGCGACCACGTGATCGGTGCGGACGCGATGGACCGCGCGCTGCGCGAATACGTGCACCGGTGGTCGTACAAGCATCCGACGCCGGGTGATTTCTTCCGCACGGTGGAAAACGTGTCGGGGCAGGATCTCTCGTGGTTCTGGCGGGAGTTCTTCTACACGACCGACGTGCTCGACATCGGGATCGACAGCGTGGCCACGCACGTGCCGGCCGCGCACGACAGCGGCGGCGTGATGACCGCGTCGGTGTATCTCAGGCGGCATACATCGCGTGATCTTTCCCGTGGAGCTGCGGCTCAAGCTCGCGAACGGCACGACACAGGACGCGCGGTTTCCGGCTGACATCTGGGCACGTGGCGCGGCGGCCGAAGTCCGGCTCGTGGTGCCCGCCGGCGTGACCGGCGCGCGGCTCTGGCCGGACCGCACGGCGGTTCCGGATCTTCGTCCCGACAACGATGTGTGGGGCGATCCGCCACCGGCGGTGCCGCCTGGTGCGGCGACGGCTGGCGGGCTGGCACCGCCCATCGCGCCTCGGTAACTTGGCCGTGCAACGACCCATTCCAAGACCCCACTCATGACGACACCGTCGCAGGCTGAAGACCGTTACGTCCCCTTTCCGGGTCCCAAGGGCCTGGTGCCGGCAGTGGCGACCGTGCTACTGGCCGCCGCGCTCGTATTTGGCGCGTATTCGATTCACAAGGCGACGTACAAGCCGCCGACGGATCCGACGAACCTCGACGGCGTGACGACGCAGACTCAGTAGGGCGTCTGCAGGCGCTCAGCCGCATAGCGCGGAGTGCCTGGCGAGGGCGGCATCCGGCGGGGCCGGTCGCGACCGGCCCCTACATGCAACCTGACATGGTGGTGACCTGGCCGTGGCGGGACGGCCATTCCCATCGCGTGGTAGCCCTTGTCCACGTAGATCGTGGCGCCGGTGATGCCGCTGGCCAGAGGGCTGGCCAGGAAGGCGGCGGTGTAGCCCGACGTCCGCGGGTTGCACCGGTTCGGGGAGCGGTGTGTTGGTCGCGCAGTACGCCACCATCTTCTCGATGATGCCGATCGCGCTCGCGGCGCGTGAGGCGAGCGGTCCCGCGGAGATCGTGTTGACGCGGACTCCGTATTTCCTTCCGGCTTCGTACGCCAGCACGCGGGTATCGCTTTCCAGCGCCGCCTTGGCGGACGACATCCCGCCCCCGTATCCCGGGATCACGCGCTCGCTGGCCAGGTACGTGAGCGACAGGACCGACGCGCCGGGGCGGAAGAGGGGGCCGAGGCGGGCGACGAGAGCGACGAGGGAGTAGGCGCTGACGCCGAGGGCGGTGAGGTAGCCGGAGCGGCTCGTTTCGAGGAGCGGCTTCTTGACATCGGGCCCGTTCGCGAGCGAGTGGACAAGAATGTCGATCGGGCGTTCGCCGAAATCCGCGGTGAGGTGATCGGCGAGGCCGGCGACGGAGAAATCGCCGGCGTCCTTGTACCGTTTGTTGGTGCGGATGTCTTCGGGCGCATCGGCGAGCGTGTCGTAGGCGGCGTCGAAGGGGTAGATCCGCTCGAACTCGAGCAGCGAGCCATTGGACATGCGGCGGCCTTCGTCCATCTTGCCGCGCTCGAGCAGATTTCGGAAAATCGTGAGCGCGGGCGGCCACGTGGCCACCGTCACCGTCGCGCCGGCTTCGGCCAGCGCCTTGGCGATCGCAAAGCCGTAGCCGGCATCGTCTGCCACGCCGGCCACGAGTGCGCGCCGTCCAGAGAGATCGATCTTGAGCATGTGGGGATGATGGGCAGGCCGGACCGTGTGGGGGAAGCCCGGGGCGGCCACGGCCCCGCGGGCACTCGGGGGTGTGGACGCGGGCCTGGGATCGTGGCGCGGGGCGGCCGAGGCGGGCATGTTCCCCGGTGTGAGCTCCGAGTCGTTGTCCCGTGTCGCTCCGCCGGGCCTGACCCCATGCGAGGGCGGCCCGGTGCCAGCCCGGTGCCGCCAGGTGCCAGTCAGGCGCCAGCCCAGGTGCCTGCCCAGGTCCCTGACCAGGTCCCTGACCAGGTGCCTGTCCAGGTACCGGAGCCGGGAGCCGCGGGGAGTCCGGAGCAGCTTCCGTCGCCGATCGGGCCTGGGCCGTCATTCGCGCGCGGAATGTGGCGGATCGCGGCGGCGGACGTGTCCAGCGGGAACCGGGTGCAACTGCTGCGCGATGGCGCTGCGACCTTCGCCGCGATGCTGGAGCTGATCGATGGGGCGCGGGAGAGCGTGTCGCTCGAGGGCTACATTTTTCGTGGCGACGAAGTGGGCCAGCGGTTCGCGGCGGCGTTGAGCGCGGCGGCGGCGCGTGGCGTGGTGGTGCGGCTGCTGGTGGACTGGGTCGGGCGGATGGGGACGCCGCGGTCGTTCTTCGACACGATTCGGAGCGCGGGCGCCGAAGTCCGGATCTTCAATCCGCCATCACTGACGAGCCGATGGCTGGGCCTCGTGCCGCGCGATCACCGGAAGCTGCTGGTAGTCGATGTCGCGGCCGGCGTGACCGGCGGGATCGGCATCGGCAACGAGTGGCGGACCGGCGTGCTGAAGCGGCGCCGGTCGCCGTGGCGTGACACTGCCGTCCGCATCGCCGGACCGGCGGCGCACGACATGGCGCGGGCGTTCGACCACATGTGGCAGCGCGCGCTGGGAAAAGAGCGGCGGGGGACCCATCGCTACGTGATGCGGAAGTCGCGCGGGGCGCACCTCGATCCGTCGACGGACGCGCCGGCGCTGGTGGGCATCATCGAGGGTGAGCCGGGGCGATTCCGCGTGGCGCGGGCGCTGCAGATGCAGGCGGTGTCGGCGGAGCGTTCGATCTGGATCGCGAGCGCGTACTTCGCGCCGTCATTCTCCGAAGTGGAGGCGCTCAACGGCGCGGCGCGCGACGGCGTGGACGTGCGCATCCTGGTGCCCAGCCGCTACGACCATCCGTGGATCCGGTTGCTCACGCGGCAGTTCTACCGGCGGCTCCTCATGAACGGCGTGCGCATCTGGGAATGGAAGGGCGAGATGATGCACGCCAAGACCGCGGTGACGGACGGCCGGTGGATCCGTGTCGGATCGACCGACTTCAATCCGCTGGGGATCGCCATCAACTTCGAGCTCGACGCCGTCGTCGAAGATCGTGTCCTGGGCGCCGAAGCGGAGGCGATGTTCGAGGCCGATCTCAAACAGTCGCGAGAGATTCAGCCCAGCGCATTCCGGCTCGTGAGCGACACGTGATGTTCGACGACTCGACGATCGACGACATGATGTTCGACGACGAGATCGCCGACTGGCGCCGGCCGCCGGGCTATTTCGTACTGGCGCCGATCGGCGGGCCCGCGGCGGCGATCATCAAGGCGCTCCAGCTCCGCTACGATCCGAAGCTCGCGGCGGGGCATCCCCCGCATCTGACACTGACGGGATCGTCCGGCGTGGGGCCGATCGTGCCCGGGACGCCGCCTGAGGAGCTGCAGTGGCGGCTCGCGGCGGTGGCCGCGGCGATGCCGGCGCTCTCGCTGCCATTCGGGGCGCCGCACCGTTTCATGCAGACCAACGTGGTGAGCCTGCCGCTCGACCCGCACGGCCCCATTCGCGCGCTGCACGAGCAGATCATCCGGTGCGGGCTGCCGTTCGGCCGGAGCCGGTTCACCTTCACGCCGCACGTGACGCTCAATTTGTACCGGACGCTCACGCCGGACACCATGCGCGCGCTGCTGTCGGTGCGGGTGCGGGAGCCGGCGGTGATCGACCGGCTGGTGGTGACGGCGACCGACGATCCGCGGCCGCCGCGTACGGTGCTGGAGCTTCCGCGTGGGGCAGGCGAGGGACCGAAACACTGCGACGACTACAGGGCCGTCTTGATCGCGGCGATGAGGTCCTGGTCGCCGCCCGCGCCCGTGTAGACGATCGATCCTTTCCGGTCGATGACCACGACATACGACGTGCCGGGCGCGCCGTAGGCGTCCACCGCCGCGCCGGTCTCGTCGTACAGCACGTCCGGGATCAGTCCGTGGGCCTTGGCATAGGCCGCGCACCTCGGCAGGGGTCTCGTCGACCGAGGCGGCGATCGTCACGAAGCTGACGCGCGTACCGTAGGTGTGGCGCGCCTCGGTCATCTTCGGCTCGAGCGCGCGGCAGTTCGGGCACCATTTCGCCCAGAACTCGATCACCACCGGCGTTTTTCCGATGTAGTGCGACAGGTCAACTGGCGTGCCGCTCAGCGTCTTGACGGCAGCGCCCGGCGCGTGGGCGCCGACGGCGAGCTGCGGCGTTTCGGATTGTGCCGAGGCGGTGTGCGTCGTCGTGACGAGGAACGCGGCGGCCAGTGCGAGCGCCGAGACATGCCGTCGCATGTCTGAAAGCTAAGGGACGAGAGTCACGACGGCGACGCTCGAGGCGGGCACGGAGACCGCGTACACGCCGCCGGTGGTGTAGACCGGGCTGTACGTCCCGGGCACCCATGTGCCGTCTGCCCCTACCGTGGCCCCGGCGTAGGTGACGCCGGAGGTGGCGTCGAGTGAGGGGCCGGTCAGCCGCAGCGTGCCGGCGTTCCGGAACGTGCGACCCGGCGCGATGCGCACCTGAACGTTGGTGGAGACCTCGTTGTTGATCGCGATCACGCGGACTGTGCCGTCCGAGGCGAGTGCGGCGTGGATCATGACATTGGGGCTGTTGTGCGCGACCACCGACACCGGAATCGTCTGGCCCTGCGCGGCGTTGTGGAAGAGGAGCATCGCGTAGTACAGCGGGTGCGCGACATAGCTGCCGCTGCCGCCGCTCACGGCTTCGTAGTTCCCGCCGCTGAACGAGCCGTGGAAGTTGACGCCGACGGCGCCGTTCTCGGCCAGCACGAACATGTGCGCGACCGCCCAGAGCGCGGACGCATAGACATTGCTGACGCCCTGCAGGCCGCTGCCGCCCACGGAGTTCGATTCCGTGATGCGGAGCGGGAGCCGGCCGGCGTCGCCCGCGTAGAGCTGTTGCACGTCCGACGTCACGCGGTTCTCGGTGTACTGCGAGAGGAGATTGGTGATTGACGGGTAGTACGTCGTTCCGGCCGTCGCGCCGTTGAACGTCGGATAGATGTGTTGCGCGGCCATCACCAGCCGGGAGTCCTCGGCCCCGACGAAAGGGCTCATCCAGGTGGTGCCGAGCGCACAACAGCCGTCGGCACCCGAGAACTTGATGGTTGGCGAGCGGGCGGTGATGGCGTTCGCGAAACTCTCCCATTCGACCTGGTATTGCGTGTAGCCCCATCCACTCGCGCGGAGCCCCTGCGTCACGTACTGATCGGGCTCGTTGCCGATGGCGACGGTGAGGAGCGACGTGCTGCCCGCGGACGACAGCGCCGCGACCTCGGCGGCCGTGGTGTCGGGCTGCAGGCCGACGAGGTTCACCGTGTAGATCACGGGCCAGCCGGTGGCGCGTGAGAACGAGAAGACATTCGCGAAATCCGAGTTGATCAGCGTCGGGCCGCCGGCCGGACACGCCGTGCGCGTGGACGGATTCCAGCACTGCTGATCGGCCGTCGAGCCACCGTAGCGGAGGATACCGGCACCCAGGTTCTTGAGGAATTGCGGGAGCGCGGGGTCGGTGAGGCGCGGCGCGTCGGTTGCGTCCCAGGCTTCGAAGCTCAGGCCGAGGAAGTTGGCGGGGATGGTGAATCCCGGAGAGGTGAGCCCGGGCGTCGCGTAGACCGTGTCCGTTTCGGTGGGCGCGACGGCGCCCCCGGAGGGCGGCGGCGGTGCGTAGCCGACCGCGCCACTTGGGCCGGTGGGATCATCCGGCTCGTCGACGAGGGACCGGCCGCGTACACACGACGTGAGCAGCGTAGCAGCGAGCGTCATCGCCAGCGCCGCACTGGCGCTGATGGCTCGGCAAATCCGCGGACCGTGAGACTGAGGCGTCGATTGCAGCATGGCGTCCCCCTCGGGTATCGCGGACGTACGGCTGGGTCCGCTCTTCTGCTTCGGGGACGATCATTTTCGGAGGCGGTTACATCACGTAACGCCATGCGGACTATACACTTACGTTCGGTCAGGAGGCCCGAAATACGGACCCATGCAAACCGCCCGATGCGAAGCTGGCCACTGGTTGGCCGGAGGCGATTAGGATTCGGGCGGCGACGGCATTTGCCGTCGTTTCACTCCTTTCGACCGGACATTCCGTGGCACCGCAATTCATTTATGTGATGAAGGGTTTGCGCAAAGTCGTCCCGCCATCGCGGGAGATTTTGCGCGACATTGATCCGTCGTTCTATCCTGGCGCGAAGATCGGCGTCCTCGGCGCGAATGGCGCCGGCAAGTCGTCGCTGCTGCGCATCATGTCGGGGACCGACCAGGATTTTCAGGGTGAGGCGTGGCCGCATGCGGGCACGCGCATTGGATATCTCCCGCAGGAGCCGAAGCTCGACGCGAGCAAAGACGTGCGGGGGAACGTCGAAGAGGCGGTGAGCGGCACGCGCGCGCTGCTCACGCGCTTCGAGGCGATCTCGGCACAATTCGCCGAGCCGATGTCCGACGATGCGATGACGAAGCTCCTCGACGAGCAGGCCAAAGTGCAGGAGCAGATCGAGGCGGCGAACGCGTGGGAGCTGGACCGCAAGATCGAAGTGGCGATGGATGCGCTGCGGCTGCCGCCGGGCGATGCGGGCGTGACGACGCTCTCCGGTGGTGAGCGGCGGCGCGTGGCGCTGTGCCGCGTGCTGCTGGAGCAGCCCGACATGCTGCTGCTGGATGAGCCGACGAACCATTTGGACGCCGAGAGTGTGGCGTGGCTGGAGCGGCACCTGGCGGAGTTCCCGGGCACCGTCGTCGCGGTGACACACGACCGGTACTTCCTCGACAACGTGGCTGGGTGGATCCTCGAGCTGGATCGTGGCCATGGCATCCCGTACGAGGGGAACTACACGGCGTGGCTGGACCAGAAGCGCACGCGGCTCGCGCAGGAGGAGAAGCACGCGTCGGCGCGGCAGCGCACGCTGCAGCAGGAGCTGGAGTGGGTGCGGATGGCGCCGAAGGCGCGGCAGGCGAAGTCCAAAGCGCGCGTGCAGCGCTACGAAGAGCTGGCTGAGGCGGACAAGGCGGATCGCGTGATGCAGAACGAGATCGTGATTCCGCCGCCGCCGCGGCTGGGCAACGACGTCGTGACCGCGACCGATCTCAAGAAGAGCTTTGGTGACACACTGCTGTTCGACGGATTGTCATTCGCGCTGCCGCGGGGCGGCATCGTAGGCGTGATCGGGCCGAATGGCGCGGGGAAGACCACCCTGTTCCGGATGATCGCAGGGCAGGAGACGGCGGACGCGGGGACACTCGCGATCGGTGAGACCGTGCAACTGGCGTACGTGGACCAGGGGCGGGAGCTGGACGGCGCGCGGACCGTGTGGCAGGAGATCAGCGGCGGGCAGGAGATGATGATGGTGGGCAAGCGCGAGATGAACACGCGGGCGTATCTGGCCAGCTTCAACTTCCGCGGCGCGGACCAGCAGAAACTGACGAAGGATCTGTCGGGTGGTGAGCGGAACCGGCTCCATCTGGCGAAGGTGCTCAAGACCGGCGCGAACCTGCTGCTTCTCGACGAGCCGACGAACGATCTCGACGTCGACACCCTGCGCGCGCTGGAAGAGGCGCTGCTCGACTACGCGGGTTGCGCGGTGGTGATCACGCACGACCGGTGGTTTCTGGACCGGATCGCGACGCACATCCTGGCGTTCGAGGGGAACAGCGAAGTGGTGTGGTTCGAGGGGAACTATCGCGCGTACGCCGAGGATTTCCATCGGCGGAAGGGCGTGGATGCGGAGCGGCCGCATCGGATCGCGTACCGGAAGCTGGTGCGGGCGTAGACGACCCGTCCAGCGCATTGCGTTGTGCCAGCGGCCAGCGGCCAGCGGCCAGCGGCCAGCGACCAGCGACCAGCGACCAGCGACCAGCGACCCGGACAACGAACTGGGGCGGCAGGAATCGAACCTGCAACCTCGCGGTTAACAGCCGCGCGCTCTGCCGATTGAGCTACACCCCATCAGGCGACAACACTCACCTGGTGACAACGGCGGCCCTCGCTCTCGCAGCGAGGGCCGTTATGTGCAACATACATTAACGGGGTGGGGCTACATAAGCGGCGATGCAGGCCCGTGACGTGCCGAAAAATGGTACGCGCCGTTGCGAGCGAAATCCTGTCCCAGCCGATGGAACTGCGGGCGGTAGGGGCCTAGGGACAAGGGAATAGGGGCCGGGGAATCGTAGTGTGGACACGCCAGGCGTCCGTGTCATTTGCCGGGCAGCGCTTCCACGGTCGACTTGATGACTTCCTGGATCGGCTGGCTTTCGCCACCGTTGGATTCGAGCATTGACATCACGAGGTGCGTGGTCTGCGTGCCGGCGGAGCCGAGGAAGACACCGGCCTGGCTGAGCAGCTGGACGGTGCGAATGGTGCCGTCGGCGATCAGGTGAATCGGGTTGCCCTTCTCCGTCCCTTCGCCGGTCGTCGAGATCGATTCCGCTCCGCTCGACGCGCCAGGCGTGTTGTCCCGCGACCGTTGTGTCACCCGAGACCTTGGATGTCGTGACGGTGGACGTCTTGATGTCGAACTCGCCGCGCTTGAACGTGTCGGCCAGACGTGTCGGTCCACGTCGTGCCCGTGGCCAACTGCGCCGGGACGGCGGAGATGAAGCGTGAGAAGGCGCGGTAGAGCGAGACCTTGAGGTGGTTGTCGCCGGGCGCGGCCGCGAACGCGTAGATCTTGCCCTGCGGGGAGACCGTGCCTTCCATGCGGGCGCCGCGCATCCCGTCGGTGTTGGCGGGCGGGGCGTCGAGCGTGGATGTCACATTCACCGAATCGAGCGTCAGCGTCATGGCGAGCGTGTCGCGCGAGCGGGGCGCGAGCGTCAGCGTCACGAACTGCGTCGTGGTGGTGGTGAACTCGAACGGTGCGCGGCCGCCCGCCTGATTCTGGGTGCGGGTATCGACTGACGTGATGCGGTAGTGGTGCGTGCCGCTCGCGTACATGAACGGAGCAGCCAGCGTCGCCGGTGGAGGGAGGGAGCGCCGCCGGATGGATCGCGGGCTGCGCGGCGGCCGTCGTCGCGAGCGCCGCGGTCGGGGCCGGTCATGAGACCAGTCACGAGACCAGTCATGAGACTTGCCAACCGCAGGCGAACCGCGCCATGACGTCGATACATGAAGTGCTCCAGTGGAGGGACCATTGAGGTCGGCGGGCCGAGGCCCGTTCCGGAAAGTTACAGTCCCAGAGAGTGGATCGGCACGGGACACGCGTCTTGGCCGGCAGCGGGCCCAGCAAGACGGACAGCGAGGCGGGAATAGGCTGGATGGGCCGGCGGTCTTAGAGGCTGCCAGGCTCGTTCGGGCACCGTCGTATGGGCCGTGGGGTATCCGAGCGGGCGGCAGGAGGCCGGATTGGCCAATATTTGACAACGTATCCCGAGCGCCCGCATTGTCGGATTTCAGCTTCATGACCCTCTCGACATCACTACGCCCCGTGGCGGACCCGATGGCCCCCAGCGCACAGGAGCGGGGGGCGGCGGAGGACATCCGGCAGCAGCGGACACTGGATGGGGGGCCGCTCGAGGAACTGCGGGATCGGGCGGAGCGGCAGCTCAACGCCGTACGCGCGGTGGTGCTGGCGCTGCTGGCGATCGCGGCGGTCGCGTATGCGCCGTCGCTGACGCCCGCGCTCCGCGTCGTGAACATTTCGATTCTGGTCCCGACGCTGGCGTGGACCCTCGCGCAGTACCTCCGGTGGTACGACCGTCCGCGGCTGCCGGCGTGGCTGACCCTCGCCAATCCGGTCGTCGACATCACGGCGGTGACGGCGAGCATGGCCGGCGTACGGACTCACGCAGTCGGCGACCCTCGCGCTGCGGTCGCCGATGTTCCTCGCCTACTTCGTGATCCTCGCGGCGCGCCCCGTGACCTCGTCGACGCGCCGAGCGGCCGCGGCGGCGGCGCTGACCCTCGCCGAATACGTCGTGCTGGTGGGGTGTCTTGTCGTGCAGCGTGGCGTCTCGTTCGCGGCGAGCCCGCTGTCGGCCGCCGCCGGCACGGGGATCGCCCCGCTCGATGAAGGCGCGAAGCTGCTGCTGCTCGCGGTGGCCGGCGCCGTGGCGACGTACGCGACCGCGTGGCACGAACGGCTGGCGGTCGCGTATTCCCGCGCGGCGCGGGAGCGCGAACGGCTGGAGATCCGATTGGCGCAGGCCCAGCTCGAGAGCCTCAAGAACCAACTGCAGCCGCATTTCCTCTTCAACGCGCTCAACGCCATCACCGCGCTCATCCCCACCGACGCGCGGGCGGCGCAGCGCACCGTGCACGGATTGAGCGAGCTGCTGCGGCTCTCGCTCAACAGCTCGGCCGAGAACGAAGTGCGGCTGGACCGGGAGCTGGAGCTGCTCGGGCACTATCTCGCGATCCAGCGCCTGCGGTTTCAGGAGCGGCTCACCGTGCATCTCGACATCGATGCGGACGTGCGGCGCGCGTTCATCCCGAACCTGCTGCTGCAGCCGCTGGTGGAGAACGCGATCCGGCACGGCATCGGCCCGCGTGCGGCGGGCGGATCGATCACCATCCAGGTGGGGCGCCGTGAGGATGCCCTGCGGCTCCGGGTGGCTGACGACGGCGCCGGTGCGCGGCTCTCGCCCGAACAGCGTCTCGTGCGCGAAGGAGTAGGACTCGGCAACACCCGGGCGCGGCTGCAGCATTTTTACGGCGACCGGCACCGCCTCACACTCACGACCGCGCCTGGCGCGGGATTCGCCGTGGACATCGACGTTCCCTACCGGATATGACACCGCGTCCTGGGCCGGCATCGCCGCCTGCCACCGTCCCGGCCGCGGCACCCGCAGGTGGCACAGCGGCGGAGGGGCGACGGCTGCGCGCGCTGATCGTGGACGACGAGCGGCTGGCCCGCGAGCGGCTGCGGGAGCTGCTGGCCGGTGAGCCCGACGTCGAACTCATAGGCGAGTGCGGCAACGGCGACGATGCCGTCGCCGCGATCGAGCGGGATCATCCCGACCTCGTGCTGCTCGACATCCAGATGCCGGAGCTGGACGGATTCGGCGTTGTGCGGGCGGTGGGCGTCGCGCAGATGCCCGCGGTGGTCTTCGTGACCGCGCACGATGAGCATGCGGTCGCGGCATTCGAAGTCCACGCCGTGGATTACGTCCTCAAGCCGGTGGATCCCGAGCGGTTGGCCGAAGCGTTGCGCCGGGCCAAGCGGCGGATCGCGGCGGCGCCCGGGGCGCCGGGGCGCGACGACGATCGTGAACTGCGGGAGCGGCTCGCGGCGCTGGTGGCTGAAGTGTCGGCGGCAGTGGTTCCCACAGCACCGCCCACGGGGCGCCTCGCGATCAAGGGTGAAGGGCGCGTGGTGTTCGTGCGCATCGCCGACGTGGACTGGGTGGAAGCGATGGACAACTACGTGCGCCTGCACGTGGGGCGCGACGTGCACATGATGCGTGAGACGCTGTCGAATCTCGAGACACGATTGGCGGGCAGCACATTTCTCCGCATCCATCGCTCGGCGATCGTGAACATTGACCGGATCCGCGAGGTGCAGCCGTGGTTCGCGGGCGACTACGTCGTGATTCTCGCCGACGGCACGAAAATCACCACCGGCCGGCGCTACCGGGCGGCTGTGCAGGGGCTCCTCGAGCGGTGACGTCTCGTGGTGGCCGCCGCGTGCGGCCGCCACCTCTGCCATTCGCCCCGCAATCCTAGTCATTCGCCCCAGGCGGCGCGCGGCGCGTGTGCGCGTCCTCTAACGTCCGCCCACTCGACGCGTGTCCTGCCAGCGGGGCGTACACGTACCACCGTTCAATTCACACGCACATGACTGGAACGATCGCCGCTCAATGAACGGGGCTGTGATGGATATTCTGGTGCAACCCACGCGCCGGCGGGCGGGCGCGGTGATCGGGCTCGCGGGTGCGCTGTGCGCCGTGCATGTGGGGGCGCTCGGCGCGCAGTGCACGCCGCCAGCCAACAGCAATGAGGCGCGGCTGCTGGCGTTCTACGAAGCGCCGATCGTGTTCTCGACGGCGGATGCGCCGATGCGGATGGCGCCGGGCAGCGTGGCGCTGACGGGTGAGCTCACGGGTGTGCCCGCGCCTGCGGCGAACGCGCAGCAGACGAACTACTGCTATGCGGCGAAGCAGGACGCGACGCACCTCTCGCCACTGCTGCCGCGGCTCCGCATCACGGTGGGTCTACCACTCGGCTTCGCGGCCGAAGGGGCGTACCTGCCGCCGGTCACGGTCGATCGCGCGCAACCGAACCTGGGGAGTCTCGCGCTCACCTACACGCGGAGCCTGTTGGCGCCGGTGGACCACGAGTCCGGGATCAGCCTCACGATGCAATTGCGGGCGCACGCGACGATGGGAAGCGTCAAAGGACCGATCACCTGTCCGAGCTCCGCGCTGCAGACCACGAACGAGGCGGCGCCGTGCTGGGGCACGATTCCCTCGGACGATGCGTTCTACGCGACGTCCGAGGGTGGTGAAGGGACGCTCGCGATCACGGCACCCGGCGGGCGCGTCACGGCATTCGCGGGCGCGGGCTACACCGCGCTGGCGCCGCATTTTCGGGTCGGCTTCACCAACGAGGATGACGTGACCGACCGGACGCTCGTGGAAGCCGATCTCCACCGAGGCGCGGTGTTCGGCGGCGTTGACGTACAGATCATTCGTGCGCTCGATGCGGGCGTTGAGGTGTATTCCGTCCCGGCCGACGTGACGACGTGGCGGGTGACTGCGCGCTACCGGTTGTGGTAGGCGTGCCGGTGGTGCCCGACGAACCGGCCGACGTGTCACTTCCGCGGCGGCAGGCCGAGAATGTGGCGGGGGGATGGGCCCAGCCGACGACCGTGATGCGATGGATCGTGGTCGCGATCTTCATCGGGGCGGGCAGCGCGAAGCTCATGGGCGCCGCCTCAATGGTGTCGCTGTTCCAGGCGGTGGGAGTGGGGCAGTGGCTGCGGTACGCGGTCGGGATCGCCGAGCTGACCGGCGCGGTGTTGCTGGCGATGCGGCGGACCGTGTTGCCGGCGACCTTCCTGCTGAGCGGCGTGCTGATCGGTGCAGCGGCGACGGAAATGGTGGTACTGCGGCGGTTACCGCTCAAGTCGGCGGCCACCTTGCTCGCGGTGCTGATCGTGGGGATCTCGTCGCTGTCGCCCCGGTCGCGACATATGGACGGGCCATAAACAGGCCCCGATCAGACCATCCTGCGCCAAATGACACTCTCAGCCGCTGGTGCAGCTTGACAGGCGGCTCGATAGGCGAGTAGCTATCCATCATGACCGCGCACGCATACGTCTGTTGTCGCGATTGTGCCGCCTCCCGGCGGCCCGGACGGAGTGCGCGCGCGGCGTAGCGGACAGTCCCGAACATCGCGCATGATGCACCGGCCGGCCGCTCGCGAGCGGCCGTTTTTCGTTTTAGGCGACGTCGTACGAACTCGTAACAGGAGCAAGACCATGGTACCCGTGACATCCACAGCACCGAACACACCGGCGGCAGGGGCAGACCCCGCGATCGTCGCGAAGGGGTACGTCCATCCGGAAGTCCTGGTGACGACGAGCTGGGTCGCCGATCACCTCAAGGATCCCACAGTGCGGGTCCTGGAGAGCGACGAGGACGTTCTGTTGTACGATACGGGGCACATACCTGGCGCGCAGAAACTCGATTGGCACCAGGATCTCAACGACCAGGTGATCCGCGACTACCTCACGCGCGAGGCGTTCCAGTCGCTGCTCCGCAGGCTCGGCATCGATGACAGCACGACCGTCGTGTTCTACGGCGACAAGAACAACTGGTGGGCGGCGTATGCATTCTGGGTGTTCAAACTGTTCGGCTTCACGAACACGCGGCTCATCGATGGTGGCCGCAGCAAGTGGGAGGCCGAGGGGCGTCCGACGACGACCGACGTGCCGCGCTATCCGGCGACCCAGTACACCGCGCACGAGCGGTCCGACAGCGCGATCCGCGCGTTCTTCGCGGAAGTGCGCGAGCACAAGGGCACGCTCGTGGATGTGCGCTCCCCGCAGGAGTTCACGGGCGAGAAGCTCCACATGCCGGACTATCCGCAGGAGGGTACGCTGCGTGGCGGGCACATTCCGGGCGCCAAGAGCGTGCCGTGGGCGCGCGCGGCGAATCCGGACGGGACGTTCAAGACTGCGGCGGAGCTGCGGGCGATCTATGAGACGGAGCAGGGGCTCAAGTCATCCGATGACGTGATCGCGTACTGCCGGATCGGCGAGCGGTCGTCGCACACCTGGTTCGTGCTGACGTATCTGCTCGGCTATCCGAAGGTCAGGAATTACGACGGCAGCTGGACGGAGTGGGGGAATGCGGTACGATCGCCTATTGCGAAAGGCGCGTAGTGCGGTCGAGGAAGGAGAAACGCAGAAAGTAGAGAGTAGACAGAGTAGAGAGTAGAGAGAGTGGAGAGCCGGGGCCGTCTTCGGGCGGCCCCGCTGCGTTTTTCGGAGCGCCAGGCCTCGCCGAGCAGTGTTGCAAGTGGTCACTTGCTTGCACGTGGGGGGCTGTCTATCTTCACCGCCCCATGTCAACTGTCTGGCAATGACGGTCGAGCGAGCGAAGCTGGTGGATGCGGCGGCGCGCGTCTACGGCGAGTTCGGATTTCGCGGGGCGACGACCCGGCGAATCGCCAATGAGGCGGGCGTCAACGAGATCACGATCTTCCGGCAGTTCGGGTCCAAAGAGGCGCTGATCAACGAAGCGGTGCGGACGCATGCGGTCCGGCCGCCGTTCCCGAACCTTCCGGTGGTGCCGGCCGATCCGCGGCGGGAACTGACCGACTGGGCCGATGTCGTGCGGGCCCACATGAGTGATGCGCGGTCGCTGATCCGGCGGATGATGAGCGAGATGGAGGAGCGGCCGGCGGTGGCACCATGTATTGGCGAGGGGCCGATGCGGGCGGCATCGCATCTCCAGGCCTACATCGCGCGGCTCAGTAGCTACGGGTTTCTGCCGGCCGATCCCGAGGCCAACGGCGCGAACATCGCGGCGGCGACCTCCATGCTCATGTCGGCGCTGTTCGCCGACGCGATGGGGCGCGACATGATGCCGGCGATGTATCCGCAGCCGGCCGAGCGGCGCCGGCGGCGTATGTGGATGTATTTCTGCGGGCGTTGGGAGTGCGGGTGACCCCGGCCGCGCAGACGCGAGTGACGCCGAACGCGATGCTGCGTACGGCGGCGGGCATCCCGCCCGCTCTGGCACCGAGTATCACCGCGGGCATCACCCCCAGCATCACCCCCAGCATCGACCCCCAGCATCACACCGAGTGCCCCAGCGGGTCACTCGGCCGCGGCACCCTCACGCTCACGGCCGGTATGACACGATCACCGCAGGTCCAGAGCGCGCACGACCGTGCGCGGTGGCGCAGGAGAGAGGCGGTCGCGCTCCGGGCGCGCATGCTTGGCGCGATCGCGCTGGGGGTGCTTGCGGTGGCGTCCGCAGCGCCGGTCGCGCGCGCGCAGCGTGCGACCGACAGTGCGGCGGCCCGTGGGGCGGCGCCTGGTGTCACGCCCGCTGCGCCATCGACCTCGGTCGTTCTGGCGTCGGGGACCCGGCAGCCGAACACCGCGGTGATGTCGCTGGCTGACGCGGTGCGGGTGGCGTTGTCGAAGAGCGAGGCCGTGCGGATCGCGCAGGCCGGCGTGATGCGGGCGCGCGGGGAAGTCGATGAGGCGCTCTCGAACTGGTGGCCGCAGCTGACCGGCACCGCGGCCTACACGCGCACCCTACAGACCCAGTACACGGCGCTGGCCAAGGCGACGGCGACCGTGGATACGTCGCACGTATCGCAGGTTGCGCTGTGCTCGCCGCCGATCGACTCCCTGTCGACGCCCGCGCAGCGCCAGTCGGCGTTCAACAAAGCGTTGTCCTGCCCGAACAACAACGGATTCGGCGGCATCAACTTCGCGAGCGTCGGATTCGGATCGCTCAACCAGTACACCCTCGGCCTCAACTTCTCGCAGACCATCTTCAACGGCCAGGTGCTGGCGCAGAGCCAGGCCGCGAAGTCGCCGCGCCGCGCGGCCGAGATCGAAGTGGGCGCCCAGCGGGCGCAGGTGACGTACGACGTGACGCAGGCGTACTATGACGCCGCGCTGGCGGACCGGCTGGTGGTGATCGCCGAGTCGACACTGGCGCAGTCGGACCGGACACTGAAGCAGACCCAGCTCACGAAGCGCGTTGGTACGCAGTCCGAGTTCGATCTGCTGCAGGCGCAAGTCACGCGCAACAACCAGGTGCCGATCGTGATCCAGCGGCGTGGCGACCGCGACATCGCGTACTACCGGCTCAAGCAACTGGTGAAACTCCCGCTCGACTCGCCGCTGCAACTCACGACCGACGTCGAGGATTCGACCGCGGCGCCGGACGGCGTGCGGCTGGCGTCGGTGGAGACCGTGACCGATTCCGAGGGCGTCGTGATGGCGGCGGAGACCATCAAGCTGACCACCGACACGGGCGCCGACAGGCGATCGACCGTGCGAGAGCAGGCCGAGACCGTGAAGGAGAACGCCGCACTGCTCGCGGGCGGCGAATTCCGAGCGGCTGCCCGCGATCGTGCTCACCTCGCAGTACCAGCGCGTGGCGTATCCCCTGAACCTGCCGTCGTGGGCCGATTTCCTGACCAACTGGAACGTGGGCGTCGGGCTCTCCGTGCCAATCTTCACCGGGCGCCGCATCAAAGGCGACGAGATGGTCGCGCAGGCGAACCTCGACGACGCGAAAGCGCGGCTCCAGCAGACCCGCGAGCTGGCGGTGCTGGATGCGCGCACCGCGATCGAGACCCTGCGTGAGGCGCAGGCGGCGTGGGCGGCGAGCGTGGGGACAGTCGACCCAGGCGACGCGGGCGTATCAGATCGCCGAGCTGCGGTACCGGGAGGGCATCTCGACCCAGATCGAGCTGACCGACCAGCGCATCGCGCAGCAGCAGGCGCTCGCCAACCGGGCGCAGGCCGCGCGGAACCTCCAAGTCGCGCGGGTGCGGCTGGGATTGATCGCGGATCTGCCGCTGTCGAGCGCGGGCGCGGGAGCGAGCGCGTCGCAGAGCGCGGCGCAGGGGAATCCGACGGCCGCACCGCCGGGCACGACGCAGCCGCAGGCGCAGACGACGGGTCCGGCGATTCCGGGCCAGCCTTCGACCACCGGTCCGCCGCAAAGTCCGACGTACCCGGCGGCGAGCCAGGCCGGGAGTCCCGCGCCGTGAACGGACGACCGGCGAGACGCCTGGTGCAGGCACGATCGACAATGGAACGACACCGCAGCGTTGCAGTGACAGGCGTTGCCTGCGTGCTTGCGGCGTCTGCACTCGCGTGCGGCGGGGCGGCACCGCCGTCCGACAACGCGATCCTGCTCGGACCGGAGAACGTGGCGGTCGTCTCGGTGGGCCAACTGCGGAGCGGTCCGGTGATCTCCGGGACGCTGGCGCCCGTTCGCGACGCACAGATCCGCGCGCAGGTCGGTGGCTCCGTAGTCCGGATCTCGGCAGACCAGGGGCAGCGTGTGGGCGCGGGGCAGGAACTGGCGCAGATCGATGCGACCGGCCTCAGCGACGCGTACGCATCCGCCAAGGCGGCGGTGGACGCGGCGCAGACCGCGGCCGACTACGCCGCGCGCCAGAGCCAGCGCTACGACACCCTCTTTGCGGCGGGCGCCGTATCGGACCGGGACCGCGAGACCGTCAACGAGTCGAACGTGCAGGCGCAGGCCGCGCTCACGGACGCCAAAGCGCGGCTGGTGTCGGCCGGGAAGCAACTGGCGTACACCGCCGTGCGGGCGCCGTTCGCGGGCGTGATCTCGGCACGCGCTGTGAGCGCGGGCGACGTCGTGCAGCCGGGCGGGATGCTGTTCTCCGTCGTCGATCCGTCGGTGCTCCAACTGCAGGCGGCGGTGCCGGCGGAGCAGCTGGGCGTCGTGCGGGTGGGGCAGCCGGTGGCGTTTTCGCTCAACGGCTATGGCGACCGGCCATTCGCGGGGACAGTGACGCGAATCAATCCTGTCGCGGACCCGAGCACGCGGCAAGTGCAGCTGTATACCACCATTCAGAATCCCAACAACTCACTCGTCGCCGGGCTGTTCGCGAGCGGGCGGGTGGTGACCGACAGCGCGCGCGGGCTGCTCGCGCCGGCGGCGGCGATCGACGCGCGGAACCTCCGGCCCGCGGTGGAGCGGCTGGCGAAGGGGCGAGTCGAGCGGGTGGACGTGACCCTGGGGCTCCGCGACACCCAGACCAACCAGGTACAGATCACCGCTGGCGTGGACGCCGGGGACACCCTGCTGGTCGGATCCGCGCAGGCGATCAGCGCCGGGACGCGGCGTGCGCGTGACCGCGATGGGCGACTCGACGACCGCCGCGAGATAGGCCCGTGTTCATCTCCGACTTCGCGATCAAGCGGCCGATCGTCACCGTCACGACGATGATCGCGATCGTCGTGTTCGGGATCTTCGCGCTGTTCAAGACCGACGTCGACGAGTTCCCGGACATCCAGCAGCCGATCGTGTTGGTGGCGGTGCCCTATCCGGGCGCATCGCCGGGCCAAGTCGAGCGTGAAGTCGTGGACCGGATGGAAGAGCAATTCAACTCCATCAGCGGGATCGACCAGATCACGTCGACCTCGACCGACGGGTTCGCGCAGATCGTCGTGCAGTACCTGTTCAGCAAGGATCCGGACCAGGGCGCGCAGGACATCCGGGATGCGATCTCGGAGATCCGGGACAAGCTGCCCACGGAGATGAAAGAGCCGATCATCAAGCGGCTCGACCCGGGCGAGCTGCCGATCGTGTCACTGGCGCTGACGTCGCAGACGATGAGCCCGTCGGAGCTGACGATCCTCGCCGATCCGGGGATCACGAAAGAGCTGCGCGTCGATCACCGGCGTCGCGCAGGTGACGATGTCGGGCGGCGTGGATCGTACCATCGCGGTGAACGTGCGGCCGCCGGACCTGCAAGCCGCGCACGTGAGCGTGGCCGACGTGGTGAACGCGCTCAACTCGCAGAACCTGGCGGCGCCGGTGGGCGCCGTCCTCGGCACGCTGACCGAGCAGCAGATCCGTCTGCAGGGGCGGCTCGAGACGCCCGAGGACTTCCTGCAACTCGTGGTGGCGAGCCGGGGCGGGCAGCTGGTGCGCCTGGGGCAAGTCGCGGACGTCAAAGACACCTCCGTCGAGGCCCGCTCCGTCGCGCTCTACAACGGGCAGCTCGGCATCGGGATGGACATCACGAAGTCCAAGGGCGTGAGCACGACCCGAGTGGCCGACGACATCAAAGCCCGAATCGCGGAGCTGCAGAAGACCCTGCCGCGGGGCGTGCGCCTCAGCCCTGATCCGCGATGCGGGCGTGCGCGTGCGCAACTCCGTCCGCAACGTCGAAGAGGCGCTGATCGAGGGCGCGCTGCTGACGGTGCTCGTCGTGTTCCTGTTCCTCAACAGCTGGCGCTCGACGATCATCACCGGTCTCGCGCTGCCGGTGTCGACGATCGCCGCGTTCATCGCGGTGTGGGCGTTCGGGTTCACGCTCAACACGATGTCGCTGCTCGGACTGTCGCTGGCGATCGGCATCCTGATCGACGACGCGATCGTGGTCCGGGAGAACATCGTCCGGCACATCGAGATGGGCGAAGACCACGTCGCGGCCGTCGCATTCCGGCACCGACGAGATCGGGCTGGCGGTGACGGCGACGACATTCTCGATCGTGGCGGTGTTCGTGCCGGTCGCGTTCATGAGCGGCATGGCGGGGCAGTGGTTCAAGCCATTCGCGCTGACGATCGCGTGCGCCGTGCTGGTATCGCTGTTCGTGTCGTTCTCGCTCGACCCAATGCTGTCGGCGTACTGGCCCGATCCGCAGCTCGAGGCGCACCAGCGGCGCAACGCGACTGGCCGCGCCCTCGACCGGTTCAACACGTGGTTCGACCGGCAAGCCGACGCTACAAGCCGTCATCGGCTGGGCGCTCGACCACCGCGGTAGCGATGGTGGCGCTGGCCGTACTGTCGTTCGTCGGCGCGATCGCGCTGCAGGTCACTACGCGGGCGGCGGCGAGTTCGTCCCGGAGAGCGACCGGTCGGAGTTCGACATCCAGGTGCAGGACGCCGCCCGGGCTCGAACCTCGACTACATGCGGCATCAAACTCGAAGAGATCGGGCGCGCCGTGCGCGCGCACCGCGAGGTCGCCTACACGTACTCGACGGTCGGGTGACGCCGCCGGGTCGGGCCGCGTCGACGACGCGGACAT
This sequence comes from uncultured Gemmatimonadales bacterium, assembly GCA_963757855.1. Lineage (GTDB taxonomy): Bacteria > Gemmatimonadota > Gemmatimonadetes > Gemmatimonadales > Gemmatimonadaceae > Palsa-1248. Next base: position 160,921 of record CAVWTI010000028.1, read on the forward strand.
GTACGTGCGGCTGGTGCCTCGCTCAGACGCGGCATGCTGTCGCAGCAAGAGTTGCGCAGATGATCCGCGGCGAGATCCGCAGTATTGGCGGCGTTCACGACGTACGTATTCTCCAACGGTTTCGGCGACACGACGCAAGCAGATCGAGATGCAGCTCCGGGGCACCGACGCGGCAGTGCTCGACCCGGTTCGCGGACGAAGTGCTGGCGCAGTCATGCGGACCGTTCCCGGCGCGGCCGACGTCGGGCTGTCCACCACAGGTCAGCGGCCGGAGCTGCAGGTCGATCTCAACCGCGCCCTGGCCGGCATCCTGGGGGTGTCGGTCGGCGATGTCGCGCAGTCGCTGCGGCCGGCTTTCGCCGGACTGCACGCCGGTGACTGGGTGGATCCCGACCGGGCAAGACTCGCGACGTCACGGTGCGCTTGCGCCCGGAGTCGCGCGCTAATCTCGCCGACCTTTCGCAACTCCCGCTCGTGATCTCGCCGGCCGGCGTGCCGGCCGGCGTCACGATGCCGGGCGCCGGCTCGCTGACCACCGTCCCACTCGGCCAGGTCGCGCAAATCACGCACGACGCTGGGCCCCGCGGCAGATCGATCACTTGACCGCGACGAAGTCGTCACGGTGGGAGCCAATGCGGAAGGGCGATCGCTGTCTGAGGTGTCGCGCGACATCAACGCGAAGCTCGCGAAGCTGCTCAGCTGCCCCCCGGGTGTGCGCATCAGCGCAGGGCGGCCAGGTCAAGGATCAAGCACGGTCTACGGCAGCATGTTCGCCGCGCTCGGCCTCGCCGTGCTGCTCATGTACCTGATCCTCGTGGTGCAGTTCGGGTCGTTCCTCGATCCGCTGGCGATCATGATTTCGCTGCCGCTCTCGCTGATCGGCGTGGTGATCGCGCTGATCGTCACGCGCGACACGCTCAACATCATGACGCTGATCGGCGTGATTCTGCTCATGGGGATCGTCGCGAAGAACGCGATCCTGCTGATCGACTTCGCCAAGTGGGCGCAAGGAGGAGCACGGGCTGCCGACGCGCGACGCGCTGATCGAGGCCGGTCGCATCCGCCTGCGGCCGATCCTGATGACGACGCTGGCGCTGATTGCCGGCATGATCCCGGTGGCGCTCGGGTTTCGGTGAGGGCGCGGATTTCCGGGCGCCGCTTGGCCGCGCGGTGATCGGCGGCGTGATCACTTCGACGTTGCTGACGCTGCTGGTGATTCCGACCTTCTACGAGATTCTCGACGAGTGGCGGAGCGGCATGCAGGTCTTCTTCCGCCGCCGGTCCGCGGAGCGCAAGCAGGCACGGGACGGCGCGTCCCGTCCCGATGGCCGTGGGCTTCAGGGGCGTCCGCCCCTGGCCGGACCAGCGACGGGGGACTGAGGGCGCCGGTCCCGGTTCCTCACAGTACCTTTCCCGCGTGTTTGCCTTCATGGATCAGTTGAGCTCGGTGCTGGGCGTACATCACGCTCGGGGCGGTCAGCTTCATCACCGAGGAGTTCGCGCCGATCTCGGGAGGCGTGGCCGCGCACAACGGCCATCTCGGTGATCATCTGGGTGGCGTCGAGCTGCGCATTGGGGACGTGGGCGGCGGACATCGGTCTCTACTACCTGGGACGGTGGCGGGGCGCGTGGGTGCGAAACCGCTGGCCGCGGATCGGCCGGGCGTTCACGCGGACGCTGATGAGCGTGCGACGGGCGCCGTGGCGGTCCTCGCTGGCCGTGCGATACGCCTACGGGCTGCGCATTACGCTCCCGATCGCGTGCGGAGCGGCGCACGTGCCGGTGGCGGAGTACGCGGCCGGGAGCGCGATCAGCGCGCTGACGTGGGCGAGTCTGTTCACGGTGGTTGGCTGGGTGTTCGGGCGGTCGGCGGAACTCGGTCATGCGGGCATCCGCCGGTACGAGGACGTCGTCGGGTTGGCCATCGCGGGGCTCGCCGGCGTGCTGGTGCTGCTCTACGTCCGGCGGACGGAGAGCCGGCGGTCGATCCGCCGGCGCGCGAGTTCGAGCGGCAGCTCGACATTCTGAGTGGCGAGTACCCGCGTGCTGAGGGATGACGCCGAACCACGAGCGGCCGTGGCGAGCCGCCAGAGCAGGGGCGCCGGCGCGCGTAGCGGCTGACGGCCGCCGCGAGTGCATGGGGACGGAATGCGCGGCGGACCGCCGTGCTCTCGCTTCTGGTCCCGGGCTCGGGCATTCCTACGCTGGGGCACCGCGGCGCGGTGCCGTCGTGTGGGTGGCGAGCCGAGTGGCGACGGCCGCATTGCTCGAAGCGGCGGTGGCGATTGGCGGGCGGCCGGGGCTTGCGGTACAGATCGCGGGAATGATCGCCGTGTGGGTCGTCGCCGCGGCCGATGCGGTGCGCACGGGGGAACGGTCGACGCGCGCGGGGCCGCGGCCGCACCAGTGGTACAACCGCGGGATCGTGTACCTCGGCATTTGTGCGATCGTGGCGGCGGGGACGATTCCGTGGCACATTGTGCTGGGTGCGACGATCGCCGAGATGCGGCGCGTGCCCAACGACACGATGGCTCCCACGCTGGTGGCGGGCGATCACGTGTACGCGGAGCCGCGGCGCGGCGGCGTCGTCCAGCGCGGTGACATCATCGTCTACCGGAAGTGGGGCACCGGGTACATCAAGCGCGTCGTGGGAACAGGTGGTGACACGCTCGCCATGCGGGGCGGCGTGCTCTCGGTGGATCAGCGGCCCGTGAGCGAGCCGTATGCGATCCACGCCGGTGAAGGGGAGACCAGTGACCGGCGGCTCGAGTGGCAGCGCGCGGTCATTGCCGATTCGCGTGCGTGGCTCGTATGCGCCGACCGTCGCGACGTGGGGGCCGATCGTGGTGCCGCGCGGCGAATATTTCCTGCTGGGCGACAATCGGGGGGAGAGCATTGACAGCCGGTATACCGGGTTTGTGCCGGATAGCGAAGTCGTCGCGCGGCCGGTCGTGGTGTTTTTCTCGCGCGATCCGGTGACGAAGCGAGTACGGTGGGAGCGCGTGGGGGTGCGGGTCGGCGAGTAGCGGCGTGAGACAGGGCGGCGTTGTCGCCGGAATCCGGAGGGACTAGGGACTAGGGATTACCAGGGACGGATTCCTTTGAAGACCCGGAAGAGGTAGGCGAGGGACGGGAAGAGCACGAGACCACCGGCGGCGAGGGCGCTCAGGATCAGGACCAACGTCGCGCGCGGAGCGGCGGCGTTCTGGATCGTCAGATCGGGCGGAACGATGTACGGGTATTGCGCGATGGCCCAGCCGCTGAGGATCAGGACCACCTGCATTGCTGCCGCGACGCGCGCTGCCTGGTACGCGCGGACATAGAGCGCGGCGATCGCCGCGATGGCGGCGGCACCCGTGGCGAGGTGGAATGGGATCGCCCACGCGTTCATCACCAGGGCGTCACGCACGCGCGGTGCGGTCAGGTGCGCGGTGAGGAGTGCCACCGCGGCAGTCGCGAAGACCGCGGCTGCGGCGCCTAGCGCGCGGCGGCGGAAGTCATCCTGGAGCGAGAGATCGGCGGACGCCTCCACCGTGAGGTAGACCGCGGCGAGGAACGCGAACAGCGCGAGCGCGAGTGCGCCGACCGACACCGCGAACACCGTGAGCCAGGGGTCGATGTACTGCTGGGCGAAGGTCGCGCCGGGCATGCCGATCGGCGCCCGTCCGACCCGCTCCGACACGATGGCCCCGACGGCGACCCCGAGGAGTAGCGGCGTGACCACACTCGCGATCGCGAAGACCCGGCCCCATCGCTCCTGCACGGCGCTGTGGGCGCTGTCGTACGTCCGGAACGTGAAGGCGGAGCCGCGCATCACGATACCGATCAGCAGCAGGGTGAAGGGGATGTGCAGGACCACCGCGAGCCGCGCGAACGCGGCGGGGAAGCAACTGAAGAGCAGGACGACCACGATGATGAGCCAGACGTGGTTCGCCTCCCAGATCGGCCCGATCGCGTGCGCGATGAGATCGCGCTGGGCCTGGCGTCGCGGGCCGGAGGCGAGCAGGTCCCACACGCCGCCGCCGAAATCGGCGCCCGCGAGCAGCGCGTAGGCCATGAGCGCGACCACGATGATGGCCGCGATGGCGACGGCGAGTGGCGACGTGGCCGCGGCATTCATGCCGCGACATCCGGGACAGGCGTGTGAGGCTCGGCGATCCGGGGGCTCTTCACCACTTGCTGGTAGAGGAGCCATGCCACGATCACGCCCAGGAAGCAGTAGAGGAGGGTGAACGTCAGGAAGGGCACGATGAGGCCCGGCATCGGTGTGACCGCATCGGCCGTTCGCATGATACCGTAAATGACCCAGGGCTGGCGACCGACCTCGGTCACCGTCCATCCCGCCTCGATGGCGACGAAACCGAATGGCGCGATCACCGTGAGCGCCCAGAGGAGCGTCCGCGAGGCCGCGGGCTCCTGTTTGCGGAGCAGCACGACGAGCGCCCAGGCCGAGACGAGTGCCATGATGGTGCCGAGTCCGACCATGACGTCGAAGGCGAAGTGTGTGACAGCGACGGACGGCCAGCGGTCGCGTGGGAAATCCGAGAGGCCCTGAACGAGGGCATGCGGATCGTGGAACGCCAGAAACGAGAGCGCGTAGGGAATTACGATGGCGCCGGGCGTGGTCTCCCGGGATTCATCGGGGAAGCCGCCCACGCGGAGCGGCGCATCGTGCTGCGTCGTGAAATCGGCTTCCATGGCCGCGAGCTTCACCGGTTGCCAGCGGGCGACATAGCGGGCGCTGATGTCGCCCGAGACAGGTTGAACGACCGCAGCCGGCGCGCCGACGCAGAGCGCGACGAGGAGCGCGCGGCGGTGGAAGGCGTTACGGGGGTCGCGCAGCAGCATGAACGCGTGGATCCCCGCGACCACGAGGCCCGTGGCGGCGTAGGCGGCGATCGTCATGTGGAGCGTCTCGGGCAGCGCGGCGGCGGTGGCCATTGCGCGGAGCGGGTGCACATCCACCGGGACGCCGTTCTCGAGGCGGAAGCCGGCTGGTGTGTTCATCCAGGCATTGGCGATCACGACGAAGATGCCTGAGACGGCGCCGCTGACGGCGACGATGATGCCGGCGCCCAGGTGGGCCCGTGGGCCGACACGTTCCCAGCCGTAGAGGTAGACGCCGAGGAAGATGGCTTCGGTGAAGAACGCGAACCCTTCGAGGGAGAACGGCATCCCGATGATCGCGCCGGCGTACTGCATGAAGCGTGGCCAGAGGAGGCCCAACTCGAACGACAGGACCGTTCCCGAGACAGCGCCGACGGCGAAGAGAATCGCGGTGCCGCGGGCCCACCGCTTGGCCAGCTCGAGGTAGTGCGCGTCGCCGGTGCGCAGCCAGCGGGACTCGGCGATGACCATGAGGGCGGGCATGCCGATGCCGACGACCGCGAAAATGATGTGAAAGGCCAGCGACATGCCCATCTGCGAACGTGCCGCCAGCAGATCGCTCATCGCCGATCGCTCATCGCCGATCGCTCGATCGCCGATCGCTCATCGCCGATCGCTCATCGCCGATCGCTCATCGCCGGTCGCTCACCTTACATCACTCATCAGCGTGCCGCGCTATCGCGGCATTCTCGGTGGGTCGTGGCGCGAGCGTCGTGATGGCTACCGCGGCGACGATTGCCGCGCCAGCGGCGGCCGTGCGGCCGGTCAGCGTCTCGCCGGCGATGGCCCAGCCGAGGAGGACGGCGACCACGGGGCAGACGAAGGCGTAGGTGGCGGTCATGGCGGGTGGGACGTTCCGGACGAGCCACATGTACGCCGTGAAGCCGATCAGCGAGCCGAAGATGATCAGGTAGGCGAGCGCGATCCAGGACGTCATGGTGATGTGGGCGACGCCGGCGCGGCCGAGTTCACCGGTAGCGCCCGCGACGACTGCCATCGCGATGCCGCCCCACACCATTTCCAGTCCCGTGCCGAGCGAGGCCGATGCCGGCATCGGGTAGTAGCGGGCGTAGAGCGACCCGGCGGCCCAGCAGCAGGAGCCGAAGATGAGGACGATGGCAGCGATCGTGGACACGTGCTGGGGCCCTCCCTGCCGCGGATCGATCAGGATCGCGAGACCCACCATACCCAGAATGATGCCTGCGATGACGGCGCGCGAGGGGCGGCGTCCGCGCATCCACTCAAAGATGGACATCCAGAGTGGCGTGGTGAGCAGCAACGCGGTCACGCCCGTGGGCACCTGTTGCTCGGCCCAGATCACGCTTCCCGTCCCGCAGGACAGGAGGAGGATACCGGCTACGGCGGTTGTCCGCATCTCGCGGGGGCGGGGCCATGCGGCGCCGCGGGCCAACGCGATCCCGCTCAGGGTCAGGCCCGCGATGAGGAACCGCGTGGCGCCCATGAGAAAGACGGGGATCGACTGGATCGAGTAGTAGATACCGAGGTAGGTCGATCCCCAGACCGTGTAGACGATCGCGAACGCGAGAACGACGTGCCGCCACGGCGGGCGGTGCGGCGCGGATCCTACGGTCGTGGGGCGGTGAGCGCGGGCACTGCCCGTCTCACTGCTCGCCCAGGAACGGGTACTTGTGATCGAGCGCCGGCGTGAACGTCTCCTTCACTGACCGGGCGCTGACCCAGCGGGTGAGATTCAGCTTGGAGCCCGCCTTGTCGTTGGTGCCGGAGGCGCGGCCGCCACCGAAGGGCTGCTGGCCCACGACGGCGCCGGTGGGCTTGTCGTTGATGTAGAAATTGCCGGCCGCGTGGCGCAGCGCCGTCGCCGCCTCGGTGACCGCGCTCCGGTCGCGCGCGAAGACCGCGCCCGTGAGCGCATAGGGCGACGTGCGGTCGACGATATCGAGGATCTCCGCCCACCGGGCGTCGGGATAGACATACGCGGTGACGATGGGGCCGAAGATCTCCTCGCACATGAGGCGGGCGCCGGGATCGGTCGTCTGCACGAGCGTCGGCTCGATGAAGTAGCCGGTCTCGCCCCGCGAGCTGCCGCCCTGAATGATCGTCGAGGATTTCTTCGCCTCGGCCTGGTAGCCGCTGATCTTGGTGAAGGCGCGCTCGTCGATCACGGCGCCCATGAAATTGCGGAAGTCGGTCACATCGCCGACGCCGATCTCGCGCATCATCGCCACGGCGCGATCGCGGGTCTCGGGCCAGAGGGACGCCGGCACATAGACGCGGCTGGCCGCGGAGCACTTCTGTCCCTGGTACTCGAAGCCGCCGCGGACGATCGCGACCGCGAGCGCCTGCGGATCGGCCGAGGCGTGGGCGACGATGAAGTCCTTGCCGCCCGTCTCGCCGACGATGCGCGGATAGGAGCGGTAGCGGGACATACTGGCCCCGATGGTCTGCCACATGTTGTTGAAGACACCGGTGCTGCCGGTGAAGTGCACGCCCGCGAGATCCTTGTGGGAGAGCGCGACCGACGAGATCGCGGCGGCATCACCGGCCACGAAATTGATCACGCCCGGCGGCAGGCCGGCGGCTTCCAGCACACGCATCAGGTAATACGCCGACAGCATCGCCGTGCTGGCGGGCTTCCAGACCACCGTGTTGCCCATGAGGGCGGGCGCGGTGGGGAGGTTGCCGCCGATCGACGTGAAATTGAACGGCGTGACCGCGTAGACGAATCCTTCGAGCGGCCGGTAGTCGAGCTGGTTCCAGGCGCCGGAGCCGAAGGGGCTGATCGGCTGCTCCGCGTACAGCTCCTGCGCGTAGAACGGATTGAAGCGCCAGAAATCGATCAACTCCGCCGCGGCGTCGATCTCCGCCTGGTGGACCGTCTTCGACTGTCCGAGCATCGTCGCCGCGTTGACCGTGTCGCGGAATGACGACGCGAGCAAGTCGGCGGCGCGCAGGAACACGCCGGCGCGGTCTTCCCACGACCAGCGGCTCCAGTCGCGGTGCGCTTCCGTCGCGGCCTCGATCGCCTGAGTGACGTGCGAGTCGGTGGCGCAGTGCCAATCGGCGAGTACATGCCGGTAGTCGTGCGGCATCACCGCCTGTTTGACAGTGCCGGTGCGGATCTCTTCGCCGCCGATGATGAGCGGGATGTCCACGCGCTCATTGGCCATCGACGCGAGCCGCGCCTTGATGGCGCGCCGTTCGGGGGAGCCGGGCGCGTAGGTGCGGACCGGTTCGTTGACGGGCGTCGGAACGCGCCGCGTGCCAGCGAAATTCGTCATGGGAGAAAGTTACCGGTCCGGGGCTGTGCTCTACAGTCCCCGGCGTGGCGTCTCAGGATTTGGGGGCGGCGGCAGGACGCGCGGCACGGTGATGTGACGCGGTCCGGCCGGCATTGGTGCGGGGCTGGTCGCGACCGGCCCCTACGTGGGCAGCGTCGGTGCGGCCGGACCAAACCTCGTGCGGATCGGTAGTTTCACGACGTGATACCGACCATGTGGGACGCGTCTCGACATGCTCGCCGGTTCGCGGCGGCTGCCGTCGCCGTGAGCACGCTCCTCGTAGGGGCGTGCCAGCGGGCGGCCGTTGCGTGGAGTGGGGATCCAGTGGCGCTGGGCGGTGTGCTGACGGATGCCAGTGTGCTCGTGCTGCGCGGCGTGCCGGATGATGTTCGGGCGGTGCCTCAGCCAGTGGCGCTGCCGCAGGGCGGGCTGCCTCCGCTGGGCCCGGGGAGCTGCGTGGCGTCCATCCGATTTGCGCGGGCGCCGGCACGGCAGAGCACCGGGCGAGCGCGGTGTCGTCGCGGCAGTATGGTGGGTGGCGCGGGCGGACAGCAGCGTCGTGCTCGATCTCGCGCGGTCGATCGACGATGGTGCGCACTGGGACACGACGATGGTGGCGGAGACGAGGGACCGGGGCGTCCGGGGTTGCGCGCGTCCGCCGGCGTCGATCGCCGACGATCCCGTGAGCGGGTACACGCACCTCGCGTATTTCCTGGAGCCGGCGGCCGGCGCGGGCGTGTTTTACGAGCATCTGATGGACATTCCGGTTGCGGGCGCCAGGGGGACCGCACCGCACCGCCTCGCGATGTTTCACGCCCCAGTCGCGATCGTCTTCGGCGATGTACCCCGGCGTACGAGTGTCACGGGGCATGGTGACACCGTGGCCGTCGCCTATGAGGACCCGAATCGTGCCGCTCCACAAGTTGCAGTGGCGGTGTCGGTGACCGCGGGACACACGTTTGCACCGGCCGTGCCGGCATCAGGGGACAACGTGGAAGCGCGCGACCCCGTGATCGGACTCGATCGCGCATCCGTTGCGGTGGCGTGGCGGGAGTCGGCCATTCGCGCCGACGGAGCCGCGGACACGGCGGCCGCTGGCCGGTCCGTCGTGCGAACCGGGACATTCCAGTGATGCGTCCACCGACGGGATTCGTGCCCCGCGGCCGGGTCGCGTCGTGAGGGCGCTGGTGGCGGACGACGACGAGGCCATGCGGTTGCTCGTCGAGGCGATCCTGACCGACGCCGGTCACGAGGCCATTCCCGCGGGAGACGGCGCGGAGGCGTGGGCGGCGTACGAGCGCGAGCATCCTCCCCTGGTGCTGCTCGACTGGCAGATGCCCAAACTCAGCGGCATCGAGGTGTGTGAGCGGATCCGGGCGGCCGAGGCGACGCGGGACGCGTACATCGTGATGGTGACATCGCGGGGGGCGACCGCAGACCTGACGCGGCTGCTCGATGCCGGGGCGGACGACTACGTATCGAAGCCGCTGACGCCCGAGTCACTGCGGACGCGCATCGTCATTGCCGAGCGGGCGATCGCGCTCGATCAGGCGCGCCGGGCAGCGGAGGAGGCATTGGCCCGCGCGCAGTGGTACGCGGGGATTGGCGAGACGGTCGTCGCCGTGCAGCATGAGATCAACAATCCCCTGACCGCGCTCCTGGGCAACGTCGCACTGCTGACCGCGGGACTGGCGTCTCCGGCAGAGGAGAAACAGTGCATGGCGGTGATCGCCGAGCAGGCGATGCGGATCGCGACCGTGGTGCGGCGCCTCGGATCGCTGCGAGAGCCGCGGTCGGTCGAGTACGTGGCCGGGTCGAAAATGCTGGACCTCAGCGGGAAAGACGGCGGGTAGCCCTTGCCCCGTCACCTTGCGCCACGGGTGGTGGGGTGTACTTTGCACCGCGTCTGCCCCTCCGCGCGCGGGCGCGTGCGCTGGGCGGGCACCGGACCCGCTTTCGTCTCACTTCCGAGGAGCGACACCCGATGGCCACAAAAAAGAAGAAGGCCGCAAAGAAGGCTACGAAACGTCATGCCGTGAAGAAGTCGGCTGCGAAGCGCCCGGCGAAGAAGAAAGCGGCATCGAAGCGCAAACCGAACGCCGCATTCATGAAGCCGATGCACCCGACCGCGGCACTCGCGGCGGTGGTGGGCTCCTCGCCAATGCCGCGCACGGAAGTCACCAAGAAGCTGTGGCAGTACATCAAGCGGAAGGGCCTGCAGGATCAGAAAGAGCGCCGCATGATCAACGCGGACGACGCGCTGAAAGTGGTGTTCGGCGGCAAGTCTCGCGTGTCGATGTTCGACATGACGAAGCTCGTCAACAAGCACCTCAAGGACGCGTAACACCGGCACAAGGCGGCGATGATGGCCGGAACGCCTCAGGACAAGACACCTCGGGCGGCCGGCGCAGCGGGGTCCGGCGCACCACAGAGCACGGCGGGCGGGAGGTCCGCGCCCGCCGTCGGCTCGCCGGATCGCAATGCCTGGAAGGAGTTCGTCAAGTCGATCGCGGGTGCGCTGATCGTCTTTCTGTTCATCCGCACCTTCCTGATCGAAGCGTACCGGATCCCATCCGGTAGCATGGAGCCGACGCTGCTGGTGGGCGACTGGCTCTTCGTGAACAACCTGGTGTACGGGCCACACGTGGCGTTCACGTCCTGGCACCTTCCGGGGTACGCGGTGCCCAAGCGGCGTGACGTAGTGGTGTTCGTCTCGCCGCCCCAGATCGATGCGCCGGACGATCCGACGCCGATTCTGGTGAAGCGGATGTGGGGCACACCGGGCGACACGATCTACATGCGGAACGGCGTGCTGTTCATCAACGGCGACTCGCTGCCTCAGGGGCCGGAGTTTGCGAGCAACATCGTGCCGACCGATTCGTCGAACCTGACGCACAGTCCCCTGTTCGACTGGCAGCGCCGGTATTCCCTCACGGGATCGCGCTTCGGGGCCGCGCCGCTCGATCCGTCGCTCGACAACTGGGGGCCGATGGTCGTCCCGCCGGATCACTATTTCATGATGGGCGACAACCGGTACAACTCGAAGGACAGCCGGTACTGGGGATTCGTGCCGCGGGAGAATTTGCGCGGCCGGCCGCTCTTCGTGTATTACTCATACGACCCGGAGGCGGGGCTCCCGTACTTCCGGGCGGTGACCGAGATCCGGTGGTCGCGCCTGGGGCACTGGATTCACTAGACGGTAGAGCGACCCTCCTGGCGAGGCTCCGCTTCACCGGACGCCCGGCGCCCGTTCGCCCCAACTGCCAAGGTCTCGCTTTTGCACGGGCACGGCTCGCACGATTCCCCACCTGAGGAGCCGATCCATGGCCGTCCGCTTCCGAGAACTGCACCCCGCCGTCGTTCACGCGCCCATCGTCCTGTTTCCACTGGCGGTCGTGGCGGACGTTCTCGGCCGCGTCACGCGCCGCCGGCCGCTCCGTGAGGCTGGGCGCCACCTGATGCCCGTTGCGGCCGTGAGCGCGGCGGCAGCGGCCCTCACGGGGCTTGTAGCGCAGCACGAGGTGCAGGCGGACGGACGTGCGCGCGACACGCTCGTCACGCACCGCAACGTGAATCTGGCCGTGGTCGGACTCACGACCTTGCTGGCCACGTGGCGGTGGCGGCGGCGGACGGCATCGCCGGGCTACCTCGCGCTCGGGCTCGCTGGGGTGGGACTGCTCGGCTACTCCGCGCTCCTCGGGTCGAAGATGGTCTACGCATACGGCGTGGGGGTCGACGCGGCGGGAGGAATCCGTCCTGCCGGGCGGACAGGTCCTGAGCGCGGGAACGCCGCGGCGGTGCGCACGGCGGCGGGCGACATGCTGCGCGGGCTTACCCATGCGGCGCCCGCGCAGGCGCTGGCGGCGCATGCCGTGCCGGCGGGCGTGCCTCGCGTGGCACTGCACCGCGACTGATCGCGCCTAGAGTACTGATCCCCGGGTCGCGTCGGGGCCCGGGGATCAGTACTTTAGGCACAACATGCCCGGCTTCTTCCCGCGACACTCGATCGCATGGAAGGTCGAAGAGCCGCCAGCGTTTCGAGCACTGACGCTGTCGGTCGTGGAAATCGGGCTCCTGACCGGGGTGATGTATCGCCTCGTGCGGGCGCTCCTGCTCGCTCACGTTCCGGGCGGGCATCTCCTGTATCTGGGCGGAATTTACGTCGCGCTCGGGCTGCTCCTGTGTGGAGCGGCGGCGGCGCATCTCGGCAACTATCCAATCAGCACCTGGTTATGGCGCGTTCCACTGTTCGCGATTCTCGAAGTGTGCGGCGAGATGATCACCAGCATCGTGCTCGTCGCGGCGCACCGGGAGCGTCTCGGCACCTCCCCGGCCGACTGGGACGACGTCCCGTCGATGGTCCTGCAGGCGCTCGCGCTCCGCACGCTGGTGTTGTGCGTCTTCGCGCTCGTGCTGGCCGGCGTCGTCCAACTGGTGCGAGCGGCGCTGCTCCGCCATGCGGATCGCGGATCGACCGTGGCCGCGATTCGTGAGGGGCGCACCGGCGAATAGCGGGGCGCCGCGGCGCGCGCGTGTGCGCGTACCCGGCAGCTCGTCGAATCTGGGTGCGGGCTTCGACTGTCTGGGGATCGCGCTCGCGCGCTACATCACGGCGGAATTCGAACCCGACGACGCGACCGCGCTCGACCGCGCCGGCGCTGCGGGTCGAGCGCCGAGGAACGCTGCGCGTGCTCGATGGCGGGCCGGACGACCGTGATCTGATCGTCCGCGCGTTTCGCCGGTACCTGGAGTCGCTGGGCGCCGCCGTGCCGGGCGGGGCTCTCTTCCTCGACTCCGAGATCCCGATCGCGCGCGGCTTCGGCTCATCGGCGGCGGCCGTCGTCACCGGCATGGCGCTCGCGGCGGCTGTCGCGGACGTGCCGCTCGAACACGCGCAGGCACTCCGCATCGCGCGAGAGTTCGAGGACCACCTCGACAACGTCGCGCCGTCGATCCTCGGCGGGCTGGTGGCGGTGACCGCCGGCGACGATGGCATGCCGCACGCGTTCCGGCTGCCGTTGTCCGACAAAGTGGGGTTCGCGTTCGCGGCACCGGGCGCGGAGCTCGAGACGCGGCGGGCGCGGGCCGCGCTGCCGAAGACCGTCACGCATGGTGACGCCGTCCACAACATCGGCGCGATGGCGGCACTCGTGCGGGCGCTGGAGACTGGAGATGCCGACCTGATGCGGCTCGGCTTGTCGGACCGCCTGCACGTGCAGTATCGCCTGCCACTCATCCCGGGCGCGGTGGACGCGTTGCGGGCGGCGCTCGGCGCCGGCGCGTGGGGCGCGACCGTATCCGGCGCGGGATCGGGACTGCTCGCCCTGGCGGCGCCGGACCGCACGTTCGACGTGGCGGATGCGATGGCGGCCGCGTTTCGCATGGTGAGTCCGGCGGGCGTGGTGTTCTTCGCGGCCGAGCCGGATGCGCGGGGTGCGACCGTTGAGTAGGGCGCGCGGGGTATTGGCGCGGTACGCGGAGCTGCTGCCGGTGACGAGCGCGACCCCCGCGCTCTCGCTCCAGGAAGGAGACACCCCGCTGCTGCCGGTGCCGCGGCTGGCGCAGTGGGCGGGCGTGGCAGCGCTGTACGTGAAGTTCGAGGGAATGAATCCCACGGGGTCATTCAAGGACCGCGGGATGGTGGTGGCGGTCGCGAAGGCGGTGGAGGGCGGGGCTCGGACCATCATGTGCGCGTCGACCGGCAACACGGCGGCCAGTGCGGCCGCGTACGCGGCGCGCGCGGGTGTGACCGCGGTCGTGTTACTCCCGCGGGGAAAAGTGGCGGGCGCCAAAGTGTCGCAGGCGCTGGCCTACGGCGCGCGGGCGATCGCGCTCGACACCGGATTCGATGCGGCGCTCGACGTCGCGCGCGGGCTGACGAGCCGCTACGCGGTAGAACTGGTGAACTCCGTCAATCCCCATCGCATCGCGGGGCAGGCCACCGCCGCGTATGAGATCTGCGACGTGCTGGGGCATGCGCCGGACGTCCTGGCGCTGCCAGTGGGGAATGGCGGGAACATCAGCGCGTACTGGGCGGGATTCCGCCGGTACCGTGAGCTGGGCCGCAGCGGCTCGTTGCCGGTGATCGTGGGTGGCCAGGCCGCGGGTGCGGCGCCGCTGGTCCTCGGGCACCCCGTCGAGTCGCCGGACACGATCGCGAGCGCGATCCGGATCGGCCGGCCTGCGAGCTGGGAGTCGGCGGTCGCGGCGGCGAGGGAGTCGGGCGGAGAGTTCCGTGCCGTGACCAATGCCGAGATCCTGGACGCGTATCGTGAGCTGGCCCGGCGTGAGGGGATCTTCTGCGAGCCGTCGTCGGCGGCGGGACTGGCGGCGCTGCGCGTGAGCGTGGCGGCAGGGCGGACGCCGGCGAGCAGCGAGTGCGTCTGCGTGTGCACCGGGCACGGCCTCAAGGACGCCCAGTTCGCTCCAGCGCTGGACGACAACGCGGCACCACTGCCCGCGACCGTCGAGGCCGTGGCGGCGGCATTGGGCGTCGTGGAACGGAGCGGGCTGTAGGGCGTCTCCTGGGAGATGGGGCGCCGGGGTAGCGTTTCGAGGAACTCCGTCGAGGAGCCCCTTCGAGGAACCCGTTCGAGGAACCTCTGGGCAGCCACGAGGATATGTTACGACGTGACCTGTATCTCAACGGAGTGACGCGAACCCATGTATGACGAACGGTTTGTGGCGCCTATGCGCCAGGAATTGACCCGCCTCGGGGTCACGGAGCTGCGGACAGCGGCGGCCGTCGATGATGCGATCAAGAGCACGCCGGGCACGACGCTGGTCGTCGTGAACTCGGTGTGCGGGTGTGCCGCGCGGAACGCCCGCCCGGCGGTCGCGCAGGCGCTGAGCCATGGCGTGCGGCCCGACCACCTCACGACCGTCTTCGCGGGCCAGGACACGGACGCGACGCAAAAAGCCCGGAGCTACTTCACGGGGTATGCGCCGTCGTCCCCGCAGATCGCGCTCCTGCGCGATGGCCGGGTGGTCTTCATGATCGAGCGCTTCCAGATCGAAGGGCGGCAGGCGAGCGAGATCGCGCGCGATCTGACGGATGCGTTCGACCGGTATTGCCAGCCCGCAGGACAAAGCGCAGGACAAGGCGCAGGACAAGGCGCAGGACAGGCCGCAGCGCAAGGCGCGGAGCAGGCGACCGCGTAAGACTTCGGGACGCGGACGACGGCGAGGCGGAAGCGAAGACATGCGCGTCCTCGTCGTCGAGGATGATCGGGAGCTCGCCGGAATCCTGGCTCAGGGTTTCGGCGAGCATCACATCGAGACCGTCGTTGCCGGGACGGTGGCCAAGGGGCGCGAGCGGGCGGCGCTCGGCGCGTACAATGTGATCGTGCTCGACGTGCTCCTCCCGGACGGCAACGGCTTCGAGCTCTGCGCGGCGCTGCGGGCGCGCCGCATCGCGACGCCGATTCTGATGCTGACGGCGCGTGATACCGTCGATGACCGGGTGCACGGGCTGGAGGCGGGCGCCGACGACTACCTGGTCAAGCCATTCGCGTTTCGCGAGCTGCTGGCGCGCGTGCGTGCCCTTGGCCGGCGGCGGCCGGCGATCGCGCCGGAGCGGGTGCAGATCGCGGATCTCGACGTGGATCTCGCGGCGCGGCGCGTGGTCCGCGCGGGTCGCGCGATCTCGCTCACCGCGAGAGAGTTCGCGCTGCTCGAGTTCTTCGCCCAGCATGAAGGCGCGGTCGCAGACCGCGCGGCGATCGCGGCCCACGTGTGGGATGACAATCACGATCCGTTCACCAACGTGCTGGAAGTCCTCGTCCGCCGGTTGCGGCGCAAGATCGACGACGAGTTCGAGCCGAAACTGATCCACACCGTGCGCGGGGCCGGGTACCGCTTTGGCCTTTGACCGCGGGGTCGTTTCGCGAGGGGAGATCGCGGCGCCGGCCAGCGCGCGGGCGCTTCGCCGGCTCCGGCTGCAACTGACCGCGTGGTACGTCGGCACGTTCGCAGTGGTGTTAGCGGTGCTTGGCGTCGCGCTCTTCTCCGTGATCGCCGCGCAGCTGGCGAGCGATCTCGATGCGTCGTTGCACGCAGCGGCCCGGGCAGTCGCGCAGGCGGCGCAGATCCGTGAAGTGGAGGCCGTGTCGGCCACCGGGGGGGTGGTAGACGCCGTCGAGGAGCTCACGATTCCCGGCCGCGCACTTTACCTCTTCGATTCGGCTGGACGCCCGTTGACGCCGCCGCAGGCCGACGAGCACGTCGTCGCGGTCGCGCGCGAGGCGGCGGCCAGTGGCGTGGCAAACGACCATTTCAAGCAGGCGAAGGACTCGGGTGTCCGGCGCAATCTCCAGGCGCATGCCGAGCGATTCACACTCAAGAGCGGCAAGCATTACGTGGCGGCGGCGGTGGCGGATCGCGTCGAGCTCGAAGACCGATATGCCGCGCTCATTGGAGCATTCGCCGGCGCGGCCGCCGCGGCACTCCTCCTGGTGGCCGTGGGCGGGTGGTTCCTGGCGGGGAAGGCGACCGCGCCAATGGGCCGGACGCTGGCGCACATGCGGCGGTTCATGGCCAATGCGGCGCATGAGCTGCGGACACCGGTGGCGGTGCTGCGGAGCCGCGCCGACGTGGCGCTGCAGCGCGAGCGTGATCCGGCCGCGTATGTCGCGGCGCTGACCGCGATCGGTGCCGAGTCGGAGCGCATGGGCGGGATCGTCGACGATCTGCTGATGCTGGCGCGGGCCGACGCCGGCGAGCGGCCGCTCGCCCGGCGGCGGCTGTATCTCGACGACGTCGTGCTGGAGGCGGTGGCTGGCGTGCGGGTGCTGGCCGAGCGGCGGGGTGTGGAGCTCGCGGTGTCCGAGTTCGAGGAGGCACCGGTGGATGCCGACCCGGTGCTGCTGCATCAACTCGTCGTGATCGTGCTCGACAACGCGATCAAGTTCACGCCGGGGGGCGGCCGGGTGTCGCTGCGTGTGGGGGCGGACGAAGGGCGCGCGGTGGTGACGGTGGAAGACACGGGCGCGGGGATCAGTGCTACCGAGCTGCCGTACATCTTCGACCGGTTTTACCGCGGGGTGGACGCCCGGTCCCGTGGCGAGGGCGCGGGGCTGGGACTCTCGATCGCGCGGTGGATCGCCGATGCGCATCGGGCGACGATCGACGTCACCTCCGTGCCCGGGACTGGGACGCGCGTGGCGATCCGCTTTCCCGTAGCGAGTAGCGAGTAGCGAGTAGCGAGTAGCGAGTAGCGGGACCGGTAACCGGTAGCGAGCGGCGAGGTCTGGCGCCCGATCACGGCGCCCCGGACCCGGACCAGACCTCGTCGTCGCTCCATGCGGGTTACCGCCGGCCGATCATTTTGCCGAGCGCTCGACTACCAGCAGCGTGAAGCTGCCTGGGATTGGCTTCGGGCGTTCGTTGCCCTGTGCGGGCGCGAACTTGGCGGTCACGAGGTAGATCGTGTGCGTGCTGGGATCGAGCGCCATGGTGCGGGCGCCCAGGACTGTCTGCACCGTCCCCGACCCGGTGAACTTGTCGGGCGAGTCCTCGTGGACCACGGTGAGCGTGCCATCGCCATTGGAGCTGAAGGCGTCGCCCGTGCCGGCGTCGAAGCGGTTGGCATCGACGCGTCCTCCGATCGGCACCGTGGTGATGACCTTGCCGGCGATTCCATCAGAGATCGCCATGACCTTGTTGTGGCAACCGCTGAAGAGCCGGTGGTGCTGGGGGTCGATCGCCAGTCCGGACGGACTCTCGCAGGGTGCGAGCGACCATTGGCGCACGACCTTGAGCAATGCGAGGTCGATCGCGACGAGCATGCTTTTGTCTTCGATATTCGCGTAGACGGTGCCCTGGCCGTCGGAGACGCCGAACTCCGGCTTGCCGGGGAGCGTGACGGTTCCGACGACCTTGCCCGTCGCGCCCTGCACGACCGTGGCGGTACCGGCGTCGCCATTCAGGCTGACGGCGTCGTGCGTCTTGGGGTCGTAGAGCATCGCATCATCATCGGGATCGGCTTTGGCGGTGCCGATCGGCTGCAGCGTTTTGAGATCGACAATGTGGATGGCAGTGTCGCCAGCGGCCGAGATGAAGACCCGTCCGAGGTCGGGGGCGATCGCGACGCCGTGGACGTGCGGTGTGTTCGGGATGTCGCCGAGGAGGGCGCCAGTTTTGGGGTCCACGACAATGACGTGTGTGCCGTGAGTGATGAACAGGCGGTGGCAGGCCGGATCGAACTCGAGATAGTCCCAGCCCCCGTCGCCGGGGAGCGGGAGCTGCTTCGTGACCGTGTACCCCGCGCCCTGTGCTTCCGCGGTGATGCTGGCACCGGCGATGCTCACGGCTGCCAGGACCGCCGCGGCCGCTGCCACGGCGACCGTGTCTCGCATCCGGCCGGAACTGGAGATGAGCGGACATACGTCCCCGAGTCAGAGGTTAGTGAGGCGGTCCTGCGCTGCACCGTGCTTCCGGACGAAAGTAGTCCGCGAAACTGACCGTACGATTACAAAGCCAGTGCAAAGTGAGGCGGGGCGGGCCCGGTGCAGGATCGTGACAAAGCCACAAGACCACCGGCGGTGGCGTGCCGCGGTGCACGGTAGACGACGCGCTGCAGACGTTGCGCTGTAATCGTAGCGACAGCTACCGGCGCTACCGTTTGGATTATGCGAGCGGGACTAAGCTGGCCGAGCCTCGCGGGTCGCGCCCTGATCGGCGTGTGCATCATGGCGGTGGCGCCGGTGACGAGCAGCGGGACCGTCCGGGCCCAGAGCGCGGTGGTGGCGCTCACGCGCGCCGGGGCGATCGACGCCGCGGAGCGGCAGGGGCTTCGTGGCGCATTGGCGCGCGAGGATTCGCTGGCGGCGCATGCGGCACTGGATGCGGCGCGCGGCTACCCGAATCCGGCCGCCAACCTGACGTACTCGAGAGCGGTTCCGCTGTACCACGGCGTGCTGAGTTTGCCCGTGGATTATCCGTGGGTGCGCGGGGCGAGAGTACGCGCCGCGGAGCTGGGGCTTCGCTCGGCCGCGTACCGGTACGCCTTCGAGCGGTCACTGGTCCGGTACGACGCCGATACCGCGTATACCGGAGCGTTGGCCGCGGCGGGGCATGCGGCGCTGTCGCAGCGGAACGCCATCGGCGCCGACAGCCTCCGCCGGCTCGCGATCGTGCGGCGTGAGGCCGGGGACGCGAGCGATCTCGACGTCGATCTGGCGACGATCAACGCCGGGCAGGCCGCGAACGCCGCTGCGGCGGACTCCATCGCGGCGATTGGCGCGCTGCTCGACCTGCAGTCGGTGCTGGGGCTTCCTTCCGATCATGCCGAGGTGACGTTGACAGATTCGCTGGCGATGCCGGATAGCGGGGTGGCCGGTCCCGATCCGCATGCGGAGCCGTCCGGGCAGCCGCTGCCGGTGGCGGCGGCCGCGGCGGAGGCCGAGTCCAACGAGTCCGCACTCGCATTCGCGCGGCGCTCGGTGCTGGCGCAGCCGTCGATACAGGCGGGACTCGAGGGTGGAGATCCGTCGCAGCCGTACCTCATGCCAACGGTGGGAGTCTCCTTGCCGATCCCACTCTTCAACCGCGATCATGGCGAGATCGCCCTGGCCACGGCGAACCGGGACCGGGCGCGGCTCGAGTTGGAATCGGTGCGCCGCGAGTCGGCGGCCGAGATCGCGCGGGCGGCGCGGGAGCTGTCGGCGGCGTTGACGCGGGCGCGGCGCGATAGCGCGATGCTCGATGCCGCGGACCGGGTTGCGGCGCGCTCGCTCGTGGCGTTTGCCGAGGGGGCGAGCGGGCTGGCGAGCGTGATCGAGGCGCAGCGCAGCGCGCGTGACGCGCGGGGGCAGTATCTGGACGACCTGGCGGCCGCGAACACCGCGGTGGCGACGGCGCGGCTGGCGGGGATGACGGCGGTGGCGCCATGACCGGCGTGCACTCGGCACGCGTTGGAATGGTACGGTTAGTCATCGCGGTCACGATGGCGCTCAGTGCTGGGTGCAAGGCCAAGAGCGCGGCGCCTGCCGCGGGCGACACGACGGCGGCGCACCCGGATGCCGATACTGGTGCGGCGGACAAGGGCAAAACCGATGCTGGCGCGGACGATGACGCCGCGGCGGCGATTCCTCCGGTGGTGGGGGCGCACACCGCGGCGGTGGTGCAGCAGCCGTTCAGCGAGACGGTGACCGCGATCGGCGTGGTGGCGCCGCGGCCGGGGCACTATGCCGAGTTGGCGCCGGGCGCACCGGCGCGCGTGTCGCGCATTTACGTGGCGGCGGGGGATCGCGTCAGAGCGGGTGCGCCGCTGGTCGAGTTCGAGCGGCCGCCATTCGACGCCGCGGCGGCGAGCGCAGATGCGGCGCTGACGACGGCGCAGCACGCATACGACCGGGCGCAGCGCCTCGCCGCGGCGGGGATCGCGGCCCGGAAAGACGTCGATCAGGCGGCCAGTGACCTGGCGAGCGCCACGAGCGCTGACGTCGCCGCGCGGCGGGCGCAGGAGCTCGCGACCTTGCGCGCGCCGTTCAGTGGCGTCGTGACCCGGCTGGCCGCCGTGTTGGGCGCGACCGCGGACCCTGGCCAGCCCGTGGTGAGCGTGGCGGACCCGGACGCGCTGGACCTCGTCTTCAGCCTCTCACCGGCGGAGGCCGCGCGGGTGCACACTGGTGCAGCCGTCGCGCTGGCGAGCAGCCAGAGTGGGCCAAGCGGCGCTCACGGGGACGCGCTTGGGGACGCGCTTGGCCAGGCGGTGGTGAGCACCATCGGGGCGGCGCTCGACACCACGACCCGCACCGTCGCGATGCGGGCGCGGCTCACGCATCCCGTGCGGGCGCTGCGGATCGGCGAGACCATCTTCGGCCGCATCGACGCGGGCGTTCGACACGAGGCGGCGACGGTGCCGGTGCAGGCACTGGTGCCGGATGGTGATGGACTCAAAGTCTTCGTGGTCGGCGCGGACGGCGTCGCGCACGCCCGCGCCGTGGTGGTGGGGGGGCGCACCGAGGCGGTGGCGGAGATCCTCGACGGGCTCAAGCCGGGCGAGATGGTGGTGACCAATGGCGCGTACGGCGTGGACGATCGCGCGAAGGTGGTGCCAGTCCCGTGAGCCTGTTCGACCACCTGAGCGCGCACCGGCGGTTCGTCTCTCTGGTCATTGCGCTCCTGACCGCGGGGGGCGTCGCCGCGGGCCTGCGGCTGCCGTCGGCGATCTATCCCGAGCTCTATTTCTCCCGCATTACCATCGTCGCGCGCGGATCATCGCTGGGCACCCGGCAGGTGGTGTTCAGCGTGACGAGGCCGATCGAGGAGGCTGTGAGTGTCGTGCCCGGGGTGACGCGCGTGCATTCGCGGTCGATCCGTGGCGCGAGCGAAATCACCGTGACCTTCACGCCGCGCACCGACATGCTGTACGCGCTGCAACTCGTCCAGGCGCGTATCAACGAAGTCCGCGGCGATCTCCCCGCGGGGCTCGACATCGAGGCGGAGCGACTGACGCCGTCGCTGTTCCCGATTCTGTCCTACAATCTCGAGGGCGGAGATGCGGCCACCCTGTACGACATCGCGCGTTATCAGGTGCGGCCGGTGATCTCGCGCATCCCTGGCGTCGGGCGGGTGGACATTGAAGGGACCGACGTTCGTGAGATCGAAGTGGTCTGCGATCCGGCGAGACTGGCGGCGCAGGGGCTGTCGTACGACGACGTGGCAGCGGCGATCCGGCAGGCCACGTCGGTGGATGCGGTGGGGCGGCTGGAGCAGAACTACCGCCAGCTGCTGGTCGTCACGGACCAGGAAGCACACACGACCGAGGACATCGGCAACATCGTCGTCACGACGGCGGCGGGGCCCGGCGTCAGAGTCCGGGATCTGGGGACCGTCGCCACCGGCACCGAAGACCACACCCACATTGTCGCCGGCGATGGCCGGCCGCGGCGCAGATCAACATCACGCGGCAACTCGGCGCCAGCACGGTCGCCATCGCGGACAGCGTGGCCGGCGTCATGCGGGCGATCTCACGGACCTTGCCACCTGGGGTGCGGCTCGAAGCCGTCTACGACCAGGCGGCGCTGGTGCGGGACGCGGTGGCGTCCGTGCGTGACGCCATGCTCATCGGCGCAGTGCTTGCCGCCGTGGTGCTGCTGCTGTTTCTGCGTGACGGGGCGATGACCGCGGTGAGCGCGGCGTCGATTCCGTTGACACTGGCGATCACGGTCTTCGCGATGTGGCTGGTGGGCCAGACGTTCAACCTCATGACGCTGGGCGCACTGGCGATCGCCATCGGACTCGTCATCGACGACGCCGTCGTGGTCACCGAGAACATTGCGCGGCACATCGCGTTCGGAGGCGACCGGCATACCGCGATCCGAGACGCCGTGCAGGAGCTGATCTGGCCCGTGTGCTCGTCGACCATCACCACCGTCGTCGTGTTTCTGCCGCTGGGTCTCCTCCAGGGAGTGGTGGGCCAATTCTTCATCGCGCTGTCCGTCACGCTGACCATCGCGGTGCTCGTGTCCCTTGGATTGGCGCTGACGGTGATCCCGCTGCTGGCCGACCGGTTCATCGGCGTGCGCTCGGTGGCGCACGAGGCCGCGGCGATCGGCGGCATCGATCTGGCCGGAGAATCCACGCCGCTCCCGCACATCCCAACCGGTCCCGGAATGAGCGCGCGTGCGGGAATGGCCGCGGCGGCGCTGGCGCGGTGGTATGACCGGGCGCTGGCCAGAGTCCTGCACCGCCCGTGGGCGGTCGTGGGGGCCTCGGTCGCGCTGGTCGTCTGTGGCGGGATCGCGCTGCAGTTTGCCGAGACCGGGTTTCTCCCGGAGATGGATGAGGGGGCGTTCGTGCTCGACTACATCAGTCCGGGCGGGACGGCGTTGGGCGAGACAGACCGGCAGGTGCACGTGATCGAGCGGATCCTGGCTCGGACCCCGGAGATCGTGAGTACGTCGCGCCGCACCGGAGCGGAGCTGGGGCTGTTCGCGACCCAGCAGAACGTCGGGGACATCGTGGCGCGGCTGTCGCCGCGCGGCGAGCGCTCGCGGGGGATCGAGGACGTGATGGCGGACGTGCGGGAGCAGGCGGAGCGGTCGGTGCCGCGGTTGCACATCGAGTTCGTGCAGATCCTGTCCGACGTGATCAACGATCTCGCCGGGGCGGCGCGGCCGGTGGAGATCAAGCTGTTTGGCGAGCGGCTCGACCAACTGGAGCAATACGCGACCGTGCTCGCGCCCGATTTGCGGCGGGTTCCGGGCATCGCCGATCTGTACGCTGGCGTGAGCGATCCGTCGCCGGAACTACTGCTGCGCATCGACCCGGCCGAGGCGGCGCGAGCGGGCATGACGCCACAGCAGGTGGGGGCGGACGTGAGTGGATCGTTGCTGGGAGTGGCGGCGGGCGAGATCCGCCGGGACGATCGGGCGATCGGGATCCGGGTGCGGGCGCCGGATTCGGTGCGCTACGATCCATTGCGACTCGAATCGCTGCCCATCATGGGGCAGGGGCGGCGAGCGACCCCGTTGGGCGCGCTGGCGACCATTCGGATGGCCGACTCGCGGGCGGAGCTGACCCGTGAAAACCAGCAGCAGATGATCGCGGTGACCGCCGACGTGGATCAGCGATCGCTGGGGGATGTCATGCACGGCGTGCTGCGGGTGCTGGCGGCGCATCCCGCGCCCGCGGGGATCCGCATCGAGATCGGGGGACAGTACGCCGGACAGCAGGAGGCATTCCGGACCCTCCTGATCGTGCTCGTGCTGGCGGCCGTGAGCGTCGTGGCCGTGATGGTCGTGCAGTTTGAATCGTTCGTCGAGCCGCTGGTGGTGGTCCTGGTGGCGCCGGTGTCGTTCGCCGGGGCGATTGCGCTGCTCCTGATCACCAGGACCCCGCTCAACGTGTCATCGATCATGGGGCTCATCCTGCTGGTCGGTCTCATCGTCAAGAACGGGATCATCCTGCTGGATTTCGCACATCTGCGGATGGGGGGGGGCGACGTGCAACTGGAGGACGCGATCCGCGAAGCGGCGCGCATCCGGCTCCGCCCGATTCTCATGACCACACTCTGCACCTTATTCGGACTGCTGCCGCTGGCGCTTGGCGTGGGGGCGGGGAGTGAGCTGCAGCGGCCGCTGGCTCTGGCAGTGATCGGGGGACTCGCGCTGTCGACGCCGATCACCTTGTTCGTCGTGCCAACACTGGTGCTGGCGTTGCGGGGCGACCGTCCGCGTCCCGCACCGAAGCTGGTGACGACCTAGCGCGCGCAGTGGAGACAGGCCGGCGGTAACACTCGGGTAACGCGTACGCGCCAGTGCGACGCGCGTCCGGCGCGTGACCCATTTTGTTGCGCATGACAGCGGACAATGAGCGGGGACCCATGAGAGGGGACATCAGCCGGCGCGAGCTGCTGCGCGCGGCGACCCGCGCGGCGGGCGGCGTGACATTCCTCGCACTGGTGCCGACTGGCTGGCGCCGATTCCCGTTCGCGCTTCCGGCCTCGTTCGCGCGTCCGCGAGAGCAGCACCAGCGGCCGCTCCTTTTCACGGCGCTCCCGTACATCCAACCGGGACCGGCGGGCGTGCTGGTGCCGGGCCAGGAGTCGCTGGTGGTGGCGTGGCAGACCGAGGATCGCGCCGCGGATTTCGCGATCGAGTACGGCCCGTCCGTCTCGTACGGGCAACAGGCGACCGTCGCGATGGCGGCGCGCGATGCCGGCGGTGGACCGTCGGGTGGCGGGCGGCGGAACTATTCGGCGACGATCACCGGGCTCGCGCTAGCGACACGGTATCACTACCGGGTCCGGGAGTCGGGGCGGTCGGTCGTCGAGGGTTTCCTGACCACGCGCCGCCCGCGCGGGGCGGCCACCCGCTTCGTCTCGTTCGGCGACAACGCATTCGGCGATCCCGGACAGCGGGCCATCGCGTGGTACGCGCATCAGAATGCGTCCGGACTTCGTGATGAATACGGGCGACAACGTGTACGAGGGCGGCCTGGACACCGAATACGCCAAGTACTTCTTCCCCATCTACAACGCGGACGTCGGCGGACCGCGCACGGGTGCGCCACTGCTGCGATCGGTGCCGTTCTACACGGTGCTCGGGAACCACGACGTCCACACGGCTGATGCGAACGGCCAGCCGGCGGCGGATTTCGACAAGTCGCCTGACGCCCTCGCCTATTACAGCAGCATGTATCTCCCGCTCACCGGACCCGAGGCACCGCCGCAGCCGACCCCGGTGATCGCGGCGGGCGACGGGGCGGCCGCGTTCGCGAAATTCCGCGAGTGTGCAGGCCCGCGCTTTCCGCGGATGGGCAACTACTCGTTCGACTATGGCGACGTGCATTTCCTCTGCCTCGACTCGAACGTGTACGTCGATCCCACGGATGCCGGGTGGCACGATTACATCGCGCGGGACCTGGCCGGGACCGACGCGCAGTGGAAGATCGTCGTGTACCACCATCCGGCGTTCAACGCGGGGGACAAGCACTACAAGAACCAGCAGATGCGGGTGCTCACCCCGCTGTTCGAGCAACACGGCACCGATCTCGTCCTCTCCGGGCACGAGCACGTCTACCAGCGCACGCGCCCGTTCACCTTCGTGCCGGCGGGGCCGGGACACGCCGCCGCGCGTGGAAAGTCCGACCGGCTGGTGCCGGGGGCATTCACGATCGACCGTGACTTCGACGGGGTGAAGAACACCGTCCCTCGCGGCATCATCTACATCACGACCGGTGCGGGCGGGAAAGAGCTGTACGACCCTGGCTTCACGACCGATCCAGCGCGGTGGCTCCACGAAGAGGATGACCACGCGGCCTATACCGCGCGGATGATCACCGACGTCCACTCCTTCACGGTGATCGACGTCGATGGGACGCGGTTGCAGCTTCGGCAGATCGATGAGTCCGGGCACGAGGTTGACCGCATCGTGATGACGAAGCCGGTGTGAGCCGGAGCCAGGCCGCCGCTTGGCCGCCGGCGACGAGTTGATCGGCTAGACACCGGCGCAACCCGATCCTCAGGGGTCATCGGAGACCATGGCTTGCGGGTGGATTTAGGGTAGCCTAATATATGGAGTATCGTAATACGAAAAACCGATATTGGGAGTCCATATCCTCAGCTTGGATCTTGCTCGTGCTCGCCGTTGGCGTGCGGGCGATACCCGGTGGGGCGCCGCGTGGGTCCGGAGGCTGTCCCGCGCCGCCGGCGTCGCAGGAGTTGGCGCGCTCTCTACGACCGCAGCAATCGCCCAAGCTCCGGCGACGGCACAATCCGATCAGGGCTGGAGCGCGTGGGATGTCGGTGCGCACGTCGGTTATAGCCAGGGTGAAGTAACCCGAGTCGCCGAGCCACAGAATCTGACTGGCGTCAGGGGCCCGTTCGGCCGAACCGATGGTGGACTGCATGCCGGCTACGACTACGTCACCGCACCGCGCCTGCTGCTTGGCGTCGAGGCCGACGTGTCGTTTCCGTATTTCTACGAGGATGGCGCCGTCGCCTCGCCGTCCCTGGTGCATGCGATCGATATGAGCGAGAAGATCGACCTCATTCCGTCTGCGCGTGCCAGGTTGGGGTACGCCAAACGGGGATGGGCGATCTACGGGACGGGAGGGCTGGCGCTGGCTGAGACGCACGTCACGGACGACGCCGCGGTTTCAGGCGCCGCTCCGGGGCGCGTGCTGCGCTGGCAGGGGGGATGGGTGATGGGAGCGGGGACCTCGCTCGCCATCACCTCTGACTGGAAGGCCAGCGTGGAATACCTGTACACGCGCTTGAATACGTCGGCCGTCACGTTTCCCGGTGGGGCAGGCGTCAGTTCGGGCGCGAACCTCAACGGCATACGCATTGGTCTTACTCGAACCTTTCCGTTTCGCCATGTGCGCGCCACGGTGGATCACCCGCCTCCGGTTGCCCCAGGGGTCGCGCGATGGACAGTCCACGGCCAGGCAACAGTCGTTGAGCAGGGGTATTCCCGTTTTCGCTCGCCGTACGAAGGCGCGAACAGTCTCACGGGCGCGAGCCAGGCCAAGAATACCGTGAGCGCGACGGCATTCGTGGGTCTTCGCCTCTGGGCCGGCGCCGCCGCGTATTTCAACCCGGAGGTTGACCAGGGATTTGGTCTGAACGACACCCATGGAGTGGCGGCTTTCCCGAACGGAGAGGCGCAGAAGGCCAGCTTCCCGCTCCCGCGCTTCGTCCCCGACCGGCTGTTTCTCGAGCAGACGTTCGGACTCGGTGGCGAACGCGAGAGCGTTTCCGATGGTCCGAACCAACTGGCCGAGGCGCGTGACATTCGCGCGTGACGCTGGTCGCCGGGCGGCTCGCCGTTACGGATTACTTCGACAACAACCGCTTCGCGAACGATCCGCGCACGAACTTCCTCAACTGGAATATCTATGGCGCGGGGGCCTACGACTGGACAATGGACCAACTCAGTTGGACCTGGGGGATGC
The DNA here is from genome assembly GCA_963757855.1 of uncultured Gemmatimonadales bacterium. Classification (GTDB taxonomy): domain Bacteria; phylum Gemmatimonadota; class Gemmatimonadetes; order Gemmatimonadales; family Gemmatimonadaceae; genus Palsa-1248. Next base: position 188,472 of record CAVWTI010000028.1, read on the forward strand.
TCGCCGAATTGAACCAGAAGACGTGGGCGGTCCGGGCGGGGTACTTCCTCCTGCCAACGGTCTCGAGCACCAACTCGTTCGACATGCACATTCCGGAGCGCGGTGAATACGTCGCGGAGGGAGAGTGGCGCTACGCGCTCGGCGAGCAGCCGGGTGCGCTTCGCGCGTTCGGCTGGGTGAATCACGGGACGATGGGATCCTACGCCGCCGCACTCGCACTTCCTGCGACATCACCCGGATATCCGGACATCGCGATGACGCGTACGGTGCGGACGAATCCCGGTGTCGTGCTCAACGCGCAGCAGGCCATCACCGGCGATATCGGTGTGTTCTCGCGCGCGAGCTGGAGTCCCGGGCGCGACGAGATCCTTGGGGGGACGGACTGCAGCGAGAGTTGGTCGTTGGGCGGCGTCCTTCAGGGGCGCCTCTGGGGCAGGGCGGGGGATGCGATCGGGGTGAGCGGCGCGATCGGCGGCTTGTCATCCGTGGCGCGAGACTATTTCGCGGCGGGCGGCCTCGGAATCCTGATCGGTGACGGCCGCCTGGACTACCACCCCGAGGCAGTGTCTGAGGGCTATTACGCGTTTGCGTTCACCAAATGGGCGACGCTCAGCTTCGACTATCAATTCGTCGCGGACCCCGGCTACAATGCCGACCGCGGGCCCGTTTCGATCTTCGGGCTGCGGTTGCACACCGCCTTCTGACGTGCGTGCCCGGCCATCGGCATCGTGCCACCGTGGCGGTGAGGTGGGGCGCGGTGTAACGTCGGAGGCATGACCGTGCTGTTCACGCTGGCCGGGTTGCTGCGGTCTTTCTCCTTCTATCTCGACGACATCACCCGTGGCGTTCCCGGTACGCTCATTCGCCGGGCGCTCGAAGGAATCGGGATGCACGAGTGGTCACACGGCGATTTCCGGGTCGTGATGCACGACGGGGCGGAACTCACCTGAAGCCGGCGATACCGGGCGGCCGCGGAGCAGGAATTCAGGCCTAGCGGCTGACGCGTTCGTCCTCGCCATATCCCGCTGGTCCCGCGAGCGACCCGGTCGTCCCGATTCACTGCGGGATATGCCAGCGGCGCCTTATGTTCGGCCGAGTACCCTCGTGAGTGCTCCGCGGCGTTAGCCACTCGTGCGGATTGCGCCGCAGGTAGCAGGACGAGATGGCCCGTCGCCACGATTTGAGGAGCAAAGGAGCATGAATCGACGATCGTTCGTGAAATCATCAGCTGCGGCATCGTTCCTGGCGTTGGTGCCGCGCCACGTGTGGACGCCGTCCGGAATACGCCGAGTGCGCCCGCTGGATCCCGGGTGGCCGTCCACGGAGTCCTGGCGGCGGCTCCGGGATGCGGTCGGGGGGAACCTCTTTCCCGTCGACTTCCCGATCACCGCGTGTGTCGGCGCACCGGATGGCGCCGAGTGCAAAGCGCTCTCGGCCAACCTCAAGAATCCGTATTACATCGGCGACACGCCGGGATTGACGCAAACCCTGGGGTGGGTCGATGCGTGGGTGACGAAGCCCAGTGTGTACGCGGTTGCGGCGCGAAACGCCGAGGACATCGCCGCTACGGTGACGTTCGCTCGCGAGAACAACTTGCGTTTGGTCGTGAAGGGGGGCGCCCACAGCTATCAGGGTACCTCCAATGCGGCCGACTCGCTGCTCGTATGGACCCGCCACATGCACGACGTCAGCATGCAGAGCGATTTCGTCCCGCGGGGCTGCAGGACCGCGCCCCAGCGCGTGGTGAACGCCGGCTCCGGGGCCGTGTGGGAGCAAGCGTATGATTTCGTCACGACCCAGAACGGCGGGTACGTGCAGGGTGGCGGTTGCACCACGGTGGGTGTTGCCGGACTGATTCAGAGCGGCGGATTCGGCAGCTTCTCCAAGCACTTCGGCACGGCCGCATCCAGCTTGCTCGAAGCCGAAGTCGTCACGGCCGATGGCAAGATCCGCGTCGTGAACGCCTGCAGAGATCCGGAGCTTTTCTGGGCACTGAAGGGCGGAGGCGGTGGCACATTCGGCGTCGTCAGCCGAGTGACCTTGCGTGTTCACGACCTCCCGGAGTTCGGCGGCGGGGCCGAATTCTCCGTCACCGCGACATTCCGACGACGCGTATCGCCGGTTGATCCGGCGCTTCGTGGCCTTCTACCGGGAATCGCTCTTCAACGAACATTGGGGCGAGCAGGCACATGTTTCGCCCGACAACCGGCTCGAGATCAGCATGGTGCATCTCGGATTGGAGACCGAGGAATCGCGCCGCGTCTGGAAACCGTTTCTCGACTGGGTGGCGGGATCACCCGGTCAGTACACCATGGAGTCCGGACCAAGGATCGGCAGCATGCCGCTGCGCCATTGGTGGGACCCCGGGTGGAGCAAAGAGCACCATCGTGACGCATTCATGGCCGACCCTCGTCCGGGAGCCAACCCGGGCAACGTCTGGTGGCATGGGGACGGCGGCCAAGCAGGCTGGGTGATATGGGGGTTCGAGTCAACCTGGTTGCCCGCGACGCTGCTCGGCGATGACTCACAGGAGAAACTGGCCAACGCACTGTTCGCCGCGTCGCGCCACAGCCAGGTCGAGCTTCATTTCAACAAAGGGCTCGCGGGCGGCGCTGCCAGTGCGATCGAAGCAACTCGAAACACGGCCATGAATCCCGCGGTGTGCGGGGCGTTCGCGCTCGCGATCATCGCCGACGGCCAAGGGTCGGCGTATCCCGGAATTCGCGGTCATGAGCCGGATGTGGCGAAGGGGCGAGACGCCGCGCATCACGTGCATCGAGCGATGAACGAACTTCGGTCCGTCGCGCCGGACGGCGGGGCCTACGTCTCAGAGAGCAATTATTTCGAAAACGGGTGGCAGCGTGCCTACTGGGGGAGCAACCATGCGCGGCTCGCCGGCGTCAAGAAGACATACGATCCCGGCGGGCTGTTTTTTGTGCACAACGGGGTGGGGTCGGAGCAGTGGAGCGCGGATGGGTTCGTGCAGCGGTGATCAGGACGCCTGGCTGATCCAGCGGCCCAGCTCCCGGAGGCTTGGGCGCTTGCCGTACATGAGGAGGCCGACGCGGTAGAGCCGGGCAGCGATCCACGTGGATCCCCAGCAGGCCACCGCGACGCCCACGAGCGTCGCGGCCACCTCAAACGTGGATACCTGCGTGACGCTCATGCGAACCGGCATGATGATCGGCGCCGTGAACGGGAACCATGACGACAGGCGTGCGATGGTGCTGTTCGGATCGAGGAGAGTGGGGACCACGAGCACGACGGCCAGCACGACGAGCATGGTGACCGGCAGCGCGGCCTGTGTCGCGTCTTCCTGGTTCGTGACAATGGCGCCCATCCCGGCGAACAGGGCGGCGTAGCAGAGGAAGCCCAGGACCCAGAACGCCACGAGGGCCAGCAGCGACATCGCGGTGATCGAGGGGAACGGAATCGCCGGAATCTCGAGATTAAAGAGATGCAGTAACGGCCCACGCGTCTTGTAGACGATCCCCGACATCACGACCCACAGCAGCACCTGCGTCACGGCGACGCTGCTGACCCCGAACACCTTGCCTGCCAGCAGCGTGTCGGGTGAGACGCTGGCCACCACCACCTCGGCGACCCGGTTCGATTTCTCATCGACCACGGCGCGAAGAATCACGTTTCCGTACAGCACGATCATTGTATACAGCGTGAATGCCACCAGGTACGCGAAGATGGTACTGAGCTCGGCTGACCCTCCCCGTCCCGCGTCTGTGATCCGGTCGGCATTGATCTCAACCCGCACGTCGGTGAGCGCGCGGATCCGGGCCGGATCGAGCCCCACGGCCTCCAGACGTTGGGCGAGAATGCTGCGCCGTACGGCCGCCGTCAGGCGGTTGATGTCCTGGACGCTCGACCCGTTGCGGCCGGCGTAATACACGTCGGCGCCCGCCATCGCGGCGCTGTCGATGACGAGATAGCCGATCCACCCGTGACTCACAATCTCCGCGGTGGCGGCGTCCTGAGCCGACTTGATGGCCGCCGGCAGTACGGACCGCACCTCGGGTCGCAGTGCGGTCGGCAGGGAGTCGCTCTGCGGGCCGCCCTGGAGCGCCTTGGCGATGCGGGTGCCGAGGTCCGTGCGGGTGGCATCGAGGATGATGATGTGCGACACATCGGCCGACGGGTGCGCCTTGCGCGTGAAAATCTGCGGCGCCGTGATCACCGACCCGAAGAACACGGGGCCCGCGACCGTGGCGAAGATGTACCAGCGGGACTGGATCCGCTCGAGGTATTCGCGGCGGAAGACCGCCCAGAACTTCTGCATGGGCCCCGCGGGGCGTCTACTCATCGCCGATGACTCCTGCTTCCACGCCGTTGGCTCCCACGGTCTCGAGGAAGATCTGGTGCAATGATGACCGGACCAGCTCGAAACGCTCGAGCTGCGCGCCCGCCTCGACTAGCCGGCGTAGCAGTATCTGAGGGTCCGCGCCCTGGGCCAATTCCACTTCGGCGGACCGGTTCGAATCGTCAGCGCGGAGCACGAGCGTCGTGTCGCGGAGCACATCGACGACGGCTTGCGATGGGTGCGTGAGGAACCCCAGCGCGACGGACCGTCCGCTATGCGCATCGCGCACCGCCGTCACCTCGCCGTCGAGCACCTTCTGGCCGTTCGCAATGATGCACACCGCGTCGCACAGACGCTCAGCGTTGTCCATCAGATGCGTACTGAAAATGACCGTGCGGCCGCGCTTCCGAAGATCGAGCACGGTGTCCTTGAGCGCCTGCGCATTGATCGGATCGAGACCGCTGAACGGCTCGTCGAGCAGCACGAGCTCGGGGTCATGGATCAGCGTCCCGATGAACTGGACCTTCTGCTGCATGCCGCGGGACAGCTCATCGACCTTCGCGTCACCCCAGTTCCGCTCCGCCGTAATGAGGCCAAACCGTTCGAGCCACTCCTGGATGCGCTTGTCCGCTTCCTTGCCCGGGATGCCTTTGAGCTCCGCAAGGAATCGCAGCACTCGCTTGACCTGCATCTTCTTATAGAGGCCGCGCTCCTCTGGCAGGTAGCCGACGCGATCGATGATGTTCGGTGTCCGGTTTGATGCGCCAAGTATGCGGATCTCGCCCTCGTCGGGTTCGATCACGTTGAGGAGCATCCGGATTGTGGTGGTCTTCCCGGCGCCGTTGGGGCCGAGGAGGCCGTAGACCACGCCGGCGGGGACTGTCAGAGACAAGTCGCGGACGGCTACGTGACCATCGAATCGCTTCGTGACGTGAGACAGCTCGAGTGCGGCGGCCATGACTCCCGGGGCGTGAGGCTGCGTGATCGGCAGCCCACGGTGTCAGCACCCAGGATGCCGTCCGCGCCTGCTTCCTGCCGTTGCTGTGCCTGTTTCGTGCCGCGGAAATCTACCCCGCCAGAACACCGGGCGGGATTGTCGCGCGGGTGTTGTGGTGTGGCGGCCACAGTCTCCCCCCGCCACACTCGCCACTCGCCTGTTGGAACGGCGGGCCGGGTGAGGCCATAATATCCGCGATGCCATTGCGTTGCAGGGCGCGTTGAGGTCGCGGGCGCGGGGACCCGCCGGTGGGTAGGCGAATGGGGTACCGGGTCGCGAGCGTCGTTACGGCGCTCGCGGCGTCTGCGCTGCTGTTGTTCCTCACCGTCCCCGTCGGCCAGCTGGTGGCAGCCGGCGGCGCGTCCGGGCTCGCCCAGCTTGGGCATGACGCCGAGTTGCGGGATGCGCTGGTGCTCACAGCCGTCACCGCGACGGGCGCCACGCTGCTTGGCGTGCTGGGCGGGACTCCGCTCGCATATCTGCTGGCGAGGCGGGCATTTCGGGGGAGGGGCATCCTCGCGGCCATCCTCGATCTGCCGATCGTGATCCCTCATCCCGTGGCGGGCATCGCGCTGCTGCTGGCGCTCGGACGGCGGAGTCCCGCCGGATCGGCGCTGATGGCACTTGGTCTTCGGCTGACCGGATCGGTCACCGGGATCGTGTGCGCAATGCTGTTCGTGGCGGCGCCGTTGTATCTGAGCGCGGCGCGGGAAGCGTTTGCCCGAGTCGACCCGCGATACGAGGCTGTCGCGCGCACCCTCGGCGATCCCGCGTGGCGAGCTTTTCGGCGGGTGACGCTGCCGCTGGCGCGGCGTGGGCTGGTGGCGGCGGCCGTCGTGATGTGGGCACGGGCGATCAGTGAGTTTGGCGCGATCGTGATTCTCACGTACAACCCCAAAGTCGCGAGCGTGCTGAGTTACGACCGGTTCACGAGCTATGGGTTGGGCGCGGCGCTGCCGGTGGCGGCGGTGCTCGTGATCTTTGCGGTCATTCCGCTGATCGCGTTGCGGACACTGCGCTACGACCGGAGCGTGTCCGGCCTATGATCGCTGCCACCGGGCTCACCGCGCGGGCCGGATCGTTCCGGCTCGCGGACATCACGTTCGAGGTGCCGGACGGCGGATACGGCATCGTGATCGGCCCCGCGGGCGCGGGCAAGACGACATTGCTCGAAGCGATCGGTGGCATCGTGCCGATCACCGGCGGGCGGGTCGTCCTCGGTGGCCGCGATGTGACGGCGGTGGCGCCCGAGGCGCGGAACGTGGGGCTTGTGTACCAGCTCGGCTACCTGTTTCCGCATCTGTCGGTCGAGGCGAACATCGCCTACGGGGCAAGCGACGTCGCGATCGGCCGCGATTTGACCCGACGGTTTGGCGCCTCGGACCTCTGGCACCGGGACGTCAGGTCTCTCAGCGGCGGCGAGCGGCAGATTGTCGCCCTCGCCCGGGCGTTGGCGCGGCGGCCGTCGGTGCTGCTCCTGGACGAGCCATTCAGCGCGCTCGACCCGCGCCGGCGTGCGAGTGTGCGGCGGGAGCTGCGCGCGGTGCACCGCGAGACCGGGTGTACCGTGCTGCAAGTGACGCACGACTTCGCGGAGGCGGGCCTGCTCGGCGATGTAGCGATCCTGCTCGACGGCGGACGGCTGTTACAGGCCGGGTCGCCCGAGGATGTCTTCCGGCATCCGGCGTCGCCGTATGTTGCCGAGTTTCTCGGGGCGGAGAACATCTATACGGGAGAGCTACGGACAGTGGACGCGGGGCAGGTGGATCCGGGTGATGCCGAAGCGGCCGCGCATCGCGCATTCGAGTTCCGGACGGTGCCGGGCGGGTTCTCGATGATCGCCGTGGGGGATGCGGTGCCGGGTCCCGCGCACGCGGTGATCCGGGCCGAGGAGGTGGTGGTGTCGCTGGCGGAGATGGAATCGTCGGCGCGGAACGCGTACCGGGGCCGGATCGTTGAGATCGCGGCGTCGGGCGCACTGGTGCGGGTGACCATCGACGTGGGGGGGACGCCGCTCGTCTCGGCGCTCACGACGCGGTCGGTGCGGGATCTCGGGCTAGCGGCGGGGATGACCGTCTATGCCTCGTTCAAGGCGATGGCGGTCCATCTCTGTTAGCGGATCGCGCTAGGGCAGGATCTCGCGAGCGAACTTGCGTCCGTAATACGCGCCGAATCCGGTCGCGATGGTGCTGACGATGAACGCGGTCATGATGCCGAAGCTGCTCGCGAGCCACCAGCCGATGCTGCCGGTGATCGTCCCGGCGATCCCAGTGATGATCTTCTCCACGTCGCCTCCCTGACATAGGAGAGACGACTGAGCGGGGAAGCGGGATAGCCGCGCTGGAGTTGGGACGCCGATTCGGGGCGTCCCAGCATCCGGGGCGGTTTCCCGGGCTATCGGGCACCCTTCGTCGTCATCCCATTGTAACTTTAGGGGTCGCTCTCGAGAGGTGAGGTAGACCCATGGCACAAGCCACCGTCGTCCCCCCAGCCCAGGCTCCGGCCCGGCGCCAGGCCAGCCCGATCACGGCGGCTGACCCGCGCGCGGCCGAGGCGTATACGGGGCGGAACAAGATCCGCATCGTCACGGCGGCGGCGCTGTTCGACGGGCATGACGCGGCGATCAACGTTATGCGGCGGATCCTGCAGGCGAGTGGCGCCGAGGTGATCCACCTGGGCCATGACCGGTCGGTGGACGAGGTGGTGAACTGCGCGATCCAGGAAGACGCCAACGCGATCGCCATGACCTCGTACCAGGGTGGTCATGTCGAGTACCTCAAGTTCATGCACGACCGGCTGAAAGCGGCTGGCCGCGAGGCGATCCGGATCTTCGCCGGTGGCGGCGGGGTGATCCTCCCGCAGGAGATTGCCGACCTGCACGCGTACGGGATCGAGCACGTGTACACGCCGGACGATGGCCGAGCGATGGGATTGCAGGGGATGATCAACGACCTGCTGCGGCGGAGCGATCGTCCCATCGGCCGCGACGCGGGACAGGCGGAGCTGGAGGGCGCCAAGCGTCGCGACGCCGGCTCGATCGCGCGGCTCATCTCGGCGGCCGAGAATTGGCGTGAGGAGCATGCGGCGCTCCTGGATGGGATCCGCGCGGAGGCGGCGCGTACAACAGTCCCGGTGCTGGGGATCACGGGCACGGGCGGAGCCGGGAAATCGTCGATCGTCGACGAGTTGGTGCGGCGGTTCCTGATCGACCAGCCGGGCCGCACGATCGGGATCATCTCCGTGGATCCGACCAAGCGGAAGACCGGTGGCGCGCTCCTGGGCGACCGGATCCGCATGAACTCGATCAACGATCCACGCGTGTACATGCGGTCGCTGGCGACGCGGCAGGCGAACCTCGCGTTGTCGGGGCACGTACGGGACGCGTCGTCGATCCTCAAGGTCGCGGGCTTCGACCTCGTGATCCTCGAGACCTCCGGCATCGGGCAGTCGGATACCGAGATCGTCGATCATTCCGACGTCTCGCTGTACGTGATGACACCGGACTTCGGCGCGCCGACGCAGCTCGAGAAGATCGACATGCTCGACTTCGCGGACGTGGTGGCGCTCAACAAGTTCGACAAGCGGGGCGCGCTGGACGCGCTGCGGGATGTGCGCAAGCAGTACCAGCGGAACCACAAGCAATTCTCGCGGCCGGTGGACGAGATGCCGGTGATCGCGACAATCGCGTCGCAATTCAACGACCCCGGGACGACGCGGCTGTACCGGGCGCTGATCGACCGAATCTCCGAAAAGAGCGGCATCCCCTTCGCCAGCACGGCCACGGCGAGCGCCGAGGAGTCCGAGAAGATCCATATCATCCCGCCGGACCGGCAGCGGTATCTCTCGGAGATCACCGACACGATCCGCCGCTACAACGCGTGGGTGGCGGAGCAGAGCACGGTGGCGCAGCGGCTGCAGTCGGTGATGGAGGCGGAGCGGCTCGTGGGCGGCGACGCGGGCGTGCTCCCGGCCAAGCGCGAGGAGCTGGAGCGGCAACTGAACGGCGAGAACCGCGCGGTGCTCGACGGGTGGGGGAAGACCCGCGAGAGCTACGAGGGCTCGGATTACGTCTATCAGGTGCGCGGGAAGTCCATCCACGTGCCGCTCACGAGTGAGACGCTGTCGCATCTCGACGTGCCGAAAGTGGTGTTGCCGGCGTATCGCGGCTGGGGCGACATCCTGCGATGGACATTGCAGGAGAACGTGCCCGGCTCGTTCCCGTATACCGCGGGTGTCTTCCCGTTCAAGCGAGAGGGGGAAGATCCGACGCGGATGTTCGCGGGCGAGGGCGCACCGGAGCGGACGAACCGGCGCTTCCACTACGTGTCGGCGGGGCTTCCGGCGCGGCGGCTGTCGACGGCATTCGACTCCGTGACCCTGTACGGCAACGACCCGGCCATCCGTCCGGACATCTACGGCAAGATCGGCAACTCTGGCGTCTCGGTGTGCTGTCTCGACGATGCGAAGAAGCTGTATTCCGGATTCGATCTCGCGGACCCAAAGACGTCGGTCTCGATGACGATCAACGGGCCGGCGCCGATGCTCACCGCGTTCTTCATGAATGCGGCGATCGATCAGCAGTGCGAGCGGTACATCGCGGCGAATGGGCTGACGGACGAAGTCAACGCAACGATCAATGCGCGGTTCGCCGCGCTCGGCGTGCCCCGTCCTCGGTATGCGGGATCGCTGCCCGAGGGGAACGACGGCCTGGGCCTGATGCTGCTGGGCGTGACCGGTGATACAGTGCTGCCCCGCGACGTTTACGAGAAGATCAAGGCCGACACGATCACGAAAGTCCGCGGGACCGTGCAGGCGGACATTCTGAAGGAAGACCAGGCGCAGAACACCTGCATCTTCTCGACCGAGTTCTCGCTCAAACTGATGGGCGACGTGCAGGAGTACTTCACGCACCACGACGTGCGGAACTTCTACTCGGTCTCGATCTCGGGGTATCACATTGCCGAGGCGGGGGCGACGCCCATCACGCAACTGGCGTTCACGCTGGCGAACGGGTTCACGTACGTCGAGTACTACATCGCGCGCGGGTTGCCAGTGGACAGCTTCGCGCCGAACCTCTCGTTCTTCTTCTCGAACGGGACCGATCCCGAGTACGCCGTGATCGGGCGGGTGGCGCGTCGCATCTGGGCCAAGGCGCTCAAACTCAAGTACGGCGCCGGCGCGCGATCGCAGATGCTCAAGTATCACGTACAGACGAGCGGGCGGTCCCTGCACGCCCAGGAGATCTCGTTCAACGACATCCGGACGACGTTACAGGCGCTGTACGCGATCTCCGACAACTGCAACTCGCTGCACACGAACGCGTATGATGAGGCGATCACGACGCCGACTGAGGAGAGCGTGCGGCGGGCGATGGCGATCCAGCTCATCATCAACCACGAGTACGGACTCTCGAAGAACCAGAACCCGCTTCAGGGGTCGTTCATCATCGAGCGGCTGACGGATCTCGTCGAAGAGGCGGTGCTCAAGGAGTTCGACCGGATCAGCGATCGCGGCGGCGTGCTGGGCGCGATGGAGACCATGTACCAGCGCGGGAAGATTCAGGAGGAGTCGCTGGCGTACGAGACCCTCAAGCACACGGGCGAACTGCCGGTGATCGGCGTCAACACGTTCCTCTCGGCGGAGGGGTCTCCGACGGTGTTGCCGCGGGAAGTGATCCGGTCAACCGAGGCGGAGAAAGAGGCGCAGATCGCGACGGTGGCGGCGGTGCAGAAGCGCTTTGCCGCCGAAGGACCGAAGGCGCTGGAGCGGCTGCAGCAGGTCGCGTTGCGCAATGGCAACGTCTTCGAAGAGCTGATGGAGACGAGCAAAGTGTGTACGCTCGGGGAGATCGGGCGGGCGTTGTTCGCGACCGGGGGGCAGTACCGGCGGAATATGTAAGCGGTCGCATGAGACCGTGATCGTGGATGGCCGGCATCCGTAAGGGCCGGTCGCGCCCGGCCCTTACCAGGGACGACCCGGTGCGCAGCGCGGGCGGACCGACGTCAGCCGATTGCTGATGCCAAGGCCTTCCAGGCCAACAGCGCGCACGGGATTCGCGCGGGGACGCGGGACATCGTCGCGAACGCGTGCAGGGGGCCGAGGGTTGCATCGTGCTTGGCGGCTGCGTCTCCGTGGAGCAATTGCGTCAAGCGCCCGGTGAGCGATGCGATCTCGGGTGCGGTGAGGCCGCGGACCAATTCGGTCATCATCGACGCCGACGCCTGGGAGATCGAGCAGCCGTCGCCCGTGAAGCGGACGTCGCTCACGCGGACCTCCGGGCCAGTGCGGTCCAGCGTCACCGTCACCGTTGCTTCTTCGCCGCACAGGGGGTTGCGCATCGTCGCGGTCGCGTCGGGAGCGGCGAGCGCGCCCTTCCCGTGCGGGTGGCGGTAATGCTCCAGGATCTGCTCCTGGTATAGCGCGTCGAGCGCAGCTGATCCGGCGGGAGGTGTGGCCGTCACGTGATAGTGCCGCGAGCGGTACGCCCCGTCAGGGCGCGGCGGGTGCCGAGTGCGCGAGGGCGCCGGGTGAGGGCGTGCGCGAGCCGTGGAACAGCGTCTGGGCTGATCGGACGCCGGCTACCAGGGCGTCTACGTCGGCGGCGTCGTTGTACACGAAGAACGACGCGCGGGCGGTCGCGCTCACACCCAGGCGGCGGAGAAGTGGCTGCGCACAGTGGTGGCCCGCGCGGACGCAGACGCCGGCCTGGTCGAGGATCGTGGCGAGATCGTGCGCGTGGATGCCGTCTACGGTGAAACTCACCACGCCGCTCCGGTGTGCCGGGTCGGGGCCGTAGAGGCGAACGCCATCGATCGCGCTCAGGCGGCTGATTGCCAACTCGGTGAGCTGCTGCTCGTGCCGCCGGACTTCGGCCATCCCGATCGACGTGAGATAGCGGACGGCGGCGGCCAGGGCGACGGCGCCGCCGACGTTTGGAGTGCCGGCCTCGAACTTGTGCGGCAGCACGTTCCAACTCGTGCGTTCGTCGCCCACGACCTCGATCATGTCACCGCCCATCTGGTACGGCGGCATCGCTTCCAGGAGCGCGCGACGGCCGATCAGACCGCCGATCCCGGTCGGGGCGCCCATCTTGTGCCCGCTGAAGGCGTAGAAGTCGACATCGAGTGCCGAGAGGTCCACCGCGATGTGGGGCGCGCTCTGTGCGCCGTCCACGACCACGAGTGCGCCGGCCGCGCGGGCGATGGCCGAGACCTCATCGAGCGGCGTGATGGTGCCGAGGGCGTTGGAGACGTGGGCGACGGCGACGACCTTGGTCCGCGGCGTCACCGTGCGGCGCAACTGCTCGATGTCCACACGCCCGTCGGGCGTCAGCTCCACGATCCGGAACGCCGCGCCGCGGGCCAGCGCCACCTGCTGCCACGGGACGAAATTGGCGTGGTGCTCCAGGCGGGTGACGACGATCTCATCGCCGGGCCCGACATTGTGCATGCCCCAGGCAGTCGCGACGAGATTCAGCGATTCCGTCGTGCCGCGCGTGAAGATGAGGCAGGCGGCGTCGCGGAGGCCGAAGAACTTCGCCACCGTGGTGCGGGCGTCGTGGTAGCACTCGGTCGCACGCGCGGAGAGTGCGTACGCGCCGCGGTGCGGATTGGCGTAGCTCGTCTCGTAGAACTCCCGCTCGGCATCGAGCACGACGGCGGGCTTCTGCGCGGTCGCTGCCGAGTCGAGGTAGTGGAGCCCGGGCTGGCGGACGAGGAGGGGGAAGTCGGCGCGGTGCGTCACTGACGAAGACATGATCACGGCGCCGGGATGCGGGGGCCGAGGAGGATCAGATCTCCTTCGACGCGGACGGCGAAGGCGGGGACTGGTTCGACCGCGGGCAAACCGCGGACCGCGCCGGTGCGCGAATCGAAGCGCGCGCCGTGGAAGACGCATTCAATCGTGCCGTCGTCCAGGATCTCACCGGCAGAGAGCGCGAACTCGTGATGGGAGCAGCAGTCAAGGAGCGCGCCAATCTCGCCACCGGCATTCGTGAGCACGACCTGCTCGCCATTCGGGGCGCAGATGCTCAGGAGCTGGCCTGGCGGCACCTCGGACAGCCGCGCCACGGGCGCGAACCCGGCGCCGGTCATGATGATGGCGTTCCCGTCGCGTCGTCGCCGGTGCCTGACGCGCCGGCGATCGCCGCGTGGAGCGCGTGCCAGGCGAGCGTCGCGCATTTCACGCGGATCGGGAACTGTGACACGCCCGAGAGCGCGGCGAGGCGGCCCATGGCCTTGTCGGAGGGGTCCGGTGCCGGGACCTGCCCCGTGACGACGGAGCGGAATTGCTCGGTCAGGGCGCCCACCTCCGCCGCGGTCCTGCCTTTGACCGCCATCGTCATCATTGACGCAGACGCTTTCGAGATCGCGCATCCCGTGCCGACGAAGTGCACATCGGCCAGGCGATCGCCATCCATTCGCACCCACACCGTGACCTCGTCACCGCAGAGCGGATTGCGGCCATCGGCGTGGCTGGTGGCGTCGGTGAGCGGGCCGTAGTTCCGGGGGGACTGGTTGTGGTCGAGGATGACGCTCTGGTACAACTCGCGGAGGTCGCTCATCGCAGGTCGCTCATGGGCGGATGCTCACCGGCGCGGCGGCTGCAGCCTGACGGGTCCGCGCGCTACGCGACACTCGCCGGTATCGCGCCCACGAACCGTTCGCGGGCGAGCGCCTCCAGCCCGGCGCGCACCGTGAGATCATCGATTCGCTGCACGACATCGGCCGCGAACGCGTACGTCAGGAGCGTCTTGGCCTCGTCCAGCGCGAGGCCGCGGCTCCGGAGGTAGAAGAGCGCCACTTCGTCGAGTTGTCCGACCGTCGCGCCGTGGGTGCACTTCACGTCGTCGGCGAAGATCTCGAGCTGCGGCTTAGTGTCGACGTGCGCGTCGGGGGACAGCAGCAGGTTGTTGTTGGTCTGCTTGCCGTCCGTCTTCTGCGCTTCGGGGTGGACGTAGACCTTGCCGTTGAACACCGCGTGCGCGGCGCCGTCGAGCACGCCCTTGTACACCTCGTGGCTCGTGCAGTTGGGCGCGATGTGCTCGATCCGCGTCTGATGGTCCAGGTGCTGGGTGCCGTCCGCCATGTACAGGCCGTTGAGCGTGACCTCGGCACCGGGCTCCGCGAGGACCGTGTAGATGTTCATTCGCGAGAGCGCCGCGCCCGTCGCGAATGAAAACGACGTGTAGCGCGAGTGCCGGGCCTGGTGGGCCTGCGTCGTGCCGACGTGAAACGCCTTCTCGCTCTCCCGCTGCATCCGGAGGTGCGTGACGTGCGCGTTTTCGGCCACCACGACCTCGGTGACCGGATTGGTGAAATACATCGGATCACCGACCGCGGCGTAACTCTCGATGACCGTCGCCTGCGCATTGCGGCCCGCGACGATGAGATTCCGGGGGTGGGACGCGCCGCTCGCCGCGTCGCCGTCGGTCACGAACAGCAGGTGGATCGGGTACTCGACGATCGTGTTCGCGGGGATGTTCACGAAGGCGCCATCGACGAACAGCGCGGTATTGAGCGCGACGAACGCACCGTGGTCGAGTGCGGCCAGCGACGTGAGGCGCTCGCGGAGCAGGGGCACGTCATCATGCAGCGCGTCGGCCAGGCTCCGGACCTCGACACCGCGGGGCAGTGTCCCCGGGGAGGAGAGCTCGGGGGCGTAGCGGCCGTTCACGAAGACGAGCTGCGTCCACCCAGTCTGCCCGAACGAGAACGCCTCGAGATCGGCGGCGCGGATGTCGCCTCCGCCCGCGGCCACCGGCACGAAGTCCGCACCGGCGATCGGCGCGACACTCGTGAAGTGCCAATCCTCGTCGTGCGTGGTCGGAAACCCGTGCTTGCGGAACTGATCGATCGCGGCCTGCCGGACCGGGAGGAGCCAGGCGGGTTTGCTCCCGTGGTCCGCGGCGAAGGCCTGAAACGCGTCTACGTACGACTGGACCGTCACACACCTGCCCCGGCGACGTTCGCAGACGCGCTCCACGCGCGCAGACGCGCTCGCCGACCTGCCAGCTGGCACGGCATCCACCAGCCAGTCGTAGCCTTTCGCCTCGAGCTCGAGCGCCAGGTCCTTGCCGCCCGACTTGACGATGCGGCCGGCGGCCAGGACGTGCACCTGATCGGGCACGATGTAATTCAGCAGCCGCTGGTAGTGCGTGACGACGATCGTGGCGTTGTCGGGGCGGCGGAGTGAGGTCACGCCGTGCGCGACGACGCGGAGGGCGTCGATGTCGAGTCCGGAATCCGTCTCGTCGAGAATCGCGAGCCGCGGGCCGAGCACCGCCATCTGCAGGATCTCGTTGCGCTTCTTTTCACCGCCGGAGAAGCCGGCGTTGACGGCGCGGGAGAGCATGGCGGGATCCATGTCGACGAGGCGCAGGCGCTCCTCGACCAGATCGCGGAAGTCCATCGGGTCGATCTCGTCCTGGCCCTTTGATTTCCGGATCTCGTTATAGGCGGCGCGCAGGAAATACGCGTTGGTGACGCCCGGGATCTCGACCGGGTACTGGAAGGCGAGGAAGATGCCCTTCTGGGCGCGCTCTTCGGGCGGGAGGGCGAGGAGGTCCTGCCCATCGTACGTGGCGGATCCGCCCGTGACTTGGTACCCCGGGTGTCCGGCGAGTACCTGGGCCAGCGTGCTCTTGCCGGATCCGTTGGGGCCCATGATCGCGTGCACTTCGCCCGCGGCAACCGAGAGGGAGATTCCCTTCAAGATCTGGCGGTCGCCGATGCTGGCGTGCAGGTCGTTGATTTCGAGCATCAGCCGACGCTGCCTTCGAGCGTGATCCCCAGCAGCTGCTGCGCTTCGAGCGCGAACTCCATCGGCAGGTTCTGGAAGACTTCCTTGCAGAACCCGCTCACGATCAGCGAAATGGCGTGCTCGGCACTGAGCCCGCGCTGCTTACAGTAGAAAATCTGGTCCTCTCCGATCTTGGACGTGGATGCTTCGTGTTCGACGACCGACGAGTTGTTGCCGACCTCGATATACGGGAACGTGTGGGCCCCGCACTGGTTGCCGATCAGCATTGAATCGCACTGCGTGTAATTCCGTGCGCCGTCGGCCTTCCGGAGCACCTTCACCTGGCCCCGGTAGCTGTTGTTGCCCCGGCCGGCGGAGATGCCTTTGGAGATGATCGTGGACTTCGTGTTGCGGCCCATGTGGATCATCTTCGTGCCGGTGTCGGCCTGCTGGCGGTTGTTGACGACCGCGACGGAGTAGAACTCGCCGGTCGAGTGATCGCCCTGCAGGATGACGCTCGGATACTTCCAGGTGATGGCGGATCCGGTCTCGACCTGCGTCCAGGAGATCTTGGAGTGGACGCCCGCGGCCTTCCCGCGCTTCGTCACGAAGTTATAAATGCCGCCTTTGCCCGCGGCGTCGCCCGCGTACCAGTTCTGGACCGTCGAGTACTTGATCGAGGCGTGGTCCAGTGCGATCAACTCGACCACCGCGGCGTGCAGCTGATTCGTGTCGCGGCGCGGGGCCGTGCATCCCTCGAGGTAGCTGACCGACGCGCCCTCGTCGGCCACGATGAGCGTCCGCTCGAACTGCCCGGTGTCGGCCGAGTTGATGCGGAAGTACGTGGACAGCTCCATGGGGCATTTGACGCCCTTGGGGATGTAGCAGAACGACCCATCGCTGAACACCGCGGCGTTGAGCGCGGCGAAGAAATTGTCACTGTAGGGAACGACCGATCCTAGATACTTCTGCACGAGGTCCGGGTGTTCCTGCACGGCTTCGCCGAACGAGCAGAAGATGATGCCGAGCTTCGCAGAGCTCCGTCTTCATCGTGGTGCCGACGGAGACACTGTCGAAGATCGCATCGACGGCGACGCCCGAGATGCGTTTCTGTTCGGTGAGCGAGATGCCGAGGCGCTCGTACGTGCGGAGCAACTCCGGATCGACGTCGTCGAGACTGCCGAGCGGCTTCTTCGACCTTGGCGCGGAGTAGTAGCTGACCGCCTGATAGTCGATCGGCGGGTACGTGACGTTGGACCAGTGGGGTTCCTTCATCGTGAGCCAGCGGCGGTAGGCGCGGAGGCGCCATTCGAGAAGAAACGCGGGCTCGCGCTTCTTCGCCGAGATCTGGCGGACGGTCTCTTCGGAGAGACCGCGCGGCAGAGTATCGGCCTCGACATCCGTGACGAACCCGTACTGGTAGTCACGGTTGACCAGGTTCTCGATTGCTGTGCTCATCCCGACTCCAGATCCGGCTGACGCGTGTCAGAGTTATTGCGAGCGGTGCGTCCCAGGGCTCGTTATACGAGCCGCACCAGCGACACGGTCCTTGGTCCGACGGCGTTGCGTGCTGTCGCTTCCCACGAACTGCGAAACACCAGCCAAAATGCGCCGCGGCCTCTAAGGAAGCGAATCCTAAGTGTAATTGTCGGCATTGTCAATCGAAACCGGCAGGGTGACGGCCGAGTGTAAGCGTTTATACGACAACTGTTTGGAGAAGTTCGGAAGAAGAGGCTTCCTGCCCGATTGGCAGGCTCGGGCGTGCGCTTTTCGAACGGTGGGCGGAGTGGCGGAAACGGGGGCCGGCGGCGGTGTCTATTGGGGAGCGGGATCGTCGACCTAGAGCGCTATGGCCTACGTGGAGTTCGAGGGGGACGTGCGCCCGCTGGGACCGGGAGTGCTCACCATAGGGAGCGCTCCTGAGGCTGGCTGGCGCATCCTGGGTCGCGGGCTGGAGCCCGTGCATCTGTTGCTGTCGGTGGAGACCGGCGGCCGGGCGCTCCTGATCCGAGGCGCGCCCCGCTCGGCGATGCGCGTCAACGGCGTCGAGCTCACCGTCCCCAGGGCGTTGCTGGCGTTCGGGGACCGGGTGCAGGCGGGGACCGCGGAGCTGCGCTACCGGCGCATGCCATCAGGGCCGGATACGTCGCCCGACGCGTACCTGCGCGACACGCGGCGCGGGCGCGTCTACCGGCTGCACGATCGCAACTCCATCGGCCGGGATCCGGGGAGTACCGTGGTGGTGCAGGAGCCGGAGGTGTCCCGCGTGCACGCGCATCTCGCCGAGGGTGAGGGATCGTACATCCTGGTGCCGCATCCGTCGAGCGTCACCTCGCTCAATGGCGCGCGGCTCCTGGCGCCGGCGGGACTCCAGGAAGGAGACGAGATCGCGATCGGCCGGACCGTGCTGCGATTCACGACCGTGGTGCCATCGGGTACGCGCGTGGCGCCCGAACCGGCCGCGCGACCGTCGCAGGCGGGTCGCGGTGCGCGGGCGGCGACCACATTCATGGGCACGATCGAGGCGCGAGACCAGCGGTCGCGGGTGGCGCACCGGCGCCTCATGCGCGTCACGACGATCACGCTCATCGTGCTGGCGATGGCCGCGGCGGTGGTGACAGTCTATACCGACGTGCACAACCCAGCCGGGCGGAGTCTGCGCTCGCTCAGGCGCCGCGTGCCGAATGGCGATGGCGCGAGCGGAGCCGCGAGTGGACCTGCTAGTGGACCTGCTAGTGGTGCCCGCCTCGCCACAACCAGAGTGCGACCAGTATCATCGCCGCCACCAGAATCGCGGCCGTAATGGCGATCAGTTTCTTGCGCTGCGCGGACCGTTCGACGGGTGGCGGGACCGTATTCGGCTCATCCGAGCGATAGATGGGCGTCGGTTGAGGGGCGCGGGGTCCGGGCGCGACATCGCGGGGAGCGACGACGCGGGTGCCTGGGGGCGGGGTGGTGGTGAACTTGAGCGACGAGCCGCCAATCCGGATCGTGTCGCCGTCGGCGAGTGGGCGGGGCGTGCGGCCCGCGGGCGTGTCGTTGAGGGTCGAACCGTTGGCGCCCATTGAGCGGAACACATAAGCGCCCGTCGGCGCGCGGTGGACATCGGCGTGGAAGCGCGATGTCGCGGCGTCCTTGAGCACGATGTGATTGACCGCATCGCGGCCGATGCCGACGATGTCGTCGGCGAGGGGATACGCGAGCCCGGTGCTGATATCGACCAGGTACGCACGCGCAGCCGGTGTGCGGCGCGGGGCAGCGGCGTCAGGGGCAGGCACCGGCGTAGAGGCGGGTGCTGGTGCGCGGGCCGAGCGCTCGCGGCGCCGGCTCGGGCGCGTCGGGCTGCACCGGCACGGGGAGCGAGATGCGAGGGCCCGGCGCATCGATCCGGGCGAGGTACACGAAGATGCCGGCGCCCGCAATGATTTCGTCGCCGTGTTCGAGCGTGTGAGGTCCGGTGAGAGTGGCGCCGTTGACCTCCAGCATCTGCGTCCCGTAGGGCGCGACGGAGACCGCGCCATCGGCAGCGACGGTGACCGTGAAGTGCCGAGGGGCGAGATTGATCGTCTGCAGGCGCCAGCCGGCCTGGCTGCCGGCGCCGACCATCGTGTCGCCGGCCACCAGCTCGCGAGTGACCCCGTCGTGTTCGAGAAAAGGCATATTAGGTGACACCTATGCGAGTCTTGGCCATCGCGTGTGCGTTCGTCGTGAGTGCCAGCGTGGTGGCCTGCCAGGGCCGTCACGCCGCCGGCCAAGCCGCCAGCGCGCAGGACGATACCGGGGCCGCGACGCCCGACACTGCTCCCAATCGCTCATCCAGCGACACGATCCTCGCGCCGACCGATCGTGCCGTGGCGGCCGCCGCGACGACCGCCGCCGCGCCGCCCCCGCCCGCTCCGCCTCCGCGCGTGCTCACGCCCCTCGCGGACACGATTTCCCAGTATCTCGTGTTCGCACCGACCGTGCAAACATGGTTTCTCGCGGCGAAGCGGGGCAAGAGACTCCTCGTGGACATTGGCCGGGTGGACACTGACGTGCGGCACGACCATCACCGGGCGTTGGCATTCGCGGAAGCCGTCGATGCTCTGACGCCGGTGCCGAAGGGATCCCTGCTGCGGCTGTTCGGCCAGTGGGGGCAGGACACCGTGGCGATCACCGGATTCGGCGACTGGAACGGGCGCATCGTCGCGACGATCGCTGTCTCGCCGCACCTCGATTCCCTCGTGCGGGCGGCGCCGGTGGCGTTCGCGGCTGCCGAGCGAATCGACACGACCGTGCACGCCGACAGCATGGCGCGGGACACCTCGTCGCGGGGCGATTCCATCCGGACGGCAGACAGCACGCACCGGGCGGACAGCACGCGGCATGCCGACAGCGTCCGCGTGGCGCGCGACAGCTGCCTGGCGGACAGCATCCCGGCGGCGCTCCTCGCGCGGACGGCGCTCATTCGCGACTCGCTCGAGCTGTGGCTCCGCACCCAGCCGCCCCCGGAGTACGACCGGCTGCTCGCGACCGAGAAAGCGGTGTCCTCGCAGGTCGCCGGGTGCTTCGGTGGCGGGAATCGGCTCGCGCTGGCGGTCGATCTCCGGGCGGGCGCCAACGAGTGGGTGAAGGAGCGAGCGGTGCTGATCGACACGGCCGGCCGGGTGACCACACTCCGGATCGACGACTACCGGTTCAAGGGGCACGATTTGCTGGCCACGCTCGACCCGAACGGGTCCGGAATCGACGGGATCGCGGCCAAAGGGGTGACTGAGGCGTCCGGCGCCACGGTGATCCTCGCGCTCGGCCCTCACAACCGTGCCGCCCGGTGGGTGAGCGGATTCGCGTGGGAGTCGCGGTAGCGGCTGGTCGCCGCCGGGCCGCGGCCCGGGACCGGTAGCTGGCAGCTGGGCCGCCCGCGGCGGGCCGCCGAGGGTCCCGGCGATTAATTTGTTTTTCATGGAATCCCGGACGCAGATGGCCGCGGCCCGCCGCGGCGAGATCACGGCCGCCATGGCGGTCGTGGCGGCGCGCGAGCAACTCGCGCCGGAGCTGGTGCAGGCTGAAGTTGCGCGTGGCCGGCTGATCATCCCCGCCAACATCCACCACCTCGCGGGCGCGCTCGAGCCGATGGCGATCGGCAAGGTCTCGCGGGTGAAGATCAACGCCAACATCGGCACGTCGGCGGTCACGTCGGATCTCGACGAGGAAGTCGGGAAGCTGCGACTGGCCGTCCAGTACGGCGCCGACACGGTGATGGACCTGTCGACCGGGCATGACATCGACGCGGTGCGCGAGGCGATCATCGCCGCGTCCACGGTGCCGATCGGGACGGTGCCGATCTATCAGGCGGTGCTGCAGGGCAAAGAGCTGGAAGAGCTCACGGTGAACGATTTCCTCGACGTGATCGAGCATCAGGCGAAGCAGGGCGTCGACTACATGACCCTGCACGCAGGGATACTGCTCGAGCATCTCCCTCTGGTGTATGGCCGCGTCACGGGCATCGTCAGCCGCGGCGGCTCACTGCACGCGGTGTGGATGATGCATCACCGCCGGCAGAATCCGCTGTACGAGCACTACGATGACGTCCTCGACATCCTGCGGCAGTACGACGTCACCATCTCCCTCGGCGACTCGCTCCGTCCCGGGTGTCTCCATGACGCCAGCGACCGCGCGCAATTCGCGGAGCTGGACACGCTGGGTGAGCTGACCCGTCGCGCGTGGGCGCGCGATGTCCAGGTGATGGTCGAGGGGCCGGGGCACATCCCAATGCAGCAGATCGAGATGAACGTCAGGCGCATGAAAGAGGTGTGCAGCGAGGCGCCGTTCTACACGCTTGGTCCGCTGGTCGTGGACATCTCGCCTGGATACGACCACATCTCGAGCGCGATTGGTGCCGCGATGATCGGCTGGCATGGCGCCGACATGCTGTGCTACGTCACGCCGAAGGAACACCTCGGTCTGCCGAACGCCGAGGATGTGCGGCAGGGCGTGATCGCGTACAAGATCGCGGCGCATGCGGCGGACATCGCGCGTGGCAGGCCGGGGGCGCGGGATCGTGACGATGCGTTGTCACGGGCGCGGTACGCGTTCGACTGGAACGAGCAGTTCCGGTTGTCGCTCGACCCGGAGCGGGCGCGGGAGTACCATGACGAGACGCTGCCTGCCGAGTACTTCAAGAGCGCGGAGTTCTGCGCAATGTGCGGGCCGAAGTTCTGTTCCATGCATCACTCGCGGACCATCAATGAGGGGATCGCGGCGATGGCGCGGGAGGCTGGATTGGCGGCGGAGAAGGCGAGCGCGGAGCTGGAGACCGTCAACGGCGACTAGGAGCCGGACGCCAGTCTGGCTTCGCGGCGGGCGGCGGTCGAGTCACCGGTCGAGGCCAGCATCGCGGAGTAGCTGCTGTGCAGGGCGCGATTGCGGGGGTGGTCGGCCAGCCCCAGGCGAAATGCGGTCGTGGCGTCGGGGACGTCATTGATCTGCTGGGCGGCCTGGGTGAGGACCATCAACGCATCGACCGAGTCGCGCTGCATCATGTACGCCGATTTCGCCCAGGCGATGGTACCCCGATAGTCGCGCGCGGCGAAGCGCACCCAGGCGCGGCGCATGGCGTCGTGGTAGGCGCTCGGGTCGGCAATGCGCGCACTGTCCAGTAGCGCGTTCGCTTCGGCGTCGCGGCCGTGCGCGGCCAGGAGGGCCGCTGGGGCCTGGTAAAGCAATGGTGCCACCGGGTAGAGCATGCGTGCGATCGCGTACTCGTGCACGGCGCCGTCGATATTCCCCGAGCGGAACATCACATCGGCGGCGCGCTCGTGGACGCGGTACGAATCCGGCTCGCCGGCGAGCGACGCGACCAGCATCGTCTTGTCGTTGCGCCAGATTGGCGTGCGGGTCCAGGTGCGCGCCGCGAGCAGGCAGAGTGCAACAACGAGCACGCCGAGCTGCAGGCCGCCATATGGCGCCGCAGGCGATGGGTCGGGCGCGGGGCGCGCGGCGGACAGCGTACTACCATCCGAATACCGGCTTGGCGCAGGACTGCCCGAGGCGCGATATCCTGCGGTTGCATCCGAGACGCGTGTGAACGAGCGGGCCATCTGGTCGCGCCGGAACGCGACTTCATCCCAGCTCCACGCCACGAGCACCGCGAGACCGACACTCGGGAGATAGAGCGTCCGCTCGGCCAGCATCACGCCCGACGCGAAGAAGACATTCGCGACCGGCGCGATCGTGCAGGCGAACGCGAGGATCGCGAACGCGACCAGCGGCTGCCGGTTCCACGTGCGGACCGTGACGACGAGCGCCGCGATCACGATCGCGAGTCCCACGAAGACGCCGAGGGATGGATCCTGTACGACCTCGATCGACCGGGGCATGTAGTCGACGTGCAGCTGCAGTGGCACGAGGAGCAGCCGGGCGTATTCCGGAACGATCCGCGCGACCGTGAGCAGCCGCTGCGCCGTCGTCGCGTGCATCCACGGCTCGGCCACGCGGACGAGCGGCATATTGTGAAAGAGCGTGGCCAGCAGTGCGGCGTATGCCGCCGTCACGCCGGCGTAGCCGGCGTACAGCGGCCAGCGGGCGAGCATGTTGGCGGGGAGCCATGTGCGTGGGCTCGAGAGCCGCCGTGGCGCCTGGCTCTGCAGCACGCCCAATAGTCCGGGCAGCAGGAGATCCGACGCGACGGCGAGACCGATGAACGTGATCCCGCTTTCCTTGGCGAAGAGGGCGGCGGCGTAGCACGGCACCGCGAGCCAGAGGCGGCGCCGGTGGAGGAGGACGGCGCCGAGGGTGAAGACGGCGCACGTGACATCACTGCGGCCGACGAGGTTCGACACCGCTTCCACGTGCACCGGGTGCACGGCGAAGACCAGCGCGCCGGCGAGGGCGGCCGATCGCGTCGTGAACTCCATGAGAAGGCGGAGGACCAGGAGACAAGCCGCGACGTGCCACAGCACATTGGCCGCGTGGAGCCATGCGGCATTGCCGCCGGAGACGGCCCAATCGAGGGCGAACGTCGCCATCGTGAGCGGGCGGTACTGGCCGGCTCCGGTGGCTTCGGGCCAGTACGAGTGCGCGAAGGCCTGCCAGACGCCCGCGACGTGGTGGACCAGCGGGTTGGTGCGGATGACGTCCACGTCGTCGAGCGCGAAGCGGTTGGCGAGGGCGTTGGCGTAGGAGAGCGCGGCGACGATGGCGACGACCACCGCATCCCGGGTATGCCAGCCTTCAGTGGCCGTTTCGCCGGCCACGCCATCACTAATGGTGGAGTCCATCCCGCGCTCGACGCCCGACCGGGCTCCCGAGCAACGGACCGGCGGACCGGGGATTAGGGACTGGGGATCAGAGACTGGGGAAAAGGGGGAGCAGGAGCTGGTCAGCGTCGGCAGTGGGGGCCGTGGTATGCGCGCGGTCCGCCTCCAGCCAGCCGCACCGGATGCCGTACTCGGTGCAGAGCTGCCGCACGACACGCTGGAGCCCCTCCTGATATCGTGCTCCTGCGTCGCGCTTCCCGTCATAGGCGACGCGATAGCGGGCGGCGAGGTGGGGAAACTCCGCTTCGATGAAGGGGAGGTAGCGCTTCCGGGCTTCGTGCTGGAGCCGGAGAACGCCGGCGTTGACGTGGGTGGCGCCGGTGGCAGCGACGCGCTGGATGAGGGCGCGGATCCCGGCGGGGGCGTCGGTGATCCCGGGCAGCACCGGCATCATGTTGATGCCGACATCGATCCCGGCGGCCGCGAGGCGGGCGAGGGCGCGGAGGCGTGCGTCCGGGGTCGGGGCGCGGGGCTCGATGCGCCGGGCGAGCTCGCGGTCGAGCGTGATCAGCGAGAGGTTGATCGTGACGCGCGAGTGGCGCGAGAGCCGGTGGAGCAGATCGATATCGCGCGTGATGAGCGCGCTCTTGGTGATGATCACGACGCGGAGGCCCGCGTGGTCCGCCAGCGTTTCCAGCACCGATCGCGTCAGCCGGAACTGGCGCTCGGCAGGCTGATACGGATCGGTAGCAGTCCCGATGACGAGCGTCTCACCGCGCGCCAACTCGGCATGACGGGCGCTCCCGTGACGGAGGGCATCGCGAAGGACGTCTGGGACATTGCGTTTGACGAAGATCCGGCGCTCGAAGGCGAGCCATGGGGGCATCACCGGCGTTGGTGAGTCCAGCGGGCCGACGGCCCGGTTATGACCGGCCTCTACATCGATTTCGGCCGCCGCCGCGGTGCGCTCGCTCAGATAGCGGTGCGCATAGCGGGCGTAGCAGTAGGCGCATCCGAACGCGCAGCCGACGTACGGATTGATCGACCAGTAGGGCATCCCGGTCTGCTCGGGGCGGTTGAGTGCCGAGCGTGCGGACACCGCGACATAGGTGATGTCGCCTTGCTGTCCGATGGTGGGGAGGACTCGGGGGAGCCGGGCCACCGTGTCTTCGAACAGTGCGGTCTGGCGAACGGGGGGAGAGCGACGCACGTTTACGAGCCGGTGGAGGGAGGATCCTTCTACCGAACAAAGACCGAAATACAAAAACTAGCGTTGGCCGCCGCGGGCGCAACCGCCCGTCCAAGCCGGTGACGACCGCCTGCCGTGGACTTCGGGGGTATAGTGACGGGTGGCGCCTGGCGGATTTCCCCTGGAGTCGTGCGTGATGCGTGAGTTGCGCCGGCGCGTGCGCCGGCAATTTTGCCGTTCGAATGTACCGTCCTCTGCGGTTGCTGCCGGCGGGCGGTCTCGCGGTCCTCGCGACCGGCGTGCTGGGCGCGTGTGCGTCGGCGGGCGGTGGTGCGTTCCCGACGCCAATGGGCGATCCGGCGAACGTCGTCGCGCACGCGAACGCCATGATCGAAGAGGCGTCTGTTGCGGGTGCCGACACCCTCGCGCGTGACGTGATGGCATCGGCGCGGCAGCATGTCGCGGACGCGCAGATCGAGCTGCGCGACAAGCACACGGCGCGGGCATCGCTGCGGGCGCGTGAGGCGGTGGCGGACGCGACCTATGCCAAGGCAGTCGCGGATCGCATCATGGCGGAGCGGTCGCGGTCGGCCGAGGAAGCGCTGTTGCAGCAATTGCCGTTGACGCCGCAGACGACGCAGGTGAAGTCGCCATGATCCGCGCGCGTGTATCGGCGGGTCTTGCCTGTCTCATGGTGGTGGCCGCGTGCGCGTCCACGCAGAAACCCGCCGCACTGTCGCAAGCGGAGACCATCTATGCGACGCTGCAAGGGGCGCGAGCGGACACGCGGGTCGAAGGGGACATGATCCGCACGCGGGCGACGCTGGATACCGCGCAGACCGCGGTCACCCAGGGGCAGAATCAGGAATACGCGGACGGGATCGCGAGCATCGCGCTCCGGACGGCGCAGACGGCCGAGGCGCATTTTGGGCGCGCGATGGCGCTGCAGGCGGCGGACAGTTTGCAGAAGCTGCGGCTCTCGCGGCAGCTTGCGATGTCGCAGGCGCGGCAGGCGGTGCTCGAGGCGAAGCAGGCGGCGCTCGAGCGCCAGGCCGCGGCCGCGAATGCGCGGGCGGACTCATTGCGCCGTGCGGCACTGGCGGCCGCGGCGGCAACGGCCGACAGCGCGGCGCGCGCGGAAACGACCGGTGTGTCTGGAGGTCCATCTGGCGCGCAGCCCGCCACGCCGCCGGCGGCGTCTCAGGCACGCGTTCAGGCACGCGCTCAGGCACCCGCGCCTCAGGCACCCGCGCGTCCGGCACCGATGGCCGACTCGGTGCCCGCGGCTCAGGCGGACACGTCGCGGCGTCCCTGACCGCGCGCGCAGCGGAGTGAGAGTCGCGGGAGACCAGCGCGTGACGGGGAGGCGGTGGGCGGCCGCCATTCTCGTGGGCGCGCTCGCGGCGGTCATCGTCTTCGTTGCGACCGCGCCACCCGGGCCGGGCCTCGACCCCGACGCGATGTCCTACCTTGGCGCCGCGCAGTCGCTCGTGCGGAGTGGCACCTATCGCGTGCCGACGAGTGGCTGGGCCGCCTCCGATTCCTCCGAGCCGCTGTCGCATTTCCCCCCGGGGTATTCGACCGCGATCGCGGCGACGGTGGCGGAGGGGATGGCACCGGTGCAGGGCGCGCGGCTCCTGATCGTGATCGCGGCGTTCTTCACATTCGCGGGCGTGGTGCTCCTGGTGTCGTCCGCCGCGGGGATGGAAATCGGTGTGATGACCGGGACAGTCGCACTCGCGACACCGGCGCTCCTCGACGTGCATCTCTCGGTGCTGAGCGAGCCATTGTTTCTGCCGGTGATGCTGGCGGCGCTGGCGGGGATACTCAAGATCATCGATCCCGGGCGCAGAATGCGCGGGCGCCGAGAGTGGCGGGGCGTGTGGCCGGCGGCGTGGACCGGACTGCTGCTCGCGGCGGCGGTGATGCTGCGCTACGCTGGCGTCGCGCTCGTCGGTGCGGCGGCGATCGCCGCGCTCAGGGGGCCCGTGGATCCGCGGCGGCGGGGGGCCACGCGCGTCATCCGTGTCGCGCTCGTGTCAGTGCCCGCGGCGTGCGCACTCGGTGCATGGTTTCTGCGATCGATACGGCTGGGTGGTGCGAGAAGCGTGCGAGAGCTGGGATTGTACGGTAACCTGGGCGAGACGCTCCGCGAAGGATTGAGGACGGCGCGGGACTGGCTCGTGCCGGTGGGCGCCGGCCAGTGGCGTGGTCCTGTCGCGTGGGTGCTCGGCATTGGGGCGGTCGCGCTGGCGGTCCAGGCGTGGCGGCGACGGCGAGAAGGAGCGGCGGCGGTGGCGTGGCTCCGCCAGAACCAGGAGATCAATGCCGATCGGGCGAGAGTGCTGCTCGGGGGTGTCGTGCTCATGGGGATCGCGTACCTGGCGTTCGTGGCGGTGTCGCGCACCGTGGCCGATCCGAGCATTCCGTTCGACGAGCGGATCCTCGCGCCGGCGATTCTGCTGGCGGAGATCGGGATGGGCGTGGCGCTCGCGCTGTGGTGGCCGGGGCGGGACCGTGCGGCGCGAGTGGGCGTGGGCGTCGTGGTGCTGGCGTGGTTCGTGGCGTCGGCGGTGACGAGTGCGACGCGGGTGCAGAGCGCGCTCGAAGATGGGAACGACTTCGCGGGCAGCGACTGGCGGGATTCACCGACAGTGGCGTGGGTGCGATCGCCTGCCGGCGGCGCGGACCGAGTGTTGTACACGAACTGGCCGGCGGCATTGTACTTCAATGCGGGGCGGGCGACGCATGACGTGCCGGATGTGACTGACGCGTTGACGTTGCGGCGGTTTCGGGATCGCATCGCGCGGAGCCATGGGGTGGTGGTCGCGTTTACCGCGGTGAATGGCGACGTGGCGCCGCCGGATTCCGTGGCGCGGGTGCTGGGGCTCACGCAGATCGCGCGGTTTAGTGACGGATCCGTGTGGGAGATCGCGAGTGAGAGTCAGGTGAGAGAGAGGAAAAAAAGATAACGAGAGAGAAGAAAGAGAACAAAAGCCGCCCCTGCCGGGCCGGCGTTGTCGTTGCTAGCGACTGCGATATCCTAGGACCGGCGGCCGCCGCCGACGATTCGGAGGATTGCCAGGAACAAGTTGATCAGCGCCATGTAGATGCCGATCGCGGCCTGGACGTACTGGTCGGGTCCGTAGACGTTGCGGATCTGCCAGGTGCGGAAGACCAGCAGGCCGCTGAAGATGAACACCGTCATGGCGGCGAGCCACAGATCGGCGTGCACGTTCTGGACGAAGAGATTGATCAGCGACGCGGCGATCAGGACCCAGAGGCCGGTGATGAAGAATCCGCCCCAGGCGCTGAAGTCGCGGCGGCTCAGGAAGGCGTAGGCGGTGAGCACGCCGAACGTCGAGCCGGTGAGCACGGCGGCTTCGGTGATGACGCCGGGCTGCGTGCGGCTGAAGAAGTAGAGCAGGGGCGAGAGCCAGAGCCCCATGATGAACGTGAAGAGAAACATGAACCCGACGTTCGCGGGGAACGTGGTGTCCATGCGGCCCGCCATCCAGAGCGGGGCGAAGACGATCAGGAAGCTGATGAAGGGGTGCGCATTGACCGCGTCCATGATCTGCGGCTGCGTGAACCCGAACGCGGCACCGACCATCGTGACCAGGATGCTGGCGAAGACCAGCAGGTAGGTCCGGCGGATGAGTGTAAGCCGTTCAGCCCCGGTGCGGACGACGGCATTGGCGGCGTACGAGACGCCCATAGTCCTTTCCTCGAGAGTTAGCGGACGGCATAAATATAACTGCCGTCAGAGGGGCGGCGGCGCGGCAGAGAGCAACAGAAAGACCTACACAGCGAGAAAGTAGAGAGTAGAAAGAGAAAGGCCGGGAGGCTCGAGCCGTACCGCGTTAGCGCCGGTGGGTGCCCGAGTGGCTGGCGGAGAGCAGCTGGATGTCGCCGCTGAATGTCACGACCGTGATCCGGGCGCCGCCTTTGCCCAGGGTGGCGTCCAGGTGCTGGCCGCCCGGGCCGGCGTCTCCGCGGGGCTGGATCGTGATCTGGAAATCCGACGTGACCTCGCCGCTGAACGAGTCGAGCGAGACCGTGGCGCCGGCGTCGGCGGGCAGCTCCATGTGGACGTCGCCGGAGTGGGCGTGGAGGTCGTACGTCCCGGCGGGGTCGAGCGTGCCACCATAGGTGAGGTCGCCGCTGACGCTTTCCATATGGAGGTTGTGGGCGGCCGACTTGGAGACATCGCAGTGGCCGCTGACCGACGTGAACGTCACGTCGCCGTTGGCCTGCTCGACGTCGGCGTCACCGCTCACCGTGCGCATATGGAGATCGCCGCGGACGTTGCGGACGGTCATGTTGCCGGAGAGCGACTCCAGCGTGGCATCGTGGGCGACGTCGTCGACCTTGATGTCGCCGGTCATGGACCGGGCCTCGACTTCACCGCGCGTCCCCTGGACCTCGAGGTCGCCGGAGTTGCTGTGCAGGATGACGCGCGTGCCAACGGGGACAGTGATCGTGTAGTCGGCATCCATGTCATCGCCGTCGCCATCATCGTCGTCGTGCCGGCCGCGATAGCCATGGGAGTCGAGCGTGATGCGGCCTGGCTCGTGGGTGAAGCGCACCGGTACGTGATCGCTGGTGACATGGATGCGGGCCTCGGGCCGAGTCCAGGCCGTGACCGTGATTTTTCCGGACTGGAGACGGAGGTCGGCGACACCGCTCGCCTGGAACGGGATCGTGGTATCGATCGTGGTCGGATCATCCGATCCCATGCTGTGCGAGTGCTTGTGCTGCCGCTCGCTCTCGTCATCCTGCGCGCGCGCGTGGGGCGCGAACGCGGCCAGCGCGGCAGCGGAGAGCAGCATGCGAGCATGGAGTGCACCAGCATGCGGTGCGGGCGGCGCGACAGGGCGAGGCGCGACATCGTCAGAAGTCCGTTGGGGAGGTATTCGGTCAGGTGCGACTGGGGAGCATTGCGACCGTGCGCAGGAGCTCGAGCTTGGTATTCAGCGAGGCATCGAGCTGCCCGGCGAGGAAGCGATTGGCGGGATCGCGGGCGAGTGCGGCGCGGCTTTCGGCGATCGCGGTGTCGATCACGCGCAGATTCTTCTCGATGATCGCGACCGTCTTCGGATTGAGCCGGCTGCGGCGCGAGTCGAGGATCTGGCGCATGGCCGAGATCTGCTGATCGTCAGATGAACTCGGACGTGCGGGCGGCGGGGGCGTTGGAGACCGTGGAGACCCTGGTGATCGTGGACCGCGTTCGTGACCGCCGCCGTGACGGGAGTAGACGGCGAGCCGTGTTGCGCGGAGGTGCTGGACCAGTGGTGACTGGCGAAGAGCGTGGCGCTGGCGGTCGCGATCACGAGCACGGCGGCGCGGGCGAGCGGCGCGCCGTACCAGCGCTGGCTCATCCATCGTGGTCGTGATCGGCCGAACGGGCGTGGCGTCCTGGGGCATCGACTGGATGCGGGCTTCGATACCGGCCCAGAGGTCGCGAGACGGCTGGAGCGTGGGGAGCGAGGCGGCGCGGGCGCGGATGCGTTCCATGTCGCGGACCAGCGCGCGGCAGGACTCGCAGGAGACAATGTGTGCGCGTGCTTGCGCACCCGCGGCGCCGTCATCGGCGAGCGTGCCGTCGAGGTAGTCCGGGAGCACGGCCTCGAAGGCCGCACATTCAGTCGCGTTGGTCATCGGTCGAGCGCCTCCCGTAAGAGCATCCGGGCCCGGTGGAGCTGGGCTTTGCTGCCGCCTGACGTGATTCCGAGCATCGTGCCGATCTCTTCGTGGCGATAGCCTTCGACATCGTGGAGCACGAACACCCGTCTCGCACCGGGCGGCAGTGACGCGATCGCCGCCTCGATGTCCATCCATTCACCCGGAGCGAAGTGCGACGGTGCCATGAGCGTCGCTCCGACATTGCCTGCGTCGTCGTCGTCCTCGTTCTCCGTCATGCTGATCAGCCGCCGCTTGCGTCCTTCGCCCTTGTGGGCGTTGAGGACGACATTGACCGCCAGCCGGTGCAGCCAGGTGGAGAAGCTGCTTTCCCCGCGGAACTGCCCCATCTTGGCCCACGCGCGGACGAATGTGTCCTGCGTGAGCTCCTCGGCCTGCGCCGCGTCCGCGGTCATGCGGACACAGACCGAGTACACCCGGTCACAGTGCGCCCGGTACACCCGTTCGAAGGCCGATCGGTCACCCGCGGCCGCGAGCGCGACGTCGGCTGCGAGGCCGGGGGCGTCATTGCCGCCGGCTGCGGTTGCCGTCGCCTGCTTGCGTTCCGTGGATCGTGATTCGGCGTCAGATGGCGCCACGGCCATTCGCAGGAGGGGTCACGGGTCTCGCGTACTGAGATACCCGGAACGGGGGGAACGTTTGAATCGCCCGCGTTGTGCGGGGATCCGGGCGTTCGGTGGGAAAATTACCCGGCCAAAGAGGATCCGGCTTGACGGCTGCCGCCATCGCTCGCAATGTTACCCCTAACCAGGTTAGTAGAGGGATATTTGCCGCGTGATACGAGTGATTTGCTGCATGGCACGCTCGACGTGCTGATCCTCAAGACGCTCTCGTGGGGGCCGATGCATGGGTATGGCATCAGCACCTGGATCGAGCAGCAGACCGGCAACGCGCTCGAGATCGTCGATGCGGCGTTGTACAAAGCGGTGCATCGGCTCGAGGCGAGTGGGGCGATCGAGTCGGAGTGGGGCGTGTCCGATTCCGGGCGGCGTGCGAAGTACTACTCGCTCACGCGGAGCGGGCGGCAGGTGTTGCGGGCGGAGACCGCGACGTGGCAGCGCTATGTCGCCGCGGTGTCCGGCGTCCTCGAGATGGCCTGAGCGCGCGCCATGCCTGGACCCGTGAAGCTTCCGTCTGGAATCCGGCGATTGTTCCGGTTGCCGCCGAGTGAAGAGCGGAGACGGCGGGAGGTGGACGAGGAGGTGCGGTTCCATCTGGAGATGCGGGTGGCGGCGCTGCGTGCGCGGGGGATGAGTGCGGCGGACGCGGAGGCCGAGGCGCGGCGGATGTTCGGGGACGTGGAGGATCTGCGCGCGCATTCGGCGCGGACCGGGCAATCGTGGCGTGTGCGGGCGGCCGAGTGGATGGGGGAGTGGTGGCGGATCATCGCGTTTGCGGGGCGGCGGTTGCGGAGCAGTCCCGCGTTCACGATCGGAGTGACGCTGACACTGGCGATCGCGATCGGTGGGACGGCGTCGGTGTTCGCGGTGGTGAATGGCGTGCTGCTCAAGGCGTTTCCGTATCGCGCAGCCCGACCGGGTGCTGACGGTGTGGGAGAGCCATCCCGATCCCGACCAGCGGAAGATGCGATTGTCGCCGCTGGACTTCGTCGACTTCCGGGCGCAGACCCATTCCTTCTCGGCATTCGCGGGCGAGGCGTCGGGCGGGCAGGCGACGGTGACGGGCCAGGGTGAGCCGGAGCGCGTGTACGCGGCCGCGATCAGCCAGAACTATCTCTCGGCGCTGGGGCTGACGCTGGCGGCCGGGCGGTCATTCGCGGTGGATACGACCGGGCCGGACGAGATCCTGATCAGCTACGGATTCTGGCAGCGCCACTACGGTGGTGCGCCGAGCGCGGTGGGGCAGAAGCTGACCGTGGATGGGTCGCCGTTCGTGATCGTGGGGATCATGCCCGCGGGCATTCCCCAGCACGTGGACATTTGGGTGCGGCTCAGCCTTCCGGCGGCCGCGCTGGTGCATCGCGACTATCACTCGCTGTACGCGTACGGGCGGCTGGCGCCGGGCGCGACGCCCGAAGCGGCGAGCCGGGAAGTGGAGACGATCGCGCAGCGGTTGGCGGGGGCGTATCCGAAGACCAACGCGAACTGGTCGGCGTTCACGATCCCACTGGTGGACCAACTGGTGGGCCAGGTGCGGCCGGCGCTGGTGATGGTCCTGGCGGCGGCGGGATGTGTGCTGCTGATCGGGGCGAGCAATCTCGCGAACCTCTTTCTCGTGCGGCTGCTGTCCCGCGATCGTGAGATCGCGGTCCGCACCGCGCTGGGTGCGACGCGTGGGCGGCTGATACGGGAGCTGTTGGCCGAGGCGGGGATACTTGGGCGTGGTGGCGGGCGGGGTGGGGATCGGGGGGGCGGTCGTGGGGACGCGTGTGTTGAGCGCGCTGGCGCCGGCGACATTGCCGAGGCTCGATCAGGTGGGCGTGGATGGGCGGGTGGTGGCGTTCTGCGTGGTGAGCTCGCTTGCGACCGTGCTCATTTTCGGCGTGCTGCCGGCGTGGTATACCTCGGGTGGCAGTCTGGCGGAGGCACTCAAGGCGGGCGGTCGCACGAGCGGTTCGGCGCGGCATCGCCGGATGCAGAGCGGGCTGGTGATTCTGCAGGTGGTGGTGGCGCTGGTGCTGCTCACCGGCGCGGGGCTCATGGCGGAGAGCTTCGAGCGGTTCCGGCTGACGGACGCGGGGTTCCGGGCGGAGGGCGTGCTGACGGCGCGCATCTCGTTGCCGGACGAGCGGTACTCGACGCCGGAGAAGGCGACCGCGTATGCGACCAATGCGGTGGCGAAGCTGGCGGCGTTGCCGGGGGTGCGGAGTGCGGCGATCACCTCATTGCTGCCGAGTGGGGGCGGCGTGGCGGGCATGCTGCGGTTCCCGTTCCACGTGATTGGCGATCCCGTGCCGGATCCGACCGAGGAGCCGGACGCGCGGCCGGCGTACGTGACGCCTGATTTTTTGCGGACGATGGGGATCGCGCTCAAGCGCGGCCGGACATTGCAGCCATCGGACGATCGCCGGGGGCGGAACGTGGTGGTGGTGGATGAGCGGTTCGTGCGGGAGTACTTCGGGAGCCGGGATCCGATCGGGCGGCAGCTCATGATCATCGGGCCGGACAGCAGGATGGTGGAGATCGTGGGGGTGGTGGCGCAGGTGAAGCAGGGCGGGCTGATCGCGGACGACATTCCGTGGATTTATTTCCCGTTGGCGCAGGCGCCGACGACGTTCGATTTCGGGCAGGGGATGGCGGTGGTGGTGCGGGCGGTGGGCGAACCGGAGGCGGTAGACGGCGGGCGTGCGGCGGGTGATTCAGGGCATTGATGCGTCGGTGCCGTTCTATGACGTGCGGACGATGGAGGCGCGGGTGGCGGAGCAGGTGGGGACGCCGCGGTTCTCGACGTTTCTGGCGTCGCTGTTTGCCGTCGTCGCGCTGGTGCTGGGGGCGATCGGGATCTACAGCGTGATGATGTATGCGGTGAGCCAGCGGCAGCGGGAGATCGGGGTGCGGCTGGCGTTGGGGGCGGGCCGGGGGAAGCGTGATGCGGGATGTGTTGTGGCGGGCGTTGTCGCTGGCGGGGACGGGGATCGCGATCGGCGCGGTGGTGGCGTGGGGGGTGACGCGGGCGCTCGCGAGTTTGTTCGTCGGCGTGAGTCCGCACGATCCCATCATCTTCGTCGGGGCGGCGGGCGCGTTCGCGGTGGTGGCGTTGGCGGCGGCGAGCGTGCCGGCGTGGCGGACGACGCGGGTGAATCCGGTGGAGGCGTTGGCGGCGAATTGACGGGCCGGCGACGGCAATCCATGTGACGTGCCGTGAGGACGGGGGCGGTGTCAGTCCGGGAGAGAGTCCAGCAGGTGTGGCAGGCTGCTGATGTGTTCGAGGAGGTGGGCTGGGTGGGCTGCTTCCAGGACCGCGCGCGAGTAGAAGCCCCAGACTGCGGCGACCGAGATGACGCCCGCGGCGTTGCCGGAGCGGATGTCGTAGGGGGAGTCGCCGACGAACACCGCGCCTGTAACTGGGGCGTGTACCTGTTCCAGCGCGTAGAGGACCGGCGCCGGTGCGGGCTTGTGCTTGGTCGTCGATTCCTGCCCGACGATCGAAGCGAAATACGGGGCGAGGCCGACGTAGTCGACCGTGCGGATCGCCATCTCGTTGGACTTCGACGTGACGACCGCCATCGGGTGGCCGCGTTCGTGGAGCGTGCGCAGGGTATCGACGACGCCCGAGTAGGCATGGGTCAGGCGATCGAAATTGGCCCGCTGGTAGCTACGGTAGGATTGCTCCAGTGCCGTGACGTCCGCTTCATCGGTGGCGTAGGGGCGGAGCTGCGACGCGAGCGGGGTGCCAATGCCGGAGATCCATTCCTCGTCGGTGGGGACGCGGCCGGTGCGGCCCTTGAATGCGTGGCGCACCGATTCCAGCAGCAGCGTGATCGTGTCGACGAGGGTGCCGTCGAGATCGAAGAGGATGGCGCGGCGCGGGGAGTCGGGCATGGCGCCCGCAAGCTAACCACGCGGCCTATATTCGGGGTCTTCCTGGGTAGCACAAAACGCGCGACACTCGACCCGTATGCGGAAGCGGCTGAAAGCGGCATTGAAGGGGGCGTTGCGGTCGGTGGCGTTGCGTCTGCCGCTGGGCGCGCGGCGGACGCTGCTCGACACGATGGTCGAGGATTTCGGGCGCGGCGTGGTGCTGCGCGATCTGGGGCGGAGTTTCGGCGTACGGTCGCTCAGTGTGGCTGGCGAGTACGGGACGATTCATGGGTCGGTGGACGACCAGATCATCTTCCGCCGGTATCTGGAGACCAAGTGCTGGGCGCCGGAGCTCGTGGCAATGTTCCGCGGCTTCTTCGACGTGCATGGCGGCGGGACGTATCTGGACATCGGCGCCAACATCGGGCTCACGACCGTGCCGGTCGCGCAATCGGCCAACGTGACGTGTTATGCCTTCGAGCCCGAGCCGGGGAATCTCTATTTTCTGCGGCGCAACGTGACCGAGAACTGCCATCATGGGAACGTGTCGGTCGTCCCGGTGGCGCTCTTCGATCGCAGGGCGACGCTGCAGTTCGCGCTCTCGAAGGAGAACTTCGGCGATCACCGCATACAGACCGCGGGTGACGGCGCGTTTCGCGAGGGGAGCTGGCCGACGATCGACGTGCAAGCGGAGCGGCTCGACCAAGTGATCGACGTGACGGCGGTGGCGCGGCCGCTGGCGGTGAAGATCGACACGCAGGGGGCGGAGCCCGCCATCTTCGCGGGCGGGCGGAACGTCCTGGCGGCCGCGGGCCTCATCGCGCTCGAGTTCTGTCCTTATATGATGAAGCGCCAGGGCGGGGACATCGAGGCCGAGATCGGGTTTCTCGAGAGCAACTTCAGGGAAGGGTCGATCGTGCGGGGTGATACTGGTGAGGCGCCGGTGTGGTGGCCGATGGCGCGGGTCGCGGGGGAGTTGCGGCGACTGGCGACGGAGGCGAGCGTCGGTACGGCGTACTTCAATGTGGTGGTTCGGAAGTAGGCCGATGGTTGCGCAGAGGTTTGCTCACACACTGACGCGCACGCCGTCCCGCGCCATGTCTTCGCGCTGAAAGAGAATGAGTGCGGTCACGACGATGCTTGCCACGCTCTCGGGGACGTCAGCATGCGAGCCCGGATCTGGATGTGAACCGCCAGTATCACGGGGTCCGTAGCTTTCGCCAAATGCGGCGACTGCCAATAGCCATGCGCGGTCCGACATTCGGTCGTCCGCGAGCTCGCCCAATACCCACTCGGCTCCCGCGCCGCAGCGCGTGATCGCGGCGTGGCGCGCACGGCGGATGAGTGCCGAGAGCCGTGGGCGGAGATGCGGGGGCGCCTGGCGCGCGATGGTGGCGATCCGCGCGAGCACTCGGCGACGGGCGCTCGTGCCGCCGACGAGCAATCCGGCATCGTCTGCGGCTCGCCGCCTGCCTGACCATTCACTGATTGCGAGAATCGCGGCGCGGCACGCTGATTCGTCCATCGGCACTGGGCGACCCTCCGCCAGGGACACCGCGTGCGCGACCGCCTCAGGCGAGTCGGTGACCGCTTCACTCGCGGCCGTGAGCAGCAAGGGACGTCCATCACGGACGCATGCCGCAAGCCAGCCAGGCGAGTCCGCTCGCACCGCGGCGCAGACGACGCCGGTGGATTCGCGAACCGAGTTCAAGCTGTCGCCGCTCTCGAGGCGCCATCGGCGCACGACCGCCCGCGCGGCCGCAATGTGCTCCGGCGGCCCCGGCCTGACATCCGCGGCGGGATCTCCGGGGGTGACATCTCCTGGCAGGATCGACCCTGTCACACCGATCGCGCGACCCGCGGCGTCGAGCTTCGCCCGCAGTCGGCGTTCGACGCCCAGCATCGTCTCGGCCGATACTGGTGGTGCGAAGGCGTACACGTGGACGCGGTGATGGGCGGAGCCGAGCCTGGCAATGCGACCGACGCGCTGTGCGAGCCGGGCTGGCGTCCACGGCATATCCAGGTGGATCACGACGGACGCTTCCTGCAGGTTCACTCCCTCGCTCAGCAGATCCGTCGTGAGCAGCAAGTCGAATGCGCTCGGCGTCGCGCGCCGGGGCGCACGCCGGTCGCGACGCGGCAGGCGCGAATTGGGCCATCACCGCGCCGCGACTCATGCGTCCGTTGGCAATGACGGCTCCGCCCGCGCTCAGGACGCACGTGCGTTCGTGGGGGGCGAATGCCGGTACAGCGCGCGGACGGTGTCTTCGAATGCCGCGAACGCCACCACCTTCGTCCGCGGGTGTACGCGCATCACTCGCCGGATATGATCCGCGCGCTCGGCATCTGGATCCGGCGCTGCGTTCAGGCGGGTGAGCAGGGCACGAACAGCCGCTTCGTGGATACGGACGGATTCGAGGAGTGGCGCACTGTCAGCAGAGGGTGGCACGAGGAGCTCGGGAAATGCCAACTGCACGGCGCCTTCGCCGAGGCACCAGGCTCGCAGGTCCCGGTAGGAGGGATGCCCGGCCTGCAGCCAGGGCGGCGGTCATCGCGGTCGCGCGCGCGAGGCGCCGGCGGAGCGCGCCGCGCAGCGCACCAGCGCTCGACGCCCATTGGCGAACGAGCGCGAAGCTCACCAAGGCGGCGGCGTTGCCGCCATCGCGTGGTGGAACGGCGTCCGGTAGCGCGAGTAGCGCATCCAGCGTGTCGCGGTCGTCTCGCAGTGTGAGGCGATGCGGCCCGTCGATTGCGGGTACGCGTGAGCCGGCGGGTCTGGCCGCCTCGGACGTGTCGACCATCCCGGATTGTCGCCGGACCACGCACCGCGCGCGCTCGTCGTCGGTGAGCGATCGCGCGCGTGCGCCGAGGAACAATTCCAGAATGGCTATGAGGTCTTCGGCGCGGTTGTGAATTGGTGTGGCTGAGAGCAGCAGTATCCGCACGCCCGCGGAGAGGCGGGCGAGCGCGCGGTAGCGTCGTGTCGCCGGATTTCGGAAGTGATGGGCTTCATCGACGATGATGAGATCCCATCCCCCCTCGACTCTCGGTGCGGACTCGCCGCGACTCAGGGCTTCGACGGACCACATCGTCACACGCACGCCGGCGCGGGCGGCGGCTTGCATCCACATGCTGCGGAGACCCATTGGCGCGACAACGAGCGGACGCCGTGCTTCAGTCGCGAGGGCGAGAGCGACGAACGTCTTCCCGAGGCCGACCTCATCCGCGAGCAGCGCGCCGCCGAATTCCGTGAGCAGGGTGCGAACATCGCGTACGGCCACCAGTTGGTGCGGCTCGAGGGAAATGGCACCCAACTGCGCCTGCGTCTGATCGGGGCCTTCGAGCCAGCATCCGGCGACGGCGGCGCGAGCCGCGGCCGCATCGACCACCTGCAGCGTCATTCCTCTGGCCACGACAACAGGGGTGCGAGCGCCCCGGCTGAGAGGTCATATGCATCCGCCACGGCCTCGGTGAGTTCATGCCGGTCAGGAACGCTTCCAGCCGCGATGCGCTCGCCGATCGCTCCCAGCATTGCGCAGGCGCGGGCCCAATTGGCCGGGAGTGGCAACAGGCCGACCGTCCACGCCAAGTAGCGGTGGAATCCACCGCGCGCCGGTCGGCCAGGACATTCAGCCACGCCGCGGCGATCGGACTATTGATGATGGCGCAGAGCGCCTGGGCGTCGGTCTCGCTCGGGGCGCCGACGGCGTAGCAACTATTGAGAGGGACGGTCCGGTCGCCGGCAGGGAGAACGGTGGCGCGGGACACCTGTCCAAGGTCCGACCAGACCACGCGTGGCGATGTGGTGCTGGCACTATCGGTCCGGAACAATGCCCACCAAGGGCCACGACCGTGCGTGTCGCTTCGAGCAGCGAGGCGATGGCGCCAGGGGGCGAGCCATCGCGCGGCGGCGGGTGGTAGCGTGCGCATGGGCAGATCCGGTACGCCATCCGCGGCCTCGTGCGTCCACAGGATCCACTGCGGTGCGTGCGCGGGCCTCTGCGATCTCGTCGTGTCCCAGCCGGGTATGGTCCGGCCGCGCACGACCGGCCGTAGCATCCATCGCTCAACGGTGCCGGTGCATGCCGCGGCGGCTGGGCCAATCGACCGAACGCGCGCGACTTCGTCATCCGGCGAATCGTGGGAATCGAGTGAGACGAGAAATGCTTCATTGCATCCGCATTTGACGCCGAGCAGTGGCGGGCCGAACTCAGTCTCTGACAGCGGTACGCCGGCTGTGGCGACGGCGTCGAATGCCTTCCGAACATCAGGTGGGACCAATAGCCAGGGGCTGCCCGCCGATCCGTCGAAGGGGAGGGCGGCCGGCCGCAATTGCCACCGGCGAACGCCGCTACGCGAATGGACTGCCGCCGCAATTCGAGGCCGCTCACCAATGCGGCGAATCATTGGCATGCTCCCGGGGGAGGCGCCATGGTCGCGGCACGTTCTGGCGGCCGAGATCCTTTGCTCGTCACGAGTAGCGACGGGTAGACGGCCGCATCAAACGCTGGCCGAGCCGCGGACCAATCTTCGATCGAACGGATGGACGTCTCACCCGCCAGCAGGCGCCGTACACCGCCGCCGGCCAAGCACCGCCACAGCTTTGCAGGGAGGAGCAGTGCGATCGTGCCGCCATCGGACGCTAGCGACACGGCTCTCTCTACGAACAGCGCAGCGAGGTCGACCTGGGCGCCGAAGGTGGCACCCCGGGGCCGGGGCCCGCGTCCCGGGACCCAGGCCGCATCACGAGAGACCCGGAACTCGCGCGCGAGCCGAGTCCGGTCGGCTAGTGGGACCGC
Organism: uncultured Gemmatimonadales bacterium; assembly: GCA_963757855.1. GTDB lineage: Bacteria > Gemmatimonadota > Gemmatimonadetes > Gemmatimonadales > Gemmatimonadaceae > Palsa-1248. The sequence goes on from CAVWTI010000028.1 coordinate 228,930, forward strand.
GTGGGGTCGTACCCATGGTGGGTTGCCCAAGACCACATCGAAGCCTCCTGCGGCGTCCGCGTCGGCGAACTGCGCCGCGAACATGAACGGCAGTGCAGCTCCATCGCGCAATGCACGCAGCCGTGCGCGGAGCAGTCTGACCTTCACTCGCAGCTGACATCGCTGGGCGCGGCCGCCTGCTCCGCGACTGGTGGGTGCGCCGAAGAGATCGCGACTTCGGGCGATCGCCAGCGCATCGCGCCGCGTGTGGACCGTGGAGACCAACTCTCGCTCGACCGCGGCGATCGCCCGCAGGCGCTCGGTGCGATCGAGCACTGCGACCAACTGGCGCTTGCGCGGCCCTGTGGAGTGTGCGTAACGCTCACGCAGCGACGCGAGGCGGCGTCCGGCGCGGCTCGTCGCGGCCGGAACCGTGGATCGCGCTGATCCTCCGCCATCGCGGAACCCACCTCCCGCCAACGCGTCCCCGACCCGTACGTTGTGGTCGAGGTTTGGTAGTGGCGAGATGTTGGAGGGGTCACATTCCGATGTCTCGATCACCACCGAGAGCCAGAGCCGCAACTCGCAGAGCCATACGGCGGTTGGATTGACGTCCACGCCGAAGATCGAGCGAGTCAGGACTGCGCGGCGCCGAACGCTCACCGGTCTCAGATCTCCCGCGTGTGCCGCGATCGTGGCCAATGTCTCGAGTGAGTACACGAGGAAAGCGCCCGATCCGCACGCGGGATCGATCACGCGCACGCGGCTGATCCGAGCGCGGACGGCATCGAGCGCCGTGGAGGGTAGCGCGATGCCGGGCGCACCGCGAAGGAGCGCGTCGGCATCGGCTGGTGAGAGGACTGGCGACGCCAGCATATGCGCGAGCGCTTCCCGGCCGACCCGTTCGACCAAGGGCTGCGGCGTGTAGAACGCGCCGGTGATCTGGCGCTCGCGCGGTTCCATGAGCGATTCAAAGGCTTTGCCGAGCATCTCAGGATCGACGGCTGCCTCCGACCATGTACGCCGGTCCTCGTGGGCCGTGAACCGGTACCGTTCCAGTACATCGCCGAACAGCGCGCCGATCGCTTCATCGGAGAGTTCCGCGCGTGCGCGTTGCTCCAGGGCAGTCGGTGCGAAGAGGCCACCGTTGAGGAACGGGATCTGGCCGAACGCTTTCGCCCGGGGCGCCCGGCGGAGGATCGGGGTGTTCAAAGTGCCGAAGAAGAGTGGGCGTAATACACTGGCGTGATATCGCCCTGCTCCGCCGACGCATTCCGTGTAGGTGCGGCCGAGGAAGCCGCGGTCGCCATCGAGCCAGCCTTTGGCTTCCAGGAAGGCGAGAAATAGCAGGCGCAATGTGCAGACCAGCGCGAGCGAGCGCCGGTGTGCGTCCGTGATGCGGCGGCCCGCGGGTACGACCATGGTGTCGCCGAGCCGGCCGACGGCGCGATCGAGTGCATGATAGAACCGCCGCGTCAGTGAGTCGCGACCGAGTATGGAGAGCCATCGCGAATGCGCGAGGGTGTCGTCCGGGCCGGCCGCGGCGGCGAGAGCGCAGAGCGTCTCTGCGTCGCTGTCAACAATGTCGTCGCGGTCGAGTGACAGGGCCGCGACTCGCGGTGGGATCCGGTCCGCGGACCACGAGACCAACGCGAGCGGACGACCCGTGTCGTGACTCGACGCGATGCAGAGCCACGCGATATGTGGAGTGCGACGGGCCATCCGTGCGGCGAGTCGCGGTAGGACGTCGCGGAATGGCCGGCATCGAGTGCCCGGTGCAAAATCGATCAGGAGAGCGCGGAGACATCCCGGGCCACGTGCTACCCGCACGGTGAGCCCGTGAGGATCATTGCCGAGGATCCCAAGGCCCAGCCGTTCTCGGTCTAGGGGACTGAGAGTGTGCGGCGGACCGCCGCATCCGCAGGCGGCGGCGAGGCGGGCTAGTGCGTCGGGGTCGTCCGCCGCCAACAGCGTGGCGGCCGCGTGGAGCGTGAGCATGGCCCGAGGATGCCGGGCGAGCGTCGGGGCGGCGTCATCGGATCAACGCGGGGGGCATCGAAATGATTGGGGGGGCGGATAGTATGTGACGGTCACTGGCTCTTACCGGGCCGGTCATGACCGGCCCCTACCAGGGACGAATCCGTTCGCCGGAGCCGCCACGGACAAAGCGTTCGACGGTGCGCGGTCGCTCCCGAAGGCCGGGACTCTGGCCCTCGCGACGCCACCAGGTGAACATTCGGAATAGACCGTGCGCGGTCTCAACCACCACCCCGGCGAGTCCCGAAATGGCCGATAAGAGCGGTGCCGAACTGATCAGCGAGGCGAGGAAGCGCGTCAAGGAGATCTCGGTCGCCGACGTGCTGGCCATGCAGGCGCGGGGCGACAACGCGGTCTATCTCGATGTCCGCGAACAGAATGAGTGGAACCTCGGCCATATCCCAAAGGCCACGTTCGTGCCCCGCGGCGTCATCGAGACGACCGTCGAACAGCGGGTCCCGCGCGACGCCAAGGTCATCGTCTACTGTGCGAGCGGGAACCGCTCGGTGCTCGCGGCCGAGACCATGCATCATATGGGATACCACGACGTGGCGTCCATGGCGGGCGGGATTCGCAAATGGGTGGAGTCCGGTGGAGACGTCGAGGGCTGAAGGCGGCGGGACGGCCGCGGGCGTGAGCGATGGGGGAGCAGTGGTGACGCTGGGAGAGCTGGGCGAACGGATGCGGACCCGCGCGGTGCAGCCCGTGCCGCCGGAATCGACCCATGAGTCGGCCGAGGCGTCGGGGACACCGCGGGCGGCGGTCGTGCTGATCCTCAGGGAGACGCCGGCCGGGCTCGAGCTGCTGCTCATCAAGCGCGCCGAGCGCCACGACGATCCGTGGAGCGGGCACGTGGCGCTCCCGGGCGGGCGGGAAGAGCCGAGCGATGCGTCGCTCGAAGCGACGGCGCTGCGGGAGACGAAGGAGGAGACCGGCATCGACCTGCAACGCGACGGCGAGATGCTCGGGGCGCTGGAAGCGCTGCGCCCGCAGGCACGGCCGCTCGCGGTCCTCGTGCAGCCGTTCGTGGCGGCGCTCCGGAAAGAGGTGGCGCTGGTGCTGAGCGACGAAGTCGCGGAAGCGTTCTGGGCGCCGCTCACGGCGTTCACGGGGCCCGAGACGAGCGTCGAGTCCGACGTCCGCGTGAATGGCACCGACATCCGCGTCCCGAGCTACCGGCATGGGCAGTACGTGATCTGGGGGCTCACCGAGCGGATGATCCGGCAACTGCTGCAGATCGCCGCGCCGGCGAACCCGCCGTAGCCGAGCGCCAGGCTAGCCGTGTACTCGCGCATCCTCATTCCGCTGGAACACTCGGCGTCCGACGCGAGCATCCTCGAACACGTGCGGCCGCTGGCGCGGATGTGTGGATCGACACTCGTGTTCATCCACGTGGCCGACGGATGGGCGGCGCGCAACATCAGCCAACTGCAGCTTCGCGAGTCGGACGAGATGCGCGATGACCGCGCCTATCTCGAGCGCGTCGCGGCGGAGATGGCAGCGGAAGGGTTCCGGACCGAGGCGATCCTCGCGACCGGCGAGCCGGGGACGGAGATCGCCGCGGCGGCGACGCGGGAGAATTGCGGGCTCATCGCCATGGCCACGCATGGGCACAAGTTCTTCGCCGATCTGTGGCGGGGAAGTGTCGCGAATGAGGTCCGGCATCGATCGCTCGTGCCGGTGCTGCTGGTGAGGATAAAGCGAGAGGGTAGAAAGTAGAGAGTAGAAAGTGGGCCGGCGCAATGGCTGGTGGTGCTTACCTTTCCTCTCATGGTCTCTCGCTGGATTGTCATCGGAGCGGTCGCGCTGGCGGTGCCGCATGCGGCCGTGCGCGCGCAGTCCACCCAGCGGATGTCCATTGCCATCGATGAGCGGCTCGCGGACGATGCCCATCTCCGCGTTGGGGATCGTGTCGTGCTTTCGGCGAAGCCGGGGGCGGGGGCGGCAGGAGTTGGGGATACGGCGGTCATTGCCGCCATCACCAAGCAAGGGGCCGATCCGTCCGAAGTCGCGCGGGACGACTATCGCGTCCGGTTGCATCTCGGCGATCTGCAGGCGCTCACCGGTGATCCTGATCGCGTCGACCGGTTTGCCATCCGTACCGTCGGCGGTGCCGAGACCGATTCGGTCCGGGCGCGCATCAATGATGCGGCGTTCGGGTTTCATGCGTATCGCTCGGCAGATGTCGCCGTCGGGACCTCCCGCACGTTTCAGGTGGTGAGCCGGTTTCATCACGCCATCGCGCTCATCACGATCGTCGCGAGCGGGATCTTTCTGCTCTGTATCCTCCTGCTGCGCGTCGAGGAGCGGCGGCGAGATATCGCGGCGCTGCGGCTCATGGGAATTTCGCGGCGGTCGGTGGTGTGGTCCGTCGTCCTCGAGGCCGCGCTCATCTCGCTCGTGGGCAGTGCGCTTGGTACCGGGCTGGGTTGGGTTGGTTCGGTGTTGATCAATTGGCACTATCGCGCGGTGTACCGGACACCGCTCGCGTTCGCGCTCGTGACCTCGCACATCGTTGTGGTCGCGGTCGTCCTCGCCATCGTGCTTGGAGTGAGTGCCGGGTATCTGGCGGCCACGCGGCTCGTGCGGACGCCACCGCTAACCCTGTTTGGGCGGTGATCGGCATCCTCGCGGCCGCCTCGCTCAGGCGGCATCCCGCTCGTACTGCGCTCGCCATCCTCGGTGTTGCGGTCGCGGGGGCGTTGCTGCTCGACATGGTCATGCTGGGGAGCGGCATGCGGGAGTCCTTCCGGCGGTTTCTGCTGGTGCAGAACTTTCAGCTCCGCATCGCCCCCAAAGGCACCCTGCCGATGGATACGGAGGCGACGATCGACAGTGCGAGTGCCATTCTTCGCACGCTCCGGACCAATCCTGACATCGTCGCCGTCACGCCCGTGCTGGGCGCGCAGATTCACGTGCTCCAGGGGACCCAGGCGCTCACCAGCTTCGCCGTCGGGATCGATCAGTCCACCGAAGCCGACTATCAACTCGAAGCGGGCGCCAATGTCGCTCTCCCGGATCGCATCGTCGCCAATGCCGCGTTTTTCAGCACCATGCACGTCGCCATCGGCGATACCGTGGACGTCGCGACCGGGTTTGACCCGCAGCTCCGCACGTATACTGGCCGGCGGCGGCTCGTCCTGGTGGGCCGGGGGCGCTTCTTCTATACGAGTGCCGAGCAGCCGGTCGCGGCGGTGCCGCTGGCCACGATGCAGGCAATGGGCGGCCCGTCGCGTGCCGACCGCGTGTCGCTCGTGCTGGCGCGGGTGAGGGATTCCGCGAATGCCGATTCCGCGGCGGCGTGGGTCGATCGCGCGATTCCGCGCGTGACCACCATCTCGACCGATGCGGCGCTCCGGCAAGTCGATCAGCGCATGGGATACTTCCGGCAACTCGCGGTGATTCTCGCCGCGGTCAGCCTCGTCGTCGGATTTCTGCTCGTGACGACCCTCGTCACCGTGTCGGTGAACGAGCGGCTGGGTGAGATCGCGGTCATGCGGGCGATCGGGGTGCGGCGCGGCCGGATCGTGCAGCAGATCGTGCTCGAAGGCGTCGCGCTGTCGCTGATCGGGGCGGTCGCGGGACTGGGCCTTGGGCTCGTCACCGCGCGGTATCTGAACGCGATTCTCTCCGATTTCCCGGGGCTGCCGTCCACGTTTCACTTCTTCCTCTTTCAGCCCGTGGCCGCCGTGCGGTCGCTGGGGCTACTCGTCGTCGCGGGCATTCTCGCCGGTGCGTATCCGGCGTGGCGGGCGGCGTCGCTGCCGATCGCGGGGACACTGCGGCGTGAGGCGATCGCATGACGGTGACCGACACCGCGACCGTGTCAGGGCCGAAGAGCCGCGCGGCGCACCCGATCGTGCAGGTGCGGGACGCGTATCGGGACTACCCAATGGGCCAGGAGACCGTGCATGCGCTGCGCGGCGTGTCGATCGAGATCGCGCGTGGCGACTACGTGGCCATCGTCGGTCCCTCCGGCTGTGGGAAATCCACGCTCCTCAACCTCCTCGGCGTCGTGGACCGTCCGACGCGCGGGCAGGTGCTGATCGAAGGGCGGGACACGGCGGCGATGCGGGACCGGGAGGCGACGGAGTTCCGGCTCAGGAACATCGGGTTTGTGTTCCAGCGCTTCTATCTGATGGCGATGCTGACCGCGCGCGAGAACGTCGAGTTGCCGATGGCGGAGGCCGGGGTGGGGACGGCCGAGCGGGTGGCGCGGGCGAGGGAGCTGCTGGAGTACGTGGGGCTCAAGGCGAGAGAGCGGCATCGGCCGGGCGAGCTGTCGGGGGGCGAGCAGCAGCGCGTGGCGATCGCGCGGGCACTCGCGAACCGCCCGGGGATGTTGCTGGCGGACGAGCCGACGGGAGAGCTGGATGTGCGGACGGGTGCCGAGATCATCGATCTCTTCCGCCGGCTGAACCGGGATGGGACGACGGTGGTGGTGGTGACGCACGACCTGGAGCTGGCGGGTGCGGCGCGGCGGACGATTCGAGATGCGCGACGGGCAGATCGTCGCCCAGCTGGGCGACGGGCAGATCGTTGCCCCGCCGGCGGTCTAGGCGCTCGGCGTCATGTTCTCACTGCTTGCCGTCCGCAACTTCCTCCACAAGCCGTGGCGATCGGCGCTCCTCTTCCTCGGGTTCGGGATGGGCGTGTCGGTAATGATCGTGTTGCTGTCGATTGGCGAGGCAATGGTGACGCAGGCGAAGGACGAGCGGCTGGTGGGTGGCGGTGACGTAACCGTGCTGCCGGAGGGGATCGACATCGAAGTGATGAAGACCGGCGGATTGGGTGGGCTCTATTTCTCGATCGCGAACGCGCGGTTCCTCTATCTGCAGCTCCTGGCGTCGCCGAGGATGGCGGGAGTGGTGCGGGCGGTCGCGCCGCAGAGCGAGGGGAAGCTGCTCTATCTGACCACGGCGGATGGGGAGGAGCGGACCGTGCGGGCGAGTGGCGACATCCCGTCCGCGAACGCGGCCGTGGGTGCGGCGCCGGAGCTGGCGGCGGGATCATGGCGCGATGATTCGGCGGACCGGCGGTGGACGCGCCCCACGCGGGCGGAGCTGGAGTCGGACATCGACCATTTCCACGTGCCGCCCAAGGCCCTCGCGGACCGTCCGAGCTGGGCGGAGTGGCACTACTTCAACATCGTATCGGCGGACCGGCGGCGGTGGGCGTTCATCACGCTGATGCTGGCGGGAGAAGTGCCGGACGGACGGTGGGGTGGCCAAGTGCTGGTGACGACGCACGAGACACCGGCCGGTGGCGGGCCTACGCGCGAGCGGCGATTCACGGCGACCGTCCCGCCGGCTGGGATCACGTACTCGACGACGAGCCCGGATCTCACCGTCGGCGTGTCGCACGTGACGCTGCTCGGCGATGGCCGGTACGAGATCGTCGCGACGGCTCAAGAGCAGAGCGGGCGTGGCGGCCAGGTGAAAGTGAATCTCGTCGTCGATCCCGTGCCGGGGGCGTATTTCCCGGGCACGGCGATCGAGACGGGTGATTTCGCGTCCGGGTACACCGTGCCGGGGCTCGAGGCCAATGGGACCGGCACGCTGTGCATCGAATGCGGCGTGCGAGCATTTCAATGGCGTGCAGGCGTATCACGACCACAACTGGGGCGTGTGGAAGGGCGTGACGTGGGAGTGGGGATCGGCGCGGGCGGGGAGTTACGGGTTGTTGTACGGGCGTGTGCAGCCGCCGGATTCGCTGGGAGCATCGGCGCCGCTGTTCGTGTATCTGGTGGACAGTCTGGGATTTCGCGCGGTGTTCCGGCCCAAGGAGATCGTCTACGATGACTCGCGGGTGATTCACGTGGGCGGGCGGGACCTGCACGTGCCGGCGAGCGCGGTGCTCACGGATGTCCGGGGGAGCGATACGCTCCGCGTGGAGCTGGACGTCGAGGACGCGGTGGCGACGGATACGCGGGGGCAATTCATCGAGCGGGGGGAGGGCGAGGAGGCCCGGAAACTGCTGCGTCCGCACTTCATTCAGATGAAGGGGCGGGCCCGGGTGAGTGGGAGAGTCGGGGGCGGCGTAGTAGCGGGGGAGGGGACTGGGTTTTTTGAGACGTATCGGTGAGGCCGGGAATAGGGACCGGGGAATAGGGACTAGGGGTGGGCATTGACACCACTGCCGCAGGGCGTCCGATTCACAGCGTGCCTCCTGTGACTCCACACACCGCAGCATCGCCGCGGCGATCCGCCCGTGCGCCGGGCGAGATCCGCATCGGCACCCAGGGCTGGAACTACGGGGCGTGGATGGGACCCTTCTATCCGCCCGAGGTGCATCAATCCGAGCTGCTGACGGTGTACGCGCGGGGCTTCGACACCGTCGAAGTGGACTCGACATTTTATGGGACGCCGCCCGCGTCCACCGTGCAGAGCTGGGGGAGCAGAGTGCCGCCCAAGTTCGTGTTCGCGTTGAAGGCGCCGCAGGAGATCACGCATCACCGGCGGTTGCGGGACGCGGAGGACGTGACGGCGGAGTTCTTCGAGCGGGTGCGCGGGTTGGGAAAGCGACTGGGGCCGGTACTGCTGCAATTCCCGCCGGATTTCGGGCCTGCGGAGCTGCCGGCGCTGGCGGGGTTTCTGCCGATCCTGCCGCGGGATTGCCGAGTGGCGGTGGAGTTCCGGCATCGGGGGTGGGTGCACGATGGAGTGCTGGCGCTCCTCTCCGAGCACAACGTCGCGCTGGCGATCACTGATGCGCGGTTCATTCCGCGGAAGACCGCGTTAGCGCTGGCCGTGCGGCCCACGGCGGATTTCGCGTATCTCCGGTGGCTGGGGCCGAACCGGGACCTCGTGGATCATTCGCGTATCCAGGTGGACCGGTCGCGGGAGACCGAGACGTGGGCGGCGGCGATTCGCGAGCTCGCGACCAAGGTGAAATCCGTGTACGGGTACATGGGTAACCATTTCGCGGGACATGCCCCCGCGTCCGCGCGCGCGCTGCAGGAGATGCTTGGCCAGGTGCCGGTGCCGCCCGAGAATCTGGGTGACCAACTGATCCTGTTGTGATGGCGCGGTCCGGGGGCCGGGGAGTTCGTGCCCGCGACGTCGTGTTTCTGGTGGCGGCAGTGGTCCTCGCGGCGATCTTCGTCCGGCTCGGGTTCTGGCAACTGAGCCGGCTGTCGGAGCGCCGGGCGCGAAACGCGCTGGTGATCGCGCGGCTGGGTGAGCCCGCGGTCGCGCTCGGAGCGCTGCCACGGGACAGCGCCGAGGCGCACTACCGGCGGGCGCACATTCGGGGCACGTACGACTTCGCCCACCAGGTGGTGTTCGTGAACCGGATCCGGGATGGTGCGCCCGGCGTGCAACTGGTGACGCCGGTGATCCCCGATTCCGGCGTGCTGGGCGACACCGTGGTGCTGGTCGATCGGGGTTGGGTGTACGCGCCGGACGGGACGACCGTGGACACTGCCGCGTGGCGGGAGCCCGTGCATCTCGACGGGATCGGGTACGTCCAGCAGTACTTCGTGCTCGGGCACTTTCCGGCGGTGCTGCCGGGGCATCCGAGCTGGTATCGCTATCTCGATCCCGCGGTCATCGCGCAGTCGGTTGGGCGGCCGGTTGCGGGCTACTACGTGGTGCTGGACTCGGCCGCGGGGGAGGGGGTGATCGCGGGGCGGGTGCCGCAGCGGGTACCGACGCCACCGCTCGACGAGGGGCCGCATTCGAGCTATGCGATCCAGTGGTTCTCGTTCGCGGCGATCGCGCTCGCGGGCACGGTCATGGCGGTGTTCGTGATGCCCACCTACCGGGCGACATCACGCGCCGGAGGCGGCACCGTGGAATGATTAGTTTCTGGGCATGACAGAGACGACCAGTGCAGCATCGAAGCCGCGTGTCGCATTTCTCGGCCTGGGGGACATTGGAGCGCTGATGGCGCGTCGCGTGGCCGCCGCCGGGTATGAGCTCACCGTGTGGAACCGGACGCCGGCGCGTACCGAGCGATTCATGGCCGGGTTGGCGGACCGTTCGCGGGTGCGGAGCGTGGCGGCGGCGGCCGAGGCGGTGCGGGGCGCGGAGGTGATCGTGAGCTGCGTGTCGACGTCGGCGGATGTCGCGGCGATCCTGGCGAGTGCGGGCGGGGTGATTGCCGCGCTCACGCGCGGCGCGGTGTGGGTGGATTGCACGTCGGGTGATCCGCCGACCTGCAGGCTGATCGAAGCGCAGCTCGCGGCGGTGGGCGTGGCGTTTCTCAATGCGCCGGTGAGCGGCGGGACATCGGGCGCGGAGCAAGGGACGCTCACCGTCATGTGTGGTGGCGACGCCGAGGTGTTGGAGCGGGTGCGGCCGGTGCTGGCGACGTTTGGTGCGAAGGTCGTGCATTGCGGGCCGGTGGGTGCCGGTGACGCCGTGAAAGCGGTGAACAACGCGCTGCTGGCGGCGTCGCTGCTGGCGGCGGGGGAGGGGCTCGCGGCGTTGCGGAAGGCGGGAGTCGCGCCGGACGTGGCGCTCGATGTGATCAACGCCTCGAGCGGCCGCTCGAACGCCACCATGAACCTCATCCCGCAGCGGGTGGTGACGCGGGCGTTTCCGCGGACGTTCCGGCTGGCGTTGCTCGACAAGGATGTGGCGATCGCGGCGGAGTTCGTGCGATCGCAGAAAGTGCCGTCACCTGTGTTGCAACTGACTGCCGAGATGATGCGGCTCGCGCATGCGAGTCTGGGAGAGGCCGCGGATCATGTCGAGGCGATCAAACTGATCGAGCAGTGGAGCGGGGTGGAAATCGCCTAGGTGCGCGGTTTTTTCGCCAGGGCGGCCGCGACCGCGTCGTATTGCGAGCCTGGGTTCCAGAGGACCCAGCCCTGATAGCCGGCGTCGTAGACGGCTTTCTTCTCCGCGGCCAATTCCGCCGGGCCGTAGCGGGGCGCGCCTAAGGTGAATGCCTGCAGCCAGGGGCGCACGCGCTCGCCGGTGAGGCCGAGTGCGACATCGCGTTTGTGGGCGGCGGAGACGGCCGAGTAGACGACCTTGTAGGGCTCGGCGTTGGGGTGGGGGACGTTGAAGGAGCCGGGCGGGTAGTGCGACGGGTAGACCATTGGGAGCAGCGCGTCGGTGCGTGGTGCGAGCTGTTCCCATTGCTGGCCGACCTCGAGGGCGCCGGGCACACTCGTGACCATCCCGAAGATGTCGGCGGTGGTGCGCACGTTGTACTTGTCGAGGCGCGTGCGTGCCGTGCGCAGGAACTCCGCGAGGACCTCCGGCTTGCGGCGATCGCCGGCGCCGGGGAAGACCTGAGTCGGGAGACTCTTGTAGGGCTCCGGGAATCTGATGTAGTCGAACTGGATCTCGGCGAAGCCCATCCTGGCCGCGTCTTCGGCGACGCGGAAGTCGTATTCCCAGAGCGTGTGATTGTAGGGATTCACCCAGGTGAGTCCCTTCTTGTCGCGCCAGGGTGCCCCGTCCGCCGTGCGGATCGTCCACTGCGGGTTGGCGCGGGCGGCGACCGAGTCCTTGAAGACGACGATGCGCGCGATCGGCAGGATGTGGTGTGCCTTGAGCGTGTCGAGCAGCGCCGGGAGATTCGCGATCGTACCGCCGCGGCCGGCGTTGCGGCGGACGAGCGTATCGGACGAGGTGTAGTTGATGCCGAATTCGTCCTTAATGTCGATGACGAACGCGTTGATCTCGGTCGAGTCGGCGAGCGCGATGAGGTTCCGCATCTTGCGCGGGCTCTCGGCAGCGAAGCGATTGACGTAGAGGCCGCGGACGATGCCGGGCGGCGGAGCGTCGTGGACCGAGTCGCCGGACTGGGCGGTGGTGACGGGTGCAGCGGCCGCGGGGTGGGTGACCGTGGGAGGTGCGGCCTGATGCGCGGCGGCGGACGCCGCAGTCGCGGCGGGCACGGCGGCGGCGGGGCGGGTATTACAGGCGACGACGGATGCGGTCGCGAGCGCGACCGCGATGCGGCGGCGGGTGGCCGACGGATGGCCGATACTGAGGATGTCACGCGAAGGGGGTCCGGCAGGCGGGGAGCAACGGGCGGGTGGCGGCGGCGAGAAACTTATGACGACACGTCGTAACGACAAGTCGTGACGACGACGACTGAGCGACACGGACTGAACGACAGGGCAATGACAGGCACTTCGACAGGAACTTGGACGGGCGTGATGAGAGCGACAGCGTCGTGATCGGTGAGCCGCACCGCCCCCGGGGCAAGACTATATTCCTCCGGGATGCGTCACGGACCGTCGCGGCATGGGCCAGGGTGTGGCCGGACTCCGCTCTCGCGCGTTCGGATGCGAGCCGTGCTGGCGGCCGGCGCCGCGGTGGTGGTCGTCGCGGCATGCGACCGGCGGGCGCCTCCCAAGACCCCGGCTCCGCCGGGCGCCGATTTCCTGCTGGCGGCGGGTGACTCCACGTTCTGGGTGACGACGGGCCCCAAGGGAGTCCGGGTGCGCGGGTCGCCGCTGGTCCTGGCGCGCTACGGCGGGAAGTTCTACGAGATCTACGTCGCCGACGAGGACCATTCCTTCTACGACGCGGTGTTCACGAGCCAGCGGATCTACCGGCGGGACCTTCTGACCGGGGACTCGATGGCGGTGTTCCTGGATTCGAGCGTCGTCACGGCGGCGAAGCAGTACGCGATCACCCACCCTGGCGAGCAGCCGCTGGCGTCCGACGAAGACGCATCCGACGATCCGTCGACGTCGGTCACCGGCGAAGTCGACATCGTCGATGTGCACGGGCCGTATCTGTCGTACGAGTACCGGGGCACCCAGTCGGCAAAGAGCAACGACAACAGCAACGACAACAGCAGCGACAACAGCAACGACAACATCGACAGCATGGGCAGCGGCAAGCAGATCCTGCGCCGGGGCGTGATCGATCTCCGATCGGGGGAGCGGATCACGCCGCGCGCGTTGTTCGGGCAGACGGGTGGCGACAGTGCGGTGGCGCGGGGGCATCGGGCGTTCGCGGCGACGCTGGGCGCGATCCGGGCGGCGCGCGCCAATGGCAACGAGCGGGCGAGGTTGGCGGCGGAGGCGGCGCAATCATTCGTGTTCGACCCGAACAGCTTCGCGCTGACGGATGCGGCGCGGGATCCGGGGGCGCAATTCTTCGCCCCGGCGCGTGGCGCGCGGGTGAGCGGGCTCACGCTTCCGCTGACGCCGGTGTCGGTGCCGGAGGCGGCGGACATGGATTGGTGGACGGCCGAGCGGGTGACGTTGCCCATTGGGGGCTCCGATTCGGCGAGCAATGTGTGGGCGCGTCCCGGGATCGAGGTCGTGGCGCGGTACGATTCGGCGGGTGGACCTCAGGAGGGGCAGCGCGTGGCGGTAGCGATCCGGCAGGTGCGTGATGCGCGGGCGGTGGCGGCCACACCGGGGGTGGGGCGGCGCGACCCTGGTGTCAGGGAGTGGCGGGTGGGGCGGTTCCCGTCGCCGACGCGGCGGCTTTACTGGCTGGACCGGCCGCTGCTGGACAGCGTCGGGCGGCGGGCGCTGGTGAAGGCGTTCAACGAGTCGGCGCTGTACGGCGACGATGCGCGGAGCGCGCGGCACGAGCTGGGCCCGTGGTCGCGGCGCATGCCGCGGGCGGCACTGGTCGCATATTCGCGTCCGCGGCACGGGCACCGGCCGTGGGTGCAGCACGGGATGCAGCCATGAGCGTGGCGAACCTCGCGCCCAGGCCGTGCCGGGAGTCGATGCACGAGACATCGGAGCTGATGATGCCGCAGGACGCGAGTGTCATCGGCAACGTCTTCGGTGGCGTCATGCTCGCGATGATGGACAAAGCCGCGGCCATCTCGGCGTTCCGGCATGCGCGGTCGATTTGCGTGACGGCGTCGATCGACCGGGTGGATTTCCGGGAGCCGATTCATGTCGGCGATCTCGTGATCATGAAAGCGAGCGTCAACTTCGCGGGTCACACGTCGATGGAAGTGGGTGTGCGGGTGGAGGCCGAGGATCTGATTGCGGGCAAGCGGCGTCACACCAACTCGTGCTACCTGACCTTCGTGGCCGTCGACAAGAACGGGCGGCCGGTGCCGGTGCCGCCGGTGCTGCCGGAGACGCCGGATGAGATCCGGCGATTCGAGGCGGCGATCGAGCGGCGGCGCATCCGGCTGGCGGAGCGGACGGCCGAGGGGCGCGAGTAAGTGATGCGTGATTCGTGCGGGACGTGACACGCGTGTACACCCCCGAGTTGGCGAATCGCAGTCTGCCGCTCGTGCGCCGGATCGTCGAGGACATCGTCGGGCAATTCGCGCGGTGGCAGACGCGCGTGCGCGAGTTCGAGATCGTGTCGGCGAGTAACTCCATGTCGGATCCCGATCCGCGTGCCGAGGAGCTGGAGCGTGAAGTGGCGGCGCTGGCGGCGGAGCTGGAGCATTTCCATCAGGAGCTGACCGCGCTCGGCGTGGAGTTCAAGGACTATGCGCTGGGGCTCGTTGATTTTCCGGCCGAGATGGATGGGCGGCCGGTGGAGTTGTGTTGGCGGCTGGGTGAGCCGACGGTGGCGTTCTGGCATGAAGTGAACGCCGGATATGCCGGGCGCCAGCCACTGGGCCCCAAGGCGGCTATTGGAGGGGTAGGCATGACCACGGTATTGCTGCTCTGCATGTCGAATGTGTTCATGACGTTTGCGTGGTATGGGCACCTCAAGTACGGGCATAGCTGGCCGCTCTGGAAAGCGATTCTGGTTTCGTGGATGATTGCGTTGGCGGAGTATTGCCTGGCGGTGCCCGCGAACCGGTTGGGGTACGGGCAGTTCTCCGGATTTCAGCTCAAGGCCGTGCAGGAAGTGGTGACGCTCACCGTATTCATGGTGTTTGCGGTCACGTTTCTCAAAGAGAAACTGGCGTGGAATTATCTCGTCGCGTTTGGGCTGATCGCGGCGGCGGGATTTTTTGCGTTCGGGGTGAGAGCGCCGGCTAGTCCGTGAAGGGGACTTCGATTTCCATACCGTCGCGGGCGACTAGCGAATTGGGGAAGACGGCGGTCGCTTCGCGTTCCAGGTCGGATGTGTCGCGGGAGTAGCGCGCGGAGATGTGCGTCAGGATGAGCTGGCGGACGTTGGCTTGCTGGGCGACCATCGCGGCTTCGCGGGCGGTGGAGTGGCCGGTCTCGACGGCGCGGGTGGCTTCTTCTTCCGCGAAGGTTGCTTCGTGAACGAGCATGTCGGCATCGCGGGCGGCTTCGATCGTTCCTTCGCAGGGGCGAGTGTCGCCGGTGATGACGACGCGGCGGCCTGGGCGATGGGGGCCGACCAGCTCCGCGGGATCGACGGTGGAGCCGTCGTGCAGCGTGACGATGCGGCCGCGGTGAAGTTCTCCCCAGAGCGGGCCTTCGGGGATGCCGCGCGCGCGGGCCATCGTCGGGGTGGAACCGGCCCAGGCGCACATCCTCGGCGAGCGTGTAGCCGACGGCGGGTGATCCGCGGTGTGAGGCGGCGAAGGGGATGATCGAGTAGCCCTGCCGCGGGATTGGTGTGCCCGGCGTGACTTCTCCGGGGATCACGAGGAATGGGAGCCGTTCGCCGGTGAAGGACGACGCTTGCTGCAGGAACTTCATGATGCCGGCGGGTCCCCAGAGGCGGAGCGATTCGGTGCGCGCCTGGAGCTGCATCGTGCGAATGAGACCAATGACGCCGAGGACGTGGTCGGCGTGGAAGTGCGTGAAGAAGATGTCGCCGAGGACGAAGGAGATCCCGTAGCGCATCATTTGGCGCTGAGTGCCTTCGCCGCAATCGAAGAGAAGCGTTTCGCCGTCGCGCACGAGGGCGATGGCCGAGACGTTGCGTTCGACGGTGGGCCGGGAGGCGGCGGTGCCGAGGAAGCGGAGAGTCAGCGACATGGGGCGGCGGACATGGGACGGCAATATAGTGCGGCCTATCGTCGTCCCGGCGTGGCACTTGCGGGCGGGCCCCGGGTACGAGGGAGTGGTTCAGAATGACCGGGTCGCGTGGGAGTGGGGTGGGATTCTCGCTTCCGGCGGGGCCGCAGGTTATATCAACAAGGGGGGCGATTGGGGGTGGGATCGGGACCCTGGCGGGCCGGATCGCGCCTCGATCAGCGCCTTTTCGCAGCACTTGGAGCAGCGGGTGCTGACGATTCTGGACCTCGCGCTCGTGGGTGGAAGGCTTGGATCCGCGGATTGTCCCATTGTGGCGACCGTATCGGTCAAATTGCCGTGGTGGTCCCTCTTTTGCGGGTCGAGATCGTCACCCATACTAATTCTGGAGCATTGAGACGGAGGGAGCATGCCAGATCGCAACGAGATGGAAACAGGACGCGACACGGAAATGACGGATGGACGTTCGGCGCCCGCGCGGAGCGGGACGAGCAATCGCGGGTTCGCCTCGATGGATCGTTCGCGGCAGCGTGAGATCGCGAGCAAGGGCGGACGTGCGGCGCATCAGAAGGGGACGGCGCACGAGTGGACGGCTGATGAGGCGCGTGTGGCCGGGCGGAAGGGCGGCGAGACGGTGAGCCGCGACCGCGAGCACATGGCGGCGATTGGCCGAGAGGGTGGTGGTGCGCGGAGCGCGAGCGCACGCCGGAGAGCGATGTCGCAGCGGAACGAGGCGGTGGTGGAAGATCGGAGCCGGATCGCCCGCGCGACGCGCGGTGATGAGGCAGAGCGGGACGAGATGTCGGGGTAGTCAGCCCGCAAAGGTGTCGACGTACCGCGCCGCGTCGAACTTGGCGCGCGCGCGGTCGAGCGACATCGGGCGGATTTTGCCCCAGACTGGCCGCTCGGCGAAGGGCCGGTCGAACTTCCCGAAGCACCACAGGATGTTGAGGAAGCTGTTCGGGTCGCGTCCGTCCAATCCATAGCGGTTGTTGAGGACGAGGAGGCTCCGGAGTGCGGAGCGGTAGCTCGTCGTCCACAGCAGGACTGATTTGCCCCAGACCGTGCGCACGGCATTGTGCATCGTGCCGGTGGCGGTGAGTTGGTGCTGCGCGGCATTCCACAGCGAGTCGTGAGTGTGCCCGGCGGCGAGCTGCCGGAGCGAGTACAGCGGGACGCGCGGGTCGCTGGTGTGCGCGGCCATCGTTTCCTGCGCCCAGCGTGGCAGGCAGCGGAGCTTGGCGTAGTCGCGATTTCTCAGGCAGAAATTCATCGCGAGCTCGCGCCACGTGATCAACTCGTCGAGATAGGGATCGGCGCCGCGTCCCAGGGCGGCGATCGTCGCGCGCGCGACTTCGGCGGCCCCGATCTGGCCGAAGTGGAGATAGGGAGAGAGGCGCGAGGAGCCCTCGGCGTCGGCGGGTTCGCGGCGGCGGTCCTCGTAGTGGGCGAGGCCGTTCTCGGTGAATGTGGCGAGGCGTTCCTGGGCGGCGCGGCGGCCGGGAGTGAGCGGGGCGACGCCGACCGAGTGATCGATCTCGCAGGAGGCGAGAATCGCGGGGAGATCGATCGTGGCGAGATCGAGCGGCTCGCACTCGAGGGACGCGAGCGTTGCGGGCGGGAGCGCGTGGCGCGGCGGGTGGTCAGCGACCGGTTGCAGATAGTGGTCGCGGAGGCGGTTCAGTTTGGGGCGGATGACCGCGGCGCTGTACTGTTCCGACGTGAAGCATCCGGACGGGACGACCGTGTAGGAATCCACTTGTGTGACGAGGCACCGGGCGCGCTCGGCGAACCGGCGCGTGCGTTCAGCGATGCCGGCGGTCGGTAACAAGTCGGTGACGACGAGGCATGCGCGGGCGGCGATGCGATCGACGACGCGGCGATCGTCGTCGCGGCGGCGGCGGAGCGTGAAGACATAGGGGAGACCGAGCGTGCGGGCGTGGGCGGCGGTTTCGCGCGCGCCGTCCAGGATGAACGCGTGGATGCGGTCGGACGCGTACTCGTAGGTGGGGTCCAGGCCCTGGTAGATGAGGAGGGGCCGGCCAAGGCGATTGGCTTCGAGAGTGGCGAGGCGGAGGGCCCAGTTGTCCTCGAGACGATGGGTGGCCTGCATCCAGTAGAGGACAAACTCGCCGCCGGTCCGGACCGCGGTGGCGTTAGCGGGGACGGAGCGGAGGCGGAGCTGGTCCGCGACGAACTCGGATTCGAGCGGGTGGGGATTTGAGGGGGCTGGGAACAAATGCTGGTGGGGTGGTATTATTGTGGCAGATGGTGTTCTTGCGGGCCGTATGTCGGGAGTGCGAACCGGTTGATTTCAGGGCGGCGCGAACACCAGGTGCCTCAGCGGGTTGGGCGCAGGGTCGGGGCTCGAAAGGGTTTTTGTGATTCGAGTTACCTTGACTTCCACCCATCCGTCTCTACGTTGAGAGCAGCGCCCGGGGCTGTAGCTCAGTTGGGAGAGCGCTGCAATCGCACTGCAGAGGTCAGGGGTTCGACTCCCCTCAGCTCCATTGAAGGTTCCCGTCGCGGTTTGACGGAGTGGTATAGAATTCGCATTACGGGGAATACAATTGCCCGCCGCCGCTCGGTAGGACGGAGAGTTCCAATGACGGCGCGCGTGGCAAACCCCTGATTTTCGCCGCGGTGGGTACTGCGGCGTTTTTCTTTTTGTGGCAGGTCCCCCCTCGTGAATTAGTGCCCGCTGTCTGCCGCGGGCGGCCCGGGGGCGGCGTGGAGGTCGGCGCGCAGAGCCGAGATCACTTCCACGAAGAATGCGCTTTCCTGCGCATCGGATGGTCCCGCGAAATCGCCCATTGCAGTGGCGCCCAAGCCGCCGAGCCAGCGCATGATCGTGCTTTCCTGGACCGTGATGTGGGCGGCGCGGGTGAGGACGGATTCAGCGCCCGCGGAGTCGCGGACGGTGACGCGGTAGCGGGTGCCATCGCCTGCGAATGGGCGGCGCAGCGGCGTTTTGACGAAGTGGTCGGCGAAGAGTGGCAGGTGCCAGTGGGGATCGTGGTGGAATCGGAAATCCCAGCCGCGTTCGTGTGCCGAGTGGATGACGGTGAAGTCGGCGAGCAATTCTGACATCCCGACCGAGAAGATCCAGACCTTGCCGTGAATATCGGAGAGGAGCTGGAGCGAATCCGGCATGGGGCGCACCGCGCCGGTGAGTGGTGCGAAGTGGCCGTCGCGGGTGGCGCGAAAATCCATCGTGACCACGTCGTGGTTGAGCGCGAGGTCGAACCATGCGCCGGAGGCGGAGTCGCTGAGCGAGAAGCGGAGCTTGGCGGGTGAGACGTATTTCCGGAGATACGCGGCGTAGGCGGGGTAGGTGGCATCGAGCCCCGCGGCGTGGATCCCGTAGGCGAGATGGACCGTTGCGGTGCCGTCGTTGTTCGGTGTGGAGTTGACCGCATCGAGCGAGAACATTTTGCCGAGTGCGGCGGTGGTGTGCGGGAAGGTGGCGCGTGATTCGTCGGCGAGCGTGCGGCCGGGTGTGGTGGCGGCATCGGCGAGCATCGAGCCGACGACGCGGTCCAGGTCATCGGCGGTGATGTTCCCAAGCGTTTGGTCGACGGAGGTGGACCACTCGTACTCGTTTTTTCCGAGTTGGGCGAGGCGGACGACGTGGCGGCCGTCGCCGAGGTGTTGGGGTGGTGGAGCGTTGGGGACGACGGCGAGGACGTAGTGATTATCGGCGAAGTGGCCGGCGATGGAGATGGAGCGTGGGCCGTCGGCGGGGATCGAGGTCCAGGTGGTGGAGTCTTCGTAGACCTTGCTGGGCGTGAGGGCGGCGCGGGCCAGGATGGCGCGGGCGTTGGAGAAGGCGGCGCTGCGTTCGACGTTGGTGAACCGGTCCTGCCAGCTCTCGAGGAGGGCATCGCCGCGTTCGTGGGCGGCGGCGGGGTTGCCGGGGGGTCCGAAGGCGAGCGGGGTATCGCGGCAGGCGGGGGTGAGGGCCAGGCCGATGATCGCCGCGGAGGTCGTCAGGGCGAGGGTGGCGCGAGACCGGAGTTGTGGGGTGGGGCGTCGGCCCATCGGCGCGGATCGGTTGGCCGCGGGGCGGATGCGGCCATGAGTTCGGGAGGGGTTGAAGGGCTGGATGAGCGCCAATAGCTTGTCCAACCAGCTACGACAAGTGCTGCATCCGGGCCGGGTTGGAAGTATACTCGGCCGGAGACAATTGAAGGATTGAAGTCCAGATTTTTGCCCCTTGGTGTAACTGGCAACACGCCTGACTCTGGATCAGGAGAGTCCTGGTTCGAGCCCAGGAGGGGCAACTGAGGAGCCCGACAGCGCTACGCGTTGCTGGGCTCTTTTCGCTTTACGGGGGTGGCGCAGCTTCTCTGTCAGTCTCTCAGCCGGCCTTCGTTTCGGCGCTCGCGAGCGCCAGATGGTAGCACTTTCTCGGCTCGCCGGTCACTGCCAAGAGATCGGCACCGTCCGATCGATTTTAGAACTTCGGCTCCGTGTCGAACTCAGACCAGCCGCCCCCGGAGGCAATGAGCTTGATCGGCGAGACAAAGCAGATCCTGGTGTACCGAGCATTTGCGAATGGAGAATCCGTAACCAGGGGCCGAACGCCGCTCCCCGTCGCATGGCGACTCAAACGCGGCCTAGGTGTTGATGACAAAGAGGTTGTTCACTGCCGCGCGATGAGTCGCTGGAGTGGTGCGCCTTCTGTACAATAATCCATTGGTGTATAACTACTTACAGGTATAAACACGGCGTAGGCTCAACAGACTGGTAGCCGCCTTGTTTTGTCAGAAAAACTACCCCATATTTCTGACAGCATTGGAGGAGAGGATGATAGGCTATAGCGTTGCGGATAAGATACTTAAACGCATGAGAGCTTCGCGTGGTGCTGTCTTCTCTGCTAAGGATTTTCTTGACCTGGGGACTCGCGCCTCTGTGGACCAAGCTCTAGCACGCGTTGCTAGGGCCGGCAAGGCGCGCCGGCTTGGGCGGGGCCTATACGACGTTCCTCGAAAGAGTGCGCTTGTCGGAGTACGCGCACCATCGCCCGACTCGATCGCGGACGCTGTTGCAAGGAAGTCAGCTGCCCGAGTAGCCCCGACCGGCGCGCAGGCAGCCAATATGTTTGGACTTTCGAAGCAGGTCCCAGCGAGATCACACTATCTCACTGATCGATCGGGAAAAACGCTCCAAGTCGGCAAGCAAACAATTCAACTTGATCAGGTCACGCCGCGACGCTTAGCAGGTACGTTTGCCTCGCACTCCGTAATCGAGGCCCTTCGCTACGTCGGTCGAGATCAAATCACGCCGACGGACGTTGACCGGATCCAGCGAGCCCTTTCCCCTCGCGATCGTCGAGCACTTTGCCAGAACGCTAGAAACGCGCCCGATTGGATGCAACCAATTCTCAAGACGATTGTTGGTGATGACGTCTGGGCGAACGAAAGTCACATTCGACCTAAGAAAAAAGTCTGATTCACCTTTCGTCAGAGTACGATGGAATCGTTCGCCAGCCGTCCTAAGCAGGAACGCGCGGAGATCATTGAGGAGACATTGGCGCGTCGTGGCATTGGACGAGCCGCAATTGTTGAGAAGGATTTTTGGGTGTGTTGGACACTCCATCAGCTGCGTGACCTGTTCGGTCGAGCGGCCGCGAGTCGTTCAGAAGGGGCCAGTCAACCAACATCCGGCCTGCTCTTCAAAGGCGGAACGTCGCTTTCCAAAGTATACGGCGTGATCGATCGCTTCTCCGAGGACATCGACTTAACAATTGATCGCGAAACGCTGGGCTTTAGCGCGGAGTTTGAGTCGACTTTTTCGCGTTTGTCAAACAAGAAACGTGAGCGGGCGCTGGCTGAACTTGGGAGTGCGGCGGTTGCATTCGTGCAGGATTTGGTACGTCCACTGCTTCGAACGCGGGTCGCTGCGCTGCCGGCTAACGACGGGCCCGCGCACGACGGCGTTGGAATAAGCCCTGATTCAGGAGACCCGCAATCTCTTCGTTTCGCCTATCCCCGGTCCTTGCCACCGACGGCCTATTCGTCCGCCGAATATGTATTAGCGGAGGTGAGGCTTGAGTTTGGAGCACGTGGCGAACTTTGGCCAGCTCACCTAGCGCAGGTACGCCCCTACGTTGCCGATGAGTTTCCTGACCTCTTCCGCGCGCCCGCGGCCATGGTAAACGTGCTCGACCTGTCCAGGACACTCTGGGAGAAGGCGACAATCCTGCATCAGATCGCCCACACGGGTGTGGTTGCTTCGCGAGATCGAGTCTCGCGCCACTACTATGATCTGTCCCGACTAGTCAAAACGGACACAGGCAAAAGGGCACTATTGGAGCACGATCTACTTGAACGCGTTGCCGACTATAAAGCTATGTTTTGGCCGCAGAAAAAGGCGCGTTACGACCTCGCGCGGGCGGGGACACTCCGCCTCGTTCCGGATGACCCCGTACAACGATTGCTTCGCGCGGACTTCATTGCGATGCAGGAGATGTTCTTCGCCTCACCTCCCTCGTTTGAGGAAGTCATGGCGACGCTGGAATCAACCGAGCGAGAAATCAATAGTCCGACAGAGTGAGCTCTGCTCCAGCGACCTTTCGGGATTGATTGCGTCGGGTGATAGCTTCACTCCGGAATACGGCGATGCCGTTACGGACTGAGGGACGTAGCTTCGCAGTCCAGTGTTCCGTGTTTTCTCAATCTGGGCCAGCCAGTTGAGGCTGCCGATCCAGGGGTCTTGCACCTGACGTAACGCCAGGCTGTAGACTCCGCGACATAAAGCCGCCGCCGTGGAAAAATCGGGGAGTTGGCTGCGGAGACCGGACTGTCGATCTGCGCCCTCCACCACTACAACCAGATCGGGCTCCTGGTGCCGTCGCAACGCGCGCCGCCCGGGCACCGGCTGCACGATCAGGCGGACATCCCGCGCCTGCAGCAGATCCAGTGAGATGATCTCAACAAGCCGCAGCTGTTAGCTGACGCGATCAATCACAGGCAGCGGGGCTGATTCCGTGCGGGTATTCTTCGATCTGCCGAGCTACTCAGAGGGCTCCGCCGTCTGCCTCCGGGCGTACATGACCGACCAATCGAGCGCCACGGTCACGGTCGCGTATAAGGGGTGTAGCCATTCCGTCGATCACTATCTTGGCTGCCGGGCCGCGCCTCGCGTCCTGTGGACGGTAGAAGAAATGATCGACTCCGTTGGCCACTCGTTGCACTATCTCGACAACAATCCTGGTGGTCCGTACGGCTCGACGTTCATGCACGCGCCGTAAACGGACGGCCGCCATTCGACCAGGTGCCGGCCTTGCAGGCACGACTCGAGGAGCTCGACAGCCCCTGACGCACCATCGCGGACATCACCATTGGTGGGGATCAGGACCGCTTGACGAGCAATCCGAGTTGGGTCAACGCGGTCGCGCCGTCGTCGAGTCCGACCTCTTGGGGGATCTTTCCATCCTTGAGCTTCAGTATGGTGATTCCGGTGAAGTGCATCGTGCGGCCACTATTCGCGGGCAAAACGCCCACCAGAAAATCACCGAATGCGGGGCCCGTATGCGTGCCGCCGCCCTCCCACTGGCCGATGACGTAGTCACCGTCGGTCAGCAGCGGCGCCGTTCCCCAGAAAATCAGATCGGGAAACGCCACGCGGAAATCGTGCATCAAGGCCTTTATGTCATCGCGCCCATGTCGCGGCTTGTGCAGGGAGTATTTGAGCAGCATATCGGGCGCCGCCAGCTCGTCGATCACGGCGGGATTGTAGGTCTTGCCCCAAAATTCCGTAAACCACCGTCCTACCACAGCCTCGTTTTGCGAAGGGGCGCCAACGGCTGCGGCGGCGCGATCAGACAGTGCTCCCAGCGCTCCCACTCCGATAGTGGCGAGCAATCCCACTCGTACCGCCTCTCTGCGATCCAGTGTTTGGCGCATCTGCACGTCCTCGCTTTGATTGGTTCGCGCATCTGACAGTCTTGGCGTCTGTGCGCGAACCTAGGCAGAAGAGGTGCACTGCGCTTCTCGAATCGTGCTCTCTAATTCCGTTTGGGGTCCACCGTGTTTGAGTGCCGTCGTACCTTAGCAACCCATCGTTTGCGCCAACCGCCTGCCTATTCGGGCAACGTACCATCGTAGTCGCGATTTAAATGCGATGACGCGCAATGGAAGGATGCGTCTGAGGGAGACGAGACGGTATACTGTATTGAACTAAGGAGGCGCTATGCGAAACGAGGTGCATGTAGTTGCTGGGCCCGGGACTCTGACTCTAGCGGCTGCCCGGAAGGCTATGGAAGCCGCGAAGGCTGCTCGGCCACGCGACATGACGTCGGTGTACAGTGACGCAAACCGGGAGCGGTACTTGGGGTATTTCGGCCCGACCCTTCTCAAGCGATCCAAGAGGCGATCCGCGCGTGCGAAAGTAGAGAAGGGGCAAGCGATGAAAACCAGATCGAGGAAGAAGCGATAACCAGAGGAATGCGTGACGGCTCGCGTCGAAGGTGTGTTCATTAATGTTCCCTTCGACAGACAATACGAAGGATTGTTTCGCGCACTCGTGTTTACCATTCACGAGTGCGGCTTTGTTTCACGGTGCAGTCTGGAGGCGGGTGACGGAAGTGTTGTCCGGATGGAGACGCTCTATCGGATCATCCGCCAATGTCGCCTTGGGGTTCATGATTTGTCACGCGTCGCGCTAACCAGGGGCTTACCCAGATTCAACATGCCGCTCGAACTGGGGTTGTTTCTTGGAGCGAAACGATACGGGGGCCGCGTCCACCGACGGAAATCATGTGTCATCCTCGATCGAGACCGATATCGGTATCAGAGATTGTGCTCCGATATTGCTGGGCAGGACATTCGTGCCCATCGCAATCTTGCCGCCCCCGCGATCGCAGCAGTTCGTGATTGGCTTCGGACCGCAAGACCGAATAGGTCGATGAAGGGCAGTGCAGTGATCGAAAAGCGCTTCCTGTCCTTCTGGGAGGAGTTGCCGAGAGCGTGTAAAGAGAAGGGATTAGATCAGAGACGACTGCCCTTTCTCGACTATCGGATGCTTGTGGTTGGTTGGATCGAGACCAACCCGACTAGTCGAGGCTAATCGGTAGGTAACCTGGCCTGTTACGCCGGAATACCGTACCAGCTCGCCGTCATTGCGTTTGCCAGCCAGGAATAGCACTTTCGTCCAATGGATCGAACGCGATCCGGCGGATATGAGTTGATTGTGCGCGCAATTGGTTGACTTGAAACGGGAGCCGCAGCCGATGAGAAGAACAGTCATACTGGGCAGCGTGGGCATCGTGGTAGCGTCCGCCGTCATGGGTTGCCAGGCGGGAGCTCCAAGTGACCAAGGTCCGCGCGATGCCAAGTACTCGCTCCAGGTCCCGAACGGGCTCGCGTTCGCCGAGTTCGAGGGATATGAAGCCTGGGAGACCGTCGCGGTCAGTCATAACGGCGACAAGCTTGCGGTCATCCTCGGAAATCCCGCGCTGATCGCCGCCTATAAGAGTGGTATTCCTGGTAACGGGAAGCCGTTCCCCGACGGCGCCAAGTTTGCGAAAGTCCATTACAACACGGAAGTGAACGACTCAGAGCCCGGCCAGCCGGTGGTGCCCACCACGCAGCATGACGTCGATTTCATGGTGAAGGACGCCAAGCGGTTCCCGGAGGGCGGGTGGGGGTATGCGGCGTTCGACTATGACGCGGCGTCGAAGACGTTCAAGCCCGGGACGACGGCGGACAGCCCGCCGCAGGCGAACAATGCTACGTGTGGGCTCGCGTGCCACACCATCGTGAAGACCAAGGACTACGTCTACACGAGGTACCAGACGCGGTGATCCCGAGTCGCCATGGCCCGGCGGTCGTCGAGTTTCCGACGGATCTCGAGATTCGCCTCACACGGGAGTTCGCCGCTCCGATAGAACTCGTGTTCGACGTTTTCACCAAGCCGGAGCATGTGCGCAAGACCTTCGCCCCATACGGGGAGGAGGTGAAGGAGTGTTCGATCGATCTGCGCGTTGGCGGCAGCTACCGCCTCGTCTTCGTCACCGGTGACGGAAGGGAGTGCGCGTTCAGCGGAACCTTCCTCGAGGTCGATCGCCCGACCCGGACTGCCCAGACATGGCTGTTCGGCGGGTGGCCAGATGCACACGCCGTCGAATCTGTGGTCTTGCACGCGACGCCCGGAGGGACGAAAGTCGCGTATAGCCTGGCGTTCCGTGACCGGGCCGGCCGCGACCGCATGACCAAGTACGATGGTCTCGTCGCCAATCTCGAAAACATGGACCATCACTTGAAATCACTTCTCAATCCAACGGGAACCGTCTCCGGATAGTTGGAGTGACGGGCTTTCTTGTGTCAATACACGGAGATCTCGCATGAGAGAGCTCACAGCGGATCTATTCATCTCGCTGGATGGTTTCGCCTCGGGGGTGAAGCAGGCGGCCTACTTCGGCTACTTCGGGCCGAATCTGGGCAATTGGGTGCATGAGCAGCTCGCACAGCCGCAGGTCATCGTGATGGGGCGCGTGACCTATTCAGTGCTGGCGCAGATCTCGGCATCCTCGACGGATGAACTCAGCGTCACAATGAGCAACACCCCCAAGCTGGTATTTTCAAACACACTGAAAGAGCCGCTTGCGTGGAAGAACACCCGGCTGGTGAATGGCGCGCTCGCGGACGAGATGAGGGCGCTCAAACAGCAACCTGGGGATCCGTTGCGGTCGATGGGCAGCCTCAGCCTGGTGAAGAGCATGATGCAGCTCGGGCTCGTCGACCGGCTTCGGCTGATGGTATTTCCATTGGTTCTTGGCGACGTGGGCAGAGAGCCGATCTTCGCCGGCTATCCGCGAGCGAGCCTCGAACTCATCGACACAAAGGTTCTGGACTCCCGGCTCATTCTCCTCGAATACCGGCCCGGCGGTCCTTAGCTGATTCGTTTGTTGCGTCTATTGCGTTTTGGCGGCGGAGGCACAGCGGCTCGACCTCGGCTACTAAGCCGACGAGGCGGGCGAGATCGCTAGACGCCGACGAGCCGTTGCGCGGCCGCGACCAGCCCGAGGGTCAGGACGGCGATCGCGATCTCCCCAAGCGCGCCGACGGCGAACGGCTTCATGCCCAGCGAGCGGAGCTCGCGCACGTTCGTTCGGAGGCCCACGCCTGCGAATGTGAGCAGAAACGCCCATCGCGAGAGATTGCCGAGCGACACCAACTGGTCGCTGGTGAACGCGTGCGCCGTGGCGAGCGCCGAGACGGCGAGGAAGCCGAGGACGAATTTCGGGAACTTGTCCCAGACGAAGCGGGCGCGGTTGCCGACGACCTGGGCCTCGCCGCGGCTCGCCCAGTAGGCAGCGTATCCGAGTACGACGAAGCCGATCATGGCGTTGCGGGTGGTCTTCGCCAGCACCGCGACCTTGCCCGCGGCGTCGGAGTAGAGCGCGCCGGCGGCGGTTGCTTCGGCGGTGTTGTCGACGCCGAGTCCCGCCCACAGTCCATACGCCTGATCGCTCAGGTGGAGCGCGTGTCCGATGAGCGGGAAGAAGATGAGGGAAAGGCCGCCCAGTACGAGGATCGCCGCAATCGCGACCGACGCGTCTTCGTCGTCGGCATCGATGGCGCCCTGTGTCGCGATGATGGCGCTGACTCCGCAGACCGCTGATCCGACGGCGAGCAAGGACGTCAACTTCGGCCGCAATCCGAACCATCGGCCGAGCGCGATCATCAGCGCGGTCGCCATGACGATCTCGATGATGACCAGTGCGAGGCTGACCGAGCCGAGTCGCAGGACGTCGCCGAGGACGAATCGGGCGCCGAGGAGGACGATACCGATCTTGAGCCAGAGCTCGTACGTGTCGATGCCTTGCCGCAAGAACGCGGGAAGCCGGACGGCGTTGCCGATGACGAGGCCGATCACGATCGCCCAGAGTACGTATTCGACGTTGGGGATCGTCCAGTGGTACGCCTTCGCGGTGGCATTGATCGTGTGTTCCATGACCTTGCCCGCGTAGCCGACCGCGAAGAGCAACACCACACCGGGAACCGCGCGGAGCGGAGATGTGCTGGGCGCCACTGGCGTCAGCGGCGCGATTGCGGGCGCTACCATGGCACGTGCCCGATGGCGCCGACCCGCACGAGCCCAGCCAGGACCAGCGCGACGATGATCGCCCACGCATCCCGCGACAGATTTCTCATGGTGCCTCTTGGGAAAAGAAAAAGCGCCCGCGAGCCAGAGCTCACGAGCGCCAATGAATCGTCAGATCGATGGGCTACGCGGCCGGGCTCCTCGGAGTGGAGGACCGACAGCAACATGCGAAGACCGCTTTCGGGCGTAGCGTCATAATCGGCATGATAGCGGATTCGAATCGGGTCGTCAACGCGCCCCCGCTGATGTCTTTAGAGGTCGTGCCGCTGGCCGTCGCACCTGCGAAGGCGATTCACGTTATGGCCGGCCGCAATCTTGGATCGAATTCAAAGGGCTCGGGAGGAGACACCGTGATCTGGGTGTATCCGGGATGCGCCGGATTGAGCAGGTAGTTGGACGCACGTTGGACGACGGCGCTCGGCACTCTCAGGACGGCGGAGCTTCCGTTTTCGACCCACGAATCGCCGATCGATTGTGTGCTTGGGGGCACCGGAGAATCGGTCCAATCGGCAGGCAGATCAGCCGGCGGCAGCGTCGCCACCAAGTGTTCCGGCAAGTGCGCCTGGACGATCGAGTACGATTCCAGAATACGCGGGTTCTGGAGGTGAACCAGCACCTCGAGCACGGCCAACGCCGGACTGTCGGCGGCATACGCGACTCGTACGCCTGGCGAGTTCCATCGAGCGCCAAACAACCGCGCGCCCTCGCCGTCGAACGCCGAGGAGGCGTGTCGGGATTTGATCAGGCGCCAGACCGTGAGCACTTCGGCTGCTAGGCCGGAATGCCGTATTCGAGACGCCCAATGAGGTTGTCGACCTCGGTCGCGCCAATGTCAGTCTTGCCGAGTTCGAGCGGAACGACATTTCCGAGGCCTCGCTGAGGCGTCGTCAGCCATTCGCGTGCTGCGTCGGCGTCGCTTTCAAACAGATCAAGCGCGTGGCCGAATAGCCGGGCAAGCCGAACGAGGCGATCCGATTCATCGGGCTCGAATCGGCCTTGTTCCTTGCGGCGGGCGAGCGTCCGCTTTGGAATCCCGGCCAGGGCGGCCAGCATGTCGGTCGCGAGGGCGGTATTTCGTTGGAAGTGCTCGAATGCGGAGTAGGGGATTCCTTTGCGCACGCTCTGGTAGATCGAGACCAGATCGTAGTTGCGCAGGCCCAGAAGTGCGACGTAGTGGTGGCCGCGCGTGCGGCCTGCTCCGACGCGGGAGCGTAGCTCCTTGAGGTCGGCCGTGCTACCTAGTGCCATATGGCATATTATACTGCGCCAAATGGCGGAGCGCAATGCCCCGCGCGGTGCGGGCATTTGCGTGGATCGTAATACTTAGCTAAGTTGGTTAGCTAACGTGAGGTTAGTTAGCTAGGCTGTTTAGCTAACGGGAGGCAGTGATGTATCTCGTCACCATTCATGCGGCCAAGACGAATCTGTCCCGTCTCATCGAGCGCGTGCTGGCGGGAGAAGAGGTCATCATTGCTCGCGGCGATGTTCCCGTCGCGCGGCTCGTGCCGTTGCCCTTGGCGGCGATCCCGGTCCGACAGGCCGGGACGCTTCGAGGGAAGCTCGAGGTCACCGATCAGTTCTTCGAGCCGCTGCCGACGGATGAACTTGCGGGCTGGGAGCAGTAAGCCGCGTGCGCGTGCTGCTCGACACTCATGCGCTGCTGTGGTGGCTCGCCGACGATGATCGACTGACCAAGTCGGCGCGGGACGTGATCGGCGATCAGTCCAACGAGGTGCTTGTGAGCGCGGCGACCGCATGGGAGATCGCCACGAAGGTCCGAATCGGCAAGCTGCCCCAACATGCGGGTATCGCTAGCGATCTGCCAATGCATCTGGCTGCTCAAGGGTTCGGTGCGCTCGCGATTACGATCGAGCATGGTCAGCGCGCAGGGCTACTGCCAGGGCCGCATCGCGACCCATTTGATCGCATGTTGATCGCTCAGGCGCATGGCGAGGGTATTCCGCTCGTCAGCAACGAGGACATCTTCGACCGTTACGGGGTTACCCGAATCTGGTAAGGAGAGCTGGCGGACGCTGTGGTGCCGGTCAGCTTATGCTGGACAACAGGCGAACTCAGTACGATCTCGAGGGCCGACATCAGAAGGCCGAAGGCGGTGGCCGAGGCGAAGTCGCGTTTGGCGATCACGGCAATGCCGATGCTGGCGGGGCTCAGTTATCTGGGTGTCGAGCGGGAGAACTCGGCGTAACGCTGCGGGCTGAATGCGCCTCGGTCAGGCAGGCTGCTCGTCGGAGCCTATCCCAAGAGGGAACTCTCGCGCCGCCGGTCTTGGGGAGTAGCGGCTCGTGTCCGGCCGCTTGATGTCCGGTAGCAGAGCCGTGAAGAGGCCGAGCGCGGGCAGGAACGCGCAGACCTTGTAGACGAAGTCGATGCTGGTGTGATCGGCGAGCGTGCCCAGCACGCCCGCGCCCAAGCCACCCATCCCGAAGGCGAGTCCGTAGAACAGTCCCGAGATCATGCCGACCCGATTCGGGACGAGCTCCTGGGCGTAGACCAGGATTGCTGAAAACGCCGAGGCGATGATCAGTCCGATCGGGATGCTCAGGGCGAGCGTCATGGGCAGCGAGGCATAGGGGAGCACGAGCGTCAGGGGCAGCACACCGAGGATCGAAATCCAGATCACCTTCTTGCGGCCGATGCGATCGCCGACCGGACCTCCCGCGAACGTGCCGACGGCGAGGGCCGCGAGGAAGAAGAAGAGGTAGAGCTGCGATTGCCGCTGCGGCAGATGGAAATGCTGCATCAGGTAGAACACGTAATAGCTCGTGATGCTGGCCAGGTAGAAGTACTTCGAAAACGTCAGCAGGACGAGGACGGCGATCGCTCCGGCCACCTTCCTGGGGGCGAGCGCGCTGACGTTTGCCGCGGCGTGACTCTGTTGCTTCTGGTGAATGGCTTGGCCGTGGTCCGTGTACCATCGCGCGAGACGGACCTGGATCGCGATCCCCACCGTCGCGGCGACTGAGAACCACGCGAGGCTGCGCTGTCCGTTGGGCAGAATCAGGAAGATCATCAGCAGTGGGCCGAGGGACGCGCCGAAGTTGCCGCCGACCTGAAACACCGACTGGGCCAACCCATGCGACCCGCCGGACGCCAGCCGGGCGAGCCGGGACGATTCCGGATGGAAGATCGACGAGCCGATCCCCAGCAGCGCCCCGCCCAGCAGCAGCGTCGGGTAGTCCGTCGCGTACGCCAGCGCGAACAGGCCACTCATTGAGATGGCCATCCCGAATGGGAGCGAATACGGTTGCGGCTTGCGGTCGGTGTAGAGGCCCACCAGTGGCTGCAGGAGCGACGCCGTGATCTGGAAGACAAGCGTCAGCGCCCCGATCTGGCCGAACGTCAGATGGAAGTTCCCCTTGAAGATCGGATAGGCCGCGACAAAGAGAGACTGCATCGTGTCGTTCAGCAGGTGACAGATGCTTGCCGCGCCGAGCACGCGGTACGAGGCGGCAGTTTTGTCGGGACTGTGTAGCGTGGTGCTCATTGTCTGCTATGGCTGATCAGGCATTGGGGATCATAGAGAAGGCCCGCAACCTAACGAGGATTGCGGGCCTTCTGTTGCATGTTTGTGCGGCAACGTCTCCAGCTAGTATCGCCAGCTCCTGGTGTCGGCTCCGGGGGGCGCGGTCTTGATCATCCAGGCGGCCATGGCTGGCATGTAGCGCTGATGGACGGTGCGGCTGTCGTACCAGTTCGGGTGTGACATGTCGCCGGTGAAGCAGTGCTCGCGGCGATCGCCCCATATGATCTCCGCGTCGGCGGTGGGGTTCTTGGCCGTCTTGAAAAAGTCCTCCATGTAGAGGACGGCGTTGTTCAGGTAGCCGTTGTCCATCGTGCCGCTGGTGATGTGGATCTTGCCTTTGAGCTTGGGACCGAGCGTGGCCCAGTCGCGCTCCATGATATTCCGCAGGTCGTAGTGGTCCTTCCAGTACTGTGCGACCGCCGGATCGATCTGGCCGGTGTTCCGGTCGAAGAGCGGCTTGAAGTACCCGTCGTCACCGACTGGTCCGAACACCGACTCCCATGCGTCGTGCTGGCCACCGGACCGTCCGTGCGGGCCGCCGATCGCGAGCTCCACCAGGTTGCGATCCATGAACGTCGAGTAGAGGTGGTCGGCCGAGTCGCGATAGCCGCCCTTGAACGTGTGCTTCCACGGATTGTCTTCGTAGTAGTAGGCGTTGTGTTCGTCGTAGATGTTCACCGACCGGTAGGCGCGGAAGTCGACGGGGTCGGGGCACAGCGCCCACGCCCCGTTGTAGTCATCGGGATACATCACCTGGACACCCAGCGTCTCCCATCCGCCGGTCGAGCCGCCCGTCATCACGCGCGCCCATCCCTGGCCGATGCCGCGGTACTGCTTCTCGATGAACGGGATGAGCTCATACGTGATCGCATCGCCGTAGGGGCCGTTGTTGGCGGAGTTCACGGCGTACGAGTCGTCGAAGTACGGGGTGGGATGCTGGATGAGGACGTGGATCATCCGCGGGAATTTCGGGCCGTTCCAATCCTTATAGAACTGATATGAGAGCTGCTGGACCTCCCGCTGCTGTCCAGTCGCGGCCGAGTCGGGCGGCGTCTCGCGCCAGGCGTCGCTCTGCATGTCTTTCGGGAAATGTCCCTGATGGATGAGGACCGGGTAGTGTGCGTTGGGGTGCGTGTCCCAGCCGGCGGGGAGCAGCACGATCGCGCCCATGTACGTCGGCGTGCCCCAGAACCTGGTGAGGCGGTCGCTCTGGAACCTGATGTACTTGACCTGCTTCGTGTCGGCCGGCGGCTGGATCGGCGGGATCACCTGGTCCATCGAGATCGTGATCGGCGTGGTGCTCGAAGGATCGACGTGGAGCTTGACCGGTTTGCTGTAGAAGTTGCCGGGTTTCGTCGCCCAGTGCTGCCCTTCGCCCGCGTCGGGCGGGAGCTTCACCGTCTTCCCATCGCTCCGGTGGTACGTCTGGAATCGATTGAAGAGCGCTTGCACCCAGTAGTTGCCGGGGGGGATGTCTTTCAGGCTCCGCACCGGGAACCCGAACGTGGTGTCGCTGATGATCGCGGCGTGGCCCGGCTGGAGGCTGTCCACGTCGATTCCGAAGATCGGCCGCGTCGTGTTCGCGCGATACTCGTCGGTTTGCATGCGCGGTTCCTTCGTGCTGTCATCCGAGATGAAGAGCAGCACGCGGCCGTCGAGCGGCTGGGCACTCCGCTCGGCAGGGAAGGAAATCGCAAACGTCAGTGGGGCGCGGTCGCCACCATTGCTCCGGCAACCGCCGAGTGCGATCGCGCCAGCGAGCACGAGTGGCGCGGCGAGGCACAGTCCGCTGCGAGCGCGGCGGTGATGTTGAGACGACGCGGTCGTACGACGCTCCTGAGCGCGAGAGGTGGACAAACTACCGCGCGCCGGCCCCGTGCGCGAGAGAGTGCCGCGAGGAGATCACTGCGTGGGTCAGCCGCGCACGCCAGCCGCGCACGCCAGCCGCGCACGTCTGAATACGATCAGACACCCATATATATTTCTGCAGTCGCACGAGTCCCCACGCGGGTGCCACAATGCGGGACTCTCAACGATCCAGGCGACGTGCGCGTTGGAGGCACGATGGGTCAAATCCTACCATTCAGGACCGCGGTCCTGGCGACCGTCGCGGCGATCGGCTTCTCGGGCGTTGCTGCTGGCCAGGCCGCGAGACCCGCGGGGCGAGACTACACCGACGCGGATGTGCGATTCATGCAGGGCATGATCATGCATCACGCGCAGGCGGTTGTGATGTCCGACTGGGCGGCGACGCACGGGGCCAGCCCCGATCTCGTGATTCTGTGCAAGCGTATTGCACTGTCGCAGCGCGATGAGATCGCGGTGATGCAGCAGTGGCTCACGGAGCGCGGGCTCAGCGCGCCCGATCCCCTTCATATGATATCCCCGATCTCGGGCCCGATCACCGACACGAGCCCGATGCACATGCCAGGCATGGACATGGGCACCGGCCCGGTGATGATGATGGCCGGCATGCTCTCGGCAGACGACATGCGGGCGCTCGATGCGGCTCGCGGTACGACCTTCGATCGCCTCTATCTGACGGGGATGATCAAGCACCACCAGGGCGCGATCGCCATGGTGGCGGAGCTGTTCGCGACGCCTGGTGGCGGACAGCAGGCGGACCTCTTTGGATTCGCCACC
Organism: uncultured Gemmatimonadales bacterium; assembly: GCA_963757855.1. Lineage (GTDB taxonomy): Bacteria > Gemmatimonadota > Gemmatimonadetes > Gemmatimonadales > Gemmatimonadaceae > Palsa-1248. The sequence continues at coordinate 263,048 of CAVWTI010000028.1, forward strand.
GATGTTGACGCCGGGCAGCGGGTCGAGATTGCACGGATGCAAACCATGTTGAACACGCTCAACACCACTCATCCCACATGATGCAGCGCATGATGCAGCGCCACGCCGCTCTCCTCCTCGTTCTCGCACCGTTGGCATTTGCCTCGGTTGCCCATGCGCAGTCGGATACGACCGACCCGCGCGCTCACCTCAAAGCCGGACTGTACGACGCCGGCGTCGCCGCGAAGGGCCTGGAGCTCGTCGCGCACGGCAACAAAGCGGACGTGTTCCATCCGGATGCACCCGGGGGGCTCACGTATGCGAACTCCGACCTGGCGTTCGGGGGCCATTACCTCTATCAGGGCAATTTCAGCGGCTTCGAGATCTGGGATATCGCCGATCCGACACATCCGGTGATGGTGCATGCCGAGCCGTGCTTCACGGAGCAGGGCGACGTATCGATCGATGGACATCTGCTGTTCGTGAGTGCCGAGAATGGGGGAGCCGGCTGGACTGCGGGATGCAGGGCGTCAAGGACACCGTGAGCAAGGACCGCATCGTCGGCATTCGTATCTTCGACGTGTCCGATCCGAAGAACCCCAAGCAGGTCGGTGACGTGCAGACCTGCCGTGGCTCTCATACGCACACGCTGGTGCCCGATCCGACGGACAAGGGCGTCGTGTATGTGTACGTGTCGGGGCTCGCGCGCGTGCGGGCGAACGGTGAGATGGCGGGCTGCATCGCGACCGGAGGGGCGACGGATCCGAACAGCGCGCTGTTCCGGATCGAGATCATTCGGGTGCCGCTCGCGCATCCGGATGCGGCCAAGATCGTCAGCACCGCTCGCGTCTTCAACGACCTCGCCGCGGTGACCTCGCACGGTCTGGCGTACGCCGACACGGCCAACGGCGCGGTGCTGCGGGTGCCCCGCCGGTATCTGTCGCAGGTGCCGGCGACGGCGACGGCGGCCGACACGGTGCGTATCGCCCACCTCTTCTCAATGATGTTTCTGCAGCACGGCGACAGCATGAAGATGGCGCCCTACGCCGACTCGCTCCGGAAGGCGGGTGTGGCGCTGCAGCTTCCGCCCGAGATTTACCATCCGACCGGACCGTCGCAGTGCCACGACATCACCGTGTACCCCGCGGTGGGCCTGGCTGGTGGCGCGTGCTCGGGGTACGGGCTGCTGCTCGACATCAAGGATCCGGTGCACCCGGTGCGTCTCGACGCGGCGTCCGACTCGAACTTCGCGTTCTGGCACTCGGCGACGTTCAACAACGACGCGTCGAAGATGATCTTCACCGATGAGTGGGGCGGCGGCACGCAGGCGAAATGCCGGGCTACCGATCCGATCAACTGGGGCGCGGACCGCCTTCTCACGATCGACCATGGGAAGCTGACGGCGGTCGGCTACTACAAGATGCCCGCTGCGCAGGGACCGACCGAGAATTGCGTGGCGCACAATGGGAGCCTGGTGCCGGTTCCGGGCCGCTTCATCATCACGCAGGCGTGGTATCAGGGCGGCGCCTCGGTGGTGGACCTGACGGATGAGCATCATCCCAAGGAGATCGCGTACTTCGACCGTGGCCCGATCAATGCGACGAAACTGGTGATCGGCGGGTATTGGGCGACGTACTACTACAACGGCTACATTTACGGATCGGAGATCGCGCGTGGCATGGACGTCCTCAAACTCACGCCGACGGCCGATCTCACGCAGAACGAGATCGACGCGGCGGCCCTGGTGCGGCTCCGCCAGTTCAACCCGCAGGAGCAGCCGAAGCTGGTATGGCCGGCGGCGTTCCCGGTGGCGCGCGCGTATCTCGACCAGATCGTGCGTGACAATGGGTTGCCCGAGGCGCGGACGACGGCGATCGCGGCGGCGTTGCGGAACGCCGAGCAGGTGAAGGGCGCACCGCGGACGGCGCAGCTGCAGCGGCTGGCGACGGAGCTCGGTCGTGACGCCAAGACCGCGACGGACGTGCCGAGGGTGCAGGCGTTGGCGAAGGTGGTGCGGGAGCTGGCGCTGCCGAAGGCGTGATGCGGGGACGACGGACCAGGTGAGGTCATGCGGCGCGTGCGGCTAGGCGCGCCGGGGCGGTGAGAGGGGCTGTCACGGAGCACTGGTCCGGGGCAGCCCCCTCTTTTTTCTACTGGACGCCGGCCGGTGCGTGCACGTTCGTGTACGCGAAGCGTTGCGCGACGTGCGACGTCCCCAGATCGGAGTCAATGCGTAGGACGAGCCCCGTGCTCTTCGCGATCCAGATCTGCGAATCGGTCTTGATGTCGTTGCTTTCAATGTGTGCACTGTAGACGGTGGCCGCTACCCCGCCCACGGATTCGTCGCGGAGCGGCTTACACGAGTAGGCCGACGCATTGCGGACATTCTCCTGCTCCTGCTGGGCCATCTCGGCCGGGGTCATGGTGCTCTTCTGCCACTTCCCATCGGCGAGCACATAGATCGCACCACCGGTGCTGACGCTTTCACCCAGCTGTGGTTTGCTGTCCGATGGGACCTGGGTAATCGACATATACAGGTGATAGGGCGTCGCGTTCTGTTTGGTGGAGGCGTCGAGGACGGGTTTGCAGGATGCGACATCCTTTTGCGCCTGCGCAACGAGTGGGGTGAGCACAGTGAGGAGCAGAATCAGCCGGTATGTGTGCGACATTGGAACTCCGCGCGATGAGGGGATCCCAGATCAGATCATAGTCGATGCGGTCGACGATGCAGAGCTGCGGCGAAGCGTACCGGGAAACGGCGTGACGCTGGGCGAGATTGACGAGCCGACACTGGGAGTATATACTAAGGGTATATACTATCATTGCTTCCTCGGGGTGCCCCGGTGCCAGATGGTCAGATCGCTACCCTTTTTCGGAACGGCGGGAGCCAGGCCGTACGCCTCCCCCGCGAGTTCAGATTTTCGGGAGATCACGTGCGCGTTCGCCGATACGGCCGGGGGGTTTTGCTCGAGCCCTTGATTGCTGATCCAACGGATTGGTTTCGGGCGCTCGACCGCCTCGCCGGGGAGCCGTTCATGCGAGAGGGCCGCGACCAGCCGGGCAGCGCCGGCCCGCGATGTCTTCAAGTGAAATACCTGCTCGACACGAACGCGTGCATTGCGCTCATCAATGGTGAGCCAAAAACCGTTCGGATCCGATTTCGTCAAGCGTTGAAGCATGGTGCCACGGTCAGCGTTTCGACCGTCGCGGCATTCGAGTTGTGGTATGGAGGGGCGAAGAGCGGGCGACCGCCGGCGAATGCTGAGCGAGTCGAGACATTCTTCTCAGGTCCGGTCGGTGTCCTGCACTTCGATGATGCCGATGCACGGTCGGCCGGTGATGTGCGCGCAAGCCTAGAGAAGCGCGGGACGCCGATCGGAGCCTACGATGTCCTCATTGCGGGGCAGGCGCTCAGACTCGGCGCGGTGCTGGTGACGGACAACAAACGGGAGTTCGGTCGCGTCCCGCGTCTTGTCATAGAGAACTGGACACAACCCGGCTAACCGAATCGTCCTACTCACTGTTTGCACGCCGCGTGCGGGTCCTGCTGCTTGGGTGAGTCGAGCGGGGGGCGCGTGGGCGTGTCCGCCAGCGCCAACGCGGCGTCGTAGACCATGCGGGTCACGCGAGCGAGATCCGGGAAGTCGATGTACTGGACCTCATCGGTCACCTGGTGGTAGTCGAGGTGCTCGCCGCGAGAGAGTGACACCGACGGGATCCCGTAGCGTGCGTAGCTATAGTGGTCGGCTCGGCAATACTGCTGCAGCGGTTGTCCCGGGACGTCGTATTCGTAGTCGAACACGAACGGGAGTGGCTGGCGGGCGTTCGCCGCTTCGATGACCTCGCCGAACTGGCGTGAGAGGCGTTTCGCGCCGACCACTTCCAGATGGGTGGGATTGCCGGGCTCCATGTCGCCGCGCGGGAAATCCGTCGGGTTGGCGCGGCCGACCATGTCCTGATCGATCTCCCCGATGATCGAATCCAGCGGGACGGTCGGATGGTCGGTGTACCAGCTGGAGCCGAGCAATCCCGCTTCCTCGCCGGTGTGACTGACGAAGAGGATGGAGCGTTTGGGCCGCGCGCCGCCGTGCGCCATCTTTTCGGCAATCTTGAGGATCCCGACGGTGCCGGAGCCATCGTCGTCCGCGCCGTTCCGGATCGAGTCGAGCCGGGGCGGGCGGAGGCGCCGCGCGCTATCGAGAATGGCGTGAATGCGCGTCCATTCCTGCGCGGTAGGGTCGCGGACCGGCGAGTCGGCGCCGAGCGGGCGGACGACGCGGTTGAACGCGCGGAGCGAGTCGTGGTCGACGGGGAAGTGGTCGAAGCCGACGTGATCGTTGTGGGCGGTGATCGACACGTATTCACCGCGGAGCCTGGGGTCACTTCCGCGCACCACGGCGACCACGTTTCGCGCGGGGAATGCGACCGGGGATCGAGCGATGTCGAACTGACCGCTGACGGAGTGACCGGCGGCACCTGGCGAGAGCGTGGATGGCGCGGCGCCTAACACAAGTGAGGCGGCATGCCGGGAGATCGCGAGGGATGGGGTGGCCGACGAGTCTCGTGTCGTATCGGAGACAGGTCTGCCTTCACGCAGACGGGCGATCGATTCACTGCCCAGTTGGTCGAGAATGACAAAGGCGACGACGAGGGCGCCTCTCCAGTGAGGGAGAAATCGCGCGCTGCCACGGAGGACCATGCCGGGTGGAACATCCAGCACCACGATCTTCCCCGTCGCCTGCGACGTTGCAACCCATCCGGCGGTGTCGCTGATGGTGCCGCCGTAGACGACTGGGGCGTCGTGGAGCGTGCGGCCGGCAGCTCGCACGCTGAGCGGGAGGAAATCAGTTCCCACGTGCAGAGTCGCGCCCTGGACGATGAGGTGCGACCCCGGGTCGACCGCGGCGGTCCAGAATGGCACGGTCTGGAAGTAGGTGCCGTGTTCGCCGGCGGGAGCGAGGCCCAACCGCCGGAATTCGGAGGCGATATAATTCGCGGCCATGAAGTCGCCTTTGCTGCCAGACTCCCGTCCCATCATCGAGTCGTCGGCAATGATCTTGAGGCGGTATTCCAGGTCCGCCGCGGTGATGTCCGGCGATGTGGGCTGGGCGCCGAGGGCGCGGGTCGCGAGGAGCGCGAGGATGAGGAGGTTGCGCATGTTCGGAGAGTAGATACCGCGCGGCGCCCAGGCCAGCCAGGCCTGAGTCCCCGATCGATCCCGCGGGGTGGCTTGCCGGTGCCGGTCTCCGTTCTACGGTTCGGGATCCATTCGACCGAGCGACGAGTCGTGCGTATGTTGGGAGCTGCGTTCGTACCTGACCGTTGCCTGGCGGCATTCGCGTTGGGGACACGGTCGCCATTGGCTTTGGGAGGCACATGCTACCGCTTGTTCATCTGATTGTGTCGATCGCACTCACGAGCGGGCCGGGTCTCCCGGGTGATTTTCCCCTCGCGCCGGGTCTGCAGCCGTGTGTGCCGCAGGTGGTTGGGCCGGAAGTCATTCTGCGACTGGCATCACATCGATGGCCACGCCGTCTACACGTTCTATTCGACGGCGCTCGCGAAGGCCGGCGTATACCATTATCCCTGGCGCGGGTGAGGCGACGTCGCCGAGGGAGTTCGGAGCGATCGGGTTCAAGAAGACGGGGATACAGGGGGCGGTGACGGTAGTTGGGACTGACCTCACCATCCAGGTGTTATATGGCCAGTCTTCCCCTTAGCGCAATCGCCGCAGGAACGTCCGAATCGGCTTGATCACGCGCTGAAGCCATGCCGGAGGTGCCGGCGCGGGACGGGCGCCCGGCTGCTTGCCATAGGCGAGCCGCGCTATCACGGGGGTGGGTTCTCGAAAGGGACGGTCCCAGGACATCCCCAGCGTCTGGTGTGCGAGCTGCTGAATCTCCCGCAAGTGCGCCTCGCGGTCGATCGGCCAGCCGACCGAGCACGCCATTTCCGTCAGCGCCGTCCGGTAGCGATTGCGCTCCGCCAGGAGTCGCTCGCACTGCGGACACCCAGGCGCTGTGGAGGCGGCCGTCGCGGGATTGGAAGCCGGACCTGGTGCGGGCGTCGGCTGGGCCGAGCCAATTGGACGTGCGTCAGGAGGACTCATGGGGCACGGATATGGTTGGCTCACACACGACGCCGGGAAGCCAGCGTCGTAACGGTCTACGCACCGACGGGCGGTTACATGGTCGTGTTGACCTTCGCATCGAGCGACTGGGCGCGATCCAGGTGCTGCTGGACGGTGGACTGCGCGCTCACGATCAGCGACTGCAGGCGCGGATCCCGGGCGGCAGCAGCGAGCTTCCCGAGGAGAGCCAGCACCATGCGGTGGTCGGCGACCTGCGCATCCATGTACGCCTTGTCGAACGCCGCGCCCGTCAGCGTGCTGAGCGTCTGCGTCTCCTGATCGGCCTTCTGCGGCAGCGAGTCTGGGGAAGGTGGCGACGGGGCGACGGCGAGCGAATCGGCGACAGCTTTGCCGGCGTTCAGCATCTTGGTGTGATCGCTGATCATCCGGCGAGCGAAGCCTCTTACGTCTCCGCTCTTTGTTCGCTGTAAGGCCATTTGTCCGACGGCGATCTCGGCCTGATTCGCTTCAGCGAGTTGTCCGAGAATGGTCGCGTCGGTCAGCGCTGTCGCCGTGCCGTGTGAGGACGGGGCCACCTCGCCGGCTGCCATCTGCGCGCCCGTAGTGCCGGCGGTGTTGTTTGCGCGGTCCGCATCCGAGTGGGATCCCGCGCAGGCGGTGATCATGCAGATCGTGGCGACCAGTGTGAAGCGCATCGTTGCCTCCGTGGCGGGTGTGCTCTCTAGAGGCTGGAAATGCAAATGCGGGGCCGCCACTGCGGGTTCTATGCTGACTATTCAGCATGCCAATTCTTCGGGATGTACTCGTGCCTCGAAACACGGCCCATAGCCTGTGCAGTCCGCCGCCAGAACGTCGCTGGCTATTTCCAGCCTAGCCCACGGAGGCCGGCTGGACCGCGAGTTGCGTTGACAGTTTTCATCATCAACCATGGACTCATTAATGACGATGCATAGAGTGCTGTCAGTGCTGGGCTTAGCTGCTGTCATTGGCGTGGCTGGGTGCAAGAATCGCGAGACGGAGAAGGGGGACATCAACAAAGCCAAGGGTGAGGTCGAACAGGATGCCGGGAAGGCCGTCGGGAGCGATTCGCTTGTGAACGCCGGGAAAGCCGACGAGGCGAAGGGGAAGGTGCAGAAGGCTGTCGGCGATGTTGAGCATGCCGTGAAGCCGTAGATCCAGCCTTGGGAAAGCGAGCGTAGCGCGGTATTGCTGGCGCGGCTGCGCACCCCGTAACTTGTTGGGGATGCGTCATATCGGGAGCTGACAGGTGTCGTCGCCGGACCTCCAACGGCTGCAATCAGCGCTCGGACCGGTGTACGTGGTCGAGCGCCAGTTGGGGGCCGGTGGCATGGCCACGGTCTACCTGGCGCGCGACGCCAAGCACCAGCGGCAGGTCGCGCTCAAGGTGCTCCACCCGGATCTCGCCGTGTCGCTGGGACCGGAGCGGTTCCGTCGCGAGATCACGACCGCGGCGCAGCTCCAGCACCCGCACATCCTTGGGGTCTACGACTCGGGCGAGACGGCGACGGGGCAGTTGTGGTTCACGATGCCGTATGTCGAGGGTGAGTCGTTGCGCGACCGGCTGCGCCGAGAGGGGCAGTTACCGGTTGGCGATGCGATCCGCATAACGCGGGAAGTCGCGAGCGCGCTCGCGTATGCGCATGGGCGTGGGATCATCGATCGCGACATCAAGCCGGAGAACGTGCTCCTCACCCAGCAGGGCGATGCACTGCTGGCGGATTTCGGTATCGCGCGCGCCCTCTCATCCAGCGCCAATGACACGGGGCTGACCGCAACAGGACTGGCGATCGGCACGCCGCAGTACATGAGCCCCGAGCAGGCGAGTGGCGAGCGGACGCTCGACGCGCGCAGCGATGTGTATTCACTCGGGGCGCTGCTGTACAGATGCTGGCTGGGGAGCCGCCGTTCACGGGACCGTCCGCGCAGGCGGTCATCGCGAAAATGCTGTCGAGCGCGCCGCCGTCGGTACGAGGTGTCCGCCCTGCCGTCTCGCCGAGTATCGACACAGCGATCCAGCGCGCGCTGGCGCCGGTGCCGGCGGACCGGTGGCCCAGTGCGAGTGAGTTCGCCCATGCGCTTGAGGCGGCCGAGCGGACGCTGTCTGTGCCGGCTGGTGAGCCCGTGCGGTCGCGGCGGATGCCGGTGGCGGCGATGGCGCTGGGACTTGGGTTTCTCATCGGTATCGGGGCGCTGTTCGCCTGGCGGTCGCACGCGGGTGGCGGCGGCTTCCGGCGATTCCGGGCCGATACGGATCGCGGTGCTGCCGTTTGACAACATGGGAGACTCCTCGGACGGATACTTCGCCGACGGGGTGACCGATGCGGTTCGCGGGAAGCTCACGAGCGTGCCGGGCTTGGCGGTCATCGGGTCGGCGAGCTCGGGGCAGTACCGGCACACAACGAAGGCGCCGCGTGAGATCGCGCAGGAGCTGGGCGTGCACTATCTCCTGCTCGGCAAAGTGCGGTGGGACAAGCATGCGGGTGGGGAGAGCCAGGTCGAGGTGAGTCCCGAACTGGTGGATGGGACAACGGCGACCGACCGCTGGGCGCAGCCGTTCGATGCGCCGCTGACGCACGTATTTCAGGTGCAAGGGGAGATCGCGAACAAAGTCGCGCAGGCGCTGCAGGTGGCGCTCACACCGGCGACGCAGCAGGCAGTCGAGTCCCGCCCGACGGCCAACCTTGCCGCATACGATTCGTATCTACGCGGTGTGGCGATTGGGCGGACCGGCAACTCGCCTCAGGTCCTGCGGGAGGCGATCGCGGCGATACGTGACGCCGTGGCGCGTGATTCGGCGTTCGCGCTCGCATGGAGCCGGCTGGCCACGGATTATTCGCTGTTGTACTTCAACGGCAGACCGCTCCGTGCGGTCGCCGATTCGAGCGATCGGGCGTCTGCACGAGCGCTCGCGCTGGCGCCAGGTCTCCCGGAGGCGCATGCGGCGCGCGGCGCGTATTTCGCCCTTGTGCTGCACGACCCGGTTCGCGGCCTCGCCGAGGCCGAGGCCGGGCTTGCGCTTGCTCCAGCGAACACAAACCTGCTGACCACGGTCGCCGGTGGTGAGGCTGCAGCCGGCCTTTTGGATTCCGCCGCTGCTACGGCGGCGCGGGCCGCGGCGCTCGATCCTCGGGATGCCTCTGTGTTCAGACGTGTGGCCAGCATTGCGATGTCGCGCCGGCGTTCCGCCGAGGCGCAGGCGGCGGCGGAGCGGGCGCTCGCCCTGCAGCCCGGCAACCTGCCGACAATTGATGGACTCGCGTGCATCTTATTGCAGCAGGGCGATCTCGCCGGCGCGCGCCGGATGGTCGGCACGCGAGAGCGCCACAGGCGAGCCGACGGCGACTGTTGCCTATCTCGGGAACTACTACGATCTGGGGTGGGTGTTGGACAGCGCCCTGAGCGCGCGGCTTCTGGCGACACGTCCCGATGCGTTCTACGCTGACACCGGGGCGTGGGCGTTCGTGCTGGCGCAGCAGTACGGTTTTGCCGGTGACCGCGCCCGCCAACGGGCGTACGCGGATACTGCCAGGGCTGCGTTCTCTGGCGACCTGGCGGTGGAGACGGAGCCCGATCCGCAGCGGCACATGTTCCTTGGGCTGGCGTTGGCTTATCTCGGGCGCGATGCCGAGGCCGTGAAGGAGGGGGAGCGCGCTATCGCGATTGCCTCGGCGGGTCCCGGCGGACGCTATGATCCGTACCTCGACCACCAGCTGGCCCGCGTGTATCTGGCGGCTGGGCAGCCGGAGCGCGCTCTCGACATACTGGAGAGACTGCTTGCCGAGCCGTACTTCGTTACGCCAGCGTGGCTGCGGATCGACCCGAACTTCGCGCCGCTGCGCGGCAATCCGCGGTTCGAGCGGTTGGCGGCGGGCAGCGCGGCACCCATCGCGTAGGCGACACGAACGAAACGACAGCGAGTAGCGGATCTGACAGTAAAGGAAGAGAATCGGGGTACGGGTGGGGGCGCGGCGTGGGCCGGGGAAGTTCTCGATGCGCTACGTGGCGTACGGTGGCCGGCGCGGAGGCGAGTCGCGGCTGGTCTGATGGGCGCGCATCGCTCGCGCGGAGCCGGCGTGGGCGCCGAGTTTACCGAGTACCGCCTGTATCGCCAGGGTGATGACCTGCGGCAGCTCGACTGGAAGTTGCTGGCGCGATCCGATCGCGCGTACGTCCGGCTGAGCGAAGATCAGGCCACGATCCCCACGACGATCCTCGCCGACGCGAGTGCGTCGATGGCCTATCCGGTGGATTCCCTGGCAAAATGGAATCTGGCCCGGTCCCTGGCGATCGGACTGGCATCAGTGGCGCAGAACACCGGCGACCCCGCCGGTCTCACGGTGGCCGATCGCGACCGTGTCGTGCTGGATGTGAAGGCCACCACACGGCGGGGGATCATCCGGATCCTGGCGGAGACGCTCGGCCGGGTCATCCCGGGTGCGACGCAGCCAGTGGATGGCGCTCGGCCTCTCGCGAGCATCGCCGCGCGTGGCCGCACGGTGATCATTGGAGATTTCCTGGATGGAGCTGACGACATTCTCTCGCGCGCGCGGGAGGCGTTGCACGGCGGAGCCGAAGTGTACGCGGTGCATGTGGTGGCGCGGGAGGAGCTCGATCCGCCGGCGCAGGTGCTTCTGGTCAGCGATCCCGAGAACGCGCAGCTCCGCCGGCCGCTGACCGCGGAGGTGCGGCGCGGCTACCTGAACGCGTTTGGGGCGTGGCGCGACGAGCTCCGTCAGGAATGGGTGGCGGCGGGTGCCGTGTACACCATGGTGTCCACTGAGGAGCCAGCGGATCGCGCGGTGCGGCGGATCGTCCGGCCATGAGTTTTGGGGCTCCCTGGTTTATGGCAGCCGGTGGCGTCGCCGCGCTCGGCATCCTCGCGCTGCACTTCGTGGTCATGCGGCAGCCGCCAAGCGCGGTGTTTCCGACGACACGCTTTCTTCCGCCACGGCCGGCGGTGGCGCGTACCGTGGAGCGTGTTCCCGAGGATCTCCTGCCGCTCGCGGTGCGGGTGGCCGCCGTAATGTGCCTGAGCGCGGCATTTGCGCGGCCGGTGCTACATCCGCGCGCGGTCCCGCTGATCAACCTGGTCGCGGTGGATCGCTCCCACGACGTCGCGAGCGTGCGCGAGGCGGCGGATAGCGCCCGGGCAGTTCTCAGCAGCAATGGCGGCCAGCAGGTCATCGTGCTGTTCGATACGAGCCTCACGACGATCGACACACCGGGCCCTGATTCACTCGCCGGCATCAAGCGCACCGATGGTCGGGGCAACGTCTCACTCGGGTTGATTGGTGCGCTGCGCGCGTCGGCGCGTTTCCGCGACCGCGCCGACTCGATGACACTGACAATCGTGTCGCCGCTCACGGCCCAGGAGGTCGACGCAGCAACAGACTCGATTCGCGCGCTGTGGCCGGGCGTGGTGCGTCTCGTGCGGGTGCGGGCGTCGCCTCCGGATTCGGGCGGAGCGCCCGCGACAGTCGACTGGCCGGCGGACGGCCATGCCGCTGGTACTGTCGCGCGACCGGCGGCGGACACGGAGGGCGCGCTCGTGGCGACTGGCTCCGGCCAACTGGTGGTCGTGTCGCCGTTCGTGCGGAAGTGGCGGTTCGACAGCGTGGGGGATGCCCGGGTGGTGTTGCGGTGGGTGGATGGCGAGCCGGCCGCCGTGGAGCGCGCCGAGGGCACTGGTTGTGTGCGACGGGTCGCGGTACCCGTTCCGACAGAGGGAGACCTCGTGCTCCGTGCGGGATATCAGCGGCTGGTGGACGCGATGCGCGCGCGGTGCGGGCGGACGTGGGTGGATGGGAGCCGTCTGAGCGCGCCGTGGCAGGCGCAGCGGGACACTGCGCGGCCGTGGCGGATCGCGACCGTGCGCCTGTCTGCTTCGCCAGCATCGCCATCTCTCGCGGCATGGCTGCTCGTCGCCGCGGCGGCATTGTTGTTCGGCGATCTGCTCCTGCGTGGCGGAGGTGTCCCCATGCCTGGTGACGCGTGACACAGGATTCCCGCTCCCTCGTGCGACGCGTACAAGCCGCGTTAGTGGCGATCATCTGCAGCCAGGCCATCCTCCTCGGGCTGGCGACCGCGATCGCCGTCGCGACATTTGGCGGCCGCATTGCGGGGATGTTGTGCGCGGCCAGCGTCGTTGCGTTCGTCGTATGGCGATCGCGGGCCGTCTGGTCGCTCGAGCGGACAGCGCTCTGGGTGGAAGAGCGGGACCCAGCGCTGCAGTACGCGCTGGTCACCGCTGTAGATCCCCGATACATGGGCTGGGCGGCGCCTGCGTACAAGGGGCCATTGCTGCGGCGCGCGGCGGTGCGAGCGTTGTGGCCCGCCGTCGCGGCGGTGGTGGTCGCCGTTGTGGTGAACCGAGCCGTCGAGATCTACGGTGACCGCCTGTTGGGCGGCCGGAGCGGCCTCACGAGCGCGGCACGCACCACGGCGCCAGACATCAACCGGCTCACGCCGATCGAGGTGCGGGTGGTGCCGCCAGCGTACAGCCGACTGCCAAGTCAGGTCCTGACGGAACCATCGGCCATCAGCAGTCTCGTTGGGAGCCGCATCGTGGTGCGCGGGCGAGGCGACCCTGCCGGCATTCGAGCGACGGTACAGGGCGGAGCGGTGCGCGTCGGCGTCGATGGCACGGCGTGGACCGCGACCTTGGTGATGCCTCCGGCTCCTGCGGTTCTCACACTGCGTGACCCGGGACATCAGCGCCTCATGGTCCTGGCCCCGGTTGCCGACGCACCGCCCGTCGCCGAGCTGACGGCGCCGGCCCGTGACTCGACGCTGCGAAGCGCACACGGAGTGCTGGCGCTGGCGGCGCGGGCGACCGACGACATCGGCCTCGCCAGCGGGCATTTTGAGATCATCGTCAGCAGTGGCAGCGAAGACAATGGTGGCGTGAAAGGGAAGACGTTCGCCGTCGGCCAGATGGTATTCGGTGATGTGCGCGCAGGCACAATGGCCGGCGGCTTCCGCCTCGATTCGCTCAAGCCCGGGGATGTCGTGTCGATCCGCGCCGTCGTGCGGGACGACAACGCGGTGAGTGGCCCCGGTGTTGGCGTGTCGGAGACGCGCACGTATCGATTGGCGACCAAGGACGAGTATGACTCGGTCGCGGTCGAGGGCGCACCGCCGCCCGTGCTCGACAGCTCGTTTCTGTCGCAGCGCATGATCGTGATGGAAACGCGGCGCCTCCTGCGTCGCCTGGTGGCACCGCCGCGTGTGTCGCGCGATTCGGTGGCGGTCGCCTCACGCGACATTGGCGTGCGGGAGGACCGAGTGCGGTCGCGCGTCGAAGTGCTGCTCGGCGGCGACGAGGAAGGCCCGGGCGAAACAATGCCGGATGCCGAGCGGGCACTGTTCGACACCGCGTATGCAGCAATGTCCGATGCATCGGTGCGTCTTCAGGGCGCCGAAGCGAGGGCAGCACTCCCTCGAGAACTCGTGGCGCTGGCAGCCCTGGACACGGTACGGCAGATGGAGCGCCGATTGTACCTTCGTGGGAGGCCGCCCACGATCATCGTCAACCTCGCCCGGGTCCGGATGACGGGGAACGCGACAGGGGATCCCGGCCTGCGCGCGCCGCAGGTGGCGGGCGATACCGTGCGCCAGCGGCTTGTCGCACAGCTTGGCGCGATCGTGCGCGGCCCGCTCGGCGGAAGTGGCGTAGCAGATTCACTGACCCTCATGGAAGCCGGCGCTCTGGCCATGGATCCGGCGGCGGCGAGCGCGCTCGGCGACGCGGTCCGCGCGCTTCAGACGGGCCACAATCCGGCACCGGCACTCGCGCGTGCGCGGCGGGCACTCACTGGAGCGGCGAGGGTGGAGAGCGGACAGGCGGAGTGGGCTGGTGGGGGTCGTGAGTGAGCGGTCGCAGCGTATGACCACGTTCACGTTCGCGACGGGGCGCTACCAGTCGGGTGATTGGGACGCGGCGCCGCTGGTGCCGCCAAATCTCATCGACTCGGTCGCACGGTACACGACTATCGACGTGGCGCCGGCGCCGGTCATCGTCGATCTCGCCTCGCCGGAGCTGTTCCGCTATCCGCTCGTGTACCTCACCGGGCATCTCCCGTTCCGCTTCACGACCGCGGAGCGCACCGCAGTCAGGAAGTACCTCGATCGTGGCGGGATGCTGTTCGTAGATGACCATAACCACGACATTGGTGGAGTCTTTCACAAGACGGCGACGGAGGAACTCGCGGCGACCGCGGGCCGGCTCGAGGATTTGCCGAATACCCATGAATTGTATTCGTGCTTCTTCCGATTCCCCGACGGGCCGCCGGCGACGAGTCACGAGTTGAATGGGTGGGGCGATAACCTCGTGCACGATCACCTGCAGGCGGTGACGCGGGACGGCCGGATCGAGGTGCTGTATTCGAGCAAAGACTACAGCTCGGAGTGGGGGTATCGTCCGGACACGAAGCGGTTCCTGGCTGTCGACAACACGCGATTTGGCGTGAACATCATCGTCTATGCGCTCACGCGCTGAGCGCATCGAGTGGGCACTGCACGCCGTTGCGCTCGCCGGCGTGGCGTGGGCCATTTGGTGGTGCGTGCCGACGGGCGGCGGCTCCGGGGCCGAGGTGGCCGAGCCGGGCGCGGTGCGCGCGGCACTCGCACGGTGGAGCACGACCGATCCGGTGTCCGCGGTGCATGCGCGGTTCAATCCGGCGCCGGATGGCATGGAGCGCGATTGGCTGCGTGCGCTGCGCGGCGCGGGGGTGCGTGTTGGCTGGGAGACACGGGCGACCACCCTCGGGGCGACCGCTGTCGGCGCCGAGCCGGTTGCCGACCCACGCGGAGTGGTGCGAGTGGCGGTCGCTGCCCCACCAGGGGCGACGGTCGTGATCGGTGATCGGTTGGGGCCAATCGATTCGGCGCGAGTCTCGCGTGACGGAGTCGTTGCGTTTCGCGTGCCGGGCCCGGTCGCTGGGGTGCGCGCGGCGGTTGGGACGGTGCAGGCGACCGCGGGCGCGATTGATTCACTGGTGATGCGGCGTATCCTGGTCCTCGCGCATGCCGGATGGGAAGGGAAGTTCGTTGCGCGTGCGTTGCAGGACGAAGATTGGCTGGTGGACGTCCGCTTCGGCGTGTCGCCGAAGGGCGACGTGGAATCGTCGCGATCCTTCGTCATCGACACGGCGCGGTACGCGGCGGTGGTGGCGGTCGATAGCGGGGCCAGTGGGCACGCATCGGCACTGGAGCGGTATGTCGCGTCCGGTGGGGGACTGATACTCGGTCCGCGTGATGCGGCGGCAGTGCCGTCACTTGCCCCGGGGGAGAGCGCTCCGGAGATGCGCGGGCTCGCGGAGTTACAGGACAGTGCTCCGTCGAGCGGTCTGGTGCTCGCGCCGGTGGTGAATCAGGTGCCTGGAGCGGTGGTACTCGAGCGGCGGGATTCGCTTGTCACCGTGGCGGCGCGGCGTGTGGAGCGGGGGCGCGTCGCGCAGATCGGCTATGGGGACACCTGGCGGTGGCGAATGCAGGCTGGCGACAGCGGTGCCGAGGGGCATCGGGCCTGGTGGGCGCGCATGGTCGCGGCGGTGGCTTATGCCCCGGTGATCGAACGCGATCCGATCGCCGGGGCCGATCCGGCGCCGCTGGCGACCACGATCGACCGGCTGGGAGCGCCCAGCGTGTTGGCGGGCGGTGGGCATCGCGGGGCGGATGAGGGCCTACCGGCGTGGCTGTTTGCGGCGATCGTTGTGGCGCTCGTCGCGGAGTGGGCGTCGCGCCGGATGCATGGGCGGCGTTGAGTTAGGGCGCGCCGTCCTTTTTCGTGTAACTCGCGGCGATCAGCCATGCGGCTGATGTGATTGCCCAGGAGACGGCGAACTCCGTCCACAGTCCACGGCCGCCTGCTGGCGTGGCGATGATCCTCGGCAGCCAGACGACCAGCGTAAGGATCGCGAGCATTCCCGCTTCCATCGCTGCTGCCAGCTGGGGGGCGACGCCGACCAGCACGCCCAATCCCGCGGCGAAGTGTCCGGCACCAGTGAGATACGCCCATCCCTTGGGGAAGGGGAAGAACGCCGGGATCAGGCTCACGGTGTTCGCGAGATACGCGAAGTGTGAGATGCCGATCGGGAGGAGCGCCAATCCAAAGAGGATTCGCGCGATACGGAGGCCGCGCTCGCTCGTCGCGACGGCGAAACGCGACCCTTCTCCGAGCCCCGGCCACGTCGCGAAGAGCGCCCAGATACCGCTCGTGATGATGGTGACTTCGCCGATGCTTTCCCAGTTCACCTCGACCTGCGGCGCCAGGACGATCGTCGGGGCCTGGGACAGCCAGGCGAGAATGGCGAATGGCAGGAGCACCCGAACCGATAGCGCGCGCGTCTGCTTCAGCATCAGGGCAATGCCACCCAGGACCATCACGATGCCCGACGCGTAGGCGAGGGCGGTTCGGCCGGGGACCCACGCAGCGACGGTCTGGCCCATCTCCGAGAAGTCGCCGGTCACGATGGCGATGACGCCGAGGCCGATGATGCCGAGGGCGAAGCAGATCACGGGGGGCTGCGAGGTTCGGTTCACGGTGTCCTCGTGCGGTTGGACCACAGATGGTGGTATCTCGCGGCGATTGCCCAGCTTAGACCCCGCGTACCGGCCTCTCGTCAACGCCTATTGGGCGCTCGTGACGCCGAGGTGGGGACCGGTCCCAACCTCACTATCCGGGGCGCGGGACATGGGGCACCTTACAGGGTTGATGCTGCGGATCTATTTGTTTGGCCAGCTGGAACTCGGGTCTGCGGCGGACGCCAGCCAGACGTCTATCCTCGCGCAGCCGAAGCGGCTCGCATTTCTGGCGTATCTGGCTGTCAGCGGCGGGAAGTATCACCGCCGGGATACGCTCCTTGCGCTGTTCTGGCCGGAGCTGAACGCGCTGGCCGCGCGACGGGCGCTCCGGAATACCCTGTATCAACTGCGTCTCACGCTCGGCAATGAGGTCTTCCTCGTGCGGGGGGACGACGAAGTCGCGGTTAATCCCGCTTTGCTGTGGTGCGACGCCGCGGCGTTGAAGGAGGCGGTCGCCGCCGAACGTTATGAGGAAGCAGTCAGCCTCTATCGGGGCGAGCTGTTGGAAGGGTTTCACCTCACCAATGCTGGTGAGGCGTTCGAGGGCTGGCTGTCACGCGAACGCGCGCTGGCGCTCTCGTTGGCGCTGCAGGCGCTCGACGCGCAAGTGACGCGGTTTGAGCGCGTGGGAGACAGAGCAGGCGCGGCCCAGTGCGCGGTGCGCGCCACCGCGCTCGCTCCGTTCGACGAAGTGTGGCTGCGGCGCGCGGCGGCGGCTCTCGATGCCATCGGCGACCGGAGTGGGGCGGTCCGATTGGCCGATGCGTTCGTGCAGCGCATGGCGACAGAGCTCGAGGCGCGGCCGAGTTCGGAGACCCGCGACCTACTTGAGCGGTTGCGTTCGGGTTCGAATGACCAAGCGCCGCGGCGGATATCGCTGGCCGAGCTGCCGCGCGCCACCGCATCGGTGGCTGATTCAGCCACGAGCAGTCCAATCGTGAAGCATGCTCCTCTCGCGGCGACTGCAGCCGCCGATCCAGGATCCTCGCCGCGACGTCACAGCCGCTGGAGGCGGATCTGGCCCATCGCCTCGCTCGTCGCCGTCGCGGTGGTCGTTGCGGGCTGGGTCGCGGTCACGCAGCATCGGCACAACGCGCCGCAGGCGCGGGAGCGTGTGCTCGTCACGCTGTTCGACAACCGGACCGGCGACACGACACTCAACCCCATCGGGGACATGGTGGTCGATTGGCTGGCGCGCGGTCTCGTGCGATCGCAGCTGGCCGACGTGGTCGATCCGAGGGCGCTTCGCACTCGCGGCCGGACGCAAAGCGGGCAGCCCGAGGATCCTGCGGCGCTCGCGCATCGCGTCGGGGCGGCATTGGTCGTCACGGGCAGCTACTACCGGTCGGGTGACAGCCTTCTGTTCGTCGCGGGGATCGTCGATGGTGACGGGCGGGTTCTGCGTACCGTCGGCCCACTCGCTGCGGCAGTCGCGCATCCGGTGGATGGTGTGGAGGCGACGCGCGCGCGAGTCATGACGGCGCTGGCATCGATCGTTGACGTCCGCTCTCGAGCCGACTGGAACGTCGACGCCGCGCCGCCGGCGTACGAAGCGTACGAGCCCTACGTCACGGGGCGAGATACTTCTGGCTCAACCAATTCTCGAAAGCCGAATCGCTATTCGCGATAGCGGCGATGCGCGATACCGCTTTCAATGCGGCGAATGTGGCGGTCGCGACGGCGGCCGCCAACATTCTGCGGTGCGGCATCGTCGATTCGGTCGTGCGGTCACTCGCCCGCCGCGGGCGATCGCTCAACGAAGTCGATGGGCTCAACGTGCGGATTGCCGTGGCTCGTTGCCATGGCCGTAACGACGAGATGAATGCAACTGGCGATGGAGCGTGCGCGTGCACTGTCGCCGACGTCTCCCACGCAATTGTCGACGGCCAACGCCGCATTGTGGGCCAATCATCCGGCCGGGGCCGTGGCGATCCTCGAACGGCTGAACCCGGCGGTCGATCTCGACTGGATGCCGATGCCGGACCATCTCGATTACTGGGCCAGCCTGACCGAAGCGTACCACATGGTGGGCCGCCATGATGCGGAACTGGCGGCGACCGACCGCAGCCACATGGTGGGATTGGGGCGAGTGCTCTATCGGGGCCGCGCGCTCGCGGGTCTGGGGCGATCGGCCGACGTACTGGAGGCCCTCGACTCCGCGTTTCTGATGCCAACCGAGCCTGGGCTCTCGAGTGGTATGGGTCCAAATACCGATGGAAGGGCGGAATACACCGGGACCGCGGCGTGGGTTGGCCTGTGGTTCGCGCACGAACTGGCCGTCCACGGCGACTCGGCCGCCGGTCGCGCGGCCGCGATTCGGACGCTGGCGTGGTTTGACCAGTTGCCGCGTGGGGAGCGCGAGACACCGGAGATGCGGATGTTCGCGGTACAATTTCTCGAGCAGGCTGGCCGGGCGCCGGACGCTTTGCGGCTCGCGCAGGGATTGGTGGCTGAGGATACGTCCAATGTCGACTATCGCGGTCTGATGGCGGGGGCGGCGGCAGAGAGCGGGGACACTGCCCTGGCCACTCGGCTCGACGGGTGGCTTGCGGCGCTTCCGCCGGAGCGGGCGCTGTGGGGCGCTTCATTTTATAGGGCGCGAGTCGCGAGCCTGCGTGGGCGGCCGGCCGAGGCCGTGGGATTGGTGCGCGAGACGCTTGCGCGGGGGGCGTGGCCGTACTGGATCCATGCCGATCCGGCACTGCACCGGCTGGCGGGGCGACCCGAGTATGTGGCGATGATGACACCGCGGCCGTAAGGCGAACTCAAAGCAAGAAACGAGAAAAAAGAGAGAAAAAGGGAAGAAAACGAAAAAACGACGGCCAGGTGACGGCCAGCCGGATTAGGGACAGACGCCCGGCTCCGAGTTTGGACCTCGCGAGTGCAGACACTCGCTTGGCCGCTCAACTCGGAGAGGAAATGAAGATCTGCGTCGTCACGTGCATGACCATCGCGCTGGGTTCAGCCGCCGGCTCGCAGGGCACCACCAAAGCGACCCATAGCAGCACCGCGGGCAGTACCGCCAGCGGTACCGCGGCTTCGGCCCCAGCGGCCGACGATCCCTGCCGGTACCTCGCGGCCAGCGAAGTGGAGCCCTATACCGGCGCGCTGGTGGCGCCGCCGTTCAGGGCCAACTCCGATTCCGCCACGCCCAGGCGCACTGGCGACGCGTGTCTCTATCGCGGCAAGGATGGCCGCGGCGTGTTCGTGTCGTATAGTGCGGCGGGCGGGAAGGTGGCGGGGACGGCGGGCCGGCGCGTGCCTGCCACACTGGATCGCGCAGTGGGTGGGGCTGCTGGCAACCAGGATGGGACTGAGCACCAGGGCATGGGTGCATCGGTCATGGGACCGGCGGGTCCCGGCCCGTGGGACAACTCCAACTGGTTCCCGACCGGAACGATCATTGTCTTCAAGGGCGATGCGTCGTTCGACATCGATATCTCGGCCACAAGTGCCGGCAAAGACGCGGCGATCGATCTCGCGACCAAGGCCATCGGGCGGCTCGGTCATCCGCTCGACTACGACGGCGCCAAAGCGGTTGCGCTGGCGCCGAAGCCCGTCCCAAAAGTGCCGCCGTGCGATCTCATCCCGCGCGCGCGGGCCGTTGCGATCCTCGGCACACTGAGCGGCGCGCCGGTCGCGGACGACAAGGCAGCGACGTGCACCTACACCGTCGCGTCGCCCGATGGCGACATCAAGTACGCCGTCGCGATCACGTGGGGGAACGGATACAAGCAACTCAACATGCTGAAGCATGGCATGAGCAACATCATGGGACCGATGACCGCGTCCGAGAATACGGTCAATACCGGGCGGGCAGGTGGACTTCCCTCAATGTCTGGCGGGATGCCAGCGATGCCGGCACTCGATTCCAACCAGCAGAAGATGTTCGGGGCGTTCACGAAAGCGGTCGGCGTGCCGCAGGCGTCCGGCATGGGCAAGCGCGGGACGGCGACCGACTCGACGCTTGCCGGACCGTGGGATTCGGCGGCGCTGGTGAACGGGGACTGGTTGATCGCGACCCGGCACGACGTCGCGGTCACGATGGAAGTCGGCAACGCCGACTATGACAAAGCGAAGGCGCTGGTCACGGCCGCGTGCGAGCGTCTGTAATGTTGTGGCGCATCATGATGTGCGCGGCCAGTGCCATGGCGGCATCGATGGCAGTGGCTCAAGCGCCAGCGCCCCCCACAGCTCCCCCCACAGTCGCACTCGTCGCCAAGATGCGAATCGGCTGGGCGTGGCGTGGCGATTCGATCGAGGGCGACTACACGCCGTTCATGATCGTCACGAAGATCGATCCGTCTGGCGTGACCATCGTGACCCATGCGTCGAAGGGAGCGAAGGGCGGAGGTAAGGAAGACGATCTGTTCGACACTCGCATGCTGCCCTCGTCCATGGCCGACGGCCGTATCTACCGGCAGGTGTGGATCAGCACCGATCCACTGGTCCTCAGCGGCACGACGAGCATGGTGCTATCGAGCGCCGTCATGCGTGACATTACGACCAAAGGATCGGCGGCTTTGACGATCGTGGACGATGCGAGCTCCATTGGGGGCGCGCCTGCTAGCGCATTGACGTCGTTCATGAGTGCGTTGACCAGCGACAGCGCCGCGACCGGCACACCATTCACCGGGACGATGTCCCGCGTCGAGCCCGGAACCATTCCGTTCGTCGTGCTGGTCAACGACCGGCCGGTGACACTCGCGGCGATCCACCTGCGTGGCGTCCTGACCCATGGCGGGTCCCGATATCCCAGCGACATGCAGGTGCTTGCCGATCCGGCGTTCCCGCTCGTGCTGGCGCACGAGAAGGGAGGCAAGGCGCGCAACGGCAACGGTCAGGGGGGCCGGGTCATTTCAATTACGATGCCCGACTCAGGCGTGGCGAAGCGAATCGAAAACGATCTCGCGGCAAAGCGGCCAGTCGAGATCTACGACATCTATTTCGATTACAACAGCGCCACCGTCAAACCGGAGTCCGACTCCGTGTTGCGTGAGCTGGGCGACGATCATGCGCCGGCATCCGGATTGGAAACTGCGCGTGACGGGGCACACCGACAGCATCGGTGGCAGTGGTAATGGGAACCAGATCCTGTCCGCGCGCCGGGCGGCGGCGGTCAAGGACGCGCTGGCGAACCGGTACGGCGTTGCCGCGACTCGCCTCGATACCGGCGGGGCGGGCGACAGCCAACCGCTTGAAACCAATGCGACGCTGGAAGGCCGGGCCCGGAACCGGCGCGTCGAACTCACCCGCGAATAGGCATCACGATGCTCAAATACACATGGTGCGTGTTGGTGTTCGGCATGTCGGCGGCTGTCGCGCAGGCACAGGCGCCCGACCCGGACGAGCCGTCAGTGACGCTCGCGGTGTCGCCGGACGAAGTGCCCGTCAACGGTCATGTCGGCATTTCCGGGCTGGGCTATCCGCAGCCCGGGACGCCGGTGAGCATCACGGTGACCGGGCCCTCGGGCTCGCCGACGACGGTGACGGCAATGCCGGACAAGACCGGCAAGTACAGTCTGATATTCAACAGGACACCCGTGGCGGGTAGCTATAGCGTCGCCGCGCAGATCGGTGCGAAGGGCGTCCCGGCCAAGAGCACCTTTACGGTGAAGACCTATCTCATCGACATCGACGAGGATGTCGCGGACAACAAGTCATTTCTCGACGATGTCGGCGACTACGTGACCGCGGTGAAGAAAGGTGTCGACGGGCTTCCGGACTCGCCGGCGCGCACCGAGATGGAGTCCAAGATCGGCGCACTGAACGATCAGCTGCAGCCATTGACCCAGCAGTCACCGGAGCTGGCCTCCTCGCTCGGGCATTATAAGGACATGATGACCCAGGACCCGGATGCGGCGACGACGCTGCAGCCGTTCTTCGATCACCTGGCGGAGCTGGACGCGCAGACCAAAGCGCAGCAGAAGCAGGCCGCGGCGGAAATCAAAGAGAGCGAGAAGAATCTGGCCGCGTGCGACATGATCGATCACGCGACTGTCGCGCTCAAGGCCGTGCCGGAAATGATTGCCGCCCTCAAGAAGCCGTACGAGTTCGCGTTTGCGTTCACCGTCAACATGGCCAAGTCGGTCGCACCAGAAGGCGCGAGTACCGGCATCGGGGCCGTCGGCAAGATGGCGAAGGACCTGCCCAAGGCCGCCAGCTCTCCGACCGAGTCGCTGGCGGAGAACGAGATCGAGTACGGGTCGGAGACGGAGATCGCGGAGCAACTGGTCTCCCACATTCCCGCCTCGGTGCGGAGTACTCCGGGCTACAAGTTCGTGGTCAAGGAGACGAAGAGTTTCGTGCCGTCGGTGGTCGAGGGGTCGAAGAACCCGCTCGCCATGTTCGACAAAGTGACGAAGCTGGCGGCTGACGTCGCGGCATACGCGAACGAGCAACTCTTCGCGAAGTACTGCGAGAAGTTCACGGGGGCGTTCACCGCGACCATGACCGCGCACTTCTATAGTAAGGAGACCGACTCGGCCAAATCGATCGAATGGTGGACCTACTCCACCGAGATCAAAGGGATCCTGACGTTACGGTATCCGAAGGGTGCCGAGGGGAAGTCGGTGGCGCTGAGCGGGCAATACGAGGGTGGGGCGACGCGGTTCACGTACAAGGAAGATGTGTTCAACTCCGGATTGTTTGGCCGGATGGCGAAAGGCGGCCAGGTCTACGTGATGAACGTCCCGCCGGCGGCCGTGGACAACGCGTCGGGCGGGATGGTGAACTCGATGGTCTCCCCGACCTCGTTCTATATCCCGGTCACCGGCACCATGACCGACGGCAAGATCACTGTGGTGCTGGGTGATGCGCGGGCGGATTTCAACGACAGCTACACCAAAGCGCACACCGTCTACGTCGTGGTTGCTCCGACGACACTCAACCTGCCGGTGGCCGGGCATTTCAGCCTGCCGTACACCAACGCGCACTTCATTTTCGACCACATCGGCAAAGGGGACTTCGCGGTCCAGCAGAACAGCGAGTCGATGGTGATGACGCGCCAGCAGACCAAGAACCTTCCGGGCAACGGCAACGACGCCGTCTACACCATGGATCTCAAAGCCTGCAATCCAGCCTGCGGCGAGCCATGACGCGGATCATTCCTCAACAGACAGGCAGACCTATGACGAAGCATTGGCTTTCGGCGCTCGGTGTCGTCAGCATCGCGATCGCCGCGTGCGCGCGGAGTGACTCGAACGCAGCGTCCGCGGGGGGGACGGGCGGCAGCACGCGAGCCGCCACCGGAAATGCCTGCGATCGCCACATCCTCACGGCGGCCAATGTCACCGGTATCCTCAACGCGCCGGTTGCGGAGACCAAGACACTTCCGGGCGACCCGCAGAGCTGCAAATTCGCCACGGCCGGGTTCACGTCGATCACGGTGACCGTGCGTCCGGGCGCCGGAAATACGACCGTCGATACGTGGCTGGCCGGGAGGATGCCATTGCCAGCGGTGCCGCTGGCCGGTGTTGGCGAGCGGGCGGCGTGGGTCACCGACCTCACCGAAGTAGTCGCGACCAAGGCCAATCTGCTCTGTGACATCCAGGTCCAGGTTGGGGGCGGATCCAAACCTGAGTTGCAGGCGGCGGCGGGGGCCCTGTGCAATAAGGTGTTTGCCGCGGCGTAGCGTGGGGTAACAGCAGCCGGGGCCAGACATGACGACAGACGCCGGGCAGCATCCTTGCCGCCCGGCGTTTGTCATTCCAGAGGCTGGGCTACCGATTCTCGTCCATTTTCTGTTCGTCTTCGCCCAGATCCTTCTGTGCTTTGCCCAGCTCCTTCTGATACTTGCCTTCAGCTTCCATCCGGTTGTCGTCCGCCTTCTTGCCCAGTTTTTCCGTCGCCTTGCCGGCGGCTTCGTTCGCCGCGCCGTCGATCGTATCTGCTTCACCCTTCTGGCCGATGGTGCCGGGTTGTTCGCGATTGTCTGGCATAGCTACCTCTCGGAAAATGCCTGCTCGCTGACGTTCGTGGGCTGATGGACCAGACCTGCTGGTCTGAGTCCAACAAAGGCATTTCGCGTGCCGACGGTGGCCGGCTTCCGACCGAGACGGGAGCCGTTATCAGGAATCCCCTTGGCGTTGTCGCGTGTCTGAGTGCTGTCGGCCGGATTCAACAGTTTGACCTAATCCAGAGAAGACGCCATGACCTCTCGCGACGGATACCTCGTGCGGTGCCTGCTGGCAGCGGCGATTGGCGTCTCGGCTAGCGTCCAGCCGCTTCGCGCGCAGTCCGAGCGCAAGATCACGAAGCTGGCCGAGGGCGTCTATGCGATTCAGCATCGGGACGGGCATGACGGAACGGCGAGCGGGAACACGACGGTGATCATTGGCGACCGGCAGGTGTTCGTGGTGGACGCTTGCTTCCTGCCGTCCGCGGCCAAGGAGGACATCGCGCAGATCCGGCAATGGACCGACAAGCCGGTGACGTTCGTGCTCAACACGCACTTCCATAACGATCACAACTTCGGGAACCGCGCCTACATGGATGCGTTCCCGGCGGTGACGATCATTGCGCACGTGCAGACGAAGAAGGACATGGACGAATTCGGTCCAGGGTCGCTCGGCCGCGAGGAGCGGACCACGGCGGAGTACCAGCAGATGCAGGCGTCGGGCAAGACCAGCGACGGGACGCCGCTGACGGCCGACGACAAGACGCAGCTCGCGGCCATTCTCGCGCGACGGCATGACATTGAGGCCGAATGCGGCCCGTCACGTTCCAGAGCGCGACGCTCACGTTCGATCACGACATCACGATCGACGTCGGCGGGCGGGACGTGCAGGTCAAATTCCTCGGCCGCGGCAACACGAATGGTGATGCCGTCGTGTACCTGCCCAAAGAGAAGATCGTCGTGACGGGCGACCTGGTGGTGTATCCGCTCCCGTATTTCTATGACGGCTATCCGACCGAGTGGGTGCAGACGATGCAGAACCTGGGCGAGTTGGATGCTACGACGATCGTGCCCGGACATGGGCCGATCCTGCACGACAAGTCGTACATCTATCCGGTCCGGGATTTCATGAAGAGCGCGGTCGATCAGACGAACGCGCAACTCACCAAGATCGGTCCCGCGATGGCGCACACCGTGGACCAGGTCCGTGGCGCGGTGGACCTCAGCGTGTTCCGGCAGAGGTTCGCGGGGAATGACACGCGCCTGGCGGCGTCTTTTGACGGAGAGTCGAGAAACCTCGTCGATCTCGTGTTCCGCGAGGCGAGCCTGCGGTAGCGATACCGATCCGGTTGGGCAGCCGAGTCACTCACTTGGCTGACCAATTCTTTATGCCACTCCGCTCGCGACTCCTGCAACCGCCTATCAGGATGAGGCCCTCTATGCCTGGCTCTTCGCCCAACACCGTTAGAGCGCGCTCTACACCACCCTGTCAGCGGCACGCCCCAGGATCACCTCCCGGATGCGGTATGTTCCATGCTTGCGTGGTGACGGCATTGGAACTTTGAACTGGGAGGTCATTCATGAGCCAGCGTAGCGAAGCACTCGCGACTCGTCTCGAGGCGGGCGCGGCGGCGCTTGCCGCATTCGCCGACGGCCTATCGGCGGCCGAGTGGGCAGATGCGCATCCCGCACGATGGGCGGAAGGCCGGCGTGGTGGTGCATCACGTGGCGAGTGTGTATCCGATCGAGATCCAGCTAGCGCAGAAGCTTGGCGCCGGTGAGGCGGTGTCAGGGGTGAGCTGGGACGACATCGCCAAAATGAATGCGGGGCATGCCAAGGATCACGACGGCATCACGAAAGAAGACGCGGTGGGGCTGCTCAAAAAGAACAGTGCGGCGGCGGCTGCCGCGATTCGGGCGCTGACTGACAAACAGCTCGACACGGCCGCGGCGCTCTCCCTGAACTCTGACGCGCCGCTCACCTGCCAATTCATGCTCGAGGATCACGCCGTCAGGCACAGCTACCATCACCTGGCCGGCATTAAACAGGCGGTCGGGAGAAGTAGCGTCTCCGGCGGGTGAGACGGGTCGTCGGCAAGGACGCACCCGGAGGGGCCGGTCGCGACCGGCCCCTCCCAGGGACGTACCCCTCTGGGGACGAGTGCTATGTGGCCCGGATGTAGGAGCAGCCGGCCTGCTCGGCACGGATCACGCCGAAGATCCCGGATGGGACGAGGGTGACACCGGGGACCAAGTTATCGGTGAACTCCTTTTTCACGTCATCGCTGGACTGTTTCGTCTTCTTTGCGGTTTGCTGCGCGAAGCCGCCGAGGGCCATGTTACATCCGAGGACGATAGCGCCGCGGCCGATGAGGGTGTCGAGTCCGCCGTCGGGCCAGATCAGCGAGTACTTGTCGTCCTTCTTGGCGTTGAGGAACGGATTCCGGAGCGCCCATTCATTCGTTGTCGGGTCCTTCAGCTTGGTTTTCCTGCCGATGAACGGTACTTCGCCCACATGGCGTCGTTGAGCACCATGGGAATCGCGATGTGCCGAACGACGAGGATGGCGCCGAGGTCGGCGTC
The DNA here is from genome assembly GCA_963757855.1 of uncultured Gemmatimonadales bacterium. Lineage (GTDB taxonomy): Bacteria > Gemmatimonadota > Gemmatimonadetes > Gemmatimonadales > Gemmatimonadaceae > Palsa-1248. Next base: position 290,203 of record CAVWTI010000028.1, read on the forward strand.
GGCGGAGTTGTACACCTCTTTGTAATTGACGTAGAACATCCGCAGTTGATGCAGGCCGGTGCCGTCGGCGATCTCGGGGGCGTCGAAGACCTGTTTGTGCGTGGTCGCGGTGGCGACGCGCGTGGTCCAGGAGAGGTCCCAGTCGTGGTGCGCGGCGGGCGCTGTGCCGTCGCCGCGGCGGTGGCCGGAGGCGCCGTGCTGCCAGGTACCGTGCTGCCAGGTGCCGCGCTGGCGGCGGGCGTCGCGGCGGGGGCGACTGCCTGAGCGGGGATCGGCCTCGTGCACGCGCTCGCGGCGATCGCGGCTGCGCCACCGACCAACTGGCCGAGGAACTGGCGGCGCCGGGTCGTGGGGGACGCGTCGTGCGCCGTCATGGCGTCATGGTGGGCCTGCGGGTCGGATGGCGTGGCCGGCATGTGCGTGGCGTTCGAGGTAGTCGTTGTCGGGAAATGGCCGACGGCACATGACCGCGTGGCCCCTGGGAATAATGACTCAGGGGGCAGGCGGTGAGTAGACCGCGAGGTGCGATCCCCCCTTGCCCAGAGGGCTTCGTCGGTGGCGGATCTAGAAGGAGGCTTGGCGGCGGGCAGTGGGCTCCCGGTCTAGGTAGATCAACCCTGCCGTTTCGGGTGAGACAGCTTCACACCCGGGAAGTAGGTGACGTAGCGTGCGGGATCGCGCGTCAGCAGCGTGTACCCGCTGACAGCCGCATGGGCTCCAATGAAGAAATCGGGGAGTGGCGCGTTCTTTCCTCCACCGCGCCGCCTGTAGGCCAGAAAGCATTTGCCAGCGAGGAATGCCGCCTCCCATGGTAGAGGCTCACGGCGAAACATGTCGCTTGGAATCGCGGCTTCGAGGTCCTCGATCCGTTCGAATCGGATGGACACTTCGGCGTATATCACCGGATTGATCACCAGTACCGAGGCTTCGGCAGCAGCCACAAGCATTTCTGAGGACCAGGGAAACCAGACCGGATCCTCCGTCACGACATCGAGCAGCACATTGGCGTCGACCAGCGTTGGTCTCACCGGCCATTCACCGCGTCGCACGACCCCGTCGCGCCCGCGGCTTCGGACGACCGGTCCGTGCCTGCGCGGGATCGCGCGTGAGCGCAAGGATCTCGTCGGTCGTCATCTTCACCGTCCCGGTGCCCCGCATGCGACGAATCAGCTCCGTCCCGCGGCGGTCGGCGCCGGGCCTCTTCTCCAGGACGGCAACGTGCCCTTCTACGCGGAACTGCACATTGGTATGAGGCAGGAATCCGAGACGTTCGCGGACGTCGAGTGGAATGGTGACCTGCCCCTTCGTGGTAATCCGCATGACCGCTCCAGTATTAGTAATACCAGTAAGAGTAATACCACCCCCTGAAGGTAACCAGGTACTCGCCGGGGTTTCCCGGTTTGTTTGGGGCGTCTCATGCAATCAAAGTGGCGTCGATCGCCCGTCAGGGCCGGTTCGGCGCCGCCGGGGCGGATCATGGTGCGATCGTCCCGTTTGCCCAGAGGTCGTCGTCGGTGGCGCGGATCTCGAAGGACTTCGGGCGCCCGTTCGCGGGCGTGAACTGCAGCGCGCAGTAGTCAATGACCTCAATGAGCTCACCGCGGTCGATCCGGCCGAGGCGATAGAGGTCGCCCTTCTTCCGGATCAGGACGTACTCGCCGTAGGCGGGATCGCCGAACAGTGGTGGATCGACCGTCGCGCGCAGCTCGCCCCCGGTGTAGCGCACGACAAACGCCGCGTTGCGGTGAATTGGAGCGCCGACCGCCGTCGTGCTGGAATCGCCGGGGCCTGGCGCATCGTTCCACCGGTACGTTCCCGTAACCCTTTGCGCGGCCTCCGCGGGGACCTGAGTGGTGAAGCTCCGGGCGACCTTGATCGCGAGCGGGACGGAGATCGTATCCCACTGCATCGCGAGTGTCATCCCCGTCGTGCTGACCACCGGGAATGACCAGGCCAGCACTTCGGTGAAGTCGTGGTGCTCTCTCGGGATCGCGAATCGGACCTGATCGGCCGCGGGTTTCGGCGGGTTCGTGTGATACCGCGTGGTGTCGTGATCGAGCACGAGCTCCCAGTCACCAGCGGCGAGCGCCATCCAGACCGAGTATTTCCCCTTGGGCACAGGGTGCCCATTGATCGACACGTCCTTGCTGACCGCGAGCGTCGTGGACTGATTCGCCCCGGGCGTCCACACGTGACTGAGGGGCACCTCGGTGCCGAACAGGCCCCGGCGGCCACGGGCCCGGGGGCGCGAGTATTCGACTGTGATCCGCGTGCCATCGACGACCTGCGAGACGCTCGCCAACTCGCTGGCGCTGAGCGACTCCTGCGCGCGGGCGGGGGCTGGCGAAGCGGTGAACGCCATCGCGATCGACATCACCAGCGCGAGAGCCCAGCGCGTGGTTCGCATGTCAGGGGCTAGGGATTGGGCCGGTGTACTTCGTTCAGTCGTACTTTGCGTCGATCGCGTCCCTGATTTCAGCCAGCGACTTTCCTTCTTTGTGCAGGCGGAACGCCATCCGTCCCTGCCCCTGGCAGGTGTGGCATTCCCTGGCCATGCCGTCGCCTTCGTAGCAACTCAGCAGGGAGTAGCGCTTCTTGTCCGTCGCGCATCCGCAGTGGCAGCGGATGCCATCGACGATCTCGGGGATCTGGCGCACCTCATCAAAGGCCGGGATGGCAAGGGCGGCGTCCTTGAGCTGGTCGGGCTTGAGGACGTGGGAGGCGTCGATGCCCGGGCGCGGCGTGGGGTGCGGACCGTGATCGGTGGTGCCAGTGCGGCAAGGGGAGTGGGGCCTGACGTCTGGGCGGCCAGATCGCGTAGAGCCAACCAGGGCAGCGAGGCCCGCGGCGATCCCCGTGGCGACAAAGGCGCGGCGCGACAGCGATGGATCGGGCATGGTGCGCCTCCGGCGATTGGACTGCCCCCACAATGTGCGACTCTCCGCGGCTCCCCGCAACCGGATCCAGGCGGATCCCGTCCCTGGGGTCGCGGCTGCTGGCGCGAGGCCTTGATAGGCCTCAGCTTGCACGGCGGACACTCGCCACGAGCCCAATGACCAGGAGCCCAATGATGGTTGGCCGACGGATCGCGCCCCTTCTATGCCTGATGTTTGCCGCGGCGGGTGCCGCCGGGTGCCGATCGGGATCGTCCGATCATGCGGTGCCGCCGTCGCCACTCGCCGCGTTCACCAGCGCCGTGCCGGCCACGTGGCCTCATCCGCTCGATGCACCGCCGGTCGTGGCCGCGCACGGGATGGTGGCGACGGATGCGCCGCTGGCGACGCATGTGGGGGCCGAGGTGTTGCGGAAGGGCGGGAACGCGGTGGACGCGGCGGTGGCGACGGCGTTCGCGCTCGCCGTCGTCTGGCCGGCGGCAGGCAACATCGGTGGCGGCGGGTTCATGGTCGCGGAGAATGGCGGGCAGCCCGGTGGCGCTCGATTTTCGTGAGAAGGCCCCGGGCGCGGCGAAGCGCGACATGTACATCGGTCCCAATGGGAAGCCGGACGACCGCTCCCTGACCGGTGATCTGGCGGCGGGGGTGCCTGGAGCCGTCAATGGATTATGGGAAGCGCACCATCGGTTCGGGTCGCAGCCGTGGGCTGATTTGCTGGCGCCGGCGATTCTGTTGGCGGACAGCGGGTTCGTGATCGACTCTGATTTCGCGAGCGCGACGCGCTATGACAGCGCGCGGCTCTCGACGTTTCCGGCGAGCGCGGCGTTGTTCCTTCCCGGTGGCCATCCGCTACACGCCGGAGACCATTGGAGAAATCCAGACCTCGCGGCGGTGCTTCGCCGGATCGCGGCGAAGGGGCCGAGCGGATTCTACGAAGGGGCGACGGCGAGGCGATCGTGGCCGAGATGCGGCGTGGCCACGGGATCATCACGGCGGCGGATCTGGCGGCATACCACGCGAAATGGCGCACGCCGATCGAGTTCGATTACCGGGGTTATCACGTCATCTCGATGCCGCTGCCTTCGTCGGGCGGCATGACCATCGAGCTCATGGCGCACATCCTCGCGGGGCGGCATCTCGACTCGTTGGGCTGGCACTCGCCGGCGGAACTGCATCTGCTGACCGAGGCAATGCGGCGGGGGTTCGCGGTGCGAATCATTTCCTGGGAGATCCGGGATTCGTGAGCGTGCCGTCGGAGCGGCTTCTGTCGCAGGAGTTCGCGGACACACTCGCGGGGACCATCCGGCCGGACAGCGCGACGCCATCGGCGGCCGTGTCGTTCCCGACCGGGGCGGCGCCGGAGGGGAAGCACACGACCCATTTCTCGGTGGTCAATGGGCAGGGTAACGCCGTCGCGCTCACGACCACGATCAATTCCGGGAACGGATCGGCGTCCGTCGTGCCCGGGGCGGGGTTCCTGCTCAACAACGAGATGGATGATTTCACGGCGCAGCCGGGCGTGGCGAACAGCGAAGGGCTGGTGATGGGCGATGCGAACGCGATCGCACCGGGCAAGCGGATGCTTTCGTCTATGACTCCGACGATCGTGCTGGGGAGTGATGGGAAGCCGATGCTGGTGACCGTGGGGGGCGGCGGGCGCATCATCACCGCGGTCTTTCAGGTGTTGTCGAACGTGGCCGACTTCTCAATGCCGGTCGGCGCGGCGGTGAGCGCGCCGCGGGTGCACCACCAGCATCTGCCGGATACCCTGATCTACGAGCGGAATGGACTGGCCGATAGTGTGGTCGCCGCGCTGCGCGCGATGGGCCAGGCCGTCGAGGTATCCCGTGGCCCGATCGGGATCGGGGCATCGATCATGCGGACCAGCGCGGGATTGGCGGGGATGGCGGACCCGCAAATTCACGGGAGCGCGGAGGGGTATTCGTGGCAACGCCCACCGCGACCAATGGCGGCCCAAGGGGAGCGCTCAGCGATTATCTGGCGGCCGAGAGGACGCTGCTGGCGTGGATCCGGACCGGGCTGGCGCTCATGGGATTCGGGTTCGTGGTGGCGCGATTCGGGCTCTTCATTCGGGAGTTGCAAGTCGTCCAGCACGGAGTGGCGGCGTGGGGGTCCAACGGGCTCTCGCTGTGTTCGGCGTGGCGCTCATCGCGGCGGGGGTAGTCGTCACGCTCGCCTCGGGGTGGCAGCATGCGCGGCTCGTTCAGGCGCTCGATCGCGGGTTAGCACCACGTGCTCGTTCGTCCGCGCTCACCGCCGGCGTCGCGGTGTTCCTCGCGCTCGTGGGCATCGCGATGGCGGTCTATCTCATCTCGTTTCGCAATCCAGCCAGCATTGATTCATCACCCAGCCCGGTAGTATCCATGACCCCGGCGGCGCCGAATCCCGCACCCGCGAATCCCACCACTACGGGCAACGGCATCTCAAGCTTGCCCAGCCACCATTCGGTGGACAGACCGTCGCGCGTCTGACGGGGCTGCTGGAGGCGAAGGGGGTGAAGGTGTTCGCCGTGATCGATCACAGCGGAGAGGCGGCGAAGGCTGGATTGGCCATGCCTCCGACCAAACTCGTGATCTTCGGAAACCCCAGGGCGGGGACGCCGCTCATGCTCGCGGCGCCCAGCATCGCGATCGACCTGCCGCTCAAAGTGCTCGTCGCCCAGGACACCGCCGGGAACGTTTCGGTGTCATATAACAGCCCGGCGTACCTGCAGCAGCGGCGAGCTCCCCGAGGACCTGCTCCAGACCATCGCGGTCGTGCAGGCCCTCGCCGCGAAGGCGGCAGAATAGCTCAGACATTCTCGCTGCTCGAAGGTCCCCTGAACATGATGGCGAACAGAATGTGGGTGAGTGGCGTGTGGGCGATCCTGGCGGTGCCTGGCGCACTCGCGGCGCAGGCGCAGCCCGCGGCGCCCGCCCACGTCGCGGTACCGGTCATCGCGGTTCGGCCCGAGGACGTCAACAGCATCGAAGCGATCGTCAAAGCCGATTACGAGTGCATCTCGGGCGGCGTCGGGGTGGCGAGACAGTGGTCGCGCGACCTGACGCTGTACGATCCCAACGCGCGATTCTTCGAAGCGTGACCGATCCCAAGACCCACGTGCTGAAGACATGGACCCCATTGCAACAGGAATACACCGACGCGACCGACGCGCAATTCGTGAAGGCGGGGTTCATCGAGCACGAAGTCGCGCACAAGATTTTCCGGTACGGCAACATTGCGACGGTATTCAGCAGCTACCGAGCAGGAGAAGCTCGCCTCGTCCGACAAGTTCACGGCGGAAGGGATCAATGCCTACCAGCTGTACTTCGACGGGAAGCGCTGGTGGATCTCGTCGGTGGTGGGATGGGAACCTCGATCCAAGCGCCATCCCAGCCGATCTGCGCGCGCATTGACCGATCGGGCTGGCGATCGGGGCGACGACAGCTCCGAGGGCTGGAATCGCCGCGTCCCATCGATTGGGCCATCTTGCGAAGAGCCGGCGGGCGGCGGCATCGTTGCTCGCATGAGAACGGCTCCGATTTCGCCACGTGCCTGCCGCCGCTGGGCACGCTGGCCGCTTCCCTCGCCGCCGCGTTATTCTCTCCCATGGCCAACACCTCACAGGCGCAGGGCACGACCATTGACTGGGACGACGAGCAGAAATCCGGCTCGGCCATCCCCGAACGGTATCTGCACGCCGCTCTCCCTGATCACTCACACATTCCAGGCAACATGTCATCACGTGCCAAGACCGCTCGTGCCGCCGCGCTCGCCCTGGCGGCTGCCGCCTCTCTCGCTGTGCCCGCCGTCGCGCACAGCCAACTGCTCGACGCCAAAGTCGTGAGCTTGCAGGCGGCGAAGACAATGGCGGTGGCCGCGGAGACCGAGGCGAAGAAGCACGGCTGGTCGGTGTGGCGGTCGCGGTCGTGGATGTCAGCGGCAACCGATCGTCTTCAACCGGATGGATGATGTCCAGATCGGGAAGCGTGGACATCGCCATTCAGAAGGCGCGCACGGCAGCGCGGTTCAGGCGTCCGACCAAAGCATTTGCCGATATGCTGGCGAGCGGCGGGACCGGGCTCCTCTCGGTGCAGGGCGCAGTCGCGGTGGCCGGCGGATCCGATCGTGGTGGACGGGAAAGTCATCGGCGCCGTGGGGTGCAGCGGGATGACTTCCGATCAGGATGCGACGGCAGCGCAGGCCGGAGTGGACGCGCTCCAGCACTAGACCGCGGCGTGCGCCGCCGCCCCCACGAAGGAACAGGATCGTGTCACGCGAGGAGAAATACAAAGTTTTTCAGGCGCTGCACGCGCGATCCGGCGCCTTTGTGATCCCTAATCCGTGGACCGCGGGCACCGCGCGGATTCTCACAGCGCTGGGATTCGAGGCGCTGGCGACGACCAGCGCCGGCTATGCCTTCGACGCGGGGCGGCTCGACTCGTCGGCGGGACTCACGCGCGAGGGCGTGCTGGCGAACGCGCACGCGATCGTCGACGCGACGCATTTCCCGGTCTCGGCCGATCTCGAGGACGGGTTCGGGCGATCGCCCGAGGCGTGCGCGGAGACCATCGGGCTGGCGGCGGATGCCGGACTCGCGGGCGGGTCCATCGAGGACGCGACGGGCGATTCCGCCGCGCCGATCTACGAGTTCGCGTTGGCGGTGGAGCGCATCGCGGCGGCGGTAGTCGTCGCCCGGAAGCGGCATTTTGTGCTGACGGCGCGCGCCGAGAATTTTTGCACGGGCGGCCCGACCTTGGTGACACGATCCGGCGATTGCAGGCGTTCGAGTCGGCGGGCGCGGATGTGTTGTACGCGCCGGGGCTGCCGAGTCTCGACGCGATCCGGACGGTGTGTGCGTCGGTGTCGAAGCCCGTGAACGTCGTCATGGGACTCAAGGGCGCCACGTATTCGGTGAGCGAGCTGGCGGCGGCCGGGGTGCGGCGGATCAGTGTGGGAGGCGCGTTTGCGCGGGCTGCGCTGGGGGCGTTCGTGCGGGCGGCGCTCTGAGGTCAGGGATCACGGGACATTTGGATTTGCGGCCGACGCCATGCCGTATGCGGAGGCCCGGGCGTACATGGACTCGTGCAAGCGCTAAAGGGATTAGCGACTAGGGATTAGGGACTCGGTAGTCGGCGTGGACGTGGGGATCCGCCGGGCGCAGCATGGCGGCCGCAACTCCCGCTCTTGACGACGTGTAACCTATACGTTACGCTTGGTGCGTCACCTAAAGGTTACTTCTTCTCCCCGGGGACGGGTCGCGTTCCCCAGCTGACGTGGAGGAATGATGTCGTCGAATGTGCCGGTCGAGGTCGCTGACCGACTTTCTCGCAAGCGCGCGATTCTGATCGCCATCGCCGTGATCGCTTTCCTGGGAGCGCAGACCGTGGCCCGCCCGAACTTCGCGGACCCGGCCGACACGGCCCACACGGCGAAGGCCGAGATGTGGGGCGTCCACATTGCGCTCCTGCTGCTGCTTCTGGCCACGGGTGGATGCCTACTCCGCGCCAAGGGTGTCCGCGCGTTGATGAACAATGAAGTGACCGCCGGCCATCAGCGGACCTCCGTGATCGTGGGATTCTGGGTGGCGATGACTACGGCGTTGGTGCTGTACGCGCTGCCGGGCGCCGAGCATCTCGACGCGCGCGAGGCGGTGTATGTGCTCGTGACCGCGAGCGTGTCGGCGGCGCTCCTGCTGTTCTCGTATCTGGAATACCGCGCCCTGCGGGATGTCTGAGCGTCTCGTGAACCGCCTCCGTGAGGAGCGCGCACGGCTCGGCCTCACCCAGGCGGACCTCGCGACCCTGGCGCAGGTCTCACGGAAAACCATCAACACCGTCGAAAACGGCGTGTTCACCCCATCGACGATCCTGGCACTGCGACTCGCCCGCGTGCTGGGGACGACCGTCGAGTCGCTGTTCCAGATCGGTGAGTGACCGAATGTCGTAAAGGGCATGTCCGATTCATTCAAGACGAGGTGAGGCCTCACGGCGAGCGTTCCCGGCACGCCGATCGTTTCACGTGTACCACACCGGAGGTGTTGTCCATGCGATCCGCCGTGTCGCTCGCCCTCGTTCTCTCGGCCCTCATTGGTCCTTCCTTCCATCCATCGAACCGCGCCATGACGCCTTCAGCCCCCGCCACCGAATCCGCGGGTCCGAACGCCGCGAACGATCACCGCATTCGACTACATCGAGATGCCCGTGACAAACATCGCCGCCACGAAGCAGTTCTACATTGGAGCGTTCGGTGAAGTTCACCGACTATGGTCCTGACTACGCGAGCTTCGAGGACGGGCGTTTGGCGGGCGGGTTCGCGAAAGGGCCTGCCGCACCAGCAGGTGGTGCGCTGATCGTGATCTACGCGACCGATCTCGCGGACGCGGAGCGCCGGTGCAGGCGGCTGGCGGGAAGATCGTCAAGCCGCCGTTTTCATTTCCGGGTGGCCGGCGCTTTCATTTCGCCGATCCGAGCGGCAACGAGCTGGCGGTGTGGAGCGAGCGCTGACCTATTCGCCTTGCAGCACCGTTCGCGGGTCGACCGCGGTCGCACGCCGTGCCGGGAACCAGGCGGCGATCGCGGCGACCAGTCCCATGAAGAGCACCGCGCCTGCCAGCACGACCGGATCGAGTGCGCTCGTGCCGAAGAGCAGTGATGCGATGACCTTGCTCAGGGCGATCGCGCCGAACAGGCCCGCCGCGATTCCGATCACCGTGAGCGTGAGCCCCTGGCGAAGCACCATCGAGCGGATCGTGCCGCGGCCGGCTCCAGTGCCATGCGGATGCCGATCTCTTTGCCGCGGAGCGTGACGACGTAGGAGAGAATGCCGAAGAGCCCGACGGCTGCGAGCGCCAGCGCGACCGCGGCGAATGCCGCGAGGACGCGCGTGGTGAAGACGCGCTGGGCGGAGCTTTGGCCGACGATGTCGTCGAGTGTGGCCGGTTGTTCGACGACGAGCTGGGGATCGAGCTCCTTGACGGCCTGGCGGACGGATGGCTCGATGGCGAGCGGCGGCCCGCTGGTGAGCACCACCTGCGTGAGCGACCAGTTGCGGTCACCGGCGAACTGCAGGTGCGGATAGTAGATGTATGCCTCGGTGGCGCCATCGACGGTCATGGCGACATTGCCCACGACACCGATCACCGTGGACGGGTGTCCGCCCGCCATCATTTGTTGTCCGATGGGATCGGCGCCGGGGAAGAACTGGTCGGCCGCCAGCCGGCTGATCACGATTCGCCGTGGTGCGAGGGCATCGTCGCGTGCGTCGAACACGCGCCCTTCGAGGACGGGGATGCGCGCCGCCGTGAAATAGTCGCCGGACGCGACACGGTTTTCGGTTCCCAGATTCGCGCGGACGTTGCCGGCGAGCGGTCCGGTCAATGCGGTGGCACCCCATTGGTGATACTGGCCGGTGGTGGGCAGGCGAGAGATGCCACCGGCGGCTTTCACCCCCGGGATCTGGGTGAGATGCTGGGCGAGGCGCTCGTAGAATCCGGCCCGCGCAATGGAGTCGAATCGTACGTCTGGCAGCGTGACGCGGAAGGTCAGCACGTGATCGGTCGGCACACCGAGCGGCGTCTGGCGGAGTCGGGCGAGGCTCGTCATCAGGAGACTGGCCCCCACCAGCAGCATGAACGCCAGCGCGACCTGTGCGACGACGAGCGCGGCGCGGAGTCCGCCTTGTCCGGTGCGTGAGGACGCGCCCGCGGCCTGTTCGCGGAACGCCGAGCTCGGGTCAGTACGAGCGGCGCGCAGCGCGGGTGTGAGGCCGAAGATGATCGCGCTGAGCGACGACGCGAGCAGCGTGAAGCCGAGCATGCGGGGATCGAGCGTGAGGTGCTCGAGGCGGGGGATGGAGCCGGCGCCGAGGCGGACGAGCGCCGACATGGCGACCCGGGCGACGAGGAGGCCGGCCAGGCCACCGGCGATGGCGAGCGTGGCACTTTCCACGAGTAGCTGGCGGACGATCCGGGCGGAGCCAGCGCCGAGGGCGGTGCGGACGGCGAGCTCACGCCGCCGCTCGGAGCCGCGGACGAGGAGGAGGTTCGCGATGTTGACGCAGACAAGGAGGAGGACGAGCGCGACGGCGCCGAACATCAACTCGAGTGCGCGGTCGGCCGGTCCCACGACGTCTGCCTTCAGCGGCACGATGTGGAATCGCGCGTCACGGGCATCGGGGTAGGTGACCGCGAGGGCACTGCCGAGGACATCGATCTGGGCCTGCGCCTGCTGGATCGGGACGCCGGGCCGGAGGCGTGCGACGACTGTGAGCCAGTGGTTGCCGACGTGTGCGTTTGCCGCATTCCCATTCTGGCTCATCGACACATCGACTGGTGTCCAGGCATCGACCGTACCGGCGATGGGGTCGTGGAGCCCGGCGGGACCGACACCGACAATGGTGTGCGGGATGCCGTCCATCACGAGGGGGCGACCGAGGATCTGTGCGTCGGCGCCGAACCGGTGCGCCCAGAAGTCGTAGCTCAGGATGACATCGGGTGCTCCGGTGTTTTCCTCCTGGGAGTCGAACGCGCGGCCGAGCGTGGGCGGGGTGCCGAGCGTCGCGAAGTAGTCCGCGCTGACCGGCAGGATGCGGATGCGTTCGGCGCCGCTGCCCAGATCGACGTCGGCGCCCCGCACATCGTAGCTGTAGATGGCGGTGGCGTTGGAGACGGCCGCGAGCTGCGAGCGCAGGGCGAGGAAGTGCGGCGTGCTGATGAAGGTACGGAGATCGGGATTGGTGACCAATGTGCCGTAGATGCGAACGAGCTGGCTTGCGCCGGCGTAGGGCAGCGGGCGGAGGAGCACGGCATCGACGGCGCTGAACACCGCGGTGACGCCACCGACGCCCAGGGCGAGTGTGACGACCGCAATGATCGTGAAGCGCGGGCGGCGGATCAGCGTGCGGATGGACCAATTGATGTCCGCGACCAGCTCCTCGGCCATGCGGGTCCCGCGGGCGTCTCGGACGTCCTCCTTGTGCTGCTCCATCCCGCCGAACGCCTGGCGTCCCGCCATCTCCAAGTGGAATCGCATCTCCTCATCCATCTCGCGTTCCTCGCGGCCGCGGAAGATGAGAGCGCGGAGGCGCTCGGCGAAATCAGACAGGACGCTCATGCGAGCACGAGGTTGACGGCGGCGGATGCTTGCTGCCAGGCCGAGCGTTCGATATCGAGCTGGCGTCGTCCGGCGGGGGTGAGCTCGTAGTAGCGGGCGCGGCGATTGTTGTCACTGGTGCGCCACGCGGCGGTGATCCATCCGCGGCGTTTCATCCGCTGGAGGGCGGGGTAGAGCGATCCTTGCTGGACGGCGAATACGCCGCGTGACATCTGCTCGACGCGTTGGGCGATGCCCCACCCGTGCATTGGCGCGAGGAGGAGTGTTTTGAGGACCAGCATTTCCAGCGTGCCCTGTAGCAGCATCCGGCTCCGGATTGGGGGCTGGGGGTAAGGGACGAGGGACTGGGGATTGGCAGGGAGGAACTCTCAGCCCCGACAGCGGCCGCTAACTCCATACTCCTGTAGACCGTCTACAGGAATGCTATACGCGTGGCCGGCAACGTGCCAGAGCAATCGCTTAGGGCAATCGGCCGGCGCTGGGCGACTGGGGGTTCTGTCAGCCGCGGGCTAATTGGCACTACGGGGCCGGGGGGCGTTCGGTGCCACGCCGTATCGGGCACTACTATAGTAGTGACGGCAGTAGAACCGGCCTGTAGGAGTGCCTGCAGAGACCCCGGAGGGGTGAATTGATGGAGCGATTGTTGGAGGGGTACCGGCAGTTCCGCGCCGACGTCTGGCCCAGTGACGGCGCGCGCTATGAGAGCCTGGCGGACGAGGGACAGCGTCCGGAGACGCTCCTCATCTCCTGCTCGGATTCGCGAGTGGACCCGCAGTCGGTGTTCGGGGCGAAGCCGGGCGAGATGTTCGTGGTGCGGAACGTGGCGGGGTTGGTGCCGAAGTATCACCCGGACCACGGCTGTCACGGCACGAGCGCGGCGATCGAGTATGGAGTGCGTGTACTTGGCGTGCGGCGGGTCGTCGTGCTAGGGCACGCGCAGTGCGGGGGCGTGCGGGCCGTGGTGGAGGGAGCGCCGCCCGAAGCGCGGGATTTCGTGGAGCCCTGGATGGCGATCGCGAGGTCCATTCTCCGGCGCCCGTCGAATCCGGACCGGCAGCCCAATCTCGTCGAGCACTATGAGTCAGAGCTGCTGAAGCTGTCGCTGTCCAACCTCATGACGTTTCCGTGGGTTGCGGAAGCGGCCGCAGCGGGCCGGTTGCGGTTGCATGGTTTTCATTTTGACATTCGGACGGGGTCCATGTCGATGCTTTCCGGGGACGAGTGGGTCCCGGTGGACTGAGCGTGGCAAGCGATCGGCGGTGGCGGCGGTGGCGGCGGTGGCGGCGGTGGCGGCGGTGGCGCCGGGGGGTCGGCGTGGCGGATTGGTTCGGGTGTCTCAATTCGCCCCTGTCCGGTGTCATCAGGTTGGTAAACGAGGAAAACGGAGACTGTAGTAGGACAAGTAAGCCCCTGCTGGACGGGCGCTGCGCGGCAGCGCCCGGTCCAGGGGCTCTCTCCTGTTTGGTGGGGTGATCACTGCGCCAGCTCTTCGATCGCGTCTACCCGATACTCGTCCGGTTCATCTACAAACGGGTGTGGGACGCAGACCAGGCCGAGGACATCGCCCAGGAGGCGTTTGTTCGGTTGCTCGATGAGCGGCCGGACAACCCGGAGGCGTGGTTGTTTACGGTCGCTGGGAACCTCGCCAAGAACGCGGTGCGGGGAGAGCTGCGCCAGACGAAGCGGCTGACATTGATCGCCGGGGGCGATTCCGATCGCGTCGCATCCGGCGCGGACCGGATGACGCTGGAGCATGAAACGGCGCGGCAGGTGGGGTCGGCGCTCGGCACGTTATCGGAGCGCGACCGGACGCTGCTGCTCCTGCATCACAATGGCGTCGCCTACAAGGATCTCGCGACCGTGGTTGGCGTCAAGGCGTCGTCCGTGGCGCCGTTGCTGGCCCGGGCGCGGCGGCGCTTTCTGAAATCGATGCCCGTGGACGGCGCATTCGACGAGCGGCCCGCGCGTGTCAGCAGTGGCACTACGGGCGGCAATTTACGGGATACCGCACATGACAGCGAAACGCCGGCACCTTAGCACGGCCGCGCTGCAGGCGCTGCGCGATGGCGAGAGTGGCCTGTGGTCTCGAGCGTGGGCGCGATACCATTCGCGAAGTGCGCCAGCTGCCGCGCGGACCATGCGGCGGCTCAGGCGGAGAGCGACCGAGTGGCCGAGCTGCTCGGGTCTGTGATGCAGGAGCCGGGGCGCCGGTGGCCGGATCCCAGCGACGCGTGGGAGCGCTTCGTCGTTCGGAGTGGAGCGGGCTGGTGGTTCGCGCGACAGCGTCTTGTGGCACGAGGCGCCATCGGTGGCGCGGTCGCGGCTTTGGCGGTCGTGGTGATGGTCATTGCGATCAACCGTTCCCCCCGATCGGATCTGGTCACGCGGATGTACAGCCTGTCCGCGCAAGACCGGATCGCGCCGAAGGTGCCGACCACGCGCGACGTGGAGCTCGCGCGATCGATCGCGGCACTGGAGGCTGGCGGGAAGCTCGAGCGTCTGAGTGACGTGTGTTGCGCGGATCGGGACGGTGAGGGGCCCGCGGACGATGGTGTGCTGACCGTGCGGCTTACCGGCAGCCGTTCGGCGGTGGTGATTCTCTACGAGGATACACAGCGCGCCGGCACGTTCAAACCCGGCGATGCCGTGCTGATGGTCTCACGGCCCGGGCTGTCCGCCGAGGAATTACCCGCGGCGGCGAAGGGCGTATTTCTGGATCGGAGAGAGTAGATGATGCGTCGCATAGTCTTCGGGATACGGTGTCCTGCACGTGCGGTTGTGGCGTGCGCGGGGCTGTCGGTCGTCACAGCCGGGGCGGCGGTGGCGGGTACGGCAGGTGCGCAGCGCGCGCCGGTTCGCATGCTCGTCGCGAACGAAGTGGCGAACTCGATATCGGATGTCGATCTCTCGACGGGGGCAGTGCGGAAGACATTTCCGGCGGGGCAGCGTCCGCGTGGGATGGTCATGACGCCGGATGGACGGATGGGCTACGTCGCGCTGGGTCGTGACGGCGCGATCGGTGTGATCGACCCGGCGCGGGACAGTGTGATCGCGAAGATTCCCTGCGGCCGGGATCCGGAGCAGATCGCGCTTTCGCCCGATGGGCGCATCGCGTACGTAACCAACGAGGAGACGGCGCACGCGACGGCGGTCGATGTCACCAGCAAGAGAGTGGCCTGGGCGACTCCTGTGGGTGAGGAACCAGACGGCGTCACCGTGACGCCGGACGGCAAGCGCGTGTATGTGGCGTCCGAGACCGGGGGCACCGTGAGCGTGCTCGATGCCGCGACGGGCAAGATCGTGGCCACGATCCCGATCGTGGGGCGTCCGCGGTTCATTGCGGCCGCGCCGGTGGGCGGCAGAGTGTATGTGAACGCCGAAAATGGCGGGACGATCAATGCGATCGACACGCGGACCAATACAGTGGTCAAGAGCGTTCCGGTGACGGCGGGTCCGGACAGCGCGAAGCCCAGCGGCATCGCGGTGTCCGCTGATGGCAAGACCGTGTACTTCGCCAATGGCAGGGCGAACCGCGTGGCGATCATGACCGCGGCGACGATGGCGATCACGGACACCGTCCCGGTGGGCAAGCGGCCCTGGGGCGTGGCGCTCGCCGCGGACGGGAAGACGTTCTACACCGCGGATGGGCGGTCGAACACCGTGTCCGTGATTGATTTAGTGGCCAAGAAAGTGGCCCGGACCATCCCGGTGGGCGACCATCCGTACGGCGTGGTGCTGCTCTACCACTGAGGGAGCGCGGGAAAGAAAGCAAGAAAGTAGAAAGTAGAGCGTAGAAAACGCAGAAAAAAACAGAATAGTCGCCTCCCCCTGTCTCAAACAGCCGGCTGCGGTGTCATCTCAGCACGGCTGTTCCGGACCTGGCAGCCAGGAAATCGGCTCAACACGCACCAGGGGCTGCGGGCGCGGCGGTCCCTGGGTTGGCGTGATGGGCTCGGTGGTTTCTCCACCCGTGAGTCACCCTCACACTGTCTGCCGAGCTGATCCGAATGGACTGTATTCGCAATGGGCTGCGCCCAGCCCGCGTGCCGCCCCGGTCGCCATCGCGGCGCTGGCGAGTTGGACCGCTGGTGTTCCTCGCCGCGGCGGTCGCGGCGGGCTGTAAGTACACGGCGTACGAACCGACCGCCCCGGCGCTCCCGACCTACACCATCCAGCAGCTCGGCCTCTTGCCGGGTGGCGCGCAGAGCCAGGCGACCGCCGGGTCGGCCGTGGCGATCGTGGGATGGGGGGCTGACGCCGGCGGTGTGCATCACGCCGTCACCTTCTTCGAGCGGGGCGGCGACCCAACTGGCGGACGCCCGCCGGGACCCTGAATAGCGAGGCGAACAGCGTCAACGCGTCAGGGACGATCACCGGATTCGTGACGCTGGTGAGCGGTGTTCAGGAAGGCGTCGTGTGGTCGTCGCCAACGGCGACGCCGGTGGTGCTGCCGAGTCTTGGCGGACCGAACACCTTCGCCCACGGGATCAACAATTCGGACTGGGTACTCGGCACCGCGCAGACGGACAGCGGCGATACGGTGCTGGTGACGTGGAGCCCATCGGGATCGGGACCCGGCTACGCCGTCACGCGATTCGATACCGCGGGGGGCGTGGATTACCAGGCGATCGGAGTCGACGATCCCGGCGACATTCGGGCAATCTTCCGTCGGGCCAGGGAGCATTTCTGTGGGACGATGACGACGGCCTGCTCAACGTGACGCCGGCGAGCGGAGTGACGGTCGCGCTCGGGATGAACAACCTTGGCATCCAGACGGGCGCGATCGTCAGCTCGCCCACATCGAGCACCGCGTACGTGTTCACGGGAACGATCGGAGTCGCCCCCCTGGGCGCGCCGCCGGCGGGCTACACCAACGTCGTGGCCAACGCGGTCAGCGATCACGGGATCATTGCCGGGACGGCATCGACCGTGGACGGCACCGGGAACCCGCTGACCAGCATTGCGGTGCTCAGCACCGTGGTCAATCCCGCGCAGGCGTTTACCGCGCTGCCGACCCTCGGCGGCTCGCTCGCTCAGTCCGTGGGGATGACCGGATGCGGCGTGATACTTGGCTGGGCGACGCAGCCGGGGAGTCCTGCCCATCTCGCGACCGCCTGGCTCACCCCGGGATGCACCCTCCCATGACACACGCCTCAGTATTGCGCAGGGGATCATTTCTCCTCTGGACCGTGGCGGCCGCGCTGTTCGCCAGCATGGCGCAGGGGCAGCAACCCACGAAGCTCAGTCCCGCGGACAGTGCGCGGCGCGCGGATTCGATCCGGGCGGCAACGCACAAGCTCGGGGCGGTGGTGGTGACGGGAACGCGCCTCTCGAACGTCGACGAGAACGTCCCGTCGCAAGTCGAGCAGGTGGAACTCGACAAGTCGATTCCAGGACCGGAAGGGATCACGAACGCACTCACGCGCCTTCCCGGAGTCACGCTGTACGACGATCAGGGAGCGCGGTTACAACCCGAGCTCGAGATTCGCGGGTTCAGCGTGTCGTCGATCGTGGGGACGCCTCAGGGGATTGGCGTGTTCCTGAACGGGGTTCGCGTCAACGAGCCGGATGCCCAGGAAGTCGATTTCGACCTGCTGCCGATGGCGGCACTCGACAAGACGACGCTCGATCGCGGGTCCAACGTATTGTTCGGCCGGAACTCATTGGGCGGTACGCTGCTCATGACGACCAAACGCGGCGGCGACACGCCGGAGGCGAGCGTGGAAGTCGGCGGTGGCTCGTTCGGCGAGCAGATCGCGACCGTGAGCGCGGGTGGCAAGCTCGGTGGGATCGACGGATTCATTGCTGCGACCGGCGAGAACGAGATCGGATGGAAGAACTTCTCGTCCGGGAATACCCGCAACCTGTTCGCGACGATCGGGCATCAGTGGGGTCCGTCGCACGACAGCGGTGACGTCGCACTCGACGTCCAGTATGGGCTCGACCGGATCTACGAAGTGGGCTCCCTGCCGATCGCATACAACGCGATCGATCCACGGTACAACTACGGGCCCGGCGACTTCTTCAACCCCGACGCGCTCGACGCCGACCTGCGGGGCAACGTGCTCGCGCTGGGCGGGATCTTCCGCGGGACGATCTTTGGCCGCCGCAACAACGTCAACCAGTTCAACGGCAACGAACCGCCGCCGAACACGGATGGCTTCACCGACAATCTGTCGGGCGGCGGCACACTGGAGTGGACCCGTCCGATCTATGTGGGGAGTGTGCCGATCGGGTTGACGCTCGGGACAGAGTACTCGCGTGAATCCTCGCACATCCGCCTGCTCAACGTGGGCGGCGGCCTGCCGGATTCGGTGACTACGGTGGCGACGATCCACCAGGACAACGCGGCGGCGTATGCGCAGGCCGTCGTGACGGTGATCCCGCGCATGAACGTGACGGGCGGCCTGCGGTACGACTACGTGCACATCCCGTATCGCGACGGCCTGGACTCCGACAACGACGGGACGAGCACATACAACCGGGTCTCACCTGAGATCGGCGTCACCTACAAGTTCACGGACCAGTTCCGCGGGTACGTCGCCTACAAGAACGGATTCCGGGCGCCGGCGCCGCTGGAGCTGGCGTGCGCGAGCCCGGTATCGCCCTGCAGCCTGCCATCGGCACTCGGCAACGATCCCACACTCAAGCCGGTCTCGACGCGCGACTACGAGACGGGGCTCGACTACGACTTTACGTCGCGCACCACACTCGACGTCGATGGGTTCTGGACCAATGTGTACAACGACATCGTGTTCGCGTCACCGAACCGGGCGCAGGTCTACTACGTCAACGCGCCGCACACGCGCCGCGCCGGTATCGAGGCGTCGGGCCAGGTGGGACTGCCGGAAGGATTCTACGTCGCGGGGTCGTACAGCTACATCGCGGCGACCTTTCAGAGCTCGCTCCTGATCAACTCTGCCGACACGAACCCGCAGCCGACAAAGCCTGGCGACATCTTTCCGACGTCACCACTGCACCGTGGGCGCGTGGCGGCCGGACTGTCACGGCTGATCGGTCCCGCGCTGTTCGACGGCGAGTTCGACATCAAGGGCTATCAGGGGCAGTACCTGCGGGGCGATGAGTCCAACCAGCGGCCGGAACTGCCCGGGTACACGGTGGCGGGATTCCGCGGCCACATCGACTACCGAAACTTCGGCGTCGAGCTGGACATCGAGAACCTCTTCAACCGGCAGTACTACACCTTCGGGATCGAGGCGCAGAATTCACTCATTCCGATTTATTCGCAGGTTCCGCTGAACGACAATGATTCGCCGATCGTGCCGTTCGTGGTGCCGGCGATGCCGCGGCGCATCACTCTGACATTCAGCGTGCACACCCCATAGCTCGTGAAGGAGATGTACCGCCTCACCGTCACGTGGTTGCTTGGTGTGTTGGGATTCCTGGTGGTGACGGGCGCGGTGATGGCGGTGCTGGCGGCGGCGTCGTGGGCGCGGCAGCGGGGGAGGGGGAGGGGGAGGGGGAGGGGGAGGGCGCGCGAGGACGAAGATAGGCTGGGGAGTGACCGCGACGTCTCATGACGGCAGGCGGGACGATCTATTTGCTCTCCTGGACAACGCGGCCGTTCAGGGGTTGGGGCGGGCGGACGTCGTGCGGGAACAGTTTGGCGAAGGCTGCGATCTGGGCGGGTGAGAGCTCCATTGGCGCCTTGAGGATGTACCAGTGGATTCCCTCGGTGCAGGGCGGCGCCGTCAGGGAGCCGACGTACGTGTAGTAGGCGGTGTTCCCGGGCAGCAGGGTGCCCGGGTTCACCTGCGCGCCCGCGATCAGCTGATCGGGGCCCGGCGTCATCGGCATGTGATCCCATAGCTGCTGCACGGTGGCGTTGGCGTGGCCTTCCTTCACCATCACCGCCACCACGGCGATCTGTCCGTCGCTGCTCTTGTGCACCAGGTGCAACACCATCGGGAATTGTTTGCCGCCCAGGTATTCCTCGCTCGGGCGGTGGAAGTGGAACTGCACCAACTGGTAGCGCGCGTCGCCCACGGTGAGGAAATCGCCGGACTGCCCGGGCGGGTAGTTCACGCGGATGGTGACGCCATTGTTGTCGATCGCGAGCGGGCCATTCCTGTAGTCGAACTGCAGCGGAGGCAGACTCGCCTTCGTCGGTCCGCGAATATCAATCGGTGACTGCGCCTTGCCGTTGCAGGCCGCGTATTCCGGCGCCAGGCCGCCCCAGTGATCGGGGCCGATCTCGCCCTGGTAGCCCCATTCCGTCTTCCATTCGGCGCCGTGGGCGACCTGTGCGCGAAGCGATGATGTCCCGGCTATCGTGAGTCCACAGACGACCAGCGTCATCCTCATGCGCCGCACGGAGAACCTCCAGTGGGGATGCCGACAATTGGCAGTCCATTCTGTCCAGCAGCCATCAAACAGTTATCAAGCGGTTATCAAGCGGTTATCAAGCGGTTATCAAGCGGTTATCATGCCCGTGGGTGGAAGACACCGCAATGGTGCGTGTTCGTCGTGTTGTTGGTGGTGCCGTTGTCGTACAGCGTGCTCGCGACCGGATGCAGGAACGTGCGCTCCTCGCGGCGGATCATGCGCTTGGACCGGGCGAACGCGAAGTTCGCGCGGGCCTCGGGGTCGGAGCGCAGCTTGCTGCGGTACACCTCATAGGCGGCGAGCGATTCGAACGAGATGAGTGCCCAGGCAATGTGGTCGGTGCCTTCGTACGGGAGGAAATATCCAATCAGCTCGCCACCGCAGCGCGGGATGATGTGTCCCCAATTTTCCGCGTACTCCATGAACTCGTCGAGCTGAAACGGATCGATCTCGTATCGGATCAGACATGTGACAGTCATAGCCTCTCCGCCGCCGATAGGTGATGGCTGGGTGGTCATGATACTCTGACATATAGTGGCTTGTCGGGCGTGAATGGTTCGACTATGATGGAACCATGGACGAGACCCCCGGCGTTGCGGGCATTGCCGGGCTCATCGGTGACCGGACGCGGGCCACCATCCTGATGGGTCTCATGGCCGGGCGGTCGGTGACTGCCAGCGAGCTGGCGCGGGCCGCGTCGGTGACCAAGCAGACCGCGAGCGCCCACCTGTCGAAACTCGTCAATGCCCGGCTCGTGGCCGTCGAGAACGCGGGCCGCCATCGCTACTTTCGCATCGCGGACCATCACGTGGCGGGCGTGATCGAGAGCCTCGTTGGCCTCGCGCACCGATTGGGTGGTGAGACCGTGCGGGTCGAGACCGGGCCAAGTGATCCGGCGATGCGGAAGGCGCGGGTGTGCTATGACCATCTGGCAGGCGACCTGGGCGTGCTCGTATTCGACAGCTTGAGCCAGCAGGGATGCCTGCGGGTCACCGGGGCGAGTCCCGCACTCACGGAACGAGGGGAGCGGTTCTGCGAGGAGCTGGGAATCGATTTCGCGACCCTCGGGCGGGGCAGGCGTCCGGTGTGTCTCGTGTGTCTCGACTGGAGCGTGCGGCGGCATCATCTGGCGGGCGCGCTCGGGGCGGCTATCCTGAGCCGTATCTGCGCGCTCGGGTGGGCGCGGCGGCAGCGGGGGAGCCGAGTCGTCATCTTCTCTGCGGTGGGCGAACATTCGCTGCGAACGCAATTCCGATATCGGCAGGGGCTAGGGACTAGGGACTGAGAAAAGGCCGGCTGCAATGGATCGCAGCCGGCCTTCCTTGCTTCGGTGATCGCCGGATTTCGCCGGCGGCTATTGCCGCGTGATGCTCAGGCCGTCGGAGCCATCAGGCTTCTCGCGGTCGCCGCCAGCTTCTGGACCTTTGGCGAATCGCACGAGCCGTTCGCGTCGCCATCCAACTGCGTGGCGAGCTGTGTGAGCGCCGTCTGCCGGCCCGGGCCCGATGCTTTTTCCGCACCGTCGAGCGACTGGCGAATCGAGGAGATCGCGCTGGACGGGAGGCAATTCGAGCGCGCCAGCTGATCCGTGTAGGCGCGTGCGAGCGCGAACGACGGCGGCCAGATGAGTTTCGGCTGGCCCTGGACGTTGAGCTGGTCGAGGTGCACCGTCTTGGCGGCGTCGATCTCGTTCTGGGAGATGAACCCGCTCGGCGTCAGCTCCCAAATGTCCAGGCCGCGCGCGATCTCGGAGCCGACGATCACGCCGTTGTACCAGTAGGCGGACCATTCGCCGCCGGAGGCGAGGCGGGTGGAGTCCACGGGGCCGCGGTCGAAGAACGCGATCTCCTTCGGGTGCGCGGCGTCGGTCCAGTCGAACACCGAGATGCCGCCCTGATACCAGGCCTGCACCATGATGTCGCGGCCCGGGATCGGAATCAGCGAGCCGTTGTGGGCGACGCAATTCTCATAGATCGTCTGCGCCGCGGGCATCTTGTAGTACGACTGGAACTTCATCTTGCCGTTGTCGATCGTGAACAGCGCGTCCGCGCCCCACTCCTTGCGATCCGTCGCGCGGCACTTGGGCTGGCCACCGCCGCCCCATTCATCCGAGAAGAGGATCTTGGTGCCGTCGTTGTTGAACGTGGCGGAGTGCCAGTAGGAGAAGTTCGAGTCCGACACCGCGTCGATACGGACCGGGTGGGCGGGATCGTGGATGTCGAGCAGCATCCCGTAGCCTTCGCAGGCACCGCCCGCGAGTCCGATAGCCGTATACGCCGTGATGTCGTGGCACTGCGTGGGGCCGATGTTCCGCGGGCGATCGCCGACCATCCTGGCGACCATGGCGGGCAGCGCGTCGTGGAGCGCTGCGCTGTCGGCGTGCGTCGGATCGCCGGTGCCACCGCGAGCCTTCACGATGCTGTCGAGGCGCGGCTTCACGAACTGATTCGGCAAAATGAAATCGTCACCGCCGAAGTTCGCGACGAAGGCGCCTTTGGCCTTGGCAGCCGCGACCGCGGTCAGATCCGCTGGCGCCGCTCCGTGCTTCGGCGGCGCCGCGAGGTCGTTGAAGATGCGGGGGGAACTCACGATCGCTGCCTGCTCCGGATGTGCGAGCGGGACCTTGATGACCTCAATGCGGAAGTAGGCCGAGTTGGGGTCCTGGTCGGGCATCGTCTTGGAGCAGCCGGCGAGCTCGCTCGGCGAGCGGATACCGGCCGAGCCTGAGATGTACACGTAGACATCCTGCGGGTCGCCGGGCTCGGCCACCACCGTGTGGGTGTGCGATCCGCGGCACGTCTGCACGTTGGCGACGTACTTCGGACTCGTAATGTCGGTGATGTCGAAGATGCGGAGACCGCGGAGCCGCTCACTGCTCACGGTGTCCGTCACACCCTGCGTGCCGCAGTCGAGCCGGCCGCTCGTGCCTTCGCCGGACACGAACAGGAGGTTCTTGTAGACGGACACGTCGCTCTGGGACGCCGGGCAGACGTATGCCGTCTTGAGCGTCGGCTGCTTCGGGTTGGAGATGTCCCACACCTGAAACCCGTTGTAGTTGCCCTGGATTACGTAGGGGCCGGTGAAGGCCAGGTCAGAGTTGGTGACGCCCTTGAACTTCTCAGACGGCTGGGTCTCGGAGACCACGCGGAGATTCCACGTGGCTTCCTGGGCGTTGAACAGGCCGGCCTTCAGCCCGACGCGCGGGTCGGGACTTGGCGCTGTCGTGGACATGTTGCTCGCCGGGGACGGATTGGAGGTCCCTGACCCCATCGAGTGGCTACACGCCGCGGCGGAGAGCAACGCGAGGCCGAGCGGCAGGGACGTCGCCGCGTTCAGACGCGTCGCGGACCGGCGGACGTGGTACACGGAAGCCATTGCTGTTTCCTCTGATTGGACGGAGTGGAGCGATTGGACTTGCGACAACAGCGGACGACAACAGCGGACGACAACAGCGGACGACAACAGCGGACGACAACACCGGACGACAACAGCGGGCCGGTCATGGGCGGCCCCTACGCACGACAACTGCTACTGGGTGCCGCTCTCGAGCCGCACGAAGGCGAGCATCTTCTCCATGCGGGCGATTTCGGTCGTCTGATCGACATTGGCGTCGGAGGCGAATTTGAACACGATCTCGTCCTGGCCGGCGCCCTGCGTTTCGAACAGGTCATGGACCATTGCGAGCGCGCCGCGGTGGTGCTGGATCATGTCGGTGAGAAAGAGCCGGTCGAAGTCCAACCCTTTGGCGTGCTCGAGCTCCGTCATCTGCGCGGGGGTGAGCATGCCCGGCATGAGCATCGTCTGCTCGGTGCCGTTCACCATCATTTTCATCCCCGGCGTGTGCCCATCGGGGACCATCTGCTGGCGGTCGGCGAGCCAGTGCTGCATCAACGTGATCTCGTCCTGTTGCGAGTTGATGATGCGCAGGCAGAGCGTCTGGACCGACGGGCTGGCGTCGTGTGTCGGGGCCCACGCGGCCATGATGAGGGCCTGGGCGTGGTGGCCGATCATCCCCTGCATGAACTGCACGTCGCCAGCGGTATAGGGGTGGCGGACGCTGTCGGCGTGGGCTTCCGCGATCGCGGCGGCGGTCGTCCGGACGGGGCCGGTGTTGGCCGTGGCGGCGGGGGCGGTGGCCGAAGCGCTGGCAGAAGCGCTGGCAGGCGCTGGTGCCGTCTGCGCCGGGCCGGCCGAGTGACTGGCGCAGCCCGCACTGGCAAGAGTGGCCAGGACCAGGATGCCGGCGGCCGGATAGTGTGCGGATCTCATCGCGGTAGATGCCGAAAAGAGTGGATGCGGGCGCGCGTCAGGTCACGCGCCCAGCCCTGAATTCTATTACCGGTATACGGGACTGGTAAGCGTCGGCGATCACACTCAGCGTGCCGGCACTCAGCGTCAGGTAGACACACGTGAGACCGGAAACGTTGTAATGTCCTGTGCGACGGCTATCGGGCTGTTCCGGCCGGGCCGGAATCGCCGGAAGCGAGCGCGACTACCGTCGTCGGCGTTCAGCCTCTAGGGCGCCGGTCAACGACTCGTTTCGCCTTGCCGAGGGAGCGCTCCAGCGAGCCCGGCGGCTCGATAACTACCGCGGTGGTCACGCCGATCGTGTTCTTGATCGCCGTTACGAGCCCCTCAGCCTGGCCGAGCAGCCCCTGGCCGTCCCAGCGGTCCGGCCGGGCTTCGGCATGCACCGTCATGGTGTCGAGGCGCCCTTCGCGGGTCATCTCGATCTGGTAGTGGCCGCCGCACCAGTCGGTAGCCAGGAGGGCCTCCTCGATCTGGCTTGGGAAGACATTGACGCCGCGGAGAATCAGCATGTCGTCGGACCGGCCGGTCACCTTCTCCATCCGGCGCATGCCGGGCCGCGCGGTTCCGGGCAGCAGCCGGGTCAGGTCCCGGGTGCGATACCGGATGATGGGAAACGCCTCTTTGGTCAGTGAGGTGAACACCAACTCGCCCAACTCGCCCGCGGGCAGGACCTGCCCGGTCGCCGGATCGACCACCTCGGGCAGGAAGTGGTCCTCCCAGATGTGGAGGCCGTCCTTGGTCTCAACGCATTCCTGGGCCACGCCCGGGCCGATCACCTCGGAGAGTCCATAGATATCGGTGGCGTCCATTGCGAACGCCTGCTCGATCTCCTGGCGCATGGCGTTGGTCCACGGCTCGGCGCCGAAGATTCCGAAGCGGAGTGCACTCGTGCGCGGGTCGGCCCCGCGACTCGTGAATCCGTCCAGGATCGACAGCATGTAGCTCGGGGTCACCATGATCACATCGGGCTTGAAGTCAATGATCAGCTGGACCTGGCGCTCCGTCATCCCGCCCGACATTGGTACGACCGTGCATCCCAGCCGCTCGGCGCCGTAGTGTGCGCCGAGTCCACCGGTGAACAGGCCGTATCCATAGGCGACGTGAACCATCATGCCGGGCCGTCCGCCGGCCGCGCGAATCGACCGCGCCATGACATCGGCCCACATGCCAATGTCGCGCCGCGTGTAGCCGACGACGATGGGTTTGCCGGTGGTGCCTGACGAGCCGTGGATCCTGGCGACCTGGTCGCGCGGTACGGCGAAGAGACCGAACGGATAGTTGTCGCGAAGGTCCTGCTTCACCGTGAACGGGAACCTCGCGAGGTCCGGGAGCTGCTGAAAATCCGATGGGTGGACGCCGGCCGCGTCGAACGCCTGGCGATAGTGCGGCACGTGGTCATAGGCATGGCGGAGCGTCCAGGCGAGGCGGGTGCGCTGCAGCGCCTCGATCTCATCGCGTGAGGCGCGCTCCGCGGCGTCGAGACCATCCACGATGGGCTGCGTCATGGCGTGCCACCTCCAGGGGAGGGTGTCGCGGTGCGCAGCGTGTTGGTGCGGCGGGCGCGAAGGTAGATGGTGGCGCCCGCGACATTCACGAGAATCACGAGGCTACTGACCTTGAGCGCAAAGGCGAGCGGGCTCGCGACGGAGACGATCGGCAGCACGGACAGAACGACATACAGGACGGTCGTCGCGAAGCCGGCGGTGGCGGCGGCGGCGATCCAGAGCGGCGCGCGTTCGCCGGTGCGGGCGAGGCCCAGCACGGGAATGGCGAAGAGCACGAGATATGTCAGACCGTACAGGATGCCCGCGGCGTTGTCGAGCAACTGGAATGCTTCCTGTTCGCCGACGTTGGTCATTCCCAGCGCCGCGAAGATCAGCGCGCAGGCGCCGATGAAGAGCACCGAATTCACGGGCGTGCGGTATTTCGGGTGCAGCCGCGAGAACCAGCCGGGGATGAGGCGGTCCCAGCCTGCGACCATCGGCATGCGCGTCGTGGCCGTGAAGAGCACACTCGAATTTGCGATCGTGCGCGCGCTCACGGCCATGACGGCGAAGGGGATCACGATGGCGGCGATTCCGGAGGAACCCAGCCCCATGCGAAACGCCTGCGGGATCGGACCGACGAGATCGATCTGGCCGGGCGGGACGAGGGCCTGCACGGCGGAGGTGCCGAGGATGAACATCAACGCGATGATGGGTGCGGCGATGATCACGGATTTCGCGATCGTGCGTTTCGCGTCACGGGCCTCGCCGGCGAGCACGGCGACATACTCGAAGCCTGAGAGCGCGCCCACCGCGAGCTTTCCAAAGATGTTGAGATTGAGGAGTGTGAGGGCCGGAGCGGTGATCGTGAGCGGGTGGTAGGCGCGCAGCGTGCCGCGCGCGACGTTGATCAGGGGAAGGACGAGGAGAAACGCGAATGCCGCGAGCAGGAGGACCGCGCCGGCATTGTGCAGCCACTTGCTGACTCCCAGGCCGAGAATCGACACTACGATCAGGGCGCCGAGGAGGACGCCGGTGACGGCGCCAATGAAGACATGGTTGCCGGAGAGCCATTCGGCGCTGGGACCGATCGCGTAGACGATGGCATTGGCGACCGAGAGACCGAACGCGCCGAGCAGCACGATCGCGTAGAGCCAGAGATTCCACCCCACGAGGAACGCAATGCCGCCGTTGAGTCCCAGCTTGGCCCATTGGTAGAGACCACCTTCCAGTGGGAATCGCCGGCTCAGGTACACCACGACGGCGGCCTGCGGCAGATAGAACAGCGCCATGGCGGCCAGCCAGAACGGGATCTGCGCTGTCCCGAGCTTGGCGGCGGCGCCGACCCAACTCAGTCCGACGACGTAGAGGATCTGGGTGAGAACGAGGTCGGGGAGGCCGAGCTCCTTGCGGAGCGAAGCGCTTTCCTGCTCGACGCGGGCCGACCCACTCGACCGGGGCACGGGGAGAGTGTCGCGCCGGGCGGCCCGGACCGCAACTCGGGGTAAATTGCTAGGGACCAGGGACTAGGGACTAGGCAGTAGAGGCTCGGGGAGAGTGGGGTGGCTTCCAAGAACAGGGGGATCCAAATGGTCCAAGTGGTGAGCCTGGCGGGGAAACTCGCGCAGTTCGACGACCAGTGGAGCCCGAAGATCGTCGCGGAGATGAACGGCTCGCAGGTCAAAGTGGCGAAAGTGCAGGGGGAGTTCGTCTGGCATTCGCACGCCGAGGAGGACGAGCTGTTTCTGATTGTCCGTGGGCGTCTCAGGATCGAGCTGCGGGACGGCGCCGTGACGCTTGGCCCAGGGGAACTGGTGGTTATTCCCAAGGGAGTGGAGCACCGGCCGGTCGCGGAGGAGGAAGTCCATTTGGTCCTGATGGAGCCGGCGGGGATTCTGCATACTGGCGGGGTGGCGGATCCGCGGGCAGTCTCGGAATACGAGCGTATCTGAGCGCTCCGGACGGGTGGGTGGGGTGAATCGAAGCTTCGTATCGGTGACCCCGATCCGGCCGTGACCGTCGATTTGTATACTTGAGCCAATGGCAAACGAGCCGAGCGACAGACGGCTGGCCGGATGGAAGGAGATCGCCGCGTACTTTGGACGCGACGACCGCACCGTCATGCGCTGGGAGAAGGATCGCGGGCTACCGGTGCACCGGGTGCCTGGCTCGGGGAAGTCGTCGGTCTACGCCTACGCGGATGAACTGAAGCGGTGGCTCGCGACGACGGACCAGGATCTCGACGATCCTCATGTCGTCGGTGCGGGGGCGGTGGCCGAGCGCCCGGCAGACACATTCCGCGAGCGTGTTCCGGAGATCGGGCGCGGGTCAGGGGGCACGGTGCCGGGGGGGGGAGCGCGGCCGGGGCGAGGGGTGAGCCGGGGCGCAGGGTGGCCGGGTATGGGCGTTGGCTCGTGGCCGCGGCCGCGGTGCTGATTGTCGTCGCGGTTGGCAGCGTGCTCTATGGGCGGCAGATGGGCGGCAGGCCGACGGCGCTGCGGGTGCATGCGAAGGCCGCGAATCCGGCGGCGGAGGAGCTGTA
Source organism: uncultured Gemmatimonadales bacterium (assembly GCA_963757855.1). Lineage (GTDB taxonomy): Bacteria > Gemmatimonadota > Gemmatimonadetes > Gemmatimonadales > Gemmatimonadaceae > Palsa-1248. The sequence goes on from CAVWTI010000028.1 coordinate 318,893, forward strand.
CCTCCGTGGTCTCTACTATTGGAACAAGCGGACGCCGGACGACCTGCAGAAGGCGGCCGATCTGTTCGTGCAGGCGATCGTGCAGGATCCGAAGTTCGCCCCGGCCTACGCGGGCCTCGCCGACAGCTACAACCTGCTGCGCGAATACGCGGCTATGCCCGAGGAGTCGGCGTATCCGCGGGCCAGGGTGGCGGCCGAGCGGGCGATCGCGCTGGATGACGGACTGGCACCGGCGCACCGGTCGCTGGGCTTCGTGGATTTCTACTGGTCGTGGGATCTCGCGGGGGCGCAGCACGAGTTCGACCGGGCGTTGGCGCTCGATCCCCTCAATGCCACCACGCATCACTGGTACGCGAACGTTCTGATGCAACTCGGTGATTTCGCGGGGGCGAGGGCGCACATCGACAAGGCACAGGAACTGGAGCCGACCTCGAAGGCGATCCTGGCGGACAAAGGCCTCCTCATCTGGATTGCCGGCAATCCTGATGAGGGCGTGAAGTTGCTGAAGGAGCTCGAGACCTCGGATCCGGAGTTTCTGTCCCCTCACAGCTACCTGTGGCACTACTACCTGATTCAGGGGGACGATCGGGACGCGATCGCCGAGATGCGGCAGGCGGCGACGATCGCACACAACACGGCGCTGGGCGATCTGGCGACCGAGGCGCAACGCGGCTTCGACCGCGGTGGGCATATGGGGTCGCTACAGGCAATGCGGGCGTTGCAACTGCAGCGGCTGGCGAACGGAACCCAATCGGCGTTCAATGTCGCCGGTACCGAGGCGCAGATGGGCCAGGACTCGAGCGCGATCGCCCATCTCCAGCAGGCGTACGACACCCACGATCCGCGAGATGACATCGATCCGGTCGAGCATGATGCTCCGGCCGCTGCACCGCGACAGCGCGTTCCGCGCGTTGGTCTCGAAGATCGGGTTGCCGCCACTGGCCCTCGGCCAGTAAGCCAGAGCAGAGCGGACCGCGACGGTTGATCGCTGGTTGCAAGCTTCGGCTAGAGCGACTGGCGGAGTAGTCTGCGGATGGCGGGCCGGTGCCAGCGGCAGGCCGCCACTCGCGTCCCGTCGGCGAGGACGACGACATGCTGCGTGCCCGCGAGCGTACGCAACTCCTTGACCCGTCCGAATGTTGATGGCGGCCGAGCGATGGACGCGGAGAAACATGTCTGCCGGGAGCCGGTGCACGACGCGGGTCAACGTGTCACGAATCGTATGCGTCGTGGGTCCTACGTGGACGCGCACGTAATTGTCCATGGCCTCGACCCAATCAATGTCGGCGGCGGGAACGAGCATGACGCGTCCGTTTCCGCGAATCGCGAAGCGCGGCGGCTCGGTGCCGGCGGTGCCACGGGCGGCCGACACTTCGGAGATCAGCGCGGCGAGCGCGGCGACGTCGGCGCTGCGGGACTGCGAGGGCGCAGCGGCGAGGCGTTTTGCGCGCGCGACGGCGGCGAGGAGCCGGTCTTCGTCGACGGGCTTGAGCAGGTAATCCACCGCGTGCACTGAGAACGCCTCGAGGGCGTGGGCATCGTGCGCCGTGATGAAGATGACGAGGGGCATCCGTTCGGCGCCCACTGTCCGAACGACGTCGAATCCGTCGAGCTCGGGCATCTGGATATCGAGGAGCACGAGATCGGGCAGGTCGCGGGTGATGGCGGCCACGGCACCCGCGCCATCGCCGCATTCACCGGCAATGACCACGCCGGAGTCCTGAGCGAGCAGCGATCGCAGGTGGGCGCGCGCGAGGGGCTCGTCATCGACGATGAGTGTGCGCAGCATGTGGACGCCAATCTGTGACGTCCCCCGATCGCGGGGCGAGTGGTATGGGGTGAATCGCCTATCATCCGTGGCGATCGTCAGCCATCCCGGGGCGATCGCGCGGTCCCTACCGGGCTAGACCCTCTAGTCAGCCCTCAACCGACGCGTGCGCGAGCCGCGCCGCGGCCTCGACGGATTGCATGGCGACCCGATAGGGTCCGGGACCGTAGCTGATGCGGGCGACGCCGAGGGCGGCGAGGCGTTTGTTCGAGGGGCCGTTGGGGCGGACGAGGATATTGACGGGCAGTGGGCATTCCTCGCAGACCGTGGCGATGAGCGTCTCATCGACGAGTCCAGCCGCGAAGAACCCACCCGCTCCGGCCGCGGCGTAGACGCGGGCGCGTTCCAGCGCGGCGCGCACGAGCGCGGCGTCGTGTGAGGCCGGATCGGCCTTCAGGAACAAGTCCGTCCGCGCATTGATGAAGAACGGTATCCCTGAGCGACCGGCGGCGGCACGGGCGGCGCGCACGCGCGCAGCTTGGTCCGCTATCGGATACAGTCCGCCGGCGCCAATGATCTGGTCCTCGAGATTGCATCCGATCGCGCCCGCCTGCAGGGCCTTCGTGACGGTGGCTGCCACGGCGTCCGGCGTGGTGCCGTACCCGGCTTCGAGATCGAGCGTCACCGGGACCTGTACGGCGGCCACGATTTCCCGAAGATTGGCGAGCGCGTTGTCCAGCGGGATCTGTTCGCCGTCCTCGAATCCATGGGCGGCGGCGACCGACCAACTGCCGGTGGCGATCGCTTTGGCGCCGCCGCGCACTGCGGCCTGCGCCGTGCCGGCGTCCCAAATGTTGTAGAGGACGACGGGGTGTCCCTTGACGTGCAGGCGGTGGAAGGCCTCAGCGTGCTCGCGTTGCGTTGGCATTCGGGGATTGGGGACTAGGGGCTAGGGATGAGGGGCCAGGTCAGAGCACGCCGCTTACGAGCGAGGGTCGCCGGTCACGAGCGCCACCGCGAAGCCGTCGTAGCCTTTGGAGCCGACCGTTTGCAGAGCCGTGGTGGTGACGCGCCGGTCGTTGGCCATGAGGTCGTACATCCGGCGCACCGCGATGACATTCGCGTCTGTGCTGTCAGGATCGGCGATCGCGCCGTCGCGGACGACGTTGTCCGCGATGATCAGTGTGCCGCGGCGTGCGAGCGCGAGTGACGCCGTCCAGTAGGCGGGATACCCGGTCTTGTCCGCGTCGATGAAGATCAAGTCGAACGGCCCGGCGTTTTCGGCGGCGAGCGTGCGGAGTGAGTCTGCCGCGGGTCCGATCCGGACCGTCGCGCGGTCACCGAGCCCGGCGCGTTCGAGATTGGCGCGCGCGACGGCGGCGTGTGCGGGATCAAGCTCCAGCGAGATGAGCCGTCCGCCGGGCGCGAGCGCACGGGCCATCCAGATGGTGCTGTAGCCACCGAGCGTGCCGATCTCGAGGACCGATTTGGCGCGGATCGCGGAGGTGAGGATCGCGAGCCACTGCCCCTGGAGCGGGGACACCTGGATCGCGGGCAGGCCGGCGGCTTCGGCGGCGGCGACGGAGGCATCGAGCGCGGTATCGTGCGGCAGCAGCAGATCGCCGAGATAGCGGTCGACCTCCGACCAGCGATCGCGTTCCGGGTCCTGGCTCATTGGGTAGTCCTCAGTCTGTCGTATTGCGCGGGAGAGTTGGCGAGCGAGATTCAATGGCAGGGATCGTGGTGCGGCAGCAGTAGAGCGTCGAGACAAGATAGCGGGCTTTGGAGAGGCGGATGACGACATACATTGCGCTGCTTCGCGGGGTGAACGTCGGCGGCAATCGCGTGATTGCCATGCAGGCATTGCGCGAGTTTCTCGAGACATTGGGCTGCGAGCGCCCGAGGTCGCTGCTGCAGAGCGGGAACCTGGTTTTCGACAGCCAGAAAAAGACCAGTGACGGCGTAGAGCGGTGGCTGGAAGCAGAAGCGGCGAAGCGACTCGGCCTCACGACACAGTTCTTCGTACGCACGGCCGCGGAGTGGCGGGATGTGCTCGCGCGCAATCCCTTCACGGATGAAGCGGAGACCGATCCCGCGCGGCTCCACGTGGTGGCGCTCAAGCATGTCCCGACCAAGCCCGCGGTGGCGGCGCTCCGGGCCGCGATCGCCGGACGAGAAGTGGTGGAGCCCGGCAGCCGGCATCTCTACGTGATGTATCCGGATGGCGTGGGGAACTCGAAGCTGACGGCGGCGGTCATCGATTCCAGGCTTTCCACACGGTGCACCGCGAGGAACTGGAACACCGTGCGGAAGCTCGCGGCGCTGAGTGCGGCTCCTTAGCGCGTCTCTTAGCGCGGGAGATACGTGATGCCCAGCGTGAGCGACCGGCCGAGTGATGGCAGGATGCCGGGGCCGGGATATTCGACCGCGCGTTCGGTGAAGTAGTGGACGTTGCCAATGTTGTTGACGGCGAATGACGCGCGGAAGCGGCGCGCGAACACATATTCGAGCGACCAGTCCACGACCGTGTAGCCGGGAATGATGCCGACGTCGGCGTCGTCGGGGCTCAGGACCGTGTTGTTGGCATCCGTGTAGGAGTGCGTCTGTGTGCTCGCCTGCAGCGTGGTCAATGCCGGGCCGTAGCCGTAGGTCAGACCGGCCCGGTGGATCCAGCGTGGCGCGAGCTCCACGGCGTTGCCGTTGAACACCCCGCTGGTGTAGTGCGCGTCGTCGTATGCGGCGGCGTCGAAGATGCTCAACCCGGCCCATGCCCCGCGCATGCCGAACGCCGCGAACGGTGAGAGTGAGACATACGTCTCGACCCCGCGCGCGACGCTGTTCCCGATCGTGGCTTCCTCGGTGAACGTGGATCCCTGCGTCGTGTCAATGCCGCTGAACAACCCTTCCCGGTTGTTGTAGGCCAGCCAGTAGCCGGTGACGCTGGCGGTGAGGCCGCGGAGCGGTGACCCGCGCCAGCCGATATCCAGGTCCCAGCCGCGGCCATCCTGCAGATTGGGCGAGATCCGGGCGGCGCTGCCGAATGGCGTCAGGAGATCGTACGTGATCGGCCGGTACGCGGTGGTCCAGTTGGCGTAGATCGTCGCCGGGGCGCCGACCGTGTATTCCGTGCCGACGCCGCCGAGCGCGAACTCGCGCGTCTTGGACTGTGCCGGGATGTTCGTGGTGCCGCCGTTGTCCACGCCCGTGATCGTGGACCGCAACCACTCGGCACGCACCCCCGGCGTGACCGTCCACCGATCCGTGATGTGCAGCAAATTCTCGGCAAAGACCGCGGCGTTCATCGTGCGGAAGTGCAAGTCCGTGGTGTAGGGCGCGAGCAGCGACATGTCGAAATCACTGCCTGTGGATCCGTCGCCGCCGCCCTGGCGCCGCATGTCGCCATCGAACTCGCGGGCGCCGATCGTCAGCGTGCTGGCGCGGGCGAAGAGATCGTGGCTGATCGCGAGGCGGGCTTCGTTGGTGATGTTGTAGAACTTCTCGCGATCCACCTCACGCGGCGCGTACTGGTTGGTCGCGGGGTTGATGCTGTCGGTCTCCTGTGGGCCACCGGCCTCACTGAGCCAGACCAGGTAGCGCTGGCCGAGGAGGAGCGACGACGTGCCGTAGAGATGGACGCGATCGCTCAAGCGGCTGTCGAGGTGTCCTTCGAGAATATTCCACGGCGTGGCGAGCCAGTTGCGGGAGCGCTCGGACGTTTCCGGGGAGGCATCGAACTCCTGGTCGGTGAGGCCGCCGGGCATGTGCACCTGATTGCGAAACCGGGTGTACTCGAGGCCGACGCTGGTAGCGTTTGAGAGCTGGACGTCCGCGCGACCGTAGGCGTCGGTCTGGTTGTAGTCCGAGTTCGGCCGCTCGCCCTGCTCGCCGCGGTGCTGGACCGCCGCGTAGTAGGTGAGCGGGCCGGTGCCGCCCGAGACCGATCCGAACGTGTCGAAGAGGCCGAACGCTCCGGCGGCCTCGTGCGCTTCGATCGCCGGCGCGGCGCTCGGCGTGCCGTGCTTGAGGAGATAATTGACCGCGCCGCCGAACTGCGGTCCGTAGGCGAGCGACGACGCGCCGCGCACGACCTGGATGTCGTCGATCAGCTCCGTCGGCGGGGAGTAATACACCTCGTTGTAGCCGTAGAGATCACCCGAGATGTTGACGCCATTCTGGCGGACATTGAGCTCGAGCGACTGCGTGGGGTTGAGACCGCGGAAGCCAATGCCATTCGCGGGGAAACCCCCGGCTTCGAGCTCCGAGACATTGGCTCCGGGGATGCGGGCGAGGATCTGCCGGGTGACATCCCGCGAGGTGTTGGACTCGCTGCTGTCGACGTGGACGATCTCCGCCGTCTTGCCGTCGAAGATGATGCCCTTCACCACGGCCGGCGAGATGTCCACCGCGCGGGTGGTGCGCGGGGTGCCGGTGACGGTGACCCCTTGGAGGCGGTGCGTGCTATCGGACCGGGCGGGAGGAATCGTGTCGCGCCGTACCGTGTCGCGGGCGGCCGGGTGAGGCGGGGTGGCCGGCTGGGTGGAGGGGTAGCCCTGGGCGTTCCCTGCGCTGGCGGCGCAGGCGTACAACAGGACGAGCGTGGCGGCTCGTCGGAGGGGATGGCATCGGCGCATGGCCGACGAGTGTAATCACACAAGTCAATTCCGACAAGTTGTCTCGGATTTCTGGAATCCGTTGACAGGCATCGCTATACGGCGTAAGGTACTCTCGGTTATTGATACCCGAGTTACTTACTTTATTCGCCGGAAACGCTCGCCCTCCCCGGGTCCCCCCTCATGCCGATCGCCTCCGACGCCTTGCGATTCTCTCGTCGTTCGTGGTGTGCCGCCGCCGGCTACGATACCGTTCGCCCCACCCTGCGCGCAATGGCCGCGGCCGTGCTGGTCGTCGTGGCCGCCGCGTGCGGCGACACCGCGACCGGGCCGGGTCGGGCGATGACCACCGGAGTGATCGCGGACGAAGTGAATCATGTCATGCTGCCGAACATCGACAGTCTGGCCGACCGCGGCGTGCGGCTCGCGACGCACATCAATGCGTTCGCGGCGGCGCCCACACCCGCCGGCCTTGCCGCGGCGCAGGCGGACTGGAAGGCGACGCGGGCCTCGTACGAGTACGGAGAGGCGTTCAGCTTCGGTCCGATCGAGACCGATGGCATCGACCCTGCCGTCGACACGTGGCCCGTGGACATCGCCGGCATCGGCGCGCTGATCGCCGGGCCGGACTCCCTCACGCCATCGTTCATCGACGGCCTGCCTGTCACGCTCAAGGGATTCCATGCCGTCGAGCTGATGCTGTTCGGCGCGCCGGGCGCCCCGGCATCGGCCGGGGGATTCAATGCGCGGCAGCTGGAGTATCTCGCCGCGGCGGGGCAGGATCTCTCACATGAGCTGAGCGCGCTCCGCACCGCGTGGACTCCCAATGGCGGCAACTTCGCGGGCCAGGTGCTCAACGCCGGTCACGGCACGAGCGCGTATTCCTCGCAGTCGGCGGTGATGCAGGACATTGTCACGCAGATGGCGACCCAGCCCGCGCAGTTCATCTACAAAATCGCGCAGCCGCTGGCGACGGACAGCTCGATCTACGAGGAATCGCGATTCAGCGACAACACACTGGCTGATATCGAAAGCAATCTCGCCGGCACTGCCGCGCTCTATTACGGCGACCCGTCGTCCGGGAGCAACCGCGGTCTGGGTGAGATCGTCGCCGCCGACGATCCGGCACTCGACCAGACCGTGCGCGCGCAATTCGCGGAGGCGGCCGCGGCGATGGCGAGGATCACGCCCAGCTTCAATGTCGCGTTGCATGCGAATCCGGCGGCGCTCCAGGTGGCGGCGCAGGCGTCGCTCGACTTGCAGAAGACCATGATCAATCTCGTGGCGCCGTTGCTTGGCGTGGGTCACGCGGGCCCGTTGGGTGGCCACCCCGATAATGATTAGCGGAGTCAGGGCGGTATCGTGTGTCGCGATTGCCCTTGCTGCCGCGTGCCGTAGCGATCATCAGGTCACGTCGCCGGGTCGGGGGGCGGGACGCCGCCGAGTTTTGCGGGGGATTCCCTGTCGGGCGGGGACATGACGGTGTTCGAATGCGTCGAGCCAGGCGTTCGGCCAACCCGGGCCGCCGGTTACGGGTGCCGAGCTGGCCGAGCATCAGGCGGGGGACCGGACATTTGACGGGACGTTCGTCCCGGCGCCGGCGCCGGTGAATCCGGGGTTGGGCCCTCGCTTTGACAACGTCTCGTGCACCGGGTGTCACACCAACAATGGGCGCGGCGCTCCTCCGAATGCGGGCACGCAGTTCCCGACGATCCTCTATCGGGTGAGCGTGCCGGGCCTCGGTCCGCACGGTGGTCCGGCGCCGGTCCCGGGGTACGGCGTGCAACTCGAGCTGGAGGCGAGCGTCGGTCTGACACCGGAAGCGGCCCTGTCCGCACAGTACCGGGACAGCGTGGCGACCTTCGGCGATGGCACGACCGTCACGCTTCATGTGCCGGCGTACGCGATCGGGTCGCCGTACGTGGCGCTGCCGGCGACGGTGTTGCTATCGCCTCGCGTCGCGCCGCCCAATTTCGGATTGGGATTGTTGGAAGCCGTGACCGACTCGGCCATCGAAGCGCTGGCGCAGTCGCCGGCGGCACTTGGCGCGGGAATCGCGGGCACGGCGAATCATGTGTGGGACAGCATTGGCGGCACGATGAGAGTGGGGCGGTTCGGGCTCAAGGCGAACCAGCCCACGATCCCCGACCAGGTGGCTGGCGCGTTTGACGCGGACATGGGCGTGACGTCGTCCGTGTTTCCGAACGAGCCGTGCTACGACACGATCCCCTCGTGCATGGCGCACTCCCCCGACATCTCCGACACCGTGTTGCAGGCCGTCATCACGTACGTGCGGACGCTGGGCGTGCCTGCGCGGCGCAACATTCACGGCGCGACCGTGCAGCAGGGCGCGGCGGTGTTCGCGGCGGCGGGGTGTGCCGGGTGTCATTTGCCGTCCCTCGTGACCGGGACCGTGGCCGGCGAGCCGGAGCTGTCGAATCAGACCATTCACCCGTTCACGGACCTGTTGCTGCACGACATGGGGCCGGCGCTGGCGGATGGCCGTCCCGATTTCGCCGCGAGCGGCACGCAGTGGCGTACGCGGCCGCTGTGGGGGATCGGACTCACGCCGCTGGTGAATGGCCGGGTGAATTTCCTGCATGACGGCCGAGCGCAGAGCTTGATGGAGGCGATCCTGTGGCATGGAGGACAGGCGGCGGTATCGCGCCAGTACGTGCAGCAGCTCTCGGCCTCGGATCGTTCGGCGCTGCTCGACTTCCTGAATTCCCTTTAGACGAGGCGCCTAGATTGTCTCGGGCAACACAGACCTCAAGGGGAGACATATGAAGTTGAACGACGCGAAAGTGCTGGTGACGGGTGGCGGATCGGGCATTGGGTTGGCGACGGCGCGGGCACTCAAGGCGCGGCGCGCGCAGGTGGCGATTTCGGGGCGCCGGGCGGATGTGCTGGGCAAGGCGGCGAAGGAGATCGGGGCGATCCCCGTGACGGCCAATGTGACCGACGAGGCGAGTGTGGCGCGTCTGCATCGAGACCGTCGTGCGTGAGCTGGGTGGGTACAACGTGCTGATCAACAACGCGGGCATCGGGTCGTCGGCGCCGCTGCTCTCCGTCACGGCCGCGGACATGCGGCGGGTGTGGGAGACGAACGTGCTGGGCGCGACGCTGGTGGCGCGGGAGAGCGCCCGCTACTTCGTGCCGCGGAACGCGGGCGCGATCGTGAACGTGGCCTCGACCTCCGGCCAGCGCGCGGGCGCCAACAGCTCGGCATACGCCTCGACCAAGTATGCGCTTAGCGGATTGACCGAAGTGTGGCGCACGGAGCTCCGGAAGAGCGACATCCGGGTGATGCAGGTGAACCCGAGCGAAGTCATGACGCCGTTCTTCGAATCGAACGGGTATGGCGCGCGCCCCAGCAGTCCGCGGAAGCTGCAGCCCGAGGACATCGCGCATGTCATCGTCGGGATGCTGGAGCTGGACAACCGCGCGTTCGTGACGAGTGCGACGGTGTGGGCGACGAACCCAGACAGTTGAACCGCTAGGGACTGGGGACTAAGGACTAGGGACGTGAAGGAGCGCTACCGGAGGTAGCTCTTCACGATATCCACCAGCTGTTCGGCGGCCAGGCTTTCGTTCGAGTTCGGATCCGCGCCCGGGGCGACCACGTGGTAGCGGATGTGGTCCTCGAGGATCTCGGCCATGAGCGCATTGATAGCGCCGCGGCAGGCGGCGAGGGTGTGAAGCGCCATTCCGCAGTCGCCATCGTCCTCGATGAGGTCTTCGACGGCCGACACCTGGCCGCGGATGCGTTTGACCCGGTTGAGGAGCTTGGTTTTCTCCCGGAGGCTGTGTTTGAGCATCCGGGGGGACGGCGGAGCGGCGGGGCCGGTGGCGGCGGCTCCCGCGCCATTGCGGGTCTCGGCGTGGCGCATTGGTACTCCTTTGCCGGCCTTGGCCCACGGCGGGTTGAGGGGGCGGCGAATGACCGGATGGATCCCGAATACTATAGGGGCCCAGGGTAGTCCCGCCAGTCCGACGGACTAGGGCTGCCGGGACGGGGCCGCCGGGCGTTCCCCCAGTGACCGGACCGATACTTTGCCGTCCTTGACATGGAATACCCTGGTAGGATATTTAACCCACGCCTCGGCCCGTATGGGATACCCGTGCTGGGTATGTGGCGGTGCCAAAGAAAATGAGAGTAGCGAGAAGCTCGGACGCGGACGACAGCGGGCCAGACTCTGGACGGGAGCGTCGCATGGTGCGGCTCGAGTGGGAAAGGAGCGGCGTGGTGGCGTGGGCGGTCGTGCTGGCAGTCGTGCTGGCGGGCGTGATGGGCGCCTGCGGGAAGGCGGCACCGGCGGCTGATACGCCAGCCAGCGTCACGGCGAGCAATGGCCAGATCACGATTCCGGACGGCTCGCCGCTCCGCTCGGCGCTGTCGTTCGATACCGCGCGGACGGTGACGTTGAGCGACGTCGTGACGGCGACGGCGGCCGTCGAGTCCGACCCGGCGCGCACCGTCAGATTGTTTCCGCCCATGGCGGGGCGGGTGGTGGCGCTCAACGTGCATCTTGGCGACCCGGTGCGGAAGGGTGAGCCGCTCGTGACCCTGGACTCGCCCGATTTCACATCCGCGCAGGCGGATTACGCGCACGCGCTGACGGCGTACCGGCAGGCCACGAACAACCTGACGCGCGAGCGCGACCTCGCGCAGTACGGGATCGCGGCGCAGCGCGACGTCGAGCAGGCCGAGACCGATTTCAGCCAGGCGGACGGGGACCGGCAGCGGGCGGCGTCGCGGCTCACTGTGCTGGGGCTCGACACGAGCGTCGTGCTCAAGGATCAGGCGCTGGTGATCCGCTCGCCGATCGACGGCCGCGTCATCGACCTCTCCGTCGGATCGGGTGAGTTCCACAACGATCCCACTGTGCCGGTCATGACCATCGCGGACCTGGGCACCGTGTGGCTCTCCGCCAACGTGCCCGAGAAAGATCTGCACGGCATCCAGGCCGGCGACCGGGCGGTGGCCATCGTGAGCGCGTATCCCGAGGACACCATCCGGGGCGTCGTGGCGATGGTGGGCGCCGTCGTCGACACCGCGACGCGGATGACCAAAGTGCGTGTGACCGTGCCGAACCCGCGGGGGCGTCTCAAGCCGGGCATGTACGCGACGATCACGTTCGCGGCGCGGCCGCGCCCGCGGGTGGTGGTGCCCGCGACGTCGTTGCTGCAGGTGAGCGATTCCGACTACGTGTTCGTGGAAGTGCGGCCCTGGATCCTGGAGCGCCGGGCGGTGGTCGTGGGCCATCTCGACGGCAATCGCGCGATCGTGCGTGAAGGCGTCTCGGGTGGCCAGCGCGTGGTGGCGAGCCAGGTGGTGCTGCTCCAATGATCGACGGGCTCGTCAGCTGGTGTCTCGAACGACGCTGGCTCGTGCTCGTGATCGCGGGAATGGTCGCGGCCACAGGGGTGTACTCGTGGTTCCAGCTCTCCCTCGAGGCGTATCCCGACATCGCGGACACGACCGCGCAGGTGGTGACGCAGTATCCCGGGCACGCGGCCGAGGAGATGGAGCAGCAGATCACGATGCCGCTGGAGCGCGAGCTGGCGGGGACCCCGGGGCTGCAGGTGATGCGCTCGCGAACCACATTCGCGCTCTCGCTGATCACCCTGGTGTTCCGCGACGGGACCGACGATTACTGGGCGCGCCAGCGGATCAATGAGCGGATCCAGAACGTCACACTCCCGCCGGGCGCGACGCCGGGCCTCGATCCCATCTCGTCGCCGATCGGCGAGATCTACCGGTACACGCTGGAGTCACCGCACAGGGGCCGCGGGAGCTCAAGGATCTGCAGGACTGGGTAGTCTTCCCGCAGCTCAAGCAGGTGCCGGGCGTCGCCGACGTGACGCTGTTCGGGGGCGAGACCGTGCAGTTCCAACTGGTCGTCGATCCGGCGAAGCTCGACGAATACGGCCTCGGACTCCGGGACGTCGAGAACGCGATCACCGCCAACAACGCGAACGCTGGCGGCAGTGTGCTGGTGACCGGCGAGCAGGGGATCGTCGTACGCGGGATCGGGCAGATCCATCGCTCGATGACCTCGGCAACATTGTCGTGACCTCCCGGAGCGGCGTGCCGATCTTCATCAAGGACCTCGGTCTCGTTCATCTCGGCACCTTGCAGCGCGAGGGCATGGTCGGCAAGGATGACCAGTCGGACGTGGTGACCGGCATCGTGCTGCTGCTGCGGGGGGTGAACCCGTCGGGTGTCCTGGAAGGCATGCACGAGCGGTGGACAAGCTCAATCACGGGATGCTGCCGAGCGATGTGAAGGTCGTGCCGTACATCGACCGGACGAAGCTCATTCACACGACCGTCCACACCATCTCCCGCACCTTGTCCGAGGGGCTCATCCTCGTGACAGTGGTGGTGCTGCTGTTCGTCGGGAGCATCCGCGGGGCGCTGCTCATCGCGCTCACCATCCCGCTGTCGCTCCTGTTCGCGTTCATGTGCATGCACCTCACGAACATCCCAGCGAACCTGCTCTCGCTGGGCGCGATCGACTTCGGGATCATCGTCGACGGGTCGATCGTGCTCGTGGAGACGATTCTCAGGCGGCGCGAAGCGCATCCCGACGCCGAGCTGTCGGAGAGCGACGCGCGGTCCGCGGCGCTGCAGGTGGCGCGGCCGATCTTCTTCGCCAACCTCATCATCATTACCGGCTACCTCCCGCTCTTCGCGTTCCAGCGGGTGGAGCGCAAACTATTCACGCCGATGGCGTTCACCATCGGCTACGCCCTCATCGGCGCGCTGGCTACCGCGCTCCTGGTGATGCCGGGCCTGGCGTACGCGATCTATCGCAAGCCCGGGCACGTCTACGACAACCGCGTGCTCGAGCGGATCACGACCGTACAAGGCGCTCTTGCAGAAAGTGGTGCTCAAGCCGCGGCTGGCCATCATGCCCGGCGCCATCGCGGCCGTGCTCGCGATCGTCCTCGGCGCCACGCTCGGCCGGGAGTTCCTCCCCTATCTGGACGAAGGCTCGATCTGGCTGCAGGTGGAGCTGCCACCCGGGATCTCGATCGAGAAGGGCAGTGAGATGGCGGCCGAGCTGCGAAAAGTCGTGCGCACGGTTCCTGAAGTGTCCTACATCGTGACCCAACTGGGCCGCAACGAAGATGGGACCGACCCGTGGACGCCGTCACACATCGAAGCTTCGGTGGGACTCAAGCCGTACGACGAATGGGGCGGCGACAAACAGGCGCTCATCCGCCGGATGGATGCGCGGTTCCAGACTATGCCGGGCTATCAGATCGGATTCTCTCAGCCGATGATCGACGGCGTCGAGGACATGATCGCCGGGGCGCACAGTGAACTGGTGATCCGCGTATTCGGCGACGACTTCAAGGCGACGCGGCAGCTGGCCGAGCATGTGGCCGGCGTGTTGCGCACCGTGCCGGGCGCCGCCGATCCGGCGATCGACCAGGAGCCGCCGCTGCCGCAGCTGCAAGTCGTCGTGGACCGTGCGGCGGCGGCGCGCTACGGCATCAACGTCGCCGACGTCGCCGATCTGGTGCAGACGGCGATTGGCGGCCAGGCGCTCTCGCAAGTCTTCCTCGGCGAACGCCGATACGATCTGACGGTGCGGTTCGCGAACTATGCCCGGAACAGCGCCGCCGCGATAGGCGACCTCCAGCTCGTCACGGCGTCCGGAGCGCGGATTCCACTCTCGCAGGTGGCGTCGATCCGCCAGGATGCCGGTGAGAGCACGATCACGCACGAGATGGGCCGCCGGCACCTCACGGTGAAACTCGACCTCCGGGGCCGCGACCTCGCGACCTTCATCGGCGATGCCAAGGATCGCATCGAGAAGCAGGTGGTGTACGATCACCAGCGATATCAAATCGAATGGGGCGGTGCGTTCGAGAATCAGCAGCGGGCAGAGGCGCGGCTCGCGGTCATCGTGCCGGCGGCGCTGGCGCTGATCTTCGTGCTCCTCTACGGCCAGTTCGGCGACATGTCGCACGCCGGACTCATTCTGCTCAACGTGCCACTGGCGCTCCTGGGCGGCGTGCTGGCGCTGCATCTGCGCGGCATGACCCTCAACGTGTCGAGTGCCGTCGGCTTCATCGCCCTGTTCGGGGTCGCGGTGCAGAACGGCGTGATCATGGTCGCGAATCTGAATCGATGGCGGACGATCGCAGGCACCTCGCTCACTGACGCCGTCATGCATGGCGCGACGGAACGGCTCCGCCCCGTGCTCATGACCGCGAGCGTCGCGACGCTCGGTCTCATGCCCGCCGCGCTGGCGCGAGGCGTCGGCAGCGATGTCCAGCGGCCGCTCGCCACGGTGATCGTGGGAGGGCTGGTGACGGCGACCGCGCTCACGCTCGTCGTGCTCCCGGCGTTGTATGTAGTGCTCGAGGAGCGGCGGACGAAGCGGGGGGAGATCCCATGAGGAGTGCCGGGCAGGTCGTCCTCGCCGGGATGTTGGTGTGCAGTGCGGGAGTCGCCGTCGCGCAGCAACCGGCCAGTTTGGGGCAACCGTCAACGGCCCGGTCCACTGTGGCCGGGGAGAGCTTGCCGGTCGTGCGGGTGCCGTTTGAAGAGTTCGTGGGGCTGGTGGGGAAGCAGAACCTCGACTACGCCGCGCAGGCGTACAACGTGCCGATTGCCAATGCACAGGTGTCCGTTGCGCATCTCTATCCCAATCCCTCGCTGGCGTGGGGTGCGGGGCTCAATGTGTCGGGGGAGCATCAGGCGACGTCGTACGATGTGTCGCTCACGCAGACCATCCTGTTCGGCGGAAAGCGGGGAGCGCGGACGGACGTCGCGCGCGGGCAACTGGCGGCGGCCAAGGCGCAACTCGAGGATTTCCTGCGCACCCTCCGCGGGACTGCCGCGACCGCGTACGCCAATGCCGTGCACGCGGAGCAGGTATTCGCGCGCAAGCGGCAGACGGCAGGTGAGCTGGACCGGCTGGTGACGCTCAACGAGCGACGGGTGAAGGCGGGCGACATCGGTGAGATCGACCTCGCCCAGTCGCGCGTCGATGCCGCGCAAGCGCATGGGGACCTACTGAGCGCGGCGAATGATGTGCACGCAGCGCATCTCACGATGACGGGGTTACTGACGCCCCAGCACCTCGACACTCTCGTCGCACCGGAGGCGCCAGGCGAACTGGTGACACTCCCGGCGACAGCAGCGGACGCGCCGATCTCGCCCGGCCTGTTGGCCCCACCGCCGGCTGCAGCGTCCAGCGCGTGGGCGGGTCCGGCGGCGTTGCGCGGGCCGCTCGATCTCGACAGCCTGACGCGATCGGCCGTGGCATCGCGGCCCGATGTCATTGCGGCGCGGCGCCTGGCTGACGCGGCGGTGGCGGGAGTGCGCGTGGCGCACGGCGACCGGTGGTCGGACGTCGACATCACCCTCGGGACTTCGTACTTCACGCGAGGCACGAACATCATCGATCCGACGCCGACCTTCTCGTCGCTCAACCTGGGACTGTCGCTTCCGATCCCGTTGTCGAACTTCTCGCACGGTGAACTGGCGAGTGCGCAGTTCACGGCGAGGCAGGCGAACAAGGCCGTGCAGTCAGCCGAGTGGAAGGCGAGCATCGACGTGCGGACGGCGTGGGCGGCGTATCAGGCCGCGCTGGCGCAAGTCGCGCAATATTCGGGCGGGATCCTGCTGGATGCGGAGCGCGTGCGCCGGGCGAAACTCTACAGCTATCAGCATGGGTCGGCGTCGCTCCTCGACGTCCTCACGGCGGAGCAGGCCGCCAATGCCGTGTATCTGGCGTCGTACGATGCGCAGCAGCAGTACGCGCACGCGTTGATCGCCCTCGGGCAGGCGACCGGGGACTGGTCGTTCGTGTATGCCGCGGGGAGCGGCGCGCCGAACTGACGCTGGTGCGGTCTCTGGTGCGGTGCGGCCAGCAGGGGCGGGCCGTGACCCGCCCCTGCCACGGTCAGAACGGTGGCGCGTGCGCGGTCGCGTAGTGTTTTTCCGCTTCCTCGGCGTGCTGTGCGGCGAACGTGTGGTGGGCGTGCGCGACGTACGCGTGGTAGCCCGCTTTCTCGTGGTGTCCTGCGTCGTGGTGCTTCGCCGCTTCGCGGTGGTGCTTCGCCGCCTGCTCGTAGTGTTCGGCGGCCTCGCGGTGGTGATGCGAACCCGAGTGCTGCGCCATTGGACCCCCGGAATCAGAGTGAGGCAGTGTGGGACGGGTGAGCCGCCGCCCGGTGCCACGCGCGCGGCCGGCGGCACTACCCGAAGCCTAACAACACCGGGCGGAAATTGGGGGTTCGGCGGCAGCCGCGCGCGGCCTGGCGCCTACCGGAGTGACATCGTTACCCCGGCAGGCGCCGCGTGTGCATGGCAGCGGGTGGATCAGGGCGTGAGTGGGGCGCGGAGGATCGTGGGCGGAGAGGCGCTGCCTGGTTTGATGGCGCCATTGTCGCCGAAGCGGTCCCACCCGCTGTTCGCGAGGAAGTAAAAGCCATCCGCGAGAAGGACGCCGTGCGTTGGGTCGCCGAGTCCGGGTGAGCCACGCTCGATGACCGTCCAGCCGGTGATGCCAGTGAAGCGGGAATCCAGCGAGAAGCGGACGACGCGCTCGGGCGACGTGCCGTTTTGCACGGCATAGAGATTGTGCCCCTGCAGGTACATCCCGTCGATGCCATTGACCGCGGTGGTGTCGGGGTGCTGCACCCACGTGACGGTTTCATCCTGGCGGTCGATGATCGCGAGACCGAGCGCGTAGTCGGCGACGATCACGCGTCCGTCGGGCAATACGGCGGGTGTCTGGGGTGACCGGAACGTCCCGCGCGGGATGAGCGTCTGCAGGGAGTCGTGGCCTGCGCGGATGGTGTAGACATCGCCGCTGGTGCCATCGGAGACGATGACCGCGCCGTTCTGATCGACGGTCATGTCACCGAGATTGTGGGCCCGGCCGTCACGTGGCGCGTCGAAGCGCTGAAGCAGGCGTCCGGACGACAACTCGTAGCGGAGGACGGCGGAGCGGCCGTCGTCGGCCGCTTTGAAACCGGCGGCTTGGGGCATGGCGGATGTCGTCGCCCACAGCACACCGTGCGGCACATTGATCGCGAGCGCCATGATGCCGAAGACATTGTCGCGGCCGGGCGGCACGAAGTCGCGCACGGGGCCGGACTCCGGAACGGCGACGATCGTGCCCCGGTGGATGCTGCTCACGTAGAACGTATGGCTGCTGGCGTCGTAGGCGAGATCTTCGGCCAGCATGTTGGTGTCGGCGAGGGTGTGCACTACCGAGGCGGTCGAGACAGCCGCGCGATTGGCGTCCATGGCGGTGCGGACATTCTCGAACTCCTTCGTGCCGCGCAGCGTCGCGAAGGCCGAGTCATCGGCGATCGGATAGGCGAGTCCCATCGCCACGATCGTGCGGAGCCGAGCGATGGCCGCATCCTTGTGTCCGAGGCGTGCCTCGCTGCGGGCGAGCAGGAAGACGACGTCCGGATGTCCGTTGATGAGCGTCAACGCGCGGACGTAGTCCTCGCGGGCTTCGGTTTCCTTGTGCGCGGCTTCGGCCTTCTGGCCGGCCGCGATCGCGGCGCCATAGCTGCTCTCAGTGGGCCGGGCGGGCTGGGCGTGCGCGATGACGGGAGTGGCCATCGCGAGTGTGAGCATGACAGCGGGGTGGAGTCTCATGCTGCGTTGGACAGCGGCACCGCGGGGAGGGTTGGCTCGGATGCGATGCGAATCACGTGATCGATACACCGCGTCGGCAACGGCGAGGGGCGAGGGGCGAGGGGCGAGGGGCGAGGGACCAAGGACCAGGGACTAGCGACTGCTACGAATCAGCACGATCGCAGGCTTGTGCAGATCGGGACGTGGCAGACCATATCGGCCATCGCGACGGAACCGGCCGCGTCGCTCGATCGTCATGATCGCGTGATACTCATAGTGGTGGGCGTCGTGATCGCGATTGCCGCCGCGCGGACGCCGTGGGGATGTTGAGCACGGTGGAGCGTGTGTGGGCGGTGCTGGCGTTGTGTGACGCGATCCTGACCTTCGCGATCCCGTCGGTCAGCGCGACATCGTCATGGCGGCCGGTGTCGGATCGCGCGATGCTGACGTGCGCGGGCGCGTGTGTGCTGCTCATTTGCGCGGGGGTTCCGCTGGTGCGCGCCCGGTCGGCGGCGCGTCAATCGGTGCGGCCGTTGGTGCCGGCGTTCGGCGTGCTCGCTGTGCCGGCCTTCGGGATCGTACTGGTGTCGCTCTTGTGGGGTGCGGCCCGGGGCTGAGTTAGCGGTCGGTGTCCGCGTAGGCGACGCGATCTCCGTCCGCGCGGTCCCGCGATGCGTCCGGTTCCGGGATGGCTGTGGGAGCCGCCGCGGACAACAGGATGAGCCGGAACACCGAGCCGACACTCTCCCGGCTCTCGGCGACGAGGTCGCCGTTCATGGCGCGCGCGAGATCGCGGCTGATGGTGAGGCCGAGGCCCGCTCCCTCGTCGGTGCCTGAGAGTTTGCGGCCGACCTGCACGAAGGGTTCGAACACGTGCAGCATCTGATTCGCGGGAATGCCGCGGCCGGTGTCGTGGACCGTAATCCAGATCCGGCCATCCTCGGGCTGCTCGGAGTACTGGCACGCGAGCGTGACCTGACCGCCGCGGGCGGTGAACTTCACGGCGTTGGACAGCAGGTTGAGGAGGATCTGGAGAATGCGATCGCGGTCGCCATACACCGCATAGTCGTGTTCGCAGCGGGTTCGCTGGAACGCGAGACCTTTGGTCCGCGCCTGGGGCTCCAGCATGGCGGCCGCTTCGATCAGGAGCGGTTCAACGAGAACGGGCCGAGCGGTGACCTCGACGTGTCCTGCTTCGAGGCGGGCGACGTTCAGCACATCATTAATGAGTGCGAGCAGGTGCGCGCTGGCGCGCCGGATGCGCTGAATGTCCTCGAGTTGTGCGGGGAGCAGTGGGCCGCGGATGCCCGCGTCGAGCAAGTCGGCGTACCCGCTGATCGCATTGAGCGGCGTGCGCAACTCGTGCGACATGCTGGTGAGGAAATCGGACTTGGCCGTGTTCGCGGCTTCGAGCTCCGCGGTCTGCCGCTGCAACTGATCGGCCTGGATCTCCGTCTCGGCGGCCTGCTCCTGCAACTGGTCGTTCTGCAGCTCGAGCTCCTTGGCTTGTCTGCGGAGCTGATCGTTTTGTGTGGCGGTGAGCGCGGCGGCGCGCAGCAGATAAGTATTGGCGAGGACGCCGAGAAGGAGGGCGATGGCGGTGCCGATCACAAGGACCGTGGCCGTGATGGATTGCCGCCGCCGGAGCGCGGGCGTGCGGCGGGTGAGGAGCAGGTCCTCCTCGCTGGTGAGCGCGGCGCCGACGCGGCGGGCGGTGTCCATGATCGCGCGACCGGGCGCCAGGGAGAGCGCTGCAGCGGCGGCTTCGCCGTGTTCCTTGCGGACACGGATCGTGGAATTGATGTCGGCAAAACGTTCGGCCGCCACGCGGTCCAGGTCGTCGAGCCGGGGGTGTTGGTGGGGATTGTCCTGCGTGAGGGTGCGCAGGCGGACGAGATCGCGGGTGGCCGAATCGGCTATGGCGCGGTATTGCGAGATGTCCGCGGTGTCGCCGCTGATGAGAAACTTGTTGGCGGCCGGTCGCGACGTGCTGAGCTGCTCGAGGAAGTCTGCCGCGACGAGCTTGACCTGGTCCGTGTGGCGGATCCAGTTCTCGCGCACGGTAACATCCCGGATGTTCCAGAGGGTTCCGGCGCCGACGAGTGCGACGACGAGTGCGGGTCCGAGCACCACCCCGATTCGTTTCGCGCCGCGTGGCGCTATGGTGGCCGGCCCGGCCATGATGCTACCAGGAGGATGCAGAGCAGTCGCTCGCTATTCGCGCACGGGGGTCTGTGTTCCTTCCTCGCGCGTCCGATGGGGCTGGGGTGCACGTCGCGCGTACGAGTTGAATTTACCACCGCCTGCACGCCCGTTTGTAGTACGGCCCACTCAGGCCCATTGTTGGCGCGCGTCGCCGGGGGATACGCATTTGTCGTGCTCGCTAAACCATGCCCCGTATAGGGCGTTACAGACTGGCTGAAAGCACTCCGAGCCTCCGCGATCGCGCGGAGGCTCGGAGTGCTGGAAGGGGTGGCCGCAGGGTGCCGGCCAGGTGCACCGGGCCAGCGATTACCGCGGTATGACTTTCACGTGGTTCATGAGGGCGGAGCGGAGCTTCATGATCTGGCTCTCGCCATTGTTGTTCTGGGCGAGGACGAGGCGAATGCCGGGGAGTGACTGGTTCGACAGGACGAAAGAGCTGTTCGGGAAGCCCGTCGTCGGTGTGAAGTACAATGAGAATCCCGCCTGCATTTTGCCGCTCGTGCAGGCCGAGCCGCTCAGGAGATCTTCAGCCGCGGCGTTGGTGATGGGGAGCGAAAACGTGTGGCACTTCGCGCTGGTGGCCGAGACGGCGGCCTGGGCGGACGTGACCGAGTCCAGTGACTCGTTCGCTGCGGTGTCGACCAGGTCAGCCCAATCGCCGAGGGTATCGGGGACGAGGATCTGGGCGTAGACCAGCTGATCGGCATCGGCGCCCGTCCACGCAAACTCCACGAAGATGGAATCGCTAGGGGTTGGGCTCGCGCCCGCCGTCTGTCCCACCATCTCGAGGACACCGGCCTGGTACGACTGTGACGAGCCGTCCACGGACAGGTTGACGGTCGCTGGCACACCATTCTCCGCGAGGAACGCGATCGGATAGGCGAGCAGGCGGTACCGGTCGAACTCTCCGGCGGCCGACGCGGCGACCGCGAGGCTATCGAAGTGCGCGGCCATCTCGGACGACGCCGTCGCTTTGGGGGCGGACGAACTGTGACACGCAGCAGCGAGGGCCGCCGCCGCGAGCGTCGTGACAATGGTGAGCCGGTGGGTCTGCATTCAGTACACTCGACGAGCGAGGTCAGTGATCGGTGACTCCCGGCCAAGTATGCCATGGGGACCCGCCGTTTGCGAGTGGATGGTGGATAGGGATTGGGGACTATGGCCTGGTCGCTAATCCGTAAAGCCTAGTCCCTAGAAATTCACATTGTGCAGAGTCTGTGGGGTGAGCGGTCAACTGCGGGCCTGTCTACGGACCGTACACCGCGCCAGAAATTGACAGGTGAAACTGGCGATCAACCTGCGGGCGAAACGTGACGCGTGGTCAGGACCCGACGTCTGACTTGATATCGTGGCTTGACGGCGTGTGTACACCCTCGCAGCTTCGACGGTATGACCACCATATGGGGTATTCGCGGCTGGCGCGCGGCGCAGGTCTGGCGCCGGCTGGCACTGGTTGCCGCGGCCGGCACCGCCAGCGGGCTGGCGGCCTGCTCGGACATGACACCTGTCGCTCCGCAGGCCACGCGCGCAGTGCTGGCGACGCTGCCGGCTGCGCCGCGATACCTCATCATGCTGGCGACGCCAGGCAATCCGTCCGCGTCGCTCACCGCCCAGGTCCAGCAGGGCGGCGGGCGCATCGTGTTCTCGCACGCGGGTACCGGACTCGTGATCGTCGCGGGTCTCTCGGCCAAGTCGGCGACGGCGCTGCGTCTCAGGAGCGATGTGCAGGCCGTGGTCGCGGACATCTATCGGATGCGGGTCGTCGATCCCGCGATGCGGCGTCTGGATGTCCGGACCATCAAGCCGGTGGCGCATTTTCGTGGCGCGGTGACCGCACAAGGAACGGATCCGCGTACGGCGGAGTTTTTTGGTTCCCAGTGGAACATGACCCAGATCTCCGCTGATACGGCGTGGCAGGTCACGTCGCAGGGGTCCGGGGAGAAAGTGTTCATTCTCGACACGGGTGTCGACACCGCACACATCGACCTGGCAGGCCGGGTCAACACCGCGCTCAGCACGTCGTTCGCGTTCGCGACCGACACGTCCACCGTGGCGCTGCCGTTCAGCCACGACGTGGTGTCACACGGGTCATTCGTCTCGTCGCAGATCGCCACCAACTCGCTCGGCATCGCGGGTGTCGCGCCGCAGGCGCAACTGGTGATGGTGCGGGTGCTGAACGACAGCGGGTCGGGGTCCTTCTCGGCGAATCTCGAGGGGATTCTGTACGCGACGGACAATGGCGCCAACATCGTCAACATGAGTCTCGGTGGTTATTTCGACCGGACGAGCCCCGACGACATGTCGTTCGTCGACTTCTTCCAACGTATCGTGGACTACGCGTTCCAGCGTGGTATCCTGCTGGTGGCCGCGGCGGGGAACTCGGCGGAGGATTTCAACACCGCGACCTCACCGTCCGGAAGCTACGCTGACAGTCTCAATGCACCGGCGGGGCTGCATCACGTGCTGAGCGTTGGCGCGACGGGGCCGGTGAACCAGGCGAACTTCAACACGATCGCCGTGTATTCGAACTTTGGTGATGATGGTGCGGCAGTCTTCGCACCCGGCGGCAACAGCGCCGACACGGTCCAGGCGGATCTGGTGATCGGTGCGTGCAGCTCGGCGAGCTCGTTCTGCCCGGGGATGGAGAACAGCTACCTGGTGGGCGACGGGACCAGTTTCGCGTCGCCGCTGGTGGCCGGAGAGGCGGCGGTGGTGCAGGCGCAAACCACGACCGTTGCCGGGTCAGCGCTCAAGACGTGTCTCGCGACGTCGTCGACCGAGCCGAACGGCACTCGTCCGGATCCGAACTATGGATTCGGCGTGGTGAACGTCCTCAGCGCGGTCAACAACAAGAGTTGTAAGTAGGACCGGTGCCGCTCACGCCGAAGACCAGGATCGTCGCACTCGCACTCGCGGTGGCGGCGATCGCCGCCTGTCATGGGTCGACGACCACCGGGCTGACGCTGCCCGGGGGTGCGTCGCAGGGTGACGACATTGATCTCACAGGCTCGTACAACATGACCCTCTTCGCGGGCGGCCCGGCGGTGGGGCAAGCCAGCGGCGCGGACCTGGCACTCAGCGCGACGACGTACGCGGTCCACGGGTTTGGGGACTACGGTGGGATCGGACCGGACAGCGGCACCTACGTGGCGCTGGATACGTCGACGGTCAGCGGGGTGGATGCCGGCACGCTGATCTTCACGTCGGAGATCCCGGGCGTCGGCGAGACGGTCTCCACGTTCCTGCTGTCGCACGATTCACTGTACGTGGACGTTGTGCAGGCGAACGGGAAGATCCAGAACACAGTCTGGGTCAAATAGCGGACCGGCGTACTCCACCCGGGTAGCGCGCCCATCGGGCGCGCCCGGGCCAGGGTCTTGCTAGGCCCTCACGACCACTCCTCGGGCGGGCAATCGAAGCGGTCGCGCCAGAAGAATCGCCGCACGATCCAGACGATGATCGCGATCGGCAGGACCACGACGAAGAGCAGCTTGAGCGCCACGATCGTGAACAGGCCGACGGCGATGATCACGAGCAGCGGGATCCCCAGAATCGCGGCCGTGAACAGCGGGCGCAGGGCAAAGAGGCGGAGCAACGCTTCGATCATGGCCGGACTCCCGGAAGAGTTTCACTGATCCCTACGGGTGCGGGCGGGTCCAAAGTTTCGCCAGCGGCCCCAAGCTCCAAATACGGGAACCAACGGGGTCTGTCGGACATAGTTCTAGTGTATGACATTCGCAACCAGAAATGCGAGCCGAGACCGCGGCAGGAACTGGGCGGGTGCCCGTCGGGGCGCGGCTCCGCTCGTGACGGCGGCGGTTGCCCTCGCGGTGGCGGTTGGGGTTACCTATGCGCTCGAGTTCGCTATTACGGAGGCGGCGTCGCCGCCGATCACTATATCGGAGCGCCCGGCGCGGGTGGCCGCGGCTCCCCGAAGCGCCACAGAAATAGCAACAGGGCCGGAAACAGCAACCGGAGGTACAGGTACCATGGATTTCAGCCATTACAAGAAGCCGGACAAGCAGGAGCTGGAGCGGAAACTGAGCCCGGAGCAGTACACGGTCACCCAGCGTGAGGGGACCGAGCCGCCATTTCGGAACGAGTACTGGGACAACCACGCGGCGGGTATCTACGTCGACGTCGTCTCCGGGGAGCCGCTGTTCAGCTCACTCGACAAGTACGAGTCGGGGACGGGGTGGCCGAGCTTCACGAAGCCGATCGATCCCGCGAACGTGACCACGAAGACTGACCGGGGACTGCTCATGTCGCGCACCGAGGTTCGGTCCGCGCACGCGGACTCCCACCTCGGCCATGTGTTCGACGATGGTCCGGCGCCGACTGGCCAGCGCTACTGCATGAACTCCGCGGCGTTGCGCTTCATCCCCGTGGACAAGCTGGAATCCGAGGGATATGGGCAGTATCTGGCGCAGTTCAAAGCGGCGGGGGTCGCGACGCCGAATGCGGCCGCGAATACCACCGCCAGCACCACCCAGAACACGACCTCGGCGCGGTGAGCGATCAGGCGCCGGAGGAACAGCCGCAGGCGCGCATCGAACCGGCGCACATCCGACCGGCTTCAATCGAACCGGCGCTAAACGACTTGGCGCCGGAAAAGCTTCCGCCGCCGCGGATCGAGCGCAACCGGCATCCACTGGTTGTCCGGGCGACTCATTGGGTCGCGGTGGCGGCGATCCTGGTGATGGCGGGATCGGGGATGCGGATCTTCGATGCGTATCCCGCGTTTCACCGCAGGGGCGAGACATTCTGCTGCTATCCGTTCGAAGGGCGCGCCATTCCGAACTGGCTCACCTTCGGTGGATGGCTTGGCGGCGCGCGACACTGGCACTTCGCGATGATGTGGGTCCTGGTGGCCAACGGTTTCGTCTACCTCGCCTACGTCTATCTGCACGGCGAGTGGCGCGACCTCGTGCCGCGCCGTGGCGACATCCGGGATGTCGTGCAGATGGTGCGGTTCTATCTATTCATCCGCCGCCAGCATCCCCTGCAGGGGAAGTACAATGCGCTGCAGAAAGGCGCGTATTTCGCGATGCCCTGGATCGGCGTGTGGATCGTGTTGTCCGGGGTCGCGATCTGGAAGCCCGTCGAGCTGGCGCCGCTCACCACGCTGTTCGGCGGGTACGTGTGGGCGCGGTACTGGCACTTCATGGGGATGGTGGCGCTCCTCGGCCTGGCGGCGGGGCACGTGTTCATGGTGTTCGCGGTCGATCCCTACGTCCTGCCATCGATGATTACGGGCCGGTACAACGAGCGGTTCGCGCCCGAGCGGCGCAATGGCCGGCCGTTCTACCATCTCCTGCCGCGGTGGGCGCCGCGCGTCGCGGTCGTTCCCGACATGGCGGCGGCGGTCGTGGCGCCCTCACCCGAACTGCCGCCCGCGCATGAGTGAGGAGCGCGGCCTCGACCGCCGGCGATTCCTCCTGGCGAGTGGCGGGACGCTCAGTGCGGCTTTGCTGGCGGCCTGTGGGAGCCGCGGGCCAAAGAGCGCGCAGCGCATCCTGAATTACGCCGAGCGAAAGAACGAGACGGTGGAGCGGGCGCTGTTCCGCCATACGTCGATGGATGAAGCGGGCACACACGCGTTGAACGCGGGCAAAGCGTTCCCCGCGTATTTCATTGCGCCGACGGTGCCGGTCTGGGATGCCAAGGCCAATGGGCCGTGGATGCTGGAGGTGAGCGGCATGGTGGCGAGACCGATGCGATTCTCGCTCGCCGACCTCCAGCGGATGCCGTCGGTGACGCAGCGCATCAACCACTATTGTGTCGAAGGGTGGCAGGCGATCGCGTCGTGGACCGGCGTCCGGCTGCGCGACGTGGCCGCGGTGGTGGGCGCCGATCCGGCGGCGCGGTACGTTGATTTCCAATCGTTCGATGACGGGTACCACGAGAGCTGGGACATCGAGAGCGCGACGCATCCGCAGACGCTGGTCGCGTACGGTATGGACGGTGCATTCCTCGGCGCCGCCCACGGCGGCCCGGCGCGCATCCATTCGCCCGTCAAACTCGGGTACAAGAACACCAAGTACCTGACCCGGATCGTGTTCATGCCCGTGCGGAACGGCGGGTACTGGAGCGATCAGGGCTACGAGTGGTACGGCGGCATTTAGAGCGGATGAGAGTCTTCTCACCGGCTCGTTCAACCTGTCGTCGCTCACGGGACAGGTCGTCGACTCGAGCGATGGGGCTACACTCGTCCTGGCCAAGGCCACTTACAGCGTCCACTCCACCGGGATCTTCGACTGCGTGCTCGGCACCGCCAGCGGGAGCTACGTCGCCATCGACACGGCATCGGCGACCGGTGTGGTCAACGGCACGATCGTGCTGACCTCCGTGCACGATTCGACGTCGCCGTTGCTGGCGACATTCGCGGTGTCTGATGACTCGCTGCAGGTGAACGTCACCAACAGCGGTTCGGCGACGAATACCGTGTGGGTCAAGTAGTTCGCGGTAGTCCTACATACCGGCCGTGCGCGCCACGCGGGATTCGTATGCGGTGACGAGGTGCGCATGCGTGATGAGACCGACGACCTGGCCGGAGACGCGGTCGACGACCGGGAGCGCGGCGGCGCCGCGCACGCCCATCTTCCGCACCGCATCGAGCAGGGAGTCTGACGGCCCGACGGTCTCCGATGGCTCGACCGCATCCGCCGCGCGCAGCAGCGGGCCGGAATCGCGGGCCGCGGCTGCCAGCTGGCCAAGCCCGGCGACCGTAATCACGCCGATGCAATGGCCATCGCCGTCCACGACGGGGTAGCAGGCCTGATTGCCATCGAGGAGTGCGAGCAGCGCATCGAGCGGCGCGGCTTCATCGATCACGCGGGGTGCGGCATCAAACGCGTCGCGGACCTTCAGTCCGGCCAGCACGTCGCGGTCGGCGCCATGCTCGATCGTTTCGCCACGGCGCCGGAGCCATCCGCTGTACAGTGAGTCCGGCTCCCATTGCCGCGCGATCGTGTGGGCGACGACGACGGTGAGCATCAGCGGGATGATGATCGCGTAGTCGTTCGTCATCTCGAAGACGAGCAGGATTCCGGTGATCGGCGCGTCGGTCGCGCCCGCGACGAGTGCGCCCATCCCCACGACCGCATAGGCCTCGGGGTGAATGCCGGCCTCGGGCCAGAGGTGCATCAGCAGCACGCCGAGGCCGCCGCCGGTGGCGGCACCGATGTAGAGGGATGGCGTGAAGACGCCACCGGATCCGCCGCCGCCCAGCGTGATCGCGGTCGCGATGATCTTTCCGGCCGCCAGCCCGAACATCGCGTACCACGCCAACTGCCCGAACATCTCGGCATGCAGGGCGAGGTGTCCGTATCCGACCAGGAGCCCGTGCGAGAGCCATACCATGACGCCGACGAGTGCGCCGGCGATCCAGGGCATCAGCGGGCGCGGCGCGCAGGTGGCGGAATCGGGCCGCGAGCGCATCGATGCCGAAATACGCTCGGACGAAGGCGATCGACGTGAAGCCGGTGACGACGCCGAGGAGCGGGAAGAAGATCAGGATCTCTCCGATCGAGCCGTATCCGTAGGCGGCCGGAATCGGGAACGCGGGGTGGTTGCCGAAAGCGTCGCGCGAGACCACAGCGGCGACCACGCTCGCGACGACCACCGGTGAGAACGACGCGACGGAGAGTGATCCCAGGATCTCCTCGATCGCGAAGAACGCGCCAGCCAGTGGGGCGTTGAATGCGGCGCTGATGGCGGCGGCGCTCGCGCATCCCACGAACGTCGCGGTCCGTTGCGGGGTGAAGCGAAACGCGCGTCCGAGCAGCGAGCCGATGGCAGCGCCCGAGGACGACGACCGGTCCTTCGCTGCCCGCGGAGCCGCCGCTGCCGATGGTGATGGCGCTGGCGACCGTTCGCGCGACCGCGGGTCGCGCGGGAATGGACCCGCCGCGCCGGACGACCGCGAGCTGTACATCCGGGACATTGAGCCCATCGTTGCCGCGCGCGAACCGGCGCATGACCCACCAGGCGAGCGCGAACCCGGCGCCAGTCACGACCGGGCGGTAGAGCAAGCCCACGGCCGGCGGCAGCCAGGGGGCGGGCCACCGGTAGAAGACCGCGTAGGCGAGGTCGATCGTGCGATAGAACGCGATGACGCCGAGGGCCGTGAGGACGCCGATGGCGGTGGCGAACCCCAGGAGGACTGCGTTCTCGCTGTACTCGCGGCGATTGAACCAGTCGGTGAATGCGTTCCACCGCTGCGTGATCACGACGGGCGCGCTACCTCCGGTAGCTTCGAGTCAGGTCGTAGCCGGCTGTGGCGCCGACACTCGGCAGAGCCACGACGCGCGACGAGACTCAGCACGCGGAGGACGCCTCCGGCATCGCCCAGCCGGTTGAGGCGAACGAGCCCGAAGCTGCCGGCCCCGCCGACCACCGCGCCGGCGAGCGCGCCGAAATAGGAGCCGCTCGCGTGCGGGCCGGGTCCGACCAGCGTGGGCCCGGCGGCCGTGGCGAATACGGCAGTCACGTAGGCGCCGACCAGACCGGCCGAGGACCCTTCGTCGGAGGCACCGGCGCGAGTGGCGATCCAGCGCGTCGCGAGGCCGCCACCGATGAATCCGACCGGCATGGCGACGACACCGACGCCGGCTTGCGCGGCCAGGCGGCCAACGCTGGGCGCGGGCGCGTGTTGCGCGCTCGCGTGCCGCAACGGGAGCAGCAACGGGAGCATGGCTCCGATCAGCAGGAAGCTGACCGCTCGGCGATTGGGCACGCCACAAGTTAGCGTCGCATAGCGGGCCTCGCTGGACCGGTGGCGGCCGGCCCGATTACGTTGCGCGAAGGCGGCTCGTCCCCTTCAGGCCAGGCGCCATCACGGACACCTTTCCGCTTCGACGTATCATGACGACACCAACGTCCATGCCTTCGCCGACCAACGCGAAGCCGCGGCCCGGAATGCCGACTGAGACCGCACTCTTTGGCGCGGGTTGCTTCTGGGGAGTCGAGGCGACATTTCGCCAGGTTGCCCGGGGTGCTTGCCACCCGAGTCGGCTATGCGGGCGGCGCGACTGACCACCCCACGTACGAGCAGGTGTGTACCGACCGGACCGGCCATGCCGAAGTGGTCGAAGTGATCTTCGACCCCTCCCGCGTGACATACGACAAGTTGCTCGACGTGTTCTGGGAGAACCACGACCCGACCACGCGCAACCGGCAGGGGCCTGACGTGGGGACGCAGTACCGTTCGGTGGTGTTCTACACGACCCCTGAGCAGAAGAGCGGCGGCGATCGCATCGCGGGACCGGCTCCAGGCTAGCGGCAGGCTGCACCGGCCCGTCGTGACCGAAATCGAGCCTGCCCCTGCGTTTCATGCGGCCGAGGAGTACCACCAGCTCTACCTGGAGAAGCGGGGCCAGGCGTCCTGCCACATCTGAACCCGGCCTGACCGCCGTCTGATCGCGGGGTAACCCGGCTGCAGCGCGGCGCGTCCTGTACCGTATGGATGACACGGTGCAGGGCAGCACACCGGCGCCCGGCGGGCCGGGCGAGCACCGTGGTTCACTATCGAACGGGTCCTCGGCACGGTCGTCGACGGTAGCCGTGAGAGCGGCCGGCGCCCGCAGTGTGACCGATCGGGTGCGCGAATGGGTCCGCGATCCCGGGATATTGTTGCCGGCCGGGATGACGGCGTACGCCATCGCGTACGTCGCGTGGCTCGGGTCCGCGCCCGCGGCGAGTGTGGTCCGCCAAGTCATTCTGCTGCTGGCGTTCCTCCCGATGAATCTCGGGATCGTGGCACTGTCGTGGCGTGCCGCGCGGCGGATCCCGGCCGAAAACCATGCGGGGCTGCGGCGTGCGCTGGAACTGACTGGCGTGGGGTTCCTGGGCGTGCTCGCGGGCAACATCGGTGAGTTCGTGTACGTGCATGGCTGGCATCGCGATCCCAACGACACGCTGCTCGGTCTGCCGTACCTGATCCTGTATCCGTGCTGGCTGATCGCCCTCCTGGCGCTCCCACGCGCGCGGCGTGTGCGCTCGGAGCAGCGCAAGTTCCTGTACGACGCGGCGACGATTCTGCTCGGCGTCGGTATCGCAGTGTGGTATCTCGTGGTCGTGCCGACCGCGCTCACCGGATCGCAGAGCCTGATCGCCCGATTCTTCAACGTCGCGTACCCGACAGGTGACGCGGCGGTGGCGCTAGGGCTCGTGACCGTGATCCTCAGGCGGCTGCCGGGGCCGCGCCGAGTGCCATTCGGGATGCTCCTACTGGGCATCACCGTGTATACGGCGTCCGACTTGGCGAGCGACGTCGTGATCCAGAACGTCGGGTACGGCGGGATCAAGTGGACCGACATGACCTTCATGGCGGCGTACCTGTTGATGGCGTGGGCCTGCCAACGGTACGCCACGGATCCGCCACCGGCGGGCGAGCGGGAGCGGCCGAGCGCGGCGGGTGGCGCGCGGGTCCAGCCCTTCACCCTGTTGCCGTACGTCGCGGTGGTGTTGTGTTACGGGCTGCTGGTGGCGGAGGCGTTCAAGCGGCCCGGCGAGCGCTGGGCGTTCCTGGCGATCGGATGCGTGGCGATCACGTGTCTCGTGGTGCTGCGCCAACTGGCGGCGGTGCGGGAGAACGCGCGGCTCGTGTCCGAGACCGCGGCGCGCGAGAATGAAGCGCGGTTCCGCGCTCTGGTGCAGCATTCGACCGACGTGATCGCGATCGCGAATGCCGAGGGCGTGCTGCGGTACGTGAGCCCATCGATCCAGCGGCTGTTCGGGTATCAGCCGTCGGATCTCGAAGGAAAGCCGCTGGTGGATTTTCTGCATGCCGACGACGCCGTGCAGGCTGCGGCGGCCTTTACGACCGCGACCGATCCAGGGTCAGTGACGGCGGCGGCCGAGTGGCGCATTCGCCATTGTGATGGGCGGTGGCTGGCGATCGAGGCGGTGGGCACGAACCTGCTGCACGAGCCGACCGTGCGCGGCATCGTCGTGAACGCGCGTGACGTGAGCGACCGGAAGGCGCTGGAGGCGCAACTCACGCATCAGGCGTTCCACGATCCGCTGACCGGGTTGGCGAATCGCGCGCTGTTCTTCGACCGCGTGACCCACGCGCTCGAGCGGCGGGAGCGGGTGCGGGAGGGGTTGGCGGTGTTGTTCCTCGACCTCGACAACTTCAAGACCGTGAACGACAGCCTTGGCCACGCGGCGGGCGACCGGCTGCTCGTGGCGGCCGCCGTGCGGCTTGGCGTGTGCGTGCGCGCGTCCGATACCGTCGCGCGGCTGGGCGGCGACGAGTTCGCGGTGCTGATCGAAGATGCGACCGGTGATCTGGCGTCGGTGGCGGCCGAGCGGATCACGGCGGCGTTGCGGGCGCCGTTTGAGCTGGAGGGGAAGGAAGTCTTCGTGACGGCGAGTCTGGGCATTGCGTTCGCGGAGCCTGGGTCGACCGCGTCAGAGCTGCTGCGGAACGCCGACATGGCGATGTACACCGCGAAGGGGCGTGGGAAGGGGCGGTCCGAGCGGTTCGAGACGCGGATGCATCGGGAGGCGCTCGACCGGCTGGAGCTGGAGGCGGATCTTCGCCGCGCGCTGGAGCGGGACGAGATGACCTTGCTCTATCAGCCGATCGTCTCGCTGGACACCGGTGGCGTGATCGGGATGGAGGCGCTGGTGCGGTGGCGGCATCTCGACCGGGGACTCATGTATCCCGGGCAGTTCATCCCGCTGGCGGAAGAGACCGGGCTCATCGTCGGCATCGGCGAGTGGATTCTGCGCGAGGCGTGCCGGCAGGCGAAGGCGTGGGAGACGAAGTGGCAGCCCGAGGTCGCCGCTCAGCCTGACCGTGAACATCTCCGGCCAGCAACTCCAGCATGCGGGCGTCGTGGACGTGGTGCGGCGTGCGCTGGCGCGGTCGGGGTTGCGGCCGCACGATCTCGTGCTCGAGATCACGGAGAGTGTGCTGATGCAGCACACCGAGACGATGCTCGACCGTCTGACGGAGCTCAGGGCTGTCGGCGTGCGGCTCGCGATCGACGATTTCGGGACGGGGTATTCGTCGCTCAGTTATCTGCAGCGGTTCCCGATCGACATCCTCAAGATCGCCAAGCCATTCGTGGATGATGTGGGGACGGGCGAGGGGCATCCGGCGCTGGCGCGCGCGATCATTGCGTTGGGCGAGTCATTGTCGTTGCGGACGATTGCCGAGGGGATCGAGCTGCGGGAACAGTGGATGGGGTTGCGGGCGTTGGGGTGTGAGATGGGGCAGGGGTATTTCTTCGCGCGGCCGCTGACGGCGGAGGCGATGGGGCAGGTGATCGCGGAACATGCCCGGGTGCTGCCGGTGGCGAAGCCTGCGGGGAGGCGGCGTGCGCCACAGGCCGTGGTGCAGGGGTAGCCTTACGCCTGTCTTGTCCGCCGCCGCGGTGATTTCGTCCATCGTGCGGCCTGACTCCACTGACGTGATTGCGCCGGCTACGATGTCGGCGCCTGGTTCGTGCGTACGCGTCGCGATGTTTGATCAAGAGCCACGAGGGTTTCGCGTTCGCGCTGGAGCTGGAGCGGCCAGGGGCGAAGCGGGTGCGGACGAGCACCCAGGAGCCCTGCATGCGCTCACCGTGCATGATCACCTTGAGATCGCCGCGGTCGTAGCCGCTCTGGATGGCAGCCTCTTCGCTCTTCTTGTCGCTCGGCGCGTCCGCGACTGCGCCTTTGGACATTGCCGGGTCCGCAATGTAGGTCCCGCGGTCCCAGAGCATCACCGTGCCGCCGCCGTATTCGCCGTGCGGGATCGTGCCTTCGAAGGTGTTGTATTCGATCGGGTGATCCTCGACCTGCATGGCGAGGCGTTTGACCGATGGGTCCAGGCTTGGGCCTTTGGGTACTGCCCAGCTCTTCATCACGCCATCGAGCTCGAGGCGCAGGTCGAAGTGGACCTGGCGCGCGGCGTGTTTCTGGACGACGAAGCGGAGCGTGCCGGTGCGGGTGGCGGTTCCGCCCGCGGGCTCGGCGGTCCTGGTGAAATCGCGTTTGCTCCGGTATTCGCCGAGTTTCGGCGACGCGGCCTTCGTTGCGGCCTTCGTTGCGGCCTTCGTTGCGCCTGGCGGCCTTGGCGACGGACGTCTTCGCGGCCGGGGTGGTGGCGACCGGCCTCTTCGCGGCGGGCTTCCGTTTGGTTGCCATGCGGGCGCTCTTCGCGACGGGTGCCGCTTTGGTTTTCCTGGGCGTCCGTGGCTTGGCGCGTTTCGTGGTTGGCATTGTGTCTCCTGGTGCGGCGTTCGTTCTGGAGAATCCGTGCCACCGCCCTTTTGGGTTGTGGACACCCGCGATGCGCGTGCCTCGCGAAACGGGTGGCGGGCGGGCAGATTCCCCGACGCGAACTTACAGGGAGAGCGGGACGATATGGCGCCGGTACGGATGGCCGAGCATTTCGAGGCGCACGAGCGGGTGGTGCGATCGAGCCTGGAGCAGCTGTCGGGGGTGGTCGCGACCGTGGGTGACGCGTTGGTGGCGGCGTTACTGGCCGGCGGCAAAGTCCTGGCGTTCGGCAACGGGGGGAGTGCGACGGAGGCCAGTCATCTCGCCGGTGAGTTGACCGGGCGGTATCTCAAGACGCGGCGGCCATTGCCCGCGATTGCGTTGGCGGCGGATGCCGGGACGGTGACCTGTATCGGCAACGATTTCGGGTACGGGGCGTTGTTCGAGCGGCAGGTGGAGGCGTTTGCGGCGCCCGGGGATTTTGCGGTCGGGCTGACGACGAGCGGGCGGTCGGAGAATGTGGTGCGGGGGTTGGCGGCGGCGCGGCGGAGTGGGGCGCTGGCGGTGGCGTTGACCGGCGCTGCCGGGTTGGTGGGGACGGATGCGGACCATGTGATCCGTGTGCCGAGCACGGTGACGGCGCACATTCAGGAAGTGCACATCATGATCGTCCATGTGTGGTGCGAGGCGGTGGACGCGGCGTTCCCCTGAGCTTACCGGGGTTCGATTTCGCGCCGTAGCCTCCATTTGACGAGATCGGTGACCGGTGGTATATCTGGGCGCCGGTTGAGGCCGCTCCCACAATTCGAGCCTCGCGGCTTACCATGAGGTCCGAATGGTCGCGCCGGCCCGGTGGATTGCCTGGTCCGCATTGATGGCGGCGATTGCCGTCCCGTTCCAGGGGACGCGAGCTCTCGCCCAGGCGGTTGAAGGCATCCCCCGCGATACCGGCGTCCGGTCGGCTGGCGCCGACTCCGTGCCAGCCACCGGGGCATGGCTGCCGCGCCTGGAGGTGCCGGCGACAGTTGGAACGATTCGCGCCGATTCGGTCGTGCCGGGCAGCGCCGGTCTTTCAGTTCACGGATCTACTGACGGCGCGGCTGCCGGGCGTCGATGTGCAGAGCGGCGGCGGCATGACTGGGAGTGGTGCGCGGATCATCATCCGTGGCGGCGGGTCGTTCGTCTCGGGCAGCGATCCGGTGGTCTACCTGGATGGCATTCGAATCGACGGCGATCCGCCGCGCTTCATGAACGCGTCCGGAGTGATGCCGCTTAACACTCCCACCGGGCCCCTGTCGTCCGGCCGGCTCGACGATCTGAGCCCGAGCGAAATCGAGCGCGTCGACGTGTTGACCGGCCCGGCGGCGACGACGCAGTACGGTATGGACGCGTGGAACGGCGTGGTGCTGGTGACGACCAAACGGCCGTCGCGCT
The DNA here is from genome assembly GCA_963757855.1 of uncultured Gemmatimonadales bacterium. Classification (GTDB taxonomy): domain Bacteria; phylum Gemmatimonadota; class Gemmatimonadetes; order Gemmatimonadales; family Gemmatimonadaceae; genus Palsa-1248. The sequence goes on from CAVWTI010000028.1 coordinate 353,750, forward strand.
CCACCGCGGAATGGAGCGGTTTTGCCGAGGAGGGCCTACTCACGCCGCCGCCGTCGCGCGTTCCCGACAGCTATTTCGGGTGGGGGCACACGACAGGTGCGCCGTCGTCGCCCACCGACTGCACGTTGCAGGCGCAGGCCAGTGGAGGCTGCGTTCAGGACAGCGTGACACACTTCTCGCCCTTCGACGAGCGTGCGACCACGCCGCTGTCGAATGGGTACCGCGACCACTACGGGTTACAGGTTGGCGGCTCGACTGGACCTGCCCGATACTTTGTCTCCGGCGACCGGCAGAGCGAGACCGGCATTCTTCAGATGCCTGCGCCGGATGTCCAACTCTTCACCGCGCAGGATGGGGTCGCGCCCCTTCCGGGCCAGATTCGGCCGAATTCACTCGATCGCACGAACCTTCGTGCGACACTCGGTGCCAGTGTCGGCAGCGCGGCCGACATCACGATCTTCGGGAATGCGATCGGCGGCGATCATCGCGCGACCGGTGACGGCGGCCTCGCCCAATCCGCCGCATTCGGCTCCGGCTCCAGCGCCGTAAACGACGGATGGCTCGGGGATAACATCCGGCCACGGTCGCTCTTCGCTAATGAAAACGCCGATCGGATCTGGCGCGACATACTCGGCGGTGGGTTCACGTGGCGCGTTCTGGATGCCATCACCGCCCACGTCACGGCGGGTATCGACCACGCCGACGCCAATTCCATCCAACTGGTGCACCCGATCGATGCTGCGACTGAGTTGCTGCCTGACGGCAGCGAGGCGGACGACCGCCGGGTAACGAATGAACAGACAGTCGACGCAGATGTAAGCGGCCTGATCGCCGTGAGCGGGGGGTGGTCGTCGCGTACAAGCGTGGGCGTGCAGATTCGCGATGACAACTCGACAGACCGTGGGCAGATCGTGCTCAACGACGGAACGTCAACGACGTTCCAGCACACGGGTGGCAGACAGCGCGGCGCGTATGCCGAGGAGACGGTGAGTGACTCGGAGCGATTCACGTTTACGGTGGCGCTGCGGGCCGAGGGTCCGGCGGCTCTCTTCGGAAAGGCGACCGAAGGGTTGCCGCGGGTGGCGGCGTCATGGACCCCAGTGGCGTACGAGGGCGATGCCTTGCGCGTCCACGCGGCGTACGGAAGGACATTGAATCTGCCCGTGGCCCTGGGCTTCACCACCTTGCAGAGCGGGTCATCGGGACTGCTGTTGCCCATCCTCAGCGAGCCGGTGCCGGAGTATACGGACGAGTACGAAGGCGGCATCGACGGGAGCGTGCTCCACGAACGGATAACTCTGAGCGTGACGGCGTACGATCGCACCATTGATCACATGTCGTTCGAGGTGCCAGTCAATCCCGCCATCGGGTTCAGTGAGGACATCGTGAGCACGGGGATCGTGCGCAACCGAGGCGTCGAGGCCAGCCTCGCCGCACAGGTCATTCGGACGACGACGTTCTCGTGGGACGTCAGCCTCAACGGGTGGACGAATGCCAACCGCGTGATCACGCTGTTCCCGGGTGCGACGGCCGCGAATGGCGTCGAGACCGGCGGCCCCCTGCCGGATCCCATTTATCGCGCGGTGCCGGGATCGTCGCTGTACTCAATCTGGGAGCCCAACCTCACGTACCATGATCAGAACGGTGACGGCATCCTCGAGGCGAACGAAGTGACGCTGAGCAGTCCGGTCAATCAGGGCAATTCGTTGCCGACGCGTGGGGCGACGCTGCAGAACGGATTCGGGGTACTCGGCGGGCGGTTCAGGATCGGCATCCTGGCCGACTACCGCGGTGGGAACAAAGTGATCGATCCTGTGGCCGCCTACCAACTGCTGTTCGGAACCAGCCGCGGTTCCGTCGATCCGCACGCGCCGCTCGCGGAGCAGGCGCAGGCCGTCGCGGTCGATCAGGGCACATATGCGGGTCCGGCCGAGGACGCGTCGTTCGTGCGGTTACGCGAATTGTCGATCACCGTGAACGCCACGCCGAGCATTGCCCGGGCGCTTCGGACGCGATCCGTTGGTCTGTCCCTGCTCGCGCGTAATCTATGGCTGTGGACGCCCTATCGCGGCACGGATCCCGAGATCAATACCAACGGCAACACCGATCCCTCGACGCCCTTCACCGTGGTTCCGCTGCCGCGGTACTTCGTGGCGCGCGTCACGATCGGATACTGAACCTTCGACGAGGTCGGAATGATTTCGCCGGCGCGTTGGGTTAGCTGGCCCGTCTTGATCGCGGTGATGGCGTTCCACTGCTGGGGGACGCGGGCCATTCCGCAGACGATCGAACCCATTGCGACGGATTCCGGGGTTCGGTTACCAGGCGCCGACTCGGTGCCGGCGACTGGGGGGTGGCTGCCGCGCCTTCAGGTCCCCGCCACGGTCGGGACGATTCGCGCCGATTCGATCGTGCCGACGGCGCCGGTGTTTCAGTTCACCGATTTGATGACGGCGCGGTTACCGGGTGTCGACGTGCAAAGCGGCGGCGGGATGAGTGGGAGTGGTGCGCGAATCATCATCCGCGGCGGCGGGTCGATCATCGCCGGGACCGATCCAGTCGTGTATCTCGACGGCGTGCGGATCGCCGCGGACCCCGGGCGGTCCGGTGCAACGGGGGAGTCCATATTCACTGCCTCCGATCCGACACAGCTGGGCCGGCTCGAGGATCTCAGCCCGAACGAGATCGAGCGCGTCGATGTCCTCGCCGGACCCGCCGCGACGACGCAATACGGACTCGACGCGTGGAACGGCGTCATCCTCGTGACCACGCGCCTGCCCAATCCCGGTGCGCCGCACTGGAGCGCCTACGCGGAAGACGGCGTGCTCACACCGCCGCCGCCCCGAGTCGCCGACAGCTACATGCCCTGGGGACATGCGACGAGCGGCGGGGGCGGCGAGGGCTATTGCGCGACCTTTGATCAGGCTGAGGGGGCGTGTGTGATCGACAGCGTCACCCACTACTCGGCGCTCAGCGATCCGCGGGCCACGCCGTTCACGAACGGGTCGCGCGATCGATTCGGGCTGCAGGTGGGCGGCGGGGCGGGCCCCGGGCGGTACTTCGTGTCGGGCGACCGGGAGAGCGAGATGGGCGTGCTCCAGATGCCGGCGTCGGAGCTGCCGAACTTCGAGTCGCAATTCGGGCATGCACCGAACTTCGGGCAACTGCATCCCAACTCACTCGATCGCACCAACCTCCGTGGCACACTCGGCCTGGACCTCGGCGAGCACGGCGATATCTCCATTTTCGGAAACTCGATGGGCGGCGTGCATCGCACGTCCGATGACGGGGACCTCGCGCAGGATGCCGCGCTCGTGAGCGGCGCCACGAATGCGGGGTGGCAGGGGATCGCCGGCCGGCCGAGCGTGACGTTCGCCGACGAGGTAGCCGACCGGGTCGAGCGCTACGTGTACGGCGCGAACGCGACGCTCCGGCCCGCGTCGTTCGTGGCGTTTCATCTTGCCGCGGGCGCCGATCGATCCGACTCGCATCAGGAGGGATTGACGCCGGTATTCACCCCGTGCGGGGGCGCCTGCGGCGACTATGGCGAGACCACCGAACACGTCGCGACGGACGAATATACGGGCGACGCCGGGGCGACCGCCACGATTCCGGCCGGGCATTCGCTCGTGTTCCGGACGGACGCGGGCGTGCAGTACCGCGAACAGCGGCAGTTGGACACGGTGTCCACGGGCCTCTCACCGATCGGCCGGCCGTTCGTGGGGAGCACCGTGCTGCACGTGGGGTCCGATGGGATCCAGCGGGCCGCGTACGTGGAAGAGACGGTGACGTGGGCCGAGCAACTGACGCTCACAGCGGCGGTGCATGGCGAAGGCGCACACGGACTGCTCGGCAAGGGCAGCCAGGGCTTCCCGAGACTCGCCGGGTCGTGGGTGGCGTGGCGGCGCGGCGATGACATGGTCCGCGTGCATGCCGCGTACGGCGTGAGTGGAGATCTACCGGTGATTCAGGCCACTCCGGCGGCCATCGAGCGCAGCCAATTCACGGATTCGCCGCCCTTTAGCGGCGGCGCGGTCCCGGATCTCCCGCCGGAGATGGAATACATCCACGAGGGAGAAGCGGGCGTCGATGGTACCGCGGCGCAGGACCGGCTGACCGCGGGGGTCACGGTCTATCAGCGGACGATCGACAACATGGCAATCCCGTTTTCGTTCTTCCTACAGGAGGAGGGGTTCCCCATCGAGGAGTATTCGAATCTCGGGTCGGTGCAGAACCGCGGGATCGAGCTCACGCTGGACATTGGGGCGGTTCGGACTCCGGTGGTGCGCTGGGATGCCAACATCAATGCGTGGGGCAATCAGAACCGCGTCGAATCGTACGGCGGCGTGCCGCCCAATCCGATCAACGGATTTCTCATCGCGGCCGGCCATCCGCTCTACGCCATCTCACAGTCGACTCTGAGCTATCGGGACATCAACAAGGATGGCGTGATTGAGCCGAACGAGATCACACTTGGTCCGCCTACGGACCAGGGGAGCTCGCGACCCACTCGCGGAGCCGCCGTGCAGAACACGGTCATACTGTTTGGGGACCGATTTCGAATCGGCGCGCTGATCGACTACACGGGGGGCAACAAGCTGATCGACCCGGTGCTCGCACTTCAGCTTCGCGCGGGGATCACGCGCGCGACGGCCGACGCGCATGCACCGCTCGCCGAGCAGGCGGAGGCGATCGCCGCGGAGTTCGGCAACGGCGGCAGTGGCTTTTACTCCGGGCCCGTGCAGGACGGGTCGTTCGTGCGGTTCCGCGAATTGTCATTCACGGTGAATGCGAGCCAGCGGATTGCGCGCGTGCTGCGGACGAGCTCCGCCGCCGTGTCGCTCGTCGCGCGCAATCTCTGGCTGTGGACGCCCTATCGCGGGACGGACCCCGAGATCAATACCGACGGCAACGTCGATCCGGTCATCTCCAACACCGTGATTCCGCAGCCGCGGTATTTCGTCGCGCGGGTGACGCTCGGGTATTAGAAGGGGACCTTTTCGCCGATTTCGACGACGCGGTCCGCGGGGAGCCCGAAGAAGTCCGGGGCTGCGCGGGAGTTGCGGAGCAGCACGATGAACAGGGCTTTGCGCCAGCGTTTGAGCGGGTTGCGCTCGGGGGTTGGGATGAGGCGCTCGCTGTTCATATAGAACACGGTGTCTTCCGCGCTCAAGGCGACGTGCTCGAGCCGGCATTCGGCGAGCACGGCGGAGAGGTCGGGCTCCTGCAGAAAGCCGACGCGAGTGACGACGCGGACGAATCCCTGCGTGACCGGCGAGATGGAGATCCGGGCGCGTCCGCGGACCCACGGGACTTCCTCGAAAATGATGCGGAGCAGGACGACGTGCGTCGCCAGGTTGTGTGCGTATCCGATCTGCCGCAAGAGCACCCGTGGCGCGCCGTCGGGGTGTGAGGTGAGGAACACGGCGGTGCCGGGGACGCGCCGAACCTTGTCGCGCTGCAGGCGGGCGAGGAGCTCGGTGAGCGGGACGGCGTTCTGGCGGCGGAACGCGACGAGTCGTTCGCGGCCCCACGCCCACGTCGTCATGAGGATCCAGACCGCGGTGGCGATAGCGAGTGGGACCCACCCGTCGTGCGCGATCTTGAGCGCATTGGCGCCCAGGAACGCGCCGTCGACGATGAGGAACACGGCGCAGAGCGGGACGGCGCGGAGCCGCGACCAGCCCCACTGCGCGCGCGCGATCGTGTAGAACAGCACCGTGGTGATCGCCATCGTGCCGGTGACCGCGATGCCGTAGGCGGCGCCGAGCGCATCCGACGAGCGGAAGGTGACCACGAGGAGCAGGCAGCCGAGCATCAGCACGCGGTTGATCGCGGGCATGTAGACGTGCCCGGACGTGCGCGACGTGTGGATGACCGTCAGGCGCGGAGCGTAGCCGAGCTGGATCGCCTGGTTGGTGAGGATGAAGATGCCGGAGATGAGTGCTTGCGACGCGATGATCGTGGCGATCGTCGCCAGCACGACATAGGGGTAGAGGAGTGCGCGTGGTGCGAGCAGGAAGAACGGATTCGCGGCCGCGGCCGGATCCCGGAGGAGGAGTGCGCCCTGGCCGGCATAATTCAGCAGCAGCGCCGGGAACACGAGACCGAACCATCCCCGGCGAATCGGTCCGGGGCCGAAGTACCCCATGTCGGCATAGAGCGCTTCCGCGCCGGTCACCGCGAGGACGACACCGCCGAGGATCACGAAACCGTGGGGGCCGTGCGCGAGGAAAAACCGGAGACCGTACCATGGGTTGATCGCGCGGAGGATGTGCGGATCACGGGCGACGGCCATCGCGCCGAAGGTGGCGATCGCGATGAACCAGAGGAGCATGACCGGACCGAATACGCTTCCCACGCGCTTGACGCCGAAGCGCTGCGCGGCGAAGAGCGCGAAGAGAATCACGGCGCTCACCGGCACGGAGAGCGCGGCGAATTGCGGCGACGCGACGTGCAGGCCTTCGACGGCGCTCAGTACCGAGATCGCGGGTGTGATGACTCCATCGCCGTAGAACAGGGCCGCTCCAAAGAGCGCCACCGCGACGAGGTAGAGCCGCCGGCGTGGTAGAGGCGTCTCGCGGTCGCCGCGGACGAGGGCGAGCAGCGCGAGGATGCCGCCTTCCCCGTGGTTGTCGGCGCGCATGATGACCGCGACGTACTTGATGCTGACCGTGATCGTGAGCGCCCAGATGATGAGTGACACGACGCCGTAGACATTCAGCGGCGAGGAGTCGAGCCCGTACTCGGGGGCGAAGCAGGCCTTGAGCGCGTAGATCGGGCTGGTGCCAATGTCGCCGTAGACCACCCCGAGCGCGACGAGGGCGAGGGCGATGCCGCCGCGTTTGGCGGCGGTGCCTCCGGGCCTGCTGGCGGGTGGCCGGCGGTCCAACCCGGCAGCTATGCCGATCTCTGCAGTATCTGCGGCTGCCGAACTGCCGGGTCCGGCAGCTGGCCTCGTCGGGGGTGGGCTCATGCCGTGGTTCTGGTGTCCCTTTTCGAGGTCAGGAACAGTCTAGACCAGAGCGCACCGAGCACGGCGGACCGGATCGGGAGGGCTGGGATCGACTGTTGGTAACCGGCAATGATGCAATGACTTATCTCATTCATGAGTCGTCAGCCTGCCGGACGGAACTTCGGGACCAGCCCTTGCTAATGACCGTCGTAAGCCGGAGGTATGACATGCAGCGAACCTGGTGGTATTCCGCACTTCTGACGATCCTCGCGACGGGCGCGCTTGGCGTGTCATTGCCGAGTACGCTGGACGCCGATCCGCCGGCGCGGGTGGGCCGGTTGAACTACATGACTGGTGCCGTCTCGTTCCGTCCTGCGGGGAGCGACGAGTGGGTGGCCGCAGTGCCGAACCGGCCGTTGACGACCGGTGACCGGTTGTGGACGGACAATGATTCGCGGGCCGAGGTGCATGTCGGGTCGACGGTGATCCGCGTCAATTCGCAGACCGAGATGGATTTCACGGCGGTCGATGACAATACCCTGCAGATGCGGCTGGCGCAGGGGTCGATGACCGTGCGGGTGCGGAATCTCGACGATGGCCAGGTGTACGAGATCGACACGCCGAACGGCGCGGTCTCGATCAGTCAGGCGGGCGAATATCGCGTGGACGTGGGGCCCGACGGTTCGACGACATCGGTGTCGGTGTGGTCGGGCAACGCGGCGGTGACGTCCGCGGGCTCGTCGTTCTCCGTCAACGCGCGCCAGGTGGCGACGATCACGGGTACCGATTCGCCGACCTACAACCTCACGGATGCCGCGGCGCCCGATGCGTGGGACCAGTGGTGCGTGAGCCGCGACGAGCGGGAAGACAACGCCGTCTCGGCGCGCTACGTCTCGCGCGAGATGCCCGGCTATGAAGACCTCGACGCGTACGGCACGTGGCGCTACGTGGGTGGCTACGGCAACGTGTGGGTGCCCGCGAACCAGGCGGCGGGATGGGCGCCGTATCACACCGGTCACTGGGTGTGGGTGGATCCGTGGGGTTGGTCGTGGGTGGATGACGCGCCGTGGGGATATGCGCCGTACCACTATGGCCGCTGGGCGTACATCGATGGCGGGTGGGGCTGGGTGCCGGGTCCGATCGCACCGCGCCCGTACTATGCGCCGGCGCTGGTGGTGTTCGTGGGTGGTGGACCGGGCCCGCGTCCGGGTCCTGGCGTCGTGGTGGCCGGTGGCGGCGCGGTGGCGTGGTTCGCGCTCGGGCCGCAGGAAGTGTATCGGCCAGCGTACGCGGTGAGCCCGACGTATGTACGTCAGGTGAACGTGACGAACGTGACCAATGTTACGAACGTCACGAACGTGACGGAGATCAACACCACCACCACGACCAATGTCGAGTACCGGAACCGTATGGCACCGGGCGCGATGATGGCGACGTCGGGGACGGCGTTCACGAGTGCACGGCCCGTGCAGTCGGCGCCGGTGCCGGTGACGCATGAGATGCAGACGTCGGCGGCAGTCGGCATGACGCCGGGTGTGGCGCCGACGCGGGCGAGCCTCGGCGTGGCGCCGGAGGGCGCGACGTTGCGGACGCCGCCGGCGGCGCTCGAGGGCCGTCGGGTTGTGGCGAACGTGGCGCCGCCGCCGGCACCGGTTCCGTTCGCGGCGAAGCAGCAGGCATTGGCGGCGAATGGCGGCCGGCCGTTGGCGCCCGCGCAGGAACAGCAGATCCGCCAGAGCTCGCCGTCGCTGGCGAGCACGAGTTCGGCCATGTACCGGCCCGCGGCGGTTGCACCGGCGGGTGGTGGGCTGCAAGCCGGCGCACGAGGGACTTGCGGCGGCGACGCCGGTGAGTGGTGCGGCGGGAGAGGGCTACGTGCCGCGGACGGTCGCGGCGACCCGGTCGGTGACGACGCCTGCATCTGCGGCGGGGGCGAGTGGGACCGTGGCGACGCGGGTGCCGTCGTCAACCGGGAACCAGAACTCGGCCCCGGGCGCTTCTCCTAGTAGTGGGGCGGCCGTTGGCGGGGCGAACGGTAGCGCCAACGGAAATGCCAATGGAACGGTGAACGGGGAAAAGCGTGCTGGGGCGCCCAAGCCGGCGAAGAAGCCCCACCCGGCGAAGAAACCACCACCGCCGAAGCCGCGGGACGATCCGAAGGGTGACAAGCGTTAGGAAGGAACGGCTGTGCGGTTGGGGTGGGCGTTGAGGGAGCTGGTGGGGCGACTGGAGGTGCAGGAGGACACGTCGCGGTGCGAATGGACGTGCGAAGGCGTGGCACATTAGCGAGAATTCGGTGTATCACGTTGTGCTGGTGTTGTGTTGTTGGAGTCCACTCTTCTGAGTCAGGTGATGGAGGCGTCTATGATCTCGGCATTGATTGGGGCATTCCTGACAGGCTCGGTGGTGGTCGCGCCAGGGCTTGGTGTGGGGAACGCGACCAACGGCGCCGGATCGGCTGGAGTTGCCGATGAGCCCGCGGTTCGCGTGACACTCAACAGCCAGAACGTGTTCGACGCTGGCGACCGTGCTCGCGTGCGAGTGCGGGTTCGCGACGATGCGTATCTGGTGGTTTTGCGGGCCGATCCGGATGGGCGCGTGACGGTGCTCTATCCCGAGACGCCGGCTGACGACGACTACGTGCACGGTGGCGAGGAGTTCGACGTCCGGTCGCATTCATCGGACGGGAGCTTCGTGGTTGCCGCGACGCGTGGGCAGGGGATGGTGTATGCCGCCGTCTCGAAGGATCCGTTCAAGTTCGATCAATTCGCGAGCAGCGGGGCCGCCTGGAACCCCAGTGCGTTCCCCGACAGCGCGCGTGGGCAGAACGCGGAAGGCGTGATGACGGATGTCGTGCAGGCGATGTCGTCGTCCGGCGGCCGGTTCGACTACGATCTCGTCAACTATACGGTGACCTCGGCGCGCGATCGCGCGCGTGGTGCCTACGAGTACAGCGAGGGTCCGCCGGCTGATTCCTACGACGGCTATGCGGCGCCCTTCTATGGCTACTACGGCTACGGCCCGTACTGCGATCCGTGGGTCTGCGGTCCGGGGTACGGCTTCGCGTACAACCCGTGGTTGTACTCGCCGTGGGGCTACTCGCCATTCGGGTTTGGCTTTGGCTTCGGCTCTGGCTTCGGGTTCGGGTTCGGGTTTGGTGGCGGGTTCGGTGGCGGGTTCTTCCCGGGGCGGTTCGCGTTCTTCGGTGGCCACCCGTTCTTCCCCGGACGTTCGTTCGTGGGCGGCGCGCCAATCGGGTTCCGTGGCCGCGGCGCGGTGTTCGCGGCGAATCACGGCGCGGCGGTGTTCGCCAACGCGCACTTGACGTCCTCGCGCGGCGGGATCGGCGGGGCGGGGTTCCGTGGCGGGCTGGCGAGCAACGCGGGCGGGTCGACGGTATTCCGTCACGTGCAGGCGGCTGGCCCAGTGGCGCGGCCTGGCTCGGGGCAGCTTGTGGTTCGTGGATCCGAGGGTGGGATGGCGGCGCGTGGGCCGCGATGGCGGAGCGGGTCCCGGTGGGCCAGAGCTCGTACGGCTCCCGTTACTCGGGCGCACAGGGTGAGCGTGCGGAGGGCGGCAGCGGCGGGCGCGCGGTGGGTCACCGTGTCGAGTCCTCGCCGGAGAGCATGGGTGCGCGCGAAGGGGGTCGCGAGGGCGCTCGCGAGGGCGGTGGTGGCGTGCGCCAGGGTGGCGGCGGTGGTGGCGCCCGTGCGTCGGGCGGCGGCGGCCATTCGTACGGCGGTGGCGGCCACAGCAGCGGTGGGCACAGCGGTGGTGGCGGCGGTGGCGGGCATGGCGGTGGCCACCGGTAAATAGACACCCATAGATCGTTACCGATCGTTCAACAGATCGCGATCTTCAACTGTTCGATTGTTCCGGCCCCGCACACCTGTGGGGCCGGAACTTTTTTGGCGCGGGCTGATCGCCGAATCGTGCGGGCGCCGAGCCGTGCGTGGCGGCCGTTGTGACAATCGGCGGGTCGTGTGTCACGACGCGTAACGACGGGCTCGTGGAAGCGATACAACCCGTGTCGTAAGCGTGACGCTGTCGCGTGTCCGATGGGCGTAGCTTCGGGCGTCTTCTCCCCCGCGCGACAACCCAAGCTCGAGAGCTCCGCATGCGACCCGCCGACGTGCGTCCGCTGGCCAGATCACTCGCTCTCACGATCGCTGCCGATCGCGGTCCTTGCGGCCACGCCGGGCGTCATGCTGGGCCAGGGGCAAACCGGCACCATCGCCGGTCACGTTGCCGACAGCGCGGGCGCGCCGCTCGCGGCGGACATCAGCGTGATCGGCAACGCGCGGTTCGCCGTGTATGCCGGCGCGGACGGCTCGTACGCCATCCCGCAGCTCCCGGCGGGCGGCTACCGGCTCCAGGCCCATTCATCGGGTTCAAGCCCGACACGTTCTCGGTGACCGTGACCGCGGGGCAGACGACGTACCATCGCATCGTGCTTCGCGAGGATGTCAACACACTCAAATCGGTGGTCGTGAGCTCGCCGCGTCTGAACGAGACGACGGCTGGCGCGCTGCAGGAGCAGAAAGACGCGGACAACATCGTGACGGTGATGTCCGGCGACGAAATCCGCGCGCTGCCCAATGCCAACGCGGCAGAAGCGCTGGCGCGTCTGCCCGGCGTGACGGCGGAGCGCGATGAGGGAGAGGGCAAGTACGTCGAGATCCGCGGCACACCGCCGGATTTCCAGCACGTGACGATCGACGGCGCCGACGTGCCGGGCACCCTTGCCACTGACGTGCGCGCCGTGAAGCTGGACGATGTGCCAGGCCGATCTGCTGGGCGCCATCGAAGTGACGAAGACACTCACTGCGGACCAGGACGCCCGCGCCATTGGCGGCTCGGTCAATCTGGTGACGAAGGTGCCCGAGGGTGCGCCGCACGGGTATTTCGCGGGGAATTACGCGTATCAATCGCTGCAGAGCACGGACAACGGCCAGGCGGATGTGAGCTACGGCGGCCGCGTGGGTGACACGCAGAAGTTCGGGTTTCTCATGAGCGGCACCTACAACCGCACGAATCGCACGATCGACGACGTCGAGCCGTCATACGGGGCGGACTTCATCGGGCCAAACGGCAGCGTCACGCCCATCCCCAATGGGTCTGCCTACAACCACGTCTACCCAAGCAACTGGAGCGAGCGCGATTACAGCTACTATCGCACGCGCTACGGGCTCGGCGGAGATCTCGACTACCGTTTCTCTCCCACATCGTCCGTCTTCGTCAAGGGATTGTGGAGCGCCTTCTTCGACCAAGCCAACCGATGGGAGACCGCGATCGGCGGCGGCACCGACGCCATGCTCAACGGCGTGCCCACGGTCACCGGTGCGTCCGTTGGCAACACGGTCGCCAACCGCGGCCCGATCGAGCACACGTGGGGATTCACGAGCGGCGGGAAACAGGAGCTGGGCAACGTGCACCTGTCATACTCCGCGAACTACGCCGGATCCCAGGCCACGCAGCACGACCACTTTCAGGACGACTACAACGGGAATGGTCCGTTGAGCTCATTCAACTACACCTACAACACCAGCCCGCTCGTTCCGACGTACACGGTGTCACCGGCCATTCGGGCCGCGATCGCCAATCCCGCGAACTACGGTCTCGCCACACTCGAGACCGACAACGAGCTGAATAGCGGCCAGACCGTTGGAGCAAAAGCCGACGCGCTCCTTCCGTATCAGTTGGCGGGCCTGCCCGCGTCGTTCAAGTTCGGCGCGAAGATCTCGAACGAGCACAAAGGCTATCTGTCGTTCCAGCCGGCCTACGACTACATGGGCGGTAATCCGCTGACACTCGCCACCTTCCCGTCATCGTACAACAATCCGGGGTTCTACAAGGCCATTTGCAATGGGTGCTACGCGCTCGCGCCTTTCGGCAGCATGCCTCCGGTCAATCAGTATTACCTCGCGCACCAATCGCAATTTCAGGAGGAGAGTGGCGAGGTGTTGTCCGACAACCTCGCCACGTTCGCCGGGACCGAGCAGGTCATCGCGGCGTACGCCATGCAGACCCTCGACGTGAAAGCCCTTCACATCAATGCCGGGCTCCGGGTGGAAAACACGAATGTCGGATATGCCGGTCACGCGACGGCGAATCCGAGTGACACGATCGCGTCGACCGTCGTGCACGGGACCAGCGCCTACACGGACCTCTTTCCCAGCCTGCAACTCCGCTATGCGCTCGACGACAACACCAACTGCGCGCGGCGGTGACGAAGGGTATTGCCCGGCCGGACTACATCGAACTCGCGCCGAGCCTGAGCGCGCAGGGGGCGCAGGCAGGGTCGATCACGACCGGGATCACGGTTGGGAATCCGGATCTCAAGCCGGAGTATGCGTGGAATTTCGATCTCCTTGGCGAGCACTACTTCTCGTCGGTCGGCGTGCTGTCGGGGGGACTGTTTTACAAGGACATCTACGATTTCATCTTCCAGCGCACCGCGCTGTACACGGGATCTCTGTCGCAATACCACGGCTACTACGCGACCGAATACGAAAACGGCCCGAGCGCGCATCTGTGGGGCGCCGAGGCCGACTACACCGAACATCTGACATTCCTGCCCGGCGCCTTGGGAGGCATCGGATTCGACGTGAACTACACGCACGTCGAATCCCGGGCGGTCGTGCCAATCCCCGGGTACAACACGACCAGCTACACGTCACCGGCGGGCACCACCGTTTTCCCGTACGCCAATACGCCGACGCGGATCGCGCCGCTCCCGCGCCAGTTCCCCAACATGTTCAACGTGGCGTTGCTGTACGACTATTCGCCCGTGACCGCGCGCCTGGCCGGCCAGTACACGTCCGCGAGCATCTATCAGTACGGCATCGACGGAACGAGCAATCCGGCGTCCAGCGACGCGTACAACTACGCCCACTGGCAGATCGACGGCCAGCTGACGTGGGTGGTGCGCGGCGAAACGGCACTGACCGCGCAGGTGCTCAACCTCAATAACGAAGTCTTCGGATTCTTCACGGGCACGACCGCCCACCCCACCAACAACCAGCGCGAGTACTACGGCACGACCGTCGGGATCGGAATCCGCCAGGGGTTCTGAGGCGCTCGTGCGCGGGGTGGACCGCGCGCCGGTGCACCAGAGCTGCGACCAGATGTGCAACCGGATGTGCGCAGCGCGGCAGGAGGACTGAAGTGGCTGCTGCGCCGGCGAATAGAGTGCCGCAGGGGGCAGGGAACGCATGTTGTTCTCTGCCCCTCGCGCATTTCTTGCGGGAACGTGTGCGGGCGCTGATCATTCGGCGCGGGGCCGACTACCTGGGGCGTAGCCGATGGAACGAATCGGGCTGGACGAGAGCCGCGCGATCTTTGTGATGGTAGTGGGGCCCGGCGAGGGGGAAATCGCCGTGGACTCGCTCGACCGCATCGCGGAGTTCGAGCCCGAGGCGGAGTCCTGGGTTCTCGATGACTGCACGAGCGACGGCACCTATGACGCGCTGGTCGCGTGGGGGCGGAGCCACCCACGGAGCCGGATACTCCGCAATCCGGAGCCACGCGGGTACCGCGGGATCGCGCGGTCGGCCTTTACGGTCTTTTCGGAGATCGCGGCCCAGCCGATGGTGCCTGGGCTGGTGGTGAAGATCGATCCTGACACCTGTCTGATCGGCCCCGGCGTCTCGAGTCTCATGCGGGAGCGCCTGGCCCGTGTCGGTCCCGGCATCGTGGGGGCCTATCGGACATCGCCGACCGGTTCGCCTCGCGAGTTCGGGCGCATCGGGCCGGAACATGCTGCTCGATCTCCTGCCGATTGGCGTCCATAAGGACCGGCAATCGGTGCGGGTCGGGCGGCCGTTCTGGGCCTCATTCGTTCCCGCTGCCCGGCGGAATGGCTATCAGTTCGGCGAGCATGTGCTGGGGGCGCTGAGCGGCATGCACGGCACGACGCTCCGGGCGCTGCGGGACGCGGGGTTCCTCGACATGCCGCCGGACTACCGCGCGCTCACGGTCGAGGAGGACGTGTTGCTGGGGCTGGGAGCCAAGGCGATCGGGCACCAGCTGCTCGACATCAACGTGAATCCGGGGCAACCGGACGTCTGGATCCAATTCCGCCCGCCAGTGCCCATCGGGGGCGGCGAGCTTTTCAGCGTGGGATTCGCGCCGTGCATCCGGTCAAAATGTCCCCAGAGGGCAGGGCTATGCGCGAGGAAATCAGCCGTTCGCCGCGCCCGGGCGGCGGTCCCCGCGTAGCTTCGCACTGGTGGCGGCTGGCGGGTGTGGCCGGCGTGCAACGGAAGGTGTGCTCCTTGAGGGGGCATACCAGTCATTCGAGGCCAGCTCGTGGGCCGGAAAGCGAAGTTGAGTGTCGAAAAAGACCCAGAACAGTGATGTACGTCACAGCCTGTAACCCTATTTGGGGCGTTAGTTACGCGTGCGCCAGACGGTGCGAGACTTGCGGCTCTGGGGGCCGCGGCCTCGCATGCCTTGGCGTCTGCAGGCGGCGGGGCAGTTCAGTTGGCTTACCAGGGGGCCGAGGGGCGTACCAGCCGTCAGCGGGCGGGGTACGAGACCGGCGTCACACTGCTGAGGGAGTAGCACGTGCAATTCGTCAAGGCGGCAAGAGGATATTCGGTATCTCGGCGAGCGCGCAGCGGCGCGTTTCGTGACGCGGGCCGCGCGGGAACGCGCGTCCGTCACGGGGCGCCGTTCGTGGTGACTGCGCTCGGCGCGATCATGATCGCCCTGATGTGCGGCGCGGTGCTACCCGCGGTGGCGGGTGGGCAAACTTCGTCATCGCAGGCGGCGCCCCCGGCGCCGCCTGCGCCGGCGCCGGCGGGTGGAATGCAGGCCAACCGGCCGCCCGACCCCGCGGCTCCGGCGTCGGACGCCATGGCGAACGCGATTCTCTATCCAGGCGATCTGGTGCGGCTCAAGATCTGGCGCGAGCCTGATCTCTCGGGCGATTTCCAGGTCGACGAACACGGCTTCTCGGTTTTCCCAAAGATCGGGCAGGTGCACGTCTCCGACATCACGACGGATTCGCTGCGCCGGATGCTCATCGGGACGTACTCGCAGTATCTGAAGGATCCGTCGATCGAAGTCACGATGTTGCGCCGGGTCACGGTGATTGGCGCGGTGAAGAACCCGGGCCTCTATCCGATCGATCCCACCATGACGGTCGCCGACGTGCTGGCCCTGGCGGGTGGCGCCGATCCGACGGGTATGCAGGACAAAGTCGATGTGATCCGCGGCGGCAAGAGGACGCGGGTGAAGTTCGACCAGCGGACCAATGTCGGGA
The DNA here is from genome assembly GCA_963757855.1 of uncultured Gemmatimonadales bacterium. Classification (GTDB taxonomy): domain Bacteria; phylum Gemmatimonadota; class Gemmatimonadetes; order Gemmatimonadales; family Gemmatimonadaceae; genus Palsa-1248. The sequence continues at coordinate 369,973 of CAVWTI010000028.1, forward strand.
CGCTGGCGATCCGGTCGGGCGATGAGCTGTTCCTTCCGGAGCGCGAGTTGGGTATCCCGGAACGGGTACATCGTCGGCGCGATCATTGGGGCGGCCGTGCTGATCACCACAACAGTCATTGTGCATTAGGGCGTGCATTCGGGCGCGGCAAGACCGTGACTCTCCAGATACAGGTATTTGCACCAGGCATTCTCAAGCTGATCGTCATTCTCAAAGGCACTTCCCACTTTTGTCATCCACTGGCCAGATCCGCCAGGCTTTTACCAACTGACTGACATGCTGCTCAACGACGGCCAACCGCCTTCACAACCCATGCTGCCGCAAGGCGCGCCGATGGTCCCAGTGGTCTCGGCGCACGTTCCGCTCGCGGCGATCGACCGGCCCGGCCGGGTCGATCCCGCGACGGTTGCCGGCCTCTGGAGTCTGGTCCGCCGGCATCGGTGGACCGTGGCGACCGGCGTGATCATCATGGTCGTTGCGGTTGGGTTGTTCACGTTCCTGGTTCCCACCGCGGTGGGAGGCAGTGGCGGCGGTCCGGCTCGAGGATACCAAGGTCGATCTTCCCGACCTGGTCACGCACATCGGCCAGGACCGTGAGGTGAGCACGGAGCAGGCCGCGCTCGAGAGCCGCCGGTTGGGCGAGGCGACGATCGACTCGCTGCAACTTCGCGCGGTCACCAGTCCGGTACGCGTGCCGCGCGCGTCGCTGTTGAGCGCGATCAAGGTTGCGCCGGCCGACGACTCCGGGGAGTTCACGTTCACGCTGAAGCAGGCGGACAAGTCGTACACCGTGCACGATGAGGGCGCCGACAAGGACATCGGCGTCGTGAAGCCTGGCGGCGCGATCGCGTTGCCCGGGGTGACCGTGACTGTCGCGCCTGGTGTCACCCAGGATCAGTTCACGCTCAATGTGATGGGCCGCAATGTCACCTGGGAGCGGTTCACCAAGTCGTTGAAGGTAGACCGTCCGGACCGGGACGCGAACGTTCTGACGCTCACGTACCGTGGCACCGACAAGGCTCTCGTCCGCGACGTGCCGAACGTGCTGGCGAGTCTCTTCATCAACGATCGTGACGCACAGCACAAAGTCGAAGCGAAGAGCACCGCGAATGTGCTCGCGCAGCAACTCGACAGCGTGCAGCGCCAACTCGCGGCCTCGGAGGCCGAGCTCGAGGCGTTCCGTACGCAGAACGGCATCGTGAGTCTCGACGACGAAGCGACGAGCGATGTCAATCACCTGGCGGAGCTGCAGGCCGACCGGAACACGGTGGGCTCGGAGCGCGACGCGTTGCAGGCGCTGATGGCGGATGTGACGGCGCAGGCGGCGCGGCAGCGCCCCGACCAGCCGTCGCCGTACCGCCGCCTGATCGCGTTCCCAACCCTGCTCAAGAACAACGCAGCGTCGGAACTGCTCGCCTCGCTGGCGACGGTCGAGGACGAGCGGACCGCGCTGCTGCAGCGCCGCACGGCGAAAGATCCGGACGTGATGACCCTGACCTCCCGCATCGATCAGATCGACCAGCAGCTCAAGCTCATCGGCCAGACCTACCTGCAGGGCCTCAACAACCAGGTCACGGCGGACGACAGCGTGTTGCGCACGTCCACCGCCCGGATGCGTTCGATTCCGGCGAAGGAGATCCAGCTGGCGCGGTTGTCGCGCCAGCCGAAAGTACTCGAAGACATTTATACGACGCTGCAGACGCGGCTCAAGGAAGCGCAGGTCTCCGCGGCGGTCGTGGATCCGAGCGTGTACGTGATGGATCCCGCCGTCACCCCGCACAAGCCGGTGATGCCGCGTCCCGCGCTGTATATGGCGGCGGCGCTGGTGCTCGGGATGATGCTGGGCATCGGCCTGGCGTTGGCCCGGGAAGCGCGCGATCACACGATCCATACGCGTGCAGACGTGCTGGCGGCGACCGGCTCGCCGGTGCTTGGCCTCATCCCGCGCATCAATCTGGGCGACGAGTTCATGTCGCGGCTGCGTTTGGCGGAGGATCTTGGACCGCCGGGAACCGGCGGCCGCCGCCGGCTGGGTGGGAAGCGGCGCTCGTCGTTCACTGGCCCGCATCTCAATGGCAATGGTTCCGACAGCGTGCTGGTGACCGATCCATCGGCTCGCAACGCGGTGGCCGAGGCGTACAGCACGTTGCAGACGAACCTGGCGTTCATTCACCCGGGTGGTGAGCTCAAGACGATCGTCTTCACGAGCCCACTGTCCGGCGACGGCAAGACCACGAGCGCGACGAATCTGGCGGTGACGCTGGTCCAGCGCGGGCATTCAGTGTTGCTGGTGGATGCCGACATGCGGCGCGGCGTGATCAACCGTGTGTTCGGGTCGAATCGCGAGCCGGGATTGTCGGACATTCTGCAGGGCACGACGTCAGTGGAAGCGGCGCTCCGCCGGGTGGATCTCGGCCGGGCGGGCTCGCTCCACTATCTCACGACGGGTGCGTTGCCGCACAATCCGGCATCGTTGATCGATTCGCCGGCCATGCGGACATTGATGGAGCGTCTCAAGGGGCACTACGACACGATCATCATCGATTCGCCGCCGATCAACGTGGTGACGGACGCGGCGCTGATCGGGGCACACGCCGACGGCGTGGTGGTGGTCGTCCGCTCGGGCGTGACGGCCGTGCAGGCGTTGATGTTCGCCATGGAGCAGTTGCGCCACGTACGGGCCCCCGTACTCGGTGCGGTTCTCAACGATATCGACTTCCACCGGGACGCGGCCTACGATGGAGCGTACCGGTTCCAAGGGCATCGGGACAAGTACTACATGGCGGAGGCCTAGAGGTCTTGCAGTGATCGCGCCAGCCGGACCCGCCCTGAAGGCACCCCCCAAACCCCAGGCGCCGTCGATGAACGGCGACGCCAAGGTGAAGGGCAGCCCCGTAGACCGATTTGCCACCGCGTACAGCGGTGGCATTGCGGCGGCCGCGCGCCTTGGCGTGCTGCCGCCTCGTGCCGCGCGGGCGACCCAGCGCATGCTCGACGCCTGCCGGTATCTGGACGTGGCGGCGGTGCTGGGTGCCGTGGTGGGCGTCTTCGTCCTCACGAACTCCAATCACCCCGGGGCGGCCAGCATCGCGGGCTTCCTCAACATGCGGGTGACGGTCAAGAACCTGCTCTTGCTGGCCGGCTTCGCGGCGGTTCTGCACGCGAGCCTGACGATGTTCGGGATGTACGACGAGCGCCGGCTCGAGGAGCCGATGCTGTACGCGATGCGGTTGGTGGCGGCGTGTCTCGTGGGCGGGATACCGCTGGTGCTGTTCCCGATGGCGAGTACGACGGGTGCGGTGCGGCCGATCTCAGTGGGATACTTCGTGACGGTGGCGGTGGTGACGCTGGCGGCCCTGCGCTGGCTGGTCTGGCTGGCGGCCGCTCCCTCGCCGGCGGCGGCCATCCGCAACGTGCTGATCGTCGGCAGCGGGCCTCGCGCGCAACGCCTGTATCACGAGTTGTATGCGCACGCCGAGGACGCGGTACAGATCTACGGGTTCGTGGACACGAATCCCGATCCGATCGCCGAGGAGATCGCGGAGCGCATGATCGGCACGCTGGATGATCTGGAAGGGATCCTGATGCGGCACGTGATCGACGACGTGCTGATCACGCTCCCGATCAAGTCGTGCTACGGCAAGATCCAGAATACGATCGCGCTCTGTGAGCGTCTCGGGGTGCGTGCGGCGTATCTCGCCGACGTGTTCCAATCGTCGCTGGGGCGCCCGAGCTACGAGCAGACCGGGCGTTTCCCGGTCGTGCGGATGCACGTCGTGACCGACGACCACCGCATGCTGGTGAAGCGGGCGATGGATCTGATCGGCGGCTCGGTCGGGTTGGTCCTGGCGGCACCGGTGATGCTGGTCGTGGCGATCGCGATCAAGATGTCGGGACCCGGTCCGGTGATCTTCAGCCAGCAGCGGTTCGGGCTGAACAAGCGCCGGTTCGCGATGTACAAGTTCCGCACGATGGTCATCGGTGCCGAGGCGCTGCAGGCCGATCTCGAGACGCGCAACGAGGCGACGGGGCCGGTGTTCAAGATCCGCGACGATCCACGGGTCACGCGGGTGGGCCGTCTGCTGCGGCGGATGTCGCTCGACGAGCTGCCGCAGCTGTTCAACGTGGTGCGTGGCGACATGTCGCTGGTGGGCCCGCGGCCGCTGCCGGTGCGTGACGTGCACAAGTTCTCCGAGTCGTGGCTCATGCGGCGGTTCAGCGTGCCGCCGGGCGTGACCGGACTGTGGCAGATCAGCGGCCGCAGCGATCTGGCGTTCGACCGGTGGGTGCTGCTCGATCTGGAGTACATCGACGGGTGGTCGCTCGGGCTCGATCTGCAGATTCTCGCCAAGACCGTCCCCGCCGTTCTCTGGGGCCGCGGGGCTGCCTGAGCGCTGGCGGCGCCTGGCGAACCTCGTCGTCCGTCTGTAGCACCAATGCCCCTTGACCCACCCTCCGGCCCTCCGGGGTCCGGAGGGCCTGTCTCCGAGCCAGCGACGCCGTTGTGGGCCTCGTGGCTTGGCCCTCGCTGGCGCGGCACGCTCGCGCGCAACACGGCATGGATGGCGGTCGGCCAGGGCAGCCGGGTGGCGCTGGGCGCGTCGTATTTCGTGGTGGTGGCGCGGGCGCTCGCATCCGGATGGACTCGGGGCGTTCGCGGGTGCCGTGGCGCTGGTCGCGCTGGCGTCTCCATTCGCGAGTCTGGGCGCCGGCAACCTGATGATCAAGCACGTCGCCCGGGATCCGCGGCATTTCCAGCGGTACTGGGGCGGCGCGCTCTCCACGACGATCATTTCGGGCGGTGGTGCTGGGGATTCTCATCCTGGCCTGTGCGCGGCTGGTGCTGCCGCCGACGATCCCGTTCCAGCTGATCGTGTGCGTGATGGCGGCGGACCTGCTGTTCTCGCGGATCCTCGACATCAACGGGCAGGCGTATCAGGCGCACGAGCGGCTCTCGCGCACCGCGCAATTCCCGCTGCTTGATCTCCGTATCGCGGCTCATTGCGGCGGGGCTGTTTCTGGCGATTGGGGACCCGACGCCTTCGCGGTGGGCCCTCTGGTATCTCGGCAGCTCGGCCCTCAGCGCGGCGATTTCGGTCGCCGTGACCTGGTGGGAGCTGGGGCGCCCGGAGCGCGTGATCGGGTACCCGCTGAAAGAGCTCCGCGAAGGTATGTACTTTGCGACTAGCTTGTCGGCGCAGAACATCTACAACGACATCGACAAGTCCATGCTGGCTCGTCTCTCGACCCTCGAGGCGACAGGTATCTACAGCGCCGCGTACCGGCTCATCGACGTGGCGTTCGTGCCGGTGCGGTCGCTGCTGGCGGCGTTGTATCCGCGATTCTTTCAGCAGGGCGCGCGGGGCGCGCGCGAGAGCCTGGCGGTGTCGCGGAAACTGTTGCCGTACGCGGGCGCATACGCGGCGGTTGCGGGCATGGTGTTGTATCTTCTGGCACCACAGCTTCCGCGGCTCCTCGGCGCCGATTATCGCGCAAGTGTCGGGGCAGTCCGTTTGCTCGCTCTCCTTCCGCTGCTCAAGACCATTCACTACTTCGCCGCCGACGCGCTCACCGGGGCCGGGTATCAGGGGCGCCGGACCCTCGTGCAGGTGATTATCGCCGGTGCTGAACATCGGCGCCAACGTCCCACTCATTCTCCTGGCGTCGTGGCGAGGCGCCGCATGGTCGAGCCTCGGATCGGACGGGTTGCTCGCCGTCGCGCTGTGGTGGACGCTGCTGGCGGCCTGCCGGCAGGAAGACCGGCTCCGGGCGGGGTCAGCGCCGGCGCCGGTCATGGCGGTGGCGGGAGGCGCGTCATGAGCGGCGGCGGTGTGAGGGCGGCCGTCAACGGTAACGCGAACGGCAGTGTGACCATGGCACCTCGCCCGCTGAGGGCAACGGGCATGCGCCCGGCCTCGCAAACGGTGGGGAGGTGCGCCGGCTGGGGTATCTGTCCGGCGCCCCTCGCGTGTCGACCCGTCGTGACGCCGAGATCGGCGGTCCGCGCGCGCACATCCTCGGCGTGATGTCCGGGTTCGAGCGCATCGGATGGTCCGTGCAGCCCTTCATCATCGGGGACCGGTCGCCGGGCGTCGTGGCGCGAGACGCGGGGAAGTGGCTGCGCAAAGGGCGCCACTGGGCGCTCCTCGCGGACATGACGCGGATCGGGCTCGCGCCGGTGAACACGCGCGCGGCGTGGCGCACGCTCGCTGGGCGGGTCGACTGGGTCTACGAGCGGTACTCGGTGTTTCAGGCACTCGGGCGGCCATTCGCGCGGGCGGGCGTCCCGTGGATCCTCGAGACGAACGAGATGCAGTCCGAGGAGGCGCGCGTCGACCGGAACAGCCTCGTGCTGACCTCGCTCGCGCGCCGGCATGAGCGCCAGGCGTATCTGGACTGCGCGATGCTGGTGTGCGTGAGCGAGCCGCTCAAGTCGCTCGTGACCGAGCGGCTCGGCGTGCCGGCCGACAAGGTCGTGGTGGTGCCGAACGGAGTGGACACGACTTTTTTCCAGCCGCGGGTGGACGCTCCTCGCACGTTCGAGGGGTTCACGATCGTGTATTCGGGCGGTCTCGAGCCGTGGCAGGGGATCGATCTGCTGCTGCGTTCGATCCATGCGGTGCGTGAGGAGGACGGGTTCGCGCTGCACGCGGTGATCGCGGGCGATGGGCCGGTGCGGCGGGACTGTGAGAAGCTGGCGGCCGAACTCGGGCTGGCCGAGTGCGTGCAATTCCTCGGGCACCGTCTCGCGCGAAGCCGTGCCGGCGATCATCGCGAGCGGCGACGTGGGGTACTCAGGGCACACGGACATCCAGGGGCGCGCGGTGTTCCGGTCTCCGCTCAAGCTCTATGAGTACATGGCCATGGCGAAGCCGATCATTTCTTCGGCCGTGGCGGACGCGGTGGATCTGGTCGTGAACGGGGAGACGGGCTATCTGTTCGATGCGGGCAGCACCAATGGCTTGTCGCAGGCACTGCGCCGGGCGTACGTGGCGCGCGAGCGGCTGCCCGCGATGGGCGCGAGGGCCCGGCAGCTGATCGAGCAGGGGCACAGCTGGACCGCGCGGTGCCGGATGATCGTCGAATCCGCGCAGCGCGTCGCCCTGGAACTCCCGTGATTGCCCCGGCTACCGCGGGCGGCGCGCGCGCGGCGCCCCCGCCGGTACCGCAATACTCAATGCTTGGCATCCGGGTCGGGGCGTACGACATCCCGCGTCTCAACGCGTGCATTGGTGATGCGATCGCCAGCGGTAGCCGGATCGTGATCGCGAACCACAACCTGCACAGCCTCTATCTCTGCGCCCGCGACGGGGATCTGCGCGCGTTCCACGCGACGGCCGACGTGACGCACGCCGACGGGATGTCGGTGATCCTGCTGGGCCGCCTGCTGGGGGTGCCGCTGTCGCGCGCCAATCGCGTGACGTACAACGACTGGATCGGGCCGCTGATGACCGACGCCGCTCGACACGGCTGGCGTGTGTTTTCGCTGGGGGGCGCACCGGGGGTGTTCGAGACCGCGGCCGCGACGTTGCGGGCTGCGCATCCCGGGCTGATCCTGGATGGTGCGCACGGATACTTCGATGCCACACCGGGGAGTGCCGAGACGACCGCCGTGCTCGAGCGGATCGCGGCGTTTCGCCCCAACGTCCTGCTCGTCGGGATGGGGATGCCTCGCCAGGAGCACTGGGTCCGGGCGAACCGAGGCGCATTGACCGCCAACGCGACGCTCATGGCCGGTGCGGCCATGGACTACGTGGCGGGCGTCGTGCCGACCCCGCCGCGTGGCGCGTCGTCGTTCGGGTTCGAGTGGTTGTGGCGGCTTGCCGCCGAGCCTGGCCGGCTGTGGCGCCGGTATTTGATCGAGCCGTGGTACGTGATGGGATTGGTCCTTGCTGCTTGGCTGCGACGTCGCCCGGGAGGTGACGCATGACGGTACCACAATGGGCTAGCCCTGGCGCGCCCGTGCAGGCGTCGACGCTCGGGCAGTCCGGGGCGCACCCCTGGTCCGTGCGGCCATTCGCGGTGCGGGTGTGGCTGGTGTATCCCGTGCTCTTTGTCCTGTTCGCCCTCATGGGGCCGTATTCCCTGCATCCCGCGGTCGGCCGACGCTGGTGGTGACCAGAGCGTGGCGGCAGCGAGTGCGGCGACGGCAGCCGGGGTATCCAGCGGATCGCCTCTCCGACGGGTTGCGATCCTCGGGCTGGCGCTGGTCGCGGCGCTGAGTCTCAGCCGGGCGCGCAGGCACAAGGCGTACGCGCACCATGCGATGCGGGTGGAGCACGGGAGCGTGCCTCCGGTGGCGAAGCGCGGCATCCTTCCCCTTCTGCTGTTGCTCTACGTCGGCCTCGCCGGTGCCAGTATGCTGTGGGCCTCTGACCCGAGCATCACCAGCCGGCGCATCGTCGTTTTTCTGCTCATCGTGTTCGCGGCATGGGCGTTCGCGCAGGCATGGACCATCCGGGATCTCCTGTACTTCTCGCTCTGGGCGAATGCGACATCCCTGGTGCTCGGACTTGGCGGCTCGATCGCGCGCGGGCAATTCCACCCGGCCGCGGCGGGCTGGCGGTTCACGGGATTCGCGAACCCCAACCTGCACGGGATCGAGGCGGCGTGTCTCATCATCGCGTGTGCGGCCGCCATCCGGCTGGGCGGGCGGCGCGGGCCGCTGATTGCGCTGCTCATGTTCGGGGTCGTGATGCTGCTGCTCACGAAGTCGCGTACGGCAGTGGCGAGTCTGCTGCTGGCGGCCGGATTTTGCGGGGCCTTGTCGATCAAGCGCAGCAAGCTCGTCGCCATCGGTGTGCTGGTCGCCGCGATCGCGTTCGCGGCGGTGGTATTCGCTCCTGACGTCCTGACCGGTGCCCAGCATGCGATGCTGCTTGGCCGATCGGGGGACAACGAGGACCCATCGACGTTGAGCGGACGCACGCTGCTGTGGGCCGACCTGTTCGATTTTGCGAGCGACCATCCGTGGTTCGGATACGGTTTCGACTCGTTCTGGACACCGGACCATATCGCCATCGTCTCGGTCAAGCGTGGATGGGTGATCACGCAGGCGCATTCGGGGTATCTCGAGACACTGCTGGCGACCGGCATCATCGGTCTGACGCTTCTCACCACGACATTGCTGTCGGGTCTCGCCGCCGCGGTTCGCCGCTATCGCGCGACACACACCACCGTGGCGCTGTTCGCGGTTGCGATGCTGATGTGGTACGTGGTGAACACCCTGCCCGAGGCGCTCCCGGAGAGTCATGTCAGCACGTTCATCATCATGGTCCTCCTTGCTCACTTCGGCCTCCGGAGCGCGGCGCCGGACGACGTGGGCGGGTAGGCCAGGCTACCTCCCGGGACCGGTGACGCGAGTGCCGAGTGATGGTGCCGAGCAGCGTGCGCTGAGCGACGCGTGCTGAGCAATGTGTGCTGAGCGGCCTATGCTGAGCGGCCTATGCTGAGCAATGCGCGGGAGGTTCCCGCGGACTCGGTCGTCCGTGGTGACCTGTGCATCATCGGCGCCGGTGCGGCGGGAATCTCGATCGCGTGGGCGCTACGCGACCGGCCGGTGCGGGTCATCCTCCTCGAGAGCGGCTCGTTCTGGCCAACGCCCGCGATCCAGGCATTGTATCGGGGTCCAAACGTCGGGCGCGAATACTTTCCGCTCGACGGGTGCCGGGTGCGCACATTCGGCGGCAGCACCCAGCGATGGGGTGGCTGGTGCCGGTCGCTCGAGCCCGCGGATTTCGAGGCGCGTCCGTGGCTGCCGGGCAGCGGGTGGCCGCTCCGCCACGACGATCTCACCCGCCACTACCAGACGGCCAGGGCGATGTGCCAACTGGCGGTGACGGAGGGAGAGATCGATCACGGGCCACCGCTCCCGTACCGGCCGCGTCTCGCGGGTTCGCATCCAACGCTGGCCACGGTGGTCTATCAGTTCAGCCCCCCGACGCGATTCGGGCTGACCTACCGTGCGGGGCTCGAGGCGGCAGCCAACATCCAGGGATATCTCTCCGCCAACGTCGTGGAGCTCCTGGGGGGCGAGCACGGTGGTCCAGTGACGGGAGCGCGCGTCGCGACCCTGTCCGGTGGATCGTTCCGCGTCGATGCGACGACCTACGTGCTCGCCACGGGTGGCATCGAGAACGCGCGGCTTCTGCTCGCGTCGAACGCCATGCGACCGGCCGGCCTCGGGAACGAGAACGATCTCGTGGGGCGGTTCTTCATGGAGCACCTGCATGTCCGGCTGGGGTGTTTCGTGCCGCAACGGCCGGACGCGAACCTGTCACTGTACACGCAGGGGAGGCGGAGCGTGCAGCGGCCACTGGGCGGATTCACCGTGGCGCCCGCGATCCGGCAGGCGCGTGGCGCGTACGGGTTCAGCGCGGTCTTCTTCACGCCTCGCTACCGCAGTGTCTCGAAAGTGCTCTACCATCAGTCCCAGCGTCACGACCAGTGGTCCTTGCACGGCGTCTCCATCGCGCGGGGCGGCGCCGTCGGCTTCGGGCTGCGGGTGGTGGACAAACTCGCGCGCGATACGCAGGAGGCGAGCGCCCGGCTCAATCATGCGCTGCCGCAGCGCGGCGAGCGGATTTACGAGATCATGGGACGCGGGGAGCAGTCGCCCAACCGGGAGAGCCGGGTGACGATCGTCCGCGAGCGCGATCGGCTGGGCATGCCGGTCTCAGAACTCAACTGGCAGGTGCGCCGCGCGGACCTCGTCAACATTCGCACCAGTCTGGAGACGATCGGAAACGGACTGGCGGCGACCGGCGCGGGGAAATTGCACATGCCGATCGACCCCGAATGGCGTGGGCGCAGCGCATCACGGGCAGCTGGCATCACATGGGTACCACGCGCATGGATGCCGATCCGAAGACCGGCGTCGTGGACGCCGATGGCCGGCTGCACTCGGTGCCCAACCTGTACGTGACCGGCAGCTCCGTGTTCCCGACGGGCGGGTACGCCAATCCCACGCTCACGGTCGTGGCGATGGCGCTCCGGCTGGCGGACCATCTCGTCCCGGGCGCTACGGCCGCTTCTCCGCCATGACGCGATCGTAGAGGCGTTCCAACCCGGCGGTCTGCGTGCGCAGGTTGAAGACCTCGGTGACGAATGCGCGTCCCTGGTGGCCCATCCGGGCCGCGAGCTCCGGGTTACCGAGCAGCGTGTCCAGCGCGGCACCAATCGCGGCGTCGTCGCGTTCGGCGGCGAGGATTCCCGTCTCGCCGTCGCGCACGGCCTCCGGCATGCCGCCGTGCCGCGTCGCGATGACCGGCACGGCGCAGGCGCTCGCCTCGTTGAGCACGAGGCCCAGCGCTTCCTGCTGATCGGTGTCCGTCGTCTGCCCAGTCAGGGCGAACACGGTCGCGTGCTGGGTGAGCTGGCGGACCGCGTCGTGGGTCAGTGCACCGAGGAATCGCACGCGGCCGGTGAGTCCGAGCGACGCGGTCAATCGGTACAACCCTGCCGTGTCTTCGCCGGAGCCGACCTGGACGAGCGTGACATCGGGGTGGCGGGCCGCGACGCGGGCGAAGCCTCGCAGCAGACGTATCGATCCCTTTCTGCTCGCGGTGGCGCGCGGTGTTGAGCACGTAGCGCTCGGGGCGGGGGCCGCTCACCGGCGTGAACCTGTCGACGTCGACCCCAATGTAGTGCCGGACGACCCGATCGGCGGGGTATCCGAGGGCCAGCAACCGGTCGCGGATGTAATCGGATACCGCGATGAATGCGGCGCCGCGCGCGCGGAGCCGGCACGGCCGTACAGATAATGCGCGACCGTGATACTTGGCTCGCGGAGGAGCGCGCGGTCGGCGACCGTCACATCCCAGCCGTGAAACGTGGACACGAGCGGCACGCCGAGCCATTCAGCGAGGGGCAGCGCGTACGTAGCGTCCGGCGCGAAGTGGGCGTGGATCAGTCCCACCTCGGGGAGCGCCGCTCTTTTTCCGAAGAGCCGGGGCGCGCCGGTCAGGGCGTACAGCGCGCGGGCGGCCCGGGATGGGATACTTCGCCCTCGCCCGCCGATCACGACGGCCGGGGTCTCGGAGGGCGGGCCCGGGCCCCATTGGCGGGTGAACACCGTGGGCCGATATCGCGTCAGCGCCGGCCTGCTCCCGAATGAACGTCTCAGAGCCGACCGGATAGCGCAGGCGAAAGATGCCGATACCGGTCAGCTGGGCCCCCGAGCCCGACGAGGCGGCGGCGCCGGCGGGCATCGTGGAATCGCGCGAGAACTCCAGGAGCTGGACGCCGGACGACGTGAAGCGATTCGTCTCGTGGAAGCGTGATCTGAAGTACGCGATGATGGGCGCGTTCTCGTCATCAGTGGCGCGGCTCAGGAAAAGCCACACGCGGGAGCGCTCGCCGGCGAGGCCGTCGAGCTCCGCCTGCGGCGTCAGGTGCTCCCCGGGCCGCCGGGCCCGTGGATAGGGCATGATGTGCGCGATTGACGGCGCGTAGAACCGGAGATCCTTGACGGTGAAGGCACGGTGGGCCACGACGACGGCGTCCGGTCCGTCGTGGGCGAGGAGATAGGCGGCTGCGCCGCGGTTGTCATCGCGCGCGTAGCGCGGGTCGGCGTAATACCCCTTGAGGGACAGGGCGCAGACCATCGCGACGCCCGCCCACGCCGCCAGCGGGAGCGCCCGGCCCGGGAGGGCGCCGATACCGACGACAATGAGCACCAGCGCGGGGAGGAACGAGAATGATCGTGTACCGGACATTGAACGGATGCACGGTGACCAGTGCACCAATGGCCGCAAACGCCATCGGGAAGCACAGCCAGAGGGCCATGGGGAGCGAGGCTTGCGGATAGCGGCGGATGAGTGTCGCGACGCCAATGGCCGTGAGCACGAGGAGCACGACGCCGACCGGCACGATGGTCGCCGCGGAGTGCATCAGCACGGCGTAGCGGTCCGGCCTATGCAGTTCATCCAGGCTCGGCCCATATGAATATCCCACGGCGAAACTCCACAGCGCGTAGCCGAACTGGATCGGCGCCAGGCTGCGTCCACTATCGGCCGACTCGGTGGGTGGAAAGCTCACGAGCCGGTAGACGCCGGGCAGGCAGAGGAGGGCCATGACGGCGAAGGTGACGAGCCACGGACGCATGCGCGCCGATCGGTATGTCTCGAGAACGACAAACACCACGACGAATGCCATGAACGCCACGCCCACCGTATGGCAGTAGAACGTCAATGCGGTCGCGATCGCGGTCGCGGCTTTCCACTGCCATCGTGCGGGTGCGTCGAGGGCGCGTTGCACACAGTAGAGCGCGATCAGCGACAGGAGGAGCAGGAGTGCGTACGGTCTCGCTTCCTGGCTGTACCACACGTGGAATGGCGAAATCGTCATGACGGCGGCGGCGGCGAGCGCGATGCGCTCGCTCAGCCATCGGCGAAGGACGACGAACAGCAGCGGGATGCTCAGTACGCCGGCGATCACCGACGGGGCGCGCAGCGCGGCTTCGACACTCAGTACCCGATGGAGCGGAAGACTGGCGCCCGCGACCAGGTAGTACAGGGGCGGAATGTTGCTGTTCTCCACCCGCTGTGTGACGATGGTCAACGGGCCGCCCTGGGCGCTGATCCAGGAGACGATCTCGTCGTTCCAGAGACTCTGATAGCCGAGCCGATAGGCGCGCAGCGTGGCGCCGACCACCATCATCACAATGAGCGCGGCGATGATCCAAGCCGTCGGCATGGCGGGATCGACTGGTGTGGCCGGTCGGTCAGATCGCAGGGGCGTCACGTGTGGTGTGGGTCGGTGGAAGGTAGCGCGCCGGCGACCATACCTGGTAGCCGAGCCGTGGCGGCCGCTTGACGGAGCCCGCCGGTCCGGTACGTTCCCGCATGGCGACGCCAATCACAGAGGCCGCTCCGCCGCGCTGGCCGTATCTCGAGGAGGGGCTGCTTCTGGTCGCGCTCCTGGCGACGCTCTCCGTGGTGTTCGCGCTGCGGTATTTCCCGTATCAGGACTCGACCAACAATCTGGCTCGCTACGTCCTCATGGACCGGGCCTGGTTCGGGACCCCTGCGTCATTCGTGCGCGTGCGTCTGATTCCGACGCCCTACATCGTGCTCGACCTCATTGGCGTGGCGTTCGTGCACGTATTGGGACCGCATTCCGCCTTCCGCGCGATGGCCTGCCTGCTGGTCTGCATCATCCCCGCCGGTACGTATCTCCTGGTGCGTGCGACCTGTCCAGCGCGGCGCGGGTGGGCGCTGGTCGCGGTGCTGTGCAGTCTCAGTTTCTATCTTCTTATCGGCTTCTTCAATTTCGTCGCGGGCATTGGCGCGGCGCTGATCTGGCTCGCGGCGTGGTGGCCGCGGCGGGACCGGACCGATGCGCGCACGCGTGTGGGACTCGGGCTGGGGCTCGCGCTCGTCTTCTTCGTACATCTGGCGGGTGCGATGTCGGTACTCGTCGTCCTGGGCGTCGCGTATCTGGCGGGCATCCGGGACGCGTGGCGGGATGCGGGGTGGTCGAGTCCATCGCTTCGGTCGCTCTGGACGCCGAAGCTCACGACGCTGGTCGCGGCGACGGCAGTCGTCGGACTCTGCTCGGCAGTATGGCACCTGAGCCTGGGCCCTGAGCCGCCGTCGCCTCCGATCCCGCCCGATTTTCGCACGCTTGGCAACAAACTGGAGAATCTCGCAAGCCCGTTTTACATCTTGTCGCATGCGCAGACGCTGGTCATGGCGGCCGGATACGGATTGTCGCTCGCCGTTTTCTCGCGGTCAACCGCCGCTCGCTCGGTCTCGACGTGATGCTTGGCTCGGCGGTGGCATTCGTGGTGCTATTCCTGGTCTTTCCATACCGGCTCGACGGCGCGGGATTCGTGGACATGCGGTGGTTGCTGCCGGCGATCCTGCTGCCGTTCTGTGCTATCGCGGCGGGACCGGTGCGGTCGCAGCGCGTATGGCTGGCGATTCCGTTCGCAGCCTGCCTCGTGCATGCGGCGGTGATTCGGCGGGCGGGCGGGCGGATCGATTCCGATCTCGAGGTGTATCAGAAGGTGCTCGACGCCGTCCCGGCGGGCGCACGACTCTTGCCATTGGTGGCGGAGCCGCAACCGCAGCGGCGGCTGTCGCCATACCGGCACTTCGCGCTCTGGCATACGATCGATGGAGGGGGGCGCGTCCCGGGGCTTCTCACGGAAGAGGAGCGCTACGACACGAATCCGCCTGGCCTCCCGCACAAATTCTTCGGGCATTTCCGAGAGCCGAGCATCCTCTATTACCCTGACGAACGATGGGGGACTGATCGCATGTTCCCGCTCGACTGGAAGCGCATTGGAACGGATTTCGACTACGTGATCATCGCGGGGAAGGACGCTCACGCCCGATCGGAGCTCGACGCGCACGCCGACAAAGTAGACAGTGCCGGCGAGGTCGCGCTGTATCGGGTGCGGCCCGGCGGCGCCGCGAGATCGAGCCGGGCAATCATGACGGCCGCAGTGTTCGCGTCGCTCGCGAGCGTGGCAAGTCACGCGGCACCGCGGCCGACTGCTTCGCCCAATGTCCATCGTGATGGCGGCGCCAAACACGGTGCCCATCATGGCTCCGCTCAGCGTGGCGCCTGTTGTTGCGACAGCGCCTGCGGCCGCCGTGGGCACGTTTGGCGTACATCCAGGCGGCTTCTATACGCAGGCGCAGATCAACTACGTGATCCAGCAGGTGCATGCGCATCAGCAGCCGTGGCAGGATGCGTATGATCAACTGATGGCGTCGGCAAACCGGCTGCGATCGTGGCAGCCACACGTGATCGCGGTGTACACCGTCCCGGGATTCTACCAGGATCGCGCCGGATTTTTCGCCGCGACGGGCGGTGTCACGCATGATGCGGACGCGGCGTACGTCAATGCGCTCGCATTCCGGCTGTCCGGGGATGCGTCATACGCCGCGACGGCGCAGCGTATTCTGAGCGCATGGGCGCATGGCAATACCGGCGTATCGAACGTGGGTGACAGCCAGCTCTCGATGGCGGAAGTCGGCGTCGGTTTCGTGCTGAGCGCCGAACTGCTGGCCGGATACGATGGATGGGCGGCCGCGGACCGCGATGCATTCAAGAACTGGGTCAGGGCCGTGTACCTCAAGCAAGCCACGGACCCGATCAAGGACCGGAACAACAACTGGGGGGACTGGGGCACGTTTGGCGCGGTGACCGCGGACTACTATCTGGATGACGCGGCGGGATTCGCGGCCGAGACCGCGCGACTCCAACATCACATCGATCAGGCGTTGGCGCCGGACGGCCATTTGCCGGACGAGACGGCCCGTGGGCAGAGCGGTATCTGGTACACCTACTTCGCGCTCGCGCCGATGACTGCGGCGGCCCGCGTCGTCAAGGAAGGGGGCGGCCCGGATCTTTTCCAATGGAGCTCGCCGACCGGAAAGCGTCTCAAATCGGCACTCGACTATCTCCTCGTGGGGGTGCAGAATCCGTCGAACTGGCCGCACGCCCAGAACCCCGGTATGCCGAGCGCCAAGGACTGGTGGCCCTATGATCTCTTCGAGGCGATGGCCAATGAATACGGCGACCCAAATACGAGGCGTTCGCGGCGCAGCGGCGGCCAATCATGAACACGGGTCACCACTACGCGTGGACCTTTCCCACGCTGATGAAAGCACCGCCAAACGCCACTTGACGCGAGCGTGTCGCGCTCGTCCTCGTCCTCGTGGTCGTCGCAGTGGTGGTCACGGCCTCGGGCGGCGCGCGGGCCGTAACACTGGGGCGCGGCACACGGCACGACGTACGCGTCTGCGTGGGCGGCGACGTCACGCTGGGCACGAATCTCGACAGTGGGTGGGCGCACCGGAACGCGGTAGCGACGGGTGACGCCGCCGGGATCCGGCACCGTCCCGACGCGCTGGTCGCGCCACTCCGTCCGCTGGTCGAGGACGCCGACATCGTGATCATCAACGCCGAAGGGTGCGATCGGCGACGGACCGGTGGACGCGCCGAAGTGCGATCTGAATGGCCAGACGTGCTATCTGCTACGTTCGCCGCGGGCGGCCGCGCTCGCGATGCGGCGTCTCGCCGGCGACGGCGCAATCGTGGTCGCGAACATCGCCAACAACCATCTCCACGATGCCGGGCACGGGGGCGTGGTGGCGACGATCTCGGCGTTGGACAGCGCGGGGGTACTGGTGACCGGCGCCGACACGATCCCGTCCCTCGCGGTGACGGCGCGTGGGGACACGATTGCGGTGCTGGGGTTCAGCGTGTGGTCCGCGCCTGGCGTCAACGATCTCGATGACGTTCGCCGCATCGTCGGCAATGCGGCGGGCCGGTATGGTCGCGTGGTGGTGACCGCGCATTTCGGGGCCGAGGGGCGCGGGGCGCAGCGGACACTGAACGTGTCCGAACAGTATCTGGGTGAGGATCGCGGAAACCCGGTGGCGTTCGCGCATGCAGCGGCCGAAGCCGGCGCGAGCGAGGTGATCGGGCACGGGCCGCACGTGCTGCGCGCCATCGAGTGGTGGAACAACGCGCTGATCCTCTACTCGATGGGCAACCTGATCAACTATGGACCGTTCGGGATGGCGCCGCCGATGAATCGTGGCGCGATCGTCTGCGTGACACTCGATTCAGCGGGGCAGGCGACGGACGCCGTGCTGCGTCCAACGCGCCAGCCGATGGCGGGGATGGTGATGCCGGATTCCACGAATCGCGCGCGCGTAATCGTGGATTCACTCAGCCGGCTGGATTTTCCCGCGACGGGTGCCCGCATCGACAAGGCGAGCGGGCAGATTCTCGAACAGGGCGCAGCGGCCCCGTCAGGCGACAGCGGCGCGGTCAGCCCGCGCCGACGCTCACGTCCGGGAGACTCAACTCGGGTATCACCAGCGTCGAGTCCATACCGAAATCGGGCATTATCCGGCGCACGGCCCGCCACGGCTTGACGCCGCGCACCATCGGGCGAATGAGCGGGGTTTCCACTACGCGGCCTGCCTTGCTGCTGGCCTGCACGAAGTGGCCGTTGCCGACGTAGATACCGACGTGGGAGATATGCCGCGCGGAGCCGAACATCAGGAGGTCGCCGGGCTGCAGCTGGGCCGTGTCGCGGGGCATCGTCTGTCCGCTCTTCGCCTGCTCGTGTGCGGTCCGGGGGAGATCGATCTTGAGCGCGGCCATCACGTAGCGGACGAGTCCACTGCAGTCGAAGCCGTGTTCCGGGGTGGAACCACCGAAACGATATCGGCGTCCGATCTGGGCCCGGGCGAGGGCCACCAGCGAGTCACGGAAGGACCGCGCGCCGGCCGAGATGGCCGCGAAGGGTTCCGAGAGATCGCGGTGGGGTACGCCATGCGGCGCGGCGATCGCGTGGATCGAGAGCTCGGGGGGCATCGCGATCGGCGCGATGTTGTCGAGGATGGGCGTCGCCGTCCGTGGATGCCCCTTGAGTACCGACGGGAGCTCGACTTGAGCGAGCGCCCGCTGGAGGGGGAGCACGAACGACACGGCGACGGCGCCAAGAAGGCGAGCTCTACTGTATGGCATCTTCGGTTAATCTAGACGATCGACTGTGGTCCACGATAGACGCAGCCGATATGTAGCATCTCTCGTACCTCGACGGATCGGAGCGCCGGGCAGTGCCGGCCACATCCGGTCCCATATCCACATCGCGAGGTGCTCGCTCGTCGGATTGCCGAGGCCAGCGATGTCGTTGAGGCAGTGGTGGTCGAGCTGCACTCGCAGTGGCTCGAAGGCCTCCACGATGCGGGCGTAGTCGATGACCCAGCCGGCATGCGGATCGATGCGGCCCGCCATCGTAAGGCGGACCGTGTAGGAATGGCCATGCATGCGCGCGCACATGTGCGTGGGCGGCACGTGCGGCAACTGGTGCGCGGCCTCGAAGCGGAACTCGGCGAACAGCTCCATCGCGGGCCCGGACGGATCAAGGGTCATCGGATCCCTAAGAGCTTGTGCGTCTGGAGGCTCAGCCGCCACTGCGGATTCGCGAGGCAGTATTCCATGGCGAGCCGCGTGTTCTCGGCAGCGGACGGCCCGTCCATCGGCTGCAGGAAGAAATGCCGGAAGCCGAGCTGGCCGTATCGCGAGGGGTCACCGCGTTCCTGGGGAAATACGAGTTTGAGCTCGTCACCTCGCTGGACCACGAGCGGTGCGTCCGCCTTGGGAGATACGCAGACCCAGTCGAGCGTGACAGGCGGCTCGATCGTGCCATTGGTTTCGATGGCGATCTCGAACGCCCTGGCGTGCAGGGCGTCGATCAGCGGCTGGTCGAGCTGCAGGAGCGGCTCGCCACCGGTGCACACGACGAATCGACGGCCTTGTCCAGCGGGCCAGTGCGCGGCGACGGTGGCAGCCAGTGACTCGGCGTCCGCAAACTTTCCGCCATCCGCCGCGGTGCCCACGAAGTCCGTATCGCAGAACCGGCACACGGCGGTCGCGCGGTCCACTTCGCGCCCGGTCCAGAGATTACAGCCCGTGAACCGCAGGAACACCGCGGGCCGTCCGGCCTGCGCGCCTTCGCCCTGCAGCGTATAGAAGATTTCCTTCACCGTATACGTCATACGCGAGGTGACTGGAGCGGCGCGCCCGGTGTCACGGGGGTGTGAGCGACGCGTGCTGGTACGGCGCCGGGTCGGTGAGCTCGGCCTCCCGGAATCCTTTCTGACGGAGCTGGCAGGCATCACACCGGCCGCATGCAGCGCCGCTCGGGTCCGGATCGTAGCAACTGGTGGTGACGCCGTAATCGACGCCGAGCGCGCGGCCCAACATGATGATGTCGCGCTTTGTCATGCCGATGAGGGGCGCGCGGATCCGGATAGGCGTCGCGCCTTCCGCGCCGGAGCGTGTCGCGAGGTTGGCAACGCGCTCGAACGCCGCAATGAACTCGGGCCGGCAGTCGGGATAGCCGCTCCAGTCGATCGCATTGACGCCAATGAAAATATCATGCGCGCCCTCGACCTCCGCCCACGCGAGCGCATAGGACAGGAAGATCGTATTGCGTGCCGGCACATACGTGACGGGGATTCCGGACTGCATCGCGGCGACTGGCCGGTCCTTTGGGACCTCGATGTCAGTCGTGAGGGCGGACCCGCCGACGGCGCGCAGGTCAATGTCCACGATCTGGTGTGTGGCCCCATACGCCGCCGCGATCCGCGCGGCCGCGGCGACCTCGAGGTGGTGGCGCTGTCCGTACCGAAACGTGAGCGCGACGACGTGATAACCGGCCCGGGTCACCTGGGCCAGGAGCGTCGTGGAATCGAGACCGCCGCTCAGGAGGATAATGGCGACCGGGGCGGAGCGGTCGCGAGACTCGCGGTCATCGTTGCGGGGAGCGACGTGGTCCATTGGTGCAAAGTACCGACCGCGAAGGCCGCAGGTCAGAGGTTGTTACCAGCCGCGCGCCCCGTCGGAGCGGAGCAGGAGGGCCGAGCGTCGTGCCACCGAATCGGCATGCGTGTCGGTGACCGTGGCCTCGGCGAGGTCGGCGATGTCGGCCCGAACATCGGCGAGGATGGCGCCGGGTCCGGTGGGATGCTCATACGTACCGCTGGCCCAGTTCGCCAGAACGATCACGAAGAGATCGTGGCTCGGGTCGATCCATATCGACGTGCCTGTGTAGCCGGTGTGGCCGTACGCCGTCGTGTCCATGTACTGGCCGCAACTCGCGCCGCCGCCACAGGTATCCCAACCCAGTGCGCGCGTGCCGCGCTCGCGGACCGTGAAGCGCTCGATCGTGGAGTCGGTCACGATGCGGACGCCATGATAGACCCCGCCTTGCAGCATCATGCGGGCGAGGATGGCGAGATCACCCGCGGACGCGAAGAGACCGGCGTGTCCGGCGACACCGCCGAGGGCCACGGCGTTGCGGTCGTTGGCGCGTCCGAGCGGGCCTTCGGTGCGCGCGACGCGCCGGTCGTCGATGCGAGTGGGGCGAAAGCGGGTGTTGCGCATCCCCAGCCGGCCGTACACGTGTTCCGCGAGATAATCGTCGAGCGGCTCGTGGGTGATGGCTTCGACCACGAAACCCAGGATGTCGGCGCCGAGGTCCGAGTACACGTAGCGTTCGCCAGGGGGATACGCGAGCGGCGTCGCCAGCACCGCGCGCCGCGCCGCGGCCGGTGTTCGCGCGATGCGCCATAGCTCCCGGCCCGCCGGAAGACCGGAGCGATGCGTGAGCAGATCGCGAATCGTGACGCGCGATTTCCCGCCGCCACGCCATTGCGGCAGATAGCGGCTCACGGGCGCATCGAGGTCGAGGCGGTGCCGGTCGTAGAGCAGCATGAGCGCCGTCGTGGTGCCCACAACCTTGGTGAGCGATGCGAGGTCGTACATCGTGCGCGCCGGGTCGACGGGCGCGCTGCCGGCGATCCAGTCCAGGTGCCCGTAGCCGCGTGCGAGCAGCGTGGTATCGGGCCGGCCGATCAGAACCGCGATCCCAGGGTATCCGCCGGCCTGCAGGCCGTGCGTGGCGACACGATCGACGATGGCCAGAGGGCCCGGCGGCCCATCGGGTGGTGCGGTGGCGGGCCCACTGCCGGATTGCTGGATGAGCGCGGCGTACACGACCGCACAGAGCACGTGCATGCAACAGCGACGATCAGCCCGCGAGCGTCGTCAACCCGCTCCCGGTTGTGCGGTGAGCTGGCGGCTTCGGGGGCGGCGCGGGAGGCGGTGCGGCATGCGCCCGCCGATGCGTGTGATGCGTGGTGTCCGGCGGCGGCGCGCTGGCGGCGTACGCGGCGCGCGCGGCGCGATGGAGGGCGAGGAGGATCGACCTGATCTCCACTGGCGTCGTCACCAGCGTGAACCCACTCAGCTTGTCGTCCGAGACGAATACGTGATAACTCAGGACCGGCTCGCCCTTCACGCGGTCGATGTGGCGCGTCACCGAGAGGGCGCGGGTACTCTCCGATTCCTGGATCTCGGGACGATCGGACGCGTGCGCGGCCAGCGGGCGTGTCCCGCGCGCCACGAGCACTTGCGCATCGGCGACGAAATCGTCGACCGCTCCCGCATCGAACATGAGAGTCGCGGTGCGCGTGTCCGGGCCAGAGACGCCGGCATAGACATGCTTGTCCGGTCCTGCTTTGAGGACCATGACGCCATCGCCCACCACGAGATTGGCGACGGGGCGCACCTGGGCTGCCGCATTGGCGAGCGGAGGGGTGACCGCGCCCGCCACTATCGCGGCGCCGGCGAGCGTCCTCGCCATCGCGGCCAGCTGTGGATCACCACCGACTACGGTCCGGAGGTGCCGGGCGCGGGCTGCTGCTGCGTGAGACAGTGCAGGGTGCCGTATCCCCAGACGAGATCGACCGCGTGGATGCCCACGACCTTGTGGCTCGGCATCACGCTGGCGAGCGTGGCGAGCGCGTCGCGGTCGTTCGGGTCGTTGAACGTCGGGACGATGACCGTGCCGTTGGCGATGTAGAAATTCGCATAGCTGGCCGGGAGGCGTTGCCCGTTCATGACCACCGGTCTCGGATAGGGCAGTGTGACGATCTGCAGCGAGCCCTCATCGCCTCCCGCGAGCTGGAGCCGGCGGAGATTGTCCTCGGACGAGGCGTGGTTGTCGTCCGATGGATCGGGCTCGAATGCCAGGACCACGATGTCCGGCGCGACAAAGCGCGCGACGTCGTCGACGTGTCCGTGGGTGTCATCGCCGGCGCATCCCGCGCCGAGCCACAGTGTCTGGCGGGCGCCGAGGTAGTCGCGGAACAGTTGCTCGTAGCCTTCCCGGGTGAGGCCCGGGTTCCGGATCTGCTCGTCGCTGAGGAGACATTCCTCGGTGACGAGCACAATCCCTTCGCCATTCGTGTCAATGGCGCCGCCTTCGAGCACCGCGGGCCCGCGTCCGTCGGGGCGTGCGGCATCGACGAGCGGCGATCCCGTGATGTTGGCGACCGCATCGCCGACCTTGGCATCCTGTGCGTAGTTGTCGTACTTGGCCCAGGCGTTGAATCGCCAGCGGACGAGTGCGGGGGCTCCGTCATCCCCGATCACGCCGGTGGGCGCGGAGTCGCGGAGCCATACGCGGTCGGTGGGGACCACGTGGAGCTGGTAGGCGTCGTCCGCCACGCCGTGCGCCGCGATGGCGGTGCGGGCCTGGTCGCGGATGGCGGCGTCCTGGCAGAGCACATGGACGCAACTCGGCCGGTGCGAGGGCCCGGACGATCTCAGCGTAGACCCACGGAATCGTGTCGAGCTTTCCCGGCCAATCGGGCTCGTGATGCGGCCAGGCGATCCACGTCGCCGCGTGCGGCTCCCATTCCGCCGGCATGCGGTACGCCATTACCTGCTCACCCGATGTAGCGCTGCAGGATCGGCGCGTAGGCGTCAATGCGGCGGTCGCGCAGGAAGGGCCAGTTGCGCCGGGTGTCTTCCTGGACCGCCGTGTCGCAGGTCGCGATCAGGATCGTCCGGCGCTGTGCCGGCGTCGGCGATGATGCGTCCGAAGGGGTCGCTCACGAACGAATGTCCGAAGAACTCGAGGCCATCGGTGCCCGGCTCCGGCTCATGTCCGACGCGGTTGGCGGCGGCGACGTAGACGCCGTTGGCGATCGCATGCGCGCGCTGGACCGTCCGCCAGGCCTCGACCTGCGCGGCTCCGAACTCCTGTTTCTCCGACGGGTGCCATCCGATCGCCGTCGGATAGAACAGGATGTCGGCGCCGAGGAGGCTGGTGATCCGCGCGGCCTCCGGGTACCACTGATCCCAGCAGATCAGCACGCCGATCTTCGCGTAGCGCGTCTCCCAGACGCGGAACCCGTTGGCGGCGCCGGGCGTCGTGCCGCGTTCATCCTGCGTCGCATCGCCCGGCGTGAAGTAGTACTTCTCGTAGAAGAGCGGGTCATCCGGGATGTGCATCTTGCGGTAGGCGCCGAGGAGCGAGCCATCCGCGTCGATGATCGCGGCCGAATTGCGGTAGACGCCCGCGGCCTGCCGCTCGAAGAGCGGGACGATCAGCACAACAGACAATTCGCGCGCGAGCGCGCGCATGATGTCCGTCGTCGGTCCCGGAATCGGCTCGGCGAGATCGAAGCGCTCGCCTTTCTGCGCCTTGCAGAAGTAGAGGGAGTTGAAGAGCTCCTGCAGGCACACGATCTGCGCGCCGCGCGCCGCGGCCTGGCGCACGTGCTCGACCGCCGCGCGCACATTCGCATTCGCGTCGGCGCCGACGGCCGCCTGGACGAGACCTACGGTGAACGTCCGGTGCATGGCTACAAAATTAGCCCGATCACGATGTCCATCACGTTGGTGCCGGTGGGGCCGGTCTGGAGCAGGGCGCCCGCCGAGCCAAGCGCCCGGTAGGCGGCGTGGGAGGCCAGGTCGGCGGCGGGGTTGCGGCCGGCTGCCTCGATGGTGCGCCACGTGGCCCCGTCCACGATCGCTCCAGCCGCGTCGGTGGGCCCATCCCGTCCGTCGGTGCCGGCGGCGAGGATCGCGATCCGCCCCGTCTCTTCCCCATCGTCGTCCAGCGAGCGGGCGGCCGCGAGGGCGAGCTCCTGGTTGCGGCCGCCGAGCGCGTCCGCCGATGGCGCGCCTGGGCCGGGGAACGTCACCGTCGTCTCTCCGCCCCAGATCACGCACTTCGATTTCCGCGCGTCAGGACCGCGGGCGCGTTTCTGGCGCGCCATGAGCTCACTGGCGAGGCGGACCCCGGCGATCGCCGCTTCGCCGCTCAGCGGCAGCTCGGACACGGTGACCTCGTCGATCCCGGCACTGCGGGCAGCGGCGGCCGCCGCCTGCACCGCGTTCGCGTTGCGGGCGATGATCCGGGTCGCGACGTGCGCGAAGGCTACGCCATGGGGCTTGGGTGTTTCCGGCGCATCGCCGCGGGCGACCGCGGCGAGGTGTTGGCGAGCGGCATCGGGGAGGCGCGCCCAGACACCGCTCCGCTCGAGCGCCGGCACGAGGTCGCGCGCGGCGACCGGGTCACCGGCGCACGGGCCGGAGCTGATCGACGCGACATCATCGCCCACGACATCGGATACGATCAGACAGTGGATCCAGGCGTGGGCGAGGGCGACGGCGAGCCGGCCGCCGGCCCACCGCGCGAAACGCTTTCGCACGGCGTTCATCACCGTGATATCCGCACCCGATGTCATCAGCGCCGCGTAGAGATCCGCCAGATCGCTCTGGCTGAAGCCTGGCACGTCGCCGGCGGGCGCGGCGGCCAGACTGGTGCCACCGCCGGAGACCAGCACGATGACGTGATCGCCGTCGCGGACCTCGGCCACCGTCTCTCCGATCGCGTCCGCCGCGGCCCGCGAGTGTGGACCGGGGATCGGGTGATCGCCCGCGACGACGCGCAGCGTGGCGAGGATCGGTGCGATCGACGCGGGGATCGAGAGATGCGTCGCGGCGGCCGGTGCGACGATGACGCCGCCCGCGAGCTCACGGTGCCGGTCCGCCAATCCCTCGACGGCGCCGGCGGCCATGGCGTGTGCGGCTTTGCCGAGGGCGATCACGCGGACCGCGGCGGCTGCGGGGATCTCCAACGCGGCGACAGCGTCGCGGGTCGCGGCGCGGGGTTGCGCGCCGGCGACCGCGGCCTGGAACAGCTGTGTCAGGAGACGGCGAGGCGTAGGGATAAGACTAGAGAGTCGAAAGTCAGAAAGTAGAAACAGTAGGCCGTACGAAATAATGCGGGCCGGCTGCGGTGACAATGCAGCCGGCCCGTTTCACACTCCGGGGGCTGTTGGCGATCGAGCGACTCTCCATTACTGGCCCTTGACCTTGTCCAGTGCGGCGCCGAGGTCGGTGTAGGACGTCTCCACCATCTCTTTAAACGGGCGGGCGACGTACGTGATCTTGCCGTCGGGGCCGATGATGTAGAGCGTGCGCATGTCCAGCTTGTATTCGGGATTGAACGTGCCGTACTGGGTCCCGACGGCGCCGCCGGCATCGCTCGCGAACGTCCAGGAGAACTTCTCGTCCGTGGCCCACGAGGCTTGCGTCGGCGCGTCATCGGCGCTGATCGACACCAGCATGACGTCTTTGCCGCCGTGGAAGAGCGTGGCGTAGCGATCGCGATACGCCTCCATCTGATGCGTGCATCCGCTGGTGCGGGACTTGGGGAAGAACGCCAGCACGACGGTCTTGCCCCGGTAGTCGGAGAGCTTGAACGGCTTGGCCAGCACTTTCCCGTTGTTGGATGCGGGAACGGTGAAGTCGGGGGCCATGTCGCCGACGGCCGGCGAGTGGTCCACGGGTGCCTGCGCGGTCAGTGCAGCGGGCGCCGCGACGAGCAGTGCGCTGAGCAGTGCGCTGAGCAGTGCGCCGAGCGCCAACGTGGGGGAAGTCGTGCGCGCGAAACCGCCGAAAATCGATCGTGCCGAGTGGTGCCAACGTGCCTGCATCAACGCTCCTGAAACGGGAAAGTGGCTGAAGTCTGTGCGGCGAGCGATGCCCGCGCAACGTGGTGTGGGGTGAGCGGTTAGGCGGCGTCGAAAATTGAACAGCGGGCGCGGGGCGAACGGTATTCGGGCACTGTGACCGGACCGTGACGTCATACCGGCTGAGGCCGTCTTGGTGGGAACGCGTTCGGCTGTTCCTGCACGCGCCTCCGCTGATGTCGCACGCGGCCCTGAGCGGTGGCGTCTTTGGCGCGCGGAGTCCAGTGACCGGCAGTCAGAGTAACTCCCGAGAGGCGGCGGTAGCCTACGCCCGATCCAACGCGGCGGTGACCACCCCGGCGCCCATGGCGGGGGCGTGCACGCGGTGTGGGGCGACGGTGGCATCCGGGTCATCCGCGTGCCCGCGCTGCGGCTCGGCGATCACCGGCACGCATCCGGCCGAGCAGGCCGAGCGCATCCGGCTCCGCATTCAGGAGTCGATCGGCGACGCATATCGCCTCGTGGAGCTGTTGGGACGCGGCGGCATGGGCATCGTGTTCCGTGCCCACGAAGTCGCGCTCGATCGTGAAGTCGCGCTCAAAGTCCTCACGCTCGATCCGATGCTCTCGCCGGAAGCGTACGCGCGATTCGAGCGCGAGGCGAAGCTGGCGGCGCGGCTCGACCACCCGAACGTGGTCCCGATCTTCGCCGTCGGCCAGCGCAATACCGTCGCGTACTACACGATGCGTCTGGTGCGCGGCGGCACGGTCGAGGACCTGATCACGGGGCATCGCGCGCTCGATTTCCAG
The DNA here is from genome assembly GCA_963757855.1 of uncultured Gemmatimonadales bacterium. Lineage (GTDB taxonomy): Bacteria > Gemmatimonadota > Gemmatimonadetes > Gemmatimonadales > Gemmatimonadaceae > Palsa-1248. The sequence goes on from CAVWTI010000028.1 coordinate 397,091, forward strand.
CACGCGCTCGAGATCCTGCGCGAAGTCGCGCGGGCGCTCGATTACGCGCACGGCCAGGGCGTCGTGCACCGCGACATCAAGCCGGCGAACGTGCTGATCGGGGACAGCGGGCATGTGATGGTCTCGGACTTCGGCATCGCGCGCGGCATCAACGCCGGCGATGCGGCGCTGGGGTCGGGCGCCGTGATCGGCTCACCCGGCTACATGTCGCCGGAGCAATGGCGAGGCGAAGAGATCGATGCGCGCGCGGACCAGTATGCGCTGGGCGTCGTGGCGTTCGAGATGCTGACCGGCCATCGCCCGTTCGAGACGGTCCGCGTGCAGGATCTCATGAAGCTGCATCTGACGGCTGAAGTCCCGAACGCATCGTCGATCAAGCCGGCGTTGCCACCGTTCGTGGATCTGTCGATCCGCCGCGCGATGTCCAAAGTGCGCGGGGAGCGGTTTACGTCGGCGGCGGCGTTCGTCGACTCACTGGCGGGCAAGCGTCCGGTGTCCGGGCTCACCCGGACGTCGGTGCGGATGGCGGCTCGTGCCGAGGAGCCCGAGCCGGTCGCGGCAGTGACAGAATCGGGGCGCATGGTGCTGTATACGGTCATCGCGTTCGTGATCCTGGCGGCGGTGGTGATCGCGGGGACGTTGGCCATCGAGCGTCGCATGCAGATCACGCCGCCACCGAGAGCTGTCGCGCCGGCGCGTGCAGTGGCCGCGGTACCGGATTCCACGACCACCACCGATACCGCCTTCAATGCGAACACCGTGAACACCGTGAACACCGCGACGCCGGCACCGGTCGCAGCCCCGCAGCCAGCCGATCGCCAGGCCGTGTCCGTGGACCGGACCCTGTTCCCCGTGCGGAGCCGGCTGGCCGATCCCGACGCGCCGGGCTTCGTGCGCGTCCTGGCGCGCGGTGGCACGGCCCGCGTCCGCGTTGACGGGCGGACGTACGGGTTCTCGCCGCTCATCGTTCGCGTGGGTCCGGGTGCGCACGTGGTGTCGCTGGAAAGCTCCGGAGATGCATTCCTCCCGGCGCAGATCACCATCAGCGCGACCTCCAACGACACCGTATCCGCGATCTTCTCGGCGCGCGTCTCTCCGACGGACCAGCCGAGCCGCGATGCCGATCATCAGCCGTTGGCGGCGCCGTCAGTCCCCGCCGCGGGCGCGCCATCGGCGCCGGCGCCGGAGCAGACCGGCGATGCCCACAGCGATCCGCGCAGCGACGCGCGCAGCGACGCGCGCAGCGACGCGGGCGACGCAGAGCGAGCCTACCCCGCCGTAACGGTGGGCGATCCGCCGGACTCGCCCGCGGCGGCTAGTGCGGCGCGCGCGAGGCGCACATAGTCATCGACGGCGTGGAGCAGGTCCGCGACGGACACATATTCGTGGTCCGTGTGCGCGACGTGAATCGAGCCTGGGCCGAAGAGATATGGCGTGCCCCAGTTGGTGAGCCTGGGGATATCCGTGGCGTAGGCGACCACGCCGGTCTCGAACCCCGGCACCGTCTTGAGGTGCACGGGCGGGACGAGTCGCGCGAACTCGAGATTGCCTTTGGGCTCCGCCCAGTCCCGCAGCTTCGATTCGATCACGCCTGCCGGACCGACCAGCCGGATCATGAGCCGCGCTTCGGCGGCGGGCGCCACCACGTTTTCGGCGAGGCCACCCGACAGCATGCCAATGTTGACGGTGGTGGGGCCGAGTACGGGGTCGGTGGGCAACACGAGGGAGTCGAGCGTGGCGAGCAGCTGCACGAGGTCGCGCGTCGCGGAGTGGCCGAGGTGTGGATACGCCGAGTGCGCCGCCCGCCCCATGGTGCGGAGCACGGCGACGAGCGCGCCCTTGGTGCCGGTGGCGAGGATGCGTTCAGTGGGCTCGCCATTGATCAGCACGCGGCTCGTCGTGGTGACATCGTTGGCGGCGGTGGCGCCGTCGTGCGTCGATTCCTCGCCGACCACGAACAGCAGCGCGACCGGCACGCCCTCGGCGCGCAGCCGCTCGGCCGCGCAGATCATCGCCGCGGCAATGCCCTTGGCGTCGCACGATCCGCGGCCGGAGAGGCGGTCGCCATCGAGCCTGGGCGCGATGAATGGCGGAACCGTGTCCAAGTGCGTCGAGAACGTCAGGACTGGCGCGGCGCCCGTCGTCGCGAGGACATCATCGCGGCCGGGCGACACCGGGATCCGGTGCACCTCCCATCCGCGCCCACGCAGCAGCTCGTCGACGAACCCGACGACCTCGCCCTCCTGTCCGCTCACGGATGGGATGCGAGCGAGATCCATGGTGAGCGTGACCGGATCGAGCGGGGCAGGGGACGGTGAGAGCGGCATGGGAGCGGCGGAAAAGGTGAGAAGCGAGACGAGAAAGTGAGACAGATGCCCGCATTGGGTCCGGCGAACAGGAGGATGCCCATGCCGATCCCGAATCGCCAGTCACCCGCTAGATTTCTCCTCAGCCTGCGCGTCCCACGCGCAGTGGCTCCGGGATCCACGCCGCGCCGATCGGGTGCCGATCCGGCCGGCTCCGCTTGGCAAGTCGCCAGGGGACCGCACAATGCCACATCCTGATTCGTTTCGCAGCCGCGCGACGCTCGATGTCGACGGCAGGGCTTACACCATCTATCGGCTGGACGCCCTCCGCGGCGTGCCGGGAGCGACAGCCGACCGGCTGCCCTTCAGCCTGAAGGTGCTCCTCGAAAATCTGCTGCGTAATGAAGACGACCGTTTCGTGAAGCGGGCCGACATCGAGGCGCTGGCCTCGTGGGACGTCGCGCATCCGCCGGAGCGGGAGATTGCATTCCGGACGAGCCGCGTGTTGCTGCAGGATTTCACGGGCGTGCCGGCGGTGGTCGATCTCGCGGCGATGCGCGATGCGATCACGGCGCTGGGCGGCGATCCCGGGCGCATCAACCCGCTGCAGCCCGTCGACCTGGTGATCGATCACTCAGTGCAGGTGGACGAGTACGGATCGGACGCGGCGTTTCTGATCAACGCCGGGCTGGAGTTCGACCGCAACCAGGAGCGCTACGCATTTCTGCGCTGGGGCCAGACCGCGTTCAAGAACTTCCGGGTGGTGCCGCCTGACACCGGCATCGTGCACCAGGTGAACCTCGAGTACCTGGCGTCGGTGGTCTGCACGCGGACGGACGGCGGGCGTGACCCTCGCCTATCCGGACTCACTCGTTGGCACCGACTCGCACACCACGATGATCAATGGTCTGGGCGTCGTCGGATGGGGCGTGGGCGGGATCGAGGCGGAAGCCGCGATGCTTGGCCAGCCGCTGTCGATGCTGGTGCCGGAGGTCGTGGGGTTCAAGCTCCGCGGGCAACTGCCGCCCGGCGCGACCGCCACGGATCTCGTGCTCACGGTGACGCAGATGCTCCGGCAGAAGAAAGTCGTGGGCAAGTTCGTCGAGTTCTACGGATCGGGGCTGTCGAATCTGTCGCTGGCGGACCGCGCGACGATCGCGAACATGGCGCCCGAGTATGGCGCCACGATGGGATTCTTCCCCGTCGACTCCGAGACGCTCGCCTACATGACGCTCACGGCGCGCGATCCGCATCTGGTTCGTCTCGTCGAGGCGTATACGCGCGCTCAGGGACTGTTCCGCACCGATACGACGCCGGACCCCGAGTACGCCGACACCGTGACGCTCGATCTGGCGACCGTGGAGCCGAGTCTGGCCGGGCCGAAACGGCCGCAGGACCGGGTGCCGCTGTCGAAAGCCAAGCCGATGTTCCGGGAGGCGCTGAGCGCGGAGCTGCTCAAACTGGCGGCGCCGGCCCCGTGACCGCGCCGCGGCCCGCGGCCGCGATGGCGGCACCGCCGGACGTGGTGCGGGCCGTGATGGCGGAAGACACGGAAGGAGGCGCGCAGCCGCAGCACGAGCCGCAGGGCGTGTCCTGCGAGCTCAATGGGCAGCAATTCGTCCTGCGCCACGGCGCCGTCGTGATCGCCGCGATCACGAGCTGCACCAACACCTCCAATCCTTCGGTGATGCTCGCGGCGGGCATGCTGGCCCGGAACGCGGTGCGCGCGGGACTGGCGACGAAGCCGTGGGTGAAGACGAGTCTCGCGCCGGGCTCGAAAGTCGTCACCGACTACTTCCGTGCCGCGGGCGTGCTGGGCGACCTCTCGGCGCTCGGCTTCAACGTCGTGGGTTACGGCTGTACGACATGCATCGGCAACTCCGGGCCGCTCCCGCCGGCGATCGCCGACGCGATCGAGCAGGGCAACTGGTCGCGGCCGCGGTGCTCTCCGGCAACCGCAACTTCGAAGGGCGCGTCAACCCGCTCACCCGGTTCAACTATCTGGCGTCGCCGCCGCTGGTCGTGGCGTATGCGCTGGCCGGGCGGATGGACATCGACCTCGCGACCGAGCCGTTGGGCATCGGGGCGAAGGGCCCCGTCTTCCTGCGCGACATCTGGCCGTCCTCGCGGGATGTCGAAGAAGAAGTGACGCGCTCCGTCCAGCGCGGGATGTTTCACGAGCAATACGGCAACGTCTTCGAGGGCGACGAACGCTGGCGGGGCCTCGACGTGCCGACCGGCGACCGGTACGCGTGGGCCGCGGATTCGACGTACGTCAAGAACCCGCCGTACTTCGAGGGCATGACGCGGACGCCGCCCGGCATCATCCCCGTGGCGGGAGCGCGCGTGCTGGCCATGCTCGGAGATTCGATCACGACGGACCACATCTCGCCTGCGGGCAACATTCCGGTGAAGAGCCCGGCGGGCCAGTGGCTGATCGAGCACGGCGTCGAGCGGGGCGACTTCAACTCCTATGGCGCGCGCCGTGGGAACCATGAGGTGATGGTGCGCGGCACGTTCGCGAACATTCCGTCTCCGCAACGAGCTGGCGCCCGGCACCGAGGGCGGGTGGACGCGGAGCGATGCGTCCGGACAGGCGGTGACGATCTACGACGCGGCGATGGCGTACGCGCGCACGGAGACGCCGCTGATCGTGATCGCCGGCAAGGAGTACGGGACGGGCTCATCGCGGGACTGGGCGGCCAAGGGCACGCGGCTGCTCGGCGTGCGCGCGGTGATCGCGGAGTCGTTCGAGCGGATCCATCGCTCGAACCTCGTGGGGATGGGCGTGCTCCCGCTGGAGTTCGCGGATGGGGCGACGCGGCAGTCGCTCGGTCTGACGGGATTCGAGACGTACGAGATCGACGGTCTCACGGCGGCACTCGCGCCGCGGTCGCGGCTGACCGTGCATGCGAGGGATGGCGCGCGCGACGTCAGCTTTGCGGCCGTGCTTCGGATCGATACGCCGGAGGAGATGGCGTATTATCGGCACGGCGGGATTTTGCCGTACGTGTTGAGGCAGCTGGTGGGGAGAAAGCGTAGCGCGTTAACGTGCATCAAGCGGCGGGGCCGCTTTCAAACGGCCCCTGCCGCGCTGGGCGGTGGGCCTCGGGATTTACGGGCTAGGGACTGGGACCAGCGGCGGGTCGCCGAACATTCACGCGACTTCTTCGGCCTCGTCGATGATTGTGCCGCCGCTGCTGCGGCGTTCGCGTTCGCGGCGGCGTTCCGCTGAGCTGCGGCGGCCGTGTTCAGTGGCCGCGAGGGTTTGCGCCGAGAGGGCGTTCACCGGGCACTGGTGGATGAAGTCGCCGTCGGCGGGCGACCACTGCACGTCTCCCAGGGGCCGCGCCTTGTTCGAGGCATCGAGCAGCATCACCTCCGGGGCCAGCGCGACGCAGAGCCCGCAGCCGGTGCACTTCGCGCGATCGACTTCGATGCGCACCTGCCGGCAGGGGAAGATGCGGCCGCGCGGAGAGCGGATCACCGTCTCCCAATTGGAGAGCGCCTCGCGGGCGGCCCGGTAGCCCTCGGCGATCAGCGCCTCGGTGTCGGAGAAACTGAGCCACCCGACGTGTCCGATGCGGGGGCGGATGAGGAGCATCGGCGGACCTTCCCATTCCGTCAGTGGCACGAGCTGCAGCGCGTGCATCATCGCCGTGGCGGCCCGCATGTAGATGGCGGCGAACCCCTGCGACAGGACATTTCCCGAGTGCGAGAGGTCGGTGCTGCCGACATCGACCGCGATGACGGCGTCGGCGTTCAGTCCCGCGATCTGGACCGGGAGATTGTCGATGGTCCCGCCGTCGATGCAGAGACGGCCGCCCACGGCTCCGGGCGGGAAGAATCCGGGCAGGGCGCACGAGGCGTACACCGCATCCGACACGGGACATCGCGGAGCCCGGGTAGTCCCCACACCGTCTGCGTGGCGCGTTCGACATCGACCGTGTTGACGAGAACCGGCACCGGCAGCTTGTCGAACGTGCAGGCCGGGACATTGGCGTCGCACAGCGCGCGCAGCGGCTCGCCGGCGTAGATGGACGAGGCGCGGCGCCGCTCGAGCAGCATGCCGACGTGATTCAGCCGAAACAGATCCCGCCGCTGCAGGAGCGTGGCACGCTCGGCCATCGCCGACGTGGACGTGCCGGATGCGCGGGCGGCCGCGACGAGTGCGCCGATGCTCGTGCCCGCGTAGAGGGTGGGCCGGATCCCTGCTTCGTCCAGGGCCTGCAACACACCGATATGCGCGAAGCCTTTGAGGCCACCGCCGCCGAGGACCAGGGCTATGCGAGGAGTCACGTGGTGGGATGGTGGCGGCGGGGGTTGGCAGGTGCGGGCACGGGCACCGACGTCGCGAGGATCTCGACCGGGTGCACGATGCCATCGACGTGCGCCGAGAGGTGAAAAGTGGCGCCGTTGGCGCCGGCCGGTAGTGTCCACCGCGTCCGGACGGCACCGGCGGCGTCGGTGGCCGGCGTGCTGTCGGAGAGCGCGCCCGCACTGGGTTTCAGCATGATGCGCACGTTCGGGACCGCGTTGCCCGCGGCATCAGTGACGCGGAGCACGACTGGTTTGGCGAGTTCTTTTCCAGCTACGCCCTGCTGCCCGGATCCGCTGATCGCGGCGACGGCGGCGGCGGGGCCGGGGAGGGCAGTCGCGCGGAAGAAGACGGGTTTGACGAGCCGCCCATTCCCGATCGTGGCGCGGAGCCGCTGCACCTGTGCGGACGGACCGAGCACCCACGACGCAGTGGCATCGCCCGACGCATCGGTACGCGGGCCAGCAGGCGAGATCGTCCCGCCGTCCTGCGTCGTCCACGCCACCGGTACATCGGCGAGCGGCCTTCCGCTGGTGTCGGCCAGATGCACGACAACGCGATCGGCCAGCCGCGTGGCGACGGGAGCGGTCTGTCCGTCGGAGCCAGTCGTGGCCCGCGTGTTGGCGGCGACGGGTTCCGCTTCCGCGACGAGGACGGCGGCGCTGTCGAGGCCATCGATGCGGGCGATGAGGTGCTGTCGTCCGGGGAAGTCGCCGAGCCGCCAGGTGATGCGGGCTCGCCCGTCGGCATCCGTGGTGGCGGCGCCGGCGTCGGCGGTGCCGCCGGCGTTGATCTTCCGGAAGCGGACAAGCTGGCCCGCGAGCGCCCGCCCGCGCTGCGATGTGAGCCGGACCATCACGGGGGAGGGCAGCACCGACCCGGCCGCGCCGTCCTGAGCATCGCCGGCGCTGACGGCGAGCGCGCCCGGAACCGGCACGATGGTGACCGGTACCTGCGCCGTCGCAGTGCCAACGCTCCACGAGACCGTTGTGTGGCCGGCCGCGAGTCCGGTGATGCGGCCGGTGCTGTCGACGGCGACGACCGCGGAGTCGAGACTGCGCCAGGCGCCTGGTGGCGCCGGGATCACGTAGCCGCGGGCGTCGGTAGTCCGGAGAGAGATTGTGCGGGCCGCATTTTCCGGCACCACGATGCTGCTGTCGTTGGCGAGGTGGGCGGCGGCGACGCGAGGCAGTACGACAATGCGCGATCGGGCGACGAGGTCGCCAACGGAGGCGACGATCGTCGCCACGCCGCGGCTTCTGGCGATAGCGATGCCCTCGGTGACCGTGGCAACGCTGGAGTCACTTGACGTCCAGGCAATCGTGGCGCCAACCAGGGCGGTGCCGTGCCGGTCGGTGACAGTGGCGGCCAGGTGGACAGTGTCGCCGATCGACGTCGCGGTGTCGGTGAGGGGCGCGAGGCCCATCCAGGTGGCGCCAAATGTTCCCACCGTCCGGCGGGTCGTAGATCCGTCCAGGCCAACGGTATGCACGTATCCGAGTACCGTCGCCAATGCGGCCAGACCGGTGGCGATTTTGGCGCCCAGACTGAACACGTGATGCACCCGCGTGGGTCGTGCCGCAGTGGTCCGCCGCATACGAGAGCAGACGCCCAGTGGAAGGGCATAGCAACCCCGCCAGCCGGCCCTGTGAGGCGCGGAACCGGCCGGCTGTTGGGACTAGGGCGGCGCGACAATCCCGGCCAGGGAAACGATAATAAATGACCGTTCATCTATTATCATTTTGGCCCTGCCAGGCCGGCTACTGCAGGAAGAGAAACAGACCGTAGAGGCCTAGCGCCGCGCCGGCAATGGCGATGATGAGACCGGCGCTTCCGCCGATGATCAACCCCACGATCAATGCGGCCCCGCCGACGATCATGAGTGCACCGCCGGTGCCCAGGCCACCGTGATGATCGGCAGCGCGGGTTGCATTGGTGGTGGCGACATTGGCGTGGATGCCGGCCGTCGCCGCGACCATGCTTGGGCCGGCCGGGACGGCGGCTGGAGCCGCCGCATCCAATGCCGCGGGCACGGCGGCTGGCGCGGGTTGGGTGGCGGGCGACGCGGGCTCGATCTGAAACGCCGCGACAGGCGAGGTGCCCTGCGCGACGAGCAGGCGGGGGAGCGCGGCGAATGCTGTGGTGAGGATGAGACGGGACAAGACGCGCATTTGGCGACTCCTCAGGCGTTGCGGGAACTCACGAAATCGGGCTGGGGCCATGCGGCCACGTCAGCAGCGTCACCGCCAAGAGCAAGGACCGCGCTAGCCGGTCGCCACGCGAGCGATCGGCGTTCGCCAGGCGGCGGCCAAGGGATACAGACTGCCGCTGGCGCCCTGCCCTCACGGTGCTAACATAGGCCGCATGACGACAATTCGGAATCTGGCGACCACGGCCGGCGCACGGAGCGGGCGACTCGTGGCCCTCCTCGGCACCGCCCTGGTTGTGGCGTCGCCGCGGCTCCTGCCAGCGCAGGCCACGCCGGCGAGGGCGGTTGCGCACGCCCCCTCAGCCCCCGTGTCTCCGCAGCACACCACGGCCGGTGAGATCGACGCGCACATCCGCTTTCTCGCGTCCGATCTGCTCGAGGGGAGGGCCCCCGCGACGCGGGGCGGCGAGCTGGCGATGGAGTACATCGCGAGCCAGCTCGAATTGGCGGGTGTCAAACCAGGGGTGAACGGATCGTATTTCCAACCCGTTCCGATCGATGTCGTCGCCGCCGATCAGGCGCATATCCATCCAACGACGTCGGGTACGGCGACCATGACGCTCCGGGATCCCGAGGATGTGGTGCTGGCGCCGGGATCGGCGACGGAGAACAGCGCGGCGCACGCCGAGATCGTGTTCGTCGGGTATGGTGTGTCGGCACCCGAATACCGCTGGGATGATTTCAAAGGCCTCGACGTGAAGGGCAAGGTGCTCCTGGTGCTGGTCAACGACCCACCGGCGACTGCCGCCGAGAGCCGGCGCTGTTCGACGGCAACGCGATGACCTACTACGGCCGATGGACCTACAAGTACGAGGAGGCCGAGCGGCGCGGGGCGGCGGGGATGCTGATCATTCATACGACCGAGCGGGCGGGGTACCCATGGCACACCGTCGTCGGCTCGTTCGCCAAGTCCCTTCGCATGCTCCCGCGAGATCCCAACCTCCCGCGGCCGCTCGGTGTGCGGGGATGGATCACCGATAGCGCGGCGACGGCGATGCTCGCGCAGGCGGGACTCGATCTCGCGAAGCTGCGCGACCAGGCGGCGACGCGCGATTTCCACCCGGTGCAGACGGGCATCATCTTCGATGCGTCGTTCACCAACCGCGTAGAGCATCTGCAGTCCGCCAACGTCATCGGCGTCGTGCCGGGGCGCGATCCGGCGCTGGCCTCGCAGGCCGTCGTGTTCACCGCGCACTGGGACCACCTGGGCATCGGGCCGCCCGTGAACGGCGATTCGATCTATAACGGCGCGGTCGACAACGGGTCCGGCGTGGCCGACGTGTTGGCGATGGCCCGGGCGGCCGCCGCGTCGCCCATCCCAAGCGCTCGCTTCTCTTCGTCCTGGTGACGGCGGAGGAGTCGGGGCTCCTGGGATCGGAATATTTCGCGGAACATCCGACGGTGCCGATCACGAAGATCGTGGCGAACCTCAACATTGACGGCGGCAATGTGATGGGCCGGGTCCGCGATCTGAATGTGCTGGGCGAGCACAAGAGCTCACTCGGGCCGGCGCTCGCCAAGTACGTGGCGCCTCTGGGCCTCACGCTCTCGCCTGACGCGCATCCCGAGCAGGGTCATTTCTACCGGTCCGACCACTTCTCGTTCGCGAAAGCGGGCGTGCCGTCAGTATCGATCGGAGCGGGCACCGATTTCGTTGGCCGGCCGGAGGGCTGGGGCAAGGAGCAGGACGAGGACTACACCGCGCACCGGTACCATCAGCCATCGGACGAGTATCGCCCGGACTGGGATCTCTCGGGGGCGACGCAGCTCGCGGACATCGTGCTGGGATTTGGCACGTCGCTGGCAAACGCGCCGGCGCTGCCTACGTGGAGCGCCGGTGCGGAGTTCCACCGGCAAGCCGTGAACGGCGCAGCCCAGCCGTGAACGGCGCAGCCCAGCCGTGAACACCGCCGTGAGCACCGCTGTGAGGACTGCCGTGAACACACCCGTGAACACGGGCGCGTGCACGCGTCTATTTTTATGAGACCACCGCGGAGGGATGCACGCCGGCCCGCGCGCCGGTGATATTTGTTGGAGTGGGGCACGCCGGAATGCTACAATAGGAAGTCCCTCATGCGATGGAGGTTCGTGGAGCCATGCCAACCCCATTTCTGAGTTCCGAAGAGTACGACGAGCGGGCACATCAACTGTACAACGATGGCCAGTATGATGAAGCGCTCGACGTGCTCCGTGAGGGGCTCACGCTCTACCCGAATGCGGTAGAGCTGCACGTGGGGGTCGGATACGCGCGGCTCGCTCGTGAGGAGTACGCGTGGGCCCGCAAGAGCTTCGAAGAGGCGCTGGTGCTCGATCCTGAGCACGAGGACGCGCTGGCGGGGCTCGGGGAGACGCTCCTCAAGTTTGGCCAGCATCAGGCGGCCATCAAGAACTTCCGCCGGATTCTCGAGCTCGGGTACCGCGACGACGTCGAGCTGATGCTGCAGGCGGGGCGCGCGCTTTTCCGCGAGGCGTTGATCGAACCGGCGCGCGAGTTCTTCGACATCGCCGCGCATCAGGTGCCAGATTCCGCCGAGGCGGTCGCGTGCGTGGGCTATGCGCAGCACCGGGTGGGCGACGATGACGCGGCGATCACGACCCTGCGCCGCGCGCTGCAACTCGATGGCGATCACAGCGAGGCGCGCATCTACCTCGGCAACATCCTGTACGACCGGGGCGAGTACGAGGCGGCGCTGTATCATCCTCGATCGCACCGCGCCGGACGACCACTGGGACGAGCTGGGCATCTGGCGGCTCGTCGAGTTGAAGAAAAGCGTGTACCGGCTGAGCGACGACGATCCGGAACTGCGCCCCTGGGATGCGAGACTGGCCGAGCTGGCGGGTGAGACTGATGATATCGACGAGATGCTGGCGGAGATCGAGCAGAAGGCGAGCGACGAGGCCAATGGCGAGGCCCGCAACCAGCTCGAGCTGTTCGGGGCGTTGCTGACGGATCTCGCGACGTCGAAGCGGGACACGGAGACGCACCGCGTCGTGCGTGACGACCGGGAATTCGTCGGGACGTGGGACGACATCGTCTCGGCGATGCGCGATGCCAACGGGACGTTCGCGGGCCGTTCGTTGAGCGAGTTCATGCTCACCGAAGCGCGGCGTGGGCTTTCGATTACGGGCGTGCATATTCCGACGCACGACGCCGAGAGCTTCGTCCGCGGAAGCGCCGACGCGGGGCTGCTGCGCATCGTGCGGTGACCGAGGCCGGCGGCGGGACGCCGCGGGCGCTCCCGCCACCCTGGGGCGGGGCCACAGCCGCACCGGTTCGCACACTCCGCTCGCCGCGCCAGCGGAGGAGGTGCACCGCACCGTCCTCCAGAACGGCCTGACACTCCTGGTGCGCCAGGACCGGTCGGCGAGCGCGGTGGCGATCGTGACCTACGTCAAAGCGGGGTACTTCGATGAGACGGACGACGTCGTGGGCATCGCGCACGTCCTCGAGCACATGTACTTCAAGGGGACGCCATCGCGCGGCGTCGGTGAGATCGCGCGTGAGACCAAGGCGAGCGGGGGCTACCTCAACGCCCACACGATCTACGACCACACGAGCTACTACACAGTCGTTCCATCATCGCGATTCGCGGACGCCCTCGCGATCCAGGCCGACGCGTACGCGCGCTCGGTGATCGACGCCGGCGAGCTGGCGAAGGAAATCGAAGTCATCATCCAGGAAGTCCACCGGAAAGACGACGCCCCGGGCGCGATGGCGTCGGAGTCGCTCTATGCCCTCATGTTCGACCGGCACCGGATCCGGCGCTGGCGCATCGGGCGTGCCGAGCAACTGCGCACGTTCACGCGAGCCGGTGTGCGGGCGTTCTACGAGAACTTCTACCGTCCGGGCAACACGATCCTGAGCGTCGTGGGCGATGCCGATCCCGAAGCAGTGCGGCGCGCGGTCGAGTCACAGTACGGCGCACTGGCGGCTGCACCAGTCGTGCGAAACCCTGGGCCAGACGAGGGCATACTCGCACCGGGCGCGGATCACACGCGGTACCGCGAGTGGGGTGGCGATATCGCGCAGACGCAGGTGGTGCTCGGCTGGCATACCGTGCCGCCGATGCATCCCGACTCGGCGCTCCTCGATCTCACGGCACTCATTCTGGGGGCGGGGCGCAGCTCGCGCCTCTATCGCGCGGTGCGCGAGCGGCAGCTGGCCACGAGCGTCAGCGCGTACGACTACTCACCGACCGAGCTAGGCGTGTTCGTCATTCACGCCGAGAGTCCGGGCGAATCCGCTGCGGCGGCGGCGCGCGCGATCTGGGCGCAGGTCGCTGATCTTCGTGAGCACGGCGTGGGGGAGCACGAACTGGCGCGCGCGCAGCGCCTGCTCGAGTCCCGATGGGTGCGCCGGACGGAATCGATGGAGGGCCAGGCGTCGCATCTGGCCGAGTGGGAGGCGCTGGGCGACTGGAGGCTGGGGGACGCCTATCTCGAGCGGGCGCTGTCAGTCACGCCGGGCGAAGTCACGGCCGCGATCCGCCGGTACCTCGATCTCTCGGGCGTCTCCGCGATCGTGTACCGTCCGTCGGCGAGTCCCGTCGTAGCCAGCGACGCCCGGACGCTGCTCGCCCCGGAGGCCCCGTCCCCCGCACCTCTCGGCGATGTCGCCGCGGGCGGCGCGGATGCGGCGGGTGGTGCGGATGCGGCGGGTGGTGCAGACACGGCCCGCGTGCGCGTGAGGCCGGAACGCGAAGTCGCAGGGGTGCGCGTGTACCGGACCGCGGCCGGTGTCCCGATCCTGGTCACTCACAAGCCTGGCGCGCAGATCACGCATGCCGGCGTCTTCGCGCTCGGAGGAGCGCGCGACGAGGGGACAGCGCGTGCCGGCCTGACAACGCTCATGGCGCGCACCGCGGTCAAAGGGGCGGGAGGCCGGACATTGGCACAACTCGCGGATGCCGTCGAGATGCTGGGTGGCAGCATCGGCTCGAGCACCGGCAGCGAGAACACCGGGTGGTCGATCTCGGTTCCGGCCCGGTTCACGACGGAGGCTCTGCATCTGCTGGGTGATGTCGTCCAGCGGCCGTTGCTCGAGGAAGCCGCGCTGGAAACCGAGCGGACGCTGGCGCTGGCTGAGCATGCACTGCTGCGCGATGACATGTACCGGTATCCGCTGCGGCTGGTGACGCAATCGGCGTTTGGCACGCATCCGTACGGCGGGGGTGTACTGGGCACCGACGCGTCGCTGCGGGCGATCACGCACGCGGACGTCCGCGGCTGGCATGCCGAGCGGGTGCTTCGCGGGGCGACGGTGATCGGCGTGGTGTCTGGCGAGGATCCCGACGCGGTGGCCGGCGACATCATCGGCGCCTTCGCCGGCCTGCGTCCCGGCGTCGCCGCCGCCATCGCACCGCCAACGTGGCCCGGCCGGCCCGAGGCGCGCATCGAGCAGCGGGCCAAGGCCCAGACGGCGCTGGCGCTGGCGTTCCCGGGACCCGCGCGCGGCGACAGTGACCGGACGGTGGCGGAGCTGATCGGAACCGTGGCGAGCGGGCTTGGCGGACGGTTCTTCGACGAGCTCCGCGACCGCCAGTCGCTGGCCTACACCGTTCGGGCGTTCGCGCTCGAGTGGACTACTGCTGGCATGTTCACCGGGTACATCGCGACCTCTCCGGCCAAGGAGGCGGTGGCCCGAGCGGGGCTACTGGCCGAGTTCGCGAAGCTGCGTGAATCCGGCGTTACCGCGGAGGAGCTGGCACAGGCGCAGACGTACGCGGTTGGCACGCATGCGATCTCGCGCCAGAGCGGCGCCGCGGTGCTGGGCGAAGTCATTGACGCCTGGATCTTCGGCAAGGGGCTCGAGGACCTGGATTTGTACGAGCGGCGGATTCGGGCGGTGACGACCGCGGATGTGCTGCGCGTGTCGCGTGCGTATTTCGATCCAGGGCGGGTGGCGGAAGGCGTGGTGCGGGGAGCGGGGGCGTAGGCCCCGTCCTAGTCGCTCGTCTTCGCTTCGCGGGTCGCGCGGATTACCATGTCGGTGGCGGGACGGAGCCGTCCGCTGGCGGCGCGGAGGCCGGTGATCATGTCGTAGTCGGCAGCGCCGGCGACGATCACGCCTTTGATCGCCGGGTGATTGGCGGCCCACGTCACCTCGCCCCAGACAGCCTGCGCCTGCGCGTCCTCGCCGTGCGCGGCGGGGTTGCCGCCGGCCGCGAAGATCCACTGCTCCTTCTGTGGCGATGGTTGGCGCTGCATCCATCGGTCGGCGATCCGCATGCGGGCGTCGAGGGACTCCGCCCCGCCGAACGTCGGAAAGAGGGTGAAGCCGACGGCGTCGATCGGTGAGACGGGAGCCGCAGCCCACTGATAGAGGGCGCTGTCGCGCGCGTCGAACGCTGCCACCGCGATGCCGGTCTTGATCCGCGGGTCCACGGCGTGGACGGCGCGCGCCGCGGCGGTGAGATACTTGACCCACGCCGACACGGGAAGCCTGCCGAGTGCGCGCGCGCCGCGTCCGTACGGCTCGTCGGCGAGGACGAGGTAGTCGGGATGCAGCTCGTGTGCGATGCGTTCGGCATTGGCGACGCGTGCGGCGCGGTAGGCGGGTGGATCCAGGTGGTAGGCGGCCTCGGCGTTGTCCGGGTACCCGAGGGTCACGATGAGGATCGTGCTATCGCGGCGCAGCGGATCAAAGACACGGGCCAGCGAGTCCAGGGTCTGGCGGTGTGCGCCCTCGGGATTCACGACGACGCTGACGATTTCGGCACCGGTCGTATCCAGGAGTGCGAGGTCATTCCGCAGATCCGGCGGCGCGGGCGGGGCATCGAGCGCTGGCAGCAGCCGGAGACCGATTGAGAAATCGCCACCCGATCGCGCCGGCAGCGTCCCCGTCGTGTAGCGACTGTAGCTGTGAACCGCGGCCGTCGCATAGGGGAGCCAGAGCGCGGTCGCGATGACCCAGGCGCATGCCTGGCCGGCGAGCACGAGACGTACGGGGCGGCTCACGCGCCAGCGGGGCGGGAACGCGGGGGCGACGAGTGGAACGAGGAGCGCGTACGGCGAGGCCAGCACCCAGGGACCCACCAAGGCGCCGAGTGCTGTTGTGTGCGCCGCGGCCAGCGCGAGGGCCCACGCCGGCGGCGATCCACCGCCTCCGCCCATGTAGCGCGTGGCGGCGACGGCCATGAGCAGCAGATCGTATGCGGCGATGGGGACGCCGATCCATGGCGACACGAGGCGGCGCATGGTGGCGTAGAGCGACTGGAGCACGAAGATCGCGACGGTGGCGGGCCAGATCCACGCGACGCCGGAGACCGACCGGCTGGTGAGGGTCGAACTCGTGGCTACCGCGATGACCAGTGCGGGGGCGATCAGGAGCGCGGCCAGACCGGATAGCGCAGCTATCTCGCGCGGAACGCCGCGCTGTTGCGCGATGTGTCCGGCGAGGAAAACGTCCCATGCCAGGACGACCGTCGCGAGCACGCCGAGGACGATCACCGCAACCAGGGAAGATCGTGAGCGGTCGTTGGTAACGGGGCACAACGACCCGGGGCGGCCGAAGCTAGACCGGGCCGTGCGCGCTGGCAAGCATGTGGCGGTCCGGGTAGCTTCGCGACGATGAGCATCGCATCACCGGGTGGGACGCGGCGTGCCGGCGCGCGCGCGACGCTCATCGTCGCCACTCTTGCGGCGTGTCTCGGGCCGGAACGGGCGTGGTCGCAGCCGGCGGGCTGGCGACCGGATCGGAGAGCCGATCAGCGATGCAGCCGGAACTGCGTGCGGATTTCCTTGGCGCGCGAGTGGGGGCGATGCAGGTGGGTGTGGGCGTGGCCGGACCGGCGGGGGAGTATCTGCGTCTGGGTGGCGACATTGGCGCGGGACTCGCGGGCGGCGGGCATGGTCCTTTCCTGAGCTCGCGTGCCGATTTCTATGGGCGCTTCCATCTCGACCCACGTGCCGAATCGCGGTGGGCGCCGTATTTGGTGGCGGGGGGCAGTTTCCGCGCCGATGCGGGAACCCGTGGCCGGTTGTACGCCCTTGCGGCGGTGGGGGCCGAGGGGCCTGCATCGCACCCGATTGTCCCAGCGGTCGAACTGGGATTCGGCGGCGGAGTGCGTGCCGGTGTCGTGCTCCGCCGCGGGATGGCGACCCGTCGCTAAGCGACGCGTCGCGGACTGCACTTCCTGCTGCTGACCCTGTGCTTACGCTGCGGTCGCGCTACTGGCTTCCGCGCCTTCGCCGCGCTTGGGCGGCTGCACGAAACGGTCGCCTAGTGTGCGGAGCTCAGCGAGCTGTGGGGCTGCGAGCTCGGGATACCGATCCGATAAGTACGCCATGGTGTCGTGGAACCATTCGGCTTGGTGTGTGGCATCCGCCCCAATGACGCCGCACTGTATGATCTGCCGAAAGAGCTCGTCCCGTGCCTCTTCGAACGGGGTTGGTGTCGCTACTTCGTGGAACCGGCGATTGCGCTGCTTGGCCATGTCACTCCGAGAATGTGATGACTTCGTCCTGCATTCCAAATATAATCGGTCGGGATACCCATCGCGGGCGTGCGCGGCCGTCTATGTTGGACACTTCATTGTGGCAGAGCGGAAGCCACGCCTGCCGTATTGTTTATACGCACTGAGGTCCCCAAGCGCTGACGCGGCGATTGGGGAAGCGTAAAAAAGCCGCAACAGCCGACATCCAATGGCCTTTACAGGATTCCGGCCCGCCGCGTGGCAATTCTTTCGCGGGCTCAAGCGCAACAACCGCAGGGAGTGGTTCGAGGCCCGGCGGGAGATGTACGAGGGGGAAGTTCGCGCCCCGCTCCGGGAGCTGCTGGGCGAGCTCGACCTGCGGCTGGCGACACTGGCGCCGGAGCTGGAGGCGGACCCCCGGAAGTCCGTGTTCCGGATCCACCGTGACATCCGGTTTTCCAAGGACAAGTCGCCGTACAAGACCAATGCCGGCTTCTGGATCAACCACCGGGGTTTGGGCCGGCCGGCGGCGGCGGTGGTGCATGGCGGGGCGGGGTTGTACTTCCATTTCGAGCCGCGCGCGTCGATGATCGCCGCCGGCATTTGGATGCCGCCTCAACCCGCGCTGGTGCGGATCCGGAGCGCCATCGCGGACGATGGGCGTGGATGGGAGGACACTTTGCGCCGGATGAAGAGGCAATTCGGGGTGCTGAGCCGGGAGGCGGTGTTACAGCGTGTCCCGCGGGGGTATTCACCCGCCCATCCGGCGGCCGAGTGGCTTCGCTACAAGTCGTTCACCGTGAGCCGGCCGGTGACCGCCGAAGACCTCAAGAGCGGTGATTTGCCGGATCGTCTCGCACGGTCGTATGCGGCGGTGATTCCGTTTGTGCGCTGGTTGAATTCCGCGCTGGGATTCCCGCCGGCGCGGCGCAGGTAAGGGTCGCGACTCGCGGTCTTCCTCTTATCTGGACGGCGTTGCCGCGTTTTTTTGCCTTCACGAAGTCCAGGATCAGGCGGGTGAGGTCTTCGGGCGCGTCCTCGGGGATGAGGCGACCGGCGCCGGGAACGCGGATCAACTGGCTCTCCGGGATGGCGGTGGCGAGGCGTTCCGCGACTGTGTCATCGAGCCATGCGTCGGATTCGCCGCGGATGATCAGCGTGGGCATTGGGAGCGCCGCGAGGTCCAGGCCTTCGAGATCGGTGCCGTTGACCGATGCGGCGAGCGCCAGCAGATGCCGGACGCCATCCTGTCCGACGTACGGCGCGAGGTAGCGGGCGACGAGACGCCATGGCATGTGCGCCGGATCGCCGACGCTTCGCTCGAGGACGGGTGACAGCAGTGGCGTGACGCCGAGGACGCCGGTGGCGACGCGGAGGACATGGCGGGCGGTGTTGCGCTGCAGTGCGCGGACATCGTCGGCGGGCGTCGAGTCCGCGGTCAGGCTATTGATGAGTATCGAGATGCGACACGCGGCCCGGGTGAGTCGCGGCGAGGCGCGTCGCGACGGCGCCTCCCAGGTCGATGCCCGCCACGGCGGCGTGGGGCATCCGCAAGGCGGCCAGCGCGCGCTCGACGTATTCGGCCTGCGCGGCGATTCCGAAATCGGTGTCGAGCGGCCGGTCGGACTCCCCGTAGCCGAGCAGATCCACCGCGATCGCCGTGTGGCGGCCCTCAGCCAGGGCCGCCGCGACGGTTCGCCAGAGGAACCCGCACGTTCCGAATCCGTGTAACAGAATGATCGGCGTGCCTCCATGTCCGTACCGTTCGACATGGACCGCACCCGGACCAACCGGGATTCGGAGGATATCTGGCTCGATGCGTCCCTCGTTCGTTGCCGCGCTCAGTGCTGGGTCGTAGTCTTCAGTGACGCCATGCGTTGTGACGCCAAGCGAGTAGTGCGTGCCGCCGAATAATAACCCGCCCCGTTCGGGCGCCCCTGGGGGCGCCGGCAATGGCAATGGGGGAGGCCGGCAGAGCGACCCGAATGCGGGGGCCGGATTCCGGCTCCGCCGTTCGGGCAGTGCTTCGAGCGGCCTCTCGGACTGGGTGGGATCGCTGCGCGACCGGGTCGCCATGTACTGGCGCCGGCGGCCAGGCACCGTGCGTACGGCCATGCTCATCGTCGTCGGCCTGGCCGCGTTCGGACTGGGGTTCATGACCGCGGCCTGGTCGTTGGTCTGCGATGCCGGCCGGTGTCCGTCGATCGACGTGCTCGACTCGTATCAGCCGCGCCAGACGTCGAAGCTCTATGCGGCGGACGGGAGTTTCATCGCCGAGCTGGGGCTGGAGCGGCGCACGCTGCTCACGTTGAACGACATTCCGAAGACGGTACGCGACGCGTTCGTGACCACCGAGGACAAGCGGTTCTTCAGCCACCACGGCATCGACTGGGTGCGCGTGGCCGGGGCGGCGGGCCGGAACCTCGCATCACGCGGATACGCGCAGGGGTTTTCGACGATCACGATGCAACTCGCGCGCAATCTCTTCCCCGAGACGCTGACGCGTGAGAAGACGCTGATCCGCAAACTCAAGGAAGCCAAAGTCGCGCGTGCGATCGAGGCCAAGTATTCCAAGGATCGCATTCTCGAGCTGTACCTGAACCAGATCTATCTCGGGAACGGCGCGTACGGAGTCGAGACCGCGTCGCAGCAGTACTTCGGGAAGTCGGCGCGCGACCTCAATCTCGCCGAAGCGGCGACGCTCGCCGCGCTGCCCAAGGGCCCTGAGCGGTACAATCCGCGCCGGTATCCGGAGCGGGCGGTCACGCGGCGGAACACGGTGATCGAGTTGATGCGCCACGCCGCGGTGGTGACCGACTCCGAGGCGAGCCTGGCCCGCGCGTACCCGCTGGATCTCACGCACAAGGGGCAGGCCGGAAGCGGGGGCGGAGGGGGAGGCGAACAGGCGCCGTACTTCGTGGAATGGGTGCGGCAACAGCTCGACGCGCAGTTCGGGCGCCAGCTGTACGAGCAGGGACTCAAAGTGTACACGACGCTCGATCCCGGATCTGCAGAGCGCGGCGGAGCGGTCGCTCGAGCAACAGCTGCGCGCGATCGAGGGCGGCAAGTACGGGAAGTTTCCGCACCCGACGTTCGAGGAATATCTCGCGAAGAACGCGTCCGCGGGTGGCGATCAGAACGGCGCGGCGATGTCGCCGTATCTGCAGGGATGTTTCATCGTGCTCGATCCGCGTACGGGCGCGGTACGGGCGCTGGTGGGCGGGCGCGACTTCGACGACTCGAAGTTCAACCGCGCGACGCAGGCACTCCGCCAGCCGGGATCGACATTCAAGCCGATCGTGTACGCCAATGCGATCCAGAACGGCCGGCCGCCGTCGTACATGGTCGATGACTCGCCGCTGGAAGTGCCGCAGCCGGACGGATCGACGTGGACGCCGCAGAACTACGATCTGACGTTCCAGGGACTCATGACAATGCGCCGGGGGCTGTATCTCTCGCGGAATCTCGTGGCGATTCGCGTGGGCATGGAGCTGGGACCGGAGAGCGTGATCGACGAGGCCCGCCGCTTCGGCATCACGACGCCGATCCATCCGTATCCCTCGATCTACATCGGCAGTGAATCCGTCTACCCGCTGGAGCTGGTGGCGGCGTACACCGCGTTCGCCAATCTCGGCCCGCGTACCACGCCGATGGCGATCACGCGCGTCGAGAACGCCAAGGGCGAAGTCCTCTGGGAGCCGCCGATCACCGAAACTCCGGTGCTCTCGCCGCAGGAAGCGTGGCAGATGGTCGACATGATGAAGGACGTCGTGCAGCATGGCTCGGCATACGGTTCGGTGTGGAGCGCGGGGTTTCACTATCCGCGGCCGGCAAGACCGGCACCACCAACGATGGCAACGACGTCTGGTACATCGGGTATACCGCGGACCTCGTCGCCGGCATCTGGATGGGGATGGACCGTCCCGTGAAAATCATGCGCGATGCCCAGGGTGGCCGTCTCGCGGCGCCGGCGTGGACGACGTTCATGACGGAGGTCTACCGGAGAAAACCCGCGCCGCCGGACTGGCCGCGGCCCGACGGCTTGATCGCGCGCGAGATCGACCGGACGACGGGCATGCTCCGGAACGCGTATTGCCCTACAGCGGTCGTGACTACCGAATGGTACGTCCCAGGGACGAGCCGGCGCAGGAGTGCGATGTCCACTCGGCGACCGACACAATGGTCGGCGACTCGCTGCATTTCGAGCGGCCGGGCGCCCCTAACGGTCCGACGGGCACACCGACGGCGGCGGCGCCAATGGGCGGATCTCCCGGGGGTGTCATCGCGGCGCCGCAAGCGGTGACGCAGCCCGCGGCGGCGCGTGCGGGCTCACCGCTCACGGGCGGCGCGCCGGCGACGGCGCCCGCGGCAACGCCGGCCACCGGCGTGCGGGTGCCACCGGCCAGCGGTTCGCCACCTGTCCCTCCACCGCGGTCGCGACCGTAACCGGGCACGCGCTGTGACACCGACACGCGATCCGTCGTGGCAGCCTCGCGACTGCCATGCGCACACCACCTGGTCTGACGGCGATTTGAGCGTCGAGGCGGTGATCGCCGCCGTGCGTGCGCGCGGCGTGCGTCCGTCGATCTCGGATCATGTGACGCGGGACGCGACCCACGGACTGACATCGCTCGAACTCGTGCGCGCGTATCTGGATGCGCTCGAGGCGCTCAACGACCCCGATCTGGGGATCGCCGGCGAGTGCTGCTGGCACGACCTGCTGTGGCGTGAATTGCCCCCGGATGTCGTCCGCCGCTTCACGCACCGTATCGGATCTCTGCATGCGGTCGTGCTGCCCGATGGCTCGCTGCTCGACATGTTCCACGGCGGCCTGCCGCCCGGCCTGACACCGGACGCGTACATGGACGTCCACGTGGCGACGCTCGAGCGGTTCGCGTCGGAGATGCCGGTGGACATCCTCGCGCATCCGACGCTGCTGCCGATGCCGCTGCGCCGGATGCCGCTCGAAGAGTTGTGGACCGAGTCACGCGAGGCGCGGGCCGTGGCGGCGCTGGCGCGGGCGGGGATCGCGTTCGAGATCTCCAACCGGTACCGGCCGCACGAGCGGTTCGTGCGGCGGGCGCACGTCGGCGGCGCGCGCATCTCCCTCGGGTCCGAATGGGCATTCGGCGGCCGCGGTGGGCGACGTGGTGTGGCCACTGGAGTTGGCGCGGGCAGTGGGCGTGCGCGACGAAGATCTATATGATCCACTGCGGCACGGGTCGCACACCCGGCCACGGGCGGGCGGCGCGCGCGGGGGCCGCGCCGCGACCGGGTCGCGGTAGGGCGCTCGCATCATCTCTCAGGAGAGTCCGAATGGCTCGAGCACTGTGGAAGGGCAGTGTCATCGCGGAGAGTGATCGCGTCGAGACACTGGAGGGCAATACATATTTCCCGGCGGACGCCGTACACCGGGAGTTCGTACGACCGAGCGCGACGCATACGACCTGTCCCTGGAAAGGCATCGCGAGCTACTACGACGTCGTCGTGAATGGTGAGACCAACCACAATGCGGCGTGGTTCTATCCGGCGCCCAGTCCGGCGGCCGAGAAGATCAAGGATTACGTGGCGTTCTGGCGCGGAGTCTCGGTCGAGCGCTGACCGCGGGCGTCCATCGTTCGTGATGGTGCTCCAGTGATCTCGTCCCGGTGATCAACTACCACGCGCGCTGGGTGATCCCGGTGACGCGTCCTCCGTTCGCCGATGGCACGGTGTCGGTGTCCGGGACCCGGATCGTCTACGTGGGCCCGCGGCGGGATGCGCCCGCGGGTGAGGACGCCGAGCTTGGCGACGCCGTGCTCCTCCCGGGTCTCGTGAATGCGCACACGCACCTCGAGCTGACCGCAATGCGCGGGCTGCTCACGGGCCTCGAGTTCGTGAGCTGGATCCGCACGTTGACGGCGGCGCGTGCCGCGGTCCTCACGCCGGCCTCGATGCGGGACGGGGCGTGCCAGGGGATCGCCGAGGGATTGCTGGCGGGGATCACGACGTACGCGGACACCTGTGCGTCGGGTGTCGTCCTGGGGGCGATGCGCGACATGGGCGTGCGCGGCATCATGTACCAGGAGCTCTTCGGCCCGGCGGCCGAGCAGCGCGCGGAGTCGATGGCGCAGCTCCGCCGCAATGTGGATGCGCTCCGTCCGCTGGAGACTGGCCTGGTGCGCCTGGGCGTGTCGCCGCACGCGCCGTACACGGTGCACGAGGACCTCCTGATCGATGCGTCGGCGTACGCGATTGGCGAGGGACTCCCGGTCGCGATCCATCTGGCGGAGAGCGATGCGGAGATCGCGTTCCTCCGTGAGGCGGAGGGTCCATTCGCGGAAGGGTTCCGTGCCCGCGGCATCCCGGTCATCCGGCGGTCACACTCACCGGTTCACCTGCTGGTGGAACTCGGCGTGGTGCTGGCGCGGCCGCTGCTGATCCACTGCGTCAAGCTCGAAGCCGTCGGACGTGGACTTCATCGCGCAGTATGGATGTCCGGTCGCGCACTGTCCGGCGTCCAACGCAGTCCTAGGACATGGGATCGCGCCGGTGCGGGAGCTGCTCGATGCCGGCGCCGTGGTGGGGCGTGGGATCCGACTCGGCGGCCAGCAACGACCACATGGACATGCTTGGGGAGGCGCATCTGGCGAGCATGCTGCAGAGCGCGCGTCTCGGGCGGCCGGGCGCGCTGGCGGCGCCGGAGGCGTTGGCGCTGGCGACGATCGGCGGGGCCCGTGCGCTGGGACTGGAGGACCGGGTGGGATCGCTCGACGTGGGGAAGGAAGCGGATCTCGCGGCCTTTCCCCTGGACCCGATGCGGGCGGCGATGCTCGGTCCCGAGGCGGCGGCGCTCTCCCTCGCCGGGACCCCGGCGGGGCTGGTGACCGTCGCGGGGCATGTGCGCGTCCGGGGTGGGCGGGTGCTCGGTCTCGACCCCCTGTTGGCGGCCCGGGTCAGCGGCTCCGCGGTCGCCCTCGCGGCGTGGCGCCACGGGTTGCGGCTCGTTAGTTTTTCGACATGCCGACTCCAAAGATTTGGCGCGATGGCCAGTTCGTCGAGTGGCCAGACGCAACGATCCACGTGCTCAGTCATGTGGTCCACTACGGATCCAGCGTGTTCGAGGGGATCCGCTGCTACGCGACGCCGCAGGGTGGCGCCGTGTTCCGGCTGCCGGAGCACATCCGGCGGCTCCACGACTCCGCGCGGATCTATCGCATGCCGCTCCGGCACTCGGTGGACACGCTCATCCAGGGCGTCCTGGACACGATCGCGGTGAACGAGCTGGATGAGTGTTATATCCGGCCCATCGTGATCCGGACGGGCGATCGGATGGGGGTGATGCCGGAGGACAAGGAGTCGGCGCTCGAGACCTTCATCATCGTGCGCGCAATGGGGCCGGTACCTGGGTGACGACGCGCTGGCGAAGGGCGTCGATGTCTGTGTATCGAGTTGGAGACGTGCCGCCCCCGACACCTTCCCGGCGTTGGCCAAGGCCGGCGGCAATTACCTCAACTCGCAACTCTCTCTCCTCGAAGCCCGGCAGAACGGCTTCATCGAGGGGATCATGCTCGACTCGTTCGGCCAGATTTCCGAAGGCAGCGGTGAGAACGTGTTCATCGCGCGCGAGGGTGTCGTGTATACGCCGCCGCTCTCGGCCGCGATTCTTGGCGGGATCACGCGTGACACGGTGATCCGGCTGATTCGCGATCTTGGGCACGAAGTCCGCGAGCAGGCGCTGCCGCGCGAGTTCCTGTACATGGCTGACGAGGTGTTTTTCAGCGGCACGGCCGCGGAGATCACGCCGATCCGGTCGGTGGACCGGATTCAGGTCGGCGATGGGGTCCCGGGGCCGATCACAAAGGCCGTCCAGGAGCGGTACCTCGGTATCGCGAAAGGGCGGCTCCCCGACGAACGCGGGTGGCTGACTGCGGTTCCCGAACCCGCTGTCGCTTCGAGATGATGCGCACGCGGCCGAGGTGCGTATGATCGCCGGATGTCTGGCACTCAACGCATCGTTCGAGCCGCTGACCATGGTGCCGATGCGCCGCGCCTTGCGTCTGGTCATCGACGGCAAGGCGGAGGTGGTGGAGTCGGACGCCGAGCGGTTTATCCACTCCGAGCGTCTGACCCTGCCTCGTCCGATCGTGATCCGGCTCACGCGGTTCATTCACGTGCCGCGGCGTTTTCGCCGGCAGGTGACCAACACGTTCCTGTTCGCGCGCGACCGCTACCGTTGCCAGTACTGCGGGCGTGGAGTGGCCGACCTCAAACCGCGCGAGGGGCTGACGCGGGATCACCTCGTGCCGTTGTCGCGAGGCGGTACCAACGACTGGTCGAACGTGGTGACGGCCTGCGCGCCGTGCAACACGCGCAAGGCGAACCGCTTGCCGGAGGAGATCGGGATGCATCCGATCACGCCGCCGGTTGAGCCGCACTTCGTGCATTTGAGCTGGGCAGTCCGCCGGCTGACTCCGACGCAGGCGCGCTACATCCGGATGTTCTACGGCGCCGACACGCTGCACCATCTCGAGGAACTCGAGCAGCGGGCGGCGGTGCGGAGCGGAACGGCGCTGGCGACGATCCGCTAAGGTTGCCCGCGGGCTGGTGCCCGCGGGCGCCCGGTTCATCTCGCCTTGAACGTCTTCGACCGCACCTCGTAGTGCAGTCGCTCGGCGCCCAGCAGTCGCACGAACAGCGTCCGTAGGCCGCGACCCAGGACGCCGCCGGGGTTGCGCTGGCCGTGTACGGCGGGACTCAGCTCACCGCGCAGCCATCGCTCCACTTCATCGAGATCGTTGAGCGAGAGCATCTCGACATCGACGACCGCGTTGTAGTAGTACTTCCCGCCGCCGCGTCCGGGGACAAGGGGAACGGTATACGGCGCGGCGAGCGCGGCGGCGAGCGCCGGGAACTGCGGAAACTCGCCGAGGACGGTGACGTTCTGGCCGGCCAGCCTGGCCGCGCGGTACTGCTTCTCGAGCGGATCGTAGCGTGCAATGACATCCCACTCACGGGTGCCATCGAGGGCATTGAACAACCCGCCCGCGTGCCACAACTCGACCCGGAAGTGCAAGCGTGCGGGGAATCCATTGCGCAGCAGATCGCGCGTCTGGCCGTCCGCGAGGATGTCGAGGGCGCGGACGGCGGGCTCGGCGCGCTGCGCGGGGCCGGGTGGGCCGGACTGTCCCGGCGCGGGGTCTGCCGCGATAGCTGGCAGGTCGATCGCGAGACGGGGCGTGCCCTGGCTCGTGGCCGCCGTGCCGGTGGCCACCATGAGTGCGGCGACGATGAACCCTGCAATCGTGGTGCGCACCACTCAGAACCGCTGCTGCAGGCGAATCGCGAGCTTCGGGCCGTGACCGTAGTTCCACGGCGAGACGGCCTGCGCGATGTAGACGCCGAAGGGGCCGAGCGTGACACCGGCGCCCGCGTCCGCGAGCGACGTGCCGAGTCCGGGGACGGCGTCCGCCGGATACTGGAGCGGGCCGTCGTGTGACCCGACGAGCCAACCGCGGCCCGCGTCGGCGAACAGCACCCAGGCACCGTTGCGCGGCACGCCGCGGATGAAGTCCGCGAGGCCGACACGGATGTCATGCCGGAACTCGATCTGCGCCATCGCAATGCGGTCGCATTGCGCGGGGGCGCCGGCGGGCGGGTCGCGCGACTCCGAGCAGGACGCGACATCCGGACCGCTGCCGGGGTCGCGGAAATCGAAACCGGGCATGGTCCCGGCGCCGCCCAGCGAAAATCGGCGTTCGAGCGGCAGCGGATCGCCGGCGAGCCAGCCGCCGAGGACGAGCCGCACGTTGAGTTGCTCGTCGGGGCCGACCCGGTTGTAGCGGCGCGCGTCGAGGAAGCCTCGCCAGTACGCCACCGGGCTCGTGCCACCCAGCGGCACGGACAGTAACTCGCCGTCGCTGCGCGGCCCGAAGCTGTTGACGTTGCCGTCGCCGTGTTCGAGGTCGCCGGTCGCGTACCACCCCGACCACGGATCGTCTGGATCGTTGCGGGTGTCGAAATCGGCGTGCGCGGTCACCAGGCGGAAGAGACCGTCATCGAGCTGCGGGTTCGGCCGCCACGCCGCGGTGTTGTCGAAGAGGGTGAAGGGGTCGCGCACCGGGCGGCTCGCCCAGCGGTCATCGGCATACGAGAGCGTGAGACGCAGCGGGTCGCTTGCGCGGAGCGTGGCGAACGTGGTCACGCCATGGCGCGCGAAATAGTCGCGGTAGTCCCGGTGCAGGAAGAACGTCGCCAGCCCGACCTCGGCGTCCGAGAGCCCCCACGATTCGACGGGGTCGACGACATCGTAAAGCCGGGCGCCCAGCGTCAGGGACCGGCCATCCTCCGGGCCGATGCGCAGCTCGGTGTGCGCGGCGTAGCCAATGTGGTCCTCATCCCACCGCAGCTTGTCGGAGATGCGCACGATCCCGTACGCGTCGCCGGTGAGCGTACCCCAGGGCAGAATCCGCCGGGCAGTCGGTCCGAGGTAGACCGGGAATCCTTCGACCCGGTTGTAGGTGTGCGCCGAGGTGAGGCCGAGCCCGATGTAATTGGGCGGCCGTTGTCCGAGGAGCCACCGATGCCAGAAGTCGTCGACCGGCCCGGGTAGCGTGTCCGGCTGGTCCCTCGCCGCGGAGTCGCCGGGCGTCGCGGTGGCGGTGGTGTCGGCATGGGTGTGATGCGCCGTCGTGTCCTGCGCCCACGCTCGCGCCGGCATGACGGCCAAGAGCGTGACCGCCGTCACGCAGGCGAGCACGAAGCCGAGCGCGATGCCGAGGCGGCGCATGCGACGGTAGAGATTGGGACGATCGGTCTCGAGGCGCCGGGCGGCTTCGGTGACATTGCCATCGGCCGCCGCGAGTGCCCGCGTGATGAGCGTGCGCTCGTAGGCATCGAGGGCTTCGGCCAGCGGCGCGTCGGGCGCCGGTGTATCGCGCGGCGGTTCATCGGCTGCCGGCGGAGCGTGGCCGGTGCTGGAGCGCGGCATCACGGTGTCCGCGGGTGTGTGCCGGTGGCCACCGCCGGGCGTTCCCGGGAGAGACTCGCGATCGACGGGCAGCACCGCGCGCACGTGGCCGGGCGTGATCACCTCGCCGGCGTGCAGGATCGCGAGGCGCTCGACGATGTTGGCGAGCTCGCGGACATTGCCGGGCCAGCGGTACCCGGCCATGAGGGCGATGGCTTCATGGGACCACGCGGAGAGTGCGCGTCCAGTGCGGGCGCGTTGGAGCGCGGTGAAGTGCTGCACGAGATCCGGGATGTCTTCGATGCGGTCGCGCAGCGGCGGGAGCGTGAGCGGAATCACATTGAGGCGGAAGTACAGGTCCTCGCGAAAGACCCCATCGGCGACCGCGCGCGGCAGATCCTTGTTGGTGGCGGCGATGATGCGGACATCGACCCGAATCGGCTTACCGCCACCGAGGCGCTCGATCTCGTTCGCTTCGATGGCGCGGAGCAGTTTGGCCTGCGCTTCGGCGCCCAGGTCGCCGACCTCGTCGAGCAGCAGCGTGCCCGTGTGCGCCATCTCGAAGCGGCCGATGCGCCGGGTCGTCGCCCCGGTGAATGAGCCACGCTCGTGACCGAACATCTCGCTCTCGACGAGGTCGCGGGGGATGGCGGCGCAATTGACGCGAATGAACGGCCGGTCGCGGCGGGGACTCGCCTCGTGGATCGCGGCGGCGACCAGTTCCTTTCCGGTGCCCGATTCGCCATTGATCAGCACCCGCGCGTCGCTGGGCGCGACGCGGGCAATGAGCTCGGCCACCGCACGCATCGGGGGGCTGGTCCCGACCAACTGTCCCGTGAGCCCCAGCTCCTCGCGCAGGGCTCGCGCCGCCTTCCTCGCCTGGCGCAGGTCGAGCGCCGTGATCAGCGCGAGCAGCACCGACTCCGGCGAGAGCGGCTTCTCCAGGAAATTGAAGGCGCCCAGCTTGGTGGCCCGTACGGCATCGCTGAGGCCCGCGCGTCCGCTCATCATGATGACGGGGAGCTCGGGGTCCCGGTCGCGCAGGCGGGCGAGGGTGGCCAGCCCGTCGAGCGGGCCGGGCATCATGAGGTCGAGCAAGACGGCGTCGGGCGCGACCTCCGCAGCGGCGGCGATGGCCGCCTCGCCGCCCGGGGCATCACGCACCTCATAGCCCTCGCTGGCGAGGAGCGCCGCGAGCATCCGGCGGATATTCGGCTCGTCGTCGACGATGAGGACGGACGCCATCAGCGACCCGCTCCGCCTGCGGCCGGGGCCACGGCCGCGGCGGAGGCTCCGGCGACCGGCAGCGTGAACCGGACCTCGGTGCCTTTGCCCGCGACGCTCTGTAGCTCGACCGTTCCCGCGTGCGCCTCGACCGTCTGGCGTGCGATGGCCATTCCGAGGCCGGTGCCGCCTGGCTTGTGTGTCACGTACGGCTCCCAGATATGGGCGAGGTGCTCCGGCGCGATGCCGGCTCCCGAGTCGCGCACGAGAATCTCAGCCGCGGGCGCTGGCACGCTGGCTGGCGCCATCCCGCCGTGTGCCGGTGACCGGTGCGACGCGCAGCGAGATCGTGGCGCCGTCGCGGCCCGCGCAGGCATCGGCGGCATTGAGGAGGATGTTCGAGAGGGCGCGGGCCAGCGCGTCATAGTGGCCGCGAACGAGTGGCGTCGCGTCGTCGACATCGACCGTGACCGGAATGTGCGATGGGATCGAGGCCTTCGCGGTGTAGCGCGCGAGCTCGCCCAAGTCGACATCGGCCGGCGGGCCCTCCGGGAGGCGTCCGAACTGCGAGAAGCTGTGTGCCATCGCTTCGAGCCGAGCGGATTCCGTCGCCAGCACATCCACGGTGTCGGCGAGCGCAGGCGCCGCATCGCGCTGCAGCCGGGCGACGGCGAGGCGGATCGGCGTGAGCGGATTCTTCAACTCGTGGGCGACCTGCCGCGCGGTCTCGCGGAAGGCGCGCAACCGCTCGGCTTCGAGGGCGCGCGCGCGTCCGGTGTCGAGATCCGCGGCCATCACGCGCATCCGGTTTCGTAGTACCGCGAACTCCGGCGCGCCGCGGGTGGGCGGCCCGGCCGGGAGCGGGAGTGCGCGTGCGATGCGGTCGGTCCAGCCGACCAGCTCATCGAGGGGGCGGCTCAACTGCCGCGCGAGATGGCCGGCGACCCGGGACGCGACGATGGCGAGCACGATGAGCGCACCGCCGGCCACGGCGAGGACGATGGGGACGGACCGGACCGCCATGTAGCGGTAGCGGTGGGCATCGGTGACCGAGACGGTCAGCTCCTGCTCGTGGGCGGCCATGGCCGCACGGGTGGCGGGGCTCAAGGGCTCGGATCGTGCGGCGGCGATGGCCCGTTCGCCGGTGGCGGCGACTCGTTCCCACGCGGCGCTCCCGCTCAAGAGCGGCAGCGCCGTACTCAGGGTGGTGGCCCAGAGCAGCGTCAACACGGCCGACGGCACGACCGCGAAGAGCGATAGCGTGACGAAAAGGCGCGTGCGAAAGCGCGGGGGCGCCATGCGACCAGTATACTTCCGCGCTGTGCCGCCCGCCTCTGGCCTCAGCCCCCCGCCCCTCCTAGATTCCCCGTGGAGTGGCAACAGGTTGGCACCAGGTCGTGAGTGCCCGTTGGCGCCCAGCTGCGCGCGGTGCCCCGACCATCCTTTCATCCCGTGTACATGAATCCACGTTCACCCCGCCACACGCCGGCGCGCCCCGCCACGGCTGCGCACCGGCCTGCCAGTGTGACGATACCCGCTGCCGCGCCCATCAATTTCGCGCCCAATGCCGCCCTGCTGATCGACTTCGACAACGTCACGATGGGGATCCGCTCCGACCTGCAAACGGAGCTCAAGACCCTCCTCTCGTCGGACATCATCAAGGGCAAAGTGCAACTCCGGCGCGCCTACGCAGATTGGCGCCGCTACCCGCAATACGTGGCTCCGCTGGCCGAGTCGTCGATCGATATGATCATGGCGCCGGCCTACGGTTCGTCGAAGAAGAACGCAACGGACATCCGGCTGGCGATCGATGCGCTCGAGCTGGTGTTCACCCGCCCCGAGATCGGCACGTACATCCTGCTGTCCGGCGACTCCGACTTCTCGACGTTGGTGATCAAGCTCAAGGAATACGGCAAGTACGTGATCGGCGTTGGGCTGCGCGAGTCGTCGAGCGATCTGCTGGTCATGAACTGCGACGAGTACTTCAGTTACAACGCGCTCGCGGGGCTGGTCCGGAGTGATGAAGAGGACCAGAGCGGCACCCGCCGCGACCCGTGGGAGCTGGTGAGCGAGGCGATCGCCCGCATGCAGCGCAACGGCGACGTGATGCGCGCCGACCGTCTGAAGCAAGTCATGCAGGGCATCGACAGCTCGTTCGACGAGAAGAACCTCGGGATGTCGAAGTTCTCGCGGTTCGTGCAGGAGGCGGCGCACCGCGGACTGGTGACGTTGACCAAGATGGACAACGGCCAGCTCGAAGTGGCGCCGCCCGCAGGTGGTGCACCTGCCGCGGCTGCCGGCGACATCCGGCGCATACCTCGTCGCACTCGTCCACGCATGCCCCGGCCGCGCGACCCGCGGGCGGGCATGCAAGCGGTGCTGCGGTGGGGGTGGTGCGGGTGGTGCGGGTGGTGCAGCGGGCGAAGGCCGTCCGGAGGATCGTCCGCGGCGCAGCCGTCGTGGGGGTCGTGGCCGTGGTCGCGATCGCGAGGGTCGTGCCGGCCGTGAGCCGCATTCGGCGGTCGTTGGTCACGTCGGAACGGATGCACCGGCCGATGAGGAAGTGGTGGCGGCTGAGGGGGCGACACACGCTCCGGCGGCCGAGGCACATGCGGTGCGGCACGAGGCGCCTCGCCATGCCGAGCAGCCGGTCATCGGTGCGTCCGGCGAGCGTCTCACGCGTGACGAGGCGTTCGATCTCGTGCGGCGCGCGGTGGCGGCGCTGGTGGGTGGTGATACCGCGGTGCTGGCGTCCGATGTCCGGGCGAAGGCGGCGGAGCTGCTCGGGCGCGACAGCGATAGTCTGAGCGAGCGCAATTTCTCGCGGATTCTGCGGGACGCGCATGACGCCGATGTGATCGACATCCGTCGTCGCGGTGACGACTACGACGTGGCGCTCGCGACCACGGCGCCGCCGGTCGCGGAGCAGCTGAACGTGGCGGCAGGCGCGCGCACGGGGGCGAGCGGCCCGGCGCCTGCGGCCGCACCTGCGGCGCCTCGCGGGCTCGGTCCGCGCGGCTCCAAGCGTGGCTCGTTCGGCGCGCGGGGCGGCACGTTGCCGCCGGAGCTGCTGTCGGTCGGCGTGGTGGATTCGCCGGTTGGAGAGACGGTCGTCGCGGCTGACGTGCCGGTGGCAGAGGTTGAGCGGGTGGACGAAGTGGACGAGCCAGTGGCGAGGACGCGACCGGCGGCGGCGAAGCGGCCGCGTTCGCGCGCCAAGCGTGCCGGAGCCGCAGGCGCCGGAGCGAGTGCGGCGTCAGCGCCGGCGAGCAAGGCGAAGCGTGGGCGGGGCCGAGGCTCGGCCAAGGTACCGGCGAAGACGGACGGATAGCGGAATGGGCCGTGCGAGCCCGCACCAGCCAGCGTCAGGACAGGAGGGAGTGGTGAAGGCCGTTACGAGGGGCCGGCCACTCCCTCGGTCGTTCTACGAGCGTGATTCGGAGACCGTCGCGCGGGCACTTCTCGGGACGGTGCTCGAATGCGACACGCCGGAGGGGCGGGCCTCGGGGCGCATCGTGGAGACGGAGGCGTATCTGGGCCCGACGGATCCCGCGAGCCACGCGGCGGCCGGCCTCACCGCGCGGACGCAGTACCTCTTCGGGCAGCCTGGGCGGGCGTACGTGTACTTCATTTACGGCGTGCACTGGTGTGTGAACGCCGTGGCGTGGCGCCGTGGTGCGGGCACGGCGGTGCTCATCCGGGCGCTGGAGCCACTGGACGGCATTCCGTTGATGCGGGAGCGGCGCTGGGGGGTCGAAGGGGCGGGGGCAGAGCGCCGTGACCGGTATCTGACCAACGGCCCCGGAAAGCTCTGTGAGGCGCTACGGATCGACAACCGGTTGAACGGAGTGACGCTCTTGCGGCCGCCGCTCACGATTCGGGTGGGGATCGACGTGCCGGATTCAGCGGTGGCGGTGTCGCCGCGCATTGGGATCACGCGGGCGGCGGAGCTCAAGGGCCGGTATTTCGTCCGGGACAGTCCGTACGTGTCGCGGACACCGGCCGGCTTTGTGATTCAACCGTACAGAGACGGGAAGAAAAGAAGGTAGAGAGTAGAAAGTAGAAAAAATGAGCAATAAAACGAAGGCCGGCTGCAGTGGACTGCGGCCGGCCTTCGTGCGAGTGACCTATCCCATCCTGCACCAGCGACCTGCACCAGCGACTGCACGTACATCTTGCAACTACGTCCTGCACCTCGGGCGCATGGAGCGGGTTAGAAGCTTCCGATCGCGCTCGACGCATTGATGCGGATACCGGCCTGCAGCATGAAGAACGCCTGGTCGGTGAAGAAGCGCGGGTTGTACTGGCCGGCGTCCTGCGGGAAGAGTTTTGCCTGGCCGTAGATCGAGAATCGGCTGAGCTGCGCCTGGAGTCCGATGATCGCCAATGGCGAGACCCATTCGGAGGCTTGCAGGCGATACGTGTCCTGGTAGTACTGCGGGAACCACAAGTTCGAGGGCGTGAGCGCCGGCGGCGTGGAGGTCATTTCCGCGCCCTGGACGAAGTTGCCGCTGACGCCGATGCCGGCGTATGGGCGGAGGATTCCGTGTCCGGGGAACGTCATGAGCGCGGCTTCGATGTGGCGCGAGTTCCGGACTTTCGCCTGCGCGTAGTAGGAGACGTTGTTGAAATTGGTGAGCGTGGTGTCGGTGTAGAGTCTGCCCGTTTCCGAGTAGGTCAGATTCTTGGCCGTGAAGAACGCCTCATCGGCCCCGAGATACAGCGCCCAGTGCGTGCGGGTAATCAGCCAGTCGATGCTGACCGTCGGTGCCTGCGCGTGCGCGGTCGTCGAGGTCCAGTAGGTGAGCCCACCGCCACCCAGCCCCCAGAACCACGAGTTGTTGAACAGTCGCCCTTCCTGCGCTTTCCCGACTGTAGGCGCTAACGCAAGGAAGGTGAGCCCGGCACACAGGCTTCGGTTCAGCCGCATGGCGAAAGACCTCTAGTGTAATGGAAGCATCCGGGTCACAAAGCCCGGCAACAGGATTCTGACCCTGTTGTTTCTAGCGTCTGACGAGGATCAACGCGGCCGGGTCACGGAGGGGGCGCGGACACCCTGACCGGATTCGGTCATGTTGCCCGAGGCGCGATGGCACGTGAGAGGGGGCGGCCGTCGACGACACGCGCCGGATGGCGGCTATGTGCGGGGCCTGCCGGTGTTACGTGATGATGCCGGCCTTACGGCCCACCGTCTTGAAAGCGGCGATTGCTTCGTCGAGATCGGCGCGGGTGTGGGCGGCGCTCAGTTGGCAGCGCACGCGGGCTTCGCCCTTGGGCACGACGGGGTATCCGAATCCCGTCACGAAGACGCCTTCGTCGAGCAGCATGTCGCTCATTTGGATGGCGGTCGCCGTCTCGCCGACGATGATCGGGACGATCGGTGTCTCGCCCGGGAGCGGCTTGAAGCCGGCTTCGGTGATCTGCTCGCGGAAATAGCGTGTGTTGTCCCGCAGCGTGCGGACGCGTTCGGGATGCGCGGCGACGAATTGCACCGCGGCGAGCGAGCTGGCTGCGACGGTCGGCGGGAGCGCGTTGGAGAACAGCTGGGGACGGGAGCGCTGGGTCAGGATGTCGCACACGGATGCGGGACCGGCGACAAAACCGCCCGACGCGCCACCGAGTGCCTTGCCCAGTGTAGAGGTAATGACATCGACTTCGCCGAGGACGCCGCAATGTTCGGCCGTGCCGCGGCCCGTCTCGCCGATCACGCCGGTCGCGTGCGAGTCATCGACGACGACAATCGCACCATAGCGGCGCGCGATCTCGAGGATCGAGGGCAGCTTGGCGATAGCGCCTTCCATCGAGAAGATGCCGTCGGTCCAGATGAACGTGCGGCGGGCGCCGCGTGTGGCTTCCAGCTTGGCCACGAGGTCGTCCATGTCGCCGTGCTTGAATACCGCGGTCGTGCATTTGGAAATGGCCTTCGCCAGGCGCATCGAGTCGATGATCGACGCATGGTTAAGGGCGTCGGACAGGATCGCATCGCCCTCTCCGGCGATGGTCGCCGTGAAGCCCTCATTGGCGGTCCATGCGGAGACGAAGGAGAGCGAGGACTCGGTGCCAACGAACCGGGCGAGCTCGGCCTCCAGCGTGCGATGGATGGCGAACGTGCCACAGATGAAGCGCACGCTGGCGGTCCCGGCGCCGAGCGTTTCGAGCGCCGAGATACCGGCCTGCACGACACTCGGCTCGGCGCACAGACCCAGGTAGTTGTTGGAGGAGAGGATCAGGATCTCGCCGCGGCCTTCCATCCTGACGCGGGGACCCTGCGGGCTCTCGAGGTAGTTCAGGCGCTTGTAGACCCGGTCGCGCTTGAGCTGTTCGATCTCGGCGGCCATGCTGGCCGCGAATGGGGACTGCTGATTGGTGGCGGCCATCGCGGAATGATATGGGCGGCGTCAGCCGATTTCAAAGACGACCTTCCCGGCTTCACCCTCCTGGATCACGCGCATCGCCTCATCGACCGCCTCGAGCGGAAAGCGGTGCGTGATGACGGGCGTGGGATCGAAGTGGCCGGACCGGAGGAAGCGGGTCATCAAGATCCACGTGTCGTACATCCGGCGGCCGACGACACCATAGATCGTGATGCCCTTGAAGATCACTTGCGTGGCCAGATCGATCTCCATGGGCTTGGCCGGGATGCCGAGCATCTGGACGCGGCCGCCGACGCGCACGAGCGCGAGGGCCTGCCGGACCGCGGCGGGGACGCCCGACATCTCGAGCACGACATTGGCGCCGAGCCCATCGCTGACGGCGCGGACGGCGGCTTCCGCTTCGTGGGGGTGCACGACGTCATCGGCACCCATGCGGCGGGCGAGGGCGAGCCGGGTGTCGTTGACGTCGGACGCGATCACGCGGGAGGCGCCGGCGGCCTTGCAGATGCCGACCGCAAAGAGGCCGATCGGGCCGCATCCAGTGATCAGTACGTTCGCGCCCGGAATGTCGGCGGTGAGGGCGGTGTGGAACGCATTGCCCATGGGGTCGTGAATGCCGCCGATCTCGTACGACGTAGTGGGGTCGAGGCGCCAGACATTGGTGGCGGGCATCGCGATGTAGTCGGCGAAGCATCCATCGCGATCGACGCCGATGATGCGCGTGTAGGGGCAGACGTGCGAATTGCCGGTGCGGCAGAGCAGGCAGTGGCCGTCGACGATATGACCTTCGGCGGTGACACGGTCCCCGACCTGGACATTGGTCACGAGCGGGCCGGTCTCGACCACGTCACCGGCGAACTCATGTCCGACGATGATAGGCGGTTTGATCCGCCCCCTGGCCCAGTCATCCCAGGTGTAGATATGGACGTCCGTGCCGCACACGCCGGCGCGCCGGACACGAATGAGGACCTCGTCGGCCCGAATGGTGGGCTTCGGGACTTCCATGAGTTCCATGCCGGGACCGGCCGTTCGTTTTACCAGAGCGCGCACCGAGAGACCTGCTCCAAGTCGGAGGAAAAAAAACCGCGCCAGGATGACCGGCGCGGACCGAAAGGTCGCACGGCGCGGCGGGCGGCGCCAGCCGACGGCGGCGCAGCCCGATGCAGACGCCGGAGTGATCCGCGAGACGCCGCGAGACGCCATTGGGGTCGCAATACGCGGGAAGTCCGAATCAGCGGCGGGATGGCGGATCGGCGCGTCCACGCCGCATCCGGCGCGTGATCGGCGGGGGCGTTCCGGCGCGTGCCGCGATCCGCTGCGGTGCGCGCACGCTTGATGCGCGATGGCGCGCACGATGCGGCGCCGGCCGGTAGGCGCCGTGACCACGCGTCTTGCGATTTCTCCTATGAGAAACGCGATGCACGCGTCGCCATTGCGCGCGCCATCGCGCATCACTCGCCGACGTCGCGACACGCGAAATCGTGCGCATCGGCGTTGCGCGAAACGGCGTTGCTGGTGTCGTACACGATCGCGAATCACGCATCACATCCGGCGAGCTGAACCCCGGATCGCATGTCGATTCACATCCATCAATCGTGATTCCGCAACTTTTACGTATTGCAATGCATTTTGGTGCGTCCTATATTCGCGATGCGGACATGACGGTCCGTTCGCGCATCACCAGTCACTCAGCGAGTTCGATATCTCAGTTCACGGCTTTCGCATTGCATGATTGATCGCGCCGCCAGCGAAGATGGTGCTGCTCGCCAGCCACAAGGGGCGAGGTGTCGCACCAACAGGGATCAGGGCGCGAACATGGTTTCGGTCAGACGAGATGGACGGCGCGACGCGCCCACCCGCTCTGGCTGGTTCTCTCGCCTCCGCGAGCATGACGTGAACCCCGCTCCGGCCGGATACGCCCCAGACGCACTGGGCGGTGGATGCATGCCTTCCCAGATCGTGAGCATGCCCAGCCGGAATCGCACCACCGCGGATCCCAGCACACGTACCAGCACACGTACCAGCACCTGTACCAGCACCCGTACCAGCCACATCCCAGCACATACGCCTTGTCGCGCGCGACGTTCGCGCGCTTTTGCTGCACGCGCCCCGAAATGGCCGTGCACCTTCGGCTCTCGTCCGTTCGGCTTCGTGCCGGATCCGATGGGACCGCGCCTGCCGCTCCACCGGGGGATCGGCCAGGTGTTTCACTCCACCAATGGAGCTGATTGTATGGCAGCCAAGAAAGGGAAGCGGAAGGGCGCCAAGAAGACGGCGAGAAAGTCGGCGAAGAAGGGCGCGCGGAAAAAGGCGCGTCGCTAGCTGACGGTTCCGCATAGCGCGTGGCGGCGCTCCAGGAGACCGGGGCGTCGTCGCG
This sequence comes from uncultured Gemmatimonadales bacterium, assembly GCA_963757855.1. Lineage (GTDB taxonomy): Bacteria > Gemmatimonadota > Gemmatimonadetes > Gemmatimonadales > Gemmatimonadaceae > Palsa-1248. The sequence continues at coordinate 435,261 of CAVWTI010000028.1, forward strand.
CGCTACGCGCATCAGGGCCTGTCAAAGGTCCGTATGCATGGAAAACGCGAAGGCCGGTTGCAGCAGTGCTGCGACCGGCCTTCGTCCTGTCGATGGTCTCTCGATCTTGCGCGAGCTCTTGCGCGCCTCGCGATCCGATCAACTCCTCATTGGCGTCCCGATGTACGACTCCCGGTACTACGCCGCCTTGGAGCTGTTCTCGTCCTCGGCCGGCACCGGGCCCCAGATGTACGCCCAGACGCGAGGGAGAACTTCGTCGCGCATTCCTCCAGAGATCACGATGCCGACGGGCTCGTCAGCAACAGGACGCTGCCGCAGGTTGTTCTTCATAGTAGAGCACTCCCGAGTTGGTCACCCGTGCTGCGTGGTGCGAGACGGGTGCCACGGGCGTAAAGCATCTCGGGTGCCACGGCGCGCGATTTTCTAAGTGCCTGCCGCGAAGCGGGTTAGTTCAGGCGCCGCGCCGTCCCGTCCCGCAACGTGTCGTGATACGACACGGAATGGAGGGGCGATCGTGTCTATTTGCGACGGTGGCTATGCTAGCGGTTGCTCGGCTGGGCCTTTGCGGGCTACGAATGAACGCGAGGCACTTCCGTCGCGTTCGATGCTGATGTCCCAACCCACGTAGCGGGCGCGCAGCTCGCCGAGTGACATCGCGTCCTGGCCGGCGACGATCGTCTCGACCAGGTGCACGCCGCCGTCCATCGTCGCTTCCTGGAAGAGCGCGATGACTTTGCTCACTTCGGCGGGTGTGAGACCGGCGAACGCCGAGGGGGTGCACACGACCGCTGTCAGGACAGCGTCCGGGCGCCAGTGGCCGAGGCCTGTGGGGCATTCGTGCACGCGCGCGAGGAGGCCGGCCTTTCCGGCCGCGGTCATCACACGCTCCATGGCGTCCGACGAGAGTTCCACCGTCGTGACCTCGCACCCGTTCGCGGCGAGGTAGAGCGCCGCGCGCTCGGCCGTTTCGCCGGCGAGCAGCACGTGAGATCCGTGGTCGGGCTGGATCTCGCGCACTATGGCGCTCTCGGGTCGCAGACCCCAATGCTCGGCGCGGCGGTACTCCTTGAGGATGCGAAGCTTCTGCCTTCGCCAGGCCGGATAATCCTTGATACCGAGACGGCGCTTGATGATCCGGTTGACTTCATCACACAGCAGGAGCTCAGTCAACCCGATCTGCATCTGCTGCCGGATCGCCGCGACCGCCTCGTCACCAATGCTCAGGATCGCATTGCGAGGGAGCGACTCCTTGTACAGCTCGACTGCCTGGTCGACTTCTTCGTCGTACTGCTGGCGAAATGAGCGATCGCGCAAGAGACAGGGGTTAGGGGCGACGGATCCCGCGTCTAAGGTAGACCCCTTCTCCGAATTCCGCAAGTCGTTAGGCTGGCTCAACATGCACGGTGACTTCGGCCGCGCCGAGGCCGGTGATGATCTGTGCCTCAACGGCATCCGAGATGGCGTGGGCCTCGGCCACCGATGTGGATGCCGCTACGCCGATGGTGACCTCCGCGAACAGCAGCCCTGAGGCGGTGCCGCGCGACCGCACCAGCCGCACGTCGGTGACACGTGGCACCTGCGTCACCAACTCGCGGATGCGAGCCGGATCGACCGCCCGCTGGTCGACCAGGACGGGCACGGATCCCTTGAGGATGGTGTACCCATTCCGCGCGATCAGCGCGGCGACGAGGATCGCGAGCGGTGCATTCGAGCGCGCCGCGCCCGGCGCGGGTGACGATGAGCGAGACGAGCGCCAGCGCCGTCACACCCAGATCGCTTCCGGCGTGCGTCGCGTCGGCCATGAGAAATGCGCTACCCAGCGCCTTTCCGCGCGAGCGCTCGTACCACACGACGAACGCGTTCGCGGCGATCGTCGCGATCATCACGCCGAAATCGGCCATGGTCGCATCGTGGGGCCTCGCCTGGTGCAGGAGCTTCTCGACGGCCTCTCTCAGGAGCTCGAAGCACGAGATCGAGAGAAACCCGACAATGACCAGCGTCCCGAGCGACTCGAACTTCTCGTGCCCATAGGGGTGATCGTCGTCCGGCGCACGTGCGGCGACGGTCACGAGCGTCATCCCGATGATGATGTTGAGCAGATCGAGTCCGGATTCGAGCGCGGAGCCGAGGACGGTGAGCGCGCCGGTCTTCCAGCCGACGGCGGTCTTGGCCACTACGACCGCGACATTGACGGCGAGGACGACAGCCAGTACCCGGCGGACGGCGGGTTGATGCAAACCACGCCGCGGCGCGGTGACAGCAACCGGCGTCGCGGGCGTGGCCGAAGGCGGCGCGGGGAGTGTCACGCGGGGATGTTCGCCAGCGGGCCGAGGTTAGTCCAGTGCTTCCACGAGCGCGCCCTTGAGGTAGCCGGTCTCGGGCACCGCCAGCAATTCGGGGTGATCCGTGGCCTGTCCCAGCACCCGTCGGAGCGCCAGTCGCCGGCCGCTATCGGCCGCCGCGCCGGCCAGCATGTCCAGGAACGCCGCCTTGCTCACGTGGTGGCTGCAACTCGCGGTGAGCAGCATGCCACCCGGCTCGAGCAACCGCATGCCGCGCAGGTTGATCTCATTGTAGCCACGGAGGGCGGAGCCCGCCGATGCACGCGTTTTCGCGAACGCGGGCGGATCGAGCACGACGATGCTGAAGCGCTCGCGGCGGCGCTCGGCGGCTTTGAGATACGTGAAGGCGTCTTCTTCGAGCCACGTGATGTTCGTGGCGTCATTCAATCGGCGTTGGTGGTCGCGCGCGCCAGCGCGGCCGCCGAGCTATCCAGCGCCGTCACGTGCGTGGCCCGCCGCGCCAGGTGGAGCGCGAAGGAGCCGTGATAACTGAAGCAGTCGAGCGCGCGGCCGCGCGCCAACTCACCGGCCAGCACCCGATTTTCCCGCTGATCGAGAAACGCGCCGGTCTTCTGTCCGTCCCAGGGCGCGGCCAGATACCGGACGCCATGCTCGACGACCTCGATCTCCGCGGGGACCGCGCCCGCGATGACCTCCACGGCATCGTCGAGGCCTTCCTTGCGCCGGATCGCGGCATCGTGGCGAGCCAGGATTCCGAGCGGCTGCATCAGGCCGGTCAGAGCGGAAACAATGTCCGCGCGGCAGGATTCGAGGCCCGCGCTCATGAGTTGCACGACAAGCCAGCGGTCGTAGCGATCGCAGATCAACGACGGGCAGCCATCGGCTTCGCCGTGCACGACCCGGTAGGCGGTGGTGTCGCGCGCCACGGACGTCCGGCGGGCCAGCGCGGCCGCGATCTTCGCTCTCCACCACGCGGCCCCGATCTCGGCATGGGGGTCGCGGTCGAGTAGACGCAGCGCGATCTCCGATCGCGGGCTCCAGAGCGCCCACCCCAGCGGCCGCCCGTGTCCATCGTCAACCGCGACGACGCCGGCTGGTCCGTCCGGTTGGACCGTGACATCGCTCCGATAGATCCACGGGTGGCCCCGCGCGACGCGGTGGGCTCCGCGCGCCGAGATGACGGCGGTTGTGGTACCGATCATGCCGGCACGGCGCGGTCGATCGCCCGTCGGAGCGAGCGGGCCGTCGCTTCGGGATCACTGGCCCCGAATATCGCGGCGATCACCGCCACGCCGGAGGCGCCGGTGGCCATTACATCGCCCGCGGTGGCGGAGGTGATGCCGCCGATGGCGACCGCCGGCAATCCGGCGGCGACTGCCAGGTGCGCGAATCCCAGGAGGCCGATCGCGGCCCCGGCATCGAGCTTCGATGTGCTCCCGTAGATCGGTCCAATGCCGGTGTAATCTCCGCCGGCGGCGTTGGGTACCTCCGCATCGCTACCGACGGATACCCCGATCAGAAACCCCGGCGGCGCGATGTGGCGGATCGCGGCGGCCGGCACGTCGTCCGGCCCGACGTGCACACCCGCAGCGCCACACGCGAGTGCGATGTCGGCCCGGTCGTTGACGATGACGGGAACTGGCAGCCGCGTGACCAGCGCGCGCGTCACATCGGCGAGAACACGCGCCTCAGTGTGCTTGAGGCGGATCTGCACCATCGTGGCGCCTCCGCGCACCGCGGCGGCGGCGCGGCTCGCCAGACCTTCCAGTCCGTCGCGCAGATCGTCCGTGATTGCGATCAACCGATACGGCGGGACAGCGCCTGGGTGACCGCCGGTGGCATCGTTGCCGGTCATGACGGGGGAGGAGCCGGGGAGGCGGCCGCGGGCTTGTGCTTCGCCGGCGTGCGCCGCAACTCGTGCCGTGCTTCGGTATGCTCGGCGAACGTCGACCGGAACTCATGATGGCCGTCGGGTGCCGCGACGAAATAGAGATACGGCACCGTCGCCGGCGTGACGGCCGCGTCGAGGCTGGCGGTACCCGGGCTTCCGATCGGACCGGGTGGAAGCCCCGGGTGCCGGTACGTGTTGTACGGCGACGCGATGTCGAGATCCTTGAAAGTGACGCGTCCGACGTGGTGTCCGAGCGCGTACTGGATCGTGGGGTCTGCCTGCAGCGGCATCCCCAGGCGGAGCCGGTTGTGGTAGACGGCGGAGATCACCGGGCGCTCTTCGCTCAGGCGGGCTTCCTTCTCGATGATCAATGCGAGCGTCACGACGTCGTTGCGGCTCATGCCGAGCGCCGCACGCTCGTCATCCCACTGCGGTTTCCAGGCGCGCTCGAACTCGTGCACCATCTCGCCGAGCGCCGTTCGGGCGGTCGTGCCGTCGGGGAACGCGTAGGTGTCCGGGAACAGGTAGCCCTCGAGCGTCCCACTGGTCGCGCCCACGCGCGTGATGAGCGCCGTGTCGCGGGCGGCCGCCTCCACCGACTCGGGCGGCACCAGGAGCGCGCGCGACAGTGCCGGCACCATCTCGGCGAGGCTCCAGCCCTCGGGAATCGTCACCGTGTGCACGAGGCCCGCGGCCGCGCGTGATCGCATCCAGCGCCTGGGGCCAGGAGATGCCGCGCTGCAGCAGATAGGTGCCGGCCTTGAGTCCACGATCGCGGTGGGTCACGCTCGCGTAGAGGCGGAATGCGCGGGGCCACTCGATGATGCCGGCGTGGCCGAGCGAATCGGCGGCGGTGCGGAACGAGGCGCCGAGGGGGATGATGACGTGCTCGGGAACGCCGTGGGGCTCGCCTCCGCAGGCGCCTGCGCACGCCGCTGCCAGGGTAATGGCGATGGTGAGCAGCGGGAGGCGAACGGAGGCCATCCGGGGCGAGCGGGCGCCCGGGTGGCGTTCAGCCGGGTAGTGCGAGCGCATGCTGCAGGAGCACAGCGGCGGCGAGGGCGTCGACATCTCCCTTGCGTCCTCGTGTCGATCCGCCGACGGCCTGCACGGCTCGCAGGGCGATCGCGGTGGTGAATCGCTCATCGACATAGCGCACCGGGAAACCCGTCCGTTTCGCGAGCTCGGCACCCACCACCCGGACCTCGGCGGCACGCGGCGGCTCGCCGCCGTCGGCATCGAGGGGAGCCCGAGCACGAAACCGGTGGCGCCGAGCTCCGCGGCGCGCCGGACGAGGGCCGCGACGGGCGCGCGTTTCCCGGCCCGGCGAACGAGGTGGCCGGCCGGAGTCGCGATCGTGCCGGTCGGGATCGCTCACCGCGAGACCGATCCTCCGGTCGCCGTAGTCGATGCCGAGGAGCCGCGTACCAAAGGGACATCCGGGGTCATGTCGCCGGTCACCCTTCGGCCATGCTGACGAAGAACTCCTTGTTGGTCTTCGTGCGCATCATGCGCTCCAGCAGGAAGTAGATCGCTTCGTCTTCCGGCATGTCGCCGAGGAAATTGCGGAGGAGGAACACGCGGTTCGCTTCGACGGGGGCGAACAGCAGCTCTTCCTTGCGGGTGCCGGAGCGGGCGACATCGATGGCCGGATAGATCCGGCGGTCCGCGATCTGCCGGTCGAGCACGAGCTCCATGTTGCCGGTTCCCTTGAACTCCTCGAAGATCACGTCGTCCATCCGCGAGCCGGTTTCCACGAGCGCGGTGCCGATGATCGTGAGCGAGCCGCCGCCCTCGATCTTGCGGGCGGCGCCGAAGAAGTGCTTCGGCTTCTGCAGCGCCTGCGCCTCGACGCCGCCCGACAGAATCTTGCCGGAGTGGGGCGCGATGGTGTTGTGGGCGCGGGCCATTCGGGTGATGGAGTCGAGCAGGATGACGACATCGCGTCCGTGCTCGACGAGCCGCTTCGCCTTTTCGATCACCATGTTGGTGACCTGGACGTGCCGCGTCGCGGGCTCATCGAACGTCGAGCTGATGACCTGGGCGCCGGGCACGTTCTGCCGGAAGTCCGTGACCTCTTCCGGCCGTTCGTCGATGAGCAGGACGATCAGGGTGACTTCGGGATGATTCTCGACGATGGCGTTCGCCATCTTCTGCAGGAGGATCGTCTTGCCCGGCGCGGGGCGGCGCGACGATCAGGCCGCGCTGGCCCTTGCCGATCGGGGCCACGATGTCGACGACGCGCATGCTGATGTCGCCGCTCGCCGTCTCGAGACGGAGCCGCTGATCGGGGTACCGCGGGCGGAGATTGTCGAACGTGGGCCGGGCGACGCCCGCGACGGGCGGATCGCCGTTGATGGTCTCGACGCGGAGGAGCGCGAGGTAGCGTTCCCATTCCTTGGGCGGCCGCACCTGGCCCGTGACCGTGTCGCCGGTCCGCAGATCGAAGCGTTTGATCTGCGATGGCGACACGTAGATGTCGTCGGGTCCTTCGAGGTAGCTCCAGTCCTGGCTGCGCAGGAAACCGTACCCTTCGTCCACGATCTCGAGCACGCCTTCGGCGTGGAGGGGGACATCGGAGCCGAGCAGTTTCTGCTCGATGCGAAAGATGAGATCCTGCTTCCGAAGGCCCGAGATGTTGGTGATCTGGAGGTCTTCGGCCACCGCTTGCAACTCAGCGATGTTCTTGCGTTTCAGGTCAACGATGTCCACAGGGAGAGTTAGAAAGCGATGTAGCGCATGGGCCGCCGGACCATGTCGGTGAGGAGCGTCGCGAGTTGCGCATCGAGGTCCGACATCCGGCGCTGGAGGCGTGCGATGGCCGGTCCGGGGCCCGCCGGGTTGGCAGATGCCGAGCGGCGGCGCTGACGCGAGAAGGCTGCGGACCGAGTCGAGCTGGGCGCGGGTATCGCGAATCGTCCGTGCCATCAGCGAGTCGTTGCGGGTACGGCTCGTGCTGGCGGCCTGCGCGGCGGCGGACCGCCGCACCGAGTCCGCGGCCGCGATCACGCGCTGTGCACGCTCCGCCAGGCTGCCGCCGCCAGCGCGGCGGACGGCATTGCGGCGGGTATCGAGCCGCGTGGAGAGCTCGCCCAGGTTGTCGGCGATCGAGATCAGCGGTCCCGTGATGGCATCGCCGTGACCCATGGCGCCGATCGTCCCGCTGGGCGAGAACACCTGCGTCTCGAGCGCGCGGACATTGTCGACGATCTGGGGGAGATTCTGCGCGGCGATCACGAGGGACGCCCGTGCGCCGTCGAACTCCCCGCGGGGGATCGTCTGCAACGTGTCGCCGTTCGCCAACTCCGGCGCGGCGATCGAGCCGCCGGCGAGCTCGATGACTGGCGCGCCAATGAAGCTGGTGCCGCCGCTGATGCGCCCGCGCGTGTCGCGCCGGATGCGGTGCCGGATGGCGGACGTGATATCAATGGCGATCAGCATCCGGTACGCGGTGTCGGTGGTGGGGGGCTGGAACTGGATCCACTCGACTTTGCCGACGGGTTTGCCGTCGAACCACACGTCGGCGCCGGGAACGACAGAGCGGGTGTGATCGGTGGCGAGATAGAGGCGTTCGGTGGGGCCGTGCATCACGCCGACCTGGCCGAAGATCAGGACGAGTGTCATGCCGGCGATGATCACGCCGGACACGACGAGACCCGGGATCAGAGCGGACCAGTGGATAGGCCGGGGCAAAGCGCAGGGAGTGCCGGAGGGAGAACCGCAGCGACCGGCGAGTAGGGGAGGGGAACGGTTCGCCGGTGCCCGCGCTTGTGGCGCGCGTCAGCGAAGTCGTTTTGCCGGAAGCCTTTACTGCGAGCTATGACGCAACGTACAGAGCTACCAGCGCAGCGAAAAACGTACCAAGAGGGCGGGAGCGCGGCAAGCTCCGATGCGCGAGACAGGATTCGAACCTGCGACCTTCGGCTCCGGAGGCCGACGCTCTATCCAACTGAGCTACTCGCGCGACATGACGATGAATCCGAACCACACCACGAACAGCGCAACGGTTACAACACGACCCGCGAACCACCTACGACATGACGAACCCGGACTGGCAATGTATGGGCGCGCCGAGGCATGATCAAGCAAATGCCGGAGTTACCCGACATCCAGGTGTATATGGAGCAGCTGGCCAAGCGCCTCGTGGGCCAGCCGTTGACGGCGGTCACGATCGCCAAGCCGTTCGTGCTGCGGAGCGTTGACCCTCCGATCGGGGATGCGATCGGGAGGCGATTTACCGGGGTCCGGCGTTCGGGGAAGCGGATCGTGCTCGTTCTCGACGAGCGATCGGTTCCTGGTCATCCATCTCATGATTGCGGGGAGGCTTCGGTGGCGCGACGTGGCGCCCTCCGGTCGCAACGCGCGGCGGCCAAGGGACGGGGGCGGAAGCCGCCCGCCATTTCCGCGAAGCTCGCCCTGGCGACATTCACGGTGCCGACGGGCACCCTGTATTTCACCGAGGCGGGGAGCACCCGGCGGGCGTCGCTCCACTACGTGCACGGTGACGGTGCGCTGGCGGCGTTCGACCGGGGAGGGCTCGAAGTGCTGGGGGCTGACCGGGCGGAGTTCGCCGCGCGGCTGGCATCGGAGAACCACACGCTGAAGCGGTCGTTGACCGACCCGCGGCTGTTCAGCGGCATTGGGAACGCGTACTCGGACGAGATCCTGCACCGCGCGAGGCTGTCGCCAATGGCGCTGTCCAGGAAGCTGTCGGACGCCGACACCGCCCGGCTGTATGACGCGACACAGGATGTCCTCACGGAATGGACGGCCCGCCTGCGCGAGGCCGCGGCGGGCGAGATCCCGGAGAAGGTGACGGCGTTCCACGACGAGGATGGCCGTGCACGGCCGCTATCTCAAGCCGTGTCCGGAGTGTGGCGCTCCGGTACAGCGGATCCGGTACGCGTCGAACGAAACGAACTACTGTGCCCGGTGCCAGACTGGTGGGCGGCGCCTCGCGGACCGTGCAATGTCGCGGCTGCTTCAGGGAGGATTGGCCGCGGTCGATCGACGACGTGGAGTGAGCCTGGGTCGCCTCCTCCCGCGCTGCCGGTGCAGGACCGATCATTCTCCCGCGTGATCGTTCTCTGATTACGGGACACAACCGTCTCACCCCGAATACCTCTGCCCATGATTTCCCGCGCCGTACGCGCCGCGCATGTCCTCGCCGCACTCGTAGCGGTGACCGCCATGACCGTGGGCGCCCAGCCTGTCGCGCCGCACCGCGCACTCGCGCCCGACTCGGTCGCCGCGCCCACGATTCCTGTCGAGCGCTACAACCTGCCGAACGGGCTCACCGTGCTGCTCTCGCCGGACCGGACCGCGCCCATCGTCGCTGTCTCGATCTGGTATCACGTCGGCTCGAAGAATGAGCTGCCCGGGCGGACGGGATTCGCGCACCTGTTCGAGCACATGATGTTCCAGGGCTCGGAGCATGCCGCGAAGGGGGACCACATCCGAACCATCGAAGATGTCGGCGGCGTGTTCAACGGATCGACGAACAACGACCGGACCAACTACTTCGAGACGGTGCCGAAGAACTATCTCGAGACGGTGCTGTGGCTCGAATCGGACCGGATGGGATACCTGCTTCCAGCGCTGGGCCAGGACAAGCTCGACAACCAGCGCGACGTGGTGAAGAACGAGCGGCGGTTGAGCGTGGACAACCAGCCGTACGGGCGCGCCGGCGAAGTCATGAGTGCGGCGCTGTTCCCGGCGTCCAATCCGTACTCCTGGCCGGTGATCGGCTCAATGGCGGATCTGTCGGCGGCGAGTGTCAATGACGTCAAGCAATTCTTCCGCGCGTACTACGCGCCGGACAACGCGGTGCTGTCGATCGCCGGCGACATCGACGTCGCGGAGGCCAAGGCGTTCGTCGAGCGTTACTTCGGCTCCATTCCCCGCGGCCCGGACATCACCCGTCCCACGGTCGTGCCGGCGATGCTCGCGTCCGAACGGCGGCTGGTGCTCGAGGACCCGAAGTCGACGCTTCCGCGGCTGTCGATCGCGTGGCCTGCGCGTTGGCGTCTCGAGTCCGGATGCCGCGCCGCTGGCGACGCTCGGGCGTCTGCTCGCCCAGGACCGCACGAGCCGTCTGACGAAGCTGCTGGTCTACGATCGCCAACTGGCGACGCAGGTGACGGCCTTCGCGCAGAGCTCGGAGAACGAGGGCACGTTCACGATCACGGTGAACCCGCGTCCGGGCGTCTCGCTGACGCAGGTCGAGAGTCTGGTGGACAGCGTCGTCGGGTCGGTGACGGCAAAGCCGCCGAGTGCCGTGGAAGTCGCGCGGACGAAGACGTACTCCATCGTGCGAGATGATCACCGGACTCGAGCCCGTGCTGTCGAAGGCGCAGGAGATCGCGCGCGGGCAAACCTTCTTCAGTGATCCGCTGCGATATCAGGTGGACTTGCGAGAGACGGCGGCCGTGACGCCCGATGATGTGCAGCGCGTCGGCCGGCAGTATCTGACGGCGGGCCGAGTGGTGTTGAGCATGGTGCCGGCCGGGAAGCTCGACTTGGCGAGCAAGCCTGCGGAGCCGTCCACCAACGTCACGATCGCACCGGAGAATGGCTGGACATGGAGGGCAGCACTAATGATCAGGATCCTTTCTCCCATGGTGTCCCGCACTGCTGGCGCGGCGCTGGCGGCGCTGCTTCTCGTGGCCTCCACCGCCTGCCGCGCAGACCGACGGCCATCCGCCGCGTCCGACGCCCGGTCCAGCGCCGTCCGTTCGCATCCCGAAGATCCAGAATGCGTACGCTGCGCAACGGCATCAAAGTCGCGGTGCTCGAAGACCATGAGTTCCCGGTGGTCACCGTGTCGGCCGACATCGTGGCACCCGATCTCCTCGATCCGGCGGGCAAGGAGGGCGTCGCGCTGTTCACGGCGCAGATGCTGGCGGAGGGGACGACGACACGGTCGGCGGATCAGATCGCAAACGCGGCGGCCGATCTGGGCACCGATGTCGGGGCGACTGGATTCTTCACGATCACGCGGTACTTCGCGCCATCCCTGGCGCTCATGGCCGACCAGCTCCTCAATCCGGCGTTTCCCCAGGAGTCGATCGATCGCATCAGGGCCAACGCGATCGCGGGACTGGAGCGGCTCAAGGACCAGCCGGCGTACCTGGCTACGCGCGTGCTGGACAACGCGGTCTATGGCGCCGGACATCCCTATGCGCGCACGCCGACGAAGGAGAGCTTCACGGCGATCACGCGGGCCGATCTGGTGGCCTTTCACCACGACTACTACCGGCCGCGGAACACGACCTTCGTGGTCGCTGGTGACGTGACGCCTGCGCAGGCGGTGGCGGCGCTCGATCACGCGTTCGGCCAGTGGGAGGGCGGGGGCAAGGACGGCGCGATCGTGCCGCCCGCACCGCCGGGCCCCGGCGCGACACGCATCTACCTGTACGACCGCCCCACGTCGCCGCAATCGGCGCTGCGGGTGGGTGGAGATGGGCCCGCCGCGCGACACCAGGGACTACTACGCGCTGGACATGCTGAACACGATCCTGGGCGGCGTCTTCAACAGCCGGCTCAACCTCACGCTGCGCGAAGCGCACGGGTACACGTATGGCGCGAGGTCCGGTTGGGATTATCGTCCGACCCCGCAGCCATCGATCTTCGTGGGTGGCGCCGACGTGACGGCCTCCAAAACGGACAGTGCCGTCACCGACCTGGTTGGCGAATTGCGCGCGATCCGCGGCACGCGGCCGCCGACGGATTCGGAAGTGACATTCGCGCGGCGCGCCAAGACGCTGTCGCTTCCACTGGAGTTCGCCACCGTGCCGGCGATCGCCCGGGCCGCGGCCACCGTCCTGGCCTACCATCTGCCCCTCGATTACTTCGACCACGTCTCGGCCAACTACGAGCGTGTTACCGTGGCCGACGTCCGCGCGGCGGCCGCCAAGTACCTGGATCCCGATCACATGGCCATCATCGTGGTCGGTGACCGCAAACTGATCGAGCCGGGATTAGAGGCCGCCCACGTGGCTCCAATCGTGACCGTGGACCTTTCAGCCAAGCCCACGAGTTAGTGAAAGGGAAATGGAGCCTAGGGACTAGGGACTAGGGACTGGGGACTACAGGGGGAGCGGTGTCCATTGCTATCTTTTCTGACGCCGACGCACGCGTATTCCGCCGCTTCCTTCATTCGTGAGTTCCTGTGAAGCCGATCGCCGTTTTCCACGAGCATCCTGACTGGTTCCGTCCCCTGTTTGCCGAACTGGATCGCCGGGGGGTCCCGTACGTCCGCCTCGATGCGGCGTCGCACTCCTACGATCCGTCCGAGCGCAGCGTGCCGTATTCGCTGGTGTTCAACCGCGCGAGTCCGTCCGCCTATCTGCGCGGGCATGGACAGTCGACTTTCTACACGCTGCAGTGGCTCCGGCACCTGGACCGGATCGGCGTCCCCGTGGTGAACGGCGCGCCGGCATACCAGATGGACACGTCGAAGGCGCTCCAGCTGGATCTGTTCGAGGAGTTGGGCGTCCCGTACCCCAGGACCCGGCTCGGCAACAGCCCGCAGGCGATCGTGGCGGCGGGCGCCGGCCTGCGGTTTCCGATTCTGGTCAAGGCGAACATCGGCGGCAGCGGTGCTGGGATCGAGCGATTCGAGGATCCGGCGGCGCTGGCGGCGGCGGGCGAGCGGGGGACGTTCGATTTCGGCGTCGATGGCGTCGCGCTGGTCCAGGAGATGGCGCCTATGCGTGCGGGGCACATCACTCGGATCGAGCTGCTTGGGGGACACTTCCTCTACGGCATCAACGTCTTTCCGGCGCCCGATTCGATGTTCAACCTGTGTCCGGCCGACGTGTGCCAAACGACGGACGGGCGGGCGCTGTCGCGATCGGCGTGTGCGCTCGATGCGCCCAAGACCGGGATGCGGGTGGAGCGTGCCGACCCGCCGAGCGAGATCATCGCGACGGCGGAGCGGATCGCGCGGCGGACGGGTCTGGATGTCGGCGGGATCGAATTCCTGATCGACGATCGGGATGGCAAGCCGTATTTCTACGATGTGAACGCGCTCTCGAACTTCGTGGCCGATGCGCGCAACGTGGTCGGCTTCGATCCTCACGAGCGTCTCGTCGAGTACCTGCTGACGCGGATCACCGACGAGGTTCCGGAAGGCCAGGCCGACGGCTCGGCACCGGATGCCAACGATGTGGCGCGGCCGGGCCGCGCGCGGCGCGCGAATGCAACGCGAATGCCAACGCGAATGCCAACGCCAACGCGCGTACGAAACCGCGCGCGGGGGCGCGCTAGATGCCTGGCACGACCGGCACGACGTCTCGCGGACGCATCCGCTACGGGTACTGGCTTCCCGTCTTCGGTGGATGGCTGCGCAACGCGGGCGATGAGGGGATGGAGGCGTCGTGGGCGTACGCCAGGCGGCTCGCGTGCCGCAGTGAGCAGATCGGATATGATCTCACGCTGGTCGCCGAGCTGTTTCTCAACGACATCAAAGGCATCGACGCGCCGGCGCTCGATGCGTGGTCCACGGCGGCCGCGCTGGCGGCGGTGACGGAGCGTCTCGAACTCATGGTCGCCGTGCGTCCGACGTTTCATCAGCCGGCGATCCTGGCCAAGCAGGCCGCGAACATGGATGCGATCGCGCCGGGGCGGATTTCGCTCAACGTCGTGTCGAGCTGGTGGTCGGACGAGGCGCGTCGGTACGGGGTGCATTTCGAGGAGCACGACGACCGCTATGCGCGCACGAACGAGTGGCTGAGCGTCGTGCACGGTGCGTGGACCCAGTCGGGCTATTCCTACAAGGGCCGGTACTACTCGGTGGACGAGACGGTTCTGGTGCCCAAGCCGAAGAAGCTGCCCACGATCTACGCGGGCGGTGAGTCCGAGGCCGCCAAGGCGCTGATCTCGAGCCAGTGCGATGCATACGTGATGCACGGTGACCCGCCGGAACGGATCGCGCCCAAGATCGCGGACATGCGTGCGCGGCGTGAGGCGCTGGGCCTGCCTCCAATGACGTTCGGGATGGCGGCGTACGAAATCGTCCGTCCGACCGAGGCGGAGGTGAAGCGCGAAGTCGAGCGCATCACCAATGTCGCTCCCGGGTCGCCCGGCTACGGGAATTACCAGGACTGGATCTCGCACACCAAACTCGAACAGCGTGTGAGCCTCGAGGACTACTCGGTGTCGAATCGCGGATTGCGCGCGGGTCTGGTGGGGACGCCCGAGCAGGTGGCTGAGCGGGTGCGGGCATTCGCGGACGCGGGTCTGGACCTCCTTCTGCTGCAGTCGAGTCCTCAGTTCGAGGAGATGGAGCGGTTCTCGTCCGAGGTGATGCCGCTGGTCGGATAGGTTGCCGCCGTCGGACTGAGCGGGCGGCGATTTGGATGATGAGGGCCCAGGTGGCGGTGCAGGCCCAGGTTGGATGCGTGTGTACAGTCGGGCGCCGGTTCGATCGGTCTGGTGGCGTGCCGCTCGTGCGGCGTGGAGTTTCCCGGCCACTTTCCGGCTGGCGGCGTGGGAGATTGCGGCTCGCGCGGCTCGAGGTGCGGGCTGAACGCAGTTTCCGGCCCGAGTTCGGGGAGCGCAGCGCGCCGCGGCGGTGTCTCGTGTGCGCGACGGACGACGTCGCCCTCGACGGATGGTCGGCGACGAGTGGCGGTGTCGTGTGCGCCGATTGCAGCCATGCGGTGCTGGCCGGCGGCCTGGCGTACGGTCGTATCGCCGCGTCGTATCGGGGACGGGCGGGGTCGCCGCGACGGAGACTGGGCGAGGTCTATCAGGCGATCGTCAGCTTCAAGGAGCGGCGTGAGTCCTGGCTGTCGCTTGCCGAGCCATTGGCCCGCGCGCTCGCTGACAGCATTGCCAATGTGCGATCATCGGCGGCGCCCGGGGCAACGCGATGTCTGCTGGTATCCGTACCCTCGTATCTCGGCCGGCGCCCGCATGTACACCTCCTGACGGCGCTTGCCGCCGTGCGCCTTCCCGATCTACCGGTGTGCCTCGGCGCCCTCAAGAAAATGCGCGACTTCACGCAAAAGGGGCTCGCGCACGACGACCGGCGTGCCGAGAGTGCGGGCGCGTATGCCGTCCGGCGGCGATGGCGCGCGCTGGTCCGGGGGAGTCATGTAATCGTCGCGGACGACCTGTTCACCACCGGCACGACCCTCGATGTGTGCGCCCGCGCATTGCTCGACGCCGGAGCGGTGGCCGTGGATGGCGCGGTCATCGTGCGGGCGATCCGGGCGCCGCCCGAGCGCATGCTCACCCTGGGCGCGCGGCAGGTCCGGGTGCTACTCCGGGAGCTGGATGCGCGCGGACGAACCCCGGTGACGCCTGAGCCGGGGACATTCTGGGTCCAATTCGCGTGCTCGGCGCGATGTCCAGTCATCGGCGTCGCCGGGCCGTATCCGCTGCCGACCCTGGATGCCGCGAGCTACTTCCGGTGGGTGTGCCGGTGTGGCGCGAGCCATGTGATCCGCGCGCAGCGCGAGTGGCGGGGTGCGGTTCGGGAGTGCTTGGCGGTTGGCGTGGGCGAGCGGCGCCCAGCAGAACTGCTGCTCGGGGATACAGCAAGGTCCGCCGGGCTGGTGGCGCAGGAGGGATAGAGGCGAGACCGCCCAGCGCGAGCCATGCGATCGCGAACGATGTGCGCCGAGCAGGCTCACATCAGTCCTATCGTGACGGCGTGACTCGTGAACGTGAGACTCGACTGTCCGGGTGCCTGCGGGCAGTCGGAACGCCGATCAGCGCGTAGTCGGCGCGCCACGCCGGGACCTCTTTGTCGATCGGCCGGCGCGCGCCATCCCGGGATAGAAGTTCTCCGACACGACGAGCGTCGTGCCGGGTGGCGCGGGGGCCGAGAGGTGGAAGCGAAAGGTCGCCGGGTTCGTAGCGGTCGGCGATGACCTGCTCAGTCGGGGCGGGTCCGATGGATTCCGGGCGGCGTCGCATGCGCGGCCGTGTCGAGCACCGCCGAGCCGGCGAAGATCGACATGTCGATTGACGACCTCGTTGCGCGCGACGGTGTCGCGGGGAGCGACCATGCGCCGCGGCGGTAAGCCAGGCGGCCGGGTGGTCGCCGGCGAGCCGGTACGAGTAGAGCGTGTCGCCGGCGGCGTCGGGGTTGGGCCGGCGATTCGGGTCGCGCCTTCGAATGACGCATTGCGCCGTGTCGGTCGAGCAGGAAACCCGACGTTGAGCAACTGCCACAAATGCTGCGTGAGAAGGGGCCGGGTTCCATCCGTCGTCCAACTCAGATCGTCGTACCGTTTGATCCCGTTTCCGTGGTAGCCGAGGACCTGACGGATCCGGTGGATCATCAGGCCATCACCGGCTGATCTCGGGATCCGGGCGCGTACGTGCGGATGTGCCGAGTGGCCATGCGAGACGCGGACCGGTTCGGTCTGCGCGCGCAGCGTGTCGATCGCCGC
>CAVWTI010000029.1:0-9399 GCA_963757855.1 uncultured Gemmatimonadales bacterium
CATGCTCAACAAGCAGGTGAATGGCGCGTGGCCGATCAATCCGTTTCGGACCCGCGAACCCGTTCGCTGACGCCGAGGAGATTCAGACGCCGGAGACGGTCAACCGCTTCATTGGCGGTGGCAAATCGATTGGGAGCCGCTCCGGCTGCCGTCACAGACACTCCACGTGACGTTTATCGGTGGCGGACTATACCACGCAAAACGACCTGTTCTACGCGCCGCCCACCCTGCAGGTGGAGCAGGCGATTCCGTCGGGTCTGCCCGGCGTATCGCAGGATCAGTATGGGCAGACGGCTTTCCTGAACTACTCCATCAACCTCGTGCACCACTACACTGGGCTTAAGTTCCTCGACGCCACGACGTCGTCGGGTACACGCGGGAGACGCGGAGTCTCGACAACCCGCTCGAAGCGGGGCAGAATCTCATCGCGGGCGTGAACAGCCCGACGGCGGGCGCGGTCCAGACGCTGACGTACGCCGCCACGATGAGCGGGACCAATCGCTCTACGCACAGGAGCAGGTGCTCACGCTTCAACCAGCGGTTGGCACTCACCGCGGGCATCACGGCGGAACGAACGACCAACGACGGCGACATCGGCAAGTTCTATCCGTCCCGCGTTTCTCCGCGTCATATCGCGTGCCGAAGTTCGCCGGCTTCCACGATGAGTTCAAATGCGCGTGGCATATGGCCAATCGGAGCAGCCGCAACTCTGCGGCACCAAGTACAGGGTCAAATACACGACGTTCAACCGAAGAGTCGGGCGGACTGATAGGCGTGTATCCAACCTGCTGCTTGGCAATCGGCCATCCGAGCCGGAGCACGAGACGGAAATCGAGATGGGTTTCGACGCCACAATGTTGGATTCCCGGGCGCAGTTCAGCTTCACCGTCTACCAGAAGCAGGTGAACGACCTGTTGCTGCAGGTGGCGCCCTCCCCGTCGCTGGGGTACGACGAGGACTGGATCAACGGCGGCGAGTTCACAAACCAGGGGATCGAGCTCCAGCTGACGGCTACACCGCTGCAGTTCAAGAACGGATTTCAGTGGTGTCCAATACCTCGTTCTACCGCAACTACAGCGTCGTGAATTCCCTGCCCGTGCCCGCGTTCGATCTTCGAGAATGGCGGCGGCGGCAGTCTCGGCACCTACCGCATACAGGTGGGGCGGTCCGTCTCACAGCTCGTGGGCAATTTCAACAACGCTCAA
Source organism: uncultured Gemmatimonadales bacterium (assembly GCA_963757855.1). Taxonomy (GTDB): domain Bacteria; phylum Gemmatimonadota; class Gemmatimonadetes; order Gemmatimonadales; family Gemmatimonadaceae; genus Palsa-1248. The sequence continues at coordinate 1,206 of CAVWTI010000029.1, forward strand.
GGCGAGCCGATTCAGGTGGGAGACGCGCAGCCGGCGTTCGTGATGAACTTCGACAACGAATTCGACTTCCATCGCTTCCACGCGCGGCGTCGTCGAATGGTCGCGCGGAGGTGACGTGGGCAATTTCACGGACAATCTCTTCGACGTCAGCCAGGACTTGCTCGCCGATTCGGCGCTGAGCGCCAAGCGCAACGCCGAGAACGACGCGAACGGCGTTCCGTATATGGAGACGGCGACGTACGTCAAAGTACGCGAGCTGTCGCTCAGCTACTCACTCCCCGGCCGCTTTGTGTCGTGGGTGGGCAATGGGAAGGTGAAGGATCGCGGCTCGCCCTGACCGGCCGTAACGTGTCGCCTGGTTCCGGTACACCGGACTCGATCCGGAAGTCAACTTCGTAGGCAACACGCAAGTCCAACGCGGACAGGACGTCACACCCTACCCGCCAGCGCGCAGCTTTTTCATTTCTCTTGACCTGGGCGTCTGACCATGACCGTTCACTACGTCGATGCCCGCCGGCAGCACCCGGCCGCCACGACCCGGCCCGCGTCTCGCGCCCGATGCTGCTCAACGCTCTGGTTGGCGCATCGCTGCTCGCTTCGGTCCTGACCGCGTGCAAGGACAGCAACGTGCCGTATCTGACGGCGCCGACATCGGTGGCCGCGACGCCGGTCGGAGTGCAGATGCCGTCACCGGGCTGTTCAGCGCGGCCCGGAACGACGTTGGCAACTATGTCATCTTTCCTGTCGACGTTCTCCCGCGACGCGGCCAATTTCACGAACACGGAGCCGCGCTTCATCACGGAAGGCATGGGGCTGATCCCCATCTCCAATACCGATCAGTTCTTCTCATCATCGATCTGGGACGGTGAATTCCGGAACGCCAAGTTCGCGAACCAGATCGTGAGCGCGCTTCCCACCGTCACTCCGGCGTTCACGGCGAATCAGGTGTCGGCCATCACGGGGATCACCCAGACCATGAAGGCCTTGCAGTTCATAATGCTGGCCGAGACGCGAGACACGCTGGGAGTCTCCGTCTATTCGATCGATGCCACCTCGGTGCAGCCAGTGTTTTGCAACAAGGACGTGTGGAAGTACATCGTCGCGTTGCTCGATTCCGGCAACGCCGAGTTGCAGGCTGCCGGGCCAAATCCGCTCCCGGTCAGTCTGCCGCCTGGCTTCACCTCGGTGTCGGCGACGGCGGCGCCGAGCACGACCGCGGGATCGTTCGCGGCGTTCAACCGCGCCTTGGCTGGCAAGGCAGGACTGGAGCTGGCCTACGCGACAGCGCGGAATGCGGCGGGAACCTCGCCAACTCCCACCACCGCGGGCACGCCCGACGCCATGGCGCTGACTCACGCGCCGACAGCGCGATCAACGCGTCTGCGCTGTTCAGTCCGGCCTCCCTCACCCCACCCGCTCCGGGTGGCTTCGTGACCGGCGACGCGTTCGGCGTGTATCACGCGTGGAGCGCGCAGTCAGGCGATCTGGTGAATCCCATCAATAATGTGATTGGCACGATGGCGGTGCTGTGGGACATGGTGGCCGATGTCGATACCGTGAACGACGCGCGGTGGAAGAACAAGTTCGCCGTCAATCCGAACGCCGTGCAGCAGCTGTCGTTCGCGGGGTCTGCCTCCCCGTGCATCCATGCCTACTACCCGGCGACCGGAACGCCACTTCCCATTGTGCGGAACGAGGAGTTGACGCTGGTGGATGCGCAGATCAAGCTCGGGCTTGGCCAATTCGCTGCCGCCATCACGCTGCTCAACGACGTGCACCAGGGAGCGGGCGGGTTCGCGTCACCGCTGGCCATTACGCCGGATTACGTGGACGTCCGGAACGCGTTGCTCAAGGAACAGCGCATCTCGACGATCCTCGAGGGCAGCGAGGACCGCACGATATCGCTCAGGATGTATGGCATGGCGACGGTGTCGGACACGACGTGGAATGCGACGTCTGGTCCCGATGCTCTCGCCGTGGCGGGCGCCACGTCCGCGTTGGGCTCGAAGCCGGTGGATCTGCACACGCTGGTCGATCCGCCACCCTCGACCGAGACCAATGGAAGAGGGGGCAATTATACGCAAACCTGCTCGCCGTAAGACGCTGGCGAGTGGCTCGACGGTATGCTCAATGACAACGGGGGCTGGCTGCGAGACATCCAACCAGCCCCCGTTGTCGTTGCGTCGCCGGATCATTCACGGAACGTCCGCGCGGACTCGTCGGCTCGTGACCCGGCGGGCCATATTACGTCGCGAATGTCCGCACCACCGGTTCCTGGAAAATGGAGGGATGCGATGGCTGTGACCTTGCCCGTGACCGTCGTCGCGGCGGTGCTCACCGCGGTGCTCACGGCGTGCTCGGCGGACCGGACGACCGCTCGCGCACCGTCGGGCGTTGCCGGAGCGCGGATCGGCACGCCCCCGGCGGGCGATCCTGGTGAGTGGCCGATGCCCGCCAAGGATTACGCGGGGAGCCGCTACAGCACGCTCGAGGACATCACGGCGGACAATGTGAGCCGCATGACCGTCGCGTGGACCTTTTCGACGGGTGTGCTCAAAGGGCACGAAGGCGCGCCGCTGGTGATCGGGCCGACAATGTACATCGTGGCACCCTAACCGAACGTCGCCTATGCCCTCGACCTTGCGCGTCCAGGCGCGCCGTTGCGTTGGGTTTCGCCCGAGAATGCGCAGTCGGCGAAGGCCGAGGCGTGCTGCGACGTCGTGAACCGGGGGGCGGCCTACGCCGACAGTACCGTGTTCTATAACCTGCTCGACGGGCACACGGTGGCAGTGGATGCCCGCACGGGTGCCGAGCGGTGGCGGACACAGGTCGCCGATCCCAGTCACGGCGAGACCATGACCATGGCGCCGCTGGTGGTGCATGACAAGGTGCTCGTGGGTCCGAGCGGTGGCGAGAATGGGTGTCCGTGGCTGGATCGCCGCGCTCGATGCCCGGACCGGAAAAGAGAGCTGGCGCGCCTACAATCTTGGCCCCGACGCCGACGTCAAGATCGGTCCCAGGTTCGCGCCGTTCTACGCGGCCGAGCGAGGGACCGATCTGGGGTCGGCCGGCTGGCCGAGCGAAACGTGGCGGCACGGCGGCGCGGCGACCTGGGGATGGCTGACCTACGATCCGGAGCTCAATCTCGTGTACTACACGAGCAACCCAGGACCGTGGGACGGCGAACTGCGGCTCGGTGACAACAAGTATTCGAGCTCGATCCTGGCGCGCGACCCGGACACGGGGGAGCTCCGCTGGGCGTTGCAAGTCACGCCGCACAATGTCTGGGACTACGACGCCGTCAACGAGAGCATCGTCGCCGACCTTCCGATCAACGGACAATGCGGAAAGTGCTCGTGCACTTCGATCGCAACGGATTCGCGTACACGATCGACCGGGCGACCGGGCAGGTGCTGGTGGCCCAGCCGTACGTGCCGCTCAACTGGCGGCAGGGTCGATCTCGCGACAGGCCGCCCCCGCGTGAACGCCGGCAAGGTGACCCACATTGGAAAGACGGTCGCGAACATCTGTCCGAGTCTCGAGGGCGGAAAGAACCAGCAACCAGCGGCGTTTTCGCCCGCGACCGGCCTGTTCTACGTCCCGACGAACAACCTGTGCATGGACTTCACGGGCCGGACGCCCACCTACATTGCAGGCACCCCGTACATTGGAGCGGACCGCCGGAGACGGGCGGCCCGGGCGGATATCGTGGCGAGTTCATGGCGTGGGACGCGACGACCGGCCGGAAGGTGTGGGAATTCACGAACCGTATCCCGTGTGGAGCGGCGCACTCGCTACGGCGGGTAACGTGGTGTTCTACGGCACGCTCGACGGGTGGTTCAAAGCGGCCGACGCGCGCACGGGCGAGCCGCTCTGGCAATTCAAGGTGAGCTCCGGCGTCGTCGGCAACCCAATGACGTACCGCGGGCCGGACGGGAAGCAGTACGTCGCGGTGTATGCCGGAATCGGCGGTGACATGGGCGCGCTGATCGCGGGTGACGTCGCATCCGATGCGCCGTTCGACGTGCGCGAGCGGGGGACGACACTTCCGGATCTCGCGCAGCACACCAGCTTCGGTGGCACGCTGTTCGTCTTCGCCCTCGGGAGGTGACGTCATGACGGTCCGCCATCTCGTCGCGTGGTCGTGCTCTCGGGTCCCGGACTCGCGATCGTCACCGGGTGCGGGCAAGAAGGCCAGGCGGCGCAGGCACCGAATGCATTACCGGCGGCGGCCGTTGCCGCCGCACCAGCGGTCACGTCGTCTCCAACGTCAGCGGCCGATGGCGGACATCAGGCCGCGCCGCCATCCGCGGGAGGCGCCGGGATTCGTGGCGCACCCCGACAACATCCAGGCCGCCTCCCCACGCAGCACCCGCTCCGGATGCTGGCCAATCCGCGTGAGCATGATCCGCGGGCGATCGAGGAAGGCAAGCAACTATTCGTGTCGTACAACTGCGCGGATTGTCACGGCGGCGAGGGCTCGGGCGGAATGGGTCCGAGCCTGCAGGACGGGCGCTGGCATTTCGGCGGCAGCGCGGGTGAGGTCTACGAATCGATCGCCGAGGGGCGTCCCGACGGCATGCCGTCGTGGGGCGGCCGGATCAACGATTCACAAATCTGGGCCCTCGTCGCGTATGTGCGCACGCTGTCGTCGGGCAGGGACGTGACGACGCAGACCTTCGAGGGCAGCGGCACCGTGGCCCGCGGCGGCCACTGAGGCCACCGCGCCGGGCGATCAAAGCCGCCGATGACCAGGATGGGGCGATAGCGGACGGTGTTGATACGCTGGCCGCGGCAGCACGCGCGCGGGCGCGCCGGGCCTGCGCGGCCGTCAACTCGCCCTCCGCCTTGGGGGCGGCGGCCTCGGCATGGAGATACGCGTTCGGGTCGTGCCGTGTCGCGCCGGGCGGCAAGATCGACATGAACGGGCCGAGGTCGCGCCGCATGCGATTCTCGTAGAACGACGGCAGCACGTCGCTCTCGCCATCGAAGTAGCGGTGCACCGTGGCATCGGTGTCGAGCAGCTTGCGCACGGCCGAGTGATACTGGATGCGGCCGTTTCCTTCGCTCGAGATCGCGCGCACCACGTTCATCCAGCGTGGGATCGTCGTGCGTGTGGCCTTGAACCGGCGCGCGATCGAACGCATGGAGAACGAATGCCGCGTGAGATCGATCACCCGATCGTAGAACGCCCCATTCGTAATTCTTGGGCTTCACGTTCATCGCCAGGTTGTTATTCAGAAAGTGATGCGGAAATGGCAGGACGCGGTTTGCGCGCTGCAGGTCGAGGTTGAGTGGCGCCGCGCGGCCAAGGCCGAGAGCAGCGAATAGCCGGGGAACGCGCCGGGCGCGAGCTCGACAAACAGTTTCGTGGGCTCCAATGGCTCCGGACCCTCATCCGTGTCCGAGTCCCAGCAAGAAATTGGTCTGCATGTACCCGGGATGTAGCGCATCACCATGTTTACGTGGTCCGCGACCTGGCGCACCTTGTCCATTCCCACCACGCGCCCGCTTTTCGTCTTGTTGCCCAGCGCGAGGACCACGACTCGATCCCCGGCAGGATCGCGCGGAATCCATTCTTCCGCAGCCGCGGCATGCGGTCCTCGCTCAGCAGCGACAGGCTGCTCTCGGCAGATGAACTCCATCGCGGCCGGGCGGAACGGCGTCCTCGATGGCGCGGTCAGCGTCTCGTCGAAGCGCACGCCGAAGTTCGGGTCGTGCCACGCCACGCGCGGGTGGCGGTACTGTCGTGCAGCAGGAATCGCAGGTCGTCGCGCAGCTGGTCCGGTGCCGAGCGGCTGGTAGTCGACCGTGGAGTCGATGCAGAAGCTGCAGGTGTACGGGACAGCCGAGGCTGGCGAGCATCGGGACGATCTTGATCGCTCGGCGCCTTGTCCAGCGTCTGCGCGATGAAGCGTCCAGCGCGCCCGCACGCCGGGCAGCTGCAGTCGGCTGGCGTGCGCGCGGCGACGGGCGACTCCCATCGGGCCGATGCGGTGCAGCACTCGCGGAGCACGTCATCGATCATGCGACTGGTCGGTGAATCCGAGGACGTAGTCGAAGTAGCGAACCGAGTCCTCCGGATAGCAGCGCGCGTGCGGGCCGCCCAGCGACGGTCACGGTTCCCGCGCTTGGCGATAGCAGCGCGCTGAGTGGCGTAGGCCGAGCTGCGCGGTCTCGCTGAACGCCCCGATGAAGACAAGAGGTCGGTTTCGGCCGGGAGAGCTGCGTTCGAGGTCCTCGAATCCGGTATAGCACGCGTACCGAAACCGAATGGCCCGCCTCCTCGCACCAGACCCCAATGACCTGAGGCGTGATGCTGGCGAGGTTTGCGTTCATCAGACGTGACCAGAGACCATGGGCCGGTCCGTTGGACACCAAGTCAATCACGCCGATTCGCAGTTGTCGCATGAACTCTCCAGCCGTAGGGAGACGGGTACGTACGATATCGTACGCTCGGGACCACCAAGGCGCGAGGAGAGATGTTGGAATGTGCTCCGCGTACGCGCCAGCAGCGACACGCAATGCCGACGCGCCCGGGCCGGCGCGCATCGTCGTTCTTCAGGCTGCCTCGTGGTGGCGTTCGCCGGCACGATCGGTGGCGACGCCAACTGGCCGAACATGATCGCGGCCAGCAGTCATCACGGGCAATGGCACGGGTGACACAATGCGAGAAGTCATTTCATTCTACCCACGGCGCGCCCTGCCGATAGGTGTATGTGGCGAATGCGCCTCTCGTTGGGGCGGACACGGGGCCGGTGAGGCGCTTGGCAAGAGCGCCCCGCACGGCCGGGGTTTCGCGACCCGAACAGCGCCGAAGCCCGTCTGAGATGAAATGGCAATCCATAAGTCTTTGTGGCAGAAGCACTTACTATCGTTGGTTATCAATATTGTCCGTTACTTACTAGCTCGGCATTAACGAAGCTGCCCGTCATACGTCCCACGGGGAAATCCCGCGGCCCATAGTGCCGCACTTCCGGAGCGGTCCGAAAGCGGGCTCCGCGAGCGACGTCACGCGGCGAATGCCGCACACGGTGAGGAGGTAGTCCAATGCAGCTCGAAGCGAAAAGCCGGACCTTTGGAGGAGCGATTTGCGCAGCGGTTGTGGCCGCCGTCCTGACGGCGTGCAGCTCCTCGGGGACGGCGCCCTGCGCGACGTTGAGCGATACGCAGATCAGCACGGATCTCGCCTCCGGCGCCGGCATCGCCGCCGCGACCCAGGCGGGTGATTTCTCGGCGCAGGAGACGCAGGCTGGCGCATCGGCCGAGGTGATGGAGCCGATGGAGAACGTGATGGCGATCGTTGGCGGGAACCACCGCATGTCAGCGCAGTCGGCATGTACCACGGGCTCGTTCACCGGGTCCCTGACGTTCCCGGCGTCCGACCCGCGCGACACGACCTCGATTTCGCGCGCCTGGGAGTTCTTCGCCGCCGGTGTCTGTGAGAACAGCTATGTCGCGGGTGCCACCGATTCCGTCGTCTTCACGACTGCAGTGGCCTCGGAGCTGAACGGCGCGCGCGGGTTCTGGCGGATTGCGCACCACGCCGACAACCGCATGAACTGGGTGACCGGCTCCCCCGCGCTGTCGACGTCGTCGCCCACGTGTGGAACGGCTTCAAGGCGGGCACCGACACGGCCTCGTTCAGCAAGGACATCTCCTATTCGCGCCAGTACGACGCGAGCGCGGCGGACACCGTGGGCAGCGTGACCTTCCCGCACCCGCGGAACGGCGTGATCTACCCCGCGAGCGGCACGTACACCCGGTGGGTGAACGCGAACGTGACCTTCACCGGTCCGGCAAGCGGCAGCAAGACGGTCGGGCGCCACATCGTCGTGACGTTCAATGGCAACGAGATCGTGCCGATCGCGGTGTATGACGTCTCGACCGGCGCAGTCGCCTTGACCTGCCAGCTCGACCTCGCCATCGGTGAGATCGTGGCGGGCAGCTGCACGGACTAAGTGATGCCGGACCCGGTAGACGCCCGTCGCGCCGATCCCGGATTGATGATTCGTGGAGGCCGGCTGCATACCACCGCAGCCGGCCCTTCGCGCATCCCGACCGGGGGTTCTCCTGGACCGGCATTCGCCGAGACGACGGATGGTCTCCCATACATTGGGACCGTTCCGAGTCGCCCGGCGATTTGGTCGCCCTCCGTGATGGCGGGAACAGCAGCGCGGCGGGCTTGGCGCAC
>CAVWTI010000030.1:0-216406 GCA_963757855.1 uncultured Gemmatimonadales bacterium
GCGCCGTGGGCAGCGAGTTGACGACGCTGTAGTTCCGGTAGAACGTCACTGTCGTCGACCAGGTGAGCCCGTCCCGCGGCATCTGGATCGGCGTCGCCTGCAGCGACAGCTCGATACCCTGGTTGGTGAACTGCCCGCCGTTGATGAACTCCGTGCTAAAGCCGACCGACGGGTCGACAGTGGGCTGCAGGATGAGGTTGCTCAGGCGCTTCTGGTAGACCGTGGCCGAGAACTGGGCGCGCGACTTGAAGAACGTCGCGTCAATGCCGGTTTCGATCTCCGCTTCCGACTCCGGCTTGATGTTCTGATCGCCGTTGTTCGGGTTCTCGGTGATGCCGTTCGCGCCGCCGAACACCGTGGTGTTGAACGGCGTGTACTTCATGCCGTACAGCGGCAGGTTACCGGATTGGCCGTACGCGGCACGCACCTTGACTTCGTCGATGAATCCGGCGAACTGCGGCACGATATACGATGCCGAGTACCGCGGGTATGCGTAGAACTTGTTGATGTCACCGTCGTTCGTGGACCGCTCCGCGGTCACGCCCGCGGTAAGCGTCAGCTTGTTGTTGAGCGTGATCACCTGCTCCTGTCCGTACAACGACTGGTCGAGCTGCTCGGTCTGATTGTAGAAGTTCGAGAGCACCGAGCCGACTGTCGGCACGCCAGCCCCGGCGAGGAGGTTGACGCCGACCGTGACCGGATTGGCGAGGCTGCGGCGGTCGCGAGTGAAGCCCGCGGACGTCGTGGCGTCGAGGAAGGAGAGGCCGGTGTAGTGGTGGGTCAGGTTGATCGAGTAGTTGAAGTAGTTGACGGTGGCATCGTTCGCGACCGCCGCTCCCGGCAGTGCAGTGGGGATTTCCTGCTCGACCTGCAGCCCGGGCGGGGCGTAGAGCAGATCGTGGACGCTCGCCAGGTCGACGCCGCCCTGGAAGTTGACCGTCAGGTCTGGTGTTCGAGCCGGAGCGGAACCCAGTTCACGGTGCCGCCGCCAATGAATCGGCTCACGTCCTCTGGCGTCTCGATCTCCGCCGCGTCCGCGAAGGGATTCGCTGGACTGAACGGATTGATCGGCCACACGCCCTGTGCACTCGGGGTGTTCAGCTTCACGAATTGCGGCGTGAACGAGAGCACGTTGTACGGGCTGATACCGATGTTGTCGTTACCGGTCACACCGCGACGTGTCTCGTCGTGGATGTAGTTCAGGTTGGCCGTGACGGACAACGCGGAGTTGAACGCCTCCGTGACATTCGTGCGAGCCGACTGCTTGTTGTAGCCCGTGTTTTCCATTAGGCCGTTGTCGTACTTCGACAGTGCCGAGAGGAAATACTGCGTCGGGCCAGACGCACCGGCGACGCTGATGTTCGTCTGGTACGCCAGCTGGCTGTTGCCGAACAGTTGCGACTGGTAGTTCTGCGGCCCCGCGTAGACGGACTTGATGAACGCGCTGTCCGTTGTCGCCGCCGGCGTGCCGGCGTCTGCGGCCTTGACGTCGTTGATGTACCATAGCTGGGCACTGCCCAGCGTCGGGAACGTCCGAATGGGAAGAGTATTCTCTTGCGCGAAATGCCCCACTTGCTGGCCGACATCCCATTTCGGCTTGCCGCTCACACCCTTCTTGGTCGTGATGATGACCACACCCGCCGACGCCTTGGATCCGTAGATCGCGGACGCCGAAGCGCCCTTCAGGACCTCAATGCTCTCGATGTCGTCCGGGTTGATGTCGGCGATCCGGTTCACGCCGTTGTCCTGCGGACTCGGTGCGCCGTTTGCACCCGATCCCGTCGACGTCGTGCCGCCACCCTCTTGATTGATGGCGTTGATGTCGGGGTTGATCGTCTCGTTGTCCACGATGATGCCGTCGATCACGTACAGCGGCGATGCGTTGCCGTTGATCGAGGTGACGCCGCGGACCTGGATCTGCATCCCGCCGCCCGGCGCGCCACCGTTGTTGGACTGGATCACCGCGCCCGGCACTTTGCCCTGGATCGCGTTCTCCATCGTCGGCACCGGCGTCTCTTCCACGTCCTGCGTGCTGACGACCGCCACGGCGTTGGCGGCGTTCTTCGACGATACGGTCGTCGCGACACCGGTCACGACCTGTGACTCGAGCCGGAGAACGTCGCGTTGCAACCCGATCGTCGCGGTGGTCTGCCCCGCCGTCACCGGCACCACTACCTGGAGAAATCCGATCCGGCGCACCGTCAGGCTCCTGGCGTCGGCCGGCAGGCGGAGCGTGAACGTCCCGCTGTCACTCGATTGTACCCCGACCGTTGTCCCGGTCACCAGGATCGCCGCGCCGGGGATGGGGGCGTGGTCCGTCGCGTCCTCGACGCGACCAGTGAGTACCGTCGCTCCCTGCTGCGCCCGAGAGACGGGCGCCAGGACGGCGGTCAATGCCACCGCGCCGGCCAGAACCCGGAGGCCCCACCGGCTCACTCGGATATCCCACCCGCCGCTGACATCGGATGCCTTCACGATGCCGCCCGCGCCAGTGGTCCAGCAGGACGTGCCCCTTCCACGAACACCGCCGTGTGCTGCATACCGACCTCCTCCAGGTAAGCGTGCGGACTCCCACACCACCCCTCTCAGCCGTGCGCGACCCTGCGGGACGCGGCGGTCGTACAGTGAGACCGCGTCCCGAATGGTCGCCCATATACCGCAGCGGCCTCGCTGCCCTGAGAGGGAAAGGCCCGAACGCGCGGTGAGACGCTGTCCCGAATCGCCTCTGTGTCGCACGACGGACGCGGACTAATATGTCGCAGGCCGCCGAGTGTCAATGTTGCGTTAATGTTGTGCAGGCAGCTTGCACCCGGCGGGCCGCGGCGAACCACAGCCGGGCAGATCGCAGGCACCCGGTGCGTCGCAATGGACCGGCGCGCAGCAGGAGGCCCCGAACTTCATGGAATGCAACTGGTTCCCACGTCGCGGCGCGAAGAGGCCGGCCGCAGTGATCCGCGGCCGGCCTCTCTGTGCACCCACGCGATGGCGGGCCGGTGCTGTGACCCGTCCTGCCGCCGCCGCGGCTAGTTCCCGCCCGCCTTGGGCGCCGGCGCCGCCGCCGGGTGGCTCGATCCCGGCGGCCCATGATCCCAGTCCTGCGCGCTCGAGATATTCGGCATCGACCAGTCCTCACCGTTCCATCCGCTGAAGCCGTCCATCTTGAACAGCCACGCTCCCGTGTTGGAATCGGTGATCAGGATCAGGCCGTCAGCGTTACGCACCATCACCCCGAACGCGCCGTTGTAAATGCTCGTGCCCTGCCAGTCCGGAAGTCCGCCGAAGCCGGTCTCGTGGGTGCACTCGCAGGTGTAATACCACCCCATCGTCTTCGGATGCTTCGGGTCCTGCATGTTGAACACCTGGAGCCCGTCCTCATATGCGGACACAAACACGTACGGCCACCGGACCTCGTGGTTGTGCGCCAGGTCGTTCCAGTCGGCGTTCCACACCGCGATCGGCTGGGTGATCGCCTGCACTTTACCCTCGAGCCCCGGACGGAGGTCGAAGATCCTGAGCGGCGCCCACTGGTATTCCGTCTCGGCGACGGCGAACGCGCCATCGGGCGACGGCGTGAACGTATGGCCCCAGCTGATGCCGGCCGAGCCGACGACGGAGGTGATCAGCTTTGGCGTGTCGGTGTGCGTGACGTCGAAGACATAGTACCCGCCCGCGCCGGCCCGTAGAACTTGTCCTGCCGCGTCCCGGGGTCGTAGCCGACATAGAAGTCGTGAAAACCCGAGATCGACAGCGGCTTCGCGCTGTTCATACCCGGCAACGCCTCGTCCCACTTGGGACCGGGCGGGATCGCGACCGTCCCGACCAGACCCTGGTCCTTGTCGCCGGCCAGCAACTTGTCCATGTCGTAGATGTTCGCGACGCTGGACGTCGTCGTGGTGAACAGCAGCACCCGGCCATCCGAATGCTTGTACGCAAACAGATTGTGGAACCCGCCCGGCAGGTTCGGGGCCCGGATCCGCGCGACGACCTTGATCTTCGACGTGTCGGGCAGCCCGGTGACATCGAAAATGACCGCGCCCAGATCGGCGTCGGGTGAGCCCTGCAGGAACTGGAAGCACACCGCGACATAGTACTTGTTGTGCAGCTTGAAGTACTTCGCGCGAAGACCGCCGTCACCCGAGTGGAGCGCCGCGTTCTCGATCTTCCACTTGTAGAGGACCTTGACGTTGTTCAGGTCGTGCATGTCGAGAATCGTGAATCCGGGCCGGTCCCGCAGCTGGCCGACATAGGCGTAGGGACGCGACATCTCCTGCTCGAGGTCCGCGTCACCGACGCGGAAGTACCCGCCGAGGGGAATGTGCGCGATCAGGTGCATGTTGGGACTGCCGCCGACCTTCTCGAGCAGCGGCGCGCCGGGGGCGGTGGCGTTGCGCGGGTCCTGCCCGAGGGCCGCGACGGCTCCTGCCAGGAACAGTCCCGCGCACGCGATCGATAGTGGAACACCTCGTCGTATCTGCAACATAGACTCCCTCGGAATTGTGGAGAGGAACGACACGTGCGCCGCCGCCGGCCTACGGCGCCGGGTCTACCGTGAACATCATGTGCATCCCCGCCTCGAGGTGCTCCGCGATGTGGCAATGCGCCATCCACGTCCCGGGATTGGACGCGTCGAGCAGAATGTCCTCCACCGATCCCACCGGCACGAGCTCTGTGTCTTGCCAGGCGAGGTTTGGATTCGGTACCCCATCACGCGCCAGCACCAGGAACCGCTGGCCGTGGAAATGGATCGGATGACCCATCGGGTGCATGGACTTCGCGTCGTTGCGAATCCGGATCTTCGCGACGTCGCCCTGTTTGAAGTGCCAGTTGATGTCCATGTCCTCCTTGCCCGTCGCCAGATCACGCATGATCCAGTGGACTTCCTTGGCCGTCGATACCCAGTTCATGTCCGGCATGCCGTCGTTCCACTCGACCGGTGAGAAGTACATCGTGTCGACGATCATGAACGACACGATCGAGTTGGGCAGCCCCTGGATGTTCACCGTCAGCGCGAGTTCGTGATCCACCGGCTTGTCGAAGTATTTCCGGTATCGGTCGATGTCCGACGTGACCGCGGTGTTGGCGCGCAGCGTCGCGAACTCGTGGGCATGATCGGCGGTCGTGGGACTGGGTGAGACGGTGATCGTCCCCAGTGTGTCCACTTCGGGGAAGTACTCGCCGGCGTAGTTGTTCACCGCCTGCACGCGATTCGTCAGCGCGAAGGTCCCCGGCGTGTCGAATCGCACTTCGGCGATGTATCGCTGGGCCGGCGAGATCACGATGTTGCTGACCATCTGTTCGTGCTCGTACCGGCTGAGGTCGGTCGCGACCAGCTTGATCGGCGCGCCGCCGAAATTGAGGTTGTAGCTGCGCGCGTTCGACGCGTCCGTCAGGAAAAACCGCACGACGTCGCCTCGGTGCGCCGCGAGATGGTAGTTCGGCTCACCATTGACCAGAAACAGGTTGCCGAACCGCCCCATGATGGTGAAATCCGCCGCGTCTCTCCCGTACGGGGTGATGCCCTGCCTATCGACGAGCAGGTCATCCAGGATCAGCACCGCCTCGGCATTAGCCGGGCTGTAGTAGTGCGGGTCCGGCGACGTGACGACCGCGTTGCCGAACAGGCCGAGGTTCTGCTCGATGTCCTCGCGCACATGCGGGTGGTACCAATACAGGCCCGCGTCGGGAAAATGGACCTGGTAGATGAACGTGCCGCCGGGCGGCACGGGGTCCTGCGTGAGACCGGCCGCGCCGTCGAATTTGTTCGCCAGGCGCACGCCGTGCCAATGGATCGATGATGGCAGGTCGATGTGGTTTGTGAACCGCACGGTGATCGTCGCGTTCTGCGGCACGCGAATCAATGGACCGGGGTATTGCCCATTGAACGCGTACATCGCGTACGTCGCGCCCTTGATCGTGCGCCGGATCATCCGTGCATCGAGCGTGAGCGTGTCGCCGTCTTTTAGCTCCACAGGTGTGCTCGGCGTACCGGCGGGAAAGCTCGCCACATCCATTCCGGCTCCCGGGATGTAGGGCGCTCCCTGCGGCTGCAGCGATTCCATGCCGGGCATCATCGGGATGTCGGCCGGCATGGGCGGCATGCGATGCCCACTAGCCGGGCCGGCGCTTCCCGCCGGCATCCCGGGCATCCCCGCCATGCCCGCCATGCCGCCATGCGATGTGTCCGCGGGCGTGTTCGCCGGCGCGGCCTGCGCTCGAGCGGTGACAGGCATGGTGAATCCGGCGAGGGCCGCGGTGACCATCGCACGGACCCACGCGGTGGTCACGCGAACCCCGGTGCCAGTCTCACCATTGCGGGTTCCCGCCATTGTTCAGGATGTGGCTCCCGTACCGCTGCATCCAGGTGCTCGGCGACACCCCTTTGAGCAGGATTGTGCCCGACCAATGCGGGGCCGCCGCAGAGGCGGCGCCGGTCTTCTCCGCGGTCACGATCACGATGAACTTGTTCCAGTCGACTGTCCCGGAGCCCGACCCGTCGGGCGCCATCGGCCCGAGCCGCCGCGCCAGGCTGAGATCGGGAACGGTCGCCCACGCGACGTACGCCGTCGCGCCGTCGTAGACGTGCGGGTCGGCCGGTAATCCGGTCACGTGCAAGTGCACATCGTACCGGAGGTGGCCATCGGGGGTCAGGGACATGCCGAACGGCGACGGCGAGCGTGTCAGCACCGCGACACCGGAAGCGCCACGCGCATCACTTGTGGGTTCGAGCGCGATGCTGTCGATGGCCGGGCGCGACATCCGGCCGTTGTGCGCCCGGGCGCCGGGCACCGCGGCGGCGGCAACGACCGCTGCCCCAGCGGCGATCAGGAGGTCCAATCTCAAGGACGGCCTCCGGCGGCGCTCGCCGGGACGTGCTGCTCCGCCTCGCGCACGCCGTCCTTCAGGTACTGGTCGAAGTACGCCTGCATGTCCCCCAGCATCGTCCGAATATTCGCCGCGCTCCGGATATAGTAGTTCTCGTTGGGATAGGCTTTGAACTTCCCTGCCTTGTACCGGAACTCCAGCCGGTCAGCGAACTGGTGGCCCGCGTTCGAGCGCGGCAGATCCTTGCCCTCGCCGTTGATCAGGAAGAGCGGCGTCTGAATGCTGTCGACGTAGTAGATCGGCGAGAGCGACCGGTACAACTTCTCGTGCGTTGCGAGTGGACCCAGCTCGTAGTCGAGCAGCTTGATGTGCCGCAGCTCCTGCTCATTATAGAACGCGATCCAGTCGCCGTACCCCGACCCGGCGATACCCGCTTGAAAGACGCCGGGCGCGAACGCGGCCGCGTCGAGCGTCATGCACGCGCCGTAGCTCGTGCCGGTGATGCCCATGCGAGACGCGAGGATGTATGGCTGGCGTTTCAGAAAGTCCACTCCGGCGACCACATCCTTCAGGTCGCAGCGTCCCCAGCATCCGTTGTTCGCGTCCTCGAACGGCCGGCCATACCCGGAGCTGCCTCTGATGTTGGGCAACAGCACCGCGTAGCCACGCATCGCGAAGTACTGGGCTTCCAGCTGATACGTGTCGTTGAACGACGCGGTCGGCCCACCGTGAATGAGGAGGATGCCCGGTGCCTTCTCACCGGGCTTGAGCTCCGGCTCGTAGAGGTAGGCGGAAATCGTCAGCCCATCCGGGGACTTGTAGGTGACCTTCTTCGGATGGATGAGCGCCGGCGCGATGTACGAGGGTCCAGCGGACGTGGTGAGTTGGACGGACGCGCCACCGGCCGCCGGGATGACGTAGAGATCGGCAGGCGCTGTCGGTGTCTCGAGGGTGTAGCTGATGTGTGCCCCATCGGGCGACCACGCGGCATTGTTGATGACTCCCATGTCCTCCGGCTTGGCGACCACCCGCGGTGCGCCACCCGTGGCACTGACGACACGGAGGTCCTGCGTTCCGTTCCACAGCGCCTCGTAGAGGATCGACTTGCCATCCGGCGACCAGTGCGCGCCGCTCTGATTGGCGGCCTCCGGCGCGATCGCCCGCGGCGCGCCGCCGCTCATGGGCACCGACCAGTAGTTGACCCATCCGCTGCGCTGCGACCGGAACAGCAACGCCGACCCGTCCGGCGAAATGACCGGGTACCCGAACCCGCCACCCTCGGCATAGTCGAAGAACCCGGTGTCCTTCACGACGGCGCGCGGGATGGATGCGCCAGCCGGGATCGATGGCGTACACGGTGTGGTCCGCCCAGCGATCGTCGAGCTGGACGAAGACGACGTGTTTGTTGTCCGGTGTCCACGACGGAAATACATCGTTGAGCGTGCCGGTGGTCACGCGCGTGACCGCGCCGGTCCGCACCTCGACTACGTAAATGGCGTAGTTGCCGAACTTGTCGCCAGCCAGGGCGATCTGCTGGCCGTCCGGAGACCAGGAGTAAGAATTGATGCGCGCGCCCAGGCTCGTGAGCTGCGTCTCCCGGCCGTCCTGCAGCGACCGCAGATAGATCTCGGCAGGCCCCGTCCGCGTCGAGATGTACGAGACCCATTTGCCATCGGGCGAATAGACCGCCTGGTGCGTCTGCAGAAACGCAATGTCGCCCATGTCAATGTGCATCGAGCGGGGGAACCCGCCCGACGGCGACACCGTCCACAGGTCGGATTCGCCCGAGCGCGCCGCCGAACATGATGGCCGCGCCATCCGGCGACCATTGCGGCGCGGCACCACTCACCAGCGACCGGACCGAAACCAGGTCTCCGGCGGTCAGTATCTGCGGGCCTGCCCCCTCACCGCCACCCGTCTGCGCGGGCAGCGGACCGTGAGAGCACCAGCCCGAGCGCGGCTGCGCCAATTCCGATCAGGACTCGCTGCATACGGCCTCCTCGCCGGCCAAACGGTGGATCAGGGGGCGGTGCGCCAGGACGCAGTCGGTTCCCCCGCGGGAGCGTTCTTCGCGATCTGTGCGGCCATTTCCCGCAACAAGTCGGCGTTGGTCATCGGCTGCCAACCGTGGCCCTTCATTGGACGTCCATAGCGGAAATCGCCCGTGTAATGCGGGTTGGTCGTGCCCGCGAGGAAGTCCTCGAACATGTAGACAGCGGGCGCCAGATAGAAATCGTCCATGTCGCCTGTCAAAATGTGGAGCTTGCCGACGAGCTGCGGGCCGATGCGCGGCCAGTTCTGTTCCGCGTAGTACCGCAGGTCGTATCCATGATCGCGCATGTACGTCGCCACCGTCGGATCGATCTTGCCGGTTCGGAGGTCGAAGAGCTGCCGGGGATAGCCGTCGTCGCCGACCGGCCCATACGTCGCGTTCCAGATGTCGAGCTGCGCGGCCGATCGGCCGTGCGTGCCCGACGCGTACTCCATCTGCGCGATCGACCGCATCGTCGCCACGGGCTGGCCCTCCGGTGACTGCTGCATCATGCGCTCCGGCGCGCCCGGCGCCGCGTTCGGCACGACGAACGCGTTCGAGTCGGCGTACGCGTCGATGAGCTGGTACCGGCGGAAATCGATCGGATCGGGAAAGAACGTCCACGTGCCGCCGAAGAACTCCGGATGGTAGAGCTGCAGTGCCAGCGATTCCCAGCCGCCGGTCGATCCGCCGCTGAGCACTCGGGCATACGGCTTCTTGATGATGCGGAAGTGCGACTCGACGTACGGCACCAGCTCGCGCATGATCGCGTCGCCGTACGGGCCGTTGTTCGCGGAATTGACGGCGTAGGAGTCGTCGAAGTAGGGCGTCGGATGCTGGAACGTCACGATGATCATCCGCGGGAGATTGGACGAGGTCCACGACTTGTAGAACTCGTACCCGGACTCCCTCTTGCCGCCGCCCGAGAACGCGCGCGGGCCCTCGACGTTCGACCGGGGGTTGACCGGCGCCAGCCGCAGCGGGCGTCATTGAACCCGCCGGCGGCGCCGAGTCTGGCGTGAACCCGAACGGCGCATCGAGCGAGTAGTGCGACTGTTCGTAGAGCACCGGATAGTAGGTGTTCGGATGCTCGTCGTAACCCTTGGGCAGCAGCACGATGGCGCCGAGCCGCTGCGGGACGCCCCACCATTTGGTCAGGGTGTCGCTCTGGATCGAGATCCGCTTGACCCACTTGGTGTCCGGGATCGAATCGAGCGGGGGCAGTACGTGATCGAACGTGAGCTGCACGTCGAACCCGGCCGCCGGGTCGAGGTGCACTTTCACCGGCGTGCTGACGAGGTTGCCCGGCGAGTAGGCCCAGCGCTGCCCATCGCCGTGGTCCTGGTGTGCCCACATCACGTGGCCGTCGGCCCGATGGTACTGCGTGTAGACGTTGAAGACCGCCTGCGCGTAGTAGTCGCCGGCCGGCAAGTCCCGGATGTTCCACAGCGGGTATCCGACCGCGCTCGTGTCGATCGTCGCGTGGTCACCCGGCTTGAGCTGATCCACGTCGGCCGCGAAGAACGGGATGCGCCCGACGCGAACGCGCGCCGACTGGTACGCCGCGATCCGCGGCTCCACGTCATCCCGCGTGAACAGCGTGATGAAGACGCGGCCCGTGATCGGCTGTCCGCTGAGTGACGCGGGGAAGCTGACCTCGAAGCGCGGCGACGAGGGATGACTACACCCCGCGACGCTGGCGAGACAGAGTCCCGCGAGCGCGACCCGGATCGGGTGATTCATGACGGCGACTCTCCGGAAACGATGGGACGACAGGTCGGGGACGCGAACCGGGATGCGGCAGACTACTGGACCGATGCGGCCATGGGTGCCGAGGCGGCCGACGGCGCCGTCCGCATGCCGTCCTTGAGGTACTGATCGAAGAAGGCGAGCATGTCCGCCATCTTCTGCGCGATGTTGTCGTGCCCTTCGATGTAGTAGGTCTCGCCCGGGTACGACTTCAAGCGGAAGAGTTTGTAGTGCTGGTCGAGCGCCCGCGCGAAATCGATCGACGCCGGCACCGGCTCCTCGGCCGGACGCCACGAGGCGGTCGCACCCTCGCCTTGCATCAACATCGTCGGTGTCGTCACCCGCGCAATGTTGTGAATGGGTGAGTTGCGGCGATACACGGCGGCACTGTCCGGATAGGGACCGAACTCGTACGCCAGCAGCTGGTCGTGTTGCATCTCGTCATTGAACTGGAGGAAGGCCTCCCAGTCGCCATAGCCCGACTCCGGGATCGCCGCCTGGAACACGCCCGGGGCGTTGACGATCGCCGACATCGACAGACATCCGCCATAACTACGACCGGTAATCCCGATCTTCTCGGGATTCACGTAGGCCTGCCGCTTCAGGTAGTCGACGCCCGCCAGCACGTCCTTGAGATCGCAGTGCCCCCAGCATCCGTTGTTCGCGTCCTCGAACGCCAGGCCGTAGCCCGCGCTTCCCCGGATGTTGGGCATCAGCACGGCGTAGCCGCGCTCCACCAGGTACTGCACCTGCGGCTGATAGCTATCCACCCACTGTCCCGTCGGACCGCCATGCACCCACATGATCCCGGGTGCTTTCTCGCCGGGCTTGAGACCGCGGGGCTCGTACAGATAGGCCGAGATCGTGAGTCCGTCCGCGCTCGGATACGTGATCTTGCGCGGGGTGACGAGACCGCCAGCCGGGAATCCAGCCGGCGTGGAGGTGGTCAGCTGCGTTGGCTTTGCCGGACTTCACGTCCACGGTATAGAGGTCGGCACCGGTGGTGCTCGTGCCGAAGGTGTAGCTGATCCGCTGGCCATCGGGTGACCAGGCGGCCTTGGAGACGATCCCCTCGGCCGGCGCCACGAGGGCCCGCGGCGTCCCACCCGTCGCACTCACGACGTACAGCTGTTTGGTCCCGTTGTGATTCGCGACGTACGCGATCCACTTGCCGTCGGGCGACCAGCCGCCGTCGCTCTGCTCCGCGGCTTCTGCCGCCACCGCGCGCGGCGATCCTCCTTCGATCGGCACCACCCAATAGTTGATCCAGCCACTCCGCTGCGAGCGGAACATCACCTGCTTCCCGTCGGGCGAGGGCATCGCATACCCGAACGAGCCGCCACCACGGTAGTCGAAGAAGTTGTGATCCGCGACGACGAGCCGTGGCTGAGCCGAGCCGTCCGCCGGGACCGCCAACAGGTCGTGATCCACCCACCGGCTGTCGAGCCGGTCATACAGCACGGACTTGCTGTCCGGCGTCCATGACGGGAAGACCGCGTATCGCGGTCCGCCCGTCAACCGGAGCACCTGCCCTCCGGGTACCGAGACCACAAAAATGTCCTGGCTGCCGTAGCGATCGTCGGACAGCGCGATGTGCGTGCCGTCCGGCGCCCACGACATGGAATAGATGCCGCCGCCAAGATGGGTGAGCTGCGCCTCGCTCTTGTCTTTCGGCGACCAAAGCCAGATCTCCGGTGCGTCGCCGCCCTTGGTGGAGACATAGGCGATATAATCGCCTTTCGGCGACCACAACGGGTGCTGGCCTGCGGTGTAATCGAGACCGGCCAGCGGTGCTTCGCTCACCAGTTGCTCGGGTGCCCCCGTCCCGTTCGGGCTGACCGACCAGATACCGGCCGGTCCGCCATACGAGCCGAGAAACGAAATGTGGGACCCGTCAGGCTGCCAGACCGGGTCGTCCGCCCCTTTCACCGGGGAGCTGATCGACAATAGTTGTTCGGCGGACAGCGGCGCCGGATCCGCCGCCGCCGGTGCCGAAGACGTCCCATCGCGATGCCCCACGACAACCGTCACGAATGACCGGTTGCCTGCAGCCTGCGCGCCCGCAGGCGTTGCCGCGAGTGCCGCAAGAACGGCGGCCCCACCGGCTACGGTGAACCATGTGGCCAACATTGTGCTGGCCCGGGTGGCGAACCATGTGTCGCGCCGGCAGGCGCCGTGCGCGTGATGCGAGTGGGGCATCGGATGAGAGTGCGACATGTCAGGATCCGGTGACTGTCGTGCAGCCCGCGGGCTGCGGTGTACGTGCCTGGCACTCGGCCAGAGGATACGGGAACAACGGGGAAAATCCGCTCGGCTGGCGATCTCCTTCGGGATCTGGTTCAGCTTGTTGTAGTGCCGCATGCTGATCCAGTTGTTCCCGCTCTCCCACAGCAGTGAGTAGCGCTTCTCGTAGAGCAGCTCATCGAGCAGCGTCGGCTGGTTGGCCGTGGGGACATAGGGGTTCGCGATCGGCGGCAGATTGCCGGAGTTGGCCCGGATGAAGTTGATGTCCGCCGTCGCACTGGCGACGTCCCCGGTCTCGAGTTCCGCCTCCGCCCGCAGAAGGATCAGCTCTTCGTTGCGAAGCATCGGCTCCGGCGAGGTCGTCGAGTTGTACAGCGTGAACTGCACGTCGCTGGTGATCCCATCCAGCGTGAACGTCGGGACGCTCACCAGTTTCTGCCTGCACCCGAGCGTCAAGCGAGTTATCGCCGTCTGATGCTGCGCCGCGCTGACGAGCACCGTATCCGCGTACAGGAACGGCGCGAAGTTCGGGTTCGCCTCGTCGCCCGAGTTGTTGGAGAAGTTGAACTGCGGCCCCTCCGACAGCGGCGCGCTCTCGCTGAGGAACGACGCCTGGAGATCCGTCAGCGCCGTCGTGTAATCGTTGGTCAGGATGTCGGCGCGCGCCCGCAATCCGCGGTTCACGGTCAGGAACGTCGCCGGTGTGTCGAACCCCGAGAAACCGACCGGCAGCGCGAACGAGAACGCGGACCCTCCGGCTTGCAGGTTCGTCTTCGCCGAGTCGAGGAGATTGATGATGTGCTGGTAGACCGCGGCCTTGGGCGCGATCGGCGCCGGGTCCCCGACGGGACTGATGTCGACCGCGATCGGAATGCCGAACGTATCGCGGCTGGCGGCGAGCATCTCGAGATCGAACGCTTCCATGGTCTGCACGAACCCGCTGAGCGCTGCCTTCTGGGCCGTGGTGAGATCGGGGACCTTGTCCAAGGCATCGAGGACCGTGTTGGCCGCACGCAGATCGGCGTATTCGCCCGACCACATCTGCGCCACGAAAAACGTCTGCGGGGTCATTGGCCCGTTCGTATAAAGCGGGAGGTCGCCCTGCGCGACGCCCATCTCGAATCCTTCGCGGCCTAGAATCCCAATGTTCTGGAGAAACAGCGCCAGGTTGTCACGGCTTCCGCGCACCAGTCCGACCGCGATGGCACCGGCGGCCGCTCCTGTCGGTGCGGATTGAAAGTCGGTGATGGCCGCGTTGTTCAGATCGGGCACCATGGAGTTGGCACAGCCGGCAAGCGCCCCGATCGCGATGATCGAGAAGACGGACCGGGCCCGGCTCGGGCGCCGCTTGGTCGTGTATGTATGTCATGGGTCAGAACCCCACGTTGATGCCGACCCAGAACGTCCGGCTCGGCGGAAATGGCGCGACGTCGACGTTTCGGGCGATGGCCTGGTTGCCGAAGTTGCTGACCTCCGGGTCCAATCCCTGGTATTTCGTCCAGGTAATAAGGTTACGGCCCTCGACGCTGATCGTCGCTGACCGCACGCCGCGTCCGAGGAGCGAGACGACACTGGTCGGCAGATCGTACGACAAGGTCAGCTCGCGGAGTTTGATGAACGACGCATCCTGGACGTACTGGTTGGTGTTCTGCAGCCAGTTGGTGATCCGGTAGCGGGCCCAGCATCTCGGTGGTGTCGTGCCCCGCCGACGTCCGGACTGAGACCATCTTCGCGAAGTCGGCGCTCGTTCCGCCCAGGTCGTACAGCAATTGGGTCAGGTTGATGTCGTCGCCACCCTTCTGCCAGTTGAACAGGAAGTACAGGTGCGCGTTGTGAAAGGACAGCGTGTTGCTCAAGCCGACCCGGTAGTCCGGATTCGCGTCACCGATCGTCTGAATGGCCTCCGACCCGTCTGGCTGCAGCACGTTGCCGATGATCTGCGTCGGCGACTTGCCATTCTGGATCTCGAACGAGCCGAACTCCGCCGGGAACCCGCCAGGGCTGAACGGAGGTACCGGCAGCGAGGTGATGACACTGGCGTCCTTCGACCAGTTCGCTTCGATCGACCACTGGAAGTTCCGCTCCTGCACCGGCGCGACGGAGAATTCGACTTCGAGGCCTCGCGTGCGGAGGCTGCCAGCATTGAAGAACTCGGTGTCGATACCCGCCGACGGGGCGAGTGCGCGCTGCAGCAACAGGTCGGACACGTCTTTCTGGTAGCCCGTCACAGACAGCGTGGCCTTGCTCTTGAACATGGTCATGTCGAACCCGAACTCCGTCTCCAGCTGCCGCTCGGGCTCCAGGTTGGGATTGCCGACGGCGCCTGCGATCTGCTGGGTCGGCAGACCGGTGATGTTGGCCGCCAGTAGCTCGCCGAACTTCTGTCCGTACAACGGCTCGTTGCCAGACTCCCCAATCGCGCCGCGGAGCTTCACGTTGTCGATGAAGCTGACACCCGACGTCAACCGGTACGAGGCGGATGCCTTCGGATAGAAGAACAGCTGCGACGGATTGTTGTTGTTGCTGCTCGCATCGGCCCGGCCGCCCACGGTCAGCAGCAGCTTCTCGTGCAGTGCCAGGAACTCTTCCTGCGCATAGAGGCCCTTGTCGACCGTGTTCTGGCGATCCTGTTCCACGTTGCTGATCGTGCCGCGGTCGATATTGGACAGACCCGGACTCAGGTTCTTGGCGAGGTCGCGGACGGTATTCAGGTACCGCGTCTCCTGCTGCACCCCGGCCGACGTCGTCGCCGTAAACGCACCACTCGAGGGCGTGAACACCTCGACCAGGCTCGCATTGACGTTGGCGTTTTCACTCACCGTGGCGCTCGCGACGCTGGTGCCGGGGTTGCCGTAGACGATTCTCGTACTGCAGCTCGGGCGGCGAGTACAGCGAGTTGCTCTGGGTGAAGTAGTCGATACCGCCATTCAGGATCAGGTTGAGACTGTTCCGCTGCGTCGTGATCAGGTGCGCGGTACCGGTTCCCGATCCAATGAACCGGTTCACGGCTTCACCGTTCGTCAGCAGCGCCGCGGTCTGCAGCGGGTTGCTCGGCGCGAACGGGTTGTTCGGATAGTTCCCCGCGCCATTCGCCTGGAGGTTGACGAAGCTCGGCGTCGCCGGCAGCGCCGTGTAGAAGCTCGTCGTGGTGTTGTCGTTGTTGGTCAACCCGCGGGCGTCGGCGGTGTGAGAGAACGTGCTGTTTACCCCGAACTCGAGCTTCGGACCCAGGGTCTGGTGCAGATTGAGATTGAGCGCCTGCTTGTCGAAGAACGTGTTGTCGATGATGCCGCCATCGTGTTCGATGACGCCCGACAGATAGTACTGCGTCGCGTCGGTTCCGCCGCCGAGGCTCGCCGTGCTCTGGTACGAGAGCGGCTTATGGCCGGCCAACTCATCCTCGTGGTTGTACGTCACACCTGGTGTGAAGTAACTGGAGCGCCGACGTGCCGTACTGGCCGATCACCGATGCGGAATCCGGGAACAGGCGCGACCCCAGCTCGTGGGAGATC
Organism: uncultured Gemmatimonadales bacterium; assembly: GCA_963757855.1. Lineage (GTDB taxonomy): Bacteria > Gemmatimonadota > Gemmatimonadetes > Gemmatimonadales > Gemmatimonadaceae > Palsa-1248. The sequence continues at coordinate 16,360 of CAVWTI010000030.1, forward strand.
TCACTGGTCCCGAACCGCTGGCTGAGTTTGAGCTCCGGCTTGCCGGCGTGCCCTTTCTTGGTGGTGATCAATACCACCCCGTTGGACGCCTTGGACCCGTAGATCGCGGACGCCGACGCGCCCTTCAGCACTTCGATGGTCTCGATGTCGTTGGGATCGAGGTCCGCGAGGCGGTTCGAGGCGTTGTCTTCGTTCGACGACAGCCCGCTCGAGCCGGCCGCCTTCGTGATCGAGTTGGCGCCCGATGCGGTGGCGGCGTTGCTGATGATGACGCCGTCGACGACGTAGAGGGGATCCGACGCGCCAATGACCGTGGTCGTGCCGCGGAGCCGGACCTGCATACCGCCGCCCGGCGCTCCCGAGTTGGCCTGAATGTTCGCGCCGGCCACCTTGCCCTGGAGTTCCTGCTCCGTCGTCTGCGCCTGGACGTGCGAGATTTCCTCGGCGTTGACCGTGGCGACGGCATTGGCGGCGTTCTCACGCGTCACGCCGGTCGCCTGGCCGGTGACGATTGTCTCGTTCAGTTTGAGCACGTCATGCTTGAGCGCCACGGCGACGGTCTTCTGGTCCGCAGTGACCGGCTGGTCGACCTGCAGGTAGCCGATGCGCCGGAAGCTCAGCGTAAACGGGCCGGGCGCGACGGGCAGCGTGAATGATCCGTCATCGCCGGTATGCGTCCCGAGTTGCGTACCCTTGATGATGACGGCGACTGAGGGCAGCCCCTGGCCGTTGTCGGAGTCGGTGACCTTTCCGGTGATCACCCGGGTTGTCCCTTGCGCGCGAGCCAGAGCGAGCGCAGGGAGCTGCAGCAGGAAAAGCAGTCCGACGGCAATACGGAGAGATCGACTCATGCGCACTTCTCCGGTCTGGATGGTCCCTGGCGGCATCAAACGCCGAAGCGCGGACCCACGAATCCCCCCATCGGCCAGCCGGACCTGCGGATGGTCGTGTGGGGGCACTCGCGCCCGCGCGCCCAATGGCGCGGCAGTTACAAGACAACCGAGATCCGCCAAACCCCTCACATTCGGCGCCTGGTCTGAGATCCGGATGCGAAAAGACGGAGGCCGGCTGCACACCGCAGCCGGCCTCCACTCGTCGCTCCCTCACATCTCTCGTTGCTCCTTCACATCTATTGAGACGCGATCGTGTGAGACGCGATCGTGAGACAGGATCGCGCGCGCGAGTTCTATCGCTTGTCCCCGCCCCGCAGGTAGCTATCGGTCTTGTCGAGCCAATCCTGGCGGGGCGGGCAGAACACGTCCACGTCCAGGGTGTCCTCGAGCGCCTGCGCCCGGTGTGGCAGATGGGAGGGGATCACCAGGACCTCCCCGGCATGGACATCGTGCACAGCCTGCTCCGGTGAGCCCTCAGGCCCCACCCACAGGCGAAGCGCTCCCTCGAGAATGTAGGTGAGCTGCTCGTTGTCGTGGGAGTGGAGAGGCACGATGCCTCCCTTCTTGATGTAGACGTGCGCGATCATCATCCGCTCGCCCGTCACCAGGCGCCGCTCGATCACCGGCGAGATCACCTCTCGCGGCATCGACTCCCATCGGTAGAGCGTCGCTTTCCCATTTGCTGATACACTCATTACCTGCTTCCTCCCGCGGCGCTCGTTCCGCCGCCGCTGCCGAGATAGTGATCGAACCAGGCCTTCGAGCCGAAGCAGGCTGTCCTGGATGTGCGCCGGGCGATGAAACCCGTGGCCCTCACCGGGATAAAGCGCGAACGTCGCCGGCACGCCCTGCTTGCGGAGCGCCACGTACATCTCCTCCCCCTGCGACACCGGGACGTCGTTATCCACCTCGCCGTGGAGAAAGAGCGTCGGGGTCCTGGCCTGCGCCACGTGCGCCAGCGGAGACCACTGCCAGAGCAACGGATAGTTGTCCCATGGCAATCCGTCGAACTCCGACTCGATCAGGTCCGTGTAGAGCGACGTCCCATAGAAGCTGATCAGGTTACTCACACTGTACAGCGAGACGGCTGCTTTGAATCGCGGGGTCTGGGTGATGATCCAGTTGGTCATGAACCCGCCGTAACTCCCGCCCGTCACGCCCATTCGCGTCGTGTCGATCCACGGGTTGTGGCTGATCACGGTGTCGAGTCCCGCCATGAGGTCGTGGTAGTCGCCACCACCCCAGTTGAGCAGCGAGCCGTCTGAGAACGCCTGGCCGTACCCGTTCGTGCCCCGGGGGTTAATCGCCAGAATCCCGTAGCCGTGCGCGGCGAGTATCTGATTGCCGGACGTGAACGTGTTGCCGAATGTGCTGTGCGGTCCGCCGTGGATCGACAGGATGAGCGGATACCGCTGGCCGGGCTGAAGCCCCGCCGGCTTGATCAGCCACGCCTGCACCGGCAGACCGTCGAAGCTCGTAAAGGCGAACGATTCACTGGGGACCATCGTGACGCGGGCCAACAGGGAGTCCTGCTCGTGCGAGAGTTGCCGCGCGCCACGCCCGTCCGCTCCCGCGATCCAGAGCTCGCTCGGGTGCGTGAGGTCGTTCTGGACGTACGCCATCCAGCGCCCGGCGTGATCGAGCGAGTACTGCGGGACCTGGCACGTGCACGTCGTGAGGCGTTGCGCGGGGCCGCCGGCTGCGGGGGCGCGATAGACCGAGATCGATCCATGGTCCGTCGCCGTGAAGTACACGGAGCCACCGGCCGGCGACCAGCTCACCTGGCCGACGCGCCGGTCCAGGGACGGCGCGACCTGCCACGCCGCCCCACCTGCGGCGGACATCGCCCAGACGTGCGTGTCTTCCGCCGGGCTGTCCTTGGTGTTGTGCGTGCGGCGCCATGCCGGGAACGCGATCTGCTTGCCGTCGGGCGACCAGGCCGGCCAGAACTCCGCGCTCGGCGTGTCAGTCAGACGCGTGACCTGGCCCGTCTCGGCATCCACGGTCCACAGGTCGTTGGTATACGCGTTGTCAGGATCAGGCGACCGGTCGCTCACGAACGCGATGTGGTGACCGTCGGGCGACCAGGCGAGCGAATGCTCGTCGTAGGACCCGGGAGTCAGCACGCGCGGGACGCATGACGGCGCGGCACCACACGCGACCGGCATCACGTACGATGTGCGTCCGGCGATTGTCCGTGAATCCCGTCCGGGTCTTGTACATGATACGCGAGAAGACCTCTACGTCGGCGGCCGCGGGCGCATCGCCATCGGGGTGGGGCGTCGCCGGCACGACGCTGTCCGTCCCCACGTACGCGATGGCCGAGCCGTCGGGGGACCACGCGTAGTTCTTGACCGCGAGATTTCCCAGCCACGCGTTCGTGCTGAAGACGGGGACGAGGAACCGGCGTTGCTCGGTACCAACGTCATAGATCCAAATGCCGGCGTGCGACCCGGCATCATCCCGCAGTGCCAGCGACCGGCCGTCCGGTGACCACTGCGGCGCGGTGCCGGACGTCACGTGGCGAATCGCGCCCAGACGCCGCGTCCACGATCACGATGACCGATGTAATCTTGTCGGCCTGATAGTCCGAGGTGGTTCGCACGTACGCGACGGAGCGCCCATCGGGCGAGATCTGCGGATCACTCACGCCCTTGAGGAGCGGGAGATCGGCGACGGTCATCGGGATGCGGGGACTGCGCCTGCGCGCCAGGTCCCCATACCATCGCCAGGCTGGCCAGGGCGGCCGTCAGCGCCGGGAGAGCGCATCATCATGGAGGGCATACCGAAAGTATGGGGCACGCCCATGGCGCGCCAAGCCCGCCGCGCTGCTGTTCCCGCCATCACGGAGGACGACCAAATCGCCGGGCGACTCGGAACGGTCCCAATGTATGGGAGACCATCCGTCGTCTCGGCGAATGCCGGTCCAGGAGAACCCCCGGTCGGGATGCGCGAAGGGCCCGGCTCGGTGGTATGCAGCCGGCCTCCACGAATCATCAATCCGGATCGGCGCGACGGGCGTCTACCGGTCCGGCATCACTTAGTCCGTGCAGCTGCCCGCCACGATCTCACCGATGGCGAGGTCGAGCTGGCAGGTCAAGGCGACTGCGCCGGTCGAGACGTCATACACCGCGATCGGCACGATCTCGTTGCCATTGAACGTCACGACGATGTGGCGCCCGACCGTCTTGCTGCCGCTTGCCGGACCGGTGAAGGTCACGTTCGCGTTCACCCACCGGGTGTACGTGCCGCTCGCGGGGTAGATCACGCCGTTCCGCGGGTGCGGGAAGGTCACGCTGCCCACGGTGTCCGCCGCGCTCGCGTCGTACTGGCGCGAATAGGAGATGTCCTTGCTGAACGAGGCCGTGTCGGTGCCCGCCTCGAAGCCGTTCCACACGTGCGTGGACGACGTCGACAGCGCGGGGGAGCCGGTCACCCAGTTCATGCGGTTGTCGGCGTGGTGCGCATGCCAGAACCCGCGCGCGCCGTTCAGCTCCGAGGCCACTGCAGTCGTGAAGACGACGGAATCGGTGGCACCCGCGACATAGCTGTTCTCACAGACACCGGCGGCGAAGAACTCCCAGGCGCGCGAAATCGAGGTCGTGTCGCGCGGGTCGGACGCCGGGAACGTCAGGGACCCGGTGAACGAGCCCGTGGTACATGCCGACTGCGCTGACATGCGGTGGTTCCCGCCAACGATCGCCATCACGTTCTCCATCGGCTCCATCACCTCGGCCAATGCGCCAGCCTGCGTCTCCTGCGCCGAGAAATCACCCGCCTGGGTCGCGGCGGCGATGCCGGCGCCGGAGGCGAGATCCGTGCTGATCTGCGTATCACTCAACGTCGCAGGTGCCGTCCCCGAGGAGCTGCACGCCGTCAGGACGGCGGCCACAACCGCTGCGCAAATCGCTCCTCCAAAGGTCCGGCTTTTCGCTTCGAGCTGCATTGGACTACCTCCTCACCGTGTGCGGCATTCGCCGCGTGACGTCGCTCGCGGAGCCCGCTTTCGGACCGCTCCGGAAGTGCGGCACTATGGGCCGCGGGATTTCCCCGTGGGACGTGTGACGGGCAGCTTCGTTAATGCCGAGCTTGTAAGTAACGGACAATATTGACAACCAACGATAGTAAGTGCTTCTACCACCAAGACTTATGGATTGCAATCTTCATTAGACGGGCTTCGGCGCTGTTCGGGTCGCGAAACCCCGGCCGTGCGGGGCGCTCCTGCCAAGCGCCTCACCGGCCCCGTGTCCGCCCCAACGAGAGGCGCATTCGCCACATACACCTATCGGCAGGGCGCGCCGTGGGTAGAATGAAATGACTTCTCGCATCGTGTCACCCGTGCCATTGCCCGTGATGACTGCTGGCCGCGATCATGTTCGGCCAGTTGGCGTCGCCACCGATCGTGCCGGCGAACGCCACCACGAGGCAGCCTGAAGAACGACGATGCGCGCCGGCCCGGGCGCGTCGGCATTGCGTGTCGCTGCTGGCGCGTACGCGGAGGCATCCACATTCCTCCTCGCGCCTTGGTGGTCCCGAGCGTACGATATCGTACGTACCCGTCTCCCTACGGCTGGAGAGTTCATGCGACAACTGCGAATCGGCGTGATTGACTTGGTGTCCAACGGACCGGCCCATGGTCTCTGGTCACGTCTGATGAACGCAAACCTCGCCAGCATCATGCCTCAGGTCATTGGGGTCTGGTGCGAGGAAGCGGGTCATTCCGTTTCGTACGTGTGCTATACCGGATACGAGGACCTCAACGCGGCTCTCCCGGCCGAAACTGACATCGTCTTCATCGGGGCGTTCAGCGAAACCGCGCAGCTCGCCTACGCACTCAGCGCGCTGTATCGCCAACGGGGAACCGTGACCGTCCTGGGCGGCCCGCACGCGCGTTGCTATCCGGAAGACTCGGTTCGCTACTTCGACTACGTCCTCGGATTCACGGACCAGTCGATCATCGATGACGTGCTCCGCGACTGTGCACCGCATCGGCCCATGGGAGTCGCCCTCGCCGCGCCACGCCAGCCGCTGCAGTTGCCCGGCGTGCGGGCCCGCTGGCGCTTCATCAAGGAGACGCTGGACAAGGCGCCAGCGATCAAGATCGTCCCGATGCTCGCCAGCCTCGGCTGCCCGTATACCTGCAGCTTCTGCATCGACTCGACGGTGGACTACCAGCCGCTCGACACCAACCAGCTGCGCGACGACCTGCGATTCCTGCTGACGAAGTACCGCCACCCGCACGTGGCATGGCACGACCCGAACTTCGGGGTGCGGTTCGACGAAACGCTGACCGCGATCGAGGATGCCGTTCCGCCGGGCCGCATCGATTTCATCGCCGAGAGCAGCCTGTCGCTGCTGTCGGAAGACCGGCTGCCCCGGCTGCAAGAACGGGTTCAAGGCGGTGTTGCCCGGCGTCGAATCTGGCCTTCGCGCTCGGCAACAAGACCAAAAGCGGGCGCGTGGTCGGGATGGACAAGGTGCGCCAGGTCGCGGACCATGTAAACATGGTGATGCCTGCATCCCTGGTACATGCAGACCAATTTCGTGCTGGGGACTGCGACACCGATGAGGGTACCGGAGCCCTTCGAGCTCACGAAACTGTTCGTCGATCTCGTCGCCGGGCGCGTTCCCCGGCTATTCGCTGCTGTCCGCCTTCGGCCGGGCGGCCCCGCTCAACCTGGATTTCCAGCGCGCCGACCGCGTCCTGCCATTTCCGCATCACTTTCTGAACAACAACCCTGGCGATGAACGTAAACCCAAGAATTACGAATGGGGCACCGTCTACGACCATGTGATTGATCTCACGCGGCATTCGTTCTCTCATGCCTCCGTCGCCCGCCGGTTCAAGGGCCTACACGCACGACGATCCCGCGCTGGATGAACGTGGTGCGCGCGGTCTCGAGCGAGGAAACGGCCGCCTCCAGTATCACTCGGCCGTCCGCAAACTGCTCGACACCGATGACGAACGGTTCACCGCTACTTCGATGGCGAGAGCGATGTCCTGCCGTCGTTCTACGAGGATCGCATGCGGCGCGACCTCGGCCCGTTCATGTCGATTTGCCCCCCGGCGCGACACGGCATGACCCGAACGCCTATCTCCATGCGGAAGCCGCGACCCCAAAACCGGAGGGCGAGTTGACGGCCGCGCAGGCCCGGCGCGCCCGCGCGCGGGCGGCCGCGGCCAGCGCATCAACACCGCCGCTGGCGCCCCATCCCGAACGATCGGACGGTTACGACCGCCGCGCGGCGGCCTCAGTGGCCGCCGCGCTCCACGGTCCCGCCGCCCTCGAAGGTCTGGGTCGTCACGTCTTTTCCGGACGAGAGCGTCCGCACGTATGCGACGAGCGCCCAGATTTGTGAATCGTTGATCCGGCCGCCCCACGACGGCATCCCGTCGGGCCGCCCTTCACCGATCGATCGTAGACCTCACCCGCGCCGCCGCCGAAATGCCAGCGCCCGTCCTGCAGGCTCGGGCCCATCCCGCCCGATCCTTCGCCGCCATGGCAGTCCGCGCAGTTGTACGACACGAATAGTTGCTTCCCTTCTTCGATCGCCCGCGGATCATGCTCACGCGGATTCGCAACCATCCGCAGTGGATGCTGCGCCGGGAGCCCCTGGCCTGGATACGCCGGGGTGCGCGACGATTCCCGCGCGCCTCCCGCGCAGGGCGGCGCGGCCTGATGTCCGCCATTGGCCGCCGACGTTGGAGACGACGTGACCGCCGGCGCGGCGGAGCCCCAGCCGCCGGTGATCGTTCGGTGCCTGCGCCGCCTGCCCTTCCCGCCCGCACCCGGTCACCATCGCAAGCCTCCCGCGCCGAGGGCACGACCCACCCGCCGAGATGGCGGCCGTCATGACATTACCTCCCGAGTGCGAAGACGAACAAGGTCCCGCCAAAACTCGTATGCTGCGCCAGATCGGGAAGTGTCGTCCCCTGCTCCCGCACGTCGAACGGCGCATTGGATCCGACGTCCCCAGCGATCAGCGCGCCCATGTCGCCGCCGATCCCGGCATAGACCGCGACGTACTGTTTCCCGTCCGGGCCCCGGTACGTCATTGGGTTGCCGACGACGCCGGAGCTGACTTTGAATTGCCACAGCGGCTCGCCCGTGCGCGCGTCGGCCGCCTTGAACCACCCGTCCAGCGTGCCATAGAACACGACGTTACCCGCGGTAGCGAGTGCCCCGCTCCACACGGGAACGGTTCCTGAATTCCCCACAATTTCCGGCCGGTCGTCGCGTCCCACGCCATGAACTCGCCACGGTATCCGCCGGGCCCGCCCGTCTCGGGCGCGTCCGCTCCGATGTACGGGGTGCCCGCGATGTAGGTAGGCGTCCGCCCCGTGAAGTCCATGCACAGGTTGTTCGTCGGGACGTAGAACAGTCCGGTCGCGGTGAAAACGCGGCTGGCTGCTGGTTCTTTCCGCCCTCGAGACTCGGACAGATGTCCGTGATCGTCTTTCCGATTCGGGTCACTTTGCCGGCGTTCACGCGGGGGCGCCCGGTCGCGAGCTCGACCCGGCCGCCCAGTTGATCGGGACGTAGGGCTGGGCGACCAGCACTTGCCCGGTCGCCCGGTCGATCGTGTACGCAAATCCGTTGCGGTCGAAGTGCACGAGCACTTTCCGCATCGTGCCGTTGATCGGAAGGTCGGCGACGATGCTCTCGTTGACGGCGTCGTAGTCCCAGACATCGTGCGGCGTGACTTGCAACGCCCAGCGGAGTCCCCCGTGTCCGGGTCGCGCGCCAGGATCGAGCTCGAATACTTGTTGTCGCCGAGCCGCAGTTCGCCGTCCCACGGTCCTGGGTTGCTGGTGCCGTAGTACACGAGATTGAGCTCCGGATCGTAGGTCAGCCATCCCCAGGTCGCCGCGCCGCCGTGCCGCCACGTTTCGCTCGGCCAGCTGGCCGACCCCAGATCGGTCCCTCGCTCGGCCGCGTAGAACGGCGCGAACCTGGGACCGATCTTGACGTCGGCGTCGGGGCCAAGATTGTAGGCGCGCCAGCTCTCTTTTCCGGTCCGGGCATCGAGCGCGGCGATCCAGCCACGGACACCCATCTCGCCACCGCTCGGACCCACGAGCACCTTGTCATGCACCACCAGCGGCGCCATGGTCATGGTCTCGCCGTGACTGGGATCGGCGACCTGTGTCCGCCACCGCTCGGCACCCGTGCGGGCATCCACTGCCACCGTGTGCCCGTCGAGCAGGTTATAGAACACGGTACTGTCGGCGTAGGCCGCCCCCCGGTTCACGACGTCGCAGCACGCCTCGGCCTTCGCCGACTGCGCTTCTCGGGGCGAAACTTCCAACGCAACGGCGCGCCTGGACGCGCAAGGTCGAGGGCATAGGCGACGTTCGGGTACGGAGTCACAATGTACATTGTCGGCCCGATCACCAGCGGCGCGCCTTCGTGCCCTTTGAGCACACCCGTCGAAAAGGTCCACGCGACGGTCATGCGGCTCACATTGTCCGCCGTGATGTCCTCGAGCGTGCTGTAGCGGCTCCCCGCGTAATCCTTGGCGGGCATGGGCCACTCACCAGGATCGCCCGCCGGGGGCGTGCCGATCCGCGCTCCGGCAACGCCCGACGGTGCGCGAGCGGTCGTCCGGTCCGCCGAGCACGCCGTGAGCACCGCGGTGAGCACCGCCGCGACGACGGTCACGGGCAAGGTCACAGCCATCGCATCCCTCCATCTCCCAGGAACCGGTGGTGCGGACATTCGCGACGTAATATGGCCCGCCGGGTCACGAGCCGACGAGTCCGCGCGGACGTTCCGTGAATGATCCGGCGACGAAACGACAACGGGGGCTGGTTGCATGTCTCGCAGCCGGCCCCCGTTGTCATACAGCATACCGTCGAGCCACTCGCCAGCGTCTTACGGCGAGCAGGTTTGCGTATAGTTGCCCCCTCTTCCATCGGTCTCGGTCGAGGGTGGCGGATCGACCAGCGTGTGCAGATCCACCGGCTTCGAGCCCAACGCGGACGTGGCGCCCGCCACGGCGGGAGCATCGGGACGAGACGTCGCATTCCACGTCGTGTCCGACACCGTCGCCATGCCATACATCCGGAGCGAATCGTGCGGTCCTCGCTGCCCTCGAGGATCGTCGAGATGCGCTGTTCCTTGAGCAGCGCGTTCCGGACATCCACGTAGTCCGGCGTAATCGCCAGCGGTGACGCGAACCCGCCCGCTCCCTGGTGCACGTCGTTGATCAGCGTGATGGCGGCAGCCAATTGGCCAAGCCCGAGCTTGATCTGCGCATCCACCAGCATCAACTCCTCGTTCCGCACGATGGGAAGTGGCGTTCCGGTCGCCGGGTAGTAGGCATAGATGTACGGGGAGGCAGACCCCGCGAACGACGCTGCTGCACGGCGTTCGGGTTGACGGCGAACTTGTTCTTCCACCGCGCGTCGTTCACGGTATCGACATCGGCCACCATGTCCCACAGCACCGCCATCGTGCCAATCACGTTGTTGATGGGATTCACCAGATCGCCTGACTGCGCGCTCCACGCGTGATACACGCCGAACGCGTCGCCGGTCACGAAGCCACCCGGAGCGGGTGGGGTGAGGGAGGCCGGACTGAACAGCGCAGACGCGTTGATCGCGCTGTCGGCGCGAGTAGCGCCATGGCGTCGGGCGTGCCCGCGGTGGTGGGAGTTGGCGAGGTTCCCGCCGCATTCCGCGCTGTCGCGTAGGCCAGCTCCAGTCCTGCCTTGCCAGCCAAGGCGCGGTTGAACGCCGCGAACGATCCCGCGGTCGTGCTCGGCGCCGCCGTCGCCGACACCGAGGTGAAGCCAGGCGGCAGACTGACCGGGAGCGGATTTGGCCCGGCAGCCTGCAACTCGGCGTTGCCGGAATCGAGCAACGCGACAATGTACTTCCACACGTCCTTGTTGCAAAACACTGGCTGCACCGAGGTCGGCGTCGATCGAATAGACGGAGACTCCCAGCGTGTCTCGCGTCTCGGCCAGCATCATGAACTGCAGGGCCTTCATGGTCTGGGTGATCCCCGTGATGGCCGACACCTGATTCGCCGTGAACGCCGGAGTGACGGTGGGAAGCGCGCTCACGATCTGGTTCGCGAACTTGGCGTTCCGGAATTCACCGTCCCAGATCGATGATGAGAAGAACTGATCGGTATTGGAGATGGGGATCGAGCCCCATGCCTTCCGTGATGAAGCGCGGCTCCGTGTTCGTGAAATTGGCGGCGTCGCGGGAGAACGTCGACAGGAAGATGACATAGTTGCCAACGTCGTTCCGGGCCGCGCTGAACAGCCCGGTGACGGCATTCTGCACGCCGACGGTGGTCGCGGCGACCGATGTCGGCGCCGTCAGAAACGGCACGTTGCTGTCCTTGCACGCGGCAGGACCGAAGCGAGCAGCGATGCGCCAACCAGAGCGTTGAGCAGCATCGGGCCGAGACCGCGGGCCGGGTCGTGGCGGCCGGGCTGCTGCCGGCGCGCATTGACGTAGTGAATGGTCATGGTCAGAGGCCCAGGTCAAGGGAAATGAAAAAGCTGCGCGCTGGCGGATAGGGCGTGACGTCCTGGCCGCGCTGGACTCTGCGTGTTGCCGACGAAGTTGACTTCCGGATCGAGTCCCGTGTACCGGAACCAGGCGAACAGGTCGCGGCCGGTCAGGGAGAGCCGCGCATCCTTCGACCTGTCCCATTGCCCACCCAGGACACAAAGCTTGTCGGGGAGCGAGTAGCTGAGCGACAGCTCGCGGACTTTCACGAACGTCGCCGTCTCCATATACGGCGTGCCGTTCGCGTCGTTCTCGGCGTTTCGCTTGGCGCTAGCGCCGAATCGGCGAGCAGGCCCTGGCTGACGTCGAAGAGATTGTCCGTGAAATTGCCGACGTCACCACCGCGCGACCAGTCGACGAGCGCCGCCGCGTGGAAGCGATGGAAGGTCGAATTCGTTGTCGAAGTTCATCACGTACGCGGGCTGCGCGTCGCCGGCCTGGATCGGCTGCGCCGTCGGGCGTCGTTGAAATTGCCCGACGATCTGGGAGACGGACCGCGCCCGACCTGGATGCGGTAGGTGCCCGAGACTGCCGCCGCCGCCGTTCATAGAGATCGAACGCGGGCACGGGCAGGGAGTTCACGACGCTGTAGTTGCGGAAGAACGACGTCGTGGACACCCACTGGAATCCGTTGTGGAGCTGCAGCGGCGTCGCCGTCAGCTGGAGCTCGATGCCCTGGTTTGTGAACTCGCCGCCGTTGATCCAGGCCTGGTCGAACCCGAGTGACGGGGACGGCTCATCCTGCAGCAGCAGATCGGTGATCCGTTTCTGGTACACGGTGAAGCTGAATTGCGCCCGCGAATTCAGCAGCGTCGCGTCGAAACCCGTCTCGATCTCGGTCTCCTGCTCCGGCCGGATCGCCGAGTCGCCGATCGCCCAGATTGCGGATAGATGCCGCCGAGCCGCCCGACATCGTCGAGTTGCGTCTGAATGGCGTGTACTTGATGCCGTAGTTCGGCTGCGTTCCGGACTGGCCATATGCCGCCCGCAACTTGAGCTCGTCCAGGAAGCCGGCGAACTGCGGCACGCGATACGACGCCGAGAACGCGGGTAGGGATAGAACTTGCCGATGTCGCCGTCATTGGTCGTAGCGTTCGGCCGTGATACCCGCCGTGAGCGCCAACCGCTGTGAAGCGTGAGCACCTGCTCCTGCGCGTAGAGCGATTGGTCCCGCTGCTCGGTGTGCCGTGTATGTCAGCGTCTGCACCGCGCCCGACGGTCGGGCTGTTCACGCCCGCGATGGAGATCCTGCCCCGCATCGAGCGGGTTGTCGAGACTCCGCGTCTCGCGGTCGAACCCGACCGACGTCGTCGCGTCGAGGAATGAAGCCAGTGTAGTGGTGCACCAGGTTGATCGAGTAGTTCAGGTAGGTCGTCTTCGCGTATGATCCTGCGAGACGCCGGGCAGCCCCGACGGGATCGCCTGCTCCACCTGCAGGTCGGGCGGCGCGTAGAACAGGTCGTTCTGCGTCGTATAGTCGGCGCCGCCGATGAACGTCACGTGGAGGGTCTGTGTCGGCAGCCGGAGCGGCTCCCAGTCGATGTTGCCGCCGCCAATGAACCGGTTGACCGTCTCCGGCGTCTGGATCTCCTCGGCGTCGGCGAACGGGTTCGCCGGTCCGAAGGGATTGATCGGCCACGCGCCGTTCACCTGCTTGTTGAGCTCACGAACTGCGGCGTGTACGAGAAGACGTCGTACGGACTCACGCCAATGTTGTCGTTGCCCGATCACGCCGCGACGGGTGACGTCGTGCGCGAAGTTGAGGTTCGCCGTCGCCGTCGAGGTTGCTGGCGAGCGTCTGCGTGATGTTGGACCGGATGCGTCTGCTTGTTGTACCCGGTGTTGAGCATCGTGCCGTTGTCGTACTTGGCGAGTCCGGACAGGAAGTACTGCGTGTGTTCCCGATGTCCCGCTGACGCTCGCGTCGGTCTCGTACGACAACTGGTTGTTGCCGAACAACTGGTTCTGGTAGTTCTGCGGGCCGCCGTACTCCTCGTTGATGAAGTCGGCGGGGTCGTACCGTATTCGTTGCCCCAGGCGATGGCACTGCGCAGCGTCGGGAACGTGCGCAGGCCGTAGGTGTTCGAATGTCGAACTGGCCGACCTTCTGCGACAAGCTCGATCCGGGGCTTGCCCGCGCTTGCCTTTCTTGGTCGTGATGATGATCACGCCAGCCGACGCCTTCGATCCGTAAATGGCGGACGCCGACGCGCCCTTCAGGACCTCAATGGTCTCGATGTCCTCGGGGTTGAGATCGGCGATGCGGTTGGGACTCATGTCCTGCGTGCCGACCCCGCGCCACCGTTGGCTTGCGGTGATGGTGTTGAGGCCGCTGTTGACGGTCTCGTTGTTGACGATCACGCCGTCGACGACGTAGAGCGGAAACGCGTTCGCGAACAGCAACGTGATGCCGCGGATCTGGACCTGCATCCCGCCGCCCGGATCGCCGCCGTTGTTTTGCTGGATCACGGCGCCCGGCACTTTGCCCTGCAGCGCGTTCTCCACCGTCGGCGCAGGCGCGCGATTGAGGTTGGCCGATGGTCACCACCGCGACATCGTTCGCCGCGTTCTCGGAGGCAACGCTCGTCGCGACGCCCGTCACGACCTGCTGCTGCAGCTCGAGGATGTCGCGCGTGAGGCTGACCGCCACGTCGCTCTGGTCCGCGGCCACGATCACGGTCATCGCGCGAAAGCCGATCCGGCGGACGGTCAGCGTGGCCGCGCCCTGCGGCACCCGCAACGAGAATGTCCCGCTGTCCGTCGTGGTGGTACCAAGCGTCGTACCGATCACCTGGATCAATGCGGCGGGAATCGGTGCTTTGTCTTCGCCGTCGATGACCCGTCCGGTCAGGGGCCGCAGCGCGCCTTGCGCGTGTGCCTGCGCCGCGGGCCACGCCGCCAAGGCCAGGAGCGCGGTTCCGACAGCCGCTCTGCGCATCATGAACAAGAGTCTTTGCACTTCGTATCCTCCTCGCGCGGGAACATTCGGTGTCCCGCCCCGTGCGTCCTGCGCGCGCACGGGGCGGGTCTGCTGCCGCGGTGTCAGGGACACGCGGCCGGCCGCAGGCGTCGCCGGGTTGTAACCAGGCGAGTGACGCCATGTAACGGGCGTGAAGCGTGGGCTAGCGGTGTGGTGCTGTCAAGAACCGGGGACACCCGAAAATGCTGCCTGCCCCTCATTTGCGACGGACTGCCCCGTGTGAATGCCATTCACAGCAGGCGGCCGCGTGTGTCACTCCGTGGGACCGTTCGTGGCGACGCCGGAACCAGCCGCCCGAGCATTCCACCGGTGGCCGAACCACCCCGTCGGACGGAGCGCAGCTACTCGACGCCGGTGCCTCGGGGTGTCAGTTTTGATCGTTCCGCCTGAAATCGAACCCAACGCTTCCTTGTCACGGGGCCGTATTGGTAGCGAGCTTGTCGCGCCCCACCGCCCGCGTGCGCTCGCGCCACCTGCTTCGAGAGCGCATGACCACCCCCGGCACTCCCAACTCTATGCCGACCCGACAGATGTGTCCTGATGGCCCCCGCGGGGCCGGGATTCGAGCCGCTTTCCCGTCGCTCGCGATCCTCGGGGTCTTCGCCCTGGCAGCCTGTTCGAGCGATCACACGACCGCCGTCGCGGGCCCCAATTCTCCACTGGCGCCGATCGTGACCGGATACGCGGTGCAGGCGAACCCGCTCAACTCGCTGTCCACGATCGTGACGTTCTCGGCGAACAACGGGGATTCCGCGCGCGTGCTCTATTCAACGCCCGGAGACACGGCATCCGCGACGCCATTCGTGCCGCTCACGGGCGACTCCGGCCGCGTCGTCACGCTTGGCCTGCTCCCCAATGCCAACTACACGAACACGCTGGAGGTCTACGGGGCACATGGCCGGACGAGCGAGCCGTTTCAGTTCGCGACCGGTCCGCTGTCCGCGTACGTGCAGACCGCGAGCATCAAGGTCACCGGCAGCTTCGGACCTGGGTACACGCTCGTTTCGCCGATCCTCTACACGGGCGACAGTGTCCTGATGGTCATCTTCGATTCGCAGGGCCGCGTCAGGTGGTACCGGGAGTTTCCGCCGGGGACCGGCTCGGTGGAGTCGAAGCAGCAAAAGAACGGGCACTTCACACTGGCGATCGGCGGATCCCAGGGCGATGACAATGTCCCTGAGACATATGATGAGATTTTGCCGAGTGGCGAGGTCATTGCGAACTACGCGCCACCGAGCGGCGAGGAGATGGACGCGCACGAGCTGATCGAGACCGGTACGGTGAATGCGCCGATCCTCCATTACTTCGGATATACCAGCCGCAGCCCCTTCGATTTTTCGTCGCTGGGAGGCCCTGTCGCCGGCGTCGGCATGGCCCACCAGCTGATCCGGGAGTCCCCGGCGGGGACCGTGCAGTTCCTCTGGGATGCCTGGGACCACTACACGATCGCGGACTGGATCGAGCCGACCGGTGTCGATCCGCCGGACGATTTCGATCACTCGAACTCGCTGGCGTTCGACCTCGATAGCAACTACGTCGTCTCGTTCCGGCACATGGGCGCGATCGTCAAGCTCAATTACCAGTCGGGCGCGCGGATGTGGCAGCTCGGCGGACGCCAGACGCAATTCACCATTCTGAAGGACCCTCTCGGGTTCTTCAGTGGCCAGCACAGCGTGCGGGTGCTCGACAACGGTCACATTCTGCTGTATGACAACGGGCTGCGGCACACACCGCCGCATACGCGGGCTGCCGAATACGCGCTGGACCTGACGAAGATGACCGCGACGATGGTCTGGGAGTACGAACCCAATCCCGTGATCTTCACCAATGCCGTCGGATCCGTGCAGCGGCTCAAGAGCGGGAACACGCTCGTTGGCTTCGGGCTCGCGGGGCAGATCCACGAGGTGAACGCCCAGGGTAAGCCCGTCGGCATCGGGTTCTATTCCCTGCACAATCGCGGCGCATTTTACCGCGCGGTGCGGCTGGTGTCCCTCTACCAGTACCTGGAGCCGTAGCCCGCCCGGCACGTCGTCGCACGGACTGAGGCACCCCGGGGGCCGGCTGCAGCGACACGCAAGCGGCCCCCGGTGCATGTTGTCCCCGCCAATCGCTGATCGCCGGAATTCCGGCCGCCGCGTTTGTGCTCTCGGACTGGCCAGAATCGTCTCTCCCACGAGTCCAGCCGCCGCTGGAATGCCGGTTCTCTGGCCCCCGCCCCGATGCACGCTTTCCCCATCGCCAAGACGCTGGCCGCTGCTGTCGCCGTGACGCTCGCCGTCGCGCCCATCACCGGCTGCCACGCCCCGCCGCAGGCCGCGCCACGCACCGCGCCGTCACCCATTGCCGATCAGACCATGCGTCCCGCTGGCGGAATGCTGGATGTGCATTGGCTGATGCCGGGGACGGATACGATGGTGATCTCGCGAGAGTCGGACGCGGCACCAGTTGTCTATCGGCATTCACCGTGGGACGAGCATGGCCGCGACGAACTTGACGGCCGCGCTCGCGTCGACATCGGCATCACGATTCAACGCGTCCGACGCACGACCGAGGCGGATCGGCGTGATGCCTTCGAGGTGGCGTTCGAGCAGCGGGACTCCTCCGCCTTGCTCGTCGAGACGACGACGTGGGTCGATGCGCGTTCGCTCCGCCCGTTGCGCCAGACGGCACTGCTCGATGGTGGCCGTGTCGTCACGCTCTCGTTTGGCCGCAGCCACCTCGTGGTGATCGACTCCGCGCCGGGGCGGCCGCCCCGGATGTCACTGTCGCCCGTACCCGACTCTGCCTACACCTCCGCGGCGGTCGATCTCCTGCTGCGCGCGCTCCCGCTCACCATGGGGTACCACACGTCGGTCCCGGTGTATTTTCCCGCCGACGAGCAGGTGACTCCGCTGGACGTGCGCGTCGAAGGCGCCGATCGGATCACGACCCGCAGCGGGCGTCCCGCGGTCTGCTGGATCGTCGCGGCGGATTTCCCGGGCAACGTCACCGAGCGCTTCTGGATCGATCAGCGCACACACGCCATGGTGCGCATCCTGGCCCACGACGGTCCCGCCTCACTCGTGCGCTACGATCGGTGAAAACTACCTAGCGACAGGGCGGCGTCACCATCAGACGAAAACACGAAGGGCCGGCTGCGGAGTACCGCAACCGGCCCCTCTGTTACTGCCGAACTGCTAACCGTTCGTTATCGCCCGAGCTTTGTGACGTTCTCCGCAGCGGGGCCCTTCTGGCCCTGAACGATGTCGAACTCCACGCGCTCGCCTTCAGCCAACGACTTGAAGCCGCTGCCCTGAATCGCCGAGTGGTGCACGAAGCAGTCCTTCTGTCCGCCCTCGGGCGTGATGAAACCAAAGCCCTTGGCGTCGTTGAACCACTTCACCGTGCCGGTGGTACGCATTGCCGTACTCCTGAATGATATTGATGTTGTCGGAGTCCGGACGTACCGTACCTGCCGACGACAGTGTTCACGCGGCGCCTGTCGCCGCGCGAGCAAGTGAATCGAGATAACCAGCCCGGAAAAAACGAAACGGGACCCGCGTGTGGCCAAGTCCCGAACTGCCGAACTGGTACCAACGACGGCGCCACCTTGGCGCCTCACTCGCTCCCACAAAATTAGCGGCGTCAGCCAAAACCCGCAAGATAATTCGGGACAGCCAGCCAGCCCTGCCATTCCCTTACCGGCCGCCCCCGCCCGGCGGGCGCCCGAGCCCGGCGATCTGTTCAGGCCTCGACGGCGAGGGCTCCCTGGACCGCGGCCAGGAGCGTATCGAGCCCAAAAGGCTTGTCGACGAATGCATGCCCCCCGGCCAGCCCGCCCATGGCCTCGAGATGGCTCTGCGGGTACCCCGACATATAGACCACGCGAATCGCTGGATCGAGCTTCGACAGGCGGGCCACCAGGTCCACGCCCCCCATCCCCGGCATGACGACGTCCGTCAGGAGGAGGTCCACCCGTCCGGGCGACGCCGATGCCAGGGCCAGCGCCTCAACGCCGTTTGCCGCCTCCAGCACCCGGTACCCTCCCGCCCGCAACACCCGGCTCGCCGCGGTGCGGAGGGCGGCCTCGTCGTCGGCGATGAGCACCGTGGTCGAACCGGCCTCCCCGGCCTCGATCAGCGCACCATCCCCGGAGGGGTTGGCCGGCTCAGCAAATGGCGTCCCCGCAGCCGGCGGTTCCATTCGAAGTCGCTCCAGCCCGCGCCGCCACCCGGACCGCATCCGCCTCGCCCACGCGCGCTCGGATCATCGGTGCCGCTGGCGTCAAGCGCGGCGAGTGGGCGGCCGCTTCGGGGGCCGGCACGCACGGCAAATAGACGTGCATCGACGTGCCATGACCGGCCTCGCTGTATGGCCAGACGTAGCCGTCGGACTGCTTCACAATGCCGTAGACCGTCGACAGCCCGAGGCCTGTGCCGCGGCCGACCGGCTTGGTGGTGAAAAACGGCTCGAAGATCCGCTCCGCGATCTCGGGGCTGATGCCGGTGCCGGTGTCGCTCACGGCGAGCCGAACGTAGGGACCCGCCACGACCGCCGCCATCGGGTGGCGGTGCCGGTCGGACTCCCCGAGTGTCGTGACCGACGTTTCCACTGTCAGGGCCCCGCCATTCGGCATCGCGTCGCGCGCGTTCATGGCGAGGTTCATGATCACGAGTTCGAACTGGCTGCGATCCACTCGCGCCCAGCACGCGTCATCCGGCAAGGTGAGCGACACGCGCACATCCGCGGCGAGCAGGGGCCGCAACAGGCGCTCGATGTCCTGCACTACGGTGTTCACGTCCACGACTTCGGGACGGAGCAGTTGCCGCCGGCCGAAGGCGAGCATGTGGCGCGTGAGATCCGATCCGCGGCGGGCCGCGCGCACGATCTCTTCGGCGCTGTCCCGGCGCGCGCTCCCCGCCGGCATCTCGACCAGCAGCAGCTCGGCGTGCCCGAGCACGGCCGCCAGGAGATTGTTGAACTCATGCGCGACACCACCGGCCAACCGGCCGAGGGCCTCGAGCCGCTGTGTCTCGCGCAGACGCGTCTCGAGGCGCGTGCGCTCGGTGACATCGGTGACGACCACGAGACGGGCGTGGCGGCCGCCCACCCGGATCGGGTGCGATGCCACCTCGACATCCATGTCGCGCCCATCACGGCGGCGATGCCGCCATGTTCCCGAATGCAGGTACGAATCAGGCGTGCGTGCCGCCGCCGAACGGATCGCGTCGCGGTCCTCGGGCGGCCGGATCCCTGAGAGGTCCATCGCCAGGAATTCCTCGCGCGAGTATCCGTAGTCTCGAATGGCGGCGTTGTTGACGGCGAGAAACCGCAGCGTGTCCGCGTCGTACACCCACATGGGACGCGGGCTGGCCTCGAACATCATCCGGTGTCGCGCCTCGCTGCGCTCGAGCAACGCCACGAGCGCGCGCACCAGCACCGCGAAGACCACGAGCAGCACGGTCCCCAATGCCCAGGCGCCCAGGCTGGCGCGGCCGGCCGGCTGGTCGAGGAGATAGCCTGCCCGAGCGCCCGAGGAGGCCAGTGTCGCCTGCTGGGCGACGAGCAGCGTCCCGTACGCGGCCGAGGCGAACGCGGTCAGCCAGATCGTCGAGCGGAGGGACAGCGCACCCGCCGCGATGACGACGACGATGAGATAGCCGGACTCGCCGAACCACCGCGTCGCCCCGGACTCGTATCGCGCCAGCGTGATGAAGACAATGTCAGCGGCGAGAATGGCGGTGCGCCAGCCATCACTCACGCCGCGGCTGCGAACCCCCTGCAGGCCGCGCTCGAACACGATCGCGAAACCGAGCCAGAGTCCGATGACGCCGTATGCCATCGGGCGGACCGGCACGCCCACCAGCGGCTCAAAGGCCAGCACCACGAGGAACGCGGCCAGCGCGCCAACGCGAATCCGGTCCGACTGACCGCAGCCACTCGGCGGTTGCCCTGTCCGCCGTGGGCATCTCCAAGTCATCCACGGTGGCCATCTCGGCGAATCGGACCGGCGGAGTCTTGGTGCACATCCAGGGACGCCGTGAGCGACCCTGTCGTTTCCTCTTTCCCGGCTGAAAAGCGGCCAGGACGACCGATCGTTACCCAGGCACTCGGCACTCCGGGGCTAGGCGCCCTCAATGCCGCCCGGCCACGGCTCCGGCATGTCACCGCCGAGGAACCGGTGGACGTGCGGCGCCGCGAAGTAGCCCGCCACGCCGACCAGCAACCCGGCCCCGGCGTCCACCGCGTAGTGAAACCCGCCATACACGGTCCCCAGCGCGAGCGCAGGCACGATCGCGGCGAGAATCCAGAACACGCGCCGGGCGAATCGCCAGGCCAGCAGCCAGATCACGACCGCGACCGCGACATGCGAGCTCGGAAACGCGGCGCCTTTTGACGCCGCCCGCTCCAACACCGTTTGCACCAGGTTGGGGAAGAAATGTCCAAGCGATGCGGTGTCCAGATGCGGGCTGTGATACCACGGTCCCGCCACCGGATACAGGATGAAGCAGATGTAGCACACGTAGAACGTGCCGAGGACAGTCGCCAGCACGTACCGGAACTCGCGCCGCCGGCCTGTGAAATAGAGCGCGCCGCCGAGGAGGGGCAGCAACGCGTAGTAGGCGACGTAGGTGAAATGCAGATACTCGTCGACTGGCCACCAGGGCAGTACGTGCCGCAGCGCCGCGCCAGGCGGCGCGTGAAAGAGCGCCATCTCGACCGACTGGATCGTGCGGTCGTGGTATCCAGTGCTCAGGAGGCGATTGAGGTGCGCCACCTCTACGTAGAGAAAGGGCAGGACGAACACGAGGCCCCAGTCGCGCACCACGACGACCCATCGGCGCTGCGGGAGCCGCGGCAGGACAAACAGGATGACGACGATCCCGATCGCGTGCGCCAGGACGGTTGGCCAGATCTTCGCATGGATGGCCGAGGACGGCGCCCAGTGCGCCGGTGACGGCGAGATACCCTGCCGTCAGGACTTCATGCGGGTATGGCCGGTGCCCGCGCGGCCGGTCGCCCGTTCGACTGCCAGTGCCGTTCATGTCAACCTATCGAGGGTGTGCCAATCGCATCGCGAAAAGGAGGCCACGCCGACTGCGGAAGACGGACATGGGTCAGGCCGGGGCGGAGACCGGTGGATTCCGCGGTCCGGGTGGGTGCCCGGCGATGTCCCAGAAGACCGCTGGATCCACATTGCCACCACTGGCGATGCAACAGACGTGATGTCCGCGAAAGCGCTGCGCGGCCGCCAGCATGGCCCCGACGGTGACGGCGCCGGTCGGCTCCACTTTGAGATTGGCGAGATGAAAGCACAGGCGAAGTCCCTCGCGAATTTGCTCTTCCGACACTTCGATCGCGCCCGCCAGTCCCCGCTCGAGCACCGCCCAGTTGTGCGCACCGACGCTCCGGGTGCGAGCCCCGTCGGCGATGGTTTGCGGCTCGCGATCGTGCGCGATGACGCGCCCGGCGGCGAGGGATCGAACGAGGTCGTTCGCGATAGCCGGCTCGGCCCCCCACACCGGGGTCATATCCCCGGCGTCCCGAAGTCCCGACAGGATGCCCGCCGCCAGCCCGCCGCCGCCGACCGGCG
This sequence comes from uncultured Gemmatimonadales bacterium, assembly GCA_963757855.1. GTDB lineage: Bacteria > Gemmatimonadota > Gemmatimonadetes > Gemmatimonadales > Gemmatimonadaceae > Palsa-1248. The sequence goes on from CAVWTI010000030.1 coordinate 38,334, forward strand.
CGAGAATAGCATCGAACGGCCCGGTTCCCGGCCCTCCGTCGGCGCCACGCGCCGCGGCGCGTGCCTGCGCGTTGAGCGTCGCGAACTCTCGGCCCAGCGTCGCGTTGCCCTGGATCACGAGCGGGTCGTCGTACGCGCTCGCGACGTACGCCGCGGGGTCGGCGGCCGCCAGTTCCGCCACGCGGTGCTCGCGGCGGACGGTGGCCGTGTCGACCAGGTCCACGCGGGCACCATAATCGCGGACGGCGGCGATCTTGACCTGCGCCGAGTTGGCCGGCATGACCACGGTGCAGCGCTTTCCCGCCAGCCGGCAGGCGTAAGCCATCGCTTGGCCGAAATTGCCGGAACTCGCGGTGATGACGGCGGGATGGGGGATCGAGGCTACGACGTTGGACGCCGCGCGGAACTTGAAGCTGCCCGTCCACTGAAATGCTTCGCTGGCGATCGTGACCGCGGTGTCCAGGCGCTCGGACAATCGGACGGATCGGACGAGGGTCGTCGGTCGGGGGGCGATCATATGGTTAATTTTCCACCGTGTCCCCCAAGACCGCTACCTTCTGGCCGATCCTGGCAGGCGTCTTTGTCGCCGATTGCGCCACCAAACAGATCGCGGTCGATCGTCTGTCACCGGCGTATTCGCCGCACGACGTGATCGGGTCATTCATCCGCTTCACGCTCGCCTTCAATCCTGGCGCGGCGTTCAGCATGAGCCTCGGTGGTGCCTCGCGGTGGGGATTCACGATCGCTGCCCTCGTGGCACTCGCGGTGTTGGGCGCCGCCTACCGGCGCGCTGGCCCGGCGGACATCGCGCAATCAGTCGCACTCGCGCTGATCACGGGGGGCGCGCTCGGCAATCTCGCCGACCGGCTGCGGTCGGCTCGCGGGGTCGTGGATTTCATCGACGTGGGGATGGGCGACGTGCGTTTCTGGACGTTCAACATCGCCGACATGGGCGTGACCTGCGGAGCCGCGCTGCTGGTGTGGGTCCTCTGGCACCGCGGGACGGGCAACGAGACGCCCGCATAGCAGGCGGTGACCGGTGCGAGCCGGCGCGGCGCCGGTGTACGACGCCCGCCGGCTCCTCCCGTCTCGAGTGCGTTCTTACATCCCGAGATTGCCGCAGGACACGATAGTGCCCATGTCCGTCGGGGATGCGTGGATGTTGACGTAGTAGTCGCCCGACATCGGCACCGCCATGCTGATCGTCGCCGTCCCCTTGGCCGTGCCATCACTGCCGGCCGTGAGCGGCTTGTAGGCCGACGCGTCCCCCCACACCTTGCCGCCGGGCGTCATCCCGCATTTGCCGACGTGGACATGCCACGGGTACACCGCGCCGGGCTTCGCGCCCGTGAGCGAGACGGTCGCCACGGTGGTGTTCGCGCTGGTCCCCGGCTCGACCGTCGCCATACCCGCGATCGTACCGCCCTTCATGGGCGTCAGCTTCGCCGACATCTTCATGCCCTGTGCGAATGCCACTGTGCTGAACAGGACAGCGACAGCGGCGATGGTAAGACGAGACTTCATGTGACACGCCTCCAACCAGTGAGAGTGGCACGCTGCCGCGCACATTGTGACGGGCACTCTGTGACGCGCATGCGGTGACGCGTGTGATCGCGTGCCTGAATTTGCCACGAACGCGGGCGTTTCGTTAGCGGGCGGCCGGCGCCGCACAGGCGGAGAATGTGCGTGGCGAATCGAAACGCGCATGGGTCTGCCACTCGCGGCGATGTCCAATCCTGCCCATCCCGCCCGCACCGCGCGCACGATTCTGTCACTTCGGGCGGTTTGGCCCCTGCTTTCTGCCGCTCGTCATGCGGCAGATGCCGTCTATCCAGCGACACGCTACCGAGCGACACGCTAGCACGCGATACGCTGGCCCGGATATACTTTCTCCAATGCCCCGCGCCGAATTGCTCGAGACGTTTCCGAACCCGCATCCGGGCCGGAACTACGAGATCGAGATGACCTGCCCCGAGTTCACGTCGCTGTGCCCGCTCGGCGGCATCGAGGGCGACGCGTCCGACCTGTCGCTCCTCACGGGCGGCGCACCGGATTTCGGCGTGATCACGATCACGTACGTGCCGGAGCAGACGTGCGTCGAGTTGAAGAGTCTCAAGTTGTATCTGTGGAGCTACCGGAACGATGAGATCTTCTATGAGCGTGCCGTGAACCGCATGCTCGACGATCTCGTGGCCAGCGTCGCCCCGCGATGGATGCGCGTGGTCGGCGATTTCAACATCCGCGGCGGCATCAAGTCGGTCATCACGGCGGCCGCGGGTACGCGCTGAGGGAAGCGGGGGAGGCCGCGCGAGCGGCGCCCGCTCCTACTATTCGGTGCCGCGGAGGCGCCGGGACGCCTCTTCCAGCAACTGGCGCTCGTCGCTCGTCAGACTGTCGAGGCCATGCCGCGAGATCTTGTCGAGCAGCACGTTGATGTCCTCAGCCCGCCGGCCGCGCGGCGTGATCCGCGGGGCGGGCGCGGGCGCGGGCCGCTTCGCCACTGCCGCCTTGCTCTTGGCCACGATCTCGTCGGTGTCGTGACGATCGCGGGATTCTCGCGGCTGCCGCGGCATCCCGCGCGGCACCGCCCGAGGCGGCTCGTCCGGCACGTCGGGCGCTGACGACACTCGCGGAGACCGGAGCAAGTCCAGTCCCGCCGGCGGCGTGTGCAGGTAGAGCCACCCGGCCAGGAGACCACCTAAGTGCGCGAAGTGTGCGACTCCGCCCGCTCCACCATCGAGTGACGACGCGCCCAGCACCACGTCGATCGCGACGCACCCCGCCACCAGCCATTTAGCCTGCACCGGCACGACGAACCAGAGCAGGAACTCGTCGTCCGGCCACCGCACCGCGTACGCCAGCATCACGCCGTAGATCGCGGCCGACGCGCCGACGAGCGTGTAGTCGCGCGCGATCAGGAGATGGGCGAGCCATCCACCAAGCCCGCACAACAGGTAGTAGCGGACGAACGCGCCCGATCCCCACGCGCGCTCCACGCGCGGGCCGAATACCCACAGCATCACCATGTTGCCCAGGAGATGCAGCAGGCTCGCGTGGACGAACATGTACGTGAGGATCGTCCACAGCGACTGGAGGTGGGCGAGGTCGTGGGCCTCGAACCCGAGCCACCGCTCCATGTCGGGAGTGCCGACCAGCGTGACCTGGAGGAGGTAGATCAGGACGTTGATCCCGATCAACCACTGCACCGCGGGAGTGGTCCGCGGGCTCTCGTCGAACTCCTCTGTGGCGGAGAAAGACATCGGAGGGCGTGGTCGGCGGTCAGAGAGCGACGGTCGTCGCGCCGGCCGCGAGGCCTACGGGCAACGACCGTATATAGTGTAACACGGTTGCCACGCGCCCGTTCCGGCGACTTGGCTGATCCCCCCGTGCCACTCGCGAAGCGACGACCCGCGCGCGCAGCCGGTCACCCACACGCGGCGCTTCGGCACCGGCCACAGCACCCCAAGCGCTTCGGCCGAACCTCTCCTGCAGGCCGATTCCTTATTTCATTTCCCGCCGGTCGCGATCGCCACGATGCGCTCGCAGAGCTGCACGAATGACAGCCCACGCGCCGCGGCCGCCTGTGGCATGAGGCTCAGCTCGGTCAGACCCGGCAGTGTGTTTGCCTCCAGGCAGTACAGCGCACCCGAGGGGTCCATCCGGAAGTCGATCCGTGCGTACCCTCGCAGCTTGAGCGCGCGAAACGCCCGCAACGCCTGGTCCTGCAGCGCCGCCGCCTCGAGGGGCGTCACCCGGGCCGGAAACTCCTCACTCGCCATCCCCGTCGTGTATTTGCACTCGTAGTCGTAGATCTCATGCTTTGGGAAGATCTCGCCCGCCGGGAGGGCGTCATCGCCGAGCACGCCGACGGTCAGCTCGCGTCCGGGAATAAAGCGCTCGAGCATCACTTCGTCATCGTACTGGTAGGCAGTGGCGATCGCATCCTGGAGCGCCGCCCGTTCACGAACGACGCTCAATCCCACGGTCGATCCCTGTTTGGACGGCTTGACCACGACCGGGTAGCCAAGGGTCCGCTCGACTGCTTCGTCCGTCGCCGGCGCCATCAACCACTCCGCGGTCCCGACCCCCGCGGCGCGAAACAGCGTCTTGGACAGATCCTTGTCCATCGCGAGCGCACTCGCCAGCGGGCCACTGCCGGTGTACGCGACGCCGATGGAGTCGAGCATCGCCTGGATGGTGCCGTCCTCGCCCTGGCCGCCGTGCAACCCGAGGAACACCACGTCGGCTTCCCGCACCTCGCTGAGGAGCACGACTTCGGGTGACAGCTCGCGGCGCCGGGTGCCGCCCAGCTTCGCCAGCTCGGCCAGCGACGGTGGCGCCGGCTTCATGCCCGACGAGCGCAACGTGAGCTCCGCTGATGGCCGGAGCACTCCGCTCACCGGGTCGACGGCCGTGACGCGGTGACCCGCCGAGCGCAGGGCGTCGACGACCCGGAAACCCGATGCGAGCGACACGTCCCGCTCCGACGATGCCCCGCCCAGTATGACCGTGATCTGCACCGCTATCTCGCCATCAGGAAATGAAGGAGATCCGACCGCGTCACGATCCCCTGCACGGCCGTGCCGCCCGGGGTCGTCACCAGCACCGCGGGACTCGTTTTCGACAGCAGCTTGACGACGGAATCGGCCGGCCGGTTCGCGTCGACGGTGGGAAATGGCGCGTCCATGACGTCACTCACCGTCGCGTCGAGCACTTTCCCGTCCGCCAGGCTCCGGGCGGAGAGTGACCAGTCGGTGACCGACCCGACGCACCGCTCGCGATCCATGACCGGCAGTTGTGAGACATCGTGCAGACTCATGAGACGGAGCGCCTGCCGTACGGTTGTGGATGGCGCCACCGTCACGACGGGCGGCTGCGCGCCGTCCTTGCCGTGCATGACATCGCCCAGCGTGACGCGATCGGGGTCGAGCATCTGGTTCTCCCGCATCCACTCGTCGTTGTAGACTTTCGACAGGTAGCGCTCACCCGTGTCGCAGAGGAAGGTGACGACGCAGGCATTGGGATCGTTCACTTCGCGCGCGATCTGCAGCGCCACGTGGGCGATCAGGCCGGACGATCCACCCACGAATAATCCTTCCTCACGGGTCAGCCGGCGCGCCATGGCAAAGCTCTCCCGGTCGCTCACCGTGTAGTACTCATCAATGAGATCCAGATCGAGCGTTCCAGGAATCTTGTCCTGGCCGACGCCCTCGACTTTGTACGGGGAACCCTCGGGCACCGTCTTCCCCTTCGTCCGCCATGTTTCCGCGAGAACTGATCCGGCAGGATCCCCGGCGATCACCCGGATGCGGCGGTTTTGCTCCTTGAGGTACCGTCCCACTCCCGTGATCGTGCCTCCGGTCCCCGCCGCCGCCACGAAATGTGTGATCCGCCCGCCGGTCTGCTCCCACAGCTCGGGCCCCGTGGTCGCGTAGTGCGCGTCGGGATTGGCCTGGTTGTAGAACTGGTCCGCCAGGACGGCGTTCGGCGTTTCGGCGGCGATCCGGCGCGCCATGACGACGTAGTGATCCGGATGATCAGGTGGCACTGCCGTCGGGGTCACGATCACTTGGGCACCGAATGCCTTCAGCAGCCGGACTTTCTCCTGCGACATCTTGTCCGGCATCGTGAAGATGCACTTGTAGCCCTTGAGCGCGGCCGCAATCGCGAGCCCCACTCCGGTGTTGCCGCTGGTGCCCTCGACGATCGTACCGCCCGGCTTGAGCGTGCCATCGCGCTCGGCCTGCTCGATGATCGGCATACCGATCCGGTCCTTCACCGAGCCGCCCGGATTGAAGTACTCGGCCTTGCCGTACACCGGCGTCACGATGCCGCGAGTGACGCGGTTGAGCCGGATCAGCGGAGTCCATCCGATCGTGTCCAGCACCGTATCGTATGGCCGCCGGTTGCGTTCGACGTGGCCGCGCGCCGCCTGGCGGCCGGTCGGAGTAATGCGCCGCGCCGTTCCCGGCGTCTGCCCTGTCTGGCCGGCCGCATCGCCGCCATTGGCATGCCCGTCTGCGCCTCGCCGAGCCACGCTACCTCCCCGAGGTGTCGCGCGTCCCGCGCGGAGCAGGCGCCGGTGTGTCGCCGCGGTGTAGCACGGTGTCACCCGGAACGGGTGACCCCTGTGGATGCCGGAAATACACCGGAAACAGGACCGACACCGCCACCGGCGTGCCTTTGCGCTTTGCCGGCGTGAATTGCAGGTCCCGTACTCCCGAGACGGCCGCGGAGTCGAAGGCGGGAACGCCCGATGACTCGACGACCTGCGTCGACTCGGGGTGGACTCGCCCGATCGCGTCGATGAAGATGCGCACCGTCACGTTGCCTTGCGCATGCTGCGCGTACATCGACGCCGGATAGCGAATCGGATCTCTCGTGAGCATCACGGGCGGCACGTCGGGGCGTGACGGTTGCGACTCCTGGAGGTCCGCGACGAGTTTCTTGGCGTCGTCCTGGGTGATGCACCCCGCAATGATCAGGCACGCCGCCAGACCGAGCCGGATCCCGGCTCGGCCTCCGCGCCCGGGTCATCTCCGCATGCGTCACGTGGCCGCGCGCGCGGGCTGCAGCGTGCCGGCTGCCACGTGCTCATCTGCGTAGGCGTCGGTCGGCGGGCAACTGCACACCAGGGTCCGGTCACCAAACGCACTGTCGACCCGCGCCACCGACGGCCAGAACTTGTGCAGCCGCGTCCACGGCGCGGGGAATGCCGCCTGCTCGCGTGTATACGGCCGGTCCCACCCGCTCGACACGACCTGCTCCAGTGTGTGTGGCGCCCGTTTCAGCACGTTCTGCTGCCGGTCCGCGCGGCCTTCCTCGATCTCCCGGATCTCTTCACGGATCGCGATCATCGCATCGCAGAACCGATCCAGTTCCTCCTTCGACTCACTCTCGGTTGGCTCGACCATGAGCGTCCCCGCCACGGGGAACGAGACGGTCGGCGCGTGGAATCCATAGTCCATGAGCCGCTTGGCGATGTCTTCCACGTCGACGCCGGCCGATGCCTTGTAGGGGCGGGTATCGATGATGCACTCGTGCGCCACGAGTCCGCGCGTGCCTTTGTAGAGCACGGGGTAGAAGGTCTCGAGGCGCCGCGCCACATAGTTGGCATTGAGAATCGCGACTTTCGTCGCCCGTGCGAGCCCCTCGGCACCCATGAGATCAATGTACATATACGAGATCGGAAGGATGCTCGCGCTCCCCCACGGCGCCGCCGACACCGGCCCAATGGCCTCGACGCCGCCGACATCGGCCAGCGGGTGCCCGGGCAGGTACGGTGCGAGATGCGCGGCCACCGCGATCGGACCCATCCCTGGGCCACCACCGCCGTGCGGGATGCAGAACGTCTTGTGCAGGTTGAGATGACAGACGTCGGCGCCGATGTCGCCCGGCCGGCAGAGACCGACCATGGCGTTCATGTTGGCGCCGTCGAGGTACACCTGGCCCCCGGCCGCATGCACGATATCGCAGACTTCGCGGATGCCCTCCTCGAACACCCCGTGCGTCGAGGGATAGGTGATCATCAGTGCGGCGAGCTCGGACCCGTGCAGGGTCGCCTTCGCTCTCAGGTCCGCGAGATCCACGTTGCCGCGTACGTCGGTCTTGACGACCACCACTCGCAGCCCTGCCATCACCGCGCTCGCCGGATTCGTCCCGTGCGCCGATTGCGGGATCAGACACACGGTACGCGTCCGCCCTTCGCCGCGCGACTCGTGATGCCGGCGGATCACCAGCAGCCCCGCGTATTCGCCCTGGGATCCGGCGTTGGGTTGCAGCGAGACCGCCGGGAGCCCCGTGATCTCCGCGAGGGCATGCTCCAGCCGCTCGAAGAGGATCGAGTACCCGTCGGTCTGCTCACGTGGCGCGAACGGATGAATGCGTGACAGATCCCGCCATGTGACCGGCAGCATTTCCGCCGTCGCGTTGAGCTTCATCGTGCACGATCCGAGTGGGAATCATCGACGTCGTGAGCGACAGGTCACGGGACTCGAGCCGGCGGATGTACCGCAGCATCTCGGTCTCGGACTGATAGCGGTTGAAGACCGGGTGCGTGAGGTATGGACTGTGGCGCGCCACGGGCTCGGCGATCTCCGCCTCGGCTTCATCGGCCAGCTGGTCCGGTGTGAACGGGGCCGGCATGCCGCCGTTGAACACCGTGAAGAGATCCACCATGTCGCGCGAGCGTCGTCGTTTCCTGGATCGACACGCTCACGGCCGGCGGCCCATCGTCATCGGCCAGCACCCGCACGTTGATCGTCTGCGCGCGCGCCTCGCGAAGCAACTCACTCAGTTTGCGGCGCCCCAGCTCCACGCGGACGGTGTCGAAGAACACATCGTGGGTCACCACGTAGCCGAGGCGCCGCATCCCCTCCGCGAACGCCACCGCCTGCCGGTGGATCCGCTCGGCGATCCGGCGGAGGCCCACTGGCCCGTGCCACACCGCGTACATGCTGGCCATCACGGCCAGCAGCACCTGCGCGGTGCAGACATTGCTCGTCGCCTTCTCACGGCGGATGTGCTGCTCGCGCGTCTGCAGCGCCATGCGGAGCGCGGGCCGTCCGTCCGCATCGCGCGAAACGCCGATGATCCGGCCCGGCATCTGCCGCGTGAGCGCGTCGCGGCAGGAGAAGTACGCGGCGTGCGGGCCGCCGTACCCGAGCGGTACGCCAAAACGCTGGGTACTGCCCACCGCGATGTCGGCTCCCCATTCCCCGGGAGGCTTGAGCAGGGTCAGGCTGAGGAGGTCCGCCGCGACGACCAGGATCGGTGGCTCGGCCGCATGCCGCGCGTCACGGCCAGCCGCCCCGGTGGCGTCGGATGCGGCACCAGCCGCTGGCGCGACGCCGGCGTCGAGTGTCGCCCGCAGCGATCCGAAGTCGACGACCGCGCCATCGCTCGCCGGATACTGGACGAGGGCGCCGAACACGGCGGGCCCGAACGCGAAGGCGCGATGGTCGCCGGTGACCACGAGGATGCCATGCGCCTTGGCACGGGTCCGCAACACTTCGATGGTCTGCGGATGGCAGTCGCGCGACACGAAGAAGATGTTGCGCTCATGGGTGCCGCGGGTGTTCCAGGCGACGCCCATCGCCTCGGCGGCCGCCGTCGCCTCATCGAGCAGCGATGCGTTGGCGACGGGAAGACCCGTGAGATCGATGACCATCGTCTGGAAGTTGAGCAGCGCCTCCAGACGGCCCTGGGCGATCTCCGCCTGGTACGGCGTGTACGCGGTGTACCATGCCGGGTTCTCGAGGATGTTCCGCTGGATCACCGGCGGCGTGAGGCACGCGTAGTACCCGAGCCCAATGAACGAGCGGAAGATCTGGTTCCGGCCGGCGACCTGGCGGAACGACCGGAGCGCCTCGATCTCACTGCGCCCGCGCCCCAGCGCGAGCGGCCGCCGGAACCGGATGCTCTCCGGCACGACCGCGTCGATCAGCGCATCGAGCGACTCGTAGCCAAGGTATCGCGCCATCTCCTCGGCATCGTGGGGCCGGGGGCCGATGTGCCGCGGGACGAAGCTGTCGGCATCAGTCAGCGGACCAGGCCCGCGTACGGTCCGCGCGCCGCCGTTCGGGGTCATCAACGAGGTCATCCTCTCCAGTCTCCTCTACCGCGCTCTGTGCGGTTCTTACTTTCGCGTGTAAAACGGCAGGTGCACGATCGTCGCCGGAATGCGCTTCCCTCGCACCTCGATGTCGAGGGCGGTGCCGGGATTAGCGGCGTCCACGGGGACGTAGCAGGTACCGATACCGATGCCAAGCGTCGGACTCACGGTGCCGCTGCAGACGAGCCCACTGCTCACTCCGGCGTGATACACCGGATACCCCTGCCGCGGGAACGCGCGCTCACCCACCGTGAATCCCACGAGGCGCCGCGTGATGCCGGCCGCCTTCTGCGCAACGAGCGCGTCGCGTCCCACGAACTCGCCCTTCTTCAGTTTCACGATCCAGCCGAGATTCGCTTCGAGCGGCGTCGTGGTGTCATCGATCTCGTGCCCGTAGAGCGCCATCCCCATCTCGAGTCGCAGGCTGTCGCGTGCGCCGAGGCCGGCGGGGGTGACCTCGCCGGACCGGGTCAACGCATCCCACAGATGCACCGCATCGCCAGCGGCCGCGTACAGCTCGAATCCGTCCTCGCCCGTGTACCCCGTGCGTGAAAGAATCACCGGGACGCCGGCCACGATGGCTTCCTCGAACCAGTAGTAGCGGATCGCCGCGAGATCGGTCTCGGCGAGTGGCTGCAGAATTCGCTGCGCCTCCGGACCTTGCAGCGCGAGGAGCGCGATGTCGTCGCTGGCGTCGGTGAGCGTGCAATCGAATCGCGGCGCTGATGCATCGAGTGCGGCCCGCAGCACGCCCCAGTCCTTCTCGCGATTGCCGGCGTTGACGACCAGCATGATTCGGTCAGCGAACCGGTACACCAGGCAGTCGTCCTCGATCGTGCCCCGTGTATTGAGGATGGCGGAGTACTGCACCTGCCCGATCGCGAGTGCGCGCACATCGTTGGACGTGACGTGGGCGGCGAACGCGATGGCGTCCGGTCCCCGGATGTCGAACTCGCCCATGTGGCTGACATCGAACAGCCCGCACCGCTGGCGGACGGCGGTGTGCTCAGCCGTGATGCCGCCGGGATACTGCACCGGCATCAGATAGCCCGCGAATGGCACCATCTTCGCGCCCAGCGCGATGTGGCGCTCAGCCAGCGGCGTCCGCCGCAATGCCGGCGGCGGAGATCCGTGTCCCGAGGAATGTGCGAGCGAATCAGACATCGGTATGGCGCACACGGTGGCGCGGGTCGCCGCCTGCCGCGTCGTGGAGTCGGAGGAGTGAACGAGTCATCGGTGCCCGGTGGAGGCGCGCCGTCCCGAAATATGCGCCCCGGACAGGACGTGCGCGACCGGTGCGCCGCGGCCTGCGCCGTGGCTCACGCCGTCCGCGCGTCGTCCGCGAGCGACGCCAGCAGCGTCAGCGCGTCGAGCGGCGTCATGGAGTTCGGATCGATCGCCGCCAGCTTCGCCACGATCGGGTGGACCGCCGCCGGAAACAGCGGAAGCTGGTCCACGGGGTCCGGCCGCCGCGGCGCGGTCCCGGAGCGCCCGGGCGCAGCCGCTGCGCCGCGGCCGGCGCCCAGCGCGGCGGCCCACTGCTCGCCTTCGAGCTGGCGAAGGACCTCGCGGGCGCGCTGCAGCACCACATCGGGCAATCCTGCCAGGCGCCCGACCTCGATCCCGTACGAGCGGTCGGCACGCCCGGGTTCCATCCGGTGCAGGAACAGCACGCGGTCCGCGACTTCGCGGACCGACACGTTGAAGTTGCGGACCGCATCCAACTCGTCGGCGAGCTGCGCCAGCTCATGGTAGTGCGTCGCGAAGATCGTCTTGCAGCCAGTCACGCCATGCAAATGCTCGGTCACGGCCCAGGCGATCGAGACCCCGTCGTAGGTCGACGTCCCCCGCCCGATCTCGTCGAGCAACACGAGGCTGCGCGCGGTGGCCGTGTGCAGGATCGCGCTCGTCTCGGACATCTCCACCATGAAGGTGGATTGGCCCCGGACGAGATTGTCGCTCGCGCCGACACGGGTGAAGAGGCGGTCCGTCACGCCAATGGTCGCCGCCGAAGCAGGCACGTAGCTGCCCATGTGCGCGAGCAGGACGATCAGCCCCACCTGGCGGAGGATCGTCGACTTGCCTGCCATGTTCGGGCCGGTGAGGATGATCACGCGCGCCGCGGGCGTGAGGCGCACGTCATTGGGAATGAATTGTTCACGTGGCATCATCCGCTCGACCACCGGGTGCCGGCCCGCGGTGATCTCGAGACCGAAATCATCGCTCATCACCGGCCGCGTGTAGCGCTCGCGCTCGGCCACGTCGGCGAGTGTGGCGAAGACATCGAGCTCCGCGACGAGCCGGGCGACGTGCTGCAGCCGCGATGCTTCGCGCCCGGCCGCCGCACGCGCGGCCTCGAACAGTTCGCGCTCGCGCACTTCAATGCGCTCGGCCGCCGACAGCACGCGCTCTTCATATTCCTTCAGGGCCGGCGTCACGTAGCGCTCGGCGCCCGTCAGCGTCTGCCGGCGCTGGTAGTCGGACGGGATCGCATCGCGGTGCGTGTTCGTCACTTCAATGTAGTAGCCGAACACGCGATTGTATCCGACCTTGAGCGAGGCGATGCCCGTTCGTGCCCGCTCGGCGGCCTGGATCTCGGCGATCCCGTCCTTCCCGCCATCGCGCAGGGCACGCAGCGCATCGAGGGCCGCATCGGCGCCCGTGGCGATCGTCGGTTCGTCACCGATGGCGGACGGCGGGCGCTCGACCAGCAGACGGCAGATCGGCTCGCCCACATCGTCGCAGCCATCCCAGTGCGCCTTGAGGCCAGCGAATGGATCCCCGTCCGTGCATGCGATCCGCGCGACGGCGGCGGCCACCGCCGGCAGACGGGCGATCGCGTCGCCGAGGGCCCGCAGCTCCCGCGGCGTCGCGCGTGCCGCCGCCGCTTTGACCGCCAGCCGCTCCAGATCGCGCACACCATCGAGCGCGCCCCGCAACACCTGCCGGGCGAGCGCATCGGCAACCAGGGCACCGACCCGGTCCAGCCGCGCCTCGATCACCGCGCGGCTGGTCAACGGCGCGAGGATCCACTGCCGAAGGAGCCGCGCACCCATCGGAGTCTGGGTGCGGTCCAGTACATCGATGAGCGTCCCTTCGCCGTCGCCGCCGCGCAGCGACTCGACCAGTTCCAGATTGCGCCGCGTCATGTCGTCGATCGGCATCACGCCCGATGGGCGCTCGACCACCGGGCGCCCCAAGTGTGGCACTCCCGCCGGCTGCAACTCTCGGAGATACCGCAGCAGGGCACCGGCGGCTCCCGTCGCGACCGCGTCGTCCGCGCCAATGCCGAAGCCTTCGAGCGACGCGACGCCGAATTGCCGGGTGAGCTCGTCGCTTCCGCCCGCGCCGTCGAACTCCCACGCGTCACGCTCGGTCAGCAGCACGCCATCCATCCGGAATCCGGGAGGGAGCGCGGCACCCCGGCTTACCAGGACTTCACGGTGGACGAGACGCGCGAGCGTCGCGGGCGCGTCAGCCCACGGCACCGTGGCAATCCGGAACTCTCCGGTCGAGAGATCGGCCGCCGCGATCCCAAACATCCGCTTCGCCGGGCCGCCCGCCACCTCAGGACCGGAGACCACGGCACAGAGGAAGTTGTTGCGGACGGATTCCAGCAGCTCATCCGCGAACGCGGCGCCCGGTGTGATCGTCTCGACGACTTCGCGGCGCACCACACCCTTCGCGGCCTTGGGATCTTCGACCTGATCGCAGATCGCCACGCGGAAGCCCTGCTGGATCAGGCGGCGCACGTATTCGCTGACGGCCTTGGCCGGGACGCCCGCCAGCGGCACCGCCGCGGCACCGCCATTGTTCCGCGCGGTCAGGGTCAGTCCGAGCGCCCGCGACCCGATTTCCGCGTCATCGTAGAACATCTCGTAGAAATCGCCCATGCGGAACAGCAGAATCGCATCCCGGTGGCGGGACTTGATCTCGCGGTACTGCTGCATCAGCGGCGTCTCGGACGGCGCGGACATCGCGGTCACCGGACGGCGGGCAGGAGAGACCCCGCACGGGACGGGCACATACCGCACAATATGGCCGGAAATCCGGGGGCCCGGGGATACAAATCCGCCCCCGGACGCTGTGCGGGGCGGGCTAGCGCCCGCCCTTTGCGACGCGCAGCACATCCTGGCCCGCGCGGCGCCAGTATGCGTCGTCGAACCCCAAGGCTCGCTTGATCAGCACGTCTCTCCGGAGCTGGTTGTGCTCGGCCATCAGCGCGCGGGAATTGCGCCACCCATGACGCCAGGGGCGCGGATAGGCGGGGATCGGCCAATCGCTGCCGTGCACGAGCTTTCCCCGGACGATGTCGTCCGACAGGAGCGCGTCATAGTCGCCCCACCGGTTGGGCAGGCTCATCCCCGCCGTGTCGCCGAATAGACGCTCGTGGTCGCGGGCGAGCCGCATGAACTCCTCGCGATACGATCCTTCTCCCGGCACCGCGCCGGTTCCCGAGTGCGCCGCGATCACGGTGACGCCCCGTTGGAGCGCGGGCACCAGCCGGCGCGGCGCCGCCACGGTCGGATCGAGGCGCGGCAGGACGTGTTCCCACCCGGTGTGACTGAGCAGCGGCAGTCCGAAATGCGCCAGGGCATCGTACATGGGGATGCACCGCGGGTCCGCGGGGTCGATGCGCTGCGTGATGGGAAGCCATTTGCACAGCACCGCGCCCGCCGCGGCGCATCGTTCGACCTCGGCGACGGCATCCCGCCGGTACGGATGGATCGACGCGCCAAAGAGCACACGCGGATACCGTGCCGCGAGCGACATGACGTAGTCGTTCGAGACGTACAGATGCGTCGCGGCCGTGTCCATCACGCCATCGGCCGTGTACACCGCATCGAACGCCAGCAGCACGACGGCATCCAGTTCCGGCGTCCCGGCCACCGAGATGGCGAGCGCCTGCTCCAGCCCACGCTCGATCGTCGCGTCGCTCACGCCATAGGGGATGCCGAGCTGGTGCCGCATCCAGTGGAAGGTCAACCCGCGCCGCGTGCGAGCGGACACACATCCGTGACCGGGGAGCAGCGCGGCAGTATGAACGTGGCAATCGAGGATCACGTCGCAGTATACGCGGGGCCCCCAGTGCAATGTTGGCGGCCAGCGCCCTGTCGGTTGCGCGGGGGAGGGGCCGGCCGACCTTTGCGCGGTGACCGATCCCACTCCAGACATGGCGGCGACGCCCGAGCGCGCGGCACGCACCGCGTGGGTCGCGCTGGTCGTGCTCACGCTCGTGAATCTCGTCAACTACATGGACCGCTACGTGGTCCCGGGTGTGGGCGAGAGTCTCCAGCACTCCGAGCTGCATCTCACGGATTCGCAGTTCGGTGCGCTGACCAGCGCCTTCTTCCTCGTCTACATGTGCGCCGCTCCCGTCCTCGGCGCCTACGGCCACCGGCGATGGCGGCTGCGTCTCGTGGCCGGCGGCATCGCCGTGTGGAGTGTCGCCACCGCCCTTGCCGGCCTGGCGCACAGCTATCCGGCGCTACTCGGCGCCCGAGCATCGGTCGGTATCGGTGAGGCCGCGTACTCCGCCATCGCCCCGGCCCTGCTGGCCGATGCGTTTCCGGCGCGGCTCCGCGGCCGCGTGTTCTCCGTGTTCTTCTGTGCGACGCCGGTCGGCAGCGCGCTCGGCTACGTGTTCGGCGGAGTTGTCGATCAGCACTACGGTTGGCGCGCGGCATTTCTGCTCGCCGGTGTCCCGGGCTTGCTGCTCGCGGTGCTCGTCCTCATGCTCACCGATCCCGCCCGCGGCACCGCCGGACCAGGTGCCGGACCGTCCGGCTCGGCGCGGGCTGCACCCAGCGATACCAGCGCTGGGCCGAGTGGCCTGCGTGTCTATCTGCTGCTCCTCAATCGTCCCTACGTCCGCACCGTGCTCGGATACGCGGCGTACACGTTTGCGCTGGGCGGCATCGTGGTCTGGAATGCCAGGCGTTTCTGGTTCGCGTCCACCACGTCACGCTGGCCGCGGCCGACAAGCAACTGGGCGCCGCGGTGGTCGTGACGGGCTTCATCGGGACATTTCTGGGCGGTTGGCTGGGCGACGCGTTGGTGAAGCGGACGCGCGAAGGGTACCTCTGGCTCTCGGGCGTCTCGATGCTGCTGGCGACGCCGCTGGCCTATGTCGCGCTGACGGCCCGCGATCCCACTATGTACTGGGCGTCATTGATCGCGGCCGAGATTCTGCTGTTCATCTCTACGGGGCCGGTCAATTCGGCGCTGGTGGGCCATGTCCCCCGAGTGGCGCGTGCCGCCGCGATGGCCGGCGCGATCCTCACGATCCATCTGCTCGGCAATGTGCCCTCTCCGGTGATACTCGGCCGCATCTCGGAGCGGTCGTCGCTCGCGGAAGCGGTCCTGATCATCCCGGTCGCCATCGCGGTGTCGGGACTGATCTGGGTGTATGCGGCGTGGCGCGGCGACCGTGACGAGACCGCCATCGGGCTCAGGGCGTGAGTGGCTCCGCCGCAGTGACGAAGCCATCCATTCCTTTCGCCTTCAGCGTCTCGCTCGACGGCATCGGCGGCCGCCTCCGTCGCGTATCGCCCGACTCGCACCCGGAACGGCGCCGCCGTTCCATAGACTCTCGATTCGTATCCGCGCTCGCGCAGGTGCGCCGCCAATGATTCTGCGGCGGTCCGCGCCGGATACGCGGCGACCTGCACGGTGAACGCCCCCGCTGGCGTCGCAGTGGTGGCTCTCGGTTTCTTCGTCGCGACGGTGGCCGCGTGCGCGGCGCTGTCGGCCTTGGATCGCGCCATACGCTGCGCGGCCCGGCGTAGGCTATCGCGAGCCGCCACGGTGGCCGCTGCCGGCGGTGGGCTCATGGACGCGGCGGGCGCGCCAGCCGCCGCACCAGGTGCCGTGGCGCCGGCCGCCTCCGGCGCCGTGCGTGGGCACCGCTGGATGTTGTAGTCGATCCGGTTGCGAAGCTCGACATCCGTCGTTGGCGCGGCCGACCGCGCGCCAACCAGCGCGGCGCAGGCGTGCGCGAGATCCTGCAGGTCAAAATACGCCAGCCCCACCTGGAGCTCGGTGCGGGCGTACGTGATCCCGGATTGCCCGGAGAGCTGCTCGCGGGTGAGCCGCGCCAGATGATCGGCCGCCTGTGCCCTGTCTCCTCGTGCCAATTCCAGCTGCGCGAGCCGCAGCAGTGCGTCCGATGCCCGCGGCGACGTCGCATAGTCGACGGTGATCCGGCGGTAGTCATCCTCCGCGCTGTCGGCGTTGGTCGCGAGCGACGCGCGCGCATACAGGGCCGACGCGTATGCCGCCGATGTGGGTGGGGTCGCGGTGAGCACGGAATCCACCAGCGCCCGCCCCTGGTCGGTATGCCCCTGCGCCACCAGCGTCTGCGCACGCTGGATCGCGGAATCCGCGGGTCCCATCACCGCGATGGTGTCGTGCGCGGGCCGTGTCGTGTCGGCGAATGCCGGTCCGCCCGGCGCCGGTGCTGGTGACGCTGCATTGCCCGGCGCCGTGGCCGCGGCCGCATGCGTCGTGTCAGTGCCTTGCGCGCGGCTGCGGCCGGCGATCGAGATGCTCGCGCTCACGACCACTGCGACGGCGCACGCCGCGCGAACGTGGCGAGGCAGAATCCAGGCGGCGACACGACGATCGGTCATACCGGTGCTCCTCGGCGGATGCCGCGCGGCGATGCGTCTGGAGAACGGCCCACGGATGCCCCACTCGCGCACATCGTGAGGACGAGCGAAGCGATCAACTGTTCATCGGTCGAGACGCGCGTGTCCTTGAGCGCGACATCGGTTGCCAGCAGCGCGTCCAGCGCCCGGTCCAGATCCACCGGACTCCACCGGTCCACCGCCGCCGTCCAGGTCGCGACCGCCTCACCCCACGGACGCATCGGATACGCGCCGGTCTCTTTGAGCAATGTGAAATACTCGCCGGCCAGCCGGCCGAGCGCGAGTCCCTCATCGCGCCGCGCCCGCCCCCACGCGATCGCCAGCGTCTGTACCGAAAGCGCCATTACCACGGACACCGCGCTGGTCTTGGGTTGCGCGAGGACATGCTCCACCAGCGCCAGCCCGCCCGGCGCGTCACGCGCCGCGATCCGGTCGAGCAGGTCACTCAATGTCTCGCCGCGACGCACGCCGACGATCGCGGCGACGGCGTCCGCATCGATCGTCACATCTGCCGTGCCGCCCGGCATCGCGCGATCCGTTGTCTCGCCCACGGTGTTGCCTGCCGCACCCCGCGCGTAGCTCACCAGCTTGTCGATCTCCGAGGCGAGCGCCGCCAGCTCGGGCCGGCCGCCTGTTGCAGCAGAGCCGCGGCGTCCGCGGTGAGCGTCGCGTGCTGGTCCGCCGCCCAATGCACGATCCATTTCGGCAGCCGGTCGCCGGTCAACTCGGGATAGTCCACGGCGGTCGAGCGGTCGCGCAGCGCGGCGTCGGCCTTGGCACCGGCGGGCGCCACGAGAAAGAGAACGGTGTTCTCCGCCGGCCGGCCGAGGTATTGGTCGAGCACGCGCCGAGCATCTTTCTTGAGCGCGCCGGGGTCGCGCACGACGACGGCGCGGCGATCGGCCATCATCGGCGGCGTGCCGAGCGCCGACTCCAGGGTCCCGGCATCGAGCTCACCGCCCCGATACACCTCGGTGTTGAAGTCGCGCACCGCCAGCGGCACGGCTGCCTCCAGCGCGCGGATGACGGCCTCGCCCTTTCGAAAGTCGTCGTCTCCCAAGAGGTAGTACACGGGTTCGAACTCACCGGCCAGGACCGCTTTTCGGAACGCGTGCTCGGTGAGCGTGGGCATAGCGAGAAGATACCCTAGGCCAGCGACTCATCACAGGCGCGCCGCACGCCGCACGCCCAGCATTTCGCGCGGATCTCGTGGCTCCGATGGATCGCCGCAGCCCGCCGCGCGTCGCGGATGGCCTCCGCCGCGGTGATACACTTCCGCCGCAGCTCCGGCGTGAACGGCACGCGAAACTCGGTGGCGCGATACCGCACCACGCCATATCCCGCGAACGCCGGACCGTACCGGGACTCCAGGAGCACCATGTAGGCGGCGAGCTGCAACGCATTCGGATTCATAGAGCACCGTGGCCTCGCGGGCCGGCTTCACTTCGATCGGATAGACACAGCCGGTCGCGCGATCACGCACCAGATAATCCGGGCGCCCGCGGATCTGCAGGTCTGGATCCTCGAGCGTCTCAGGCGCGAGGTATGCGGCGTCGCTCGCCAGCACGGTGACATCGCCGCGCACTCCCGTCGTGCGCGAGAGCAGCCACGCCGCCACCGCGGCCACGACACCGAACGCCAGCAGAGCTGCCGCGAGCCCGGTCACAGACTGAACTCCGGTATGGGGTGAGCGGTGCGTCTCCAGTGACGGGTCGCGTGCACGACCAGCACCAGGATGGCGGCGCCCACCAGCACGACGGCGGCGCGCACGAGGCGGCGCTGCCACGCGACGCGCCGGCCGTGCGCGCAATGGTGCCCCGTGCCATCCGCGAGCCGGGAACCGGTCCCCGCCGGGCGTTCGGTGTGCTGGACGCGCTCGAGCCAGTACGCGCGCGCGCAGTATTCGTAGCTGCCGATCTCGCTAGCCGACACCCAATCCGTGTCGTGTGAACCGCGGCCTCCCGTTCGGGACGCTCGCAGCCCGCTGCGCGAGCGGCCCGCGCTCCGACGGCGGCGCGCTATCGGCCCAGGCTCGTCAGCTTGAGCTGCGCCGGCGCGAAACGCACGGGGGCGCGAGACGCGAGGACACTCGCCGGCCACACGGGACTGCCGGCTGCCACGGGCGGGATAAATGCCGGAGACGCCAACGCCGTCATCGCATCGTCGCCAAACGGCCGCCCCGCATCCGCGAGGTCACTGGCCGCATCCGTCGCCGCCGTGTTCGCGACGGCGTTTGCCACCGCATTCGCCATGACGGTGGCCTGATCGGCCGCTGGATCGATGGCCGGCGCGGCAGCCACGACCGGTGCCATGGCCAGCGGTCCAACGGCCGGGGCCCAGGCAGGCGCCACGACGAAGAGATACCCGGCAGCGACCACGCCTGCCGCGAGCCCCGCGAACACGCCGACACCAGGACCGCGGTACGACGCGTGAGACCCCGCGCCAGCGATGCGGCCCGCGGCACCGCTTTCGGCCCGGACATCCCGCAGGCGCTCGTGCAAACGCACCGAAAAGTCAGCCGACGGCTCGATTGCCGGCATGTTCCGGAACAACAACAATGCCCGCCGGACTGTCGTGTCGTGGGCCGCGCAGGCGGAACACTCCTCGAGATGGCGCTGCATGGCGACCAGGTCCACGTCAGAGACGGACCGATCGATATATGCCCCGTGATTTTCGCGAAAGGTTCCGCAATCCATGTCGGTCCGGCGCACCCCTCTGAGGACGCCGAACAATACACGCGGCGGGGGCGTGGGTTCCAGACGGACGGGAATGAGGGGAGCCGCCATTCGGGCAGCCCCCGGCCGGCTCAGCCAGCGCCCCCGGGCGTTGGCTGGGGCATGATGGCCCCGATCCTCGATGTCGCGCTTACCGCAGTGCGGGCGCGATGATCTCGGCGAATGAGTTCCGGGCGCGATTGAGGCGCGACTTCACGGTTCCCAGATTGCAGGCCGTGATCTCCGCGATCTCCTCGTACGACTTGCCTTCGAGTTCACGCAGGACGAACACCTGGCGATGATGCTCCGGCAACCGCGCCACGGACGATTCCACCAACTCCCGCAGATGCCGCTTCCGGTACAGGTCGTCCGGGCGCGACGCGCTGTCCTCGAACTGTAGCGGCCGGTCCTCGTCGTCCCAGTTTTTCTTGATGGTCTGGAACAGCACCAGCGGATTGCGCGAGCGGTTGCGCAACTCGTTCTTCGCCAGGTTCGACGCGATCGTATACACCCACGTCGAGAACTTTTTGCCACGATCGAATCAATGGAGGTGGCGATAGACGCGAATGAACACTTCCTGCACCAGATCCTCGGCACGCTCACGGTCGCCGATCGTCCGGTAGACGAAGTTCAGCAAGCGCACTTGATACCGGTCTACCAGCGCCTGAAACGCCCGCTCCTCCCCCTTCAGGAAGAGCTCGACCACCGCCGAGTCGTCCAGGGTCGGCAGCAACTCGCGGAGCGGAACGGCGCCGGCGTTGCCACCAGCCGGTGCGCCGCCCGCACACTCCGCGGCCGGTCTTCGCTCGGAGACCGCGACGACAACCGCTTCAGCGCGACATCAGCCATGTTGCCAACCCGTCATCAAAGGATCCCGCCGTCCACCCATGACCTGCTCGGACTCGCCGAAACGCACGGGGCATGCCCGCTGCACTCCGGGAGATCAATTCGGCTATCATGTTGCCCATACACGCTTTACATATTATCTGTCGTCGCTACCACGGCGGTCCGCGCCAAGTGGTGTCTACTCCTTGAGACACAGAATGGGACACTTGCCCTGTCTGACACCCGGGGGCCCAGCACGGTTGGCGACACCCGAGGCGCGGGTGGCCCGTGGCTGACATTCGCTGGTTCGGACGCAATGACTACGAGCATCTGATCATTCCGGATCTGTGCCGGCTGGGACTCAATGTCGCCGTTGATGGCGACGATTCTGCCGCGCTGGCCGTCGCCTTGAACCACGATCTGGCGCCGGACGTCTGGCGGTACGCCCAGCGCCACCGCGTGCCTTTTGTGTCGTATGTGTGGGATCTCCCGCCCTCGCGCCTCGGCGATGGCTTGCACGATCCCGTGGTCCCCATCGGCGGCCGGCTCCTCACGCTGCCGCGCCTCTCAGGCCCGCGATACGCGACGCGACGCGGCTACTACAGCCGCCTCCGCTTCGTGGCGAACCGGGCGCGTGCCGTGTGGACGCCGAGTGCTTCGTCCGCGGTGGACGTTTCGCGACATTTCGGCCGCGTACCCACCGTCGTTCAGTACTGTTACAACTCCAACCTCTTCACCGCGGCGTGCGCGAGAGACCGGCCACGCCGTGTCATCGCCGCCCGGGACCTGCGTCTTCTCAGTGTCTCACGCCTCGTGCCACCCAAGAATCATGAGGCCGTGGTGCGAGCCGCTGCCCGGCTCGGCGCCCGCGTAGAGTTGATTGGCCGCGGCCCATCACAGGCGGGCCTGCAGGCGCTGGCGGAGCGTCTCGGCGTTCCGCTGCGCGTCCGCACCGGACTCCCCGGGGCCGCGGTCGTCGCGGCCTATCAGCTGGCATCGGTGGTCGTGTGTCCGAGCCGCTATGAGGGCCTCGGCCTCACCGGTATCGAGGCCGCCCTGTGCGGCACTCCCGTCGTCGCGTCCGACATCGCGCCGCACCGCGAGTTCCTCGGTGACGCTCCGCATTATTTCACGCTCGATGATGACGACAGCCTGGTCACCGCGATCGAGGCAGCCCGGCTCGCCGATGCGCCGCCCACCGCGCAGTTCGCGACGCTGACGATCGACGCGGCGGGCCGCCGCTTCTACAATGAATTGAGCGCGCTCCTGTGAGTCCTCCGGACACGACGGCACCGCCAGTGACGCGCGAACTGCGGGACGGCCGGCCCGTGCCGGTCGTGCTGCATGTCGATACCGAGCGGGGGTGGCGCGGTGGAGAACGCCAGGTGCTCTGGCTCGCCCGCCTCCTCGATCGCGATCGCTATATGTCGGTGATCGCCGCCCGCCCTGGCGAGCCGCTCGCATCGCGCGCGCGCAATGCCGGCATTCCGGTCGTGGCGACGAGACCCTGGGCGGAGTTCGGGCTGATCGCGGCGTTCGCGCTACGGCGTACGATCCTCCAGCGCCGCGTGCGCATCGTGCACGCCCACACTGCGCACGCTGCGGCACTTGCCGCGCTCGCGACGCTCGGGACGCCGGCTCGGCTGGTCGTGACGCGCCGGGTCGACTTCCCATTGCGCGCGAATCCTGGCAGCCGCTGGAAGTACCGTCGCGCGGACGGCGTGATCGCGATCTCTCGTGCCGTCGCCGACGTCCTCCTCGCCGGGGGCGTGATCCCGTCGCGCGTCGAAGTCATTCCCAGCGGTGTCGATCTCTCTCGTCCCACGCCCCCCGCGTCACGCGACGCATTCGCCGCACTTGGCATCCCCGCCAGCGCACCGGTGGTCGTGCAGGTCGCGCAACTCGTCGGGCACAAGGATCCCGTGACGTTCGTGGACGCCGTCGCGGCCGCGCGCCTGCGCGTGCCCTCCCTTCATGCGGTGCTCGTGGGCGACGGGCCGCTCCGTGGCGCCGTCAATGCCGCGATCGCGCGCCATGGTCTCGCCGGCACGCTTCACGCAACCGGCTACCGCACCGACGCCGACGCGCTGCTGGCGGCGGCAGACATCGTCACCCTCAGCTCGCGCGAGGAGGGACTGGGGACAGTGTTGTTGGACGCAATGGCGTTCGGCAAACCGGTGGTCGCCACCCGGGCGGGCGGCATTCCGGAGATCATCGAGGACGGAATATCAGGTGTGCTCACACCGGCCGGGGATGCCGCCGCACTCGGTGCCGCCATCGCGAGTCTGTGTGACGCGCCGGAGCGCCGCGCCGCGCTCGCCGACGCCGCGCGGATTCGCGCCGCCCGCTTCTCAATGACGGTAACGGCAGCCCGGACGGCGTCGGTCTACGACTGGGTGCTGGGCGGGGGACGCTGATCCACAGCGGGGGCGCGTCAGGCGCCCTCAGGCTCCCACTCGCGTCCGGTCAGCAGGTACTCAATGCGCTGGTCGAACGTATGATGCGCCCGAACAAGCTGCTCCCCCGCCGCGCGAATGCGCGTGCGCTCCGCCGGATTCGCGAGGTACGCACGCGCACGGTCCACACACTCACCCACGTCGTCATACCACGCGCAGTGCTCACCATCGGCCAGGAGCCGATCCAGCCCCGGGCTGCGCCGGCCCAGATAGAACCCGCCACCGAGGATCATCATCCACAGGCGGTCGGAGGTGTAGTAGGTCGCGCCCGCGGCGCGCGATGGATTGATGCCCAACACAATGGCACTCGATCGAGCATACCCGCGAGAGATCCCGGCCGAAGACCGGGCGCCCGCCCCACTCGAAGCGATCGCGCCAACTCTCCCAGCCACTGCCCCACACGCGGACCCGCACGGGCTTGCCGAGTTGCGAGGCGACCGACGCGAGAAACTCTGCCCGCTCCGGCGCGAATCCCGCCCCGCCGTGCGAGACGCCGGGACCGGTCCCGATGAATGCGACGTCCGACGCATATGCCGCCTCGGGGGCCACCGGGACGATGTTGCCGTCGGCGGCCGAGGGGAGCAGCTTGGCATTGAGTCCCATCGCCCGCCATTCGCGCTCGAAGCCCGTCACGAAAAACGTATCCGTGAGGCGTCCGACGGCGATCGTGTGCGCGATGTCGGGGAGGTGCGCATCGCCGTACCACTGCGGATCCTGATACCACAGGGCGCTTGGCTTGCCCCGCGCCAGCTCGGCGGCCGTTTCGAGCCTGAGGCCGAGTGATTTGCTGAAGAAGACGTAGTCCGGCTTGAACCGCCGCGCAGCCGCCAGAATCCACCGCTGGGTCAGTGCGAGCCCGATGTTGCGCCGCAACCGCCGGTCGTCGATCAGCAGAGTACGATGCCCGGCACGCTGCAACGCCCGCTCCACGCCGCGCTCGATCCGCTCGGTGTGGTGGCTGCCGATCAGCAGCACCCGCAGACGGGTGGACGCCACCGCTCGGGTTACCGCCCTCCCCGGAAGCCCGCGGCAAACAGCAGCGTCACGACGGTCTTCGCATCGCGGATTTCACCGCGCTCGATCATCTCGAGCGCCCGCGAGAAGTTGAGCGTCTCGAGCTCGACAAACTCGTCGGCCTCATGGGCCGTCGCGCCGCGGGTCAGCCCGGTCGCCAGGAACAGGTGGATCAATTCGTCGGTGAATCCCGGCGTCGTATACAGGCTCATGAGCGGATCGATGCGCTCAGCGGTGCAGCCGGTCTCTTCGCGAAGCTCCCGCCGCGCGCAATCGAGGGGCGACTCGCCAGGCTCGAGTCGCCCCGCCGGCACTTCGTACAGATACCCGTCCGCGGCGTACCGGTACTGGCGCAGAAGAAGTATCTGCGGATCCTCTCCCATCGGATCGCTCAGAAACGGGACGATCGCGCTGGCGCCGGGATGCCGCACCATCTCGAGCTCGCCTATCGATCCATCCGGGTACCGAACGGTATCGACGTCGAGATTGATGACGCGGCCAGTGTAGATCCGGCGGGTGTTGACCTGGGCCTCGCTCACTGGCGCCTCACGCGATGGGCTCGCCGCGATCGTCCGACACCGTCAGCGGCCCAATGGCCATGCGTTCGAGCGGCGCGCGTACGCCATCCGGGTCGCCTACGACGACGAGATGCATCCGGTCCGGATGCAGATGCGTGCGCGCCGCGGCGAGGACGTGCTCGGCGGTCACGGCGCGGACATTCGCGCGGTAGCTGTCGTAGTAGTCCCCGGGGAGGCCGAACAGACACCAGATTGGCCAGCGCGGTCGCGACGGCATCCGTCGTCTCGAACCGGATCGGGAACACGCCATCCAGATAGCTCGTGGCGAGCGACAGCTCGCTGGGCATGACCGGTGAATCGCGCATCCGGTCGATCTCGAACAGCACTTCGCGCACGGCGTCCGCCGTCACGTCCTGCTGCACCGCCGTCTCCGCGGCGAACGGGCCGGCCCACCGGCGCCAGTCGAAGCCCGAGTGGGCTCCGTAGGTGTACCCGTGCGCCTCACGAAGATTGAGGTTGATCCGCGACGAGAACAGGCCGCCGAGAATCGCGTTCATGACCACGACAGGGAAATAGTCGGGATGGGCACGCGGGATGCCAGTGTGCCCGATCCGAAGCTCCGACTGCGGCGCGCCCGGTTTGGCGATGAGATGCACGCGGCGGCCGTCCGTCGCCGCACGATCGGGGGTCGCGATCTCACCGCGGGCCACGCCCCGCCATTTCCCCAGCGTCGCCTCCGCCAGCCGCTCGACGGCGCCGGTCTCGACATCGCCCGCGACGATCAATGTGACCACGCCTGGGTGATACCGCGCGGCGTAGCACCCGGCTACCGCGTCCGGTGTGAGCGACGAGACCGAGTGCTCGGTACCGCCGGCGGGCCGCGCGTACCGCGCGCCGGTGGCGTACACGACCCGGTCGAGCGTCTCATCCGCCAGTCCTCGTGGCTCAGCGCGCAGCTGCAGCAACTCGGCCAGACGCTCGGCCTTGAGCCGCTCGACTTCTCGCGCCGGCAGCGACGGCGCCATCAGCACATCGCCCAGAACCGCCATCGCCTCGGACAATCGCGACGAGAGTACCGTCAGGCGGACGAGCGCCGCGTCCCAGTCCGCGCTCGTGTCGATGGCGGTACCGAGACGTTCCACATCCTCGGTGAGCGCCGCGCCGTCGCGGCCGCCGGCCCCTTCGGACAACGACCGCGCCGTGAGTTGCGCTAATCCTTCTTCGCCCAGGCGGTCGGTCACCGCGCCCGCATCGATCAGCGCCAGCAGCGTCACCACGGGCAGCTTCGCGAGCGGGGCCACGACGAGACCCAGGCCATTGCTGAGCGTCCGGCGCTCGAACCGCGGAAAGGCATACGGCCGGCTCGCGCCGGGCAGCGGGCGGCCCGGGGTCATTGGCGCTCCGCGCGAGCGGCGACCGGCTCGCGCGGCACGTACAGCAGGCTGGCCCGGTTGTCATCGCCAAGCCACTCGCGCGCGAACGCACTGACTTGGGCCGCCGTGACCGCGCGATATCGCGGCACCTGTTCGTTGATCAGGCCCGGATCACCAAAATACGTCGCGAATTGCGAGAGTTTGTCGGCACGATCCGCCGCCTCCTGCAACGCCGCCGTGTACGCCGTCTCGATCAACGCGAGCCGCCCGGCGGACTTCCGCCTCGGTGACGCCGTTGTCGCGAAGGTGATCCACCACCCGCAGCACTTCCTCCTCGAGCTGTCCGGCGCTGATGCCCGGCCGTGCGGTGACGTCGGCCACCATGATGTCGCTGCCCTTGGCGAGGTCACTCGTGAACGCGGTGGCATCCGCCGCGATCTGGCGCTCCCGGACCAGCGTCTGATGCAGGCGGCTGCCGCGCCGCAAGCCGAGCACCGCCCCGCACACGCTGGCGACGTAGTACTCGGGGCTGCCGAATACCGGCGTCCGGAATGCGAGATACAGCCGCGGAAGGCGGACGTCGTCCGGCACGATTTCGCGCCTCGGTGAGCCGAAACGCGGCGACACGTCCATCGGCCGCAGCGGCGGACGCCCGGTGCCGCGCGGGATCGCGCCGAAGTACTGCTCGACCATCGGCCGCGCCGTCGCCAGGTCGACGTCACCCGCGATCGACAGCACCGCGTTGTCAGGCGTGTAGTAGGTCGCGAAGAAACTGGCGATGTCGTCCAGACTCGCGGCGGAGAGATCCTCCATCGATCCGATGATCGAATGGTGAAACGGGTGGCCCGGCGGAAAACCGATCTCCTGGAGTTTCTCCCACGCGGTGCCGTAGGGCTGGTTGTCGACCGACCATCGCCGCTCGTTCTTCACGACGTCGCGCTGGGTATCGAGCTTTTGCTGCGTCATCGCGGGCAGCAGCTGCCCCATGCGGTCCGCCTCCAGCCAGAGGGCGAGGCCGAGCTGGTTGGACGGGATGGTCTCGTAGTAGTTCGTGCGATCGACCCAGGTCGAGCCGTTCAGCGTCCCGCCGGCGCGTTGAATGAGTTCGAAATGCTCATTCGAGCCCACGTGCGCGGATCCCTGAAAGAGCATGTGCTCAAAGAGGTGCGCGAACCCGGTACGGCCGTCCCGTTCGTTGGCCGACCCGACGTGGTACCAGAGATTCACCGCGACCAGTGGGGCGGTGTGGTCTTCAGACACGGTCACGAACAGCCCGTTCGCAAGCCGGAACGTTTGGTAAGGGATTCGCACAGCGGCGGTCGGGGTCTGCAGTTGAAAGGCCGGGGCCGCCGGGCCCGAGCCCGGGCCGGGGGCCCGCGTCGAGATAACTTAACTAGGCCTTCTCGGGGGCCACGGAAACCCCTGATCAGGCCTTCCGGCAAACGGGACCCGAGCTCTGCAGGCGGGCCCCTTGACACCCTGAGAGGTCTCGCCCATCCTCACCCGCTCGACGAGCTACCCGCTTGGTGTTGCCTGCCTGCGGGACTGCCCACCGGGGTGCGCGCCCGCATCCCGGCGGGCCGCTCTGGCAAGGCGGGTCGGCCTCGCGTGCCCTGCGCCGATCTATAGGCAACAGATTCTCCCCATCCAAACTGGTACGGAGGTAGGATCCCATGGCAGCGGATTTCTTTCTCGGCGAGTCGCTAGTCGGCGACGGCAACGAGGTCGCCCACATCGACTTGATCATCGGTGCCAAGTCGGGACATGCGGGTGCGGCGTTTGCCAACGCGCTCACCAACAACAAGGACGGCTTCACCACCCTTCTCGCCGTCGTGGCGCCGAATCTGCCGGCGAAGCCCGACACGATTCTGTACAACAAAGTCACGATCAAAGGCGCCAAGCAGGCCGTGCAGATGTTCGGCCCCGCCCAGGCGGCAGTTGCCCGCGCCGTCGTGGACTCCGTCTCGAGCGGCGTGATTCCGCGTGACAAGGTGGATGACCTGTGCATCTGCGTCGGCGTGTTCATTCACTGGGACGCCAAGGACGACAAGAAGATCTTCGACTTCAACTACCGCGCGACCAAGGAGTCGATCGAGCGCGCGCTGAAGAAGCTTCCCACTGTCGACGCGGTCATCTCCGGCGCGAAGACGGCCCACCACCCGTTCGCCGGCGGCGCGGACAACAAGTAGTCCGCGCACCAGAGCGGAGGCGCCGGCGGCCAAGCGTCGCCTGAGCCCCGCCCGGTTGTCGGTGTCCACTCGAGGGCCGGCTGCATAGTCCGCAGCCGGCCCTCGCTGTCTCACTTCCGCCCTCAGGGCTGTGCCGCCGTATGAAAAAACTTCTCTTGCAACTCGACTCGTCTCCGCACGCGAGCGTGTTCGATCAGGTCGTCGCGTACGACGCCGGCGCCGACGAGATCATGAGCGCCCAGTCGGTGACGCCGCCCGATGTCCGTGACCTCGTCCATGGCTGCATCTTCACACGAGGACTTAAGCACCTGAACAACACGGCGGTGTTCATCGGCGGCGCCGACATGAGTGCCGGGGAAGCCATCCTCGCGGCGGCACAACAGGCGTTCTTCGGTCCGTTTCGCGTGTCCCTCATGCTGGATTCCAACGGCTCCAACACCACCGCTGTTGCCGCCGTCGTGAAGATCATCCGCGCGATGAACGGCACCGTCGCCGGCCAGCAGGTCGTGGTCACGGCTGGCACCGGACCAGTCGGTCTCCGCGCGGCGGGCCTGCTCGCCCAGGCCGGGGCGAAGGTGCGCATAACGTCCCGGCGCACGGCGGATGGCGACCGCGCGCGAGCCGCGATCATGAAGCGGTTCGGCGGCACCGTCGACGCGGTGTGCCTGACCAATGCGGGACAGGCGGCCGAGTGTCTCGAGGGGGCGCAGGTCCTGCTCAACTGCGGGCCCGCGGGCGTGCAGCTGGTGCCGCGGGCGGCCTGGGCGAATCGCACGGGACTCAAGGTCGCCGCCGATCTCAACGCGGTTCCGCCGCAGGGAGTGGAGGGCATCGAGCCCCCCGATGATGGGGTCACGCGCGATGGCGTCCTGTGTTTCGGCGCGCTGGGGATCGGCAATTTCAAATGGCGATCCATAAGGCCTGCATTGCGCGGCTGTTTGAGCGTGCTGACGCCGTTCTCAATGCGGAGTCGATCCACGAGCTAGCGAAGGCGATCGGCGGATAGCCGAGATGCGCGTCGTCGGCATCGACCCCGGGACCGTCTCGATCGATCTGTGCGGTCTCGAGGACGGCCACGTGTTCCTCAATGCATCCATCCCGTCCGAGATCGCGCTGGCGGACCCGGACGCGCTCGTGGCGCGGCTGGTCGCGGAGGGCCCGCTCAGAGTGGTGGCCGGGCCGTCCGGCTATGGGCTCCCACTGGTCCGCGGCCACGAGCTGTCTGAGGAAGCGTTGCGTCTGGCGTTGCTCGCGGCGCCCGGCGACACCGGAGGGGTCGGCAAACTCGGCGCCTTCATCCGCGCTCTCGCGGCGTCCAGCCTGCCGGTCGTGTTCACCCCGGGCGCGATCCACCTGCCGACCGTTCCGGACCATCGCAAGATCAATCGCGCCGACATTGGCACCGCGGACAAAGTCTGCGCGGCCGCGCTCGCGATCGCCGGACAAGCGCAGCGCCGCCAGTGCGCGGTAACCAATGTCTCCCTGATTCTCCTCGAGCTCGGCGGAGCGTTTTCGGCGGCGCTCGCGGTCTCACACGGACAAATCGTCGACGGCGCCGGCGGGACGTCGGGGCCACTCGGCATCCGCTCCGCGGGGGCACTGAATGGGGAGGTGGCATTCCTCGCCGGCCAGGTCTCCAAGGCGCTGCTCTTTACCGGGGGTGCCGAGTCAGTCGCGGGCGCGTCCATCCCGGACGCGGATGCGTTTGCCGAGCCATCGTCGCCCCGCCAGCGCGTGGCCTGGGACGCGTGGATCGAGGGCGGATGCAAGGCGGTCGCGGCACTGGCTGTGTCGGTGCCCCGGCCCGCCGAGATCGTGCTCTCCGGACGGTTTGCCGGATCCGGCCGCGTGTTCGAGACATTCGCGGAACGCCTCGCAATGATCGCGCCCGTCTGCCGCACGAACGGTTTCGCGCGGGTCGCGAAGGCTGCTGCCCAAGGCGCGGCGCTCATCGCCAATGGGTTGGCCGGCGGTGTCAACGCCCCGCTGGTGGACGCGCTCGGGCTCCGCCAGGCCAGGGGATCAGTCCTCGACTATCTCTATGTCGTGTCGCCCGGCGAGGCGCGCCGAGCGTCTGGGCCTATGACCGGACGAGTGCTGATCGCCGGCGTGAGCGCGCGGGGCATGGCGGAGTCGGCGGTTCGTGCCGGATACGCCGTGATCGCGGTCGACGCCTTCGCGGATCTCGATCTCGCGGCGATCGCGGACACGCGGCTGGTCTCCCCGTACAGTGCGCGAATCGCGGCAGCGACCGCCCGCCGTGCGGCGGGTCGCGAGACCGATGGCTCGCTCCGGCACAACGGTACAATGCTCAATGCAGTCTGTTACGTATCGAACTTCGAAAATCACCCCGGCGCACTGCGCCAGCTGTCGCGCGGCCAGACGCTCTGGGGGAATGCGCCGGCGGCAGTTGCGGCGGCCCGGGCCCCGCGCGCCTGGGCACAGGCGCTCGAGAACGCCGGCATCGCGGTGCCCCGGGTCCGCATGTCCGCGCCGAAACCGGGAACGGCCGACGTTGGCCGCCGGTGGTTGCTCAAACCAAAGCGCTCGGGCGGCGGTCATGGCGTGCAGGCGTGGCGCCCGGGCATACCGGTGCCGCGCGAGTATGTGCTGCAGGAGCGCATCGCCGGAACGCCGGGGTCGGTGGTGTTCGCCGCGGACGGCAGAGACGCCGCCATCATCGCGATCACGCGCCAGCTGATCGGAGAAGGCCCACTCGGCGCGCCGTCATTCCGTTACTGCGGAAACATTCTCGCGCCACCCGGTGATCCGGAGTGGGGCGATGGGACGCCGCTCTGGCACGAGGCCACCGCGCTCGCGTCCGCCGCGTCCCGTGCATTCGGATTGGCCGGTGTGAACGGAATCGACTTCATCGTCCGCGGCGGGCATCCGGTACCCATCGAGATCAACCCGCGATTCACCGCCGCAATGGAATTGGCCGAGCGTCGCGATGGCATCTCCATCTTCGGCGCCCACGTTGCAGGCTGCACCGGAACGCTCCGCACCGGCTCGCCGCTGCGGCTGCCAGCGCGTGGCGTGGGCGCCGCCGGCAAGGCGATCGTTTTTGCCCGCCACGCGCTGACGGTCGGCGCCGCGGCGCGCACCTGGGTGTCGAGCCCTGATGTGCGTGATATCCCTCGTCCCGGCAGCCAGATCCCTGCCGGGGCACCGATCTGCTCCATCTTCGCCGAAGCCAACACCACGACGGCGTGCCGCACGGAATTGATCCGTGCGGCGCGCCGCATCTACAGGACGGTCGCTACAGACGTTCCGTCGTCAAATGCCGGCAGTCGCGGCCGCCAATGATATCGATCCGGCCGAAGCCGTACAGCGGGTCGGGGTACCGGCCGCGCGTGAGGATCCGGTCGGTGCCGTTGATGATGCAGGCCGGCGTGAGGATGTCCGGCCTCGAATGGTTCGTGTGACGGACGTCCGATTTGAGGATTGCTGCCTCACCCGCGACATGCGGCGACGCGGCACTCGTCCCGGCATCGAAGATGTAGGTCTCGTGGTTGCTGCAGTCGATGGCGGGGAGCAGCTCGGTCGCATAGCTACTGCAAGCCGAGAGAATCAGGTCCTGAACAACGCCACCGTTCTGCGGCTGGAAGTCACCGCCGGGCGCGAACACGGTCGTGCCAGGGAACCCGAAGTCGGAGTAGCTGGCGATCTGGTCGAAGTGCTGCTGGTCGGTGGGTGCGGTCGCGCCGACGCTGATCACGCCGAACAACTCCGCGGGCAGCACGATCGAGTCCGCGGCCGCGAGATTGATCCCGTCGTTTCCGGCGGCGGCCGCGATGGTCACGCCACGACGCAGCGCGTAGTCGACCGCCCCCTGAAACATCTCGGCCAGCTGCACGACGCCTGAGTCACGCGGTGACAGCACCGCGCCCAGGCTCATGTTGATGACATCGGTGCCGGCGTCCGCGGCGTAGATCACGCCGGAGATGATATCGCCGAAAGAGCCCTGGCCGCTCTGGTCGAGGACCTTGACCTGGCACAGCTCGGTCTCCGGTGCAACCGAGGCCATCCCAATGCCATTCGATGAGATCAGCGCCGAGACGTAGGTGCCGTGGGTGTTCCGGTCGAGGATGTCAGGCTCCGTCGCGACGAACGACGTGCTCACGGCGAGGTTGATCTTGCCCGCCAGATCAATGTGCGTCGGGTCGACGCCCGTGTCGAGATCGCACACCATCGTATTCGCGCCTTCACGCGTGACCAGCCAGGCATTGTTGGCCAGGATGACAGGGAGATTCCATTGGAACGAGAAGAACTCGGCACCGCTCTGGTCCACGTGCGGCAGCCGCGAGGTCGCGACGCGGGTCTGGTTCGCCGCGAAATGGTGCTGGGCCAACGTCGGAATCCATTGCACCGTCCGGTCACGTGTAATGTGCAGGACATCGGACGATGCCCGAACCAGCGACGCCGCCGCCACCGACAATCCGTGTGTGATCACGAGTCCCATTCCCGCATGCGTGCGTTCGACGCGTCCGCCGAGACTGATCACGCGGGCCGCCATCGCGTCCACCGATGCGCCAGACTTGAGCTGGATGATGTGGCGATCGGCATTCACTGCAGCGAGTGATGTCGCGATCGCAGTGTTCGCGTTTGCCATGGCAGGCGCGGACGGCGAGGGACGATCACTCGTACAAGCGACAGCGAACAGCGCGGTGGTGACAAGAGTTGCCACCCCCGAGCGAACGACGTACTTCGAACTCATAGAACTCCTCGCGCGGAAGGGGAGGGAGAAGGTCACGCCACGGGATGCAGGCGTCAAGCAGAGACCGCTCGCCCCAAACGCAGCGGCGTTGCTCTTGCTTCGCCACCTTAGCGATCAGTATCCTTCCCCGCCCCTATTGATCGGCCCGAACCGAGCCCGACGGTGCCCGACCTTCCTCATCCCGCGGCCGACCTCACGGTCGAGCACGCGACCTGCCTCGGCTGCGGATGCGCCTGCGACGATATTGGCGTCGTCGTCCGCACGGGGCGCATCGCGGAGACACGATCCGCTTGCACGCTCGGCGCACAGTGGTTCGGTGAGGGTCGCGTTCCAGCCCGCATCAGGACCGGCGCCGTGGAGAGTGACCCCGTGGCCGCGCTCGCCGCCGTTGCCGCCAAGCTCCACGAGGCCGATCGCGCCCTGGTGTACCTGGCCGCCGATCTCCCCAGTGAGACCTACCGCGCCGCCATCGCGATCGCCGACGTACTCGGGGCAGCCCTCGACAGCATCACGTCCGCGACAATGTCCGCCGGGGTGCTCGCCGCGCAGCGCCGGGGACGCACCACGGCCACGCTCGGTGAGATCCGGAATCGAGCCGACACGGTCCTGTTCTGGGGATTGGACCCGTCGACGCGATATCCGCGCTACACGTCGCGTTATCTGCCCGATCCCGAGGGGATGTTCGTCACCAATGGCCGCCGCGGCAGATCGGTCATTGCGGCCGATATCGCCGCCGATCGCGGGCCGGCCGACGCGGACGCGCGCGTGGCATTTGCCGCCGATGAGGAGGTCGCCGCCCTTGAATCTGGTGCGCGCCGCGCTCAAGGGACGGGCGCTCCCGAATGCACCACCGGACTCCCTGGATGGCCGGGCCGCGGCGCTCGCCACGCGTCTGGGAGCGGGCGCATACGTCGCAATCGTCTCGGACGGCGAGCCCGCCCCACACCGCGACCCGCGGCGCACCGAGGCGCTGATCGCGCTCGCTGAGACGCTCAATGCCACCACGCGCTGTGCGCTAAGCACGCTGCGAGCGGGCGGAAACCGGTCGGGAGCGGACGCCGTGATGACCTGGCAAACCGGCTATCCTGCCGCCGTGGATTTCGCCCGTGGGGTCCCGCTCTACCGTCCCGCCGATGACGCGGCCGCCCTGCTGGCGCGCGGCGAGATCCAGGTCGCGCTGGTGGTCGGCGCACCGGGCTCGGTACCAGTCGCGATCCGAGATGGCTTGTCACACGTGGCGTGCGCGATCATCGGACCCGGCGCGTCCGAGAGCGCATTCCCCTCGTTTGCCGCCATCGATACCGGGCGCGCGGGGGTGCACGAGCGCGGCACCGGCGTCCGGCTGGATGACATGCCGCTCCCGCTGCGGCCCGCGCTCGAGGCTCCCGAGGTCGCCGTATTCCGAGAGAAGTGGGGACCGGATACGCCGGCGGTCGCACGCGCTACCGCGACAGCGGTCTGTGCCGCATTGCCCGCGACCGATGCTGCTGCCGGCGGGGAACCAGTCCCCGGCCAATGGCCGGCGCGACGCGAGCCCGGAGCTGGTGGTCGCGACGTCGCTCGCCGCGGCGGGCCGCCCGCAGGACAGCTACGTCCTCCTGCGCGCGCTGGGCGCGACCCTCGCCCATCTCGAGGGCGTCGCATGACGGCGCTGCGCATCATCGGTGGCACGGTCCACGATCCGGCCAACGGTATCGATGGCGAGGTCAGGGACATTTGCGTCCTGGACGGCCGCATCGTCGCGTCTCTCCCTGACAATGCGCCCCGGCTCGATGCCCGCGACATGGTGGTGATGCCTGGCGGCATCGACATCCACGCCCATGTCGGCATCGGCGAGTGTCAACGTGGCGCGCCGCATGCTCCCCGAGGAACACGCCCTGGACCCGGTGCGCGCGCCCACCCTCGTGCGCGATCGCGATGCGGACATCACGATCCCGCGCTCCGGGACGGGCGGCACAGTGCCCAGCACCTTCACTACCGGGTACCGCTACGCGGGACTGGGGTACACGACGGTGTTCGATGCCGCCGTTGCCCCGGTGAGCGCGCGGGACACGCACGCGCAGTTCGACGATACGCCGATCATCGATACCGGCTGTTTCATCCTGATGGGCAACGACGCGTACCTCCAGCGCCAGATCGCCAACGGGGAACACGAGCGCGCACGCGACTACGTGGCGTGGCTGCTGCGCGCCACGAAGGGCTACGCGGTCAAGATCGTCAATCCTGGCGGTGTGGAGTTATGGAAGCGCAACGTGCGCGACGTCGCATCGCTGGACGACCCGGTCGGCGATCCGAAGGTCACTCCTCGCTCGATTCTCGAGACACTGACCGAAGCGGCCAACGCCCTCGGCCTGCCGCATCCCGTACACATCCACTGCAACCACCTCGGCATGGCGGGCAACGTCGGCATCACGCTCGACAGCATGCGCACGCTGAGCGGCCGGCGGGCGCATTTCACGCATTTGCAATTTCAGAGCTACGCGGGCGAGCGCGGGAAGTCATGGGCCTCCGGTGCCAAGCAGATCTCCGAGTACATGGCGGCGCATCCCGAGACCTCAGGCGATGTCGGGCAGGTGATGTTCGGCCAGGCGTGCACGCTCACCGCGGACGGCTCGGTCGAATACCTGTTGCACACCAGCACCGGCCGGAAATGGACGAACGTGGACATCGAGCTGGAGACGGGATGCGGCGTGGTGCCCTACACCTATCGCGAAAAGGCGGCGGTCGCGTCGCTGCAGTGGGTCGTGGGTCTCGAGCTCTTTCTGCTGTCGGCTGACCCCTGGCGGCTCGTGCTGTCCACGGATCATCCGAATGGCGGGTCATTCATGAGCTACCCCCAGCTCATCCATCTCCTCATGGACCGCGCGTTCCGCGACGAACAGATCAAACGGATCAACCCGAAGATGTTGTCGGGCAGCGCCCTCGCCGACGGCCTGTCGCGCGAATACACGCTGAACGAGATCGCGATCATCACTCGCGCGGGGCCAGCGCGTCTCCTCGGGCTGTCCGCAAAGGGTCACCTGGGTGTGGGGGCCGATGCCGACATCACGATCTACACCCGCGATGCCGACCGGTCGCGCATGTTCGCGACACCACGCTATGTCCTGAAGGCGGGGACGCTCGTCGTGGAGGAAGGCCAGCTCCGGCGGGCGCCTCAGGGACACCGGCACATGGTGAGACCGGATTACGATCCAGCCGCGGAGCGCGACATCAAGGAATACGTGAACCGCTACCTCTCGGTAGCCTTCGAGAACTACGGCGCATGACCCGCGCACCCAGTGCGGCGCGAGGACGGGAGAACGGGCGCGATGGCTGAGCAGCCCGCCTCCATCCACGGTGTCCCCGTGGACGACACGTTCGCCGAGGCGTTCGGGATGCGCGGCGCACGGGTCATCATTACCGCTGTCACGCCGCGCTGGGCTCGGCAAGCCGCGACGACCATGACGGGGTTTGCGACCTCGGTCATCGCATGCAAATGTGAGGCGGCGATCGAGCGGGAACTGCTGCCTCGCGTGACGCCCGACGGGCGCCCAGGCATCAGCGTGCTCGTGTTCGCAATGGATTCCGAGGGCCTTCAGAAACGCCTCGTCGAGCGGATCGGCCAGACGGTACTCACCTGTCCCACGACCGCCTGCTTCAATGGGCTCCCCGATGCCCCTGAGCGCATGCCGGTCGGCAAGCCACTGCGGGTGTTCGGCGACGGGTTCCAGTCGAGCAAGGTGATTGCGGGCCGCCGGTATTGGCGCATTCCGGTGATGGAAGGCGAGTTCCTCGTGCAGGAAGATTTCGGTAAGGCCAAGGGCATCGGGGGTGGCAATTTTCTGATCCTCGGCGAATCAGCCGAGGCGACGCTCGCCGCGGCGGAAGCGGCCGTCGAAGCAATGGCGGGGATGCCGGGCGTGATTCTGCCTTTCCCCGGCGGGATCGTGCGCAGCGGGAGCAAAGTCGGGGCGAAGCGATACAAGACGATGATCGCCAGCTCCAACGACGCGTACGCGCCGACGATCCGGCCCATTACCACGAGCGATCTGGGCGACGGCGTAAACAGTGTACTCGAGATCGTGCTGGATGGCCTCGACTTCGAGTCGATCGCGTCCGCGATGCGCGTCGGGATGGTGGCCGCCTGCCGGCCCGGCGTGCGCCGGATCACGGCTGGCAACTACGGTGGGAAGCTGGGTCCTCATCACTTCCATCTGCGGAAGATCCTGGGCGGTGATCGATCGCCCGGCGCCGTGACATGACCGACATGAGGAACGCATCATGAGCGGCGCGGTCACGCTGACGCTCAAGGACACCGTCGAAGGGCGCGTGGTGGCCGACTCCATCGTGCCCGACCGCTTCGCCGCGTTGTCCGCGATGGAGATTGCCCATCTGACCGGTCTGGTTGACACGCCACACCGTGCCGCCGGCGCTCGCCGACGCGACGGGCTGCGACACGGACCGTCCGGGACGTAACGCGGATCACCATGCTGTCGATCTAGGCGATCTGTTCTCCATCCGTGGCGAGCGATCCGATGTCGTTCGCATCCAGGGCAATCTCGGAAACGTCGATGCCCTCGGCGCGGCGATGACCGGCGGCACGATCAGCATCGATGGCAATGCGGGCCGGGAGTTGGGCCGGATGATGACCGGCGGGACGGTCGCGGTGCACGGCAATGTGGGCGACGATGCCGGCCTCGGTATGGCGGGTGGAGCGCTGCTGGTGTGGGGCAGCGCGGCCGATCGCGTGGGGGGTGCGCTACCAGGCGCCTCGCGCGGCATGACCGGTGGCGAGATTTTCGTGCGCCGGAATGTCGGCCGGGACGCCGGGATGGCCGTCCGGCGAGGCCTCATTGTCGTCGGGGGCGACGCCGGCGACGGGGCCGCGCGCGGGATGATCGCTGGGACGATCCTTGTGATGGGTAAGGCAGCCGGGGCTGTTGGACTGTGGAACAAGCGAGGCAGCGTGGTCGCGCTTGGCGGCGCCACGGTCCCTCCCGCCTACCGGTACGCATGCACGTATCGCCCGCCGCACCTACGCCTGATATTCGCCTATCTTCGGCGGGCGCATGGTGTGCCCGTCGATGACCGGCATATCAATGGCCAGTACGCCCGGTATTGCGGCGACCTGTCGGAGACCGGCAAAGGGGAGTTGCTGCTCTGGACTGAGCCCTAAAGGGCTCCTGGGGTGCGGGGGGCGTCCCCCATTGCGATGCGGCCGGCTATCATGTGATTTCGTGTCGCGTGGCGCCACTCGTGGGCCCCGTTACTCAGGACCGGAGGACCCTCGTCCGTGACCGCTCCCCGAGGTACCGGCATCACTCCAGCGGCCATTCCCGCGGACCGGCGCGACCCACCTCCTGCGCTTGCCCTCAACGAGCACGCGTGCGCCATGGCCGACGATATCATCGCGCGCGCGGCCGAGCTGCGCGTGGCGTCGTCGATTCTGGGCAATGGGGCCAGAGTGATCGACGCTGGCATCTCGGTCCGCGGAGGCTACGCGGCCGGCCGGGCGCTGTCCGAGATCTGCATGGGCGGCCTCGGCCACGTGCAGCTGCAGACCGTGGCGGTCGGCGGGACGATGTTCCCTGGTGTGCAGGTGTGGACGGATCACCCGGCGATCAGTTGCATGGCCTCGCAATACGCGGGCTGGGCGAT
This sequence comes from uncultured Gemmatimonadales bacterium, assembly GCA_963757855.1. Lineage (GTDB taxonomy): Bacteria > Gemmatimonadota > Gemmatimonadetes > Gemmatimonadales > Gemmatimonadaceae > Palsa-1248. Next base: position 77,039 of record CAVWTI010000030.1, read on the forward strand.
CAAGACCGGCGATTTCTTCGGGATGGGATCGGGACCGCTGCGCGCGCACGCCCGGGTCGAGACCGAGTTGTTCGCGAAGCTCAATTACGCCGAAGTGGCCACGCACGGGGTCCTGGTCATCGAGACACGCTCGCGGCCGACCGAGAGCGTCGCGGCATGGATCGCGGAGCGCGCGCACCTGACGCCCGCGCAGCTCACGCTGCTCGTCGCCCCGACCGCCAGCATTGCCGGTGGCGTGCAAATCGTGGCGCGGATTCTCGAGACGGGTCTGCACAAGATGGAGACCCTCGGATTCGACATCACGCGCATCGTGAGCGGAATCGGCACGGCGCCGATTCCGCCGATCCCCGACGGCGATCTGCGCGGCATCGGACGCACCAACGACTGTATTCTGTATGGCGGACAGGCCCGGTACATCGTCGACGCGGGCGATGACGAGCTCTCCGCGCTGGCGCCCAAGGTGCCGGCCGAGGCGTCGCGAGATTATGGCACGCCGTTCTACGACACGTTCAAACGCTACAACAACGATTTCTACAAGATCGACCCGCTGCTCTTCAGTCCGGCCGAGGTCTGGCTGACGAGTGCGTCGAGCGGCAGGACATTCCACTCGGGTCACCTCAACCTGGATGTGCTGGCGAAGTCGCTGTACTCGTAGGCACGAGCTACGCGTCGGCAGCACACCGGTCCGTCGCGCACCTCTCACCCTATCCTCCCGACTCCTCATGCCCGCGCATGCCGTTGTGCTCTATAACCCGCCCAAGGACGCCGCCGCGTTCGAGCAGTACTATGCGGCGACCCATCTCCCGTTGCTCTATGCCAACGCGGCGGAAATCGGGTACACCAAGGCGGAATTCGTGAAGTTCACCGCAGCCCTGGATGGATCGGCGCCGGCGCTCTATCGCAAGGCGGAGCTCACGTTCGCCTCGATGGATGCGCTGCGAAAGGGCACGTCGACCAATGGATTCAAGAAAGTGGCGGCCGACCTCGGCAACTTCGCCACTGGCGGCGTCGCAGCGTACATCGGCGACGAAACGAACCAGCGGTAACCAGCCAACGCCTGCCCTGGCCGCGCGGCGCCGCGCGGCCTTCGGCCAGCTCACGATCTGATGCGCGTCGCGATTCTCAGTGCGCGGAAGGGCTGGCACACCGACCAGCTCTGCCGGGCTATCAGCGCCCGGGGAGCGACCCCGCACCTGCTCGCGTACGAGAGCCTCGTGGCGCACCTTGGGTCGAGCGGCCCGTCCGGCGCCGCGGCCACCGGCCCGTTCGCCATCGCGGCCGATGTCGTCCTTGCCCGCATCATCCCCAGTGGATCACTGGAGCAGATCATTTACCGGGTCGATGCGCTGCACTGGCTGGAGGACACCGGCGTGCGCGTCATCAACTCGCCGCGCGCCATCGAGCGATCGGTCGACAAGTTCTACACGTCGGCGCTACTCCGAGATGGCGGGGCTCGCGACTCCGGACACGGTCGTCTGCGAGCGCAGCGAGGATGCCGATCGCGGCGTTCCGCACCATGGGCGACGTGATCGTGAAGCCGTTGTTCGGGTCGATGGGCCTCGGCATGGTACGCGTCCACGACGAGGAGATCGCGTGGCGCGTGTTCCGCGCGCTCGACGCCATTCGCGGCGTGTACTACCTGCAGCGTACGATCGACCACGGGGGACGCGACATCCGGGCCTTCGTGGTCGGCGACCACGTCGTGGGGGCGATCGAGCGGCGGTCGGCCGATGCGGGACCCCATTGGCGGACGAATTACTCGCGGGGCGGCGCGGCGCGGCCGTTGGCCCTCTCGCCGGAGTGGACCGAGATGGCCGTGCGCGCGGCTCGGGCCGTCGGCGCCGATTACGCCGGCGTCGATCTGCTGCCGGCCGATGACGGGACTGTTTACGCTCTCGAGGTGAACGCCATCCCAGGGTGGCAAGGGCTGCAGGAGGCGACTGGTATCGACGTCGCGGATGAAATCGCGCGGCTGGCTCTTGTCTCCTGATTCTGTCGCCACGGCGGCGCAACTCGCGTGCTTGCTCGAAGTGAGCGCGCCGAAGCCGGGCAACGTGTCCCCCGGACACCACTTTCACGATACGCGCTATGAGGATTTCCTCGCCAGCGCAGCAGCGATCGGGCCGGCGATGGCCCTCGCCGGGCAACGGCCCATCGGTCCCACCATCCTCGCCGCCGTCGAGGCGACCGCGCGGTGGGCGCCGTCCAACACCAATCTGGGGATCATTCTGCTCTTCGCGCCGCTCGCGCGCGCCGCGATCGGCGCCCGTCCCACCGCCGCGGACGATGTCCCATCACGCGCCGCGAGCCGTCATCTCACTCGCCAGCCTGAGAGAAGGAGTGGACGGGGCGCTCGCCGCGACCACCGTCGCCGACGCCCGCACGGCGTACGCCGCCATCCGCCTCGCGCGGCCAGGCGGACTGGGACGCGCCGATGCGCAGGATATCTCTGAGGAGCCGGACGCCGCGTTGCAGATCGTGATGGCGCTGGCCGCTGGCCGCGACGCGATCGCTCGCGAATACGCCACGGGATTCGCCACCACCTTCGACACCGGCGTTCCCGCGCTGTCACGCGCGCGGAGCGACGGGCTGTCATGGGACAGGGCGGTCGTCGAGACGTATCTCGCGCTCCTGGCCGCAGCGCCCGATACCCTCATCGCGCGGAAGCTGGGAGTCGCCCGGGCCGACGACGTGTCCCGGGACGCGGCGGCCATCACCGGCGGTGGGTGGCGTGCGCACGCCGGCCGGACGCGCGCAACTCGAGGCGTTCGACCAGCGCTTGCGCGATCCCCGCAACGCGGCGAATCCCGGCGCGACCGCCGATCTCACCGCGGCGGCACTGTTCGCGTTTCTGCTGGCTGGCGACTACCACCCTGCGGCCACTGCCGCCTAAGTTGCGAGCATGATCCCGCCCAGCGGCTTCCGGGTTCACGTCACGAAGGACTATCTCGTCTTCTCGTCGGCGCATTTCATCACGTTCGCCGGCCACCGCTGCGAGTCGTTGCACGGCCACAACTATCGCGTCGGGGTCGCCGTCGAAGGGGCGATCGACACCGACAGCTGGTACGTGCTGGATTTCTCGGTGCTGAAACGGCTCGCCCGGGAACTCTGCGATGAGATCGATCATAAGGTGCTGCTTCCGCTGAACAATCCGAAACTCACGGTGGACGTGCAGGGAGGCTCGGTCGCGGTCGCGTATCAGGGGACGCCCCGCTACGTCTTCCCGGTCGAGGATTGCGCGCTCCTCGGCATCCCCAACACGACCGTCGAGATGCTCGCGCAGTACCTCGCCCATCGCATCATCGCGGGTCTGCCCTCCGCGGTCCGCGCCACGGCGATCGAAGTGGAGGTCGAGGAGAACTTCGGACAGTCCGCCGCGTACCGTGAGGAGCTCAGCGAAGATCGGGGCGGCAATGAGCCTACAGAAACTCACTAGCCATCAGCACACGGGCCGCGCGGGACAGTGGCGCGGCGCGCGCCGGCGGATGGCAATGGTGGCGTGCATCACCACGATCCTCACGACGACAGTTGGGGTGACACTCGGCATGTCGCTCGGCAGGGCACCGGGCCCGGCCCGAGACCCACACGCGGCCTCCCGGATGGCACCACCACCTGGTGTGCTCATGCTGGCTCCCGCGGTCCGTGATTCCATCAACGCTGATCTTCGTGCGCTTCAACGCACACTGGAACGAGCTGGGAGAGACGAACACACTGACGCAGATGCTGGGAACCGGGCGACCCACCCAGCTCGAATACCTCGGCTGCCTGGTCGGCCGCGCCAGCGGCGACACCGTCTGGGTCACGACGTGGGCGCATGCGCGAGACCTCAAACAGTTGCAATTCGCGGTGACGGGGTCGTGCGACTCGGTACCCAACATGGTGGGAGCGTGGCACACCCACCCGTACCGCGCGTCGCCGGACGGTCACGCGCTCAAGGAGCCCGGCCTTTCGGCGCACGACCTGACCACCTTCGCGAATGGCGCCGACCGCGCGGTCATCGCGGCCTGGGATGTGGATTCAGTCGATGCCGCCGTGCGCGGCGCGGATGGCACCGTCACCCACCCGGCGATCGTCATCGTGCGCTAATCCGCGCGGCCCGCCCGGCGCCGCGTTGCCCAGTCAGCGATCCTTGTCCTTGCACTGCTCGCTGAGCGGGGTGCGGCTCTCGCACGCGATCGCGTCATTCATGCCGTGGGCGAGGGTACCGCATGCCGTGGATTGCGCCGAGCGCCGCGCGGCGGCGTTGGTGGCGGCCGACGCGCTCGCACAGTTCTGCTCCGGGCCGAACGTGACGCACACGCGGCATTCGGCCGCCTGCGCGGCCAGTGTGGACCAGAGCAGGTATCCGACGAAGGCGAGCCCGATGACCACCGCGGCAATGACGCGATTCCTGCGCACGCCTCGAATCTAATCCGCCAGGCGGCCGCGGGCGTCCCCCTGTGGGCGGAGACGCTAGGGCGTGGACCCCATGGCGACCGGGAGATCGGTATGCGCCGAGTACTCGGTCCAGGATCCGTCGTAGACGCGCACGTGTGGATAGCCGAGGAGGTCGTGAAGGGCGAAGTAGAGATGGCTCGACTCGAGGCCGCCGTTGCAATACGCGATGATGTCCTTGTCGGGCGTAATGCCCTGCGATACGTATCCGGCTCGGATGTCATCGGCGGATTTGAACGTGTGGGCCAGCCCCTCGGTCATGTCCAGACCCCAGGGATGGCTGACCGCCCCCGGAATGTGGCCGTGGCGCATTTGCACGCCTGCGGATCCCCCATACTGGTCCGGCGGCCGCGCATCGACGAGCACCGTCGCGCCCGCGTTCGTGGCTGGCGCGCCCGAACGACGACGGAGATAGTCCCGGATGTCATCCAGCGTTGCCCGGCCGGGGCTGAACGATCCACCGGAGAATGACCCGGCGACCGGTTCGGGGTAGGCCTGCGTGGTCAGGCGAGACTCGAGTTCCCACTTGCTGAACCCGCCGTCGAGAATCGCGACGCGGGGAACCCCGAAGCCACTGAGAATCCACGACAGAAACGTGGCATCGATGTCGCGGGTTTCACCGGCGCTGTAGATCACCACCGCCCGATCCCGGCGAATGCCGAGGCGTGAGAACAGGGTGACGTAGCTCTCCGCGGGCAGGATGAGGTTCGGCACGCCGCCGGCCATCGACCGCATCGATTCCGAATTGATGTACGCCGCGCCGGCGATGTGCGACTTCAGATACAGCGACACATCGGAGCGCGCGTCGATGATCGTGACGGTCCCACTCGCCACCAGTGCCGCGAGCGAGTCGGTGGAAATAAGCGTGTGGCGGACCGCGGGTACCGCCGCCGGGGGCACCACCGGCGCGGCAATCACGAGACCCGAGACGTGAGGACCACCGCCCGCGCCGCTGCGCGAGTCCGACCCCATCCCCATGAGGTCGCGTTCCATCTCCAAGTACACCCGCTCCGCATTACGCTGGCGCCGCGACGCTGGCGAGACCGGCCGGCCGCTGTCCGGCGGAGGCATCTGCCGGAGCACGCGCGTCATCGGCGTCCCTTGTCGCACCGCCGCGCGCATCGCCGTCCGCAGCGAGTCGATGTAGTGGGCGCTCGCCGCCAGTTGCGCATGGGGATCGGGATCGATCCGCCCGTGCCCGGGCACGACGACCGCCGCGCCCAGGCTGTCGAGATGCGCGAGGGCGGCCGCGAGAACTCCCGAGTTCCCGTCGGCCACCATGGGGACGCCGTCCTCGACCACCAGGTCGCCGGCGAACAGCACACGCGATGCGGGGAGCCACATGGCGAGGTCACCCGGCGTGTGGGCCGCTCCCGGCGGGTGGTACAAAGCAACGGTGGTGCCCCCGAGGACGATCGTGGTGTCGTGGGTCACCGGCCACGCCGGTGTATCGGCGAAGGCGAACCCCTGTAGCTCGTGCAGCCCGATGATCCGGTCCCAGTCGGCGAGCAGGCCGTCATCGCCGTTCTCCCGCGTCAGCATCGTGCGATCGGGATGCGCGATGACCTTCGCGCCTTCGCGCGTGAACACGATCGTGCCCATCATGTGATCGGGATGATGATGGGTGAGCAACACCCAACGGACTGGTGCAGGGTGTCACGGTCCGGATCACGGCGCGCATTCGGCGCGCTTCCCACGGGCTCGCGAGGGCGTCGATGACCGCGACGCCGCTGTCGGTGACGAGGAAGCCGGCGTTCGGACGTCCCTCCGACCCGCGGCCGGTATCACCCGGAACAACGAAGACGCCCGGCGCCAACCGGACCGCGCGATACGGCGCGGTCGAGAATGGCGGGTTTGTGCGTGGTGCGATACTACGGGTGGCGCCAGCGGTGGCGCCCACGAGCAGCGCCGCCACCGCCCAACCCCGTGCGGTCACGCGAATTTCACGTCCACTGACTGCTGGTACACGCCGCCCTTGTTGTCCTTCCACGTGATCTGGACCGGCGCTTCGCGGGATGCGCGCAACGGAAAGCGCACGAATGGGTCTCGGCTGATCCCGGACGTCCATTCGAACCGCGCGACCTGCTCGCCGCCGTACGAGACGGTGACCGCATTCACGAAGTACGCAGGGATCGGGTCCCCGGCGGCGTCACGAAAGAATCCCGTGTCCATCGGATGGACGAGCAACGCGCGGACGTCAATGACGGCGTCACGCGCGACCGACAGCGGCAGGAGGATCTTGGCTTCACCAATCGCCGATGGCGTGTCCGCCAACGAGAAGGTCAACGCGGGATGCGTGGATGGCATGGTCGCTCCCTCTGCTCAGCCGCAGCCGTTGAGTCCGACGAACACCTTGGTGGCCGCTGACCACACCTCACCGGTATTCATCTCCGCGATCGCACGGACATACGACGTGCGACGCATCTTGATGCGCGTCTCGATCGGTCCTTCACCGCTCGCCGGCGTCAGGTGATACGTCGCCAGGCAGATGTCGGGGTTATGGTCGACCAGGAGATAATAGGCCGCGACGTACGAAGACCCGGTGATGGGTAGGTCGATGTCGATAATCGCCGGAACGGCGCGTCCGTCCGGCGCATCGGTTGGGATGTCGAGCTGCACGTGTCCGGTCTTTATTTGCCGGTCGCCGAATTTGGCTTTCAGCAATACCCGCACGGCATCGATCATTTCATCATCGGGACCAGCGGTCCCGGGCATCGCCCCGCCAGCATGGCGAGCGCCGCCACCGCGGCCAATGCTGGCCACCCCACGATCCGCCAAAAGAGGCCTGCCGAGGATCAATCCCGCGGCCGCGAGCACGCCCGCGCGCAGGAACCCACGTCGCCCCGCGTCGGCGGCGCTGCTCATCGCCTGCGCGGTCGGGGGCCTCATCACTGCGGTTACCGCCGCCATCCGCGTACCGGGAAGTCTTGTCTGAGCTCACCACTCCCTCCGCGCGAGTACCCGCAAGCTACCGTGCGCCGGAGGCACCCGGTAGTCGGCGATCAGGGCAGGTTCGGTCGTTCCGCCCCCGAGCCCGCTGGGGCGCCGAGTCCAGGCCCGCTCGCCACCCCAGGGGGAAGCCCATAGTCGGACGGGTAATAGAAGCGAAACGCATGCAGGTCGCACTGCAGCACGGCGAACGGGTCCCGGCGGCGAACGAGCTTCTCCAGGTCGCCGCGGCTCGGCTGGCAGCTATAGGCGTTCAGGCCGCCGGGCACGCACGTCGTTACGTCGTCTCCCATACACGTGGTCGGCGTGTGGATGTGTAGTTCGGGCATCCCGCTCGGACATTCGAAGTCCACCGCCGACGGCCGCGCGTTGGTCGCGTCAGCGTCACGGATCGCGAACACCCGGAACACGGTATCGTCCTGAATCGGTGCACCGCGCGACACATGATACACGCCGTACGACCAGTCGGTGACGCAGTACGCGCGCTCGACCTGCCGGGGCGCCATCGTCCACGCCTTTTCGAGGGTCTGGCGCGGGCCATCCATGACCACCCCGAGCCGGACTACCTGCGCACTCGCGGGGTGCACGAGGCTCCCGGCCATGGCCAGCGCTGTCATGAGCCCGCCCGCACGGCGTCGAATTCTGCCGAATGTCCACGTCATGGTGTCCCCTCCGGCCACTCCTGAGCCGGACCGTTCGATTTCCAGAAACGCAACGGGACCATATTACCCGCCGTCGGCCAAATCTCGCCCTTCATGCAGCGCCGTCCCGGCCAGGACACCATCCACACCGGCCGCAGAGAGTTTCGCCACGTCGGCGGCATCCCGCACGCCGCCGCCCGCGAGCAATTCGATGCCCGGCAACCTGTCACGCATGCGCGCAAGGAGGGTCAGATCCGGGCCGGATGCGCGGCCGACCCGGCCGAGGTCGAGCACCAGTATCGACTGGACGCCCGCCGCCAGCGCGCGCTCGGCCAATGCCACTGGCAACTCGTCCCCGAATGCCGCCCCGGGGCGGGTCACCGGCCGGCCTTCACGGAGATCCAGGCTGAACACGACCGCCCGTGGGCCGGACGCGCGGATGATGGCACCGAGGTCGCCGAAGGCGGCTAGAGTCTCGAGTCCGACGACCACGCGCGTCGCTCCCAGTTCGAGCACCCGCTGCGCGGCCGGCACCGTGGCGGTCCCCGCATCGACCATGACCGGCAGACCCGCGGCCACGATCCCGCTCAAGTCTTGTGGCCGGCCCGTCGCGTCCCCGATTGCGTCGAGGTCGGCCACGTATATTTCCGCGACCTTGGCGCGGTCGCGGTAGGCCCGGGCCAATGCGGTTGCATCGCCCGCCTGTGCCGATGGTACCAGCCGGCTCCGGACCGGTTGATACATGTCCCGCTTTCCGCCGCGCGCATGCACGGCCAACCCGGCCCTGAGATCGATCACGCCGATGACGCGCACCCGACCAATATGCGAGGCCCGCGGCGTCGTCGGGTGGGACATCGGCGGCGCGAACATCAAGGTGGCCCGCGTCGCCGCGCCCGGAGCTCTGCCTGGGCCGCCGGAGCGCTCGATCCGGGCGGCCGTGCGCGCTTACGAACTCCAGCGGGATCCCTCTGCGCTGCCCGGCGTGCTGCGGGCACTCGCCCAAGAGGCCGGCGCGGCGAGCAGCGACAGGCACGCGGTCACGATGACGGCTGAGCTCTCACAATATTTTCGCGTCAAGCGCGACGGCGTTGCGTTCGTTCTCGATGCAGTGGCCGAAGCATTTCCGTCGGCGGAGATCCACGTCTACACCGTGCGCGGCGAGTTTCTCGCACCGCGGGCCGCCCGGGATGTGCCACTCGATGTCGCCGCGGCGAATTGGGCCGCGACGGCCCGCGCGGTGGCGCGCCTGATCCCCGATGCAATACTGGTCGACATCGGCACCACCACGACCGATATCATCCCGATTCGCGGCGGCGTGGTGTGCGCCACCGGCTGGAACGATCCCGGCCGGCTGCGTCGGGCGAGTTGGTCTACCTGGGTGCCGTCCGGACGCCTGTCGAGGCGATCACCCACAGCGTGCCGCTCGGCGATGGACACGCGGGGACCAGCGCGGAAGGGTTCGCGATCGCGGGCGACGTGCATCTCTGGCGCGGGACACTTTCACCGGCCGCCTACAATGTTCCGACGCCGGATGGCCGTCCCGCGACGCGCGTCTATGCGGGTGAGCGGCTCGCGCGCGTCGTCTGCGCAGACCGGGAACTGGTGGATGCCGCGGCGCTGGACCGGATTGCCAATGCGATCGCAATGGCGCAGATCGAACGAACGGCGGGCGCGATCGGGCGCGTCCGGGCGCGGTATCCGGAGATCGGAGCGGCGGTCGTCACCGGTGCCGGCGACTTCATCGCTGCCGCCGCCGCGGCGCGCGCCGGACTCGAGGTGCGATGGCTTGCCCATGCGCTGGGAGCTGACGCCGCGGTGGCGGCGCCCGCCGCCGCCGTCGCGCTCCTGCTCGCGGCGTCCGTCTGAGGTTCGCAGGTCATCCATTTTGACACGACCCCGACCGCCAATGTCGTGATCAAGGTCGGCGGCGCGCTGGTTCGCGACCCGGACGCGTTCGCGGCCGCCACCGCGGATCTCGGCGCGCTGCGGAACGACCTCCGGATCGTGCTCGTGCCGGGCGGCGGCCCGTTTGCGGACGCCGTGCGGGACGTGGATCGCACACTCGGTCTGGGGAGCGATGCGGCCCACTGGATGGCCGTCCTCGGAATGGAGCAATACGCGCACCTCCTCGGCGAGCGAATACCGGGCGCGATCGTCATCGGTGATCCCGCCCAGCTCGCGGACGCGTGGCACGCTGGCCGCGTACCGGTGCTTGCCCCGTATCAACTGGCTACTTCATGCCGACCCCGTGCCACACTCATGGGACGCCACGAGCGACAGCATTGCGGCATGGATCGCCGTGACCCTTCGGGCCGCACACCTCGTGCTCATCAAGCCTGCGCCAGGCGCACCGCATGACATGACCAATGTCCACTTCGGAACCATCCTCGCCGCCGCGTCCACCGCGCCGTGCGTCAGTATGTGCACGGCGCCAACACTCGCCCGTGTGATGGAATCGCTTCCCTTTCCCGGCAGTGTAGCGCAGGAGTGGTAGCGCGAGAAGTCGTAGCGCGAGCGGTCGCAGCGCGGCGCGTTCGCTCGATGCCGGTGCCATGAAATGATGGCGCGTCCGGGGCGAGTTCGGTGCAACCGTGCTGTCGCTCACGCCGCCCGCACACTTCCGGATCATGTCTCGATCGAGCACTCACGTGGATCATCGCACGACACCATTGATTCCCGCGGCTGGGACCCGCGCCAGTGCGATCGCGCCTGCCACCCGGCCCGCGTTGCTCCCCGACTGGTGGCGTGAGGAGACCATCGTTCGCCTCGTAGCGGCGCTGTACCGGTATGTCCGCCAGTACGCGGACCCCTATGCGTTGCTCGTCGCCCCACGAACCACCGATCGAGGGCCGGACGCGACGCGGTGCGATGGCTACCCGGACATCTATGTCATCGCTCCTCAATCCGCGCTCGACGGACGGCGGTCGGCGATCACGTCACTGCGACTGGCGATCAATGTTCTGCCTGTCACCGCGCCCGCTCGGGCGCTACCGGGACCAGCGGCGCGGTTGCCGGACGTGGCGATCGAAGAGCAGTGGGTCGTCGACCCGTTCGCCCATCGCGTCACCGTGAGGCGCGGGTCCGGGTCTACGATCCGTCATCACCGGCGGGAGATCGTGTGGCGGATCACGCCGTACGCTCGGCCCGTGAGTGTGTTCGTGCGGCCGCTCTTCATGCCGGCGCTGGCGTGGCCAATCGTGCTGGAGCCGACACCTATTCCGGGGCTCGTGGAAGCCGCCGCCGAGGTCCTCGGGTGACGTTTCGAGAAGCGGGACGCGGGGTCTCCCGGTCGCTACCCGAGAGTGGCGCGCCCCGCTGGAGCCGGTGCGGGCTCGCCGCCCACACGCCGCATTTCGGCGGCGAGGGCACGGACGCGCATGGGCGACACGTGGCCAGTGCGTCCGCCGTCGCAGGCCGCACCTCGCACCCCGCGATGTCTGCGCCGGTGTCGCGTGCCAGCGCGATCTCGTCCGCACCGATCGATCCGGCGAGCGCGGCAAACAGCCGCTCGCCGTGGGCGGCCGCGACCCATTCCGCTACGTCCTCCGGCCGGCCAGCGCGAACAGCGGGCGGCTGTTGCGTTTGTCGAGGGTGTCCAGCAAGACTGCCTGCGGCGCCGCAAGCCATGGCGATCTCGAGGACTACATTGCGGTCCGGGCGGTCGGGCCCGGCATCGGCATACGCCGCGAGCACCATCGCCGTCCCGGTACCTGCAAGAGCAGCGGCCAGCAAATGCGCGTACGTCAGCCCCTGATGGCGGCTGCACGCCCGCGGCAAAGCCTAGCTTGACGAAGGACACCTCCCCGGGCCGCAGAGCCGCCACGCGGATCGGTACTGATGAGTCCGGTGCCTCGCCGAGGGCCGCACTGACCGGACTGCGGCCCCCCGTGGCCGCAATGATGGCGTCAAGCATCGCGGGCGCGACCGCGCCGAGCGCTCCCTGCGTCGCGTCCTTGGCGTCGATGATGTCGGCGCCGCCCTCGAGGGCCGCCGCCGCATCGGCGGCGCCGCTCACACTCACCAGCAGTCGCATGCGCCAATAACTTACTGGCTCCGCTCGCCCTTCTCCCCTCGCCTCTCCCATTTCATTGACACTCGGCGGCCTGGTCGTGCTCGTCACCGGTGGGTCGAGCGGCATCGGCCGGGCCATCGCGGTCGCTGCGCACGTGCCGGCGCGGACGTCGCCCTGACCTATGCGCACCACGAGCAGGGGGCGAGAGAGACCGCCCGCGAGGTCACGGCCGCTGGCCGGCGCGCCGCGGTTTTTCGGCTGGATCTGGCCTCCCGTGAGGGCTCGAAGAAGCGCTCGCCACCCTCGCCCGGCGCCGCCGGCATCACTCGGGCGCATCGACGCCTGGATCAACAATGCGGGGGCCGACATTCTGACCGGCGACGGTGCCCATCTCCCGCGCCGCCGCCAAGCTCGATCGACTGCTGGCAGTCGACCTCCGCGGCACAATCCTGGCCTCGTGGACCGCTGTGGATCATATGCGAGAGCACGACGCGCGGCGGGGTCATCATCAACATGAGCTGGGACCACGCCGTCACGGGAATGGCCGGGCGCAATCCGCAAATGTTCGCGGCGGTCAAAGGCGGCGTCCTGGCGTTCAGCAAGTCGCTGGCCCGATCCGTGGCGCCACTCGTACGCGTCAACATCGTCGCCCCAGGATGGATCGAGACCGCGTTCGGCGACGGCCTCGATGCGGAGGCGCCGGCGCGAGGTCGCGCAATCGACCCCGCTGGAGCGGTGGGGCACCCCGGCGGACGTCGCGCCGCCGCCGTCTACCTTGCCTCACCTGCCGCAGCCTTTCTCACCGGCCAGACTATCTTTGTGAATGGCGGCGTCGTGATGGGTTAACCGCCGACCACCGACCCCCGATGCCAAAACGAGCCGCACGTACACGGACGGCGCAGATCGCGGACAAGCTCGCCGCGCTTCCCGGTTGGTACTATGAAGACGGGTGGATTCGCCGATACTACAAGACCAACGGCTGGCCGGTCACACCATGCTCGTCAACGCCATTGCGCTTCGTCGCCGAAGCAGCCAACCACCATCCCGACTTGAGCGTCACCTGGGCGCGGGTCGGCGTGAAACTCCAGACCCACAGCGCAGGCGGCATCACCGACAAGGATCTCGCCCTCGCGCGCCAGATCGAGGAATCGTCCTCTGGCGCCCCGCTCCGGCTGCGGCGCTCGAGGGCAACTCCCAAGAAGTTCGTGCAGAGCGGCGATCGACGCTGACCAGCACGTGCCGATCGCGCCAGGCGTGACATAGCCGCACCCGCCATGTCCGCAGCTGTACAACCTTCGTGACCGGCAAGCTCGCCGAGTCCGCGCTGCACGCGACGCTCGCCGGCCATGTCGCCGCCGTTCGCCTACCGGTCGCGCCACTCAAGATCACGGTCGCCGCGCTCATGACCACGCCGTGGATCGCGCGGTTTCTCGAGATTCCAGCGTGACGTGGACCTGGTGATGATCCCGGGCTCTGCGAAGGCGACATCGCACCGGTGATCGCGACAAGGCCGGCCCGGCGCGGCATCGTGCGCGGCCCCAAAGATCTGCGCGAGATCCCCGGTATTTCGGCCGAGCGCCTCGGGCACCCCACTACGGCGCCTGGAACATCCGGATCGTCGCCGAGATCAACAACGCGCCCGAATGGCTCGCGCGGAGATCCGACGCGGCGCCGACTATTCCGAGAGGCCGGTGCCGACGTGATCGACATCGGCTGCACTCCGGGCCTGTACGTTCCCCGAGCTGGCGAGCGTCGTGCAGCGAGCTCGTCGCAGCGGGAACCCCGTGAGCATCGATTCGTTCGACACCGAGCGAGATCCGCACCGCGGTCGCCGCCGGTGCCCGCCTCGTGTTAGCGTCAATGGGCGCAATCTCAATGTGGCCCGGCGAATTGGCCGGGACCGGCGCCCGCGTCGGTCGTCATACCCGACTTCGGTGCCGGGATCGAGAGGCTCGACCCGAGCATCGCGGCGCTCGAATCATGGGGCGTCCCGTACTACATCGATCCGGTGATCGAACCGATTGGCTTCGGCTTCGCCGCATCGCTCGAGCGCTATGCTCAGTGCCATCGCCGGTACCCGGCGGCCGAGCTGCTCATGGGTATCGGCAACATCACCGAGCTGACCGCCGCCGACACCACCGGCGTGAATGCGATGTTGATCGCCATCTGCCAGGAAATCGGCGTACGCGCCGTGCTGACGACGGAGGTCATGCCCTGGGCCCACGGAGCGGTACGAGAGATCGATATCGCCCGCCGCCTCGCGCACTACGCGGTGACACAACGTCAGTTGCCCAAGCACGTCGACGACCGACTGGTGACAATCAAGGACCCGAGCATCCTCGCCTACTCCGAAGCCGATCTGCGCGCACTGCAAGCGTCGATCACCGACGCGAACTTCCGCATCTTCATCGATCGCGAGGCGATCACGGTGCTCAACTGCGAGCGCTTTGTCCGCGGCACGGACATCCCGGAGATCTCGGCCAGCTCGGGGTCACCAAGTCGACCACGCGTTCTACCTCGGCCAGGAGCTCGCCAGGGCCAAACTGGCCATCATGCTCGGCAAGACGTACCGCCAGGAAGGGTCTCTCGATTGGGGATATCTGACACCGCTCGATGATGTTCGCTCGGAGCATCCCCGGCCGACGGCGCGCAGCGCACGACGCCAGCGCGACGCATGGCGACCCCGACGCCAAAGCGCCGCTGACTCGCCGAGCCGCCGAGCGATGCCGAGGCGTCCGAGGTCGACCACGGCCGATCGCTACCGACCATCCGCTCGAGAGCGCCCGACGACACTCGAGGAGCTCACCCTCCCCGGATCCGCAGTCGTCGCGCAGCTCCGCGAACTGCCCTATCCGATTTTCCTCGACAGCGCGACCGGTCCCAACGCCTCGGCCACTATTCGTTCGTGGCCGCCGATCCGCCGCTCATCGTCACCGCAGGACGGCCCGGCGGCTGCGTGGAGCCGGTGAGCGGCTCCACTAGCAGCGATCCGCTGCTGCGTGCAGGCGACTCCTGGCGCGGTGCGCCGCGAACCGATACCCGGCCTGCCGCCGTTTCAAGGCGGCGCCGCCGGGTATATCGGCTACGACTACGGAGCCTCACTCGAGCGGCTGCCCCGTCCGATGTACGATGATCTCGGCATCCCGGACGTGGTGCTCGGCGTGTACGACTGGGTGCATCGCATGGGATCACCGGCAGCGGCGTGCGTGGTCATGATCACCGGGGTTGCCCGCCACTGGCCGGGAGGAGCGTGCGGCGGGCGCGCGCACGCGGGCGCCGTCCGAGAGTGGCTTCGTCCCCGGCGCCCGAGACGCGCCGCCGCGCCCTCCGCACAACGCGGAGCCCGCGGCGCCGGCGCCGCCGACGTTTGCGGTCGATGGCCATCCCGGTCTCCGGTCGTCGTACCCGCACGATGGCTATCTCGCGGCGGTGGCGCGGGTGCGCGACTACATCATCGCTGGCGACATCTTTCAGGCAAACCTCTCGCAGCGCCTCGAAGCGGAATATGCGGGAGACCCGTGGTCGCTCTACCGCACGCTGCGCGCGATCAACCCGCGCCGTTCGCCGCGTACTTCGAGGCGCCGGGACTCGCGGTGGTGAGCGCATCCCCCGAACGATTCTTCCAGGTCAGTGTCGATGGCGCGGTCGAGACGCGGCCGATCAAGGGAACCAGCCCCCGGGGCATTGGGCCGGAACACGATGCGCACCTCGGACGCGCCCTCATCGAGAGCGAAAAGGATCGTGCCGAGAATCTGATGATCGTCGACCTGCTCCGGAACGATCTCTCCCGGGTGTGCGTGCCAGGGTCGGTGAGGGTGCCGGAGCTGTTCGCGCTGGAGCACTACTCACGGTCCATCACCTGGTCTCCACGGTTGTCGGCCACCTGGCCCCCGGGGCGGACGCGATCGGCCTGCTTCGCGCAGCATTCCCGGGCGGATCGATCACCGGCGCTCCCAAGGTTCGCGCGATGGAGATCATCGCGGAACTCGAGCCCTCACGCCGCGGGGTCTATTGCGGGACGGTCGCGTATGTCAGTCTGACCGGAGCCGCCGACAGCAGCATCGTGATTCGCACGTATCTCGCCCGGGGCGGCCGCGTGTATTTTTCGGTGGGTGGCGGCATCGTCGCCGACTCCGATCCTGAAGCCGAATATCGGGAAACGCTCGATAAGGCTCGAGCGCTCATCACGGCGCTCCCATGATCCTCCTGATCGACAACTACGACTCGTTCGTCTACAACCTCGCGCGATACGTCCGCGAGCTTGGTCACGACGCCATCGTCCGGCGCCACGACGCCCTCACGCTCGATGACATCGGACTGCTCGCGCCGTCGCACATCATTTTGTCCCCCGGGCCATGCACGCCAGCCGAAGCGGGCATCTCGACCGACGTCGTTCGTCATTTCGGACCGTCGATTCCAATCCTCGGCGTGTGTCTCGGACATCAGTGCATCGGCGCTGCCTACGGCGCGCGCATCGTGCGCGCGGGGCGCCCCATGCACGGCAAGGTGTCGGAGGTGACGCATGATGGCCTCGGCATCTTCACCGCCCTGCCATCGCCTTTTCACGCGACGCGCTACCACTCCCTCGTCATCGCGCCCGAGACCGTGCCGGATGTTCTCACGGTGACCGCGCGCAGCGAAGACGGCGAGATCATGGCGGTCAGGCATCGGGTGCACCCCACGATCGGGGTGCAGTTCCACCCCGAGTCGGCCCTGACGGAATACGGATATTTCCTGCTCGGCGCGTTCCTGAATGGACCGGGCGCACAGTACGGCGAAGGCGCATCCCTCCCCGATCGGGCCGACGGGCGCCGGGCGTCGTATGACGCGGCGGCCGGTGTCCTTCGCGATCCGCCGTATGGCGGAGACGAGGGGCCGCCGCTCGAATGCCGCCCCGCCGCCCGTGTCCGTGGTCCGGTGATGCGTCCGGACGGCCCGTACTGGATCATCCGCGCCCGGGCGCGGCGCTCGAACGCCCGCTGTGCTGGGTGAACGGCCTGCCCGGCCTCCCGATTCACCCGCGCTGCCGGTGTCGGATCGTGGGTTCACGCTCGCCGATGGGTGCTTCGAGACGATGCGGGCATACCGGGGCGTGATCTTCCATCTCGGCGCCCATCTCGCCCGGATGGCCACCACGCTGGGTCGCCTTCGCATCGCGCCGCCGCCGCATCTGGAACAGACCGTGAGCGCGGCGGCGCGCGCCCTCCGCGCCGCGCGCGCCGATGCGTCGGTGCGATTGACCATCAGCCGCGGCATCGGCGCGGGCGTCGCCGTTCCGTCGGGCGCCGTCCCCACCTCGGTGCTGCTCATTGCCCGGCTTCCGGTTTTCCCGCCGGCTCTCTACACCGCTGGGCTCACGGTTCACATCGCCACGGGCCGCCGCAACGAGTACGCTGCAACGGCCGGCCTCAAGACGCTGTCCTACACGGACACGGTGATGGCGCTCATCGAGGCGAGAGCGGGCGGTGCCGACGACGCGTTGGTGCTCGACACCGCCGGGCACCTCTGCGAAGGCACGTCGAGCAATGTGTTCGTGGTCGCCAACGACGTCGTGCACACCCCGCCTCGGTCATGCGGTGTCCTTCCCGGTGTCACCCGGCAGGCCGTGCTCGGAATCCTCGAGGCATCCCAGATTCCCGTGATCGAGGCGCCCATGTCCCCCGGCGTGCTCGGGACAGCGGACGAGGTCTTTCTGACCAGCTCACTCCGGGAGATCGCCCCGGTCACTCGCGTCGGCGACCGGCCCGTCGGATCCGGGCAGCCGGGGCCGATCGCGCGCCAGGTGTTCGCGGCCTATCAGATGGCGGTGGCCGATGCCATCGCCGATGAAATGGGCGGCGCCGCTTGATCATCGAATCGATCATCACGACACTCGACGGCCAGGGCGCCATCAACTTCGCGCCGATGGGCGTCGAGTGGGGTGAGGACGTCATCGTCGTCAAGCCGTTCCTCGAGACGACGACGTTTCGCAACATCCAGGCGACTGGCGCGGCGGTCGTCAATCTCACCGACAATGTGTTGCTCTTCGCGCAAGCGGCGATCTCCAACCCGCAATATCCTGCGGGTCCCGCCACGGTGATTCGCGGCGCCGTTCTCGAATGCCGCGTGCTCGTGGCGCGAGCTCGAAGTGCGGTCCATCGACGCGACACCGCCGCGGTCGAGAATCGAGACACGCGTCGTCCACCACGGGAAGCGGCGGGAGTTCCTCGGTTTCAATCGCGCCCGGAACGCGGTGCTCGAGACCGCGATCCTGTCGACGCGGCTCCATCTGATCCCTCGTGCCGAGATCGAGACGGATCTCGCGAAATTGCAGATCATCGTAAACAAGACCGCTGGACCGCGGGAATTCGAAGCGATGGAGTTGCTTACGGATTTCATCCGCACCTCGCGGGTGCATCCGCCGGACCCCCGCGCCGGGTGAACCGAGCGAGACAGGTGTTCGTGGAGGCCCCTGCCCGCCTCCACTTCGGCATGCTCGACCTCGGCGGATCGTTCGGGCGCCGCTTCGGCGGCATTGGCGCGTCGGTTCCCGTCCCGTCGGTCCTCGTGTCTGCCGCGCACGCACCGGCACTCAGCGTACACGCCGGCGCGCAGATCGAGCTCAATGACGCGGTTCAGGAACTGATCGGCGCGGCTCACGACGCGGCGCGGCGCGTCCTGAGCCACTACGGGATCGCCGGCAGTGCGGCACGCGTGACCGTGCACCGTACCATCCCCGCGCATCGTGGCCTGGGGTCAGGGACGCAGATCGCCCTCGCTGTGGCGCGCACCATCGCCGAGCTGTACGACCTGCCGCGCGATCCGGCCGAACTGGCACGGGCGACCGGCAGGGCGCGCCGATCCGCGATCGGCACTTACGTGTTCGCCCACGGTGGATTCATCGTCGAAGGCGGCCGGCGCCCGGGCAACGACCAGCCCGCGCCGTTGCTCGCGCGTATCCCGATACCACACGAATGGCGATGCGTGCTCGTTATCCCCGCCGCGCCTCCCGGTGTCAGCGGCGACGCCGAGACCATGGCGTTCGCGTCACTGCCAGCGCCGCCTGCTGCCGAGGCGGCGCACGTCTCGCACCTGACGCTGATGGCGTTGCTGCCCGCGCTGGCGGAGCACGACTTCGGCGGATTCGCCGCCGCCCTCACCGAGATCCAGCGGATCAACGGGAGTTGGTTCGCGTCCGCCCAGGGCGGCCCCTTCTCGGCCGGGGCCCCCGCGGCACTCATCGCCGCGCTCATCGCCGCGGGCGCAACCGGCGTCGGACAGAGCTCCTGGGGCCCCGCGGTGTATGCGTTGGCCCCCGACGAGGCGTCCGGGGCGGCCCTGGCCTCCACGATGCGCGACCGGGAGGAGGTTGATCCACAGCGCGCCGCGGCGCCGGGCGCCCGGCCGGGGGTCGTCTACGAGGGCCCGTTCAGCAATTCCGGCGCGCGGGTCTGGGACGAGAGCTAGGCAGCCGCCCGCCCCCGGTGCCTGCTCCGGGCAGGGTCGCGCCCAGGTGTAGCATGACACGTGACGGGGCCAACTGTTCCCCGGTTCGGCCGTCAGTCGTCCTGTAATGCGGACCCGTCCGTCCCATGCCCACTCAAACTCGCCAACCTCGCGCGCCATCGACGAACGGCGCGGCTCAGGGCCACAAGCCGAGCCGCGCGCCGGCCGTCGACGTCGCATCGCCCCAGTCGCTGTTGCCATTGCTGGTCGTGGACGACGAAGAGGGCGTGCGCCGGGCGTTCGCGGGCATTCTCACCCACGCCCACTATTCAGTCGATACCGCGGCGTCCGGTGAGGACGCGATCGCGGCGTTGAGCCGTGAGCAATTCTCCGTCGTGCTCTGCAATGTGCGGATGCCGGGCCTCGACGGGTTCGCCGTCATGCGCCACGCCCGTGAGGTCGATCCTGAAGTCGCGCTGATCGTGGTCTCGGCGGTCGACGACGCGGCCACCGCGACGACGGCGCTCCGGGCCGGGGCATCCGATTACCTCACCAAGCCGGTCGACCGCGCCGTCCTCGAAGCCGCGGTCGCGCGGGCGCTCTCGGAGCGCGAAGCGGCGCAGCAGCGCACGACGGTCGCGATTCGCGAGGCCGTCGCGGCGCGAACCGCAGCGCTCGAGCATGAGAAGACGGCGCTTCGCGCAATGAACGTGAGCATGGCCGAGGCGCTGGTGCGGGCAATGGAGGCGAAGGACACGTTCCTGCGCGGGCACTCGCAGCGCATGGCGGCGTTGGCCGCCGACATCGCGACGACCATGGGCCTCGATCCGGATATCGTCGACGCGGTGCGGCTCGCTGCGCGGCTGGCGGACGTGGGGAAGATCGGCACGAGGGAGACGGTCCTGCACAAGCCGGGCGCCCTCACGCCGGATGAATACGACCACGTACAGGACCATGTGCGGATCGGCCTCGAGATCCTGAGCCCGCTGGAGCATCTGGGCCCGGTGCTCGAATATGTTCGCGACCACCACGAGCATTTTGACGGCACGGGATACCCGCGCGCGGTCGAAGGGAACTCGATCTCGATCGGCGGCCGCATTCTGTCCGCGGCCGACGCCTTCGTCGCGTTGACATCCCGCCGGTCGTATCGCGATCCGCTGAGCACCAATGAGGCCCTGCGCCACCTGCGACTCTACGTCGGCAGGCTGCTCGATCCCGCGGTCTTCGCCGCGCTCAAAATTGTGGCGGCACGACAGGACAAAGGGGAGAGCAGGCAGTAAGCCAGGCTCTCCCCTCTTTCGTGGTCGGGCGATGGCGCCCTACCCACCCACAATCGCCACGCCGTAGGGCCGCTCGCCGACCTTGATGGTCCGGACGACGCGCTTGTGGATGACGTCTACCACGGACAGCTGATTGGACCGTCCGTCTGCGGTGTAGAGGACGTTGCCGTCGGATGTCGAGCGCGACGCCCCAGGGACGCTGGCCCACGGGAACGGTGTCAGTCACCATCATCGCCGCGATACTGAAGATCGAGACCCGGTTCGCGCGCCCGTTGGCGAAGTACGCCGTCATCCCGTCGTGCGAGAGGGCGACGCCGGTCGGCTTCGTGCTGTCGCCGACCGGTACAGTCTTGAGCGGCACGTCTCTCGGAAGATCGACGACCGTGATCGAACCGCCCTGCTCCGACGTGACCACCGCTTTGGAGCCGTCGCGGGCGAAGACCACGAATCGCGGGCGTGCGCCGACCGGGAACTCGCCGCGCTGCTTTCCGGTCCTGGCGTCGATCACGGTCACGGTGCTGGAGCTCTCGTTCGTCACATAGACCTTCTGGCCATCCGGCGTGACGAGTACGCCCTCCGGCTCCTTGCCCACCGGCACGGTGAAGATGGTCTTCCTGCTCGCCACATCGATTGCGGTCGCCATTGCGATCTCTTCGTTCGAGACGAAGAGCGTGGTGCCGTCAGGGCGAGACCGCGACCTGCTCGGGATCCGTGCCGCACGGAATCTTGTCCGTCATCGTGCGCGTCGCCACGTCCACGACGCCCACGGCATTATCGCGGCCCGAGTGCCACATAGACCGTCTTGCCATCGGGACTCACCGCTAACCCCTCGTGGCCGGTCGCCGGCCTGCACCGTCCCAATGACACTATCCGTTGCCGCGTCCACGACACTCAGCGTGTTGTCGCCCTCGTTGCTCGCGAACAGCGTGCCGTGCTCCAGCGGAGCGACTCGGCCGGCACCCACGGCCGCAGGTGACGAGTCGGCGGCGGATGGTCGTCGCTGGAATGCCGGAACGATCCGTTGTGCACGCGGTTGTGCACGCCGCCGCGATCAGCAGCGCGGCGGCGGATTGCAGGACATTGCAATTACGAGCTCCGAATCAGGCTTTGGGTCCGGGCCATGTGGTGTCCTGCCCGACCTTCGGCGGCAGGACCGTCGAGTCCCGCTTGGCGCCCGGCTTCAGATGCGGCCGCCCGTCGCCGAGACCGCCGACGGCGAGCGCGCGAAGGTAGTTCCAGATGTCTTCCTTCTGTTCGGGCGACAGCAGTGTTCCCCCATGTCGGCATGCCTTTGCCCGGACGGCCGTTCGTCACGGTCTGGAAGAACGCCTTGTGATCGATCGTGCCCGATGGGCCCACTGATTTCCTCAACGCGGGCGCGAAAGCTGCTGCCGACGGCATCTTCACCGTGACACCGGGTGCAATACACCTCGAACATTTTCCATCCCTGATAGACCACGTTGTTCACCGCCAGGCGGTCCGTGTCCGCACGCGCCGCCACCACATCTGGCGGTGCTGGTGGCGTCGTCGGCCGCGGGGCCGCCGCGGCGGCGAACACCGCCACGGCCACAATGGCGCCTCCAGCCACGATGATGCGCGGAAAGCCAGGGCTCCGGCGCGCCGGCGAATTCGACTGTTGCATACGGATTCTCGCGTCTCCTGGTTGGTCGCCCAGGCGCGACTGTGCGCGCCCGGCGATACGTGAGCGGCACGATACACGGATGAGGACCCGCGACCCATGGCCCTTGTACTCTTCTTCCTGCCTCAACCCTCGGCCCATCGCGTGCGACGGCCAGCCGCCTACTGCGACGCCGATTCCGCCGTGAGCGGGAGTATCGGCACGCCGTAATCGTGCAGAATGGCGTCGATGTCAGCGTGATGCCGGTCGATCAGCACGTTGAGCGTATCCCGCAAGCCGCGATCCGCGCGGCGCACGCCGAGGGTCAGCTCATACGCAAAGGGGAAACCAGTTGCGCGATCGGTGTCCGGCAGCACCGTGAGATCGAGCGGTACCGGTGGAATGTTTCGCGAAATACCCGGCCAGCGGGCCCCACGCGAGCGCCATATCGATCTGACCCGTCGCGACGGCGTTGATGATGTCGCCCGGTCGATTCTCGGCACTATAGAACGAGGTGAAACCGACGACAGTCCGGTTCATGCCCCGCGCGCCCAGCGCCTGCGCTGGTGGCGCGTTGGTGTAGTTGTCGCCGAATTGCGTCACACCGATCTTGAGCGACTTGACCACCGTATCATCGAGCGACGTGATCTTGAGGTGGCGGTCCCGACCGGGTCACCGCGACATAGCCCGCCCGATAGTAGGGCTTTGTCGGCAAGACCAGATCGTAGCCCTTCGGCACCCCAAACACGACATCGCAATCGGACGCCGAGAGGGTGTTGCGGACAAAGCCGCGGCGTGTCGGCCACCAGCTGTAGGTGACCGAATCGCCCAGGTCCTTCGCCATCAGCGCGGCGATCTTGTTGTCGAAGCCTTCGAGTTTGTCGTCCGTCGCCGGCATGTTGTCGGGATCGGCGCAAACCCGAAACGTGTGCGGGGGCCGCGTATGCGCCGCCGCGCCCGCCGCCGGCTGCGCGTCCAGCCGGCCGGTGGAAACGACCGCCATCGCGGCAGCCATGCCTGCCGCCAGCAGACTAACTCTGCTGATCGCGGCCGCGGCGCGGACGGTTGCCCGCGAAGTCATGCGGGTTCGGTGCGATACGCCAGGGTGCGATACGCGATCATCCATGATCCGGCCTCCTGCAACGAAATCTAGTTGCACCACCTACAACCGACCGGGTGCCGCAGGATGGTCTCCGCGACACCCGGTCGTAATGTGCTTGCTGTGACCGAACGACTGGCGGGGCCGCGCGACTAGCGACCCCGGCAAATCGTGTGCTACCGACCTGCGGCGCCGCCGGCCTTGTCCATTGCGAACACGGTGAGCACGCCACCCTGCGTCGTGAAGCTGCCCGCGTCGCCAAATGCCCCGAGGGCGCCCAGTCCAGCGGTCGGGTCTTCCGCGCCAATACCAGCCGCGACCCCGATCCCCGCCCAGCCGCCGATACCAGACAGCACGGCCACATACTGCCGTCCATCCGGGCCGACATAGGTCATCGGATTGCCGATGATGCCCGAGGGGGTCTTGTACTTCCACAGGAGCTTGCCTGTGTGCGCATCCACGGCCTTCAGCCAGCCTTCCATCGTGCCGTAGAAGACGACATCACCGGCGGTGGCCAGCGCGCCGCCGTACGCCGCCAGGTTCTCCTTGTCCGACCACACGATCTTGCCCGTCGCGCCATCCCAGGCGATGAACGCGCCACGGTTGCCGCCCGGGCCAGGGAACATGCGCACGATCGCGCCGACGTACGGCTGGCCGGCCGTGTACTTCACTTCTACGCCCTCGTAGTCCATGCAGATGTTGTTCGTGGGGACGTAGAACAGCTTGGTCTTCGGCGAGTACGCCGAGGGCTGCTGATCCTTGAAGCCGATCGCGGCCGGGCAGATCCCCTCCGTGTTGCCTTTCGCGGTCGTCCGCTTGGTCGGATCCTCGACCGGGCGGCCCGTCGTCAGGTCAATGCTCTTGGCCCAGTTCACCGGGCCGTAGGGGTTGGCGACGAGCACCTTGCCATTCGTCCGGTCGAGCGTGTAGCCGAAGCCGTTCCGGTCGAAGTGCGTGAGGGCCTTCACCATCTTGCCACCGATCATCTGGTCGGTGAGCACCATCTCGTTGACACCATCGTAGTCCCAGGCATCGTGCGGGGTCATCTGGTACACCCACTTGACCTCGCCCGTCTCCGGGTTCTGCGCCCAGATCGACATCGACCACTTGTTGTCGCCGGGACGCTGGTCCGGGTTCCAGCGTTCCCGGGTTTCCTGATCCGTGATAGAACAGGTTCAGCTCGGGGTCGTAGGAGTACCATCCCCACGTCGTGCCACCGCCGCGCATCCACTCATCGCCCTGCCAGGTCGAGACACCGAGGTCCTTGCCCTGAGCCGAGGGATACGGCGACGCGAGCGTGTTGGCGGTGATGCCGACGTCCTTGTCCGGGCCCGTGCTGTACGTCCGCCACAGCTCGTGACCATCCATCGCGTCGAATGCGGTGATGCGGCCGCGCACGCCGAACTCACCGCCCGAAATGCCCGTCAGCACGACGTTCTTCACCACGAGCGGGCAATTCGTCATCGTCGAACCGGTCTTGAAGTCCGCGCTCTTGACCTGGTAGACCTTCTTCCCGGTCTTCGCGTCGAGCGCGAGCAGGTCGCCCTGCAGTAGCTCGATGTAGATGATCCCCGCCGGGTGATCGGCGGTCGGCGGATGCCACGCCACACCACGGTTCACCACGTCGCAACAGGCGATCGGAATCGTGTTGGCGTCCTGCTCCGGCGTGTACTGCCAGATTTGCGGCGCGCCGTCCTTCGCCAGATCCAGTGCATAGACCTTGTTGGGGAACGACGACTGCACATACATCACGTTCCCGATCACCAGCGGGTTGCCTTCGTGCCCGCGCAGGGTGCCGGTCGAGAAGCTCCACACGGGGTGGAGTTTCGCCACGTTGGCCGTCGTGATCTGCGTCAGTGGGCTGAACCGCTGTAGATCATACGTTCGGCCGGTCATGATCCAGTTGTTCTGATTTGATGTCAGCGTCGTCAGATCCTGCGCCATGGCGGCCGAGGCCATGACGAGAGATCCTGCGACGAGCGCACCGATTCGCATCGGGCGATTGAGAAGCTTCATGACAGCTGCCCCTTGGTAAGATTGGAGAACTTGACGGTGCGCGCACCGTCGGGAGTACCTGGACGCAGTGGGTTCGTGCTGCTCCCAGTCACACGGCGTGGAAACGCGACCTCCACGCGATCCTGCAGGCGAAGGGATGGCGTGTGTGGCGTGGCGGGTGATGCCGGAGGATGGCACCGCCGAGGCGCACGCCGCTCAGATGCGGCGGACTCCGTTCATTGCCAACCATACGCCAAGCCTCGAGTTGAGTGTCCGAGGTGGGTGGGCTTAACGGAAGGCGCTGCGCCCAGCGCCTGTCTTGACAACTATTGTCGGAGCGAAGGTACTCGACCTTTCGAACCGCGGTTCACCGGACGTCGCCCATTCGTTCCATGCGCGAGACCGGCCGCACATCCATCAACGCGTCAACTATCTACGCATTCACATCAGATTTGGATCTGTCACCGCCGCCTGCCAGGACATCGCGCCCCTATGGCGACACGTGTCCCACTATGTGTAGATGGTGCGGTTCGGGCCGTCACTTGTCAAGCACGCCCAGCCCACGGCGTCCACCTGCACCACCCATTTCTCTGAGCCGGGGCGAATCCGCTGCGGTTTCCCATGCAGCTCTGCACCCCGGTATCCCGCCAGCAACGCGCCACCGGCCTGATCGCCTGCCGGGGCAGGCGACCGTCATCGGGGTCGCCTCCAGACGCATATGGGGCCGGCGCTGGTTCGCCGCCGGCCCCACACGCTGACTGGTTCCTACTGGCCTGCGCCTTCATGCATCACGCGCACGTGCAACTGCCTTTCCAGCCCGGGCGGTCTAGAAGAACAGCATGAACCCGGCATCGATCTGGTTCACCTTGTTGCTCTGGAACGCGTAGTTCACCGCCTCCGTGTAGTCGTATTCGGCGACGAACCGCAGACTCTTCGTCCATTGGTACGTGATCATCGCGGTGCCGTCCAGATTGTCCTTCAGCAACGCGAGGTTGTCGGTCGACCGGTCCTGGTCCGTCATCAACAAGTTGCTCGCGCCGAGGCTCGCGCCGATCATCCACTTCGGATCGATCTTGTACGTGATCTGTCCAATGTAGCCGAAGCTCGTGCGGCCCTGGCCAACGGCATCGAAGCCAGCGTTGGTGGTGAACATCAGCGTGGTGCCGACGCCCTTGTCATAGTAGCCCGAGCCGACCAGTGACAATTGTCCGAGGTCAAGCTTCACACCGAAGTCCACGCCTTCAGCATTTCGCGTCGAGTCGGTGAGGCTGGTGACGCTATCGACGGTGGTGTTGCCCAGGAAGTTCGCTTCCTGCCACGTACCGCCGACCCAGACCAACACCTTGTCCCCGGCGGCGCCCGCCGCCGGCGTCCCGAGTTTGCCGGTCCACGTCAGCTCGGCCTCGACACGCGGCAACTTCGTGTACTTCGCGGGCCCACTCTCGCCGTTCAACGTGCTCGGATCGAACAAGCCGATCGAGAGCACGACGTCGTTGGTCGCGGGCGAGCTATACGTGACCTGAGAGTTGAAGTCGGCATAGGTATACCCGAATCCAATACGGCCGAGCGTCGTGCCGCCCGCGCCGATCTGGCCGCCGGTGGCACCGACACCCGTCAGTGTCATGTCGGTCAGGATGTTCTCACGCTGATAGAGCCCGATCTCACGACCGGCGAGGATCTGGCCCCAGCTGCCGCCCAAGGTGAGGTACACCTGGCGCATGTCGATCTGGGCGCCCGCCTGCGTGCCGCAGCCAAAGTTGTCATGCTGCGTGCCGCCGCTGCTGCTGCAGCTCGATCCCGTCTGAATCTGCGGTGCGAACCCGAAGTGCACGCCGAGGTCGAGTGGCCCTTCCTTGCCCTTTACATCAAAGACCGCGAATGCGGGAAGGAGGCCCGTGCGGACTCGGTTCGTCGTGCCCTCAGCCGAGTTCACGTTGCCATAGGTGACATTGGCGGGCGCGCCACTGCTGAATCCTTCGACTTCAAATGCGTTCACGTTACCGGAGAAACTCAGGCTCCACCCGTTGCCCATCTGCATCGTGAGCTGGGCGTGTGCGGTTCGTGGGACAGCGGCGATGCTCGCGATCGCGAACGTCGCTACAGTCCCCAATACGGCGAGTCGCTTCATGTCGGCTCCTGCTTGTTGAAGAAAACGGAATTGCGATGACACGGCACTACCTAATCCGGTAGCTGTACTGCGAGCACCCGCCGGACCGGACCCGGGGCTGCCTGGGCACGCGTGTCTCGTGGGCCGGACCCCGCGAGACACGCGCGCCCCCTCTCACTCTCGCGAACCGCTCTGCAGCGCCTCCATCTGCGCGTTGACCCGATTCAAAGCGTCATCCACGGGCACCGCCGCGTGGTCCCGCCACCAATAGAAGTCATCCAGCTGCGCCACATACACCGTCGCCGCGAATGGGAATCGCATCGGCGTGCGACGCCCGCAACGAATCCACGATCACCATCCCCACCTCCCCCGGTACGACCGCGCTGTCCGCCATGCGATGCTCGGCCACCGCGATCTCCCTTACCTGCGCGGACCGTATGCCAGCGAGCAACGCCTTGACGTACGCATCCTTGTCCTTTGCCGAAAGTCCCTGCCAGAATGTCCCTTCGTGGGACGCACGGCCCGCTATTCCCGTATCAGCACTCGCCCGTTCTTCCGCACTGGCCGGACCCGGTGCTTGCGGCCGCCCATTGCGCGGTGCCAGCGCTATCACACTGCATGCCACCGCAACCGGCCCTACGACCGTCATCCCTTCCCCATGGTCCTCACGTCTTCAACACGACCCCTCTGCACCGAGTCATACCGGCGTCATCCGCCGCCCGCCGCCCCGCCACGATGGACCGGCAGCCTATCGCCCCGTGCTTCCCGCCGCGGGTTTCGCCGCGGCCGGTGCCGTCGCCCTCGGTAGCGAGAACACCAGCACCGCGTCTCCGAGCGGATAGCCGAGCTGGAAATTGCCGCCGCATGCGACCGCGATGTACTGCGTACCGCCCAGGGTGTAGGTGACCGGCGCGGAGTTGCAGCCCGCGCCTCCCTTGAAGTTCCAGAGGAGCTTACCGGTGCGCGCATCGAACGCGTCGAACCGTCCGTCGCCTTCGCCGGTGAAGACCAGATTGCCGGCCGTCGCGAGCGAGCCACCCATCATCGGCTGGTCCATCTTGTTCTGCCACGCGATTTTTCCGGTGTTCAAATCGATCGCCGTGAACGTGCCGTATTGCGTCTCGCCTGGCACGGCCTTGAACGCCGATCCGAGCCACAGTTTCCCTTTTCCAACGGCGCGCTGTGCGTAATGTAGTGCATCGGCTGCTCGAGACCGGCCACGTAGCTGTATCCCAGTGTCGGATTCACCGACATCGGTGACCACTCCGATCCGCCGTTCGCGCCCGGCAGCATCCGCGTGCCTTCGGCGGTCGGCTGGCCGAACATGTTCTCGATCCGGTCGAACGGCGCCGACTTGCGAATCAGCTTGCCGGTTTCAGCATCGAGGATGTAGACCCATGCGGTCTTGCCGGCTTCAGCGACGGCCTTGCGACCGTCCTTGAGCGTCACGAGGACCGGAGGGCTCGTCGCGTCGAGATCCCACACGTCGTGTGGAACCTCCTGGTAGTACCATTTCAGTGCGCCGGTATTGATGTCGAGCGCCATGATACAGTCGGTGTAGAGGTTATCGCCGGGCCGCACGCCGCCGTCCAGATCGGGCGACGGATTCCCCGAGGCGACGTACATCGTCTTCGTGCCGGCGTCGATCGCGGAATTCATCCAGACCGACCCGCCGCCACGCTGCCACGCGTCCGAGTACTTCGGCAGGTCGGCCTTCTCCTTCGTGATGTCCCGATGGAGGGAATAGTCTCCCTCCCACGTCTTCTCCGACCACTTTCCTTCCCAACCCTGGTCCGGGGTGGTGTACGTGTTCCACACCTGTTCGCCCGTCTCCTTGTTGTATGCGCGGACGAAACCACGAATCCCGTACTCGGCGCCGGAGATACCAATGAGCACTTTGTCGCCGAAGATGATCGGCGCCTGGGTCTCGCTGTAGCCGGCCTCAGGGTCGGCGATTTCGACGTTGAACTTCACTTTGCCGGTCTGCGCATCGAGCGCAACGAGCCGTGCATCGAGGGTGAGCATGTAGACCGTGCCGCCGGAGATCGCGACACCGCGGTTGTTCGGGCCGCAGCAGAAGATGTTGGTGCCGAGCTTGTGCTCGTACCGCCAGATCTCCTTACCGGTGCGTGCGTCGACCGCCATCGCGACGTCGTAGGGCGTCGTCACGTACATCGACGCCATCAACCACCACCGGGCTGACCTCAAATGAGCCCAGCCGGGAAATGCCGGTCTGATAGATCCAGCTCACCCGCAGTCCTCGGACGGTGGCCGTATTGACCTGGGAGAGTGGCGACCATCGCTGGTTGTTGTAATCGCGCCCATACATCAGCCAGTTCTTGCCAGCGTCTGAGCGCGACTTCAACAACATCTCATCAGTGACGTTGGTGAACGTCGGCGCGCTCATCGCGCTCTTGGTGCTGGTCTCGACCTGCTCTTGGGCCGATACGCTCTGAGCCGGAACGCCGGCGAGCATGATGCACATCGTACCCGCTATGATGAATCGCGAGATACGCATGAATCCTCCTGGAATTGGGACTCTGGGACGTGGGCGGTCAATCTCATACCACGCGACGCGTGAACCGAACACGTCGAGTACCTCTCGCCCAGGTCGCGCCCGACCTGTGTAACCATTCGTCGGACTGGAACGGTCTCCCTCGATGAGACCCTCCAAACGTCTCTCCTCGCTTTGGCTGGCTGACCGTGAGCCACTCACAGCCGGTCGGTCGACGCAGTGACACCGGCACACGAGAAGCCCCCGCCAATCAGCATCGGGGACGAGGAGATGACGGGGGCCTAATCTGGGGAGCCCGTGACAAAACGCAAGGGTGCGAGAGGCCATTTTCGGACAAAACTGCCACCCGGCATGCCGCCAAGCGGGCGTTCTGACTTAATCCTGTGAGTTGCTGCTGAAATGTGCGTGGTTTTCGCAGCAAACCTCGTGCACATGTCACGACGAATAGTGATCGGATCCCGGGCATAGGGGCGGGTGAAGGGTGGCCCGGATTATGGGAAGATCTTCCTGCAGGATGGCCATGTCAGGCCACCGGATGCCTCGCAGGACCCCGAGGCCCTCGGGGTATGCCACTATATAGTAGTATCGGCGGGATGCGGCCGGCCGCCTGGCGGATCCAATGGGAGTGCCGTTCGGGCAGCTTGCGACCCAGCTGACGACGCTGGCGATCTACTCCCTAGCTGGCTACCGGTCGCCCGTGGTGACGCGCTGGAAGACCACGGTCAGGCGACCCGGCCCACCCGGTGCGGCGCCCGTCGCACCACTGTGCGAGAGCAGCGCCGGCTCCCAGCCGCTCCGGCTTCGCTCATTGAGCAGGTCGGTCAGCGCGTCTTCGTCGTCGCGCGGATGGTTGGTCAATCGGACCATCACCGCCTGGTATTCTTTCATCGGGCCCAAGTTAGCGAGATGCCGCGCTCGCGAGATGCTGAGTGAGCGAGCCGCGTTGGCGAGGTGCTATGGTAGCCCATTTACGCCGTCGCCGCCGCGGCGTTGCCAAGTGTCGTGATCTCTTCCGCACTCGCGCGCACGGCCCATGCCAGCCCATGGGCCGCAATCGCCGGCTCGGCCATACGTGCCCCGAGATAGTAGCCACTGCGTTCGGGCAGTATGAGCCGATCCACCGTCCGTGCGTGGTCGCTGACGCCGCCGGAAAGATATCGAAGCCGCAACCCCAGCCCCGCGCGGTCGAGATCCGCCGCCGCGGACCGTTCGATCACGGTTTCGAGCTCGCGCACGCGCGCGTATTGGCGGCGCCCGTATCCGAAGTACTCCCACGCGGCATGGCCGGGACTGATCACGCGCGACACGTGCACGGCGAGCCCCTCGTTGAGCACGAGCTCCCGCAAGGCCGCGCGGCGTCCGGTCTCCCAATATGAGTAATAGCCCTCCGCGTCGGCAATCAACTTGGCCATCTCGCTCCGCGAGCTCGGCGACGTATACCGCACCGCGTGGGCGATCTCGTGCGAGAGCCACATCGGGATCAATTCCGAGTCAAGGCCGAGTCCCTGCGTGTCGGGATTCGCGACACCGGTGAAATGCTCCAGACACACGAACGCGATGCCCCGCCCCGCGACGACGAGCTCGCCCGCATTCGCGGCCCCGACGCCCACCATGAGCACGACGTCGACATCGGTATCCAGCGCGAGCAGCTCCGCGCACTGCGCCTCGGTGCGCCGGGCGAGCGCGGCGACGTCACATCGCTCGAGCGTCGCGGTCAGATCCGAGCGATCCGCGAGCGCGGCTGAGCGGACGACTTCCTGAAAATGCGGGCCATCCGGATCGAGGACGTAGTTCTGCCAATACGCCCCGAGCAAATGACGATGGGTGTCGAAGTAGCGGTAATACGCAGCGATCCGATCCGTGCTGTTGAGTACTGAGAGAAAATCGGGTAGCAGATTGATGAGCATCAACAGCCGGGGCGCGGGTGGCGGCGCGATCGGATGGCGCGAGAAGATAATTGGTCTGGAGCGAAAAGCGAGAGAGGAAAAAATGAGCGAGGTGCAAACATCCGTCACTCCTTCCCGCCCTACTTCCCGGCCTACTTCCCAACACAGAACTCCGAGAAGACCCGCTCGAGCACATCCTCGACACTCACCACGCCAATGATCTCCTCCAGCGCCTCGACCGCCGCCCGCAAATGTACGGCGGCGACGATCGCGGGCAGCGATCGCGCCGCCCAAGCCGCCTGGAACTGCGCCAGCTCTCCCGCGGCTCGCGTCAGCGCCGCGAGGTGACGAGCGCGCGTCACGATCGGCATCTCCGGCGCCGGCACGTTCCACCGGCCTGCCACCGTCGCGACGACCTCGTCCAACAACTCGTGCAACCCGTTGCCCGACATCGCACTGACCGCGACGACCGCACAATCGGCAGTCGAATCCAGCGTGGCCTCTGGCGTGGACTCCGGACCTCTCGCCGTCCTCGCGGCCGGAGCACGCGCGGCGCGCACGACACCGGCCGGACCCGAGTCGCGCTTTGTCCACACGCCGATCACCGGCGCCTGCGTCAGCGCGCCCACTCGCCGCACCGCAGTGGCGATCGCCTCTCGTGTCTCGCCGCACGCCAGCACCACGTGGGCCCCGGCCGCGGCACGGCCGCTCGCCTCGACGCCAAGTCGCTCCACGACGTCGGTAGTCTCCCGCAGGCCCGCCGTGTCGACCAGCCGCAGCGGAAAGGGCGCGCCAGCAGGTTCGGCGATGGCCTCGATCGTGTCACGCGTCGTCCCGGGTACATCGCTCACCAGCGCACGCGCGCACCCGAGCAGTGCATTGAAGAGCGACGACTTCCCAGCATTCGGGACGCCGGCGAAAACGACGACGGCTCCCGCCCGCACCAACTCTCCCGCTGGGGCCGTGGCCAACAAATCACCAATCTGGCTGGCCGCGCTGGCCGCTGACGCTGTAACTCGCTCGCGGGCGACGGGGCCGTCGTCCTCTTCGGGGAAGTCGATGTCGTAGGCGATCAGCGCTTCCACTTCGAGGACCGCCGATCGAAGCGCCCGAATCCGGGCGGACAGGCCACCGTCCAGTTGGGCGAGCGCCGCCCGCTGCATCGCGCTGCTCCCGGCGCCAATCAAGTCCCCGATCGCCTCAGCCTGCGCGAGATCCAACTTCCCGTTGAGAACCGCTCGGCGCGTGAACTCGCCGGGTTCGGCCGGACGGGCCCCGGCTGCCACAAGGGCGGCCATCACCGACGCCGGCGCGGCCGCTCCGCCGTGCGTGGTGAGCTCGACGACATCCTCGCCCGTGTACGATCGCGGTGCCGCGTAAACGGTGACGACTGGACGATCCACGATCGCGCCGCTACTATCTCGCGCCGCGCACCGCCGCACCGTTCGCGGCTCGATCGGCCAGGGCCGAACGACTGCCCCTGCGATCGCCAGCGCCTGGGGGCCGCTCACCCGGACCACCGCGAGCGCGGCACGTCCCGGCGCCGTCGACAGCGCTACGATGGTGTCGTCCGGGTGCATCGCTCTCCTTGCTGCTGCTCCGGCGCTCCTGGTCCTCTACGCGATCTGGACTACGGTGCCTTGGCCGCGGCCGCGACAGAACCGCCCGCGGCTCCGCCGCTCGGGCGCTGCTTCGCACCTCCGCCGCCGCCGGAGCCACCGCCACCGCCACGGCCACCGCCACGGCCACCGCCCCCGCCGGCGGGCCCGGCCGACGACGTCGCGCCGGCACCGGACTTGGCACGCTCGTTCGCGAGGATCCACTGCTGCGGAAGCGTGGCGAGATTCTGGACCAGATAGTACAGGTTGAGCCCAGCGGCGACCTTGGCGAGGAACACCGTCATCATGATGGGGAACATGTATCCCATCATTTTCGTCTGCGGATTCGGCGGAGAGTTGCGCATGCCGACCCATGAGACGAGGAACGACGACGCGCCCATCAGGATCGGCATGATGTAATACGGATCCCGGGCGGAAATGTCGTGCAGCCAGAGGAAGGGCACACCGCGGAACTCAATGGTGTTTCGGAAGACGAAATACAGCGCGCCGAAGATCGGGAGCGGCAGCATCATTGGGAGACACCCCGCGATCGGACTCCACGGACTCATCCCGTGCTCCCGGTACACACGGACCATCTCCTCCTGTTGCTTCATCCGGTCGTTCTTGTACTTCGTCTGGACTTCCGCCAGTTCCGGCTGCAACCGCTGCATCTCTGATGCTCGTCCGCATCGCCCGCTGGTTCACGGGCCAGAGCAGAAACCGGATGACCACGCCGAAAATGACCAGGACCCACCCGTAGTTGATCTGCAACGTCTGGCGTAGCCAGAGCACGGTCTGCACGACCAGCGTCACGAAGGGCTGCAGGATCGGGTGGAGGAATCCGCCGTACGGATTGAGATTCTCGAAGTCGTGCCCGATGGCCCGAAGCCGGCGATACTCCTGAGGACCCGCGTAGAGCTGGAAGGCGAAGGTCGCGCCTCCGCCTGCGTTGGCCGCGCCCGCAGCGAGCGGCAGCACGATCACCGCCGCGCCACGCGTCGCGAGCTTCCCGGCGCGCGGCTGGCCCACGAGATCCATCTCGGCGATCTGATGCGCACGCACGCTGTCGGCGGCGAGAATACCGACCAGGAAATACTTGTCCTTGGCGACCGCCCACTCCGCGGGCCCCTCGCGCAACTCGGCCTGTCCTGGATCGAGGTGACCGAACGCGATACTCGACGGATCTTCGTGCACCGGCTTGATCACGTAGGCCAGCTGCTGCAGATCGTCCATGCTGTCCGCTTCGTACGATGGGAACCCGCTCGGCAGATCCACCAGCAGATATCCTGCGGCCGCACTGGGGGCAGCCGAACCCGTCGTCGCTGCCGGCTGCAAGCCGACAGTGCCCGTCACCTGTGACAGATACCCGTCGGGGCCGAAGCGGTACTGGATCGTCACCGGCGCCGGTGGTCCGGCTGGCCGTGCAACCTGGGCCTGGTACGTCACCTGGGGTGCGCCGTCGGGGGATTGCGCCGCGCTTCCGCGGAACACCACGCGGTCCAGTGCCAGCGTGTCGTGCCCCATGATGATGTGGTACCGGAGCAGCGGCTCTCCCGGCCGTGCGAGTTCGACCTGCGGCCGGCTGGCGCTATCGGCGTCCGAGCGGACCGTTGAGCGGTAGTCGCGCATCGTGACCGCGACCGGAGCGGCTCCCACGCTGGAGAAGGCGACGCGCGTGCGCCGGGTCGTGACTGTCAGTGTTTCGGCGGCGGCAGGGGATGCGAACACCGGATGCTGCGACCGCGGCGGCCGCGCTCAGCACGCCCGCTGCCGGTGTGTTGGCGTGTGCCACGGCCGATGATGTCGCCGGTGTCGCGGCCGGCGATGACGAGCAGCGGCGATGTGGCGGTGGATGTGGCGGTGGATGTGGCGGTGGATGTGGCAGCAGCCGGTGCAGCAGCCTGCGCAGCCGCGGGTGATGCACCTGGCTGGTCTTTCGCGGCGTGGCCGCGGCGCGTTCGCCGTCGCGGCGACGGCGGCGGAGTCGGCTCCGTGCGCACCGCGGCCGGGTATGGCGGTCGGGAAGAGCGACTCGGTCAGGATGATCACGATCGCTGACAGCGCGAGCGCCAATAGAAAACGTCGGTCCATCATGGGATCACGAGATTCCGGATGATGCCGGCGGGCGAGAGCGAACTCTGGAGCGAGCTCTCCGCTGAGTTCTACGACGCGAGCTCGCAACGGATCCTGCGACTGCGCGATCAAGGGACGGGATCGTATCCACCCGGATGAAATGGATGACATCGAGCAATCCGCCGAGCTGCGAGCCAACTGCCGCGCCAGGCACCGTAGCGGTTGAGCGCCTCAATTGCGTACGCGGAGCAACTTGGATAATAACGGCACGACGCGGGAAGCAGCGGTGACACACCCACCTGGTATGCCCGCACGACCCAGACGAGGGGTTGGCCGAGCCACCATGAGATCCCGCGCCGTCCGCGTGCGCGTTCCGCTGCGGCGGAGGACGCCGTAGACGAAGGCGCCGGTGTCGTCGAACGCGGCGCCGGGGCCGGGTGCCGGTGCCGGTGGTGGCGATTGCGACTGGCCCATCGCGAGAACTCAGTCCGCGGTCCGTGTGCTCATGCGGTCACGCACCCCCTGGTACACTCGGCCGACTTCCGCGGCGAGCGCGGAGAACGGTGCGGTGTAGGCGGTGGGCAATGCCCGCACGACGACGTCGACGGGCGCCAACGCGGTCGCGGTGAACGCAGTGGCGGCGGATGCCGCGTCCGCCTGTGCTGCGGGGCGGAGCGACGGAAGCAGGCGCGTGCGCACGAGCTCCCGGAGCCGGCGTTTGAGACGGTTGCGGTCGACCGACGAATGACCGTATTTGGGAACGACGAACCCCACCCGAGCGTGCGGCAGCGCCGACCGCATCGCGCGCACGTCCAAATACTCGACGCGTATCCGCGTCCCGGACCGTCGCACCGCCGCGAGCTCCTGTGCTTTGGTGAGCCGGTCTGTCCGCGGCAGCCCGTTAGGCGCCGGAATACTTACTGGGTAAACGGACGGTCAGCCGCTTGCGGCCTTTCTTGCGGCGTCGGCTCAGGACTTCGCGCCCCCAGCGCGTCGCCATGCGGGTGCGGAATCCGTGCTTCTTGATGCGGCGCTTATTGCGGGGGCGATATGTGGGCTTGCCCATGGGGCGGCTGCTCCGAATGTCGGTCGATTAGTCGTGCAAAGCCCGGAAAGCTATGACCGCCGTGCACATAGATCAAGTTAGCGGAATGCGCCGTGGCGCGGTTGGTCCTCGCGTGATTGACTTTCCCACATTGCGAATTCATCTTCGCCCGCCCTTCACGATCCTCGATGCCAGACGCGTCACTCTCAACTCTTTCTCCGTCCGAGGCCTGGTCGCGGCTTCTTGATCACGCGCGCCACGACCTGACGGAACAAACGTTTCGCACCTGGCTCGAGCCCACGAAGGCGCTTCGCTTCGATGGGAACGCTCTAGTCGTGGGCGCCCCGGATCAGTTCGCCGCGGACTGGAACGATTCCAAGCACTCGCATCTCATTGCCGCCTACGCTCCGGTTGCGCTTGGACACCCGCTGTCCGTGGTGTTCAGAGTGGATGAAGAGCGGAGAACGAGGCCGCAGATGGACCTTTTCGTAGCGCTGCCCGCCGATCAGATAAGGCCACCACAGCACCATAATAGCGCGAATATAGCGCCACTAAGCGATAGATACACGTTCGACCACTTCGTCATCGGTAACTCCAATGATTTCGCCGCGGCAGCGGCCCAAGCTGTTGCCCAAGCTCCCGGCAAAGTCTACAACCCGCTCTTTCTCTACGGAGACACCGGGCTCGGCAAAACACACCTGATGCAGGCCGTTGCACACGAGATCGTCACACGCGTGCCGGACACCCGAATTACTTACGTCGGGACCGAGCAATTCACCAACGAGCTCGTCGCGTCGATCCAGGGACGCACGACGAACGATTTCCGCCGCCGCTATCGCGAAACGGATCTCCTGCTCATCGATGACGTCCAGTTCCTCCGTGGCAAGGAAGCCACGCAGGACGAGTTCTTCCACACGTTCAACGCGCTCTACGAAGCCGGCCGGCAGATCATCATCACGAGCGACCGCCCGCCGTCGGAAATCCCGGGCCTCGAAGCTCGGCTCGTGAGTCGCTTCCAGTGGGGAATGGTCGCCGATATCGAAGCGCCGGATCTCGAACTCCGGATCGCCATCCTGCAGCACAAGGCGCAACTCGACCATCTCGAACACACGATCCCGGAGGATGTCATCCGCTTCATCGCGGAGCACGTCCGTTCGAGCATCCGCGAGTTGGAAGGATCCATCATCAAGCTGCTCGCTTACGCATCGTTGCGGCACCGCGCGATCACGGTGGACGTCGCCGCAGAAGCGCTGCACGACAAGCTCCGCAACAACCGCGACGACGCCCGGATCCGCAGCGATGGTGGGGGCCGGTCTGCCGCCGGCCTCACAGTGC
Organism: uncultured Gemmatimonadales bacterium; assembly: GCA_963757855.1. Classification (GTDB taxonomy): domain Bacteria; phylum Gemmatimonadota; class Gemmatimonadetes; order Gemmatimonadales; family Gemmatimonadaceae; genus Palsa-1248. The sequence continues at coordinate 115,051 of CAVWTI010000030.1, forward strand.
AGGTGATCCAGGATGCGGTCGCCAAGGAGTGGGGCGTTACCGCCGATGGACTCAAGTCCAAGACCCGAACCAAAGCGCTCACGACCCCACGCCAGGTGGCCATGTTCTTGTGCCGCGAGCTTCTCAACGTGCAACTCGTCGAGATTGGCAACGCATTCGGCGGCCGGGATCACTCTACCGTCATACACAGCCTTGACCGCGTCGCGACCGAGAACGCCGCCAATGCCGGTTTTTCCGCTCGTGTGGAAAACTTGCGCTCCGCGCTGGAAAGACTACGCTAAAAACGTTTGTTTACACAGCGGGTGCGGATATCGTCGCCCCCGATGTGACTTACCCACACCCAATGTTGAAATAGGCGTGTTTTCCCACACCGGCCAACAGATCTGTTTCACATATATAAATCGCTACCAGTCAACGAGTTCCACCGGTTCCCACGACGTTCCACAGCCTCTACTACGACTACTAGCTCTTAAATTCTTATAGTAAAGCAGTACTAGAGAAGCAGTCGATGTTGGCAGATCGCATTGTGGTGGGTGACGGCGGAGGTCGGACCCTCGACGGACCATCGGCCGCGAGGGGCCGTGGTCGCCGGTTGAATCAAATCCCGGACTGATGTTCGGCACCACCATGTCGTCGCGATCCATCGCGCCGATCCGTTGTCCGGGATGTATCGGGGGGATGCCAAACCTGCGAGCGGCATTTACGCACGCCCCGATGCGGCATATTGTTCGCGTCGCAGCGGCTCGGCCTGCCGGTATCACACGCCCCTGATGGATGGCACGGGACCGCAGAGCTGGTCCGATCGGGCGGAGTCAGTTTTGGTTTCCGAAAATTCGGGGAGCGTGAATGCGGTTTACGATCTCGCGGGAAAAGTTGCAGGAAGGTCTCGCCATGGTCGCGGCGAGCATCCCCAGCAAGACGACGCTCCCGGTACTCGCAAACATTCTGATCGAGACCACGGATAAGGGAATTCGGCTCTCCGGTACGGACCTCGATATCGCCGTGAGCACCGAGGTCCTGGCGGACGTTGACGTTGCCGGCGCGGTCACCATCCCCGCGAAGAAGTTGGCGGAGATCGCGCGGGAGCTCATGCCGTCGCCGGTCAAGTTCGCGACCGCCGGTGAACAGCGCGTCACGCTCGAGTGCGGCCAGTCGAAGTTCAAGCTTCTTGGAATCCTGCGGGACGAGTTTCCGACCTTTCCGAGCGTCCGCTTCGCGGACGCCTGGCGGATCAAGTCGGCCGATCTCCATCAGCTGATCTCGCACACCATCTTTGCGGTGTCGACAGAGGAAAGCCGCCCGATTCTGAACGGCGTCCTCTGGGAGTTGCGTCCCGATCGGATGCGTATGGTCGCGACCAACGGGCACCGCCTGGCAAAGATGGACGTCCCCATCGCGGGCGGGACCGGTGGCTCGGCTGATTTGATCGTTCCTCCCAAAGCTCTCGACCAGGTCCGCCGATTGTTTCCTGCCGAGGAGGATCTCGAGATCGCGCGTGGCGAGAATCATTTGGGGTTCCGATCGCCGCTGACCTCCGTGTTCACCCGGTTGATCGAAGGACCGTTCCCACCCTACGAACGAGCGATTCCACGAGACAACGACCGCATCGCTATCGTCGACAAGGCATCGCTCGCCGGGGCGTTGCGACGCATGGCGATCGTCGCGTCCGATCAGACGCACCGCATCAGGATGTCGCTCAATACCGGCATGATGAAGTTCAGCGTGCAGACCCCCGACCTCGGCGAAGCGCAGGACGAGTTGGCAATTCGGTATACCGGGGATCCGCTCGACATCGGGTTCAATGCGTCGTACATCCTCGAGATCTTGCGGAACATGCCGACGGAGGATGTCCGGATTGCGTTCAAGGCGTCCGACAGCGCCGCGACGATCGAGCCCGAAGGATGGAGCGATCCGGCGAAGTATCTGTGCCTGGTCATGCCGCTCCGGCTGGTAGACTGAATTGACGCCACGCCGCGCGGCGGCGTGGCTCTGCGGGTGCAGTGTGCTCGCTGCGGCGCTCAGCCTTCAGCGTCTCGGCCATAACAGCTACTGGCTGGACGAGGCCTTCTCCGTCGGTCTGGCGCAGGAGCCGTGGCCCGCGTTCGTGCGCACGATTCGCACGACCGAAGCCAACATGGCGCTCTACTACCTCGCGTTGCGGGCATGGCTGCCGCTAGGCGGCCGGGAGACCACTGTCCGGCTCCTGTCGTGTATCGCCGGCACGCTCACTGTGCCCGCGCTCTACGCTGTGGGAGCCCGACTCTTCGGCCGGACCACGGGACTCACCGCGGCGCTGCTTCTTGCCGTGGACGCTGGCCGTCTCTGGGCCTCGCAGGAAGCGCGGAGTTATGCGCTGGTCCTACTGCTGTCGATCGTCTCCTGGTGGTTGCTCCTGCGTGCCGCGGATGCACGCCCCGGCGGCCCGGCATGGCGCGCCTGGTCTCTGTACGTGCTCGTTGCAGCGCTCTCGGTCTACGCGCACTTCTACGCCGCGCTTGTGCTACTCGCGCAGGCTGCTGTCGCGCTCTGGCTCCCCGTACGCACCGGCGTGACTGGCAGTCCCGTGCCGGGGCGTATCTCGGCCCGCGTCGTCGTCGCGTGTACAGGCGCCTTGGTCGCGCTGCTTTGGCCGCTCCTGCTCTTTCTCCGGCGGCCGCACCACAACATCGACTGGATTGCCGCGGCACATCAGGGTCGCATGGCCGGAATACTGTCGCCGGTCATCCATCCGACGTCGCCGTGGGGTCTCTTTGCCGTGATCGCCCTCGTGGTGGCCGGGCCGCTCGCTCTGTCCATCGGGTGGCAGCGGATCGCCGCCCCGGCGCGTTGGCGCTACACCCTGGTGCTGCTCTGGCTCGGGGTGCCGGTCGCGATCACGGTCGTCACATCGCTCGTCGTCGCTCCGGTCATCGACCAGCGTTACATGACGATCTGCATCCCTCCGCTCGCGCTCGCGGGAGCTGCCGCACTCGGATCAGTGTGGCCCCCACGTTGGTCGATGGCCATGCTGCTGCTGGCACTCTCCCTGGATGGCGTGAGCATCACGTGGTACTACACGCGGCTCGAAAAGGAGAATTGGCGTGATGCGACAGCCTATGTCCTCGCTCATGCTGCCGCCGGCGACCGGATCGTGTTCTATGCGCCGTACACACATATCCCGTTCGATCTCTATCGGAGCTTGCGGGGCGAGGCGCCCAGCGCCCCGCCACGGGGACCGGACCATGGGCAATCCCTCGCCGCCGCGGTGGACGAGTTCCGCCGCGGGTCGCCGCGGGTGTGGCTCGTTCTGAGCCACCTGGATTCGCCCGCGTGCGCACAGGCGATCGCCGCCGACCTCGGGTCGGCGTTCGCGGCGTCCGACGCCCGGGAGTTCACGCACATTGAAGTCCAGCTGTTTAGTGCCTCCCGGGGCGCTCTCCCCGTCGGACCCGCCCGGGCGCGGGCCGCGTGTCCCTGACGCCTGTCCGGACTCGCGTGCGGCTGTCGCGGTGGGGCTATCGCGGTGGGGCTTTGAGCTTGGCTCGCCAGTCGGCTTGCTGATGGAGGTGCTGTACGTGTCCGCTTAGCGTGATATCGAGATCGAGCGAGGCCGCCGTGTGCGCAGACAGGAGGAGCCCGCTCCGGCGATCGTAATACTCCTCAGTCGTTCCCGTGCCGCTGCCATAGAGCGTGATGTAGTGGCCTGCCCGGTGACCGCTCCCCGCCATGGTGGTCGCGCTGGTGTGCGAGATCAGCACCGCGGGCAAACCCGTGACCGGATCGGCGGCGGCTTGCGGGGCTACCGTGTAGACGTGGGTTGACCGTGAGACGAGTGGGAGGCCACCGAGACATGAGCTGTCGTTGACCACGTCGTGCCACGTCGCGGAAGCGACAAACGATCGTGGGCGCGTGGTGGCGAGCTTCCGCGCCTGATCCGTGCTGGGATCCCGGCCTCCGCAAGGAGCCGGCGACGTGGCGGAGTTCGGCGCCAGTGTCACGACCCCCGACGCGGTGTCGACTGTCGCCCGGAACGTGGTGCGGGTCGCACGACTCGTGTCCGAACGCGACGTCGCCGTGGACATGACGCGCGAAATGATCTCGCCACTCGCCTCGAGTTGCGCGCCCACCAGGCGCGTATCGTACGCCAGCGTCGTCGTCGTGACGACGGTATCCTGATGACCTGTTGTGTCATTGGGGTCTGAGACGAGGCCGGTCGCGGTAATGTCGTAGGCGGCGTGGCCGGTCACGAAGCGCGCCGGAGCCCCGCCATGCTCTGCAGGCACGACCGCTTGTGGTGGTGCGGCGGCCGGTGCCGGCGCGGGCCGTGGCGCGGGCGCTGGCGTGCATCCAGCCACCACCAGCACCAGGTACGCCAGCGCGGAGCCGAGTCCCCGGCTCGTGGTACCTCTCATCGTCCGATGTTCCTACCCGCCGATCGAGTACGTTAGCCGCCATCCGCGTACCGCCGGTCTATAAGCCGGGTCCTGTCGGGCCGCGATCTCTTGCGGTCCGGACGGTCATTTCTCTCGGGATGCGGTCGCCCGCATCCTCCAGCAGCCTACCCGCGGCGTGTTGATCGGGGCGGGCCACCCCTCGCCGCATATTTGGCCTTGCTCCAGCTGGGGTTTACCGTGCCGCCCACGTTGCCGTGAGCGCGGTGGGCTCTTACCCGTCCGCGGCCTTTCGGCCGCCACCGTTTCACCCTTGCCTGATCCCCCGATCGCTCGGAGGCCATCGGCGGTTTGTTTTCTGTGGCACTTTCCGTCGCGCATCGCTGCGCGCCCAGGCGTTACCTGGCAGCCTGCCCTGCGGAGCCCGGACTTTCCTCGATCGGTGACCGGTGGCCTTGCGGCGCCCGGCCCCGTGTCGCGACCGTCCGACCGACGGCACTGTGCGGGATGACGACGCCGGAAATCTAACATCGCCCCGCGGCGGCCAGCGATGACACCGGCGTGACCGCGCCCTGATATCCGTGGGCCGCGATGACACGACGCCCATGATTCGGCATCCGCTGGTGTCCACAATGCTGACCGCGCCCGAGCGCAGTCGCGTCGATGCAGTCGGAGTCGGGCTGTACGACACGCTGCATCGGGATTCGATCGACGAGGTGACGCGTGACGTCCGCCATCGCGGGGTCGGCGCCATTCTGGTTTCGGTCAAATGCTGCCTCACGGGGACGGGGGTGCCAGTCACCGCCCGTGTGGCGAGCATCGTGCGCGATTATCCGCGCGTCACGGCGGTCGCGCTCCTGACTGAAGCGGACCGGCACGCTCCAGCGGCACTGCTGTCACTTGGACGGAGTGGTATCCGGACGCTGATCGATGCCCGGGTCCCCGCGGGGTGGAGCGCGCTCCGTGACGTGCTGTCGCGACGAGTGGACCGGGCATCGGATGTCGAGAGCGCCGCGACGGCGCGCCTCGCGTCCGATCTGCGGGACGCCCCGTGGGATTGCCAACGGTTCTTCACCGCGCTGTTCACCGCGCCCGCTGAATTCACGACCGTCCGGGCGCTATCGTATGCGCTCGAGGTGACCCCGACGACGCTCGTGAGCCGCTTCGCGCGCAAGGGACTCCCGTCGCCCAAGGCCTATCTCGCGACGGCTCGTCTCACGCGCGCGGCCGCGCTGCTGGAGGATCGCGGCGCCTCCATCGCGACGGTCGCGACGCATCTCGAGTACTCGTCTCCGCAGAGCTTTGGCCGGCATCTGCAACTCCGGCTGCAGCTGACGCCGTCCGCATTCCGCAAGGCCTTCGACGGCGAGCGCATGCTGGAGTACTTCCGTACGAGCCTGGTCCTCGCCTTTCTCCCCGCCCTTCGCACGTTCTCGCCGCTGGCGCCGCCCGTGATCACGCCGCCATCCGTGAACGGCGACGGTGCACGCGGTGGTGCACGTGGTGGTGCACGTGGTGGTGCGCGTGGCTAGACTGCTCCCGGCGTCGCGCTGATATCCCGCCGCCGCACGAGCGCGAGCACGGGGAGATCCAGTGCCTCGATCGCCTCACGGCCACCCTCCTCGCGATCCACGAGCGCCAGAACGCCCGCGACGCTGGCCGCCCGCCGCGCGCACCGCCTCGACTGCCCGTCGCGCCGAGCCTCCGGTCGTGATCACATCCTCGATGATGGCGACGCGGTCGCCGGCTTCGAACGGACCCTCCACCAGTTTGCCGGTGCCATGGGCCTTGGCCTCTTTCCGGACGGTGAAGGCGCGGAGCGGCGCGCGCGCCGGGAGTCCCGGCGCCGGCGCCGCGCGGCAGCTCTCGCCGCGAGTGCGCTCGCGTAGCTGATCGCGTACGAGATCGGATCCGCGCCGAGCGTCAGGCCCCCGACCGCGGTCACGTCGCGGCCCCATTGGCTGGCCTCAAGCAACTCGAGTGCCAGTGGTCCGATGAGCGACAGCCCATCGGGGTGCATTGTCGTGAGGCGGGCGTCGATGTATAAGTCTGAGGTCCGGCCGGAGGCGAGCGTGAAGTGCCCGCGGCGGACGGACCGCTGGACCAGGAGCTCGGCGAGCTGGGCGCGGCGGGCCGAAGGATCGGTGGCGGGTGTCATAGGCGGGAGGTTAGGTTCGCCCGCCAGCGGCGTCAACGGCGGTCTGTCATGCGGCTCCCGATTCGGTTTTCTACAGCAGCCGTTGCAGCGGTCGTGGGGTTCGTGATCGCCGTCGTGTACATCGCCGACCGCGAACTCTCCCGCTCGGGCGGTGACCGCGTCCTGCGTACCAGTCTCTGGTGCATTGCGGCGGTGACGCTCGGCGTGCTGACGGTCTCGGTGCTGCACGAGCGGCGGCTGTCTCGGCGCGTGGCGGAACGGTCTGCCGAATTGGAACGGCTGTCGCAGGAGCTCCTGCAGGCCAACCGCGCGAAGAGCGAGTTTCTCGCAACCGTGTCCCACGAGCTGCGAACGCCGCTGAATGCGATCGTGGGGTTCGTCGACCTGATGCGCGACGGCGTCTACGGTGAGTTGACCCCCCGCCAGGCGGCGCCAGTCGAGCGAATCGAGGCGTCGGCAACGCATCTGCGTCATCTCGTCGACCAGATTCTCGACCTCGCGAAGATTGCCGCTGGCCGCGTCGAGCTCCACATCGAACCGGTCGATCTGCGGCCGTTCATCCTCGACGTCGCCGCGGACATCGAGCCGCTCGTCAACGAGAAGGGTCTCGTCCTGACGTTGGGCGTCGGCGGGCCGTTGCCGCGGCTGCGCACGGACCCCACGCATCTGCGCCAGATCCTGGTGAATCTCCTCGGCAACGCGATCAAGTACACGGATGCGGGCGGCATCGATCTGCGCGCCCACGTGGTCGAAGCCAGTGAGGTGCCCGCGACGTTGCATCGCCCGGAGCCCGTGACCGCCCGCATCACGGATTCACCGGTGGCTGCGCAGGCGCGCGGCGGCCGGGGAGGCCCCGTGTGTCGCGATCCACGTGGCCGACACCGGCGCCGGGATCGGCGTCCCCCACCGGCAGCGGATTTTCGAGGAGTTCGAGCAGATCGACGCGGGGCCAACGGGTGATTCCGCGAATCGGGGCACCGGCCTGGGTCTGTCCATCTCACGTCGTCTGGCCCGGGTGCTGGGCGGTGACATCACGCTCGAGAGCGAGCTCCACAAGGGTTCGACGTTCACCGTTTGGCTCCCTGTTGATCCGGTGGACGTGCCCGCAAACCACTGATTTGCTTTACACCTCCGCCGCCCCTAGCTTCGCGGCGTGGCGCGAGAGCAGTTAGTGGGAACGACGCTCGCAGGGTTCACCCTGCGTGACCAGATCGGGGAGGGTGGGACCTCCACGGTGTTCCGCGCCGAGCATCCCCAGTACGGCGCTGTGCGCCGTCAAGGTGCTCCGCGAGAAGCTCCGCGATGACAAGACCGCGATCACGCGGTTCGTGCGCGAGGCGAAGTACGGCGCGCGGGTCACGCATCCTAACGTCGTGCGCACGATCGAGATCGGCGAGGCGCGACCCGGGTTGCATTTTCTCGCCATCGAGTGGGCGAGCGGGGAGCTCCTCGAGCGCTACGCGAAGCGTCACGCGCCGCTACCGCTCGCCGACGTGGTGGAGATCATCGGGCAGATCGCGAGCGCGGTTCAGGCCGCGCACGCCGCCGGGATCGTCCACCGCGATCTCAAGCCCGACAACGTGATGTACGACCCGCAGACCCGGCGGGTCTTGTTGCTCGACTTCGGGATCGCGGCTGACACGGACAGTGGGGCCGAGGATCGGCTGACCCGCGCCGGATTCTTCGTGGGGACGCTGCTGTACGTGGCGCCGGAGGCACTGTCTGGTGAGATGGTGACGCCCGCGGCCGATCAATACAGCCTGGCGACCATCGCCTACTATCTGCTCACGGGCACCCATCCCTTCGTGGCGAAGAGCCCGCGCGAGATGTTCACGCAACTGCTGACGCAGCCGCCGATCGCGCTCAACGCCGCGAAACCGGGACTGACGTTCGCGCCAGCGGTGGCGGAGGTCGTGATGAAGGGTCTCGCGAAGCAGCCCGCGGGCCGGTTCGCGAGCACCATCGAGTTCGCCGACGCCCTGCGTGCGGCCACGTCGGCGGGGCCGGGGGCGGGATCGCGGCGCGCCGCGCCCGCCGCGCCCGGCGCGGGCGGGGTGTTCGCCCGGGTGAAGGGGCTCTTCGGGAAGAGCTAGCGGCCCGGTGGTATCCGCGCGCTGAGGAGCCGGTGCTGAGCCGGGGTTGAGCGGTGATGGTTGGCCGCTGATCTCACCGCCAACCACTTATTTTTTCGGCATGGCTCCGCAGCTTCCGCCTCGCACGTCCCCGTGCGTGTTCCTCATCGATGGCTACGCGCTCATCTATCGCGCGTTCTATGCGCTCATCGCGAGACCACTGACGACGAGCCGGGGCGAGAATACGTCGGCGGCATGGGGCGTGGTGAACTTCCTCCAGCGTCTTCGGGCCACGCATCGCCCCGGGTATCTCGGCTGGGTGAACGACTCGGGGTTGTCGTTCCGGCACGAGCGGTATCCCGCGTACAAGGCGACGCGCCAGAAGCTGACCGATGAGTTGCAGGCCGACTTCGATCGCGGGATGGAGCGCATTTGCGCGATCCTCGACGCCAGCCATATCCCGATCCTGACCCTGAACGGCTTCGAGGCCGACGACGTGATCGGGACGCTGGCCCGGCAGGGGACGGAGCAGGGCGCGAGCGTGGTGATCGTCTCCGGCGACAAGGACTTTCATCAGCTCGTGCGGCCCGGGGTGTGGCTGCTCAATCCAGGCCGCGGCGGTCCGGCCAGCGTCGAGGAGCAGTGGGTGGGCGTCGAGAACGGGGCGGAGCGTCTCGGTGTCGCGCCGGGTTTCGTCACCGACTATCTCGCGATGGTGGGTGACAGCTCCGATAACGTGCCCGGCGTGCCGGGCATCGGTGAGAAGACCGCCCGGGAACTCGTCGACAGCTACGGGTCGCTGGAATCCATCCTCGACCACGCCGCGGAGGTCACCAAGAAGCGGCCCCGCGAGGCGCTGCAGCAGTTTCGCGAGCAGGCGCTCCTGTCCAAAGAGTTAGTAACAATACGAGACGATCTCCCGATCACGTTGGACCTCGACGCGTTGCGCGTCCGCGAGCCCGACACGGCGCGGTTGCGCGAGCTCTACGTCGAGCTGGAGTTTCATTCGCTGGCGCGCGACCTCGGGCTACCGCCCGCGACGAGCGACGCGGGCGACCCCGTCAGCGACGGCGACGCCGACGGTCGAAAAGGTGCAGACGGCGACGAATTACCGGACCGTCGGTACGGTCGCCGAGCTGCAGGAACTCGTGACGCGCGTGCGGGCGATTGGAAGCTGTGCGATCGATACCCAAGGCATCGCCGATCCCGGCTCGCCGGTCGCGTTCGATCCGCTCCGCTCCACGCTGGCCGGGCTCGCGATTGCGGTTGCTCCCGGCGAGGCATACTACCTGCCGCTTCGCCACCGCGACCCCGAGCGCGCCGCCGGGGAACTCGATCTCATGGCCGCCGGCCGGATCGTGGAGCGGGCGACCGGGCTGGCGCAGGACGAACCGCGCAAGACCGCGGGCACCACGCGCGGCGCGGAGTCCATCGCCTCGCGGGCGATCGCGGCCGGCGCGATCGTCTCCGGTCCGCAACCTTCCCGAACTCGGCGCGCCCCGAGATGGCTCCCCTGCGCGAGCTGCTCGAGGATCCGACGGTCCGCAAGACGGCGCAGAACATCAAATTCGACCTGCTCGTCCTTCGGCGCGCCGGGATCCGGCTGGCGGGGCTCGACTTCGACACGATGCTGGCGAGCTATGTGCTGGATCCCGGCCGCCGGTCGCACGGGCTCGATTTGCTGGCGATCGAGTTTCTGGATCACCAGATGACGTCGTACGAGGATCTCTGCGGTCGCGGGAAGGCCCAGATCCCGTACGAGCACGTGCCCGTCGATTGCGCCCGCGATTACTCGTGCGAGGACGCGGACATGGCGCTCCGCTCTGCGGGCGATCTTCGAGCCGCAGCTCGAGGAGCTCGCGCTGATGCCGCTGTTCCGGGACATCGAGATGCCGCTCGTGCAGGCGCTTGCCGACATGGAGTGGACGGGCATCGCCATCGACGTGGAGCTCTTCCGGTCGCTGAAGGCTCGGTTCCAGCGCGAGCGGGAGCGCGTCGAGCGTGAGATCTACGTCGCGGCGGGTGAGGAGTTCAACATCAACTCCAATCCAAAACTTCGCTCGATTCTGTTCGAGAAGTTGCAGCTCCCGGTTCGGAAGAAGACGGCGACCGGCCCATCCACCGACGCCAGCGTGCTGCAGGATCTCGCGGACGCGGGGCATGCGCTGCCCTCGCTTCTCCTGGAGTACCGGGAGCTGTTCAAGCTCGAGGGCACGTACCTCGACGCCCTCCCGGCCATGCTGCTCCCGTCCGACCGCCGCTTGCACACGTCGTTCAGCCAGACGGTCGCATCCACCGGCCGCTTGTCATCGAGCGATCCGAACCTGCAGAACATCCCGGTCCGGCGCGAATTGGGCCGCGACATACGCCGCGGGTTCATCCCGCGCGCCGGATGGCTGCTCGTGACCGCTGACTACTCGCAGATCGAGTTGCGGTTGCTCGCGCATCTCTCGGGCGATCCGGCCTTTGTGTCCGCGTTTCAGGCGGGTGGCGACATTCACCGGCAGACGGCGTCGGTGATCTTCGGTGTGCCACTCGATGCGGTCACGCCGGAAATGCGAGCGCGTGCCAAGACCATCAACTTCGCCACGATCTACGGCCAGGGCGCGCACGCCTTGTCGCAGCAGCTCAAGATCGAGTTCGCGGAGGCAAAGCTCTTCATCTCGACGTATTTCGAGCGCTTTCAGGGCGTGCGCGCGTTTCTCGACTCGGCGATCAGCCATGCACGGGAGCGCGGGTACGTCCAAACGATCTTCGGACGCCGCCGTTATATCCCGGAGCTTCGCGATCGCAACTTCAACATTCGCGCCTTCGGCGAACGCCTCGCGCAGAACTCGCCGATTCAAGGTTCGGCGGCCGATCTCATCAAGATCGCCATGATCCGGATTCATCACCGATTGGCCGATGCCCAGGGCTCCGCGCGAATGCTGCTGCAGGTCCACGACGAGCTCGTATTCGAGACTCCGCCGGATGAGGCCGATGCGCTGCGGGGGCTCGTGATTGGCGAAATGGAGCACGCGGCGGAGCTGAGCGTGCCGCTGGTCGTCGATGTGGGCGTGGGCGCCAACTGGGTCGACGCGAAGTCTTCGTAGTCGCCGGACGTTGCGCCGGTCCGCGTTCGCTGCCCACATTCACTATTGCAGGATGCGGTATCCGTCGCGTTTCGACGGCCGGAATGGCATGCCTAGCGTCGGGGAGGGTGTGTATAAGCGCCGACGCGGCAATCACTTAGCGAAATTCCGCCATAACGGCCTCAGCATTGCCCTGCATGGTGCGTATGACGAGGCACCCATCTCAGCCCGCATGCCGCCAAACGAGGGGCCGCCGGGCCCGAAAAGGCTTCACCCTGATCGAATTGCTGATCGTCGTCGTGATCATCGGCATCCTGGCCGCCATCGCGATTCCGAAGTTCGCCAGTACGAAGGGCACGGCCGAAGCAGCGGCGTTGCACGAGGATCTCCGCAACCTCGCGACCGTGCAGGAGTCGTATTTCTACAACTATGCGGTCTACTCGATGTCGACGAGTGCTCTGCAGTTCAACAACTCTCCCGGCGTGACCGTCACCATCACGACGGCCAGCGCGACGGGGTGGAGCGCCAGTGCAGCAAGTCCGTTGGCGACCCCGGGTACCTGCGCGGTGTTCTACGGCGCCGTATCGAATCCGGCGACACCGGCCACTGTCGAGGGCGACATCGCCTGCCAGTAACGTGGTGACCCGTCGCTAGCGTGTCGCGTTCCGGCTCCGCCCGGCGACTCGCGCGCCGCGACGAGGTGCCCGCACACACGGGCACCTCGTGTTGTTATGGGTGTGGCTATCGCGATGGCGGTCGCGATGGCGGTCGCGATGGCGGTCGTCACGGCGATAGGCTCTGGCAAACCCCTATCCTCTGCCACTTACGCTTGGCATCTTCACCGGCATGCGATCCGCAGCAGGCGCCGCGATGAGTGTCGTGGGCCTCGTCGTTGCGATCACCGGGTGTGACCGTTCGCGTGCGGCGCGTGACGCCGGCACGGCATCCCCCGCCCCGCCCGCCGTGGCCGGGGCGACACCGGACGCCGCACGCGCGAATCACCTGGCAGGCTGGAACGACACACTTGCTGGTCCCGACCTCCTGGTGTCTGGCACGAACACCTCGGAGGGTGTGGTGGTGCTCCCACGGTACACTGACAGTACGTTGGCCGATGCGCCCGCCAATGATTCCGTGCTCGGGCAGCATCCGCGCGTGGATCTGTTCTCGCGGCGCGGCCTCGCGGGCGCGGCGACCCTTGTACGCGCCGCGGCGGGGAACTTCACCGGCACGTGTACCGCGTGGCCGACTGCCACGGTGAGCACGGCCGAGGGGCCGCCGCCTGACTGGTCGGTTGGTTTCACCTCGGGACACGCGACGGCGCTCCCCATGGATTCGATGATGGGATTAGCGAGCGTGGATTCCGCCCGCCGGGCCGCTGCCATTGCCCGCGCGGCATCGGCCCTCCCGGACGACACGGCGGCGGCGTTCCGCGGCCTGCCTTTCGTCGTGCGTGACGCGCACCAGTTCATCCTGCCGTCGGGTGATACCGTGCTCGCGGCGGAAGTCGTCCGCCGTCTCAATCAGGAAGCGAGCCCGGAAGAAGAACACCTCCTGATCGTGCTCGAGCGCGATACCGCGGCCGGACCCGGCGGCGCACCGCCGGGGTATGTCGTTGCGTACTCCGAACGGACGTCCGGACTCGAAGACGATGTGGAGTCGAGCGAGATGCTCGCCGCCGTCGAACTTGGCCGGCCGCCGCGCCAGTATCCGGCGATCATCGTCGGTCGCGATTACGGCGACGGCAGCTCGTATACCCTGCTGGAGCGAGTCGGGCCGCGCCGCTGGCGCGCCCGCTGGAACAGCGCATACGTGGGGTGCTAGCCCGTCCCACGCGCGGCATCGCCGACCAGCTGCCGAAACATCCGCATCGCGAAGAGACAGGGCAGTCCGTACGCCACGATCCACGTGATGAGTAGCAGGTCGATGAGGCGGGTGCGCGGCCAGTGCCAATGAATGCCATAACGCAGGATGGCGACGCAGGCCGCAAACGTCACCAGGGTCGGTATCGAAAATCGCAGATCGTACCGGACCCGCCAGGGATCGCCCGACACCGCGCCGATCGTGACCTCGCCGGACCAGATCGCCCGAAGGCCGCCGGCTCGCCCGCTGGCCCACGGCGCCGGCATACGGAAGCGAAATCCGCCGATGACGTCGTGATGCACTTTGGCGCCGCGGGATGCGAGCTCGTGCCCGAGGCGAAATGCGATCTCGCGCGTCTCCCGCGCGGTGGGCTGCGGTGACAGCGGCAACGATCCTAACACACTGTATCGCCTCCTGATCTCAGATCCGCGCCCGGCCCAGCGCGGCGGGTGCCGCGCCCTGCCGTGCGGATCCGGCAAATGCCAGCGCCACGAGTGTGAGCGCGTACGGGAACGCCAGGAATAACTGGTATGGGGCGTTCCACCCCATGGCCTGAAAGAGAAACTGCAGCGCGCTGGCTGCGCCGAATATTACGGCCGCGATCGCGGTACCGGCGGGGTTCCACCGGCCGAGGGCGACGATCGCGATGGCGATGAAGCCTCTGCCAGCCGACATTCCCTCGGCGAACGTGCCGACCTGCGCCAGTACCAGTGTCCCGCCACTCACGCCGCCCAGCACGCCGCCAGCCACGATCGCGCCGAACTGTACGCGGCGGACGGCGATGCCGGCGACTCTCGCGGCGTCCGGGTTCTCACCCACTGCCCGCAACGCCAGACCGGCATAGGTCCGATAGGTCCACCACCAGAGGAGCGGCACGAGGACGTACGCCGCGTACGCGATGGGCGGCTGATCAAACAGCGCAGGGCCCAGCACGGGAATGCGCGCCAGCCCCGGGACCGGCATCGCGCGCATCGTGGGAATCGTCAACGCCGCACCTGACGGTCCGAATTCCCATCGGTACAACGTTCCGGTGATCCCGAGTCCGAACAGCGTGACCGCGGTGCCCGCGATGATCTGGTCCGAGCGGAGCAATGCCGCGAACACCGCGAAGAGAAGGGCCATCGCTGCCCCGCCGCCGGCCGCGGCCAGGAATCCCGCGGCGACCCCGCCTGCGGCGGCACCGGCCACCGCGCCGAATGCGCCGGCTATCACGACGCCCTCAAGTCCGACATTGATGACGCCGGACTGCTCGGCTATTGTCTCCCCGAGTCCGGCGAACAGGAGCGGCGTCGCAGTGCGGACCGTGGCCTGCAGGAATGCGGCGGTCGTCGCGCTCACGTCGGGCTCATGTCGAGCCGGTCTCCGGACTGGCAGCAGGAGCGAAGGGGCTCCGGCGTCGCGCGCCACGGGTGCAGGCCACTGTGACCGCACCGCCGCCGCGGCGAGAATGACCAGAATGATCGACGCCTCGACGGCCGAGACGAGGACCGACGGCACGCCGGCGTCCCGCTGCATCCCGGCCGTTCCGGCCTCCAACGCGCTGAAGAACACGCCGCTCGCGATGACGGCGAGCGGATCGAGGTTGGCGAGGAGCGCGACCGCGATCGCGGTGTAGCCGTATCCGGGCGAGATGTTCTCGTAAAGAGCGTACGTCACGCCCGTCACCTCCACGGCGCCGGCGAGCCCCGCGATGGCCCCACTCACGAGAAAGGCCCGCAGGGTCGCGGCCCGGACGTCGATCTGGCCGGCACTGGCCGCGGCCAGCGGGTTCGCCCCGGTCGCGCGCAGCCGGAATCCGGATGCGGTTTCGCGAATCATCGACCACGCGAGAGTGGCAGCCACCAGGGCGAGTGCAAATCCAATGTGGAGGCGGCTGTGCGGGACGAGCTTCGCGAGATGCAACCCTGAAGGAAGCGACTGTGTCTGCGGATAGACGCGGGACGGCTCCTGCAGCGGGCCGCGCACCAGGTAGGCCACGGCTTCAACGGCGATGAAATTGAGCATGATGGTGCTGATCACTTCCAGCACGCCGAATCGTTGTCTGAGCCATGCGGCAATGCCGGACCATGCGGCGCCGGCCGCCGCCCCACCACACAAGGCGAGGGGCAAGGCAATCGCTGATTGGGCGACGGGTGGCCAGGTGGTTGCCAATCCCGCGAAGACGGTCGCCGCGGTCGCGCCCGCGAGAAATTGGCCCTCGGCGCCGATATTGAGAACACCAGCGCGAAACGCGATGGCGACGGCCAAGCCGGTGAGGATGAGTGGTGTTGCCCGGACCAGGGTGGCGGAGACGATCGCGTATTCAGAACCGAGCGATCCGCGCCAGAACGCGCCAAGCGCCTGGGCGATACTCGCGGTCTCGGCGACCATCAGTCCCACTTTGTGGACCAGCGGGCGCGGGCGTTCTGCACAGGCTTCAGCCTCGGACAGGGGCGCGGGGTGCGGCGCGCCTCCCAGCGGGTGCGCGCACCGGAGCGGAAAAGTACCGCCCGCGGCTCTTGACAACGTATACAATCGGGAGGATCATAGGCCCCCGTCGCCCCGCGTGATCGGCGGCAGCGCTCACACCGCCGCGCACCGGCCGGCATGCCGCACGAGCGACAGGTGGTGCCACGCCGACGCGCGGGCCACAGAGGATTTCACGCTTCGCTCCATCCAGTCTTGCGCCGGTCGCATTGACCAGCGGTTGATACCCCATTTGCCCCATCGCGGGGGAGGGTCTCGTGACGCGAAGTTTCGTTCGTCGAGCGGTATGGCTCATCGCGTGCGCTGCCGGGTTGTGGCCACCGGCGTACATTGCGGCGCAGGCCGCGCCGGCCGGACAGGGCCGAGTCGTGACGGGTACGGTCACCCGGGCGGTCACTGGCGGGGGCGGTCCGCCGATCTCCTACGCCACTGTGCTGATCAAGGGATCGACGCGTGGTACCCAGACGGATGCCGAAGGGCGCTTCCACCTTACGGTGCCGGATGGCGCGGTGCAACTCACGATTCGCGCGATCGGGTCCCTGCCTCGCGACATCTCGCTCTCGGCGAGCGACCAGACGGTGGCGGTCGCATTGGATGACGACCCCGCACAACTCGAGCAGATCGTCGTCACGGGACAGGCGACGGGGATCTCGCGCAAGAACGCGCCGACGTCGACGGCCGTCGTGGATAGTGCTTCTCTGACGCGTGCGCCAGCCGCCACGGTCGACGAGGCGCTGCAAGGCAAGATCCCCGGTGCCAACATCCAGACGAACTCCGGCGCTCCGGGCGGCGGTGTCCAGGTCCAGATCCGCGGGGTCAACACCGCCATCGGGGCCTCGGATCCGCTGTTCGTGGTCGACGGCATCATCTACAGCAACGCGACGGTCCCCACCGGTCTGTATTCGGTCACGAAGAGCGGCACGCTCTCCGGCAGCGGCCCGCTGCAGGATGATGGCGCCAACCGCCTGGCCGACCTCAACCCCGAGGACATCGCCTCGATCGAGGTGCTCAAGAGCGCGGCCGCGTCATCGATCTATGGCTCCAAGGCCGCGAACGGCGTTGTGATCATCACGACCAAGAAAGGCCAGGCCGGGAAGCTCAAGGCCGACATCACCCAGCGGATTGGGGCGGCGCACTTGCTCCGGGGTCCCGAGGAGCGGCGCTTCACGGTGGCGCAGGCCGATTCCGTGTACACGGCAGCGACGGTCCGCCCCTTCCTCGTCAATGGTACCCTGCCGTTCTACGACCATTTGAGCGAGACCGAAGGCAAGACACCGATCGACTACGAGACGCTGCTGGACCTGAGCGGCGGCAATGAGCGGACACGGTATTACGCATTGGGTGACATTGACTACACCGGCGGCATTATTGGCAGCACCGGCAACATGCGCCAGACATTGCGCGTGAATCTCACGCAGCAGCTGTCGCGTAATCTCGATGCGAACTTCAGCGCCAATTACGCGCACAACAACTCGGACCGGGGTTTCGTCAACAACGACAACAGCGGCGCGAGCGTTCCGTACGCCCTCGCCTACATCCCCAGCTTTGAGAACATTCTCCCGCAGAACGGGG
This sequence comes from uncultured Gemmatimonadales bacterium, assembly GCA_963757855.1. Lineage (GTDB taxonomy): Bacteria > Gemmatimonadota > Gemmatimonadetes > Gemmatimonadales > Gemmatimonadaceae > Palsa-1248. The sequence continues at coordinate 132,620 of CAVWTI010000030.1, forward strand.
TGTATCCGCAGCTGCCCCTGACGTATCTGAGCGCGAACCCCCTCCAGACGATCGCCGATGGACAGAACACCGACGAGGTGAACCGGTTCACCGGTGGCGGGACGGCGAATTACAACGCATTCACGACCGACCATAACTCGCTGAAACTGGTCGCGGCGGGCGGGATGGACTTCTTTACCGACAACTCACGCGTTGTCGCGCCGTCGAACCTGTACTTCGAGGCGGATGTACCGCAGCCCGGTGTCTCGACGCTCGCATCCGGCGATAGCCGCCAGTACAACTGGAACCTGAATGCGATCCACACGCTGACCGAGCCGGCATTCAGGGCCACCACCTCCGTCGGCACGACGTTCGAGGATCGAGAGCTGGACCTGGCGAGCACGTCGACCTCGGGCCTGGCGGGCGGTGCGACGAACGTGAACGAGGGAACCTCGACCCAATTGTTCGAGGATCGTGAGCACGAGCGCACGTTCTCGGTGTACGGGCAGGAGCAAGTGAGCGCGCTCAACGACCGGTTGCTCGTCGAAGTCGGGCTACGCGCCGAGCGGAGCAGCGCCAACGGCAGTGCGAGCGCCTACTATCTGTATCCGAAGATCGCGGCCGCTTACAACTTCCCGAACCTGCTTGGGTCCGGCAGCAACGTGAAGCTGCGGGCGGATGAGGGCATCACGGGTAACCAGCCGTTGTTCGGCCAGAAGTTCACCCTGCTGCAAAGCAACACGTCGATCGGCGGGGTCATCGCGACGGGCCTCGGAACAAACGCCGCCGCGGGCGATCCGAACATTCAGCCGGAAACGACCAGGGAATACGAGTTCGGCACCGACATTTCGGCACTCACGGGCCGCCTGGATCTCGAGGTGACGTATTTCCACCGGGAGACGAGCAACCTGTTCCTGCCGCGCACGCCGGCACCGTCGACCGGGTTTGAATCGATCATTGCCAACGGCGGCGTCTTCGAAAACCAGGGGATCGAGATCGGCGGCACACTGGTGCCGGTCAGGACGCGGTACTTCACGTGGACATTCGGGAGCAGCTTCACGTCGATCAGCAACGACGTGATTTCGCTGCCCTTCCCGTCGTTCACGCCGGCCACGCCGGGCTTCGGTCTCGCCTTCGGGCAGTTCCTGGTGCAGCCGGGCCGCCCGATCACCCAGCTCATTGGACAGACGTCGATCAACCCGAACGGCACCTTCAACGTCACCTACATGGGCCAGCTCAAGCCGGACTACGACTGGTCCTGGTCCAACGACTTCACGTATCACCAGTTCGGCCTGTCGAATGCTCTGGGATTGGCAGAAGGGCGGGGTCGAGCAGAACCAGACGCTGTCGCTCTATGACTTCAACGAGCTTGCCGCAGACGATGGTACCCCGGCCGGCGCCGCACGCGTCGCCGACGCGTTCAACGGGATTGCCACACCGTTCGTCCAGTCGACGACGTTCCTCAAGTTGCGGGAGGTGCGGCTCAGCTACGCGCTGTCGCCCGCCTTGTCGCACCGCTTCTTCGGGTCCGACCTGGTCTCGCTCAATGTCTCGGGACGTAACCTGATTCTGATCACGAACTACTATGGCTACGATCCGGAGGTCAGCAACTACGGGCAGTCGGCGATCACGCGAGGCATCGACCTGGCCCCGTATCCGCCGTCCCGCACGTTCTACTTCTCCATCAATGCGAGGCTCTGAGATGATGCGCACATATCGACGCACACCCAGCGCCACGGCACGCAACCTGTCGTACGGGCGCAGCGCCCTCGCGGCGGTGGCCGCGACGCTGCTCTTCGCAGCGTGCTACAACTACAATCTCACCGACCCCAACAACCAGTCTCTCAGCTCCCTGACCGACAACCCGACACGCGCGAGCATTGGGGCCGCGGTTACCGGAGTCTTCGACGCCCAGCGCGTGGACGGCATCAATTTCATCTGGCGCCTTGGTTCGATGGGGCGCGAGGGCATCAATCTGTCGGGCAATAACCAGCCCGACTATCAGGAGCCGTATTACGGACCGCTGTCGAGCAGCGAGTTCGGTGCGTCGGATTGGTTCGACGAGTTTGTCACTATCCGCGACGCGAACATCGTCATCGACGCGGTTGGCAAGGCTCCGGATATGTCGGCGCAGGAAAAGGCGCTTACCACGGCGGTGGCGCAGACGTCCAAGGCCCTGATGTTCCTCCGGCTGGTGCAAACCCGGGCGCAGTTGGGCGTGCCAATCGACGTAGATCGGCCGGCGTCCGCGACCCCGGCGCCATTTGTGAGTGAGGACAGCGTCTATGCGACGGTCCTCCATACGTTGGACTCCGCACGCGCGAATCTCACAGCGGGTGGCTCAGCCGCCTTCCCATTCCCGATCCCGCCGGGTTATTCGAACTTCGGCACGCCGGCGACGTTCGCCCAGCTCACCTGGGGTATGACCGCCCAGGCACTCGTGGACCGCGCGACCGCGCAGCCACACGCGGCGGGCCAGCCCGGCTCGGCCACGTACTACGCGCAGGCGCTGACCGCCCTTGGATCGTCATTTCTGCCAAACGGCGCACCGTCCAGTTCGGACTTTGCCCTGGGCGCGTATTTCGATTACTCCTCCGCACTCGGCGACGTCCAGAACACGCTCTCGGATCCGCTGACCGGCGTGACCTTCTTCGCGCTGGCCGAGGCGGACAGCGACGCCCAGCTCCAGACGGGTGGGACGCTGATTGATGCCCGAGCCCTCGCCAAGATCGTGCCGATTCCCGTCGGGTCATCGCCGCAGGTCATCTCCGGTGTGCCGATCCAGGGGACCCTGAAGTTCACGGTCTATTTCGTAGGGGGAAATCCCAGCCCGGCCGCACCGATCCCGATTCTGCGCTACGAGGAGTTGATCCTCTTGCGTGCTGAGGCGGAGATTGGTACGGGCAACACCTCGGCTGCCGTTAATGATCTGAACTTCGTCCGGGAGAACTCGGGCAACCTCCCGCCCTACAGCGGCGCCACGACACCGGCGGCGCTCATTACGGAGCTGCTCTACGAGCGCCGGTACTCCCTGATGTGGGAGCAGGGCACGCGCTGGAACGACGCCCGGCGATTTGGGATTCTCAGCACCATTCCCGTGGCGGTCCCTGGGGGCGCGGTTCCGGCCGTCATGCCGATTCCCACGACCGAATGCGATGCCCGCAATCTGCCGACCCCGTGTGGGATCGGAATCGCGAGCTAGCCTGATCGAGCGTGGGCCGATGAGACACTAGAGAAATCGCGAGAAATCGCGAGAAATCGCGCACCACGAATGACGTGAGGGCCAGCCGCTGGATATCGCGGCTGGCCCTCGCTGTTTTCTGTCCGCCTCGCCGGTCAGCCGCTGAGACCCAGCATCGCGCGACCCGCCGCATCCCGGTCTCGGCCGACCTCTCTGACGGTGCCTTGCGCAACGACCAGGACACGATCCGCGAGGCTCAGCACCTCGTCGACGTCGCTGGCGTAGAACATCACGGCGCAACCGCGATTGCGTGCATTCACGAGGCGCTCGTGGATGGCCGCCGTGGCCTGGATGTCGAGACCGCGGCTCGGGTTCTCCACGACCAGTGCCGCTGGCCCGGCCGCCAGCTCGCGCCCCAGCACGAGCTTCTGCTGATTCCCACCCGAGAGGGTCGCCACCTGCACGGAGTCGCCCGTTGCACGGACATCGAAGGCCGCGAGCAACTGGCGGGTCTCCTCCCGGATGCGGCGCCAGGCGACCCGGCCGCGCCGGGCGCCAGCGCCCCGCAATGCCACGTTCTCGTACAGGGCGAACTCCAGCACCAGAGCGTCGCGCTGGCGGTCCTCGGGCACGAACCCCACCTCACGCGGAGCGGCGAGGGTCCCGCTCGCCACGGACATTCGCCCAGCCACCGCCCGCAACAACTCGTGCTGGCCCTGCCCCTCGACACCGGCGACGCCGACAATCTCGCCCGCATGGACCACGAAGGACACTCCAGCGAGCTTGGTCGCGCCGGTGGAATCTGGGATCGTCACATCGGTGGCCGTGATCACCGCTCTTCTGATAGATGCAGTGTCACGATGACCTGCGGGCGGGTCCACCGCGTCACGGGGAGTCGTGCGTTGTTCGGTTCCGAGCATTGCGTCCGCCAGGGCTGATTCGGTCTCGCCAGCCGCCGGGACCGCGAGGACCGCGCGCCCACGACGGAGTACGGTAACGTCGTCCGCAACGGACACCGCCTCCCGCAGCTTGTGCGTGATCAGGACAACGGCGCGCTCACCAGTCGCGAAGGCGCGCAGCCAATGCAGGAGCTCCGCCGCGGAGGCCGGCGCGAGGACCGCCGTTGGTTCATTGAGGATGAGCAGCCGCGCGTCGCGCGCCAGCGCTTTGATGATTTCGAGCCGTTGCTGCGCCTCGACCGACAGGTCGGCCACACTGGCGCCGGGATCCAGCGTGAGCCCGGTCTCGCTGCCAATCGACCGAACGCGGTCACTCACGGCCCGGACATTGTAGCGGCCACCGAGTCCCAGAGCGACGTTGTCGGCGACGGTCATCGCCGGCACCAGCGTGTAGTGCTGGTGCACCATCCCGATGCCCGCGGCGATTGCCTCTGCGACCGAGCGGACGGGTTGTACAACGCCCGCAATGGCGATCGATCCAGCGTCGGGCCTGACCAACCCGAACGCTATTCGCATAAGCGTGGTCTTGCCGGCCCATTTTCGCCGAGCAACGCGTGCACGGTGCCTGCCCGCACCACCAGGTCGGCGCCATCGAGCGCCGCCACTCCACCGAATCGCTTGGAGATGCCGCGCATTGCAAGCGCGACCGGTGGGTGTTCGGCGGCTTTCCCGCCCCCGCGCTGCCCGGCCTCGGACGTCACCGGCCAGTGGGCGCCGGGACGAAGGCCCACGGCACGCCAAAGCGTCCCGACAGGTCCTCGGCCAATGCGCGCACCCCGAGCGTCTCGGTGGCGTAGTGACCCGCGTAGATGATGACCAGGCCTCGCTCCGGTGCATTGACCGCTGTCCAGTGAGGCCCTTCTCCGACGATCAGGGTGTCGATGCCGAGCGCCGCCGCTTCATCAAGCGTCTCTGCCGATGCGCCGGCTCCGCTGCACATTGCCCACGATCGCGTCCGGCGGGCCGGCGAGAACTCGGTGCCGTGGGCATCGCCCCCATGCTCCTTGGCAAAGCGTGCGGCTCGCGCCAGGATCTCGGTAGTCGGCAGATCCGCAGTGCCACGCACTCCGATCGTGACCGATTGGTACCGCGCGAACTCGCCGGACGGCACGAGTCCCAGTGCTCTGGCGAGCAGCACGTTGTTGCCGAAGACGGGGTGCAGGTCGAGAGGGATGTGTGCCGAGTACACGGCCACGTCGTGGTCGAAGAGCGTCCGCAGCCGGTGGTACTGCGCCCCGGCGATCGGCAGGACGCCCTTCCAGAACAGCCCGTGATGGACGAGAAGAAAGTTGGCGCCTTCGGCGACCGCACCGTCGATCGTCCGCTGAGAGGCATCGACGGCGGCGGCGATCTTTGCGACGGCGCCGCGATTCGCCACCTGCAGCCCGTTCATTGCACCAGGAGCGTCCGGCGTGCCGGGAATGCCGAGCAGCCGGTCGAGGTACGTGGTGATGTCGGTGGTCTGTGGCACGGGGCTCTCGGTGGTTGGCCGGTCACTGGCCGGGCGGGATGCGGCCGACGATGGTCAGGGCCGGCCGCGAGTGCTCGCAGCCGGCCCAAAATTTACTCCGCCGATCGAACTTCGCGAACCGCGATGTCGCGCGGGCTACCGCTGCTTCGTCGCGCTGTCGCCCGCGGGGACGGCTGGGGCGGCCGTCGTGGCTGGCGAGCCGCCATTGGCGCTGGTGTTGGCGCTGGTACTCACGGCGGTGTCGGCCGGGATGACGAACTTCCCGTTCATTTGGATCGATTCGATCGAGTCGACGGCCACGCGTGCAGCGCCCGGAATCTGTGGACCGAGGGCTGGGTTGATCACGAGCTTGACGACCTGCTGCTCGGCGCCGAGGGTGATGACCGAGGGCGTGAAGAGGCTATCGCGGATTTGCTGGCCGATCATGAACAGTGCGTGGGGCAGGTCGATCACGACACTCGCCAGCGTGACCGCGGGGGCGACGGCGTTCTGGTCGGAATTTGATCCGATGACCCAAACGTCCTTCGAATCCTTCGCCGCCTGGAACACGCCAAGCCCCGCCGCGTCGGCGTTCTGGAATATGACGTCGGCGCCCTGGGTAATCTGCGCGAGCGCCTGCTCCTTGGCGGCGCTGGCGTCGTCCCAATTCCCGACGTACGACGACAGGATCCGGATCCGTGGATTGACGGCGTGTGCGCCGGCCGCGAATCCCGCGAAACCTCGTTTGACGGGCGGAAGCTCGGTCCCTCCGATCGTGCCGATCACTCCACTTTTCGTGACATTGGCGGCGACGATGCCCGCGAGATACGCGCCATCTTCGAAGCGAAAATCGATGCCAGCCCAGTTCTGGCCTGTACGGTCGCCGGACGTCGTCACGTACATCGTTTGCGGATAGTCCGGCGCGACGCGTTGGACCGCGTCCTGATATTCAAATCCGTTCGCGATGACGAGGTTGTATCCCTGCGCTCCGTACTGGCGGAAGTTCTCGTCGAACTCGGCCGGTGTTTTCGTTTCGACGTTGCTGATCTGGGCGCCAAGGCTGTCGCGTATCCGCAGGAGGCCGCGATACGCGGCCGCGTTCCACGCTTGATCGGAGATCGGGCCGGGCGTCAGGAGGGCGACTTTGAACGCGCCGTGTGGGGAAGCCGCTGTGCGATCGCCCCGTCTGCGCTGGTGCGTGTCGCGCAGTTGCCCGCAGGCGCAGAGGCTTACGCACAGCGTGATGTGGACAAGCGACGAGAACCGGACGGACATTCGCATCGGAACACGCATGAACACGCGCGTTGGAGCGCGAGCGACGGCTGCTGCCCGCTATCGCACGACCGCGACGGGCATTGGCTTCTGGTCGGGTTTGGATGCGGACCCGATCGACCGGCCCGTCTCGTCCATGCGAACCGCGCCATTGATGCGCCCACCTTCGAGTACCACGATCGACTTGGTGTAGATGTCGCCGCTGACGGCCGACGTCCCCTGAATCTCGACGCGCTCGGATGCGGTGACCGTCCCATCGATGCGTCCACCGACGACCACTTCGCGTGCACTGACATTGCCTTTGACTTCGCCCTGGCGGCCGACGAGCACTTGCCGGGCGCCGCGAATCGTGCCTTCGACGGTGCCTTCGATCTTGATCACGCCATTCGTGTCGATGTCGCCGTGGACCTTCATCCCGAACGCGATGATCGAGAGCGCGGCTTCGGCCGGGATCTCCCCGGCTTCGATTCCGTCTTGTCGGGTGCGTCCTTCGTAAACATGGCCATGGATGCAGTCGTGAGAGGTGAGGCGGTGCTATGTGACCGCGCGACGAGGGCTGTTGGCGCTTCGTGCTGAGCGGGCGTGGTGCGCTCGACGGTGCGGCACTCGGACGTTCCTGTGACGATTCGTGCGGCCGTGAGGGCACGGACCCAGGGCCGCGCGACGCAGGGGAAAATCTAGCGAATGCCAGAGACCTGGAATTGCTGGTGTGCGAGCCGTACGGAGGGTTACTGAGGTTCTGCCTGCGGGCTGGGGGCCGTGCCCGAGTCTGGCGGTGGCGGCACGACAACGGATTGGGGCGCGGCCGTCGCCGCCGCTCCACGCGCGCGTCCGCGGTGTGCCGCGGGTGCAGCTGTTGCTGCCCCCGCCCCTGGCGGCGTCGCGACGACGCCCGAGTCGGCCGCTGCTTCGCTCCCGATGCCGTCTGACGCGGCGCCTCCGTCAGATGGCGCGTCGGTCACTGTCGCCCGCACTGCGGTGCGCGCCGTCGCGTGGCCCGGGGCACGCGTCTGAATAGCGGGCGCGGGGACGAACCCGGCCGCAGCGCCCGCGGTGTGTTCGCCGTCGGCCGGAGCGTCGCCGCCCATCATCGTTCTCACTTGGTCATAGCGCTTCTGCAACTGAGAGAGTGAGCGCTCGAGGGTGTCGAGCCGCTGCGCCGTGTGTTCCATGCGCGAGATGCGTCCGGTGAGCGCTGGGACGCGGGCCGCTTCGACGATGAGCAGGACGGCGATTGCCGCGACGCCTGCGGCGACGAAGTTTCCCCGTGCGAGACATGACGAATCGCAGGATGCGGATCTGGCGGGCCGACAGCACGATGGTGCGGCTCTGCAGTCCGCTCTCGCGCTGTACCTGGATGATCATCGAGCTGGCGTGCGGCGTGTAGATGTTGCCGTATCCTCCGCCTCGCACCGGACCGGCGCCGGGATGGGGAGTGGGGGATCGCGGCATCTCGGGCGGCCCATCCCCGGAGCCAGGCATGGCGGCGGTGGACGAGGAGCCAGCGCCTTCCGACGTCACAGCGTGTCTCCCGACTTTCCGAGGATGAGATCGAGAAGCCGTTCGAGGTCGTCGTTCGAGTAGAACACGACGGAGATCTGCCCGCGGTTCTTATCTGAGACGGTGAGCTTGACGTCGGTCTGCAGGTGCCTTCTCAAGCGGTCCTGTATCTCCAAAGCGTGTGTTTTGAGCTTGAGTGCCGTCTTTGTGACGCGTTTATGGCGCTTTGAAGCGCCATTGTGCTCCCTTCCGATGTCTTCGACGTCGCGAACGGTCAGTCCGCGCGCCACGGCGGACTGCGCGGCGGCAATGATTTCGCGCTCAGAACTCAGGGCGAGGAGGGCGCGGGCATGACCCAGCGACAGTTGCCCGTCGCGAAGCATCGCGCGAACCGGCGCTGGTAAGTTCAGCAACCGCAGGATGTTAGCAACTGTCGAGCGATCCTTTCCAACGGCCTCCGCGACCTGTTGCTGCGTCAGCGAAAACTCGTGCACCAGTCGCGCGTAGCCCTCGGCCTCGTCGATCGGGTTGAGATCAGATCGCTGGAGGTTCTCGACCAGGGCCAGGGTCAGCGCGGTGCGATCGTCTGCTACGCGGACAATGGCTGGGATCTCAGTCCAGCCGAGGCTGAGGGCTGCGCGATAGCGGCGTTCGCCGGCCAGCAGTTCAAACCGAATGCCCCCAAGCAGGTCGTCCAGGGAGCGGCGAACGGCTCGCACGGTGATGGGCTGCAACAGGCCGGACGCCTTCAGGCTGTTCGCGAGCTCGGTTAAGTCCTCCGGGGCGAAGTCTTTCCGAGGCTGGTAGGTGTTGGGCCGGATCTGCGTGAGGGGGATCCGTTCGACGATCGCATCTGGCGGGTTGCCGATCCTGGTCCTGGCTTCGACGTCCGCGGGGCTGGGTGCGGGCAGCAGCGCGCTCAACCCTTTGCCTAGCCAGGCGCGGCGTGTCTTGGGCCATTACCGCACCGTACCGGTCGAATGTTTCACGTGGAACATCTCCCTCGAGACGGTGATCCGGTGCGGCGCGGCTCTCGCTCCTCACCCCCTCCCTCATCCACCTGCCCTGCCCTGGTGCCCGGCGCCACGCACTGACGGGACGATGCCAAGTGATGCCTCGTCACCGTCCGAATCAGCGCTCAGAGTCCGGCCGGACGCTCCATCCCGCCAGCCCGGTCTCGCGTTGCAGGGGTGCCCCTGCTGCCAGCGTTGGCTCGCCGCTCTGCGGCGGTGGCGGCCGACTGGTGGCGCTCCAGCATCTCTCGCGCGACCGCCATGTATCGACCGCTCCGGCCAATGTCACATCGTACAGAATGATCGGCTTGCCGAAGCTTGGTGCCTCCGCCAGCCGGACGTTCCGCGGAATCACGTGGGAGTACACTTTCTGGCCCGAAATATTCCCGGGCGTCGGCGGCAACCTGGCGGGAGAGGTTGAGCCGGCCGTCCCACATAGTGAGCAGCACGCCGTCGATCGAGAGGAGCTCATTCACGCTTTGCTGGACCAGATGCACCGTATTGAGCAGCTGTGACAAGCCTTCCAGCGCGTAGTACTCGCACTGCACCGGGATGAGCAACGCATCGGCCGCGGCGAGCATGTTGATCGTGATGAGGCCGAGCGACGGGGGGCAGTCGATAAGCACATAGTCATACTCGGATGCAATCGGCGCGAGCGCATCGCGCATGGCCTGGTCCCGCCGGTGTCGCGAGATCAGCTCCACCTCTGCCCCGGCGAGATCGGGCGTGGCCGGGATCACGTCCAGATGCGTGAACTGCACGCTCCGGTGCCGCGCGTCGATCGCCGTCGCATCTCCGAGCAGGAGGTCGTAGACGGTCGCGGTCAACGACTCCCGGGAGATCCCGATGCCGCTCGTCGCATTCCCCTGTGGATCGCCATCGATCAGCAGCGTCCGCTGCTCGGCAGCCGCGAGGCTCGCCGCGAGGTTCACGGCGGTGGTCGTTTTTCCGACACCCCCTTTTTGATTAGCGATCGCCAGGACGTGGGTCACGGGGCGGGAATATAGCGCCGGAATTCGCCGCTGCGCGCCTTTCCGCTATGTTCGGTTCTGCTCCCCTGCCCCGCCCCGCTGTGTGCCAATGTTCCACGTGGAACATAAACATATGTTTTCGGCGCATCGGGCCTCTGATCGCCCCCGAGTGCATGCGTTACATCGGCAATAAGACCAAGCTCCTCCCGTTCATCGCCGGCGCACTCGACCGCGTCGGCGTCCCGGCGGGAGGACGCGCGCTCGAATGCCTTTGCCGGCACCGCCGCCGTGGGCGCCTTCCTCAAGTCGCGCGGAACTGCCGTCGTCGGCTGCGATCTCATGACGTTCAGTTTCGTCTTCCAGCGTGCCTACGTGGTTGCCGACACCTATCCACGGTTCTCCGGGCTGCTCGATGACCCGGGACTGCGCGACGCGCGGCAACGCGCCGACTTCACCGCGCTCGTAGACAGCCGAGTCGCCACGCGCGCCGCCGCGTCAAACCGAACGTCGGAACGGCGCGCGACGGCGGACAGCACCCGGCCCCTCGATCGAATGCTCGTGTATCTGGATCATTACCTCGAGCCGCTGACGTCGTTCGTCTCGAGTTCATTTCGCAATGCAACACACTCCGATATCAGCGGCTGCCACTGGCAATGGATTGGCCACGGCGCGCACGGGCAGGGCAGGGCGCGCGCGTCTCGGAGCGGCGGCGCCCTCGATCGCATCGCCGCGGATGTACTTCACGCTCGACGCCGCGCGCCGCATCGACGCGATCCGCACGCAGCTTCATGACTGGCAGACATCCGCGGCCATCACCGACGACGAGTACTACATCCTGCTCGCGACGCTGCTGGAAGCCGCCAATGCAGTCGCCAACACGGCGGGCGTCTATGCCGCGTACATCAAAAGCTGGCAGTCGAACGCCCTCCGCAGCCTGCGTCTCCGGATGCCGGTCATCAGCGCGGTGCCGCGACTTCGCCGTTCGCGCCGCGCACGCTGCGAGGCGCACCTGGGTGATGTCTCAACACTCGCGCCGGAGCTCGGGCGATTCGATCTGTTGTACCTCGATCCACCGTATAACACACGGCAGTACAGCGCGTACTACCACGTCCCGGAATTGATTGCCAAAGGATGGTTCGGTGATCCGCCGGTCCTGCGCGGAAAGACCGGATTGCTTCCCAATGCGAAGAAATCGGAATGGTCGACCCGCGCCGGATGTGTGGCCGCGCTCGATCGATTGCTCGCCACGGCCGATGCGGACCATGTCGTCCTCAGCTACAACAGTGAGGGGATCATTCCCGAGGCCGAGATCAAGCGCATCTTCCGCGCCTACGGCCGTCCCGGGACGTATCGCCGTCTCACCCGGACGTATCAGCGGTACCGGTCCGACCGTCCCAGCGCGTCGCGCCGGTACACGTCAGATTCGGTTAGGGAGCACTTGTACTGCGTGCGCTTGCAGGACTAGCGGCCATTCGCTCAGCGTGTTGACTGGCGGCTGCTGGCGGGCTGCTCTTCCTGGCGTTCAGCGAGCCATGCCGCGGCGAGCGAATCCCTCGAGACGGGGAAGTACGCCGGCATCGCGCTCGGTGCAGCGGAACTTGGACGGAGCAGGAAAATCCGCCGGTCCGGGTATGCGGCGAGCAGCAAGGTGTCCCGGGCGTGCAGATCGCGCGCGTAGATGTTCCGGTCTGATGGACCCCCAACAGCTAGGAGCGGCACGAGCGGCGTGATCCCGGCCGCCGTCTCCGCGACACGCCGCATGCAGTGCGCCGAATAGGTTGCCCCGATCTGGACGTGTGCGTTGGCGCCCGGGCCCAGCCGTCGCCCTTCTACGCGAGCGGAATCCACGAGTAATGGCGCCAGCTTGCGGGTAGGGATCGGTCTTCGGCGCGTCACGTGTGCCGTCACGATCCGCCGCCGCCTCGAGTGCCGTCGTGGCCGAGTCGAGCCGGCACACGTCCACCGCGCGATACAATGTCTCGACGTGGGGCCGCGAGACCCCCAACGCCCAGAGACGCGCGACGAGTTGTTCCTCCCATCCTTCGCGCACGAAAACCAACGCGTCGTGCACACCCGACTGTGCGGCGATTTCAGGCGTGGCCCATCGCTCGGTCTGGAAATTGTTGCGGTATTCGTGGGCGCGGATCGGGATGTCGACTGCGGCCGCGACGATCGCGCTGATAGCCAATGCGAATATCGCGGCGCGATTCGCAAACGCTGCCGCCGCTGGCCGGAGCACCGATCGCAACTGATCGCGGAGGGCGACGGGGAATCGCACCGTCCACAGCACGAGGGCAGGGCCGAGCGAGTACACGAAGCGCGGACCCAGGAAATTGCCGTCCGCCCAATAGGCGAAGTACAGCGCGACCAGCAGCCCGCAGCTCGCGAGCAGATACCGGTCGGCAGCACGGCAGCCGCCGGGATGCATCGCCAGCGCGCCGATGGCCGGCAGCAGCGCCGGGATCGGCGTCTCGAAGAGGTAGTCCTGCAGCCGAAGGAAATACAGGTTGATCAATTCGAGTCCACGCCCTGGCGTGTGTCGCTCGCCCCACGGCGCCTGATGGAATCCGAGGTCGTGGTTTTTACCCCAGAGGACTTCATAACCGAACAGGAGCGGAGCGCCGGTCGTGTGGGCGTTGACGTAGAACATGGCGCCCATCGGCAGCGCAACGCCCACGCCCGCAGCGAGGCATCCACCCACCGGCGTGGATCGCGGAGCGCCCTGCCACGAGTACCAGAGCGCGGCGGGCGCCGCGAACGCCAGCGCATCCGCAGGGCGGATCGTCGCCGCGGCGCCGAAGCCCAGTCCGCTCAGAAACGCCAACCAGCGCGCGCGCACGGCGGAGCGCGTGCGCACCAGGGTGGCCGCGTCCAGCGGCGCTGTCGCTCTGTCTCCCGATCGGGTGTCCGCGGTCGCGTGGACGAGCGCGGCCGCCCCGATCAGGATGCAGGTGAGCGCCGTCACGTGGTTCATGTGGGAACCCGACATGAACACCGTGAATGGCGCGACTGCGAACAGCGCCGCCGCCGCGACCGCGATCCGGCGGTCCGGCTCAGCGACTCGGGCGAAGGCGCCGAACGCCAGCACGGAGATGACTCCGCACAGCGGGCCGCACGATCCACGTGCCGCCGGCGAGCACGCCCAAGCGCGAGCAGCGCCGGGCCGCCTGGGCGGGAACTGGGAGTAGACTTTGCCCGCTGCGTCGACCATGTGCAGGGAGCTGAAGAACTCCGGGTACGGCGAGCACGGTAACCACAGGTGCCCGCTCGCGAAGATCTGCGCCTGCCGCGACCTGCACGATCTCGTCGATCAGCAGCGGGCGCCCGTGGAAGATCCGCCGGGCAACGACCGCGTAGAGCAGTCCGCCGAGTGCGGCAACGCGGACGCGATGGCGATGGTGGCGTGGCTGCTCGCCCACGCGCCAATGCGCTCAGCGTCGCGGGCCCGCCAGAGCCAGAGCATCCGCCGCGAGAGGATCGCGAGGCACAATGCCGCCGCCCGCCGCGATCGCGGTCCCCGACACCCACTGGAGAATGAGGCCGAGTAGCCGGGAAGCTCGTAACCGCCGGGCACCCAGTTGACCCACGGGAGAAATCCCAGGGCGGAGACGATGCACGCCGTCACGATCCCCGTGTAGGTCATCCCGCTGGACTGGCGCGGCGAAGGGAGCAACAGGGGTTCGCGCCCCTGCTCGCGAGACAGTTCCCGATCCAGGGCGATGGGAGGCGCGGCCATGTGGGTCAGGGACGACCCATTGCCAGCCAGGGCCACGATTGCGGTCCTGGCTGCGCCCTCTCCCAGCACGTTACGACCCTGCTACGACTCCCTGGTCCGTCGCCACGGTCTTCTTTCGCCGCCCTCGCTCGATCTCGATCACGAGATTCTGGAGGTCGTTCGGGCTGACACCAGGGATCCGGGAGGCCTGCGCCAGGGTCGCGGGGCGTAAGGCGGCAAGTTTCTGCCTGGCCTCAAGGGTCAGCGAGTGCATACCGGCGTAGGGGAGGTTTGGCTCAAGTGACAACTCGCCCATCTGGCGCATCCGGTCAGCCTGCACCCGTTCGCGCTCGAAATAGCCAGCGTATTTCATCTCGAGCTCCGCGGTGATGAGCGCGTCGCGAGGGAGTTCGATGCCGGCGCCGGCTGCCGCGAGGACATCCGCTAGCGACACGCCCTGGCGGCGCGCCAGCTCCGAGGCACGGGCCGGATGCGCCAGAGGGGCGCTTCCCGCAGCGGTGAGCAGCGTGATTGCCTGATCCGGCCGGATCGTGGTGCGATCGGCGAGATCGCGTGCAGCCGCGACGGCCGCGATCCGCGCGGCGACGACGGCGCGTTCGGCGGCATCGTAGATGCCCAGCGGCTCAGCGATGGGTGCGAGCCGGGCGAGTGCGTTGTCCTGGCGGACTGTCAGCCGAAATTCCGAGCGCGACGTGAAAAGCCGGTATGGCTCATCGACGCCCCGAGTGACGAGATCATCGATCAGGACGCCGAGGTAGGAGGTCTCACGCCCCAGCACGAGGGGTGGGCGCTGCTGCACGGCAAGCGCCGCATTCAGCCCGGCGACGATGCCCTGGCCCGCGGCCTCTTCATAGCCAGTGGTGCCATTCACCTGGCCCGCGAAGTACAACCCGCCGACCGCGCGAACGGCCAGAGTCGCGTCGAGCTGCGTCGGCGGATAGTAGTCGTACTCGATCGCGTAGCCCGCTCGCGTCATTCGTGCGTGCTCGAGACCAGGCACAGTCTCCAGGATCTCGACCTGCACGGGGGCGGGCAGGGAAGTGGACAGGCCGTTGACGTACAGCTCGGCGGTGTCGTGTCCCTCGGGTTCGAGGAAGATCTGATGCCGTGCAGCGTCGGGGAACTTCACGATCTTGTCCTCGACCGACGGACAGTATCGGGGCCCGCGCGATCCGATCGCCCCGCCATACATCGCGGACTCGGTCAGGTGGTCAGCGATCACCCGCTGTCCCTCCGCGCCGAGGAATGTGATCCAGCACGGCAGTTGCGGAGGGTGGCGGGTTCTGTCATCGCTGCCGCGTGGTGTATCCCAGAAGTGCGACCACGAGTAGTCGAACGCACCGATCTCGCTGTCCTGGCGCTCGAGCGCGGAGAAATCCACGGACCGCCCATCGATGCGCGGCGGGGTCCCGGTCTTGAACCGGCCGACAGTCAGCCCCAACGCTTCCAACTGCTCGGCCAGGTGCGTTGCGGATGCTTCACCGGCGCGGCCGCCGGCGACCTGACGATCGGTGCCGATGTGAATTCGGCCGCGCCCGAACGTACCCGAGGTCACGACCACGGCGCGGGCCCCGAACCGGCGCCCTTCGATCGTCTCAATGCCAGAGACGCGCGCGTCACCTTCAAGCGTCAGTCGGGCAACCGTCCCCTGGATCGTATGGATGTTCACGAACCGCTCCAACAGCGACCGGACCGCCCGCCGATACAGCCCGCGATCGCACTGCGCGCGGGGCGCCCAGACTGCCGGCCCTTTGCCGCGGTTCAGCATCCGGAACTGCAGCGTCGCAAGGTCGGTCGCCCGGCCCATGATGCCGCCGAGCGCGTCGACCTCGCGTACCACGGTGCTTTTCGCCACGCCCCCGATCGCCGGGTTGCATGACATCTGTCCGATCGTCTCGAGCGCACTCGTGACCAATCCCACGCGCACGCCCAGCCGCGCGGCCGCCACGGCGGCCTCAGTACCGGCATGACCTGCACCCACCACCAGCACGTCGAAGTCGGCCTCCGTGTGCCGGCCGTCTCTGGAATGCATATTCCAAAGCTACTCGGCGCCGCTCGACCGGCGGGAGCGCCGCCCGCGCGATCCCCGGAACCCTGGACCCCGGCATGCCCCTGCCACTGACCAGTGACTATCCGACCCTGTTCATCCGGCGCGAGGCATTTGAGCGTGCCGAGTTGTCGAGGGCGGCATTCGATGAACGTTTTGGCCTGACCCGGGACGAATTCCGCGTGGAAGGCGACTTGATCGCGATCGGACCATTGGTCGGCGAGGACACGCTCACCGGTATCGTGGGGGAGCTGGAGTCGCTTGGGCTGATCTATTTCGACGATTTTGTCGAGATGAGCGGTAACTGGCCCGCGTGGCTCAAGGTGTTCGCGGCGACGACGCGGTGACGGCCGCCGCGGCGCCGGCGGGCCCTCCCGCCGCCGGCTGGGTCCCACGTATCGCGCGACATCCGAGTGCCCAGGTGCTCGTCGCCGTGGTCCTCGGTGTCGCCCTCGGTGCACTCCGGCCCGCATGGGGCGCCGCGATGCGTCCCGTGTCCGATACGTTCATCAACCTCGTCAAGATGATCGTGACGCCGGTCATCTTCCTCACCATCGTCATTGGCATTGCGGGCGCGGGCTCCTTGCGGCGTGTCGGACGGGTCGGCGTCAAGGCACTCGTGTACTTCGAGGTGGTGAGCACAGCCTCACTCGCGATCGGGATGATCGTCGTCAATCTGACGCGACCTGGCGCTGGCCTCGACCCCTCTCGGCTCCCGCACGGCGATGTCTCCCGGTTTGTCGATGGAGCACAACAGGGGTCCGCCGTCGATATCCTGACGCACGTCGTGCCGTCGAGCATTGTCGGCGCATTCGCCACCGGCGACGTATTGCAAGTCGTCTTCGTGGCCATCGTCTTCGGGGTCGCGCTGGCCGCGGTAGGGGAGAGCGGGCGGCCGGTCCTGGCCCTGATTCAATCACTCGAGCGTGTGTTTTTCCGGCTGGTCGCTCTCATCATGCTGGTCGCGCCAATCGGCGCATTCGGCGCGATGGCCTACACGGTCGCGACGTTCGGGCTCGACTCGCTGCGTCCCCTCCTGCGCGTCATGGCCGATGTGTATCTGACGATGGCCGTGTTTGTATTCGTGGTGCTGGGACTCATCGCGCGGCTCGCGGGATTCCGGTTGCTCTCCTATCTCAGGTACATCAAGGAGGAGATCCTGCTGGTACTGGGGACCTCGTCATCAGAAGCCGCGCTGCCGGGCATCATGGAAAAACTGGTCGCGTTTGGATGTGCGCGGCCGGTCGTGGGCCTCGTCATCCCGGCGGGATACTCGTTCAATCTGGATGGGACGTCGATCTACCTGGCGATGGCCGTCGGTTTTCTAGCCCAGGTGTTCGGCCTGCACATGACGCTCGGGCAGCAACTGGGGACGCTGCTGGTGCTGATGCTGACGTCCAAGGGCGCGGCAGGGGTGACGGGCTCGGGATTCATCGTGCTGGCGTCAACGCTCTCGAGCACCCACCTCATTCCGGTCGCCGGCCTCGCCCTCCTCCTCGGTATCGATCGCTTCATGTCTGAGGCGCGGGCGATCGTGAACCTCATTGGGAACGGCGTCGCCACCATCGTCGTAGCCCGAAGCGAAGGCGCGTTTCACCCCGTGACTCGTGACTTCCCGTTGGCCGAGGGGTAGGATACTGGGATGCCACGCCGCCGGTTCGCCGGATTGCTCTTGATGGCCACCACGCTGCAGATGCTGCTCGCGCCTGCGGTCTACGCATGCGTGGCGCATCGATCGCCGACGAGCGCCTGCCACGAGACGGCGTCGGCGGCGTCGGCGTCTGGCGCATCGCCCGCCTCGATTGCGACCGTCAACGAGGGGCCGCCGGCAGCATCCGGCCAGGCGTCGCACGGGACACATCACACGCAGGCCTGCTGCGCGGCGACCGATGCGTGCCGCGGGGTGTTTGTCCCAGCGCAGGCCGCTGTCCTGAGCACCCCCGTCACCCGGGGACCACTCGCTCCAATGAGCCCGGGGGTGCCATCGGCGCGTCGCGCCGCCCCCGACTCGCCCCCTCCCAAGGTCTAGCTCTCGTCCGATCCACCGTCGCCGGATGTCCCGGCGGCAGACCGCGCCACCATAGTCGCCCGGATGTTCCGGGCACCCTGCTGCGCGGTGGCCATTCGCCGAGAGCTCGAATGTTCTGTCGCGACACGCCGGTACTTTCCCGGCTGCGTGTTTTTGCCACGCTCGCCTGTCTCACACCCCTCGGCGCAGCCGTCGCCGGTGGTCAGTCGCAGGCCCCACCTCCAGCGGATTCCGGCGGCGGGCACCACGGCACTGGTTCGGGGACGGGCATGCACCCGCCTCCGCTCGGCGTCGCGATGACGCGCCTGGGTTCCGGCACGTCGTGGCTGCCCGAGGCCTCGCCAATGCATGCCCAGCTCATCTCCCTTGGGACGTGGGATGTGATGGTGCATGGCGTGGAGTTCGGAATGTTCGACCAGCAGTACGGGGGCGGCCGCGGCGCCAACGCCGTGGCCGGCGTGGGGTGGCTGATGGGCGCGGCCACCCACGCCGCAGGCGGCGGACAGATCACGCTCCGATCCATGTTCAGCGCGGATCCCTGGACAAGCTCCGAGCGCGGGTATCCCCTCATCCTGCAGTCTGGCGAATCGTTCCTCGGAGCCCCGCTTCACGACCACCAGCACCCGCATAATCTTTTCATGGAATTGGCCGCGTTGTATGACGCACCGGTCAGCAAGGGGCTCGCGATCCAGGGTTATGCGGCGGCGGTCGGCGAGCCGGCGCTGGGACCCGTCGCGTTCCCTCATCGGCCTTCGGCGCAGAGTGACCCTTTCGCGCCATTGTCGCACCACTGGCAAGACGCGACGCATATCTCCTTCGGCGTCGCGACAGCGGGGATCTATACGCACGAGGTCAAACTCGAGGCGAGTGTCTTCAATGGCCACGAGCCCGATGAGCACCGGACTGACATTGAGTATGACGAAAACGGCCCCACGCTCGATTCCTACTCAGGGCGCCTCACCGTCAACCCCGCAGAAGCCTGGAGTGTGTCGGCCTGGTACGGATATTTGCACCGGCCGGAAGAGCTGGAGCCCACGGTCTCTCAGCACCGGTTTGGGGGGTCGATTCTCAATGAGCAATCGTTTGGGAGCTGGGGCGACTGGTCCAGCGCGGTGATTTACGGCGCGAACTTGTACTCGAACGATCCTCGGGTCTCCAACAGTGTGCTGGCCGAGACGAACCTCGATCTCGACGGCGCGAACACGGTGTTCGGCCGGATAGAGTACGTGACGAAATCGCCATCGGACCTCTTCGTCGACACGCCGCCATCACCCGACGCCGATCGGTTCGACATTGAGTCGATCAGCATTGGCTATGCGCGGGAGCTGGGCTCAATCACCCGATATGTGGCGACGACCGTCGGCGCCGTTGTCACGCTCGACGTCATTCCACAGACGCTGGCCGTCACCTACCGCACCCGGACGCCGGGCGGGTTCGGCGTCTACCTGAAGATCCGGCCCGCGGGCTCCCACGGCATGGATGGCATGCAGGGAATGAACATGCGGTGATCGGGCTGCTGCGGCCTGAATCGCCGGTGACTGGCCCATTGGCATCGCCATCGGCAGCGGCATGGCGACGAGTACCGCCGTGACCGCCAACACCAGCATGCCAAACCCGATCTCGACCGACACCGACCGCGTGAATGCCCGGACGCCATCCTGCCCTGGTGCGGTCAGCCGCGGCGTGCCGCGCTGCCAGTTGTATGCGCCGGCGAGGACCACCAGTCCCACGAGGGTGAGCTTCACCAGGAGCGTGCGCCCGTAGCCTGACCGCCAGAGTGATGACACGGTGTCCAGATGGTTCCAGGCGGCGATCGTGCCCGTGATGGCGAGAATGGCCGCCGAGGTGAGCGCGACGGGAGAGAATGCGCGCAGGAGGCCCGCGATGTCGGCGCCCCATTCCTCGGGGGCCCGCCGCCGCGGCGCCGGCGTGCCGCTGCGCAGCGTGACCGCTGCCAGGACTGTGAGAGTCCCCATCCACGTGCCGGCGCCGATCACGTGGAGCACGTCGGCGGTCATCACGCAGCACGCGATGCTGCTCGACCGATGCGGCATGTCCCGCAAGGGCCGGCGTCGCCGCGAGTCCCAACGCCGCAATCCCGGCGACGGTCCACGCCCAACGTGATCCTGTACGCGCGATCGCGAACGCGATGGCGGCCGCGATGGCGATCGCGACCTGGACGAACCACATCGTGCCCCAGTGCGTGTGCATGGCCATCGCGATGAGGAGATGGCCCCAATCGGACCAGGACTGTCCCGGGTCGGCGAGATCAATGACCTCGGTGCCGAGCCGCACCAGCGCCGCTGGGAGCAGCACGAGTGCGGCCCACATGCCGAGTGACGCGCTTCGCCGCGCGCGATCCGGAAGGGGTTCGTACGGTTGGCCTGCGAATCCGAGCAACAGGCGGCAGCTGACTGCGCCGAGACTGATCGTGATGCCTGCCAGCATCAGCCAGCGGGCGGCCCAGGCAAGGACATTGGCTGCGGGAAGTCCTCCGGCCATCTGGGCCGCCTACCGATTTGGCTTGGAGTCGGGTCTACCGGCCGGTCGTGGCTTTGGAGCCGGGTCCCGCGATGACGAACTGGAACTCACCATTGGACACGTGACCATTCTCGCGCCGTCGAACGCCAAAAAACGGTGTAGGCCCCGGCGGCCGGATGCGCGCGGAGCGGCGCGACGACCGGCGCTGTCGCACCGGTATCGCGGGTCAGCGGCGCGAGCGAGACTGGGGTACCACCTGCGGCGGTGAGCCGGATCGTCGTCACCGCGAGCTCGGGCTGTTCGGAGAACCAGAGGCGCACCGCGGCGGGGGCCGATGCAACCGTATCGTTGGCCTTGGGTTCGGACCGCTCGAGGTGGAGATGCCGTGCCGACGCCGCGCGTGCGTCGGCGGTGTGCACTGGCGGGGAAGCAGCGGCGGCGACGCCAGCGCTGAGGAGTGCAGCCACCGCGATGAGAGCTGACCGGTGGCGGACAGGGGCCGAAATGGCGGGGCGTGAGTTGGACATGGGCGGGTCGAGGGGATGAGGGTCTAAAAGAAAGTTACGTGCCCTTGGGCCGGTGAACTAGAAGATGTCGTAGTGGATGGTGCCGTACAGCGTGCGAGTCTGCCCCGGTGTGATGAAGTACCCCGATTCGAGCTCGCGGTACTGCGTATCGAGGATATTGCGAACACTCGCGTCAAGGCTGAGGCCCCGCGTGAGCCGGACGCCGGCACTGGCGTAGAACAGCGCGAAGGCGGGACGCGTCAGGCCAAGGGCCTCCTCGAATGGAGTGTATTTGCCTTGGAAGTTGGTTCCCACGCGCAGCCGCCAGATCGAATGGCGAGGCGCGACCACGACGGCCCCGTCGCCCACGAATCGGGACGAGTTGAAGACGGGCTGGCCGGAGTAATCGATTCCAGCATCTGAATCGAAGTACTTGGTGTATTTCGCATTGACGACCGTGAAGCTCGTCGACAATGTCACATCCGGTGTGACGGTAGCGCGTGCCGTCAGATCCATGCCGCGCCTGCGGCTGGGGCCGCCGCTGATCGTCGTCACGCCGTTGAAAGACTGCTCGTTGCTGAGATCCATGCGGAATACCGACGCATTGACGTCCAGCGGGCCGCGGTCCACCTTTATTCCTGCTTCATAATTCCACAACGTGATGAACGGCGTCGTGGGATCGAGGATGACGCCATTGGCTTGCCGGAACCCTCGAGACACATTGGCGTAGACTCCGGCCCAGGGGAGCAGGCGCACGAGCAAGCCGGACTTCGGCGAGAAGATGCCTTTGCTGAACTGCGATTGTGCCGAAGGTCCAATCGTATCGGGTGCCAGCGCGACCGGTTGCAGGGAGGTGCTCGACAACTGGTCGACGCGTGCGCCGAGGTCGAAGCGCAAGTACTTCGTTACGTCGAAATTGCTCTGCACGAACAGGCCGCCGGACAGCTGGTGGGCCTGCACGAGCGCGAACGGTACGGAGTCCTCGCGAAATCCGTTGACGGCCTCGCCCCAGTTTTCATAGTGCGCGTGATCGTACCGTGTCTCGGCGCCCGCCGTGATCTGCACCCCAGGGACGCTGTACGTGATCGCGCTCGTCGCCCCGCCGCCGTACCGGCCGTCGTACTCCCTGGTTTCGATCCCGGAGCCTTCGAGCTCGCCGCCCAGCCCTGGCGGTGTGCTGAGCCAGAAGTTCCACGTGCCCTCGGTGGCGTACACCGTGCTTCGCCAGAACAGGGACGGGGACAGGACCACACGAAGGCTGGCCCGCTCCTGCGCGTGCCGCTTGAAGCCCCCATCGCCAAAATTCGACACCACGCCGTAGTTCTTCGCCAGATAGGACGCCGTGTCCAGAAACCCGGGTGAGTTATAGCTCGTGATGAACCCTTCGACCCCCAGATCGAGCGTGACCGTGCGTGTCAGATCGTGAAGAAACCGTCCGTGGAGTTGTCCGATCTGATCTTCCGAATGGGGACGCCATCCATTGTCGTGTGTGACGCGCAGCCCCAGCACCCCGCGCGTGCCTCCGTTGTCGAACCCGGTCAGCACGACGCCCTCGGCGTTGCCGTAGCTGCCGCCCGTGAGCGAGATCTGCGTCCCGTCGAGATGTTCGAGAGTCCTGACGTTCACGACTCCTGAGAACGCAAAATTGCCGTAGAGCGCGCTGGTCGGTCCCTTGATGACATTGATCCCGCTGACCGCCTCAGGAAACATTAAGTTGAAGTCGTTGTACCCCTCGGCATGTCCATTCACCGGCTCGTTGATCGGCACACCATTGATCCAGAGGGCGATGTCGGTCGAGTGATCCGAGCTGAATCCCCGGATCGACAGGTCGGACGCGAAGCCGGGTCCCTGGCCTTGCTCGTGCGATTCCATACCCGCGGTTTCGCGGAGCAACTCATAGGGTGAGTTGGCGGGCGTTTGCGCGATCGCGTCCGGTGTGACTGTCACCGCACTGACCGGCTCCGTCGGCTGCACAGGGGTGGCGGTCACGGTGACAGCCCCGAGCCGTGCCGTCTGACGGGCGATCGAGTCGCGTCGTGCCGAGAGTCCGCGTACCCGCTTGTGCGATGCCGAATCCGCGAGCGTGTCCGCGTACGCCGACGCCGCGGCGCTGTCGGCGCGCTGCGTTCGTGCGCGGGCGCTGGTGTCGGGCCGCTGCCCGGGCACCTGCGCAGCGGCCACACTCGCCGTGGCCATCAGGCCTCCGGCAACACACAGAGCCATCAGGAGCAGACTGATCGCGCGGCGACGGGCGCGCGGGATGCGATGTTCTCGCCTCTCCGGTACGTACCGGGGGCCATGAGCATGCGCTACATGAGCATGCGCTACATGAGCATGCGCTACATGAGCATGCGCAGGCGCGAACGCGCCGCGCCGGACTTTCCTGGCTGACATGGATATCTCCGCACAGTTGGCACGGGCGGAGACGGGATGTCTCCTGCCCGCGGCGGCGGATGCACCACACGCCGCCAACCCGCGACCCCGTGGCCGGGGTCAGACGTTCTGTGCGGGAGGCCCGAGCGGGAAAGGGACGACGACGTCGGGCGCGGCACGCGGCGCGACGTCGCGGTAGACGAGGGATGGGGTCGCGGCGACCGCGACCGGGACGACGGGAACCGCGACCAGACGGCCGGCGGGGACGCTCACCAATCCCGTCGTACAACAGGCGCCCGGGCAGGTGCATTGATGCCCATGGTGATTGCCATGTCCCGTGCCCGGCAAATGTCCGTCGTGGCTGTGGCTCATTGGCATTGCCGCGGCCATATCAGCGTCCGTCGGCATTGCGGCGTCATGCGTGCCCGTGCCGGCGCCTGTGACGCCCATCCAGCCGCCGCCGTGTTCTGGACACGCTTGCAGCGCGACCCCGGAGACCGTGACGATCATCCAGAGCCCGAAAAGTCCCGCCAGGATACGTTGTGCCGGCGACCGCCGCATTGTCAACAATCTATGGACAGGCGAACGGGCCCGGTCAAGGCCACGGACCGGAAACCCCGCGGGCCCCCTATGCGTCCAAGTCCCAGTAAGTGATCCCGCGTTCTTATTGCGGGTGGCAGGACCGCCACAACCTGTATTACCATCCATTTCGTGCGTCTGCGCAAAGTGCAATTACGGCTCCTGGCGCTGGTTGTCGCGCTGGTCCAACTCATCGGACCGGCCGCCGCGTCGTTGGCCGATGCGCAGCTCGAAGCGGCGGGCAACCGTCCGAATGCCGCCGCGCACATCGAAGCGCACGGCCGCCCGGAGTGCGCCCGGGTTCATGCGGGCGATTGCGCCCTCTGCCAATACCTTGCGACCGCGTTCGGCAACCCGGCACCGCCGGCCACGGGCGCTCCGTTGTCCTTCGCGGCCATCCGGCCGCCTGTCGCCGAACTCCTCGGCTATGCGCCCGCCGCACTCGGCGCGCTCCCGCATTCCCGCGGGCCACCGGCTCTCGTCTAGCCGGACCGCATTTCGCGCCGGTCGTTGTGTGACGGCGCGCCCCCGCAGTCGATGATCGGCGCTTCGTAGCGCGGCCCCATCCGGGCCGCTGCTGCCTGCACGGTCACGCGAACGCGATCTCCCGGTCCGGCCTCCGCAGCAGTCGCCATGGCGAGCGCCCGCGTCCGCGGATGCGCCGCGCTATGGCCGGGGACGCGCGGGTGCGGCGTCCTCGCCATCTCTGCCGACGAGGATCGCTCAGTGTTCACTGTGCTTCGCAGATTCCGCGCGTCGTGCCACATGTGGCGTGCGTGCGTGCAGTCCGTTCTTCCAGTACTTGCCGCCGTGGCGGTGGCCATCCCCGCGCATGCGGCGGTGTCCGCGCGGCGGGCCGCCGCACCGGCGTCGGGCGATGTGATTGGTACCGTCTCTGATAGCACCAACAGCCGTCCGCTCCCGAGTGTCGAAGTCACCGTTCAGCGTGCGTCCAACATCATCGCGAACACGACCACCGACCAGTTCGGCCGGTTCATCATCCACGATCTCACGCCGGGCGACTACACCATCGGCGTGCACTTCATTGGCTACGCGTCAATCACGCGGCCGCTCACGATCACGACCGGGACGACACGGGTCGATTTCCAACTCGTTCCCGCCGCGGCCGCGCTCGAAGCTGTACAGGTATCGGGGCAATCGCCCGTGTCAGTCGATACCCGCACCGGCGACCAGACCTACAATGAAGCCGATTCCCGTACGGCTCCCAGTACGACGACATCGGGAGTCATCCAGCAGGCGATCGCTGGCGCGGCCCGGGCGCCGACAGGGGAGGTCCATATCCGGGGGCAGCATGCCGAGTACACGTACTTCATCGATGGAGTCCCCGTGCCCCCAGGGATCTCGGGCTCGCTGAATGAGCTCTTCGACCCCGAGGTCGTGCAGGCCATCGATTTCCAGACGGGAGGCTGGGATGCGGAGTACGGTGGCCGCATCGCCGCCGTGATCAACATCCAGACCAAGATCCCGACCGGACCCTTCCACATGGAGGAGTCGACGTACGACGGGACCTACAACGCGATGGGCCAGTCGCTGACGACGAGTGCCAACACGGGCAAGCTGGGAATGTTCTTCTCCGGGGAAGCACAGGGCACGGACATGCGTCTCGAGCCGGTCATCGGAGGCGTCAATGACGCGCCGATCAACTACCACAATCACGGGCAGGATCTCTTCGGATTCGGCAAGCTGCAATACGCGGCCGGCCCGCATGACCTGATTTCGCTGGACGCGAACTACTCGACGACGCATTTCGATGTGCCGTACGATTCGACGGTCGGGACGCTCAACGACCACCAGACCGATGCCAACGCGTTCGTGAATCTCTCGTACCGGCACCGGTTCGGCGATTCCCTCGGAACGGATGAGCGGAGCCAGCCGCCCGAGTTGTTCATCGGGCCGTACTTCCGCCAGGGGTCGCTGAATTACCGTCCCGGCGGTGCCGACCAACCCTCGTTCGTCGACGCGACTGATCCTACGGGGACGCCGCGGGACGTGTATGAGAGCCGCAGCTTCGATATCGGAGGGGTCAAGGCCGACTTCTCGTTTCCGATTGTGACCGGTCTCATGGATGGCAAGATCGGCACGGCGTACTCGCACACGTTCGGACATGAGAATTTCCAACTCACCGATCCGACCGGTGTGCAGCCGCCGATCTCGTCGGTATCAGGACTCGACGGGTATGACTGGGGCACGTACGCCGAGACATCGGTCCGCCCGGTAGAGTGGTTCGAGCTGCGGACGGGACTTCGCTTCGACAGTCATGTCGAGCCGTTCGCGCCCAACCAAACGCAGGTGAGCCCGCGGATCCGCCTCAACTTCTACCCGACGCCGTCGAACACATTCTACCTGTATTTCGGGCGGCTCTTCATGCCGACCAACATCGAAGACCTGCGCTCGATCACCGAGCAGGCCGATCAGAACGTCGCCACGTCGCCGACGCTGCCCGAGCGCGATGCGTTTTACGAAGTGGGCTACATCCACCGGTTTCCGTTCGGCATCGTGACCAAGTTCTCTGGCTATCACAAGGAGAGCACGCCCGGCATCGACGACAACACGATTCCGGGGTCGGCCATCACGACGGATGTCAACATCAACCATGTCTGGATCACGGGGCTCGAAGGTGTCGTCGAGTTCAAACCGGTGGGCCCGGTGTCCGGATATCTGAACCTGGCGCTGAACCATGCCTACGGTCACGGGCCGATCACGGGCGGCTTCTTCCCGATTCAGACACCGAACGACTACTTCGACCTCGATCACGACCAGCGCGGGTCCGCGGTCGCGAACATCATGTACAGCGCGCGCGGATTCTACGTCAGCACCACGGGGATCTTCGGCACCGGACTCACCAACGGGTACACGCCCGACGCGAACGTTCCCAACGACACCGGGAGTGTCGCCAACAACACGTTTCAGCCTGGCAACAAGAGCTATTGCACCAGCCTGTTCTGCTTCAATACGGCGTACAAAGTTCCACCGAGCTACATCCAGAACCTGAGCTTCGGCTACACCGCCTACACCGGCCGGACATACCTCCGCCCTGAAATCTTCATCACCAACCTGTTCGACCACACCTATCTCCTGAAGGGTGCGTTCTTCAGCGGCGCGTCCGTCGGGCGCCCATTCATGATTCAGTTCCGATTGAGTATTGGCGTGTAACGGACACCGGTCGTTGCACGGTGGCTCCGCGGCAGCGTCGCCCGCCAGCTGAGACTGGACGGCGGGCGTCCCGAGCTGGCGGGCGTGGTTGCACGGCGGCTGCGACGGCAATGATCACTGTCGTCGTCGTGGCGCTGTGTGCCGTGCTGTCACTCGGCAAAGCCAACAATGAACGACGATATGACGGCCGCCCGGCGGCCGCGTGGCTCGCGTCGGCGTTCGACACGTCGGCCAGGATCCGAATGACCGCCGCGGCGGCGCTCGACTATCTCTGGCCGGTCGCGGGATCGCTTCGCGAGCAAATCGTCATGGCGGAGCTTCGCCTGCTGGGCGATCGCGATGCCCGGGTGCGTGACGAAGCCACCGCAGCCCTCGCCGGGATGGCAACGGAATCGGCGGAGGCGGTCCGTGCCGTGACGGCGGTCCTCGACGGATCCCCGAATCCAGTCGCGCGGATACAGGCCGCATACGTCGTGGGCGCCGCCGGCGCGCCCGCACGCGATGCCATCCAGGCACTGTTGCGCGCGGCGGGTGCACGCGACCCGTCGCTTCGCGCGGCGGCGGTGACCGCGCTTGGTGATATGCGCACACGAGACCTATCGGTCATCACCGAGCTGTTGGCCGCATCCCACGATGACGATGCCCGTGTCCGGGACGCCGCGACCGAGGCACTGGCCGACAATCACGAAGCGGCGCGCTAGCTACCGGTCTTGCTCACCTCAGGCGCCACTGGCTCAGGCGTCAGCGGGCCTTCGCGGCAGTATCCCTCCCATCCGCAGCGCATGCACCAGCGCTTGCGAAGATTGGGAATGAGGCGGCCCATGACTCGCGCCTGAACGCGGGCGGTCGCCGCGTCGCAATTGGGACACCGGTCGCCCTTCGGCAGGATGTAGTAGAAGATCACGGTCGCGGCGATGACGCGGAATACGAACATCCCTCCGAGGACGAGCGCGAAGATCGCGATGTCGGACATCTGCCCGTTTCCCTCCCGGCGCCCCGGCGGTTCCGCGTGCTGGCGGCTCATGCTGCCCCCGCGTGCGCTCGGCACACGGGCCCATTCGTCTGACCGCTACAATCGTGCCTCGACCCGATCCCACGGCTCGACGTACGCGATACCGTCCTCAATGCGTTCGATGACGACTTCCCCACCGGCGACGAGGGGCGCACCATCCAGCCCCGCCGCGCGCGCCGTGACGGTCCCGCCGTCGCTCTGGTATTCGATCGTACCCGATGATCCATCCCCCACGATGGAGATCACTCGCGCCGGCGCACCCTGAAGGATGTACCGTTCGTCGACGACCTCGGCTTTCGCGGCGGGGATTGCCCACGCGGCCACCAGCGTCAGCGCACCAGTTGCGCCGGCAGCCCCGGCCACCAACGCGATCAGCACGTCGGGCACGAGTGACAACGTCGCGTAGCGGGCGAGCAAATAGCCGGTCGCGCCAAAGGCCGTGGCAAACCCCGCGGTCGTCGGAAGGTTGATCACGAACCGGGGCTGCGCTGGTATCGGCGTGCCTGCGGTGATGCGTCCGGTGCTCCGCGCCACCTTGGCCGGCCGCTCGATTCCGTGCAGCATCGCGCGAACCGCGAGCAAAAGCCCGATGACGAACGATGCGAGAAAAACAATGGGCATATGAATGAAGGTACCCACGAAACCGGGCGACGCTATGTGGCGACCCGCCCGGTGCACCCGGGCATTTGTCCTATGCCTTACGGCAGGTCCGGGCGGCAGGTGCGGACGGCGGGTCCGGCTATGGGCGCCTAACTCGCTCTTGCGATATATCGCCAGTGCCAGTAAGATATATCGCAGATATATCTTTTCGATATATCTTACGTAATTACTTAAACGGAGTGAGTCGTATGTTTGGTGGAGATAGGGGCGGCGAATGCGGGCCGCGTGGGGCTCGGGGCGTCCGCGGAGGATCGTGGATGTGGGGCAGCGGTGGTTGGGGCGAAGGCGGATCGTGGGGACGTGGACCGGGCGGCGGGCGAGGCGGCCGGCACTGGGGTCGTGGCGGCCGGATGTTCGAGCAGGGGGATCTCAAGTACGTGATCCTTCATCTGCTCAGCGAAAAGCCGCGTCATGGATACGAGATCATCAAGGCGCTCGAGGAGCGGCTCGGTGGCACGTATTCGCCCAGCCCCGGCGCCGTCTATCCGACGCTGACCATGCTGGAGGAGATGGGATATGCCCGCGGCACGACCGACGAAGCCGGGAAGAAGGTGTATGAGATCACCCCGGAAGGCCGGACGTATCTCGAGCAGAACAAGAGTTCCGTCGACGAGATCTTCGACCGGATCTCGGATTTCGCGACGAGTTTCTTCGGGCCGCCAATGCTCGAAGTGCACCAGGCGTTCAAGAACGTGGCGCGCGCGACGTACGCGACGGCCACACGCCTCAAGGATCCGGAGCAACTCAAGCGGATCAAGGACGCACTCGACCGCGCGGTCATCGAGATCGAGAAAGCGGGCGACAAGAGCGGCAGCTAAGCGCTCATAGCTGACGAAAGGCCGGCCGCATCAGTGTGCGGCCGCCCTTTTTCGCCCGTGGGCCAGGCGAGCGCGCTAGACCAGGCTCGCGTCCAGCGCGATCTTCACGTTGCCCTTGAGGGCTGACGACACCGGGCATCCGTCCTTCGTCGCCTGCGCGATTTTCTGAAATCCGTCCGGCGTCGCACCGGGCACCGTCGCGCGGACCGTCAGCTTCATCGTCGTGATCTTGAAGCCTTCGGCCACTTTGTCGATCGTGCACGCCGCGGATGCTTCGACCCGCGTGGGCGGCGTGCCCGCGCCCTCCAGACCGAGGCTCAACGCCATCGCGAAGCACGCCGCCTCGGCGGCCGCGAGCAGTTCCTCGGGATTGGTGCCCTTTGCGCTCTCGAATCGGGACCCGAACGAGTACGTGGCGTCGACCACGCCCGTCTCGGTCTTGACGGATCCCTTCCCGGATCGCAGTCCTCCTTCCCATACAGCGCTGGCTCGGCGCGTCGGCATCTCGTTGGCTCCTGATGGTGTTTGACTGGAAATTAGTGATTCCGGCCGGGCCGCCCCGCTTGGGACTGCACTGTCCGGTTTTGGGACTGGCTATCCCAAGCGCGGATCAGCCTGGCGGTTAGCGGCTGCGGTTCGATCACTGTAACGTCATGTGATAAATAGTGTTAAGATCGATCGTCCGCTAGGCACAGGTCTTCCTTATGGATGCTAATCGTGGATATCGTACGCACGAAGCCGGTTAGCCGGCGCCGCTATTTCATCATTGCCCTCGCGGTGGTTGCCGTGGTCTCGGTAACCGTTTCGGTCAGCCGCCTAGAGTCCCGCGCTCCCTCAGTCGAGCGGGGCACGCTCTGGATCGACACCGTCCGTCGCGGGACGATGCTGCGCCAGGTGCGTGCGCCGGGCAAGCTCGAGCCGGAGCACGTGCGCTTCGTGTCGGCGGTGACGGCCTGCCGGGTCGAGAGCCGCGATGTGCTGCCCGGCGCGTACGTCTCACCAACCACTGTGCTGGTCGAGCTGTCTAACCCTGACGTGCAATACCTGGCACTCACCGCCCAGCAGCAGCTCGCGGACGCGAAGGCCACCCTCGTGACCACGCAAACGCAGCTGGAATCCCAGCGCCTGACCGAGAGCTCCGCGCTCGCGACGGTGCAGTCGGATTCGGCCGACGCTGCGCGGCAGGCCGCGATGCTGGATGCGCTCGACAAGAAGGGATTCGCGGGCGGGATGGAACTCGCGAGGGCGCACGACAAGCTCCACGAACTCGACTCGCGGCTCGCCACGGAGCGGGACCATCTTCGCCTGCTGACCGAGTCGGTCAAGCGGCAACTCGTGCTACAGCAGCAACAGATCGAGCGGCTGCAGGCGATTGCGCAGTTCCAGGCGGATCGCGTGGCGTCGATGCGCGTCACCGCTGGCGACAGCGGTGTGCTGCAGGAACGGTCGGTCGATCTGGGCCAGTGGGTCGTGCCCGGACAGATCCTCGCCAAGGTCGCGCAGCCGGGTAAGCTGAAGGCGCTGCTCAATGTGCCGGAGACGCAAGTCGTCGATGTGACGGTCGGCCAGGTCGTGTCGGTCGATACGCGCAACGGCGTCGTGCCCGGCCGCGTCGTGCGCGTGGCACCGGCCGCGCAGAACGGCACCGTCGAGGTGGAGGTGTCGCTCCCGGGGACATTGCCCGCTGGTGCACGGGCTGACCTCAGTGTCGACGGCACCATCGAAGTCGAGCGCCTGGAAAACGTGCTGTATGTGGGCCTGCCGGCGTTCGCGCAGAACAACCTGACTGTCGGTGTCTTCAAGCTCGATCCGAGCAGCAACACTGCCGTGCGCACCCCGGTGACTTTCGGGCGTGCGTCCGTCACCACGATTGAGATCCGCCAGGGCCTATCGGCCGGAGACCACGTGATCATCTCCGACATGTCAGCCTGGGACAATGTCAACAAGGTGCGCATCGAATGACCACAGCGTCTGCCGCTCCCCAACCCCAGCCGGGTGCCGGCATGGGTGCCGCCGCGTTGATCAAGCTCGACGGCGTGAAGAAGGTCTTCTTTACGGACGAGATGGAGACGCATGCGCTCGCCGAGATTCATTTCGAGATCCGTGAGGGAGAGTACGTCGCGATCGGAGGTCCGTCCGGCTGCGGCAAGACGACGCTGCTCTCGATCCTTGGTCTCCTCGATACCCCAACTGGCGGCCGGTACGAGCTGGCCGGAGAAGCGGTCGACTCGCTGTCGGCCGCCGACCGCGCCCGTGTCCGCAATCGCCAGATCGGGTTCATCTTTCAGGCCTTCAACCTGATCGGGGATCTCACGGTGGCCGAGAACGTCGAATTGCCCCTCACGTATCGCGGTATGCCGTCCGCCGACCGGCGGCAGCGCGTGCAGGCGGCGCTCGAGCGCGTCGGGATGGCGCACCGCACGAAGCACTATCCCGCCCAATTGTCGGGGGGCCAGCAGCAGCGCGTCGCGGTCGCGCGCGCGGTGGCTGGCGAGCCGCTGATCCTGCTTGCGGACGAACCGACGGGGAATCTCGATTCGCAGAATGGCGAGGCGGTGATGGGCCTCCTGCGCGAGCTGCACGAAGGTGGCGCGACGATCTGCATGGTCACGCACGATCCGCGGTTCGCGCGGCATGCCGAGCGTACGGTGCATTCGTTCGACGGCCGCGTGGTGGAGGAAGAGCACGGCCCGCAGCGGGAGGCGGACGCCCAGACTCTTGGACAGAGCGGATTCGGCGTCTCATGATCTGGCCGCGCCGCCACGCGGCCGCGGGTGCCGCCGCAGTCGCCGACGCCCAGGCCGATCTCCTCGCGGACAGCCACGGCCCCCTGATCTCGCTGCACAACGTCGAGCGCTCGTACGACGCCGGCGGCCAGCGCAATTACGTGCTGCGTGGCGTCACGCTGGACATTGCGCGCGGTGATTTCGTCTCGATCATGGGCCCGTCGGGCGCGGGCAAATCGACGCTCCTCAATGTGCTCGGCATTCTGGATAGCGGCTGGGCCGGCGAATACACGCTGGCGGGATCCGCCGTTCACGCACTGCCGCTCAAAGCGCGCACCGCGCTCGGGCGCCGGCACATCGGATTCGTATTCCAGCAGTACCATCTCCTCGATGAGCTGACGGTCGCCGAGAACCTCGACGTGCCCCTGTCGTACCGGGATGTGCCGAAGGCACAGCGGCAGTCATTGGTCGCCGACACGCTCGACCGCTTCGGGATTGTTGGGAAGAAAGATCTCTATCCCCGGCAACTCTCTGGCGGCCAGCAGCAATTGGTGGGGATCGCGAGGGCGTTGATCGCGAGTCCGGCGGTCATTCTCGCGGACGAGCCGACAGGGAATCTCCACTCCAGCCAGGGGCGTGAGATCATGGACCTGTTCACGGAGCTCAACGCCGCGGGCACGACGATCGTGCAAGTGACGCACTCCGAGGAGAACGCCGCCCGCGGGAAGCGTGTGATCCAGCTGCGAGACGGATGGATGGTGTGACATCCGGCGCCGCGCCGGCCGGCCCCGCCCGCGGCGGCCCCGGTGCCGCATCGTGACCACTCGCGCGAGGCCGTGGTGAAGCTCGCCTTCGAGTCGTTGCGCGATGACGTTATCCACGCAGCGCGCGGGCTGGCGCGGGCACCTGGCTACAGCATCATGGCGGTGCTCGCGCTGGCCATCGGCATCGGGGCGACGGCGGCCGCGTACAGCATTGTCGCGAACGTGCTGCTGGCACCGCTTCCATTCGCCAGCTCCGATCAACTCGTATCCGTCTGGTCGAGCGCGACCGGCTGCGATCGTTGTTTGATGTCGCTACCCGGACTTCGAGGACTACCATTCCGCCGCCGATTTCTTCGACGGCTTCGCCTTCGTGACGGGCAACTACGCGATCATCACGCGTCCGGACGGCAACGTGGCCGTACTAACGGCGATGGTCACGCCAGATTTTTTCCCGCTCCTCCGCGCCACGCCGGTCCTCGGGCGTACATTGACGGCGGAGGATGATCATCCCGGGGCGGCACCGGTGGCGGTGCTGAGCCACGCACTCTGGGTCAATCATTTCGGGGGCGATCCCCGCATTGTCGGCAAGAGTCTCGAGCTGAACGGCCGCTCGTTCACGATCGCGGGCGTGTTAGCACCGGGACAGGCGCTTCCTGAATGGGTAGCTGGCGTACATTCGGATCTCTTCGTCCCACTCTCCAGTGTTCCCGCGTTGCAAACCCCGGCTTTGCACAGCCGAGACAGTCATTCGGACTCCCGCACCATCGCGCGGCTCAAGCCAGGGGTGACTCTCGAGCAGGCAAGGGAGCGACTCCGTCCCATTGCGGCGCGGCTCTCCGCCGCGTATCCGAAATCGGATTCCGGCGTGCGCACTGCCTTGACACCGTTGCGCGACACGGTGATCGGCGATTCGCGCCCTGCGCTCGCCGTCCTGGCGGCGGCGGTGCTGCTGGTTTTTCTCCTCGCCTGTGCCGACGTTGCGAATCTCGCTCTGCTCCGGGCCACGGGCCGCGCGCGAGAGCTCGCCGTCCGCGCGGCGCTCGGCGCCGGATGGGCGCGCGTCGCGCGGTACCTGGCGATGGAGAGCGCTCTGCTCGCGCTCGGCGGAGGTCTCGCTGGCGCCGTGCTTGCCGTGGCTGGTATCCGCGCATTCGTCGCGGCGTCGCCAGGTGACATTCCCCGCGCCGAGGAGCTTGTCGCCGACGGCCATACTCTCATTGCGCTGGCGGCGGCTGCCGCGATCGCGACCCTCGGATGTACGCTGGTCCCGGTGGTGATCGTGCGTCGCGTGGACCTGGTCCCTGCGCTCAAGAGCGGAGGCCGCGGACCGAGCGCGGACCGGGGCACGCTGCGGCTGCGTGGCGGCATTGTCACCGCGCAGTTCGCACTCGCTATGGTGCTCGTCGTCGGTGCGGGGCTTCTCATCCGCAGTTTTGTTGCGCTCCGGAATGCCGATCCCGGGTTTGATCTGAATCATCTGCTGATTGTGAACATTGGCGCGACGCGCGCGTCGGGCACCCGCATGGCGGAGGTCCAGCGGTTGGATGCGGCCCTGATGCTCCCCGGCGTCGAATCTGTCGCGCTCGTCAGCCATCCGCCGCTCAGTTCCGGTGGCACCGATACGCCGGTCGGTGTGGGCGGGACGGACCCCATCTCGGATTCCGCCGGATCAGGATACATGACCGTTTCGCCATCGTATTTCTCGGTGATGCGGATTCCGATGGAACGCGGCCAGCCGTTCACGCGCGCCGATTCGGTCTGGCCGCCGCGGGTGGCCATCGTGAGCCGTGCGGCGGCACAGCACTACTGGCCTGGCGGTGATCCGCTGGGTCAACGGATCACGGTCGTCGACGCGGCGCACGGCGATCCGGACTTCGGCAGGCCCATGACGGTGACTGTCGTCGGAGTGGCCGGAGACGTGCGCCGGTATTCTCGCGCCGATCCTCCGGCACGGCTCGTGTACCTCCCGGCCAACCCGGCGAGCGGCGGGCAATTCGTGGTGCGGACCGCGGGACCGCCTGGTGCGCTCATTCCGGCCATTCGCCACGCGGTGCAATCCGTCGATCCTGCAACCGTGATGTCCGTGGAACGCTACGATGACATGGCGGCCGCCGGCACGACCCGGGAACGCTTCCTGATGTCGTTGCTTGGCGCGTTCTCGATCATCGCGTTCGTGCTCGCCGCGCTTGGCATTACGGTGTGATTGCGTACACGGTCACGCAGCGTACCGCTGAAATGGGCATTCGCGTGGCGCTGGGCGCGCGGTCCCGCGACATCATCGGTATGATGATCCGCCGCGCGCTGGTGCTGGCATTCACCGGTATAGCATTCGGCGTCTGGGGCGCATGGTTGCTCGGGCGTGCGATGCGAGAGATGCTGTTCGGTGTCACGGCGTTCGATCCCACGACGTTCGCGGGTGTGGCCCTGTTACTGGGGATGACGGCCCTCGCGGCGAGCTATCTTCCGGCCCGCCGAGCCGCGCGGACCGATCCCCTCGTGGCGCTCCGGGCGGAGTAGACCGTGACGCGCGGCGATTCGAGGTTCCGATGACCGAGACCACCGTCGTCATACGACGCCCGCGCATCCTCGTCGCGGACGACCAGCCCGACATACTCGAAGCGCTGCGGCTTCTCCTCAAGGGCGAGGACTACGACGTCGAGACGGCGCTGTCCCCGGCTGGTGTGCTGCTCGCGGTCCAGACGGCGATCTCGATGCCGCGCTCGATCGATCTGAACTACGCGCGTGACACGACGTCTGGTGATGAGGGGATCGATCTGCTCGGCCGCATTCGCGCCGCGGACCCGTCGCTGCCCGTGTCGGTCATGACGGCATGGGGCAGCGTCGATGGGGCGGTGGAAGCGATGCGGCGCGGGGCGTACGACTATGTCGAGAAGCCGTGGAGCAATGAGCGGCTGGTCCTGACGCTCCGCCGCCAGATCGAGATGGGCCGCGCGCTGCGCGCGGGCCGGCAGCTCCAGACCGAGATCGACACGCTGCGTTCGAGTCCGGGCCGGCCGCTCCTGATCGCCGAATCGCCGCGCATGCGGCCCGTGCTCGATCTCATGGCGCGCATCGCGCCGTCCGAAGCCAATGTGCTCATCACCGGCGAGCATGGCACGGGGAAAGAGCTGGTGGCCCAGTGGCTGCACGCCGCCTCGGGTCGCGCGCAGCGCCCGTTTACCGCGGTCAACCTCGGCGGGTTGTCCGAAGGCATCTTCGAGAGCGAGATGTTCGGGCACGTGCGGGGCGCGTTCACGGACGCCAAGACCGACCGCGCGGGGCGGTTCGAGCTCGCCGACGGGGGCTCGCTCTTTCTCGACGAGATCGCCAATATCTCCATGAGCCAGCAGTCCAAGCTGCTCCGCGTCCTCCAGACACGAGAAGTGGAGCGGGTCGGGTCGTCGCGCACCAAGCGGGTCGATGTCCGCATCATGGCGGCGACGAACGCCGATCTGCGTGAGGAGGTGACGGGCGGCCGGTTCCGCGAGGATCTGCTGTTCCGCATTAATACGATCGAGATCGCGCTCCCTCCACTCCGTGACCGCCGCGAGGATATCCTGCCCCTCGCTCGCCATTTCCTCGACCAGCATGCGCTCCGGTACGGCCGGCGCGGGCTCACGCTCGATGCCGGCGCCGCGCAGGCGCTCCTGACGCACAACTGGCCGGGCAACGTGCGCGAGCTCGATCACGCCGTGGAGCGCGGTGTGCTGCTCGCGCAAGGCGCGACGGTTCGCGCCGGGGACCTGGGCCTTCGCCCGCCAGGACCGCCCGCGCGTCTCGAGGATCTCACGCTGGCGGAGGCCGAGCGGGCGATCATCGACCGGGCCTTGTCGCGGTTCGGCGGCAACGTGAGCCAGGCCGCCAAGGCGCTGGGATTCGAGCCGGAGCGCGCTCTATCGCCGCTTGGAAAGCAATGCCCAGTGAGGTGCGTCCGCCGGTATCCCGGGCGGTCGCGCCAGCCGGGCGCGCCCCACCCGCGAGCGTAGCAGCGCGGCCGCGATCCGGCGGCGCGGACGCGGGCGATAGTCCGCGGCAGCCGCGACGATCCGGGACTCGCTCGCCCGTGAGTCGTCGGACCACTGGTGGCAGCGAGTCCGCCACGAGCGCCAGGTGTTCGCGCTGTCGCTCCTCCCGGCGCTCCCCGCACTCGCTGTCGCCGCGTTCTTTCTCGCGCGTGCGCCGATGCCCGCCGCGGCGCGATGGGCCACGCTGGTCCTCCTCGCGGTGTGCTGGATCGGAGGCGCACTCGCGGTGCGTGCGGTGGTGGTGCACCCCCTGCGGACCCTATCGAACCTGATCGCGGGCCTTCGCGACGGCGACTACACCCTGCGGCTCCGCGGCGCGCGGCCCGATGATCCACTCGGCCTCGCGCTGCTCGAGGCCAATCTGTTCGGGGACCAGCTTCGCACGCGCCGCCTGGGTGAGATGGAGGCGACGGCACTCCTGCGGACGGTGATGACGGAGATCGACGTCGCCGTCTTCGCGTTCGACGAGGACGGGCGGCTCCGGCTCATCAACCGCGCGGGCGAGCGGCTGCTGGTCGCAACCCGGCGAGCGACTGATCGGCCGTGAGGCGGCGGCGCTGCAGCTGGCGCCCGCGCTGACGGGCGAAGTCCCGCGAGTCGAAGATTTCGCGCTGCCCGGCGGCGCCGGCCGCTGGGGCGTCCGGCGCACGCACATCCGCCGGGGCGGACGGTCGCACACACTGCTCGTGCTGACGGATCTGAGCCGCACACTCCGTGAGGAGCAACTCGCGGCCTGGCAACGCATCGTGCGCGTCCTGAGCCACGAGATCAACAACTCATTGGCGCCCATTCAATCGATCGCGTACACACTCCGCGAGATGGTGTCGCGGCCAGCGCCGCCCGCCGACCTGGCGGGCAATGTGAGCCGCGGGCTGGCGATCATCGGATCGCGCTCCGAGGCGCTGTCCCGGTTCATGTCCGCGTACGCGCGCCTGGCACAGCTTCCGCGGCCACGCCTCGCGCCCAGTGGATGTCGAGAGCTGGGTCCGGCGCACGGCGACGCTCGAGACGCGGGTGCCGGTGCATGTGGCCAACGGTCCGCCTGTCACGGTGGCAGGCGACGCCGACCAGCTCGACCAACTGCTGATCAATCTCGTGCGCAACGCCGCCGACGCGTCGCTCGAAACGGGTGGAGGCGTGGGCATGGCGTGGACGGCCGGCGACGCGCATGTCGATGTCACCGTGTCGGATGAGGGGCCTGGGCTGACGGCGACCGCGAATCTGTTCGTG
The DNA here is from genome assembly GCA_963757855.1 of uncultured Gemmatimonadales bacterium. Lineage (GTDB taxonomy): Bacteria > Gemmatimonadota > Gemmatimonadetes > Gemmatimonadales > Gemmatimonadaceae > Palsa-1248. The sequence goes on from CAVWTI010000030.1 coordinate 171,105, forward strand.
CCGTTCTTCACGACCAAGCCGCACGGGTCGGGGATCGGCTTGGCATTGAGCCGGCAGATCGCTGAAGCTCACGGCGGCGCACTCACGCTCGCCAATCGCGCCAGGCGCTCCCGGCTGTATCGCGACCTGCGGCTGCCGACTGCCGGGCAGGGCTGAGCAGGATGCTGATGCGCGGCGCCACGCGTGTCGCTCGCCACCGCTCGTACCGCTGGCTATCTTCGCTCCCGCTCGAATCCCGCCATGCCGCGGCGGTCTGATTTCCGACGATGGCAACTGCTGGACGCGGGCGGGTGTCCCACGAGGGCTCGACCTTTCGCATCACTCCATCCCGTTCGAGGACGTTGAATGGCTGATCGTCGCGAGTTCCTGAAGCGGGGCGCCGCTGCCGCCGCCGTGCTTGCCGTGCAGACCCGCCGCGGCCCTCTCTGGGAATCCTCCGTCCTCGGCATCGCCCGAGAACAGGCGCCAGGGACACTCCGGCCGATGTGATGGGCGATGCGCCAGCCATCAAGGAGCTGCTGGCCGCCGCGATCAATGCCGCGACGATGGCCGGAGCCCAGTACGCTGACGTCCGGATCCAGCGGCTGCAGCGCAACTTCGTCTTCACGCGCGAGCAGCAGATCCTCAACGTTGTCGACCTCGACACGATCGGTTGCGGCGTGCGCGCGTTGGTCGACGGCACCTGGGGATTCGCGGCCACGCGCGCGCTGACGCCGGACGCCGTTGCAGGCGCGGCCCGGCAAGCGGTCGCAACGGCGCGCGGCATGCGCGTCGCGCGCGACGCCGCGGTGGTGCTGGCGCCGACGCCCGCCTACACGGACGTCACCTGGCAGAGCAACTTCACGACGGATCCGTGGACGATTTCGCTCGAGCAGAAGACCGACGTGCTGCTCAAAGCCAATGCGGCCGCGCTCAAGGCGCCCAATGTCAAGTTCGTCACGAGCGGATTGTTCTTCGCGAAGGAAGAGCGCAACTACGCGTCGACGCATGGGATCGTCGATCCATCAGACGCTGATTCGCAGCTTCCCCACGATGCAGATCACGGCGGTCTCCGCCGACCGGACGGACTTTCAGAACCGGACGAATGTCGTCGCACCAATGGGCCGCGGATGGGAGTACGTGGTCGAGAAGGATCTTCCCGGCCACGCCCAGGAGTGGGGCGAACAGGCCAACCAGCGCCTCACGGCGAAGCCGGTCGACGTCGGCCGCTACGATCTGGTGCTGCATCCGTCGAATATCTGGCTCACCATCCACGAATCGATCGGGCATCCGACGGAGCTCGATCGGGCGAAGGGATACGAAGCGGACTACGCGGGCACGAGCTTCGTGACGCCGCCTGAGAAGACCCTCGGCCATCTCCGGTACGGCCCGCCCATCATGAACATCCAGGGTGACCGCTCGCAGGCCGGCGGCCTCTCCACGATGGGATACGATGATGACGGCGTGCGTCCGGAAGATTTCCTGATCATCAAGGACGGCATCCTCGACGATTATCAGACGACGCGGGAGCAGGCGCCCTGGCTCAAGTGGTGGTACGACAAGCAGGGACGGCCGACCAAGTCGCACGGATGCTGCTACGCGCAGGATTGGGCCAACGTGCAGTTCCAGCGGATGCCCAACGTGTCGTTGCTGCCGGGCAAGGAAGACCATACGTGGGAGGACCTGATCGCGGCCACCGACCGCGGCATCGCGATCATCGGCGATGGCTCGTTCTCCATCGACCAGCAGCGCTACAACGCGCAGTTCAGCGGGCAGCTCTTCTACGAGATCAGAGGCGGCAAGATCATCGGGATGCTCAAGGATGTCGCCTATCAGATCCGGACCCCAGACTTCTGGAACAGCATGAAGATGATCGGCGGCAAGCGCTCGTATGAGCTCAACGGCTCATTCTTCGACGGCAAAGGCCAGCCCCCGCAGATCAACGCGGTGAGCCACGGCGCGGTCCCCGTCCACTTCTCGCAGGTCAACGTGATCAACACCGGGAGAAAGGCATGAGCCGCCCGACGACTTCCGCGCCGGTCTCCCGCCGCGAGGTGATCCGGGACGCGGTCACGACCCTGGGCGGGCGCCGCCGTCGGGAGAGCGATGGATTCACGGTGCTGACCCGCGATGAGCTGCAGGGGATCGCCGAGCGCGCGCTGAAACACTCGACCGGCCGACGGATGCGAAGTCGACGGTGACCAGCACCGTGGCGGGCAACACGCGGTTCGCCGCGAACCAGCTGGCGACGGCGGGCGACGTCACGGACACGGTCGTGACGGTCAACACGTCGTTCGGGCCCAAGCACGCCGTGGTGCAGATCAACGACACGTCGGATGACGCGGTCGCCGCGGCGGTCGCGCGCTCCGAGGCACTCGCGAAGCTCGCTCCGGATGATCCCGACGCGATGCCGCCCGCTCGGCCCGCAGCAATACCCGACTCGTTGACGCCTACTTCGAGGCGACGGCCTCAGTCACACCCGAGCAGCGCGCGCGTGCCGCGCTGCACGGCCTTGCAGCCTGCCCGGGCCTCGTCGGGCGCGGACGCGTCGGTCGCCGCCGGCGTACATCATCGTCGATGAGCAGCGCGACGCTCCTCGCCAACAAGGCCGGGCTGAACGCGTATCATCGCGCCACCGACGCCAACTACACGCTCACGGTCCGGACCGCCGATGGAACAGGGTCGGGGTGGGCCGGGGCGGACGAACGCGATTGGGGCAAGATCGACGGCGGAGCGATCGCGGCGCCACGCGCTGGAGAAGGCACGCCGGTCGCGCGACGGCCGTCGCCGCCGAACCCGGCCGGTATACGGTGGTGCTGGAGCCACAGGCGGTCGGTGACCTCGTGCAGCTCCTGAACTTCTTCCTCGATGCGCGGCAGGCCGATGAAGGACGCAGCCCATTCACCAGCCCCTCCGGTGGATCGAAGATCGGACAGAAGGTCGCCGATGCGAGTGTGACGCTGCTCTCGGATCCCGCCGATCCCCAACTGCTGGCGGCGCCGTTCGATGGCGAGGGCTATCCGCTCACGCGCCAGGTCTGGATCGACAAGGGTGTGCTGACGAACCTGTCGTACAGCCGGTTCTGGGCGAAGAAGCAAGGCAAGCCGCTTTGTGGGCAACCGGAACTCGATCAAGCTCGCCGGTGGCTCATCGACGACTGGAGGACATGATCAAGAGCACGGAGCGCGGGGTTCTCGTCACGCGCCTGTGGTACCTGCGGCCAGTCGATCCGCGTACGGCGCTGTTCACGGGATTGACGCGCGATGGCACGTACCTGATCGAGCACGGCGCGGTCACGCACCCCGTGAAGAACTTCCGGTTCAACGACTCGCCGATTTTCCTGCTCAACAACGTCGAGGCCATGAGTGCCCCGGTGCGTCTTGCCGGGACCGAAGCGGGCGGCGATGTCGCCATGCCCGCCGTCAAAGCTCACGACTTCAACTTCACGAGCCTGTCCGATGCGGTGTGATGGGGGCCGATAGCGGGAACGCATCCTCCGGACCCTCCGGGATGGCGGCGCCATCGTGGCGTGGGTCGGACAGAGGATGGCGGTCGCGTGGGGTGGTGTCGAGTACCCCGGCGAGAAACTCCGCGACGCGCCATTCCGCATAGTAGAACGGGCGCCACGGCGGCCCCATCACGAAGCCGACGTGTCCGCCGTAGGGCACGAACTCCAGCGCCAATGCCGGAGTCGTCGCGGCGATCGCGCGCACTTCGCCCAGCACCTCGGCCGGCAGAAACGGATCGTCCGCGGCACTCAGAAGCAGCGTGGGGATGCGGATCCCCGACAGGAATCCCATTGCGCTCGATCGCTGGTAGTAGTCATCGGCGCTGCGGAATCCGTGAACCGGCGCGGTCACCGCATCATCGAACTCGTAGATCGAACGGGAACGGGCAAGCCGGACGGGATCCGTGAGATCCGGATACTGCTCGAGCTTCGCGAGTGTCTTGCGTTTGAGCGAACGCAGGAAGCTCGCCTCGTACACGCGGGCGAATCCCTTGCCAATGTGGCGCGCGCCACGCGCGAGATCGAACGGGACGGATACCGCGGCGGCGCCCCGTACCTGGGTGGGAAGACCGGTGCCGCGTTCGCCGAGCCATTTGAGCAGCACGTTGCCGCCCAGCGAGAAGCCGGCGAAGATCAGCGGCGAGCGGGGATGCTGGCCCACCAGAATGCTCGACGACGAACGCGAGGTCACTCGTCTCGCCGGAGTGGTAGAGGCGGCGCGCGCGATTGAGCGTGCCGGCGCACGACCGGAAATAGAGCAGGTCCGCACCCCACCCACGGCGCCGCGCTTCCGCGAGCGTCCCGCGCGCGTAGCGGGACTGGGGAGTTCCCTTCGAGACCGTGCAGGATGACGAGCCTCGGAGAGTCGGGCGATGCCCCATCGAGGCGGTCGAGCTCCAGCACGTCATCGTCGGGCGTGGAGAGGCACACCCGGCGCGTTTCCACCGGGGGAATCCGGCGCCCCAGCCGTCCCCACAACGTCCGTAAGTGCCGGCCTGGCAACCACCAAGCGGGCCGGAAGGGGCCGGGCGTATTGTGCCGGGACGGCGGCGATGGCACCTGGGGGCTCCAGCGAGACTTGAGGGCGAAAACGCGTGCGAGCCGAACTCGGCAATGCTACATTTTTGACGCCCCGACTGCCACTGGAGCGTCCATGCCGCCCGTCGCACTTCGCCCGCGCTCGACGACCGAGTTGATCAATGCTGCCGTGCAGTTGCTGCGCCAGCACTACATGGAGCTCATCACGACGTCCGCGATTTTCCTGATCCCGGCGTTCATTCTCAAGCTTTTCCTGCCGGACATGCGCGGGGGCCGGTTGCCTGCGGGCAATGAGCTGGCGCTGTTCGGCCTGGGGATCGCGGTGACGGCGGTCTTCAGCATCGTGTCGAGTTCCGCCGTCGTGGTGATCGTCTCGGACAGCTATCTCGGGCGCGAAGTCTCCATCGGCGCGGCGGTCCAACGTGTGATCGGCCGGATCTGGTCCGTGTTCTGGACGGCGGTCCTCCAATTCCTCCTCGCGGCGGCCGGGACGATCGCGTTCCTCATCCCGGGCCTCCTCTGCGTGGCCTGGTTTTTCGCCGCGACGGTGGTCGTGGTCATCGAGGGCAAGGACACGGTCGCGGCGCTCCGCCGGTCGTATCAGCTCGCGTCGGGATCGGTGGGACGCATCCTCGGCATTCTGTTCCTGAGCATCGTCCTCGTGGTCGTCATCGAGGTCATTGCCGGCGTGGTGCTCGGCATCCTCGGTGTGCTCGTGCATGCCAGTGCGGCGTTCACCACGCTGGCCGGAAACATCGCCAGTTTGCTGGTCTATCCCTTCTTCACGGTGGTCATCACGCTGCTGTACTACGATCTGCGCATTCGGAAGGAAGGCTTCGACCTCGAGGTGATGTCCGCCGAGCTGGGTCAGGTTTCCACGGTCTCGGCGTCTCCGGCGTCTCCGGCGTGACCGCCGAGCCGCGGCGCTTTCCTCCGCTCACACCGCATCGCCGTCGTCGCTCCTGACGGCCACCCGCCGGGCTATTCCGCTTGGAAGTTCAGATCTTCGGCACCAAGAAGGACTCCGACACCCGGAAAGCGCTCCGGTTCTTTTCCGAGCGCCGCATCCGCACCCACTTCGTGGATCTGCAGGAGCGCGCGGCGTCGATGGGGGAGCTCAAGCGCTTCGCGCAGAAGTTCGGGGCGGAGGCGCTGGTCGCACGGTCGAGCCCCCACTTCGCGCAACGGGGACTGGCGGTGGCCCGCTATTCGGATGAGCGCTGGTTGGAACTGCTGGCCGAGGACCCGCTGCTGCTCCGTATCCCGCTCGGGCGCTGGCAGCATCGTCTGACGGTTGGCCTCGACGAGGCGGCGTGGAAGGAGTGGATCGCGGCTGGCGCGACTCTGCCGCCCACTCAGGCGCGCCCGAGGACCTGAGGCCGCACCCCGCGCATTACGCTGTGCAGCACCGCGGGCAGCACCGCGGGCAGCACCGCGGGCAGCACCGCGGGCAGCACCGGGGCAGCACCGCGGGCAGCACCGGGCAGCACCGCGTGCAGCGCCGTACGCACGGCGACAGTCACGCCGGCACACCGGCGCTGGTATTCCTGCGGTAGGCGCTGCAGCCGGGCTAGATTTTCCACTCCCATGACACAACTCTCGCTCTCGAGCGCCGACGTCTCGTTCGGCGCCACGGATTTGCTTCACGATGTCACGTTCACCATCGCGGCCGGTGACAAGTGGGGGATCGTGGGCCGCAACGGCACGGGCAAGACCACGATCTTCCGGCTGATCACCGGCGCGCTGGAGCCCACGCGCGGGCAGGTGTCCCGGGCCGGCGGTGTCCGCGTGTCGCTGCTGGAGCAGCACCGCGACTTCGGCGACGCGACGACGGTCTGGGAGGCGGCAGCGGGCGAGTTCGCGGAATTGCTCGCGCTCGAAAAGTCACTCTCGGAACAGGCGATCGCGTTGGGCTCCGATGCCAGCGAGAGTGCGCTGGCCCGCTATGGCCACGATCTCGAACGCTTCGAGCGCGACGGCGGCTACACGATCGCGCCGCGCGTCGACACGGTGCTGCACGGACTCGGCTTCGATCCAACGGAGGCGCGCACGCGTCCGTTGGCGGCGTTGTCAGGCGGGGAGCGCGGCCGGCTCGGGCTCGCCCGCCAGCTCGTGGTCTCGGGTGATGTGCTGCTGCTCGACGAACCGACCAATCACCTCGATCTCGAGACCACGCAATGGCTCGAGGAGTACCTTCGCGACACCCCGCTGACGGTGGTGGTCATCAGCCACGACCGCGCGTTCCTCGCCGCCGTCGCGGACCACGTGCTCCACGTCGAGGATGGCACCGCCACGCCCTACACGGGGGACTACGCCGCGTTCGTCACCCAGTACGCCGAGCGGCGCCTCACCCAACAGCGCGCCGCCGACAAGCAGCGCCGGGTGGTGGACAAGGAGCAGGACTACATTCGCCGCAACATCGCCGGGCAGAACAGCAAGCAGGCCAAGGGGCGGCGGAAGCGTCTCGACCGGCTCCCGCGGCTTAGCGCCCCGCCGTCCGCCGACGACACGATGGCGGTCGCGTTCGATGTCCGCGAGCGCGGCGGCGATCAAGTGCTCGAAGCGCGTGACGTGCGGATCGCCATCGATGACCGGACGCTGGTCCGCGATTTCAGCTCCCGCATCATGCGCGGCGACCGGGTGGGACTCGTCGGGCCGAATGGGGCGGGCAAGTCGACACTGCTGGAAACCATTGTCGGACGGCGCACGACGGCCGCCGGCGAGCTGCGCGTCGGTGGCTCGATCAGCGTCGCGTACTACCGCCAGGATCTCGCACAGGTACCGCTCGGGCAAAATCTCTACGACATCATCAACGACCTCCGCCCGCTCTGGACGCGAGGGCAGATCCAGGGGCATCTGGGGCGCTTCGGGTTCTCCGGTGATGAGGTGCTGCGGCGAGCCAGCACATTGTCGGGCGGCGAGCGCGCGCGCGTCGCGCTCGCCATGATCATGCTCTCCGGCGCGAATCTGCTGATCTTCGACGAACCGACGAATCACCTGGATGTCGAGTCGATCGAGGCGCTGGAAGATGCGGTCGAGCGCTACCCCGGCACGGTGCTTCTGGTGAGCCACGACCGCGCGCTGTTACGGGCGCTGGCGATGCGTGTCTGGGTGCTGCACGAGCAACGCATCACGACATTCGACGGCAGCTTCGCCGAATGGGAAGTTGTCAGCGCGGAGCGCGCACATGCGGCGTCCGTGGCGGCGGCCGAAGAGGAATCGCTGCGCCGGGTGCGGGAGCACCGGCGGACGGACCGCCCTGCGCCAGACGCGGACCGCGAGCGGAACGCCCTCCGGACCGCGCGGCGGAAAGCGGCGGCGGCCGAAGAGGCCGTGACCGCCGCCGAGTCCACGGTCACGACCCTGGCCGCCGCCTTGGAGGATCCGGGGTTGTACACGACCCCGGATGGCGTCGCGCGGAGCGCGGAGCTCGGCATCACACTCGAACGGGCGCGGCGCACGCTCGATGCGGCACTCGAGGCCTGGACGGCGGCCACGGAAGCGCTCGAACGCCTCTCGCCGGCGCGGTCGTCGTAGGCATCTTCCGGCGATTCCGGCGTCGTCTTAAGTTGAGACACATGCGACTGATGCTTACCGGTGTGCTCATGGCGATGTGCGCCGCGGTGCCGATCCGCGCCCAGCAATCGGCGGTGCCGCAGCCGGGCGGCCAGGACAGCGCGCATCGCGTGGTGCTGCCACCCGAGCCCACGGTGCACGTCGGCACGGGTGATAGCGCGGCTCGCGCGGCGCGCGCTCTCGTCTACGTGAACCGCGGCGAAGTGGCGCTCCGCGCGGGCATGCGTGACACCGCGCGCGTCGCGTTTGAGAAGGCGCTCGACGAAAACAACACGTGTGCCGACGCGGTGGTGGACCTCGCGCGCATCATGGTGGAGGATGGCCAGGGGGCGCACGCGCAAAGCTTGTTGATCACGGCGCTCCGGCGCGATCCGACCAATCCGAAACTGCTGCACTTCAGCGCCCGCCGGATCGGGGCGCCTCCGGATTCATCCACTCCGTAGCCGCACCACAGAGCGCCGCGGCCGGTTGAAACAAAAGGCCGCAGGGTCCGTAGTGCCGAGGGCGAGTCTCGTAAGCCCCCAGTAGCGGCTTGCCATGTGTCGTCGCCTGGCAGGCCATCGCGCTGCGGCGGCACCTGACCCTTCTCCCGCGCAAACGAGGCTCTCTCCGATGCCGATGCGTATCCTCGTACTCGCGATACTGATCGCGAGTCCGGCTGCCGCGCTCGCGGCCCAGCGGCCTTCGGCCGCCGCATCGCCAGACACCGCGCACGGCACCGCGCCGGTCGTCCACGGCATTGACCGCGCTGATCTCGACACGACCTGTGCGGCCTGCCAGGACTTCTATCAATTCGCAACTGGCGGATGGCGGGGTTCAGGTTTCGCTGCCGAGGGGTTCCGGATGGACTCCGTTCTCAACGGCACAACCGAGATGCTGCCTCGCTGGCAGCGCTGTGCCGGCGCGACCGACTGGGCGATGGGCGACGCGCTGGGGCGTGCGTACGTCGCGCGGGCGTTCTCACCCGAAGCGAAAGCTCGGGCGCTGGCGATGGTCCGGAACATGGAATCCGTGCTGCGCAGCGACCTTGCATCATTGGCCTGGATGAGTCCTGCGACGCGCCGTCAGGCGACAGCGAAGCTCGGCGCATTCGAGAACAAGATCGGCTATCCCGACAAATGGCGGGACTATTCCGGGCTCGATGTCCGGCGCCAGGGGTTCGTCGACAATCTTCTGGCGGCGAACGCGTTCGAGTTCGCGCGGCGCGTTCACCTGGCCGGGCATCCCGCCGACCGGGCGGAATGGACCATGTCACCGCCCACCGTGAATGCCTACTACAGCGCGACCAACAACGAAGTCGTGTTCCCGGCTGGCGTTCTCCAGCCACCCCTCTTCGATCCCGACGCGCCGGACGCAGTCAACTATGGTGGCATCGGAGCAGGCATCGGCCATGAGATGACGCACGGATTCAATGACGAAGGGCGCCAGTTCGACGCGCAGGGAAACCTGCGCGACTGGTGGACGGCGGCCGACGCGAAAGGCTTCAAGGATCGGGCGCGGGCGGTCGTGGATCAGTTCAACGGCTACACCGTCAACGACTCGTTGCACGTGAACGGCAAACTCACGCAGGACGAGAACATCGCCGACCTCGGAGGACTCAAGATCGCCTACGCGGCACTCGAGCAGTCGCTGGCGGGCAAACCGCGGCTCTCGTCGTCCGGCTTCACGCCCGAGCAGCAGTTCTTCCTGTCGTGGGCCCGTATCTGGGCGAATACGGCTCGTCCCGAGTTCGCGCGTCAGCTCGTGCTCACCGACCCGCACGCGCCGAGCCGCTGGCGCGTGAATGGACCGCTGTCCAACATGCCGGAGTTCGCCGACGCGTTCAGTTGTCAGGCCGGCGACCCAATGGTCCGCCCCGCGTCAGCGCGTGTCGCGATCTGGTAGGGTATTGCTGGCGACCGCTCGCCACTCGCCGGCGCCCACGCGCAGCCAACGGCCGGCGACTCGCAGGCGTACCAATGGGGCTGACCCGTGCGCGTGCCGCCCGGCAGGCCCGGCCTAGATTCTGCTGCGTCGGTTCCGTCGGCCCAGCCGCCGCCAGTGCCGTTCGCCCCAACAGCTGAGGTCTCTTCCCCCATGTCTGTTCATTCCGTCGCCCTGGCCGCGCTCATCGCTGGCACGGCCGCAGTGCTGCCGGCGCAACAGCCTGCGAGTCCGCCGTCAGCCGGCACCACGCCGATGGTCCACGGGATCGATCGTGCTGATCTCGACACGACGTGTGCGGCGTGCAGCGATTTCTATGCGTTCGCGACGGGCGGGTGGCGCGCGACCCATCCGGTGCCCGGCGCATATCCGCGGTGGGGAAGTTTCGACGTGTTGCAGGAGCACAACCGAGAGGTCGTGCGGGATGTGCTCGAGGCAGCGGCAAAAGAGGCGACGGCCAGTACTGGCGGGCCGCATGCGGGGTCGGGCGGCGAGGCTGTGCCGAGCACCTCGACCGAGAAAGTCGGGCTGTTTTACGCCTCGTGCATGGACACTGCCGCCACCGAAGCCGCGGGTATGACACCGATCAAACCCGAGCTGGCGCGGATCGCGGCCGTCGCGACGCCGGCCGAGTTCCGGCACGAAGCGGCGCATCTCCAGTCGATGCGCGAGAACATCCTGTTCGGCGTCGCCTCGCAGCAAGACCTCAAGGACAGCCGCCAGGTGGTGCTGCAGCTCTCGCAAGGTGGTCTCGGACTCCCCGATCGCGACTACTACCTCAAGACCGACTCGGCATCCGTCGCCATCCGTGCCGCGTACGTCGCGCACATCGCGCGCGCGCTGACGCTGGCGGGTGATGACGCCGCGACGGCGAGCGACGAGGCGGGTCGTGTGATGGCGATCGAGACCTCGCTGGCGCGTATCGCCCGCCCGCGCACCGAGCGTCGTGACCCGTACGCGATCTACCACCCGATGCCCCTGGCGGAGGCCGAGCAGCTGGCCCCGCACGCCGACCTCGCCGTCTGGCTGCCGGAGGCAGGCGTGCCGCATGTCACCTCGGTCAACGTCGCGGACCCCGGCTTTTTCCGTTCGCTCGATACGCTGCTCACGAGCGTCCCGATCGGAGACTGGCGAACCTATCTTCGCTGGCACTTCCTCGCCGCCACCGAGCCGTGGCTCGACTCGCGGTTCGTGGCCGAGGATTTCCGTATGGAGAGCGTGCTGACCGGTACGAAGCAGATGCTGCCGCGGTGGCAGCGCTGCGTCCGCATCACGGACCAGTCGATGGGTGAGGCACTCGGACAGGCGTATCTGGCGCGGGCCTTCTCCCCCGAAGCCAAAGCGCGGGCGCTGGCGATGGTGCGCAACATGGAAGCGGTGCTGCGCGACGATCTCGGCACGCTGTCCTGGATGAGCCTCGCGACACGGCAGCAGGCGATCGCGAAGCTCGACGCGTACCTGAATAAAGTCGGCTATCCGGACACGTGGCGCGATTACTCGAAGCTCGAAGGTGTCGCGCCGTCCATTCGTCGAGAACTTCCTCGCGGCGGCCGACTTCGACTACGCGCGCCGCATCAACAAGATCGGCCATCCGCCCGACCGCATGGAATGGACGATGTCACCGCCGACGGTGAACGCGTACTACAACGCGAGCATCAATGAAGTCGTCATGCCGGCGGGCATTCTGCAGCCGCCGTTCTTCGATCCGCAGGCGCCCGACGCGGTCAACTACGGCGGCATCGGCGCCGCGATCGGGCACGAGATGACGCACGGCTTCGACGACCAGGGGCGGAAGTTCGACGCGCAGGGCAACCTGCACGACTGGTGGACGGCGGAGGATGCGAAGGGATTTCAGGAGCGGGCGCAGGGTATCGTGGACCAGTTCAACGGCTACACGGTCAACGACTCGCTGCACGTGAACGGCAAGCTCACACAGGGCGAGAACATTGCCGACCTGGGCGGTCTCAAGATCGCCTACGCGGCGCTCGAGCGGTCGCTCGCGAACAAACCGCGGAAAATGGATGCGGGGTTCACACCGGAGCAGCAGTTCTTCCTGTCGTGGGCCCGGATCTGGGCGACGACGTCCCGCCCGGAGTTTGCACGGAACCTGATCCTGACGGATCCGCATTCGCCGGGGCGCTGGCGCGTGAACGGCCCGCTGTCGAACATGCCGGAGTTCGCGGCGGCATTCACATGCCAGCCGGGCGATCCGATGGTGCGGCCGGCAGACAAGCGCGTCTCGATCTGGTAGGCGCTCGTACCGGTGCTGCTGATCCGCGCGGGCGGTTGGCGGTTTCCACGTGCCAGCCGCCCGCCGGTGTGTTTACGCGACGAGCACCAGCAGATCGTAGCAGGCGTGCGTCCACGCGGTGATCCCGAACCCACGGCTGACGTACAGGATGCTGAACGCGACGCCGCCGAGCAGCCGAAAGACGAACGAGTCGAGCCGCAGTGGATCACCGTAGGGACCAATGTAGTGAAACGCGGCGAAGGTCAGCGCCGAGACGCACACGGCGACCGTCCCGGCGACCCATGGGCGCCAGCCGAACAGGCGGCGTCCGATCAGCGCGATGCCCGACACGAGGATCACGCGGAACAGCAGCTCCTCATAGAGTCCGGCCCCGAGTGACAGCATCACTCGCGTCGCGGCGGGCGCGCTCGCGAGCGCGCCGGCAGTGGGCGACGGCGGCATCAGCGCAGACGCGCTGTTCGCGACGGCCCACACGCTCGCGGCGGCGGCCGGCCGTATTGCAGTCTGCACGAGATGCGCGGTGATCGTGCCGACCACGGAGCCGAAGCACAGCGCGAGCACGAATGACTCGCCTGCCATGCCGAGAAAAAACCGGCCCTGCAGCGGCGTGCGCGTCGAGCGGAGGTCGCGGCCGACGAACCACACACCGAACCCGATCAGCGTGAGCCCGAACACGAGCGGCGCATACCGCCGGCCCGCCAGCGTCAGAAAGAAATCCCACAACAGCACATCGGCGCCGTTGCGGAGCTCGGGACCGTGGCCTGTGGGGAGAAACGCGGCCATCGCCTCATACAGCAGCAACAGCGGCAGCGCGAAGAGCACGCTGTATCGCGGCGCCCGGCTTGCTTGCCAGTACGACACCATCGAAGGCGGCACCAAGGCTGGTTTCGCGCGAGCGGGCATATCTTCAAAGATGACCTCGCTGCGCGGGGTCTGACCAGCGCTGCCCGGGCGACCGGGCGCCGGTTCCAGGCCGTCATCTCCCCCCGGATCATGCCTCGCCCCAACCCGCTGGCTCGCTGAGTGTTACCCCTGCTGGTGGCCCTCTCCGCCATGGCTGGCGCGCAGGCCGGCCAGGGGGCATCCCCGGGACCGCCACCGGATACCGCGCAGGACTCCGTCTACGCCACCCCGGCGCTGCGCGCCCTGGCCGGGCGCGTCTCGGTGCGCAATGCCACCGTCCCGCGCGGGCTCGGTTCCTACCGTGTCACGATCGAGAGCGAGCTGTCGGTTCTCCTCCGGAGCCCGGACGGGCGCGAAGGCGCGACGCAGGTCGAGCAGACCGAGAGTGTCGCCCGATGGCGGCGCTCGGGCGCGTTCACACAACGCGTGGCCGGCTACCGGTCGCGACTCTCCGGCTTCGACATTTCCGCGCTGAGCCTCATCAAACAGGCTTGGGCGGTCCCCGTCCTGTACGGCAACCGGCTGGGTCTCTTCCTCGGCGGTGACACCACGCGGCGGGCCCGGCGCGCCGCTGCGCGCCGGGATACGCCGGTGCGCGTGGTCCACCCGTTCGCGCGAGACCGGGACCAGATCTACCGATATACGGGTGGCGACACCGCGGTTACGATCCGCGTGAATGGCCAGGTCATCCCCGTGGCGCGCATCCATGTCGCGCCGCGCGCCCATCTGCCGCGCCGGGTGGTGGTCTTCGAGGGTGATGTCGACGTCGACTTGCGATACGCCGAGATCGTGCGAATGCGCGGGGCGTTCGAGGCGGTGGGCGGGCACGCCCGGCTCGGCGCGCGGCTCGAAGCACTCGCCATCGAGGGCGTCGCGCTCATCGACCTCACAAACCGCGAGGCCGGAGGCCGGTATTGGCTGCCGTCGACGCAGCGCATCGAAGTCGAAGTGGGCTCGCCCGTTACCGGTGACACGCGCACGGTCTTTCGCATCGTCTCGCACTTCGGGGAATACACCCTCAACGACACGACCGTGACGCCCGATGCCTCGCCGCTCGCGGATGGCGGGGCATCTGACGGATACCAGCGCGAGCGACACGACACTCGCTCCCGACCGGATGCGGGTGGTGCCACACACCCTGACGTTCGCCCCCGCCGACAGCTTGTCGGGATTCACGGGATGGCGGTCGCCACTCGGCGCCGCGACCACGAGCGTCCGCGCCGACGACTTCGCGGCGTACGTGCCCGACCGGTGGCGCGCGACGGGTCCTCCGCGACTCGACTTCGGCACGCAACGGCTCGCGGACTTCATCCACTTCGACCGCGTCGAAGGTCTGTACACGGGGCTCGGCGGCACCCTGCGGTTTCGCGACGCCGCGCCGGGACTGGTGGTGCGGGCGAATGCGGGATGGGCGTGGAGTGAACGGACAGCTCGCGGCGGCGCGACCCTGGCATGGATCCACGGACCGTGGGAGCTCGGCGCCACCGCGTCGCGCACCCTCGACAACACCAACGATTTCCGGACCGTGTTCACCAACGGGCCGCTGCTCGAAGCACTCATCGTCCAGGACGACTACGACTATGTGGACCGGCGGACGGCAAACGTGTACGCCGTGCGCCGCTGGCTGGGACCTGGCTCGGGCCCCGGTATAGTCGTGCGATTCGAGGGGGGTCCGGGTGAGGACGCCGGCGACCGGGCGCGACTCACCAGAGGCATCTTCCCGCCACGCGTGCTGATGGCGGATTCCCTGTTCCGTCCCAACCGGGATGTGCTCGCCGGCAGCTATCTCCGTGGGGCGTTCACGATCGACATCCATCCCGGCGTGGACGCCGGCTATGTCCAGCAAGGCGCCGGCGTGCATCTGCACTACGAGGTGGCGGGCGGCACGATCGCGTGGCAGCGCGCCGAGGCGCGTGTCGCGGCCGACAAGGCGTGGGGGCCGTTCACGATTCTCGGGCGGGCCGATGCCGGCATCGTAGCGGGGACGGTGATTCCTCCGCAGCAGTTGTTCGAGGTCGGCACGACGGAGGGGCTGTTCGCGTACAACTACAAGCAATTCGGCGGCGATCAGGCGGCCGTCTTGCAGGGCGAGGCACTGTACGCGCTGCCATTCTGGAATGCGCCGCTTCGCCTCGGTGGGCTCGTGCTGCCCGAGCCCCGCGCCGGCGCTGGCCGTCGGCCTGCAGAGTGGTTGGACCGATGCGATCGACCGCGGCGGCCCGCCGCGCGCTGATCGCGCTCGGCTCACGGGTCGATCCGAAGACGAATGCCGTGGTACTCCGCGATTCGTTCGGGGACGCCGATCCCGGTGTCGAATCCGACGAACGGGGTCCGGTCATCGGCCGATCTCATCATCCGTTTTTTTGGCGGCGCCGCAGGCGCCGGTATCACCCGGTCATTCGATCCGGGGGCGCGGGTGCAGGCGCTGTTTCTGCTCGGCGCAGCGCTGTAGGGCGATGCCGGCCCGTGCGGGAGCCCGGCTCAGAACTCGCCGATGAACCCGATCTCCGGCTCGAGCCGCTGCTGGAACTTCTCCCACACGGCGTCCTGCGCGATCGTGATCAGGCCGCGCACGTCGCGGGCGGTCGCGTGGCCGAGATTGACGACGATGTTGGCGTGCACGTGCGAGATCTGCGCGTCGCCGTGGCGGAATCCCTTGAGGCCCGCCTGATCGATCAGACGGCCGGCGCCGACGCCTTCGATCTTCTTGAAGATCGACCCGGCGCTCGGATAGCAGCGCGAGCCAGGGATGCTTGCCGCCGCGCCAGCTCAGGTTCTCCTGCATGACCCGGTGCATTCCGCCGGCTCGCCGCGGGTCGAGCTGGAAACGTCGCCGAGAGCACGACATCCGTCGAGTGGTGCAGCGACGCTCGTATCATACCCGAACGCCATGGCCGTCGCGATCGGCCGTCGTGCGGGCGCCAGACTCGCCGAGCAGCTCGCAGGACGTGAAGATCTCGGCGATGAACATCGTGCGCTCGCGGGCCGGCGCCGGCGAGAGAAAGTGCAGATTCTGCCAGATCGCGCCGCCGACCGTGCTCGGGATGCCGACGTAATGCTCCAGCCCGGACCACCCGCGCACGACCGCTTCCGGAATGAGCTGTCCCAGCACCGCGCCACTTTCGACCCACAGCCGGCCGTCGTCGATGGAACGTGAACTGGCGAGCGGTGTTCCGAATCACGAGGCCCGCGGACCCCCCGATCGCCGATCGAGAATGTTCGCGCCCAGTCCCAGCACGAAATACGGCACGCCGAGCGCGCGCGCGGCCAGCACGGCATTTGCGAGATCGTCGGCCGACGTGGCATCGTACAGCAGGTCGGCCGGTCCACCGATCTTGAACGTCGTGTACGGCGCGAGCGGTTCGTCGCGGCGGAGCCGAGACGGGGTCCAGCCGCGCCGCGAGTGCGCCCAGCGTGTCTTCCGAGAGAATCGTCGCCATGCCGTGTCATAGAATGTGCCGCCGTGCGTGGCTCGCCACAACGCGTGCCATTTCGCGGGCGGTGTCACGACCGCGATCAGGACTGTCTGGTCTACCAGCGTCCCACCGCGGACTGCTCGCGTGCGCGGGCCGTCACGGAGTGGGCCGTGATGTCGCGTGCCGCGGGCATCATGCCGGCGCTGTGCTGCGCCATCGCGGCGCTGTGCCGCTCGTCGCTGCCGCTCCGCGCGCGCCGGCGGACAGCAGCCCGCGACGCCCGGCAGGCCTGCCGCGGCGGCGGCCGCCGCGCCGGCGAGCGCGGGATCCCGGTGTCCGAGCGTGCGATCCTCGAGCGCGCCACGCGGCGCAAGGTCCTGGACAACGGCCTGCAGCTCGTCGTCGTGGAGAACCACGGCGTGCCGCTCGCGACCGTCGAGATCGACGTGCGCAACGGCTCGTTCACCCAGAGCCCGGAATACGCGGGGCTGGCGCACATGTACGAGCACATGTTCTTCAAAGCCAACCAGACGTATCCGGAGCCGGATGCGTTCGTCGATCGCGCCGGCGACCTCGGTGCCGTCTTCAACGGCACGACAAAGGAAGAGAGCGTCAGCTATTACCTCACGCTGCCGTCCGACAGCCTGGCCGCGGGCCTCCACTTCATGGCGGCCGCGCTGCGCGGCCCGCTCTTTCTGCCGTCGGAGCTCGCGCGAGAAAAGGAAGTCGTGCTGGGTGAATACGACCGGCAGGAGGCGAGCCCGTTCTTTCACGATGACGCAGACGATGGATCAGAAGCTCTATCCGGGCAACTGGAGCCGGAAGAACGTGATCGGTGACCGCGACGTCGTTCGTCACGTGACGCCGGAGCAGATGCGCGAGATCCAGCACCGCTACTACGTGCCCAACAACTCGGCGCTCATCGTCACCGGTGATGTGAACGCGGACCATGTGTTCGCGCTGGCGCAGGAGATCTTCGGCGACTGGCCCCGGCAGGCCGACCCATTCGTGGCGTATCCCATTCCGCCGATCCCGCCGCTGACGAGCAGCCAGGCGGTGATCGCCGAGGCGCCGGTGGGGGCGGTGACGGTGCTCATCGAATGGCAGGGGCCGAGCGTGCGATCCGATCCAGCGAGCACGTACGCTGCGGACGTGTTCTCCGACGCGGTCAACCAGCCCGTCTCGGCCTTCCAGCAGCATCTGGTCGACAGCGGGCTCTTTCAGGACATCGGCGTCAACTACTACACACTGGACCACACGGGCCCGATCAGCATCAGCGGGCAGACGACGCCCGGCAAGCTGCGCGCGGCGCTCGCCGCGCTCGATCAGCGAAATCGCCCACTTCGACAGCATTGGATACGTCACGCCGGAGCAGCTGGCCGAGGTCAAGGCGCAGCGCGCCGTCAACTCGGCATTCGGACGCGAACGGGCGTCCGGGTACGCGCACACCGTCGGATTCTGGTGGAGCGTCGCGAGCATCGAGTACTACCTCGGATACGTCGACAACATGGCAGGCCAGACCAACGCCGATCTGGCGGCGTACGCGCACAAGTACATCGTCGGCAAGCCGCGCGTGACCGGTATCGTGATCTCGCCCGCCGACCGCAAGGCGATCAATCTCACCGAGGCCGACCTCACGGGGGGTGTCCAGTGATCACCGCGCTGGCCCTCCGAGCCGTGCTCGCGGCGGCACTCGCCGCGCCGGGCGGGACGCGCCTCGCGCCCGACACCGCGACGAGCCGCACGGTCGTGGACGGGATCCCCGTCATCATCCGGCGCGTGTCCGCCAACGATGTCGTGACCGCCAACGTGTATCTGCTCGGCGGCTTGCGGCAGGTCACCAACGACAACGCGGGCATCGAGCCGTTCCTGCTCGATGTGTCGGAGCGCGGTACGCGCCACTACACCCTCGACCGGCTGCGCCAGACGATGGCGCGGCTCGGGACGGCGATCGTCGTGGACCCGTCCGCCGACTGGACCACCCTGGGCGTGCGTGCCACCGCCGGCACGTTCGACTCCACGTGGGCGGTCATGGCGGACCGGTTGATGTATCCCACCATCGACTCCGCCGACGTGGAGCTGATCCGCGAGCAGTACAGCTCCGCGGTCCGGCAGCGCGGCGACAGCCCAGACGCGCTGGTGGGGTATCTGGCGGACAGCGCGGCGTATGCGGGCAGTGCCTACGGGCGGCCCGTGTCGGGCAGCGAACATTCGATCGCCACCATCACACGCGCGCAACTGCGGGCCTATGAGCAGACGCAGATCGTGCGGTCGCGGCTCCTCGTGGTGGTGGTCGGCAACGTGGTCCCGTCGCGTGTCGAGCAGCTCGTGCACGCGACACTCGGGCGGCTGCCGGGTGGCGCGTATCACTGGACGATTCCGCAGGCGGCGCCACTCACCCACAGTGTGCTCGTCGCGCGCCAGCGCGCGCTGCCGACGAACTACATCCTCGGCTACTACCAGGGGCCGCCCGCAACCAGCAAGGACTACCAGGCGCTCCGCGTCGCGGCCGCCGCGCTGTCCGGACAATTCTTCGAGGAGATCCGGTCGCGCCGCAATCTCTCGTACGCGGTCAACGCGCCGTTCGTGGACCGGGCGCTGTCGTCAGGCGGGTTCTACGTCACGACCGTGGCGCCGGACTCCGTTCTGCAGATCATGCGCCACGAGCTGGGCGCCTTGCAGAGCAACCTGGTCGACCCCGGCGCGCTCGACCGGCTGGTCCAGCAATTCATCACCGAGTACTTCCTCGACAACGAAACGAACGCCGACCAGGCGAACCTGCTGGTGCGCGCCGAGCTGTATCGCGGAGATTTCCGGGACGCGGACCGGTTCGTCGAGGAGCTGCGCAAAGTGACGCCGGCCGATATCCAGCGGGTCGCGCGGACGTACATGAAGCATGTCGCCTTCGCCTATGCCGGCGACACGACGCGGGTGTCGCGCGGCATAGTGGACGAGTTCTAGCCGATCCGCCGGGCGTCCGGCGGCCTCGAGTCCTACTGCGTATCCGCCGTCGGCCCATAGATGCTCGGGACCGGGACGTCGTTGAGACGGAGGTAGACGCTGAGCTGCCCGCGGTGATGAATCAGATGGTTCATCACGAATGACCGCAGCACCGCGATGCGCGGCATGGTCAGCTCGACATGGCCCGCTTTCTTGAGCGACCAGGGCACGAAGAACGCTTCGTCGGGCGTGGCGGCAAGCACGGCGCGCGCCTCTTTGGCATGGGCGTCGAAATCGGCGACCATCGCCTGCGTGGTCGTGAACGGCTTGGCCACATAGCGCTGACTGGGATCGGCCGGCGCGACGTCCAATTCCGTCTTCCTGAGCGTGTGCCCAACCCACGTGGGCAACTCCGCGATGTGCATCGACAGCCTGCCCAGCTCCATCGATTTCGTGTGCGGCTTCCACGCTGGCTTCGGCCGGCACGCGCTCCAGGAGCGTGCGGGTGGTGGCAATCTCGTGGTCGTATTCGGGCAGCAATGCGTCTGCGATGGCCATGATTCTCTCCGTTGCGGGGGTGCCGATCCTGCGTGTGCTGCGGCGACGGTAAACCTACTTCGCGTTCCGGCGTCCCTGGCGAGGGGAGATGGATCGTTACCGCTTCGCCCCGAGGTAGGCTTTCCGGCCGACGTGCAGTAACTCGCGGACCTTCGGCCCGAGCGCGGTGTTGGTCGCGACACTGCTGCCACCGAACGCCGTGGGGACGCCCGACCAGTCCGTGAACTGGCCGCCCGCTTCGGTGATGACCGGATGGAGCGCCGCGGAATCCCATGGGCGCCATGACGGCATCCATCATCGCTTCGGCGCGGCCCGTGGCGACCATGAGATATCCGTAGCAATCGCCCCAGGTGCGCGCGATCGCGGCGCGCTCGGCCACCCGGTTCCACCCGGCGAGCGCCCGCTCCCGCTCGGCACGCACGTGGGCAGCGCTGGCGCCGGCATTCGGCGGTCACCACCGTAAAGCGATCGTCGGTGGCGAGCACCGTCGCGCGCGACAGGTCGGCTTCGGCCGACACGTGGCAGCGCGCGCCGTTCCACCAGCAGCCCTGACCCACCGCCGCGGCGACCATCTCGTTCACCGCGGGGCAATAAATCGCGCCCGCGAGCACGTGTTCGCCCTCGGCGACCGCGACGAGCGTCCCCCACAGCGGCACGCCGCGCAGGAAACTCTTCGTCCCGTCGATGGGATCGAGCACCCAGCGGCGCCGCGCGCCGGGGCGGATCATGCCCAGCTCCTCGCCAAGGATTCCGTCGAGCCGGAAATGCCGTTCGATCCATTCACGGGCGGCGGCTTCGGCGCCGCGATCGGCTGCCGTGACGGGCGAGCCATCGGCCTTGTAGCTGACCGGGAGCTCCGAGCGGCGCGCGCGATCGAAGTACCCGAGGGCGACATTGCCCGCCAGCCGCGCGAGCTCCGCGACGCCATGCAGCAGCGATTGCGATCCCTCGGCCCCGGCGTCACGCGCGATATCGTCGGTGATGGGGCGGCTCGCGCGGTCGGAGACGCCGCCAGCCATCCCGTCGGTGACGCGTGCGGAGCCGGAGGCACGACTGGAACGGCGGGGGGTCATTCCTCGAACTCCTCGGCGGCGGCGCGCGGATCGATCGCGCCGGAATAGAGCGCGAGCCCGACGATGGCGGCGGATACCCCGCGATCGTCGAGGGCGCGCAGATCATCGAGCGACGCAATGCCACCCGCGGCGTAGACCGGGATGGTTGCCGCGCCGGCCACGTCCTCCATCAGCGCGAGATCGGTCCCGCGCTGGAGCCCCTGGCGGTGCACGGCGGTGACCAGCACACCGGCCAGCGGAAGGGCATTGAGCTCGCGCACCGTGTCGAGTATGTCCGCCGGCAGCGTGCGAAGCCACCCCCGGCTGACGAGCCGGCGGTCGCGGACGTCGGCGGCGACGATCAATTCGTGCGGAAATCGCGACGTGACCTCCTCGAGCCATTCCGTGTCCTCGAGCGCCTGTGTCCCGACGACCACGCGCTGTGCGCCGCGTTCGAGCAGGCGCTCGACGTGGTCCTCGGTGCGCACGCCTCCTCCGACCTGGACCTCCATGCGACTCGCGTCCAGCACATCGCCGATGACCTGCTCGTTGGCGCCGACGCCGAACGCCGCGTCGAGATCCACGATGTGCAACTGGCGGAATCCGAGACGCTCCCACATGCGGGCGACGCCGAGCGGGTCACCGATGCGGAGCTGCTCGCGGCTGTATTCACCGCCCGCGAGGCGCACGGCGGCGCCGCCGCGGAGATCGAGCGCCGGAATCGCGATCACTGCGTGTCGTCCATCCGTCCTCGGCCCAATGGTCCTCCCTGGGTGCTCATTTCGTCCCCGCATTCGCCTCGAACCGTGCGTAGTGCCCGGCCCGGTACCCCGCGCAAGCGCCTGCCCCTGAATCTCTTATACGCGGCCCCGTGGCGCGATCCCCTGCACCTGTTCGCCGAACAGACACCGAGCCGGTGCGCCAGGCGCGGCGCCAAGCGCACCGCCAAGCGCACCCGAAGGGGCGGACGTGCCCGCTGTCCCGAGCGCGTTCCGGCGCGGGATGGCGCGCGGCATGCGTACGAGCCGAGTGGATTCACGGGCTGCGGCAACCACGGGCCTGCATACCCTTGCAGAGCGCGCGATTGAACTCCCGTCCTCCCGTGCATACCTTCACACGCTGCGCACACTCGCGCGGCAAATCATTCACCAACAGGTCAGTGCACCGACCGATCGACTCTGATACGAGATTCGGGGAGGCTTGAAAGGATGCGGTTTCATGGAGTAGTGCTCACGGCCGGCGTCATTGCGCTCGGCGCGTGTGCTGGAGGCGGCGACAAGAATGCGAGTACCAGCACGCCCGATTCGACCGCCGCGGCCGCAGCCACGCCGGCGCCTGCCGCTGGGGCTGCAGCATCGACGGCGGCCGCGACGGCCGGGACTCCCGCGCCCATCACGGGCAAGACGTGGGACGTCAAGATGATCGGTGATGCGAAGGGGTACCGTTTCGAACCCGCGACGCTCTCCATCAAAGTCGGCGACGGCGTCAAGTACACGAACGTGACCGGCGGCCCGCACAACGTGGCGTTCAACACGCTGCCGGCGGAAGGCGCGGATTCGGCCAACGCGAAGCAGCTCGCCTCGAACATGCCGGGACAGACCGGCGCCGGCCCGAGCGCGAAGATCGGCGACTTGAGCAGCCCGCTCCTCACGGCGCCCAACGACACGTACACGGTATCCTTCGCCTGGGCCTCAAGCCGGGCAAGTATGACTTCAACTGCACGCCGCATCTGGCCCTCGGCATGAAGGGCACGATCACCGTTCAGTAGATCACGATCGCGATCACCGAAAACCCGCCGCCGGCACGCCCGGCGGCGACGATCACGCAATGGCTGGCGGCGAGGGCGCGGAACGCGCTCCGCCGCCCGTTGCGCATTATCGGGGTGAGTGCCGCGGTGTGCGCGGCGGCCTCGCTCGCCCTGCTGCTGATCCCGCGCCACGAGACGCGCGCGGCGTCGCAGCTCCTCGCGGACACCGCGAGCCGCCAGGATACGATTGCCGCTGGTGCAGCACGCCGCTGACACGCGAGTCACCGTCGCGGCGGCGGAGTCCGCGCTCGGGCACGCGCGCAGGACTGGCCCTCGCGCCCCGGCGTCCACCGGATTCGGCGCCGCGGTGCGGCGGCCGACACCACGCCTGCCGGCCGCGCGCATCGCGACACGGCGGCCGCCGAGGCCGCGGAGCTCGACCAGCTGCTCACGCGCGTGGAACGATCGCCCCTGCCGTCGTCCTATCGGGCGCTCGGCGGCGCCGCCGCGCTGGCAGGCGTGGCCCGCGTGCAGGTGCTGCTCGATTCGCTGAGCGACGTCGCGCGGGCGCGGGATGCATTCGACGCCGCTGGCGGCGTGGATCCCATTTTCGTCGCGCTCACGGGCCGGGTCAACGCGATCGGACATTCCATTCAGTCGATCGCCGAGTCGCGGCGCACCGCGTTGCGTGCACTGATCGCGCGCAGCGGGCCACCGGCCGCGCCGATCGTGCGGCCGGACAACACCGACACCCTGCGTCTCGCGGCGCGGGTGGATTCGGCGCAGCGTGCGCTGGACGCGATCGCGGTGGCGTTCGCGCGGGCGCGGGCACGCGACCAGGATCTCGATGCGCGCGCGGAGCGGGCGCGCGCGATCACGGACCAGAGTGCCTCGCCGCTCGCGCTCGCGGCCGCGGCGCTCGTGCTGGGCCTGGCGCTCGGCTTCGCGATGACCTTCGCCGCGGAGCTGCGCCGGCCGGCGCGTGGCGGACGCCGCCGAGGCGGCGCGGGTGGCGGGCGTGCCGGCCCTGGCCTCGATCACGCCGCGTCTGGCCGATCCGGCGCGGGCGCGGCGGGCCGCCGACCAGGCACTGTCGCCGCTGATCGACGCGTCGGCGGAGGGCTATCGGGTCATCTACGCCGCCTTGCGTGATCCGCAGGGCACGAACCCGATCGCGTTCCCGTTCGTGGCGGTGACGGGCGATGAAGCGGCGATCGTCGCGACCGTGGCGACCAACCTGGCCGTCACCGCGATCAACGATTTCCGGAGCGCGCTGCTGATCGACGCCGATCCCGACGCGGGCCTGGTGGCCGGCATCGTGTCGGTGCCGCGGCAGCCGGGCGTCGCCGACGTCCTGGCCGGGCGATCGGATTGGGCAGCGGTGACGGTGTCCGCATCCGCGGGGCGCGACCGGACACTCGACGTGATTTCCGCCGGCCAGCGCGGCGGACACCGGCTCTCGGGCGAGCGTGCGACACCGGACGACGCCGCGCGCGGGGAATTACGCGGCGAATTGCTGCGACTTGGGCGCCGGTACGAACTGATCGTCGTGGCCGCGCCACCGGGCGCCCCGCAGACGGGGAGCCGCGGGATACTGCCGGTCTCCGAGGCGCTCATTTGCGCGCGCGTGGCGTTCACGACACTGAGCCGGCTCGCCAGCTCGGTGTCGGTGCTGCAGGATTCAGGACTTCCGCGTGCGTGGCATTGTCCTGTGGGACGCGGATTCGCCGCCGCGGGTCCCGCTGCCGCACACTCCCACCTGAGCAGTCGCCGCCCTTGTTCGCTGATAGCCTGTTGCAGCTCGAACACGATTTTCTTCTTCGCCTCGCGATCTGGGCGCACATTCAGCGTCCTCGCGGGCGCACTGCTGCTCCTCTGGCTCGCGCGGCGCGACGAGCGATCACCGCTGCTCTTTCACTTCGCGGTGCAGACCGCGGCGTGGGGCGCGTTCGCGGTGGCGCTGGCCGCCTACCAATGGCACGGGCTCGCGCTGCGCGATCTCGCGGGCGCGACCGACATCGATCACCTGCTGTGGCTCACGCTCGGGCTCGATCTCGGCGGCGTCGGCCGCGGGCGCGACGCTCGGGCGCACCGGCTGGCGGCTGGACCGGCGGCTCGGGCCCAGTTGGTGCGGGACTCGGTATCGTTGTGCAGGCTGCCGCATTTTTCGTTCTGGATGCCCGATTCCTGGCCCAGCTCCAGGGGCTGGTGTAGAGCCGGGCCCACCTCTATTTACCGACGCTTCCATGCCGGCCAACGACCTCGCGGGACGAACGTTTTTCATCACTGGGGCCACCAGTCGGAATCGGCCGTACCACTACCCAGGCCCTCGCGGCGCGAGATGCCAATGTGATCATTCGGAGCGCGCTCCGCGGAGAGGGCTGGGTCGTTCATTCGACGCGCTGCGCCGGCTGTACCCTAGCGCCGAGCTGTCGTTCGTGCCGATCGACCTGGCGAACCTGGCGTCCGTCCGCCGAGCGGCCGGCGTGGTACTGGCATTCGGGCGACCACTCGATGTGCTGATCAACAACGCTGGGGCGCGCGGGCCGTGACGGCACGACCTCGGACGGTTTCGATCTCACCATCGGGACGAACCATGTGGGGCCATTCGTATTGACGGAGCTGCTGCTGCCGTCGCTCCGGGAGGCTCCGCAGGGCCGGATCGTCAACGTCGCGAGCCGAGCCCACTTCGGGCGTGAAGCGGCTCGACTGGGGCGCCTTGGCGAGACCACCGGAGATCCACGGCTTCCCCGCGACATACGGAACGTCAAAGCTGATGAACGTGCTCCACGCCAAGGAACTGGCGCGGCGGCTCGCCGGCACCCGGATCACGACCTACGCGCTGCACCCCGGCGTGGTGGCGTCCGAGATCTGGCGGGAGTTGCCGCGGTTGGTCCAGTGGGTGATGAAGCAGTTCATGATCTCGAACGAAGAGGGCGCACGGACATCGCTGTATTGCGCGACCGCGCCCGAGCTGAGCACGAGTTCCGGACGCTATTACGACAAGTGCCGCGAGGTGCAGCCGAGCCGGCTGGCGCTGGATGCTGCACTCGCCCGCGAGCTGTACGACCGCACCGAGGCGGCGATCCAGTCCGTGCCCCCTGACCGGTGACCCAGCGCCCTTGTATCCTTCCCAAATGGCTGGTGTCGTAGGGTATTCCGACCGGATCAACCACGCGTTCGCCTTTGCGGCCAAGCACCACGACCAACAGGTGCGCAAGGGCACCGCGCTGCCGTACCTGACGCATCCCGCGAACGTCGCGATCATTCTCACGCGGTATGGCCGCGACGAGAACACGGTGCTGGCGGGCATTCTCCGCGACGTGGTGGCGGACAGCGTGCGTGATGGGCAGACGCCCGAGGATCTGGAGGAGCGGATCGGCGCGAAGTTCGGTCAGGATGTGCTGGCGACCGTGCTCGCGGTGACCGTGCGCACCATCAACGATGCCGGCGTGGAGATGGCATTGGATGAGCGCAAGGATGATCTCATTGCGCGTCTGGCCGCGGCCAGCGAGGCGTCCCGATGGTTGTGCGCGGCGCACACGCTGCACAACACGAGCGCGATCCTCGCGGATCTCAAGCGGACCTCGTTCGGCGACTCGGTGTGGTCGCGGTTCAGCCGCGGCGCGGAGCCGACGGCGCACTGGTATCGCCGCGTGTACGACCGGTTGTCCGAGACGGGCTTCGACGCGCCGATCATGGCAGAGCTGCGCTCCGCGGTGGAGCGGCTGGAGCAGTCACCCGGCCGCGGCGCCGCGCCGGTGCCGCTGGTGACGGGGCTCGCGCTCGTCCTCTGTGCGGCGCTGTCGTTCGTCGTCGCGAGCGCGAGCAGCGCCCAGAGTCCGGCGCCGAAATCGAAGGCCGCGGATTTCTCCGGTGTGTGGACGCTCAACCTGGCGAAGAGCGATTTCGGCGGGCAGCCCGTGCCGCGGAACGACACGTCGACGATCGTGCGCAAGGGCGCGGTCTATCAGGTGAATCAGACCGGTGATTTCGGCGAATCGCGCGGCGGCATCCAGCACACGTCCTATCAGTGGCCGGCGACCAATGGCGAGGCGACGACGCCATTGCAGCAGGGTGCGGAGCTGCATGTGAAAGTGACGATGAAGGGCGACACGTCACTGTTCACGACCGAGTTCACGTATCAGGGCCAGACCATTCTCAAGCAGTCGGGCCGCGACTACCTCTCAGCCGGCGGCACGATGCTGACGCGCGAGACGGATCTCAGGCAGATGCAGAGTAATGATGGCGAGCCCGTTCACATGGTGCTCGTGTACAACAGGCGGTAGCGAGACGCGGTAGCGAGACGCGGTGGCGAGACGCGGTCACGACACGCGGTCGCTCGCTCGCAGGCAGTCGCTAGCTGGCGTTTCCCCAGCGCAGCGTGTCGAGACAGTCGTGGAGCCGCGGGAGAGTGTCGCCGATCGACGGCACCGCGAACAGGGCCTGGCCAGACGGCCACTCCATCAACATCGCGAACTCGGGTGCTTCGTTCGGATCCGCCGACAATCCGGCGGGCGCGACCTTGATCGCCGTCGCGGTCACCATTCGGACGGGGCCGATCTCGAAGCCCGTGGGCAGGTCCGGCTGGCGTCGCGTGGCTTCACCGAACCCATTCCCATTTCCCGTGTGACGCACCGGCTGACTGGGGCGCTTGCTGGGGCGCTTGCTGGGGCGCTCGCAGAGGCGCTTGCTGAGACGCTGATCGTTGGCGACGGGTGCGACGCGGCGTCGGGCCGGAAGCAGATCCCGTCAGGGCCAGCGTAGAGAATTCCCGAGATCGCGGGGGATTGGCGGACCGTGGCTGACGGCACGGGCTGCGACGGTATCGATGGGGCCGCGGCCGAGGAGACTGCAGGGGAGGTAGTGGGTATAGCCTGGCCGCGGGCGGCGGGTCGGCGGTCACGAGGGTGCGGTAGTACCTATCCAGCGAGCGGGTCCGGCTTCTCCGCACGGGCTTCCGGCGGCTGAGCAGGAAGCCGGGGACTGCACCGGCGAAGATCGCGACCTCGGCGCCCAGGAGGGGATGCCGGCCGGCCAACTCCATGACCTGGCGCCAGTCGACCACCGCGGCGCCGCCCACCGCCAGACCGAGCGCAATGGCGATGAGGCACCAGGTGACCTTCGACACGGCGAGGGCCTGGGTAATCGGCTCCCGGGACTTGATCGGCGTGAGGCATTCCATCCTCAGTTGGACTGGGCCGCATCGGGCGAGGTAACCGGCCAAAAACCGGCCAGGACACGGGCACCGGCGACCGGCAGTTCGGCGGGCGAGCTAACTGGTGGTGGCGGGCCAGGTTGGCGAGGGTGGTGGCGTGTTGTCTCTCCGGGGACGCAGTCGTCAGACCGGAGCATCATGCGCATCGCCGAAGAGGCCCCAGGCCGCCTCGTGCTCTATGAGAGCCCGTGGGGAGTTCGCGCCGCAGGCGTACTCCTCGCCGCCCTCGGCGCGGGCGTGCTCCTCATGGTGGTTGCGGGCGGCCACGGGGGAGGCCCCGCGGGCGGCGCGGGCGGCAACGTGTGGGTGGCGTACGTCGTGGGCGGCGCGTTCGTGGCGGGCGGGGTTGCCGCCGTGTTGACGGCGGCGGATTACCGGCTGGAGTTCGACGCCCCGGCGGCGACTGTGCAAATGATTCGCCGCGGCGCACTCGGCATCACGCGCGCTGCGTATCCGTTCGCGTCGATTCGCGACATCGGGCTCGAAGTGTCGGCGATGGGGCGGGGCAGCCGGCCGAGTGGGCTCTATCGCTCAGTGTTCGTGCTGCGCGACGGCACGCGCGTGCCGTGGACGGGTGCGGCGACGGGTGATGTCGGCAGCCAGGCGCGCTGCGTCGCGAGGGCGCGCACGTTCGGCGGGTGGGACCACCGTGCCTCGGATCGCAGCTCGGCATCGCCGCCCGCAGTGGCGACGGTGCCGGCACTCGCGGCGACGAACCCGGCGCTCACCCCGATGATCCTCCCGACGACGACGCGGCCGACGCCACTGACCGCGATGCCCGCGACATCGTATCCTGGCGAGCCGCCGCGATTCGGCAGGCCGCCGCGCATGCAGAACGCCCGGCTGGTGGGCGTGGTGCTGGGCGCGTTCGCGCTCGTGGGCGTGGTGATGATGGCCGTCGAGGCGGAGCGGTTGATCCGCTGGCGGCCGGTGCCGGCCGTGGTGCAGGCGAGCGCGGTGCAGGCCGTGCGCGGGAACAAGGGCAGCACGAGCTTCCGCCCGGTCGTCACGTACGCGTACGCGGTGCGCGGGCAGCGCTACACGTCGACGCAGGTCAACGTGCTCGCCGTGTCCAAGAGCTACGGGTGGGCGCAGTCCATGAGCACGCGGTTCGTGCCAGGCGCGCCGACGACCGCGTACGTGAGCCCCGACGATCCGGCGAACGCCTACCTGGTGCACGAAATCAGCCTGCTCCCGCTCTGCATCACGCTCATCCCGGCGGTGTTCGGCGGCGTGTTTCTGCTCACGACGCGATGGAACGACCGGCAGTCGGAGCTCGCGCGGGGCGTCAACGTGCCGATCCTGGCGGCGCCGGGCGCGCCGGGGGACGTGCTCCCGTCGTGACACCGGGCGGCCCGCGCCGCCGCTTTGCTCTCGCCTGACCCGTGTCCCATCTCTAGCTTGTCTCCAGGGTAGCGGCGGTGCGAGCCCAGCAGTTTGATTATTCCGCCGGTGTACCGGGTACCATCATCCATGCAACGGCACTGGGTGGAGCGACCCGCCTTCGCGCGCGTGCACGCGATCGTGCAGACGATCGGGCACGCGACTACGGTGAGTCCGATGTGGATTGGGAGCGTGATGAACGAGAGGCGCGCGAGACCGCGTCGCGCACGGGTATGGGCGGGGACACCGATCGTGGTGCTGGCCGTGTGCGCGGCCATCGCTGCCTGCAACACCGTGCGTTCCACGTCGCCGAATCCCGGGACCACGATGCCGGGCAAGCAGGACATGTACTCGGTCGTGACCAACGGGACGTGGGACCTCGTGGGTTTCGTCCCGACGATCACGGGCATCTCGGCAGCGGGCGGCGACTTCGAGGTGAAGCAGGCGGCCAACGTGATGCGCAATCCCGCGGCGCACGGGCTCTCGAATGGCGCCGACTCGCTCACTGCGACGTTCGTGATTGTCGGTCCGCCGCCGGGCACCGATCTCCGGACGCCGACGTATGAGGCGTTCGACAAGACCGGGAACGCGTGGGTGTCGGTGCACGGGACGGGCTTCAACGGCTCGGTGATCGAGTACACACCGCCGAACCAGAAACTCGGCGACTCGGTGCCGCCTACTGTCGGTATCAGCGGGCTTCGCTATCCCGAAGGGCTGGTGTTCGACCACGCCGGGGACCTGTGGGTGGCCGACGCGCAGCTCGACCAGTTGATCGAGTACACGCCGGACAAGATCGCGACGGGGGGGTCTCCGTCGCCATCGCATGTCATGTCGCTGGCCGCGCTCAACGTCAATGGCGCGACGTACGCCCCGTTGGTGCTGGCGGTGGACGCGGGGGGCGACTTCTGGATTTCGATGAACATTCAGAACCGCCCGTCGACGCCATCGGGCGACAGTCTGCCCGCGTTCGAGGTGGTGAAATTCACGAGCGCGCAGGCGATCGCGGGCGGCGCGCCGGCGCCGGTCATCGCGATCCGGTTGCCGGGAGTGTTCCCCGGCGGCTACGGCCCCGGTATCGCGTTCGACTCGGTGGGGAATCTCTGGACGGCGAACGCCGACTCCTCGACGCTGACCAAGTTCACCGCGGCCTCGCTGACTGCCGGCAACAACCCGGCGCCGGTGATCCGGATCGGGCACCTGCTGTTCGGCGAGCCGTTCCTCAACGGCATCAGCGATGTCGCGATCGATCCGTCGGGCATCCTGTTCGTGGCGACTGGCTACGCGCCGACGCCCGGCTCGTCGATCTTCGGGTTCCTCCCCAGCCAGCTGCAGACGGATGGGAGTCCCAGCCCGGTCATCCTCTTCATCCCGGGCAACGGGGTCACGCACCTGGTGGCCCGCCCGTAGGGTGGGGACCAGGGACTAAGGACTAGGGAGCGCAACGTTGGGCGCTGGTGGTTCGTCACTCTCCCAGAGCTTTTTCCTTCGGCGCGTCCCCCGCGGCAGTGGCCGTCCGGGATTGCGCGCTCCTGTGCCGGACATTCCTTGCCGCCTACCCATCGCGAAGCCGCTCAGAGTCCGCGAGAGCCGGGTTTCACGCTGATCGAGATTCTGGTCGTGATCGTGGTCATTGGCATTCTCGCCGGGATCGCGATCCTGCATCTGTCGCCGCTCAAGGACAAAGGCTACACGACGACGATGATCGAGGATCTCCGGAATCTCGAGACGGCGGAGGAGGCGTATTTCATTGAATACGCGACGTATACGCCGTCGTTGCCAGCCGCGACGTACATGCCGTCGGCGAACAACACCTACAGCATCACGAGCGCGACGATCACGGGATGGTCCGCAGTGGAGTCGACGAGCCAGCCAATGGTCTCGGCGCCGTCGACGTGTCATATCGCGAGTGGGTCCGCGGAGACGACGTCGTCGGAATATCCGGGAACCGTCTACTGTCCGTAGACGGTAG
Organism: uncultured Gemmatimonadales bacterium; assembly: GCA_963757855.1. Lineage (GTDB taxonomy): Bacteria > Gemmatimonadota > Gemmatimonadetes > Gemmatimonadales > Gemmatimonadaceae > Palsa-1248. The sequence goes on from CAVWTI010000030.1 coordinate 202,566, forward strand.
AGAGTGGAGAGTAGAAAGTAGAGAGTAGATACCAGCAACGACACAACACAGAGGGCCAGCGTCCGCTTGCGGAGCTGGCCCTTGTTCGTGGTGCGATGCCTACGGCGTCACTCCACCTACCGCTACTACACCGCTGCTATACCGCGCGACGGCCTGCGATCAGGTTCCAGAGAATCGAGATCACGGCGAGTACGAGCAGAATGTGGATCAGGCCACCGGCGACGTGGAACACGCCGAAGCCGAGGATCCACAGCACGAAGAGTACGAGTGCGATTGTCCACATCATGGATCGGTCCTCCTGGCAATGCGAGAGCGGTCAGATGCGAGGATCAAGGTGCTGGCTTGTGTGCAGCACTGATTAACGCACATGCCGTGCCGGAGGGTCGTTTGTCGTGGTCTGCGCTGGCGAAATGGCGAGCGTAGCCGCTGCATCGTAGGGGCCGGTCGCGACCGGCCCCTACCAGGGACGTATTCGTCTGCGCTGCCGAAGGGCAGCGTGGAGCCGCTGCATCCGGAGGGGCCGGTCATGACCGGCCCCTACCAGGGACGTATTCGTCTGCGCTGCTGAAGGGCAGCGTGTAGCCGCTGCATCCGGAGGGGCCGGTCATGACCGGCCCCTACCAGGGACGTTTGCGTGCTGCGAGGGACGTGTTCGTGCTGCCGAGGCGGCCTATCTCGCGGGCCGCGAGAACGACCTGAGACTACCGGCCGTTGGGACGGAGGGTCTTCGCGTAGGCGATACGGAAGTCCACACCAGACGACACGAGCGGAGGCACTCCGACGCGGGCGGCGATCTCATTCGCCTTGGCGACCCAGGTGTCGTGCTGCTCTTTGGCCTTTCGCTCGCGCTCGGCTTGCACCGACGTCGCGGCCTGCACCGATGTCTTGGGCTTCACCGCGGCGGTCGTGGTTGTCTTCGGCACGCTTCCTCACAGGTTTGTGTCGGCCCGGTGTTTCAAGCGCGCGCGTGATGCCGCGTGCCGCAACCGGATGCGCGGAGCGCCAAACTCGCTCCTGGCTCCCAGCAATCTACCGGGTTGCGCAGGCTTTTCGGTCGCCCGGCCGGGGCGCGGCTACCCGATCGCGGCTACCCGATCGCGGCTACCCGATCACGCGGCTACCCGATCGCGGCTACCCGATCGCGGCTACCCGATCGCGGCTAGCGGTTCGCGCCTGACAGCGTGGGCCTACCTGGGTGCGAACTACCAGGCTGCGGCTATCCCGCTCCAATGCGCCGGGAGGCGTCGGTGCCAGGGAGGGCCTGCGCGACCGCGGCGACTTCGACGCGCAAGGCGTACACCTCGTTCCGGAGTGCCATGAGCTGCGCGGACGCGGAGGACTCGAGGGTGTCCGGGTTGGCTTTCCGGTGCACCCATTCGGCCATGGCTCCGCGGGTGGATGGGAAGAGCAACGCGGCGATGAATGCCGTGAGTCCACACCCACAGGGAACAGCGATCAACGGTACCAGGATTTCTACGCCCACGTCGCTCGTTGCCTCCTCGGAGTGCCACCTTCGCCTGGGGACGCACGCTCGGGGTCCGGCGAGGGCCGGGCTCCGCGTCCTAATCCTACGCCAAATGTATTCCGGGTGTTTCTGAGGCGGGGGCGGTCAAGACGAAGCGGCACCGGGCGCCGTCGGTGCGGTCGCAGTGTTGTGCGACCTGGGCGCCGGTGGCAGTCGAGAGGAGAATCTCGATGGCCGAGCACAGCTCGGGGCGGGCGGCGACGGATTGGGCGAGGGGGCAGCTGCAGCCGGTGATCACGAAGGCGTCACCCTCTTCCGTCAGCTCGGCCAGACCGCCTAGGGATTCGAGGATCGCGACGCCCGCGACGGCGCGCTGCCGAAGGTCACTCCGCGGGGGCGGCGGTGCGTCTGCGGCGAGTCGTTCGCCGGTGTCGCGAAGAGCCGGCCGAGCTCGGGCTCGGCGAGGTGACTGGGGAGGGCCGTGAGGAGGGCGGTGAGGACGGGCGCGTAGGCACGCGAGAACGACACCACCGCATCCGGCGCGATCTCGTAGCGCGTTGCGGGCTTGCCGCGGGGCAGGGCGCCGGTCGCGCGCTGGCTCGGGCGGCGCACGACAATGCCGTCGCGCTCGAGGACCGCGAGGTGCTGGCGCACGGCGTTCGGGGTGAGCCCGACGGCTCGGGCCAACTCGCCGACGGTCCGAAGCCCGCGGCGCAGGTGCACCACCAGGCGGTTCCGGCTATCCCCTTCGACTGCGTTGGCTTGGCTCACCGGGCTCATCCATTATCGAGGAGCTAATGACGGCGGAGCGGTTCGACGGCGGATGCCAAGAAATTAACCGCTCGCCACAGATAAATGCTTATTTACATAATATACTAGTATTACTATGTTAATTGTGATACCGTTTGCCCGGCGGGAATACCCGCCATGCCTTCTCAACAACCCACAGAGAGGTACCCCCATGATCCGGCACCAGTTGCAAGCTGTGTTGGTACTTGGACTTGGCGTGAGCATGCTGGCCGCGCCCGCCGTGCTCCCCGCCCAGGCTGGCGGCAAACTGGATGATCCGACGATCGTGGCGATCTTCGACGCCGCGAATACCTGGGACATGGAGTCGTCGGGCTGGGCGCCAAGAAGAGCCATCGGGCCGACGTCGTGAACCTCGCCAGAGTGTTCGTACGCGATCACTCGGCGGTGCGCCAGCAGGGGACGGGATCTACCGCAAAGCAGCTCGGCGTGACGCCGACGCCGCCCAAGGACTTCGCGCTGGCGAAGGATCACGCGATGCGCTGGCGAAGCTCGAGGGGTTGTCCGGCGCGGCGTTCGACCGCGCATATCTCGAGAACGAAGTCGCGTACCACAAGGCGGTGATCGACGCGATGAATACCACATTGCTCCCCGCGATTCAGAATGCACAGCTCAAGGCGCTGGTGGTGAAAGTCGCGCCGGCGTTCCAGGCGCACATGATCGTGGCGCAGCAGCTGCTCGACACGCAGCCCAAGTAGGCGTCAGCCAGACTCGCCGATCATGGCGTTCGCCAGGCACTCGGAGATCTTGGCGCTGCCCCGCGCGGAGGGCACGGTCTCGGTGGCGTAGTCTTCCGGTTCGTCGCACGCGGCGCGGAGATCAATGACCGCCGCGTGCGCGGACCAGGCCGAGCGAATGATGGCGTCGTTGAAGATGGCGAGGGCGGTGGTGGTGACGGGCTGCAGGTGCGGGTCGCCGAAGTCGCCATTGCCGATCGTGCAGACCGCCAGCGGCAACCCGCGCGTGCGGAGACTTCGCACCATCCGCCAGTAGCGCTGCTCGAACCGCGCGGCCACCCGTCCCGCCGTGCGGAGGCCATCGGCCACCGTCTCCGCGCGCTCGGCCAGCATCCCGATATCGCCGAGCACGTCGTGCATTCCGGTGCAGACGACGAGATGCGATGCGCCAGAGGGCAATTGCATCGCCTGGCGCGTGACTTCGTCGATCGTGCTTCCGTCCTGCGCCAGAAGCGTCGCGGACCATCCGGCGGGGAGCTGCGCGTCCAGCGCTGCGATCGTGGATGTCCCAGACGCGACGTAGGCGTGATTATCGAACGTGGAATCGCCCAGCAGCACGATGTGCCCAGAAGACATGCAGGCCGGCCAGAGTGGATTGCGCCAGAGCGGATTGCGCCAGAGCGGATTGCATTGATACGCATGCAGGCGAACGACTGCGGGCAAAACGACGGATCGAACAATCGTCACCGGCAACCGTCCAGCTTCGCGACACCGGTGCCGCTGGAGCGTCCACGATTCCGTTCACCGGTGCGGGCGCGGCTGGACGCCGAGTGGGCTCGTCCAACTCTTTGCGTGACGGCCGGGGCATCGTAGGGGTCACTGTTCGGGGGTTGGCGGACCGTACCCGTTCCGCATTGGGTGCGCGAGTGCCAGACCGTGACAGTGGGACCGCAGTGCGTGATAGGCGGCTCAACGCCGATCAATAGATTCGCTCCCGTATGCCCGTGGACCGGTACGATACCGGGACCGCGGCTCTCGGATGGATATCGTATGCAGGCACTTCGGCCGTTGCACCCAACTGTAGCCCGGCGTGGCGTGACGCTGATCGAGTTGGTCCTGGTCTTCGTGCTGGTCGGGATCCTCCACGGCGCTCGCCATCCCCATCGTGAACACGCCGGGCTTCCGCGCGGACTCCGAGGCGCGCAACGCGCGCACGGTGCTGCAAATGGCGCAGCGTCTGGCGATCACGCACCAGTACGACGTCGTGGTCGGCTTCGACACGATCAACATGCGGATCCGTGTCCTCGAGGACACCAACAACAACAACATCATCAATGCCGGCGAACGGGTCACGTACCACGGCTTCGAGAACGGGATCAAGTTCGCGACGCCGCCCTCGAACATCGGCCTGAACGGCACCGTCGCCGGTCATGCCATTACCGGCACCCACATCCAGACCTTGAACGGATTGCCGAGCATCGTGTTTCTCCGAAGCGGGTCGGCCAGCAGCGACGTGCAGATCTACCTCACGTCGCCGCGATCGGTTACCGCCGACTACCGGGGCATCGCGGTCACCCAATCGACCGGGCGCACGACGTACTCGCGATTGCTGAATCTCGTCTGGACCCGGCCAACATCTGGAGGACCCATGCGCCCGACTCGCCTGGCGGCTCGTCCGCCTGTCGCGCCGTCCACCCGTCGCGGTATGACGCTGATCGAAGTCATGATCGCGTTGTCGATCATCACCACGGCGATGCTCGGGCTTGGCGCGTTCCTGCCGAACTTCATGCACGTCTCGGCGCAGGGCACGATCCAGTCCGCCGCCAGCGACCTCGCGGTGACGCAGGTCGAGACGATCAAAGCGTGGCCGACCTATTCCACGCTGCAGTCCACGTTCGCCGGGGTGAAGACGGGCCTCACGAACTGCCTGGGTTGCACGATGACCACGGTGATCACGCACACGACGACGGCCCTCGCGGACTACGAGACCGTGTCGGTGACCGTCACCGGTTCGAACGTCCTGCCGGCCGTCGAGAAGACGACGGCGATCGCCTCGTTCTGAGCGACGCCATGCTGCCCAGCGAGCTGCCCAGGGACACGATGACCCGTCTGCCCATCCGCCGGGGCTTCACCCTGCCTGAATTGCTCATCGCGACCGTGCTGATGCTGTTCGTGTTCGCGATGGTCGTTCCCTTCATGCGCGTCCAGACCTGGCAGATCGGCGCCAGTGCGGCGCGGCTCGACGCGTTGCAGAACGCGCGATTCAGCCAGAACGCGATCGACCGGGAAGCCCGCATCGCCGGTGTTGGCGCGACGCCGACCCAGCCGATGCTGGTGCAGGCCGACCCAATGGCGCTCACGTTCAACGCCGACCTCGCGACCACCGACTCGACGGATCCCGACGCGATCTACTACGACCCGTACATGGATACGCTCTCCGAGGGGGCGCTTCCGCTGGCGCGGGCGATCACACTGCCCCGCTCCACGACCAGCTATCCGCTCATGAGCTACCAGTCGACCCCTGGTGTCATGGGTACCGCCGAAACCGTGTCCTACTGGCTGTCGGCCGACTCCACGAGCAAGATCGCGAACGTGTACGTCCTGTGGCGGCGCGCCAATGACCCGCCGGCGACCGCGGTGAGCACGGGCCTCTATGTAGCGCCCGGGACCGCGTTCTTCTCCCAGTACTCCAAGATCGACCAGACGACTGGCGCGCTGGACTCGATCCCGTACTCCAAGCTGCCGCTGTTCCACACCGTGGCCCTGCACCACACGCCGGCTGACACCGGCGCGGGGTCGCTGATCGACAGCCTGCGCGCGGTGACCATGAAAGTCGTAGGCGTGTACAACGACACGAAAACGGGGCCGGTGTATCGCACCGTCCTGACCACGACCAAACTGCTCAACGTCGGCCTTCTGAACAACGCGGCCGTCTGCGGTCCCGCACCGCTGCCCATCCCCACGGCGCCCGTCGCCACGGTGTATGGAACGACTCCTGATTCCGTCACCCTCAAGTGGTCGGCGTCGCCGGACCAGAACGGTGGCCTGGAGAGCGTGCAGCGGTATCTGATCTACCGCACGCAGGGTGGCCAGCCATGCAGACCGACCCCGCGGCCGACGTGGCGGCGGGACTCACGACGTACGAATGGAAGGAGCCCGATTTCTCGAGCATGACCGCGGGGACGTGGACGTACACCGTCATTGCGCAGGACTGTACCCCCACGAACTCGACGACCATGACCAGCAACTCCATCACACTGCCCTGAGGAACCGACCCATGTCGTCATCGCGTACCCGGCCCAAGCGGCCGCTGCCCGATCGCGTCGGGTCAGCGCTGATTCTCGTCCTCATCATGACGGCCGGACTCGCCGCGCTGGCAATGTCGGCGATCTTCATGGCGTCGAGCTCGGGGCTCATGACCCAGTATTCGACCGCGAGCGCAACTACCGCTACGCGGCGGAGCAGGCGCTGCAGATCGGGATGAGCGAGTTGGCGAAGGACACGGCGATCCATCTTGCCGACACGGGCTACATCCAGCTCATGACCAACGCGTCGCTCAAAGACGCCAACGGCGTCGCGCTTCCGAACGCGATCGTCAACCTGTACGTCGGGATGACCGGTAACACGACGGGTGAGTTCGGCCAGTTCGCGAGCCTGGTGGCGGAAGTGAACGACGCGAACGGAAACACCAAGTACGGTGCGCAGGCTGGAAGCGCATCGCGCAGAACTTCGCGCGGTACGCAATGTTCACGAATCAGTTTTCGACGGGGCTGGCGTACGGCACGGATGAGTTCATCCGCGGGCTCGGCTTTAGCAATCAGGGCCCGACTCTCAAGGGAGCCCGACCTACTATGACACGATTTCGGCGGTGCTGACCGTGAGCGGTGGTAGCCCCGACTATGTGCTGGGCAGCAAATCCGGCGCAACCGCGATCGCCAGTTCCCCTCGGTCTCGCGGCTCTCGTCACTCCCCGGATATGCCTCCGGGGCCAACTACAGCTTCACGCCCAATACCAAAGGCGCGATGCGCATCGAGTTTCTGTCGATCAACCTGAGTCCCCCGGGCACGGATTCAACCCGGCCACGGACGGCTTCTTCCGCGTCTTCCAGGACACCGTGTCGACGATTACGGCGGGTGCGTACTACGACCTGACGACAATGCAGGCGGACTCCATCGTCTACAACTACCAGTGCGGCGACTGGCACACCATCAACGGGAACGCGCAGTTCTTCCCCTACGCGGTGCACAACAAGGCGTGGTTCAAGACGCTGATGATCAGCCCCGCCCCGGCGGGCGGCGGGGGACGCTGCCCTCCCAGCTGGTCAACGACACGACTAACGGAGCGGTCCACGGACGTGCTGTCGTCATGACCCATACCACCCCGCGGCAGGCGCGCTGCTACCCGTCGGGTGACCCGCATCTCGTGGCGGTCGAGCGCAACACGTCAGGCGGCGCGTATGCGCAACCGACACCACCAAGGGTGGTTACGACACGACATTCACACCAGTGACGCGGCGCGGATACTGGATGACGTGACCGGCGCGATCCCGGCACCGCTGGCGGCGCTCACCACGCGCACCGCGGCCGAGAAGTCGCACGACTTCCCGCTGTATCGTGGCTACAATGCCAACACGAAGGGTGTCATCTACGTCAACGGCAGTACCTATGCCAGCGGCTTGCTCAACGGCTTTGTAACGCTGTACGCGTCGCAGGACGTCTTCTTCACCGACGACCTCACCTACGTCTCGGATCCCGCAACCGTGTTGTGCGGCAATCTGCTCGGCGTGATCGCCGGTGACAGTGTAATGATCGCCGACAACGCAATGAATTCGCCACAGAACCCGACGACACCCACCAGTCCGGGCACCACGCCGACGACCATGTGGATGAGCGATAACCAGAGTTTCTACCTCGACGGCGTGACCATGAGCCTCACGGGAACGGTCGGCGTGGAAAACCACCCTTCACGCGACGAACATGACCTCGTGCAACGGCACCTCGATCGGTCGTGGAATGACATCGCGCAGATCGGCGGCGTCATCGAGCAGGTCATCAGCGCCACCTGGAACGGCAGCGGCTCAAATACGGGCTTCATCGAGAACCGCGGCGTGGACGAATGTCTATACCAGGAATCGCCGCCGTATTTCCCGCTCACCGGGAAGTACACGCAGAACCGCTACTTCGAAGTCGACCCCAAGGACTTCAGCGTGTCGACGCTCTACCACCGGCTCCAGGCGCTCTAGCGTCACGGGAGTCTTCGATGTGCAAAGGCCGGCTGCGACGCCGCAGCCGGCCTTCGTAGTAGTGGCACCGGGTAGTGTCTGGTAGCACGTCCAGCGCGCGCTAGCTGTTCCCCAGGTACTCCACGTGCGCGTAGGTGCCCGTTGCGCGTGTTGTAGGCCAGGTACCAGCCATCGTGGTCCGGATCTGTCGTAGATCACGATCTGATCGGAATCCCAGGCCAGCCGTCGCAGTAGCCGACGTCGTAGGGGGCGACGCTGAAGTAGAAGCCGCCGAACCAGAACCGTCCGGGCCCGCCGCCGCCCAGGCGCCAGACGTGGCTGGGACCGAAGCTCCGCCCGAAGTGTCCGTGGGCCCACGGGCGATCGAGGTGTAGTTCGGGTCACCGCGGCCGCGGAGTCGTGTCCGACCATTCGCCATTGGCGTGCACGTCGGGGGCGCGTCCGGGTGGCCTGGCTGGTCGGGGCCGAGTGGTGATTGCCGGGGGCCGGTGGGTGCACATCTGCGTGGCCGGGGGCCCGTGCGCGCGGCGGGTGGCCTTCTTCGTGGTGCTCCTGCGCAAACGCCGGCATGGTGTACAGCATCATGGCCGAAACCGCCACGGTCGCCACACCCGCCGCGATGGTGGTCCTGCCCCTGCGTGTGGATCGCTTCGATATCCCCTCCGATTGCGTGAACCGGTACCCACTCGGGACCGTCGTGTACCACTGCGTGTACCACTGCGTGTACCACTGAGCGTGTACCACTTCGGGTACCGGGGCCTGCCCCACTCCAGCCTCACCTTCCATTCAGCAGGTATCGACCGAACTGGAATGGAAAAAACGGAGATTCGCTCAGTTCGCCAGGTCCGGTGAAGGCCAGGTGGTACCGGGCCTCGAAGTACGCCTGGGCGTTGCGGCCCACAGGTAGCGGGGCCCCACGCCCATGTCAATGCCGACGCCGGTGCTGCTGCCGTTCTGCGGCTGCAGATCACGGGGTTGCCGAATTGGTCGGTGCCGAACTCCCAGCCGGAGATGTCTCGGAGATGTTGTAGACCCCAATCAAACCAGATCGTGTAGGGCAGGAAGAAGCTGTTGGGGATCACGACGTCGTAGAGCGCGTCGATGGCCAAGTGGGTGATATTGGCGCTCGCGGTGAGCCCGCTGACCCCAAAGTGGTCCCACCCGATCTCGGCCCGGAACGACACCGGCCCGGTCCCGGTGGGCCGGTACTCGAGTCCCGTCATCAGATCGAGTCCGGTATTCAACCCGGTGCCGAAGTCGCCGGCCGGGATCACGAAGCCGATCGCCCATTCGATCGCAAATTGATTGGGGGCAATGCGTTGCGCGGAGAGTGGCGCACTCGCCGCCACCGCACACCGACACCGCGGCAAGGGCAATCACCGAGATTCGCTTCATATCCGTTGGCCTCGTGGTTCGCGTAGTCCGTTGTCCTCAGGAATCCTTACGCACGAATGATGCGCGGACGCTGGGCCAAACGGGATTGAACGGCGGGCGGCCCACGAGTAGCGTTGCGGTGTGAATAGACGGTTGACGGAGGTCAGCGGGTTTCTCGATGGGTGCCGTGAGGAGGTGTACGCGGCGATCGAGGGGATGCCAGAGGCGCGGCTGGAGCGGGTGCCGGCGGCGGGCGGGCGGAGCGCCGCGCAGGTGCTGGAGCATCGGCGTTGGCGGAATCCAAGACCAGCCAGTATCTCGCGGCGCGCCTGGCCAAGGCGGTTGCGGCCGGACTGGCGCGCGAGGAGGACGAGACCTCCGTGCTGGCGAATGGCCGGCGGGTTTCCGGTGATCGCGCAGGCGCAGGCGCCGGAGGTCGTGGTCCCGGCGGCGGGGGTGACGGCCGCCGCGGCGGTCGCGGATCTGCGTGCGTCGCATGAGGAGATGCACGCGCTGCTGCGATCGGCCGACGGGTGGGCGCTCGCGTCAGTGCTGACGCGCCATGCGCTGTTCGGGCCAATGCAGATGTACCAGTCGCTGCCTTCATTGGGTACCACGACCGGCGCCACCTCCCGCAGATCGCGCGAGCGGCCGCCGCGGCGTAGCCGCCGGGCGCCGGTGGGACCGGGATCTCACAATTCTGGACGGCGGAATCGCGGCCATCGCGCGGGCGTGTCCCGCCTCCGCCTCGCGATGTGGCACTTGGTCTCATTTCGGGTTACCATAGCTCGTGCTCTTGCTTCTCGGTGCCGCGATGGCCGTCAAGTCGCTGGCGATCGCCCATCGTGACCCACCAGCACCAGCGCCGCCACCGGTGCCTGCGGTATGCGCAGACATCCCGGCCCCCGGCGACACCGTGACCCCCAGGTGATCTACAACGGGCGTGAGGGGCACCTCACGGTGAAGATCCCGCGGCTCGACGCCGACATCGACGTCGATGGCACGCTGGCGGCGCGGCGTGGCAACACGCGGCGATCCTCACCGGGTTCTCCCAGTATCTGCCCGTCGATGGCCAGCCCGCGGCGGATTCGACCGAAGTGCTGGTGTGGTACTCGCACTCCGCGATCTACTTCGGGGTGCGCGCGTTCGAGCCGCATGGCGCGGTGCACGCGGCCCTGGCCAACCGGGACGCCATCGATGCCGACGACAACGTGCAGCTCGATGCTGACCCCGTTCCTCCATTCGCGGCAGGCGCTGGTGTTCGCGGTGAATCCGTTCGGCGTGCAGGAGGATGGGACGATCACGGAGGGTGCGACCTCGCAGGTGGGATTCGGCATGGCGACCCTGACCGGCCCGCCGCCGACGGATCTGAGTCCCGACTTCGTGTACGAGTCGAAAGGGCATCTCGACGCCGTTCGGCTACGAAGTCGTGGTCCGGATCCCATTCCGCAGCATCAAGTTCCAGTCGGCGGCGACGCAGGACTGGGGGCTGAACATCGTCCTGCGAGTCCAGCACTCGGGGCAATCGCAGACGTGGTTTCCGACCAAGCTCGCGGCGGCGTCGTTCATCGCGCAGGCGGGGACGCTCGCGGGGCTCACGGGCATGCAGCGCGGCCTCGTGCTCGACCTCAATCCGTTCGTGACCGAGAACGTATCGGGCGACAGCGTGCCGGCGCCCGATCGCGGCTGGCATTACAACGCCGAGCGGCCGCAGTTCGGCGCGAACGTGCGGTGGGGGATCACGAACAACCTGACCCTGAATGGGACCTACCGGCCGGATTTCGCCGAAGTCGAGTCAGACGCGACCCAACTCGTGCTCGATCCACGAAACGCCGTGGAGTATCCCGAGAAGCGGCCATTCTTCCTCGAGGGGCTGGAGCAGTTCAACACCCCCAACACGTGATCTACACCCGCCAGATCGCCGCGCCGATCGACGCCGTGAAGCTGGTGGGGAAGATCGGCAACGTCAGTGTCGCGTATCTGGGCGCGCAGGACGACGAGGGATCGCCCTCGGCAGGGGGTCTTGGGCATCCCACCTTCGACATTTCTGCGGGCGCAGCAGCCGCTGGGCGAGGCGTCACAGGTCGGCGTCGCGCTCACCGACAAGGAGGACGGCGGGTCGTACAACCGGCTGGCGAGCGTGGACGCGCGGTTCACGTTCCTCAAGATCTATTCGCTGGCGGTGCAGGGGGCGGGGAGCAGCACGCGGGGAGATACCGCGCAGGCGATCTACGGCGCGACGGCGGCCCCGTCGCTGCAGGCGACCGCGGGCCCGCTGTGGGAGACCCACTTCGAGCGCGCGGGGCGGACCTTCGGGATGAACTACGACGTGACGGGGATCGATCCGCAGTTCGTGGCGGCCAGCGGATTCATTGCGCGGGCGGGCGTCGTGAACTCGACCCTCGACCACCGGTTCACCGTATACGGCGCGCCGACCGGATTGCTGCAGGCCGTCGGTGCCGACATCGCAATGATCGACACCTGGGATTACCGGCGGTTCACCTCCGCGCAGGCCCCCGAGGACCGGCGGTACCATTTCACCGCCTCACGACACTGCGGGGCGGCTGGAGCATCCAGGCCGGGATCTACTTCGAGGATTACGGTTACGACCCGACCTGACGGCACCTACTATCTGGGGCACATCGCGGGGCACGACACGATGTACACGAAATTCGCCGGGACGCCGACGATTCCCAACATGGACTATCTGTTTTGATCACCATGCCTGCGTTCCCGCATTTCGACCTGACGCTGCTGCAGCTCGGGGGCCGCGACGAGAATTCTTCGAGTGGTCGGCGGCGCAGATTTTCGTGACCGAGCTGACCATGGATTACCGCCCCACTGACAAGCTGCGGGCGCAACTCATGTACAATGCGCAGATCTACCTGCGCCACGACGATGGCACGGCCGTCGCGCGACATTCATCCCGCGGCTGGACATCGAGTACCAGCTGTCGCGGCCTATCTTTTTCCGGATCGTGGGGCAATACGATGCCGCGTACCAGGACAGCCTGCGCGACGATGCGCGCACGAATCTGCCGATCTTCACCTTCAATCCGGCGACCAGCACTTACACGCGGGCGGGGTTGTCGAGCAGCAACCAGTTCCAGCTCTCGGGGCTGTTCTCGTATCAGCCGGTTCCCGGGACGGTGGTGTTTCTGGGCTACGGGAACAACCTGGACGAGCCGGAGCCGTTCCACTTCACCGGGTTGCGGCGGACGGCGGACCGCTTCTTCGTGAAATTCAGTTATTTGTTCCGATTGTGGAGCGGTGGGCGGCGGCGTGTCGCGTTTTTTCCGCCGTCTGACGGGGTGCCGTGGGGCTTTGCCGGCGACCATTAAGAACCTCTAATCCATCCCCATTTTCCCTCTGGCGGAGCGCGCCTGGGGAACCCTGATCGCGTGTGACTCGGTGCGCGCGCCGCGAGTCTCACCAGTGGCGCGCCTGCTGCTCGCAGCGTGAGCCTGTTGTGGGTCATTTACCACTTGGAGGTTTCATGCGCGGGCAGGTGATGCAGCACATGCTGCACTCGGACGATACAGCGGCCATGCACCGATATGCGCGGGTGGCGATGGCGGTGATGGCGGCGGGCATGGTGGGCGTGGTGGCCACCGCGGGTGCGCAACAGGTGGCGATGTCGCAGACCGCATTTCGCTGTCTCCGGCTCCGGCCGCGAAGACGCGCGGCGAGCACGGCCTCCGCTCCGGCGGCCGGCGCATCCGGCGCCCGCGACGGCGCAGACCACGACGCAGACTTCCGCGGCGCAGCCGGGGATTCCGGGGACGAGTCATCTCGATGCCTCGGTTGGCATCCAGGCGGGGACGCTGGGACTGGGCCTGGAGCGGGCAAGCTGATTTTCAGTCACCTCGGCGTGCGCGCGGGCATCAACCTGTTCAACTACGGCGTGAACAACTCGGTCAGCGACGTCTCCTACGACGCGCGGCTTCGCTTCCAGAACATTCCGGTGATGCTGGATCTTTCCCGTGGTCGCGTGGCAGCTTCCACTTCACGGGCGGCGTGGTGTTCGACCAGAACCGGGTGACGGCCACCGGGCAGCCAAACGAGTCGGCAACCTGACCATCAACAACAACACGTACACGCAGGCGCAGGTGGGGACGTTTCCGGCGCGATCCGGTATCCGTCGACCGCGGGGTACGCGGGGATCGGGGTCGGGATGCCGGCGCGAACTCTCTCATGGAGTTCACGGTCGACCTGGGCGCGATGATCTCCACGCCGCACGTCGGTAGCAATACGAAACCGTCGAGGCGGAGGGAGA
>CAVWTI010000031.1:0-9794 GCA_963757855.1 uncultured Gemmatimonadales bacterium
TCTTCTTCTGCCGCTTCTTCAACCGGTTCCAGAGTATTGCTGGACCCGCGTTCGAGTATCCATCGCGCCCTGCACGAGGTTCGCGCGCTCGGTGAGCTGCCGGACCTCGGCGTCGTTCAGCGTCACGAGATCGACGTGCGCCAGCAGCGCGAGAAGTCGTCGCTTCGGCTCTCGATCCAGAAGTTCATCGTGTCGCATGCAACGAGCTTCGGCGCTGCGACCTGCCTCAGCACCTCGAGCTGGAGCCGCGGATCGATGTTGCCGAGGAAGACGTACTGCGCGCTCCGGAACTGCGCGGGGATCTTCGGGCGGAAGTGCGAGAACACACCCAGCCGCGTCTCGAGCGTCTCCGCCGAGTTGAGATCGTGCCGGTAGCGGCCGCGCCAACGGAACGACTCGCCGTTGGCGTGCTCGAGGCCGGCGAGGTCCACGCCGCGCGACGAAAGCGCTTCGAGCTTTTCCACCGGAAAGTCGTCGCCGATGACGCCGACGAGCTGCACCGGCGTCTGATGACTCGCGCTCGCGGAGAAGTACGTCGCGGAGCCGCCGAGCACATCGTCGGCCTTGCCGAACGGGGTTTCGACGGAGTCGAGTGCGACGGAGCCAACGACCAGGACAGTCATGACGTGACGATCGTTACGGTTACGGTCGTCGGTCGTCGGTCTCGGACTGACTTCGATCTTCGTCTTCCAGTCGCTCACATCCGCTCCGGCGCGGAAATTCCGAGAACGCCCAATCCGTTCGCAATCACGATCTGCGCGCACTTCGCGAGCACCAGGCGCGCGTGCATGATGTGCTCCGGCTCGCCGAGCACGTGGTGCTTGTGGTACCAGTATGCACCAGCGCGCGGTCTCGTGCAGATAGGTCGCGACGCGATGCGGTTCGAGCGCCTCGGCCGCGCCCTGCACGAGCTTGGGCCAGTCGAGCAGGAGCTTGATCAGCTCGCGCTCCTCGGGCTCCGCGAGACAGGCCCAGCGGCACGCCGTCGCCCGTGACCGTCGCCGGCATCGATCTCGCCGACGCGGAAAATCCCGGAGAGCCGCGCGTGCGCCATCTGGATGTAGTAGACGGGATTCTCCTCGGACTGGGAGCGCGCGAGGTCGACGTCGAACACGAGTTGGGAATCGCCTTTCCGCATCAGGAAGAAATAGCGCACCGCGTCGCGCCCGACTTCGTCGATGAGGTCGCGCACCGTGACGTAACTGCCGGCGCGCTTGGAGATCTTCATCTCCTCGCCGCCTTTCATCACGGTGACCATCTGGTGCAGCACGTACTCCGGATAGCCCGCGCGGAATCCCCATCTCGAGCGCCTGCAGGCCGGCGCGCACGCGCGTGACCGTGCTGTGATGATCCGAGCCCTGCACGTCGATCGCGCGGTGAAACCCGCGCTGCCACTTGGTGACGTGATACGCGACATCCGGCAGGAAATACGTGTACGTGCCGTCGCTCTTGCGCATGACGCGGTCTTTGTCGTCGCCGATAGTCGGTGGTGCGGAGCCAGAGCGCGCCGTCTTGTTCGAACGTGTGGCCCGCCTCGCCGAGCGCGGCGACGGTCTGCTCGACGTTGCCGTCGGTGTAGAGCGAGGATTCGAGATAGTACAGTCGAACTGCACGCCGAACGCCTGCAGGTCGAGGTCCTGCTCCGCGCGCAGCGCCTGCACGGCGAACTGGCGAACGTCGTCCGAGTCGTCGCCGCGCGCGTCGTCCGGATGCTCCGCGCGATACCGCTCCGCGATCTCGCCGATGTACTCACCGTGATAGCCGCCGTCGGGGATCGCCGGGGCTCGCCGGGTCCGCGCGCAGATGCGGCCTGCACGCTGAGCGCGAGATTGTGGATCTGGCCGCCGCCGTCGTTGTAGTAGAACTCGCGCGTGACCGTCCATCCGGCGTGCGCGAGCAGGCGCGAGATGGCGTCGCCGAGCGCGGCCTGCCGGCCGTGGCCGACGTGCAGCGGACCGGTTGGATTCGCGGACACGAACTCGACGTTGACCGCCTCGCCCTGCCCGCCGTTGCGCGGCCGAACAGCGCCCGCCGCGAGGATCTCGGGGAGCGCGCCCGCGACCGCGCGGCTCGAGCGGAAGTTGATGAACCCCGGGCCCGCGATCCGCGGCCTTCGACGCCCGCGCGCCGCCAGTCGAGCATTGCGCAATGAGCGCCTTCGCGAGTTCGCGCGGCTTCGTCGCCGAGCGGCCGCGCCAGCATCATCGCGAGATTCGTGGCCCAGTCGCCGAACGCGGGATCG
Organism: uncultured Gemmatimonadales bacterium; assembly: GCA_963757855.1. Classification (GTDB taxonomy): domain Bacteria; phylum Gemmatimonadota; class Gemmatimonadetes; order Gemmatimonadales; family Gemmatimonadaceae; genus Palsa-1248. The sequence continues at coordinate 2,243 of CAVWTI010000031.1, forward strand.
CGCGGGCGTTCGAGCGCGACGTCGATCGGCTCGGCGGCGCCGAGCGCGCGCGCCGCGCGCGAGCTCGGCGCGAAGACTCGCGGCGGTCATTCGGATTTCGTCGTCCGCGACTTACCGGTCCGGCCGGCACGCTTTGGCCCGCGCCGTCGAACGATGCGAGCTGTTGCCTGACTGTTGCTTGAGCTGTTGCGAGCTCTTTGGGCTGCTCGCCGACCCGCCGCTGGACGAGGCGCCGACGCGGCCTCGCTCGACTGATCGGCCCCCTCGGCGTCCGATCCGCCATCGCTCCCTCCGTCCGCCCTTCGGCGTGCTTCGCGCTGTCGCCGCGGCGCCGCGCCGCGCTGGTCCTTCTTGCCGTCCTTGCCGTAGTCGGTGATGTAGAAGCCCGAGCCCTTGAACACGAGACCTGCGCCCCCTGAAATCCGGCGCTCCGCCGATGCCCGCAGACCGGGCATGGCGAGTCGGCCACGGCGCGCTGATCTTCCGCACGAACTGCTCGAAGTCGTGCCCTCGGGGCACCGATACTCGTAAGTGGGCATGTTCGGGGGAAGTTAGCCGGGCCTGAGTCACGCACCCACAAGCTACGATCCACGCCGTCACCGGTACAAGGTCGGACCTGCGACGCTACGTTCGTCGAGCGGATCGCTACCCCCCGGGCGGTAGTGTCCCCACACGCTACGAGCGTGTCCGCGATCTCGCCCACCGTCGCCCGAGCCCGGACCGCATCGATGATCAGCGGCATGAGCTGCCGTCCGTGCCGCGTCCCGCGGTCCGGAGCCTCCGCGTACGGCCGCGGCCGCGAGCGCGCCGAGCGCCGTTCGGCCCGAGCGCCGTCACGCGACGCGCGGACTGCCCGGACGCGCGCATCTGTCCGGCCTCGAGCGCCGAGTAGTCCGGCGTCGGAATGACCGGCGGCGGCGCATCATCCGCGAATTGTTGACCCCCACGATCGCCGTCTCGCCACGCTCGACCGCGAGCTGAAATCGTAGGCGCTCCGCCCGATCTCCTCCTGGAAGAAGCCGGCCTCGATCGCCGCGACCGCGCCGCCCAGTTCCTCGACCGGCCGAGCAGCGCCAGGCCCGCGTCTCGAGTCGTCGGTCAGGTGCTCGACATAGTAGCTCCCGCGAGCGGATCGGCGGTGCTCGCCACGCCGCACTCGAACGCGACGATCTGCTGCGTGCGCAAGCGCGAGCGTCGCGGCTTCGCCGTCGGCAGCGAGAGCGCTTCGTCGTAGCCGTTCGTGTGCAGCGACTGCGTTCCGCCGAGCGTCGCGGCCAGCGCCTGCACCGTCACGCGCACCACGTTGTTCAGCGGCTGCTGGGCCGTGAGCGTCACGCCGCCGGTCTGCGTGTGGAACCGCAGCCGGCAACTCGCGTCGTCGCCGCCGAATCGGTCGCGCATGAGGCGCGCATAGATCCGGCGCGCCGCGCGAAACTTGGCGACTTCCTCGAACAGATCGTTGTGGGAGGCGAAGAAAAACGAGAGGCGGGGCGCGAAGCGCTCGACCGGCGAGCCCCGCGGCGATCGCCCGCCTCACGTATGCCATGGCGTTCGCGAAAGTGAACGCCAGCTCCTGCACGGCCGTCGCGCCGGCCTCGCGGATGTGGTAGCCGGAGATCGAAATCGGATTCCAGCTCGGGCACCTGGTCCGCGCAGAACCGGAACATATCGGCCACCAGCGCCAGACTGGCGGCGGGCGGATACACGTACGTCCCGCGCGCGACGTACTCCTTGAGGATGTCGTTCTGAATCGTCCCGCTGACACTTCGTCCCACGGCACCTGCCGCTCTTCGGCCACGACGAGGTACATCGCGAGCAACGTGGCGGCCGTGGCGTTGATCGTCATCGACGTCGACACGCGGTCGAGCGGGATGTCGCGCAGCAGCGTGTGCATGTCGTCGACGCTGTCGATCGCCACACCGACCCGCCCGACCTCTCCGGCCGCCCGCGGCGAGTCGGAGTCGATGCCCATCTGCGTTGGCAGATCGAACGCGACGGAGAGGCCCGGTCTGTCCGGCCGCCGAGGAGCAGCTTGAAGCGCGTGTTGGTCTCTGCCGCGGTCCCGAAACCCGGCGTATTGCCGCATCGTCCACGAGGCGACCGCGATACATCGTCGGCTGGATGCCGCGCGTGAACGGAAACTGGCCGGGGTCGGCCAATTCCGTGGCGTAGCTCATCGCCCAGTCAGCCGGGCGATACACGGCCGCAATGGGGATTCCCGATGGAGACTCGCGGTCGCCCGCGGTCACACCGCGCGTGGCGTCAGGAGCGCTGGCCGTCGGTCCGGATGACGGATGTGGCCGCTCACGCACCGACACTGGCGAGCTGCGGCGCCAGCATCGTCGCGCGCCAGCTCGACGTCCTCGGCGCTCCCAATGAACAGCGGGGTGCGCTGGTGCAGCTCGGTGGGCGTCACGTCGAGCACCGGACCCACCCCATCGATGGCCGCGCCACCCGCCTGCTCGGCAATCAACGCCAGCGGATTGCTTCGTAGAGCAGCCGCAGCTTGCCGCGGCGGTTCTGGTGGTTCGCGGGATACGCGAAGAGCCGCCGCCGAGCAGATTCCGGTGAAAATCGGCGACCAGCGACCCCACGTAGCGGACACTCAGCGGCTTCCGGTCGCCGTCCTGGCCGCGGTACACGCGCATCAATGCCCGCAGCGGCTCGTCCCAGTCCCGCGCGTAGGAATCGTTGACCGACAGATACCGGCCCCGCCGCGGCGTCCGGATGTTCGGGTGCGACAACAGGAACTCGCCAATCGACGGGTCGAGCGTGAAGCCGTGCACGCCCTGTCCCGTCGTGTACACCAGCATCGTGCTCGACCCGTAAATCACGTAGCCGGCCGCGACCTGCCGGCGTCCGCGCTGCAGCATGTCCGGCAGCTCACCCCGGGGACCCCGCGTCACTTTCTTCAGCACCGAGAAGATCGTCCCGACCGGCACGTTGACGTCGATGTTCGACGAGCCGTCGAGCGGATCGAACAGCAGGCAGTACTTGCCCGTCCTGAATCCGTCGGGAATCGGGATAATGTCCGGCTCCTCCTCGGACGCCATCGCGCACAGACGCCCGCCGTGATCGATCGCCTTGATCATGATCGAGTTCGCCAGCACGTCCAGCTTCTGCTGCGTCTCCCCATGCACGTTGATGTCGGATGTCGCGCCCAGCACGTCCGCGAGGCCCGCGCTCCGGACCTTGCTGGCGATCATCTTGGCCGCCAGCGCCAGATCGTACAGGATACCGGACAACTCGCCGGTGGCTTCCGGTGCGTGGCGCTTTTCCTGCTCGATGATGAACCGTTCGATCGTGACGACCGAGACGTCAGTGTGGTGCACCACCGTCCACCTCCTTGGGATGTCGCGGCTCGGCGGCCACGCGGCGCATCGCATCCAGCACGATCACGGACAACTCGGCTCGTAGCTGGCGCCGGGAGAGTGCCACTCGCGTCACCGCCGATCCCAGCGGATCGCCGACAATGTAGCGCGGGTGGGCCTTGTTCATCACCATCGTGAGCACATCTTCCTGGCACCGCGCACACCCGCAAAACGACGGGTCCGTAGTCCGCAACGCCTCGTAGGCGTCACGTACCGCCTCTTCGATCGCATTCTGCATCGGACGTTAGCTCGCCGCGGCCATCGGCAGTGGCGCCCGTGACCGCGCTGCCGGTGGCACGGCGCGGGAGCGTACCGGGTGGCGCTCGGCGCCCGGGGCCACCACGCCGGTGAACGTCGATCCGGTCGTGCCGGTCAGGGTCACGGTGTAGTAACCGCCGATCTGCGCGTCGGTCGCCGGCAGCAGAACCGTCTTGAAATCCCGCGTCCGCGCTTGCACCGCATCACCGCGCCGGGCCGCCTTTTCCACCAGGACCTCATGGGAGGTCCCGAGCAAGGTCAGGTTCCGTCCACGAGACCCACGACGCACCGCGTCAATGAGCTGGTTGAGGCGGTCTTGCGCGATATCATCGCTCACCATTTCGCTCTCGGGCATGCGGGTCGCCGCGGTACCGGGACGGGGAGAGAACCGGAAGGTGTAGGCGTCGTCGAATCGGACCGCCCCGACCGCCGAGAGCGTCTCCGCGAAATCCTCGTCGGTCTCGCCCGGGAATCCCACGATCACATCGGTCGTGAGCGCCAGTCCAGGCACCGCCTCCCGGAGCCGGGCCGCGCAGGCCAGGTACTCCTCGCGGCTGTAGCGCCGCAGCATCCGCCGCAGTGTGCGCGTCGATCCCGATTGCATCGGCAAATGCACATGCTCGCACACGGTGGCGGTATCCGCCATCGCCGCGAGCACGCGATCGCTGAAATCATTCGGATGCGGACTGGTGAATCGCACGCGCCGGATCCCGTCCACGGCGCCGGTCTCGCGAAGGAGATCGGCGAAGTCATGCCGCCCGTCGTTGTACGAGTTCACCGTCTGCCCGAGGAGCACGATCTCGGTCATGCCCTGCTCCGAGACCTCGTGGACCTCCCGCACGACTTCCTCCAGGCGCCGGCTGCGCTCAGGCCCGCGTGTCGACGGCACGATGCAATAGGTGCATCGGTAGTCGCATCCGCGTTGCACCGGGATCCAGGCCTTGACGCGGGCCGCGCGCCGCGGGCGAATGTCTTCGTAGTGCTCGGTGGTGTCGAATTGCGCCGACACCGAGCGGGTGCCCGAGCGCGCCTGATCAATGAGCGACGGCAATCCGCGATACCCATCGGGTCCCACGACCAGACTGACGTGCGGCGCCCGCTCCAGCAGACTCGACCCGAGGCGCTGTGCCATGCAGCCCGTGACACCGAGAATCGTGTCGCGCCCCATGTGCCGCTTCAACTCGCCGAGCCAGCCAAGCACGCGCTGCTCGGCATGGTCGCGAATCGCGCAGGTGTTGACGAGGATGACGTCCGCACCCTCCGGTTGGGTCGCCTCGCGATAGCCGGACGCCGCCAGCGTCCCGAGCATCAACTCGGAGTCGCTCGCGTTCATCTGGCACCCGTACGTTTCGATATACACGCTCGGCCGCGCAGCGCTCGACATGGGGCCAAATGTAACGACGCGGCTCCTTCCGGTCACGGACTTATTGCTGGATACTCCGCGGTCCGGGGCTGTGCGGGCAGCAGGATGTGAAACGCGCTGCCCGCGCCTTCGGTACTCTTGACCCATATCCGCCCGCCGTGCCGCTCGACGACGAGCCGGCGAATGCCAGTCCCAATCCGGAGCTTCGGACCCGCGGTGCATTGGGCGTCCGAACCTGCTCGAATTTCCGGAAAATGAGTTCCTGGTATTCGGACGGAATGCCCGGGCCATCGTCCGCCACGGTGAAGAGCACACCTCTCGGCTCGCCGCGCACCGCGAGGCGGAGCGTGACCGCGTGCGGGGAATGCGTCAGCGCGTTCTGAATGAGATTGCCCAGCACGCGTTTCAGGAGTCCCTTGTCGGCCTGAAACACCGGCGCGTCATCGGCGCCGTCGATGGTGGCCGTCGCGCCGGCTTGCTGGAATCGAACCGTCCATTCATACACCACCTCGGTGAGCAGCGCGATCGGTGCAATCGGCGTGAGGGTGAGCGGAAGTGCCGTCTCTTCCAGCTTCGCGATCTCCAGCAGATCCTCAATGAGCCGCAGCAGGTCCTCGGCCTTGGCTTCCGCATCGGCGATGACCTGATGCTGCGTCCCCGACACCGGGCCGAAATCGCCATCGAGGAGGAGCTCGAGCGTGGCCAGGACGGAGGTGAGCGGTGTCTTGAGATCGTGCACGATCATCTTCAGGAGATCGTCGCGCACTTTCTCCAGCTCGCGCAGCTTGCGCACGCTTTCTTCGAGGGCATCGGTGGCGCCCTTCAGCTTGAGCAGGCTGCGGACGCGTGCGCCGAGCACCAGCCGATTGTGCGGCTTCGTGAGAAAATCGTCGCCTCCCGCCTCGATCGCCTTGACGCGATCGCTCGCGTCATTGAGTGCGGTGACGAACACGACCGGAATGCGCGCGGTCCGCGGATCGCGCTTGATCCGGCGGCACACTTCAAATCCCGTGGACCGGTCGTCGCAGCCGAGATCGCCCGACGGCATCGACACGTCGAGAATGCACAGGTCGGGCTGGTGCCGGGCGGCGGCAGTGAGCGCCGACGGACCATCCCGCGCCGAGGAATGGTGCGGTATCCCAGGGTGTGGAGCTGATCGAACAGGAGCTCGACGTTGGCGGGGACGTCGTCGGCCACCAGAATGAGGGCGCCATGCCGCTGCCACCGCCCCGCCATTCGCCTCGGCACCACTGGCAGCCCCGCCAGCGGTGGGATACCCCGTTACGGGCGGACGGTCAGACCCACGCTCAGCGTCCACGCGCTCTCCGACACGTCGAGCAATGCGGAGCGGAACGCGCGCTGAAGGGCCACATCGATCGTGGCCTGGTCGAATCGTACTGGAATCCCGAACCCGCCGGACATCGCATTCTCCCTCACCAGTGCGCCATCAGCTTCGTACGGCAACGTGTGGGTCAGTGCACCGAGCCGCAGCAACATCGATCGGCTCCCCACTTTCGGCCCCGTGAACTCCGCTCCCGCGCTCCATTCCCACGCGTTGCTGGCGTTGGCCGGACTCCCAATCCGTCGAGTTTTGACGAGCTTTCCCAGTCACCCGCACTGCAAGCGACAGGCCGAGATGCCCGTATATCGAATGCCCACTCCCGCACGCGGGGGCACGCTGGCCGAACTCTGCAAGGTATCGCGGCGTAGGCGCGGAGCGATCCAACCGCGCGCATCGATGCCAATGTCCCGCAGTGGCGACGGCCGTATGGCCACCCCGCTGACCCCGCGATGCCGCTGAAGCTGTAAGTCGAGGTATCGGAGTAAGGCTGCGTCTTGACGACCGTCGTGTCGGGGAAGTCTCCGTCACCTGGATCTGATTGCGCCCGGTCAGCGCATGAAGCCCAACCCCGAAGTCAAGCCACGACGATGCCCTCGACCCTAGCGCCAGGCGTACGTCCTCGATCCCTCCGGTGCTCCGGAACGACTGCCCGGCCGCAATGGTGGTGTCGCCCCAGGGGACCAGTGGACCTCCCGCGTCTGCCACGAGCGGTCGAGGAGCGTGCCCAGCGACAAGCCGATCACGAATCGCGACCCGATCGGAACGCCCGCCGACGACAACGGAAATCGCACCGTCACCCGTGATCGGTCCCCTGGCTCGAGCTCACCGTCCGGAACTCCGGATCTACTGCAAATGGATCGTGCATGTCCCCACGCCGCCAGCGCCGCCGGATCGATCGCGGAGACCGGATCGGATTCGCCGAACGCGCCACCCGGGCCCATCGTGGCCGTGGTCACTTCCCCAGGCGGATAGCCAAGGCCCTGCGTGCTCAGATTTCCCTGAGCCAGGACCGGTCGCCCCAGCATCAGACCGGCAAGGGTGAGTGACAGGCAACCCCACACGCGCGACAATCGCGGAATCCCGGTCCCGGTCAAGGCAACCCGAACCCGGACGGCCTGACGTAGGCAATGTGGATATGCGGCCGCTGCGCCAGCAGGACGCCGGGACCCGCAGCATAAAAACTCGTCACGAGCGGGTCGGCGCCCTCATTGGCAATGC
>CAVWTI010000032.1:0-368078 GCA_963757855.1 uncultured Gemmatimonadales bacterium
GCCGGCGAGGTGCCGAACACGGCGGAGAACCTCGTCACCTGGATTACGGTGCCTCAGGCTGTCGAGCCAGGGACCGCGATGCCCAATCTGGGTGTGGATGACCGGTCGGCTCGCGACATCGCAGCGTACCTGTACGCGCCGCGGTAAATCGAAACGGCAGACGCGACCATCAGCGTCTGCCGTTCGTGTTCTGGTCGCAAAGGCCGCCTAGATCTGGTGCTACTTCCCGCCTGCGGCAGTGGCGCCCGTTTTGTGTTGTACGACCGTGATCGTGACGGACGACGGGTACTGGTGTGAGTGGTGCACCTCGTTGTGCGCGACCAGTCCAGTCGTTTCGTCGTAGTTGTTGCCGCCGGTGTTGAGGTTCCGGTCGAAGCGCGGGAAGTTGCTACTCGATACCTCGATCCGGATCCGGTGGCCGGCGTCGAAGTAGTTGCTGGTGGTCATGGGGGACATCGCCACCTTGTAGACCTTGCCCCCCTCCATCCAGACGGGCTTGTCGTAGCCGTCGCGATACCGCACGCGTTGGATCGTCTCGTCCAGATTGTACGCGTGTCCGTCGGGGTAGACGTCTTCGAGACGGATCGTAAAGTCTGTGTCCTTACGATCCGACGACACGTAGAGCGTGGCCGTTATTGGGCCGCTCACTTCGGTTCCTTCCTTGAGCGCCGGTGACGTGTAGACCAGGATATCCGGCCTGGTCTCCATCGTGCGTTGGTCGCGCGATCCGTCGGGGATGCTGGGCATGCAGCAGAAGCCACCGCCATAGGTGGGGACGGGCGCCATCGGGTCGTACGTGAATCCGTCCGGTTTGTCGCCACCTGGCGCCTTGGTCGTGAGGGCGCCGTCGCCCGCCGCGGTATTCGCGTGTCCCGCGCTCGACAGGTAGAACGTCAACGGCTCGGCACCCTTGGGCGGCCATGTGTCGGACGACTGCCACTTGTTGACGCCCATCTCGTAGTAACGCACGTGGGGCAGGGTGTCGAGCAGGTGGTTGTCCTCGCCCTTGAGGAAGTGGTCGAACCAGCCGTAGGTGAGCGCCGGATAGTCCCAGCGTGCATCGCCTTCGTCCCGCTCGCCGACGACGGTGTGCTCGGTGGCACGCGTATATCCGCAGTGCAGCGTCGGCGCGATCATCAGGTACTGCTGTTTCGCGACATCGGGCGATGCCGTTTCGCGGACGTGGTTGAACAGCGCGATGTTGGGGCCGACCGAGACGTCGTACCAGCTCACCATATAGAGTCCCGGCACGTCGATCTTCATATCGTCGCGGTAGAGACCTCCGAGGGCCCATGCCGGGTCGGCGGGTGTCCGCTGGATCATCCGGCCGCCGGTGACGTTCGGCTCGGAGTCGGCGAAGATGCCGGGCTCGCCGTGGATGGACTTGAGCATGTCCTGCTCCGGCAGGTGGCTGAACGCGGCCGGCCAGTTGCCGAGCGGCGCCGCCGCCCCGAGATCGAAGTACCGGGACGCGATTTCGAGGTTGGCTTGCGACGTACCTGGTGGGAACGTCGGGCGTATGGCGTATTGCACGTAATCCGAGAGCCAGTAGATGAAGAGCATCTGCACGGCGCCGCCGCGGTACCAGTTCCCTTGCTCCTGGAACGGCTTGATGCGGCCGATCCCGGCGCCGAAGCCTTCGGGGATGATCGTCGAGAGACCTGGGGGCGCCTCGGCGGCGACGGCCAACTGCCATTCGGCCGTCGACGAGCAGCCGATGAGTCCGACCTTGCCGTTCGACCATGGTTGCTCGTGCAGCCATTTGATCATGTCATAGCCGTCGGTGCGCGGCGGGCCGAGGATGTCGTAGACGCCTTCGGAGAAGAATTGGCCGCGCTCATTCTGTTCGACAAACGCGTAGCCGTGCTTGATGGCGGTGAGGACATTCGTCATGTCCGCCGGCACGCGGTTGTGGACATCCCAGAAGTTGAAGTTGTAGGGCGTCCGGACGAAGATCGTCGGCACGTTGCCGGTGGCGTTCTTCGGGCGATCAATGTCGGTCATGAGCCGAGTGCCGTCGCGCATGGGGACCATGACGCGGCGGTCGATCACGGCGAGGGATTCGAGTTCCTGTTCGGTCTTGTAGCGCTGCTCGCGGGCCGCCGAATCCAGGAGCGGGCGTGGGGGTTGGGCGGCGAGCGGCGTAGCCGCCGCGAGCGTGGCGAGCGCGAGCATCCTGGCCGTGCGGTACATCGAAGCCCCCTTCGACCGAGTGCGGCGCCGCGTTCTCACGTGGTGCATCCACGTGCCTGACCGGCTGAGCGGCGCCGGCGATTCACTGCCGTGTGAGGCGAAGTGTGAAGCGTCTTGGCTCGGCGAGCAAGGGTTCCGAAAGGTGGGACCGGCGCCGGCGGCTGGCGTGCGCGGGGCGGGGGACGTTCGCCCGCTCTCGACGCGCCGCAGGCCGGACCTATAGGTTCAAATGGCGTGCGATGAGCGGGCCGGGGTGGCGAAACTGGTAGACGCGAGGGACTTAAAATCCCTTGGGGGAAACCCCGTGCGGGTTCGAGACCCGCCCCTGGCATGGAGTCACGCGTTTGGGTGGCCCGGCCGCTGGGCAGAAAACTGGGCAACTCCGCGCGATTTCTTCGCGGTCCTGCCCGAATCGGCCAACGCGCTGCGGTGCAGTTCTTCCGCATCCGGCACGTAGCGGCCGAAGCGTTGCTGCGCGAGCATGGTGTTGTGGTGCCCGAGGTGGTACGTCACGAACGCGTACCCAGTGCCACTGGCGATATCGGATCACGGCGCCGCCATGGCGAGACCCTACGCGTTGACCCCCGCACTGCAGAGTGGCGGCGTTAGCAAAAGTCGCTCGCTGCGACCGGGACGCCATCCAACATCAACGTTCTGGCGCCACATTTCCACGCCGCGGCAGAAGGACTAAGTCCGCCGCTTCCTCGGCGTCTTTGAGCAGCGTCTTGCGCGGCGTGCCCATCTGCGCACGCATGGTCAGACCACGGGAAAGGTCGAGAACCTGGCTCGCGCGCGTGGCTACGGGAAAGTCAGACGGGATTTCTCCCGCGCTGATCCCGTCGCAGAGACGGCGTTCCACGAGCGCCACACCGGCACCTACGGCGTCCTTCAGGAACTGCCTGACCTCAGCGTCGTCTACGAGGGGCGCGACGCACACCATTAGACATCCTGGGCGGATCCTTCGTCGGTCGCAGCTTCTACGGCGTGCCTCAGGAAGCTGGCCAGCGAGTCGCGAAGAGTCGGCGGCGAGAACAGCGCCTTCGCAGCGCGAGCGCCCTTCGCCTCTGCGTACGCCCTAAGCACGCGCAAGAACAACGTGCGCTTGTCCCCGAAGATGGCATAAAGGCTCGGCCGTCCCACGCCCATCCTGGCGACGAGATCGTCGATCGTCACACCGTCGTAGCCCTTCGACCTGAAGACCTGCGTCGCCTTTTCCAACGCCTGCCTCTCATCGAAGCTGCGCGGCCGACCGCGCGGCCTGGCGGTATTTTGAATCATTTCGTTCACAACTCCTTGACCTTGACCTTCGCACCAATATATTAACCAAGAAGTTCTAAATTAACAAGCCGGCTCCGTCCACGCGGGCCTCACGACTTGACCTTCCCCTTCACCGCGAGGCCTCCCATGGGACATTCGATCGCTCTCGTCACTGGCGCGACCTCAGGGCTCGGTCACGCCGCCGCCCGCTTGCTCGCCGCCGAGGGCTACCGCGAGGTCATCGTCACCGGGCGCAGCTTGGCCCGGATCCAGGAAACGGCCGCTCAGCTCGCGGCGGAGACGACGACGCAGGTCTTCACACCGCTGGAGCTAGATCTGGACGCGCCGGCCAGCGTTCAGTCCGCCGTCGCCGCGCTCGTCAAGCGAGGTCGGCCGATCGACTTCCTATTGCTCAATGCCGGGCTGGTCCCTACCAAGGCGCGCGTGATCACTGCGGCGGGCGTCGAGGCGGCCGAGGCCCCGCTGATCGGCCATCATCAACTGACTGTCGGATTGCTCCGCGCCAACCTGCTGAGCCCCAACGCGCGGATTGTTATCGCCGGCGCGGAGCCTGCGCGCGGGGGCGTACCCATGTTCAAGTACACCGACGTGCCGGCCTTCGCGGCCAAATACTATCGGGGCGACCAAACCGCGGCTGTTGAAGCCCTGCTGCGCAACGGGCCGAACGTGAAGTACGTGCCCAACAATGCGTATGCCGACGCGAAGCTCATCATCGCTTTGTGGGCCGCGGCGCTGGCCGCCGGCTACCGCCCGGCATGGCCGTGTACGCCGTATCGCCTGGTGGGGCCACCGACACCAAGGCGGTGCGAAACGCTGGCCCGTTGTTGAAGTATCTGTTTATCCCCATCGTGAACCTCATTCCTGGCATGAATCAGACGCCGGAGACCGCGGCCCGTCGGTACCTCAAGGCTTCGGAGTTCGGAACCGACGTGTCGGGGCAATTCTTCGCTTCGGCTCAAGGGAAGTTCTCGGCCCAATTGAGGCGCAGCGCCATCCACACCTCCACGATCGCGCCAGCCAGGAAGCCGCGTGGCGGGCCGTGGTCAAGGTCTCCGGTATCGACTTGTCTAGCCCAGCATCCTTGAGCGCGGTGTCCTGAAGGCGCGCCGGTCGCGGCGACTAGCGCCAGCAGGGGATTGCGGAGCTACCTAGTCGTCCACGGCCCAGGCCTTATGAAATAATTAGTTCAAAGACGCTTTTGGCGGGTCCTCCACGCCTAAGTATCGTACGAATGAGTTCAGAATCATCAAGGTGCCCACGGCGTCGCAAGGAGAGTACGCATGGAACGATACCAAGATAAAAAGGCAGTGATTATCGGCGGCACGAGCGGCATGGGGCTCGCGACGGCGAAGAAGCTCCTCGACGGGGGCGCTCGCGTTCTGGTGACCCGCCGCTCGCAGGCCGGCTTGGATTCGGCGCAGCAAGAGCTGGGGAATGACGCCATCGTGGTTTCGAGCGACGCGCGCTCGTTGACGGACATCGACGCCCTCGCCTCTCGGCAACGCCACATACGGAGCGGCCAAGGCTGCGCTGCGATCCTTCGCCCGGGTGCTCGCCGCTGAGCTTCTACCTCTGGAGATTCGCGTCAACGCCGTGTCGCCCGGTCCCACCGACACGCCGATCATCGGCAAAGCGTTTGGCGATATAAGTAGACGGGCGTTTCGCATATCAACCGGTTGCAAGGTCATATTGCGCTCATCACGGGCGGGACGAGCGGCATCGGACTGGCGGCGGCCGAGGCCCCGTGTGCGCGTGGATCGCACGCGCGTGGATTGCGCGCCCAGCGGGGGAGCGGCTTAAATCCCTTGGGGCAACCCCGTGCGGGTTCGAGACCCGCCCCTGGCATGGAGTTCATGCGTACGCCCAGTTGATGGCGTCGCCCGTGCCCCGCGGGAGTCCATGCGATCGTTGACATGTGCGGCACATGCTAGCATGTTGGCAACATGCCTACGATGATCCAGATCCGAAACGTGCCCGACCCGTTGCATCGCCGGCTGAAATCGCTGGCGGCTCTGGCAGGGACGTCCCTGTCCGAGTATCTGCTGAACGAGATCCGCGGAGTGGCCGAACGGCCGACGCTGGAGGAGTTGCGCGCTCGGTTGCGTAGCCGGCCAAGCACCAAGCTCGCTGTGGCGCCTGCCCGAGCCGTGCGGGCCGAGCGCGACGGCCGGTGATTGTCGTCGATGCGTCGGTTGTGATCGAGGCGTTGTTGCGGACGCCGGCGGCCGAATCAGCGGAGCGGTGGCTGTTCGATTCTCACGAGACGTTGCATGCGCCTCACCTGCTCGACCTGGAGGTCGCGCAGGTGCTCCGCCGGTACGCGGCGGCGGGGGAGATTGACCAAACGCGTGGCCGCGACGCGCTCGCAGATCTGGCTGATTTCCCGCTGCGCCGCTACTCGCACGAGTTCCTCCTACCGAGGGTGTGGGAGTTAAGGAGCAACCTTACTGCGTACGACGCGGTGTACGTCGCGCTCGCGGAAGCCCTTGATGCGCCGCTTCTGACCCGCGACCGTCGGATTGCGGGCGCGCCCGGCCACCGCGCGAGGGTCGAGTTGGTCTAAGTCGGCTCGCAGCGGCGATCAAGCTTCTGGGTTCACCAGGAGGACGCGGATGTTCAAAGTGATAATGGTCGTGCTGGTCGGCGGGGCATTCGTCCTGTCGTGGTACGCCAGTGATGTCCGGCGTCTCACGCGCGATTTTGGGAGGTGCCGCGCCGTTTGGTGGCCCGCTCATCGAGTCCCTGATCCGATTTCCGCTCGCCGAATACCGGGCTCACTGCGCGATCGGCGCAAACACCCAGGGCCTGTACATCGCCCCCTCGGCCGCCTCGCTGAACAAGGGCAAATGGTGGCACCCCGGCTACCACATCATTAAGACACCGCTCTTCATCCCCTGGGCCGCCCTGGAATGCCATGCCGCGAGCATGCCGTTCGGCGCGCAGGCCCGATTCGACGTCCCGTCGCTCAGGGTCGGCCTATCGCCCGTCTGCTTTTTCATGCCGCTGACGGACGCCGAGCCGCTTCTTGCCGGCGCCCGCCGGCATGTCTCACCGGGCTAGCCGCGCCGCGGTCGAACCGGCAGGCGAGCTAGGTCTTTGGTTGTCCGGCGCGCCAATGCGCGACGCGATCCGAGAGCGTCGCGGCCGCCACCTCGATTCGGCGTTGGTGGGCGGCCACCCGCGCCCGGTCGATTCTCGAGTTGGTCGCGATACCCTGAAAGACTGCGGTCCATCGGCGCCGGCGCCGGGCCGCCGCACTGGGTGCGCACGGCAATGAAGTGCTCGGGCGTGCCAATACGGCGGAACTCGTCTTCGGCCAGCTTGGGAGGGCGGTTCACCGCGGCGGTGAATGCGGCGGCGAAGACGGCGTAGGGAACGGTCGCCAGCGTCTGACCGTGCTCCCCCATGTGACGGGCCAGCTGCGAGCAGATACTGTGCGCCTGTCCGAACGAGATCCCTTCGGACCGCACCAATGAGTCCGCGACCTCGGTGATCGTGATATACGACTGATCGAATGTGGCGCCGGACCACGGCGGTATTGATCGTCGCCACATCCAGGAGACCGTGGAGCAGCGCAACGACCCGGCCCGCGGTGTCGAGTGCGCCGTACCCCATCTCCTGGGCCTCGTGCTCGGTGTCGTTCACGTCCGTGAATGGCGTATTGTGCGTGGCGAGCATGACCCCGTCACAGCAGGACGCGCCGAGCGAGCACATCACGCGGAGATGCTCGATGGGCACGGGGTTGCGCTTCTGCGGCATGATCGAGCTGCGCTGGACAAAGGCATCCGGTATATGCAACTGGCCGACTTCAAACCCGGCCCACTGATTCAAGTCCTGCACAAAGCGGCCAATGTTGAGAAACATCACCTTGAGGGCAGCGTACACACCGGCTGTGCAATCGGCCGCCGCGATGCAGCCATAGGCGTTTTCCTGGAACCGGGCGAAGCCCAAGAGCTCTGCCATCCGCTTGCGATCGATCGGGAACCCGGTCGTGGTAATGGCCGCCGCTCCCATGGCGGACTGGTCGACCATTCCCAGGGCGTGGGACAGGCGGTCCACGTCACGGAGCAACACCTCGATCAGCGCGGCGAGGTAGTGGCCCCAGGTGGTCGGTTGCGCGGGCTGGCCGTGCGTGTACGCCACGACCAGTGTGTCGCGATGACGGGTCGCCACCGCGATCACGCCGTCGGTCAGGAGAACGAGCTCCTCTGACAGCGCGAGGACCTTGTCCCGGAGCGCCAGGTTGAACAGCGTGCGATCGATGTCATTGCGGCTCCGGCCGGTGTGGAGACGGCCGGCAACGGCGATGCCGCAGCCGGCGCCGAAGGTCGTCCTCGATCACGCAGAAGAGATCTTCCTCCGACGAGCCGACTCCGACCTCGTCGAGACGGGACGCCACATCGGTCTCGATGGCATCGAGCGCGCCGAGTATGGCCGCGGCCTCCGCACCGGTCAGCAGCCCCTGCTCGGCCAGCATGACGGCGTGCGCGTTATTGATGCGCATGAGTTGGCGCCAATGGTGCCGCTTCATGTTTTCGAACAGCGGCCCAAGCACTGTGTCCCGGTAAACGGGCGCGGGGAAAGCGGTAGCGGTCATAGCGAGAATGTGTTGCCGCGCCCCGCGTTCAGCCAGCCCGCGCTCACCTGGCCGCCGGTTGAGGCGCGGGCGCGCGCCGGAAAACCACCGCTGGTGCCGCGCCGCGCCGCGCCGCGCCGCTCGCGAGAGGCAGCACCAGCGATCGCGCGCGAGACGCGTTACGCACAGATGCGCTACGCGTCTGCCGGTGTATCGAGCGCCACCTGCACCTCGCTCGGCAGCTCGACGACCGGCTCACGCGCATCGAGCAGCATCGTCGAGGTCGAGGTCTCGCTGGATCCGCCGCAGCACATCGTCCCCGATGATGCTCTGATCCCGGAGGGCGATCACGGCCTCGCGCTCGGCACCGATCGACTGGGCCCGCAGCCGCCGGTACTCCAGGATGCGCTTCTCGTCGAGCACACCGGCATCGTGTGATGGCGCTGCGACCGAGTGTTCCTGAACGAAGGTGTGCGTCCGCCCCTCGAACTGCCGTGATTCGCGGGCCGCCCAGCGCCGAGCGCGCTGGCGAGCGCGTTGCTGGAGATAGCGCACGACCTCCGGGTACGGAGACTGAGCGGCGATCGCAGGATCGGCCAGCAACTTCAGCGCCGCCTCGGTCGCCACCAGGCGTGCGTGCGCCTCCTCGTCTTCCTGGTGTGCGTCGCCCTTGAGGCCGAGAATCTTGATGAGTGGCGCCAGCGTGGGGCCCTGGATCACCAGCGTCGCGAAGATCACGCCAAAGGTGATGAACAGGATCTGGTCGCGGGCCGGGAATGGTGCGCCGGACGCGGTCGCCAGCGGGAGCGCCAGCGCGATCACAAGCGAATCGGCACCGCGCACGCCTGCGAATCCAATGAACGCGATCCAGCGCCACGGCGGCAGGGGTTCGTGCGGTGCCCCGGATCCAGCGAGAGACATACCGCCAGGCGTAGGCACTGGGCCACACCCAGACCATGCGCACCACCACGAGGCACACGGTCACCAGCCCGGCTTCGCGTAGCAGCGTCGCCCACGGGTACGGTTGGAGGTCACGCGTGATGGATGGCAGCTCGAGTCCCACGACAATGAAGACAAGACTCTCGAGCAAGAACGTCATGACGGTCCACATGCCGTCGTTCTGGAGGCGGGCTTCCGGCCCGACGAATCGAGGTGCTTGCCGGCCGACGTATATGCCGGCCGCCACGACCGCCAATACACCGGACGTGCCGGCGAAATCGGCGGCCAGGTAAGCCGCGAACGGCGTCAGCAGAGACACCGTATTCTCGACCACCGGCACCGCCCGGACCCATTGGTGCACGCGCAGGGCGACCAGGGCCACGGCGAGACCAATCGCGATGCCGCCCGCCGCCGCCAGCACAAACTGCGAGGCCGCTCGCGACGGAGAGAATGCGCCGGTCACCGCCGCCGCGATGGCGATCCGGTAGATGACCAGCGCCGTCGCGTCGTTGAACAGTCCTTCGCCCTCGAGAATGCTCTCAATTGCCTGAGGGGCATTGAGAGGCCGCAGGATCGACACCACCGCGACCGGATCCGGTGGTGATACGATGGCCCCAAGGGCGATCGCCGCCGCCCAGGTGAAAGCGGGATCGAGCGCGTGGGCGACTACCGCGACAGCCGCCGTCGAGATGGCCACCATGAGCACAGCGAGGCGGACGATGGGGCCGAGCTGCCGGCGAACATCGCGCAACGGATAGAGGCGCGAGCCGGAGTACAACAGCGGAGGGATGAACACGAGGAACAGGACGTCCGGCGGCAGATCGACACGCGGAAGCCCGGGTATGAACGCCAGGAGCAGTCCGCCCAGGACGAGCAGCGCCGCGTACGGAATGCGGAGCCGCCGGCCACCATGCGGAGGGCGACGGCCACGACGAGCAGCACGAGAATGAGTTGCACGCCGCTCATGTGCGAAGACGCTCCAGGCAGGGGCGAGTGCGGACTCTCACGCAGGCCGGATAATCATAGGGCGGAAAAAGCGCTGGCGCCCGGAACGGATCCCGGGCGCCAGCCGTAATGCCACACTGCACGGACCACACTCCACCGAAGTCCCGCGCCGTTTACTCCCCGCGGTGGCCGCCGCCCTTCGGGGCCTGGCGCGCCCGCAACTGCTGCCATTGCTGGTTGTGTTTCTGGGCCAGCACCTGGGTCTGTTGCTGGTGACGCTGCTCGAGCTGCTGCGTTTTCGCGGCATCACCTTTCTGTTGCGCGATCTGCGCGTGCTCCTGATCCTGCTTGGTCTGGAGATCCGCCCGTTCCTTGTTCTGTTGGGCGGTGAGTTTGTCCTGCTCCTGCTGGTACTGCTGATCGAGCTTCGGATCTCCCGTGCTCGGAGCGGCCCCGTGTTCGGCAGGCGGAAGTTCCTTGGGGTGCACCGCCGTATTGAGGCGTGCATCATTGGCTGCCCCCGCGGGCGGGGCGTGAATGGCTCCCGCCTCGCGGGCCGCCACGACACCGGGTTGGCTGAGTGCACCAGCCCTGGGCGTCGCCGCGATCGGCGGCTTCCCCTGGTTGGCCGACGCCCGGAGCTGCGGCTCCGCCTTGGCCGAGCGAACCAGCTCGGTCTGTGCGGCGACCGGTGAAACGTGTCTGTCACGTGCCGCGGCTTCCTCCTCCGCTGTCGCAGACGCGGTGACGCCCCCGTTTCCGCCGTTGTAGCTGACCCGCGTCACGTTGGTGTTGTTGATCACAGTCGTGTTGTTGACCACCGTGGTGTTGTAGACGTTGTGCACGACGGTGGTGTTCACATTGTTGACCGACTGGTTGTAGGCGAAGTGCCCATTGTCCCAACGGCCGCCTTCGTAGCCATGGCCGGTATAGCCATGTCCGTAGGCGATGCCACCGTAGAACCCGACGTGTGGTCCCCAGTAGCCCTTATGGAAAACAAAAGCGCTGCCGCCCCATCCCCACCACGCCGGGGTCCAGAGGTAGCCGGGTTCAGGCGCTTCGACCCAGGCGCCGGGTACCCAGTAGTAGGCGCCATCCCAGGCCCAATAGCCGGGTGTCCACAGGTACCCGTCCCCCGGGCAGGGTGGCTGGTCGTAAACCGGGAGGTCGGGTGGCGCGACGACGATCGCGGAACTGGTCGCGACGTATTCGTCCGGCGGCGCTCCGCCGTAGGAGCCGCCACACGCGCCCATCACCGCGGACGCCAACAGCGCACCAATCAGCGGGAGAGGAACCGGGTGCACACGCTTCTGTATCATGATTTCTCCTGCCCGATGACATCGGGCGGTGCAAGCGAGATCGAGTTCAGTGGTGCCTTCATGTCCAACTGAGCGATCAAAAATGTCCATCAACAGTATCAATCACCGTGCGGTATCGTACGGACTGTCCTATAATTAGCGAGCTGGGCAGAATCCGTGCCTCATGCGAGCATGAGATGGGGGCGACGTTCTTGTTCAGCATTCCCTGTACGGTGACGGGTGATGGCCGACAGTAGCGGGATCGAGCCGGCTCTTCCCGGTAGTTACGGCCAGGCGCCACACGGCTATCGGCTGCCCGACGGGACGAGGCTCGGGGCGGTGCGGCTCCAGGTCGCGGACCTCGAACGCTCGCGGGCGTTCTACGAAGGGACCCTCGGGTTCCGCGTCGTGGGGCGGGATGCATCTCCATGCACTCCTCGGAGTGCAGGGAAGTGACGCACCGCTGGTGGAGCTTCGCGCCCGTCCAGGCGCGGTCCCCGCGCCGCGACACGGGCGACTCGGGCTGTACCACTTCGCCATACTCCTGCCCGACCGGGCGTCGCTCGGCAGATTCGTGCGCCATTTATGGGAGATTGATGCGCGCGCGGGCGCGGCCGACCATCTGGTGAGTGAAGCGTTCTACCTGCAGGATCCCGACAACCTGGGCATCGAGGTTTACGCGGACCGGCCACGAGACGCGTGGCGGCGGAATGGCCGCGAGCTGATGATGGCGACCGACTCGATCGACGCCGCCGGTCTCGCCGCGGCGGCGGGCGATGACCCGTGGACCGGGATGCCCGCTGGTACAACCATTGGGCACGTGCACCTGCACGTGGGCGATCTGGCCGCCGCCGCGGCCTTCTATTCCGAGGCACTCGGCTTCGACCGCACCGTGTGGGGCTATCCCGGCGCGCTGTTTCTCGGGGCTGGGGGCTACCACCATCATCTGGGCGCCAACACGTGGGCGGGCGCCGGCGCGACGCCACCGCAGGCCAGTGATGCGCGACTGCTCGAATGGACGATCGAGGTCCCCGCCGATGCGAGTCTGTCCGCGCTCAAGCAGAGCATCACGCGCGCGGGCTACTCGGTCCAGCGCGATGCTCCCCATGCGTCAGAGCTGGTGGTACGCGATCCGTGGGGGACCCACATCAGGTTGCGCGCTGCGCCCTGACGACCGCCAGTCGCTCAGGCCCGCCTCGGATCCTTGGGCGTGGCGTCGTTGGCCGGCGACGGCGTCTCATGCTCCGGCGTTTTCTTCTCCCACTTGTAGTGCCGCATGGTGTGCGGCCACTTGTCTTCGGCGTCTTCGGTCTTGTTCAGTGGAGTCTTGTCCGGCCGATCAGGCATCGCGCATCTCCGTGTGGGCGACCGGCGTGCGGCGCGCCGGGCGGTAGGGGGCTTCTATGTGAAAGACGACGCAGCGCGGAGCGCGCATTTGCGGCGGCATGGCATCATCCGGAGGGGCCGGTCATGCCCGGCCTCTATCAAGGACGAATGTGGTGGTTGAACTGCCGACACGTGTAGCCCTGTTAAGACGTGTGCTGGCAATTGTTTAGTTATCTGGCATCACAAACAGGGTGAACTGTTTCTGACCGGTACTGCATGCGGGCCGTGGGTGGCCGCGTCAATGACTTTCCTCCAGAACGCCAAGACGGGACCGTGTCCCAGAAAGTGCGACGGCGCCACCGCTGCGGCGCGACGGTGACGCAGCGATTCCATTTTCGCACACCGTGCGAACACGCGCGCGGCGTGTGGCGCCGGTTCTCCAGATCCTGATGAGCCGGTATCGAATTCACGCGCGCTAGTTCAGCGATAGGGTGGCGGCCCGCGTAAATTTGCTACATGTGGATAGTCCGTCTCGCGCTCCGGCGCCCCTACACCTTCGTCGTCGGGGCGCTTCTGGTCATCATCTTCGGCGTCCTGGCCATCATCCGGACCCCGGCTGACGTCTTCCCGGAGATCAACAGTCCGGTCATCAACGTCGTCTGGGTCTATCCGGGGATGAGCCCGCGCGACATGGAGCAGCGGATTGTCGCGCCATCGGAGCGGTTCGCGACAACCGTCGTCAACGCGATCGAGCACATCGAGTCGAACTCGCTGTTCGGCGTCGGCGTCATCACAGATCTACTTCCACCCCGGGGTGGACATCGGGGCGGCCAACGCCCAGGTCACCGCCTTCTGCCAGACCGCGCTGCGGGCATTTCCGCCCGGAACGACGCCACCACTCATCATCCAGTTCAACGCGACCAACGTGCCGATCCTGCAGCTTGGGATCGCGAGCAAGACACTGTCCGAGCAGCAGATCAACGACTACGCGTCGAATTTTCTGCGCGTGGAGCTGGCGACGGTGCAGGGATCGCAGTGGCCCGGACTCTACGGGGGCAAAGTTCGCCAGATCATGGTCGATCTGGACCCGGGCGCGCTGGTGTCCAAGGGGATCAGCCCGAGCGACGTCAGCCTCGCCATCAACGCCCAGAATCTCACGCTGCCCTCGGGCACTGTGAAGATGGGCGAGCGGGAATACCAGGTCCGGCTCAACAACACCCCGGCCGTCGTCGATGAGCTGAACGACCTGCCGATCCGCCAGGTGAACGGCGCGATGGTCTACATCCGGGACGTCGCCCACGTGCATGACGGGTTCGCCGTGCAGACCAACGTAGTCCGCGAGAACGGCTCGCGCGGTGCGCTCCAGAGCATCCTCAAGGCGGTCGGGAACTCGACCCTGGACGTCGTCCGGCGGGTGCACGAGGAGCTGCCCCGCGTCGCGGCCGGGCTCCCGAAGGAGCTCGAGATCCGCTACGTGCTGGACCAGTCGATCTTCGTCCGGGCGGCGCTGCAGGGCGTGCTGCGCGAGGCCGCGATCGCGGCCTGTCTCACGGCGCTCATGATTCTGCTGTTCCTCGGGAGCTGGCGGAGCACGCTCATCGTCGCGACGTCGATCCCACTGTCGATTCTCTGTTCGATCATCCTGCTGGCGGCGCTCGGCCAGACCCTCAACGTCATGACCATGGGCGGCCTGGCGCTCGCGGTCGGCATCCTCGTCGACGACGCGACGGTCGAGATCGAGAACATCCATCGCAACCTGGGCCAGAAAAAGGAGCTGACGCAGGCGATTCTCGACGGCGCGTCGCAGATCGCCGTGCCGGCGTTCGTCTCGACGCTCGCCATTTGTATCGTTTTCGTACCGGTGTTTTTCCTGAACGGGATCGTCGGCTCGCTGTTTGCCCCGCTGGCAATGGCGGTGATCTTCGCCATGCTCGCGTCCTATCTGCTGTCGCGCACCATCGTGCCGACCATGGTGCAGTTCCTCCTCAAGCATGAAGCCACGATGTACGCGTCCGGCGGCGAGGAAGGCCACGCGTCGGGTGGGACGGGGCTGATCTGGCGGGTCTACCACAGGTTCAACAGCCGCTTCGAGCACGTCCGGGCGCGGTACCACGCGGGGCTGCAGGTGGCGCTCCGTCACCGGCGGCTCGTCGGGGTGGTTGCCGTGGCTTTCGTTGGTCTTTCGGGACTACTGCTTCCATTCATTGGGCGCGACTTCTTCCCGCGCGTCGATGCGGGGGAGATCCGGCTCCATGTGCGGGCGCCGCCGGGCACACGGATCGAGGAGACCGAGCAATTCGTGGCATCGGTCGACCGGCTCGTACGAGCGGTCATTCCGCCCAGCGAGCTGGGGGACATCCTCGACAACATCGGCCTCCCGAACAGCCAGATCAATCTGTCGACGAGCGATACGCCGACGATCAGCGCGGCGGACGCCGAAGTGTTGATCTCGCTGGCGCCGGAGCACCGGGTGGCGACGTGGGACTACATCAAGACCCTGCGCCGCCGCCTGCACACGGATTTCCCGCAGGGGACCTTTTCGTTCGGCTCGGCCGACATCGTCAGCCAGATCCTCAACTTCGGCATACCGGCGCCCATCGACGTGCAGGTCGTGGGGCGGGACCCGGCGAACTACGCCATCGCCCAGCGTCTCACGAGTGCGATGCGGCGCATTCCCGGCGCGGTGGACGTCCGGCTGCAGCAAGTCGTGGCCGCGCCGGAGCTGAGCTTCGACGTCGACCGGACGCGGGCGGCGCTCCTGGGCCTCACGCAGCAGAACGTGGCGACCAGCGTGCTCACGTCGCTGTCATCGACCGTCCAGGCGGCACCGAACTACTGGCTCAGTCCCAAGAACGGCATCGTGTACGGCCTGGTGGTCCAGACGCCGCCGATCAGAGTCGTCTCGCTGGACGACGTCAACGGGATGTCGGTGGGATCGCCGACAGCGCATATCACTGGCGACGCGGTTGACGCGTCGCGTGACGTGCCGCTGGCGTCGGCGCCACCGCCGGAAGTCCTTGGGAACGTCGCGACGATGCGGCGCACCACCATCCCGCTCGAAGTCTCGCACTACAACGTGCAGCCCGTGTACGACATCTTCGCGGCGACGCAGGACCGCGATCTGGGGAGTGTCGCGGCGGACATCGACCGGGTGCTGGCCGACGCGCGGCGCGATCTGCCGCGGGGAACTCACATCGTGATGCGGGGACAAGTGTTGAGCATGCGGAACTCCTTTGCCGGCTCGGCGCCGGCCTCACATTCGCGATTCTTCTCGTCTATCTCCTCATGGTCGTGAATTTCCAGTCGTGGTCGGACCCGTTCATCATTATCATGGCGCTCCCGGGTGCGTTGGCGGGCATCCTCTGGGCCCTGTTCGCGACGCATACGACCTTCAGCGTGCCATCGCTCATGGGGGCGATCATGGCGATGGGCGTGGCGACGGCGAACAGCATCCTGCTCGTCACGTTCGCCAACGATCGGCATGCCGCGGGGCGGAATGCGGTGGAATCGGCGGCTGACGCGGGTTTCACGCGCCTTCGGCCAGTCGTCATGACGGCGCTGGCGATGATCATCGGCATGTTGCCGATGGCCCTGGGACTGGGTGAAGGCGGCGAGCAGAACGCGCCGCTCGGACGGGCTGTCATCGGCGGACTCATGATCGCGACTGTGTTTACCCTGTTCGTCGTCCCCGTGGTGTACAGTGTCGTCCGGGGTCGCGCCGACGCGGCCGCGGGTGCGTCGCATGGCACGATGCCAGGCGAGGGCGACGCGGCGGGGGTGCCGGCATGAAGATCATTGGCGGAGTGATCGGGCTGTTCTTCCTGCTGTTGCTGGGGGTGGGGATCGTTCCGCGCCTGCGGGACGCGCGCGAGCTCAAGGCGGAAGGCGCGTCGGTGGGGGGACGGTCGAAGTCACCGTGGTTCCGGCCAAGCGTGCCAAGCCGACATCGGACATCGTGCTTCCAGGGTCAATCGAGTCGCTGCACGAGTCTCCGATCTACGCGCGGACCGCCGGCTACGTCGAGAGCTGGACCACCGACATCGGTGCCCACGTCAAGTCGGGGCAGCTCCTGGCGCGGATCCAGTCGCCGGAGATCGATCAGCAGTCGGCGCAGGCGAAGGCGGAGCTGGGGCAGCTGCAGGCGAATCTCACGCTCGCGAAGCACACCGTCGACCGGTGGGTGCTCCTAGCGCGGGACTCGGTGGTGACGCCACAGGAAGTGGATGAGAAGCAGGCCGCGTACGACGCCGCCGTGGCGAACCTGGCATCGGGGGAAGCCAACTACAAGCGGCTCGAGGAGCTCCAGAGCTTCGAGCGAGTCACGGCGCCGTTCGACGGCGTCGTCACGTCGCGCAGTGTTGATGTCGGGAATCTGGTGAGCGCGGGCGCCACGCTCGGCGGATCGAGCACGTCGGCGCGGCCGCTGTTCACGGTGGCCGGGACCGACACCGTGCGGGTGTACGTCAACGTCCCACAGAGCGCGATGAGTCTGGTGCAGCGGAAGGCGTCGGCCGACATCCTGGTGCGGGAACTGCCAGGGAGCGTGTTTCGGGGAGTGGTCGCGCGCAACGCTCGCGCGCTCAATGCGGCCTCGCGGACCCTGCTCACCGAAGTACAGATCCCGAACCCCAAGCGCGTCCTGCTCCCGGGCATGTACGTCGAAGTGCGGTTCGCGGTGACCGACAGCACCCCGCCGCTCATCATCCCGGCCAATACTCTGGTCGTGCGGACCGAGGGCCCACAGGTGGCGGTGGTCCAGCCCAACCACACGGTGCACTACCAGAAGGTCCAGCTGGGCCGGGACTTTGGTGACCGCGTCGAAGTCGTGGGGGGCCTCGATACCGACGCGCAGCTCGTGGTCAATCCCTCGGACGACATCCGTGAGGGCGTGCAGGTGAAGGTGTTGCCGCTGGTCACCGACACGAAGTGACCCGCGGGTAATTCCAACCACCAGCAACGCACCACAGCCACTCACAACTAGCAATCCGCGGCTCCATCATACCGGTGGAGTTGACGCGGCACGGGCCGTCTGGCACTCTTAACCTGTTCAGGTCGTTCTAACAGGTTAGGTATGGAGGCCGCGTGATTCGCGTTCGCTGTGGCCGGGCGGGGGCCGTGTCCATTGGAGCCGCGGTCTGGCTCCTGGCGAGCCCCGGCCGCGAGCTCGCGGGGCAGGCGATGACGCCGCTGGCCGGCGCGGTAGGCGTGGCGGTCGGGGAATCGGTGGTCCCGCTCAACGGGCCGTGGCGATTTCACACCGGCGACGACCGGCGGTGGGCGGATCGAGGGGCTGACGATGCGGGGTGGGAGATCGTGGACCTGACCCCGGCCATCGGCGCCCACGATCCGGATGTGGGGCTCAGCGGCTATGTCGATGGCTGGGGCCTGCGCGGCCACCCCGGGTACTGGGGGTTCGCCTGGTACCGGCTTCGCGTCATCGTGCGTGCGCCAGCCGGCGCGGCGCTCGCGATTGCCGGCCCGCTCGAGGTCAACGATGCATACGAGCTGTACGTGGACGGGCGGCTGATCGGCGGCTCCGGTGATTTCTCGGGTGCGGAGCCGGTGGCGTACAACACGCGCCCCACGGCGTTCCGCATTCCATTCGGACGTGGGAACTGCTGGCGCAGAGGGTGGCCGAGCGATGACGATCGCGCTCCGGGTGTGGATCTCGCGCGGGTCAGCCAGCGCCTCGCCCACCGAGGGCGGCGTGCGCATCGCACCCGCGATCGGTACCGTCGCCGGCATCGCGGCCCGCCACGAGCACGAGTGGCTCGCCAAGTTCCTCGGCTACGTCGTCGACGTGGCGGAGCCGGTGACGTTTCTGCTGTTGGCGGTGATGGCGTGCAGCCGGGCGGCGTTTCCGCCGTACGATGTGGCGTATGTCTGGATGGCACTCGCGCTGGTAGTGCTGGGCGCCAATCGCGCGAATCATGCGCTGTTCTACTGGACGCAGGCCGAGACGGAGCAGACCGCCGACGTGCTGCAGAGCGTGGTGCTTATCCCGTTAACACTAGGCGTGTGGGTCATGGCGTGGCGCGAGTGGTTCAGGAAATCGGCACCCGGTTGGTGGTGGTGGGCGGGAAGGGGGATCGGTGCGCTCACCGTGTCGTACATGGTGGCCGAGCTGCTGAGTCGGCCGTGGTGGCCGGATCTCTTGCCGCATCCGATAGGCGTCGCGAGCCAGCACGCCTCGGCCGCTGTCCGGGTGGGGCTCCTGCTCGTGATGCTGCTCATTGTCATTCTCGGCGTGCGTCGGGGCGGCACGGATGCTTGGCTCGCTGTGCCCGCCGTGGTGTTGCTCGGGGCGGGACTCTTCGCTCAGGAGCTCAGTGTGCTCAGGATTCCGGGCATCTGGTTTCCATTCGGGGTGGGCGTGTCGCGGACGCAGTTCGCCTATGCGGGCTTCGACGTGGCGTTGTTCGCGCTGCTGATGCGCCGGTTGCTGGGCATCGCGCGCCGTTGGCACGCGGAGCCCGGGTTGGCGAGGGCGGCGTCGTGATGGACTTCATTGCGGGGAACCTCGCGCTCGACTTCGTCAACACGGTGGGCTACCGGCCGGGCGACTCCAGAGAGTATCTGGCTGTGCCGGCGGATCTCAGCGTCTGGGCAGGGCGGGCGGGGATCTTGCGTGACGACGCTGCTCTGCGGGTGACGCGCGCGCACATGGTGCGGGTCCGCGCGATCCGGGAAGAGCTGCATCGGCTCTTTCACTCGCTGGCGTCGGGCGGCGCGCCATCGGCGCGCGCGCTGGCGCCGCTCAACGCGCGACTCGCCAATCTCGCGGCGAAGCGCCAGCTGACCACGGGCGCGGGTGGTGTGGATTGGGTGTGGACCGGAACGGTGCACGATCCGGTGCGCGTGCTCGGGCCGGTGCTGTCGAGCGCCGCTGAGCTGCTGGCATCCGGGTCGTACCGCAGGATACGCCAGTGTCGCGGGGGGCAGTGCGGCTGGCTCTTCCTCGATCGGTCGCGTGCGGGGCGCCGAGTGTGGTGCAGCATGGCCGACTGTGGCAACCGTGAGGAAGGGCCGCCGGCATTACCAGCGTGTGCGGAAGCCAGCAGGTGGAGAGGGCGGCAAAAAGACTCGCGCGCCCTAGGACGGGGCGTCGCGCACGGCGTGGTGGAATCAGAATTGCGTTTTTGTCGCAACCGGAAACGCCAACCATCATGCGGAGGGAGTCATGGCAGCACGCAAGCGAGCACGGCGCAAGACGGGATCACCGCGGTACGGTCGCGCAGCGTCGAAGCGAGTGGAGAGTGCGATGCACCGCCGGAAGAAAGGCACGCTAAAGTCCGGTCGCGGCGGGAAGGGCGGCACGGTGAAGAGCCGGAAGCAGGCGATCGCGATCGGTCTCTCCGAGGCGCGGAAGAAGGGCGCAAAGGTGCCCCGCAAGCGGGGCGCGAGCACGCGGGGGACGCGCAAACGCAGCACGCGGAAACGGCGCACATAGCGGTCCGTCACCGCCGCGTTCATTGGACGGCAGTTTGTACGGTAGAGTACGCTGATACCGCGTTTTGTAACCTGACCGGCACTCTATGTCACCACGAAGCGCGGGGCCCGTCTGACCGTGCACGGATGCGGCGCTCCGTTCCCCGTAACACGCTGATACGCTGAGTAACCGGGCCCCATGAGCGGCGCTCCAGCGCGTGTCCCGCAAAACTGGGCCGCGTCATCCGCGCACCGTGGCCGGAGACAGTGGTTTGGGTCGCCCCCCGTCCATTCACTAATGGCACGCGCGTGTTCGTCATCTCAGGAATGGCACGCGCGTGTTCGTCATTGCGGGCCCGACCGTGCTCGCATCGGCGGTCTCGGGATACTGCCCTCAATCGCGTTGACCAATCCCACGGGCATGGGCACGTTCACATCCGCCAACCAACCGTACTTCCAATATTCCGGGATCATCGCGGCTGGTGCGACCAGTACATCGGTGTCGTGGGTCTTCGGCGTCTTCAATGTGGGCAAGTTCAATTTCCAAGTGGGAGTGGACGCGATCGTTCCGTAGCGCGCCGCGACCCCTCGTGACGCCGCTCACACCGTAAGAATTCGATTAACTCCGCGCGCCAGTCGCTGACTCATCTCGCGACGCCCGCGGTGGTCCTGTGGCCCCGGGCCGCACCTGCCCGACCGAGTCTGAGAGCGTGCTAACCGTCGCTGGTCTCCCGCGCGGCTGCCTCGTTTCTGTGCAGTTCCTCCCGGCGATTTCGCGCGTCGGACATACGGGCTCACACAGGGGCGGCATCATGCGTACGACTCGATTGCAATTCAGCGTCCTGATATCGGCCACGACGTTCATCGTCGCGTGCGGCGACCTGCCAACCAGTGCGGCGACTCACGCGTTGCGCCCGTCATCGGGCGCCGCCGCCGCGCCACTGACCTGCCAGGTGCAGATTGCACCGCAAGCCGCTGCACCGGCGGCCAACCCTGGCGTGTCGGCTGGCAGTAGCAGCGCATCCGTGACATGCCGGTCTTCCGCGAAGACTGCGGCGCAGTCCGTGAGAGGCGGGAGTCGCACCATGTATGCGTCGGACTTGATCCTCGAGGATCAGGGCACCGACATCTCCATTCAGTTCGACTCGGTGCAGATTGTCAACAATGTGTTCACGCTCGCTCGCACGCTCACCGTGTGGACCTCGGTGAGCAACATGCTACCGGTCGACATTGGCACCAGCGACGGGAGCACCCCTGCCCCCAACGGCACGCGCGTCTTCTTCACATCGGGACCCAGCACCTTGTCGGGCATCGGGGTCGTCACGATCGGCAACGCGACTGGTACTGGCACCTTCACCGCGGCGGATCAGCAGTATTTCGAATACAATGGGATCATCGCGCCGGGGGCGTCCAGCGGGAGCATCGGGTGGCAGTTCAACTCGGTCATTGCCGTCAACTCCTTCACGTTCGGTATCGGAGTGGACGCCATCGTTCCCTGATTGGCGTTTCCGGGGGCGAATCCCATTGACATCGCCGGTTCTGAAGGCAAGAGTGGATCCTGACTTTTTCCAGCGCCGGACGCAGCCGGCGCGCGATCGGTTTCACCACCAGCCGAATCTTCCCCTGCCGCCAATCGATTCGCCCAGCGACAGCGGGCCCGCGAGTGCGCCGGCTCACGCGCCAGGTGGCCCGCGGACGCACCGCCGGCCTGATGGCCGCGCGAGGCTCGAACACGCCCTGCGAGAGAATGCCGGCGCCGTCACGCCGGCGGTGGGGAAGCTGTCCGAAGCCGTGTCCGTCCTGGTGCAATACCTCAAGCAACGGGGCGACCCGCCAGAGCGCGTGGTCATCGAGGTCAAGCACGTCGTGCGCGCCGCCTACCAGGATGCCCGGTTCCCGCTCGACCCGGACACGCGGCGCCTGGTGGACAGCGTCATCACGTGGGCCATCGAGGCGTATTACGGCGTGAGGTAATCCGGGCGCCGCCCGGGCGTCCCGGCGATATTTCCGTATGCCTGACGAGCCGGCCGCTGGCGCCCGGCCCGCAGGGGCGGTCCGCGCGACTCCCGCACCGCGCGGCGTCCTTCGCGCGCTCCGGTCGCGCAACTTCCGCCTGTATTTCGGCGGCCAGAGTCTTTCCCTCATCGGGACCTGGATTACCCGCGTCGCCACGAGCTGGCTCGTGTACCGGCTGACCGGATCGCTCCTGCTGCTCGGCGTCGTCGGGTTCTTCAGCCAGATCCCCACGCTCCTGCTGGCGCCCTTCGCCGGCGTCCTCGTCGATCGCTGGGATCGGCATCGGATCCTGGTCATCACGCAAACGCTGTCCATGCTGCAGTCCGCGGCCCTGGCGTGGCTCACCTTCGCCGGCATCATCTCGGTCGTGGACATCCTCGTCCTGCAATGCGTGCAGGGCGTGATCAACGCCTTCGACACGCCGGCGCGGCAGGCGTTCGTGGTGCAAATGGTCGCCGAGCCGTCGGACCTGCCGAATGCGATTGCGCTCAACTCGACGATGGTCAACGGCGCCGCATCATCGGCCCCAGCATCGTGGGACTGATCATCGCGGCGACCGGCGAAGGTGGTGCTTCGCGATCGATGCGATCTCCTATCTCGCCGTCATCGGCTCGCTGCTGGCGATGCGCGATTGGCGCCCGTCGGGCGATCATAGCGGGGCGCGCATGATCGACGAGCTCAAGGCCGGCTTCGCCTACGTGTCGGGGTCCAACCGGTCCGCACGGCGCTGCTCCTGCTCGCCCTCATCGGCATTATGGGGATGCCGTATACGGTCCTCATGCCGGCCATCGCCTACGGGTGCTGCACGGCGGACCCCATACCCTCGGCTTTCTCATGACCGCGACGGGATTGGGCGCGGTGTCCGGTGCGCTGTATCGGCGTCCCGGCGCTCCGTGGTGGGATTGGGCCGCGTGATCCCGATCGCCTGTGCGCTTTTTGGTGCCGGGCTGGTGGCGTTTTCTTTCTCGCGGCTCCTGTGGCTGTCGCTCGCGATCCTTCCGTTCGTGGGCGGGGGATTCATGGTCAGCCTGGCGGCGACCAACACCATCATTCAGACGGTGGTGGAGGACCGGCTCCGCGGCCGCGTGATGGCGTTCTTCGCCATGGCGTTCCTGGGGACCGCACCGATCGGAAGCCTCATCAGCGGCGTGGTCGCGGACCGGATCGGCGCCCCCGGAACCATCCGGCTTGGTGGCATCGCGTGCATTGCCGGCGCCGCCTGGTTTGCCGCGCAATTGCCCACCATGCCGGCCTCATCCGGCCGATCTACGTCGAACGAGGGATCATGACCGCGTCGCCCGCCGACGCGGCCGTCGAATCATCCTGACTCGCGCGACCTTGTACCCGACCATGCCAGCGGTAGCTTCCGCGCGTGCCGAATAAAGACGCAGAGCGGCCGGTGAGCGCCCGGTCCATTCGGGTCATTGGCGTACCCCTCGACCTCGGCGCCGCCCGCCGGGGGGTGGACATGGGGCCGTCGGCGCTCCGGATCGCGCGACTCGCCGATCGGCTCCGCCTCCTGGGGCACCAAGTCGAGGATCGCGGCAACCTGGTCGTCTCGCAGCGCGAGCACCTCGCCGACAGTGCGGGTGAAACGCTGGTGGCGATGGCGGAGGTCTGCCGGACGCTGGCGGCGGAAACGGCGGCCGCGGTCCGAGAGGGGTGACGCCGTTGGTGTTGGGCGGCGACCACTCGCTGGCGATGGGATCCGTGGCGGGCGTGGCGACCGCACTGGCGGAACGCGGGAGCGGGTGGGGCTCATTCTGGCTGGATGCGCACGGCGACATTGACACACCGGCATCGAGCACCAGCGGCAACCTGCACGGGATGCCAGTCGCGCACCTCCTTGGCCTCGGCGACCGGCGGCTCTCGACCATTGCGACGCCGCACCCCGCGCTGCGCCCTGAACAGTGCGTGATGGTGGGCCTACGCGACCTGGATCCGCCCGAACGGAAACACATCCGCGAGCTGGGCATCACGGCGTTCACCATGCGGGAGATCGACGAGCGCGGGCTGCAGTCCGTGATGGCGGACGCCATCGCGATCGCATTGGGCGGCACCGGCGGGATTCACGTTTCCTGCGATCCGGACTGGATCGATCCGTCGGACGCCCCTGGAGTGGGTACGCCAGTCCGCGGCGGCGCGACGTTCCGCGAGGCGCACCTGGCGCTTGAGATGGCGGCGGATTCGGGACGCCTCCTGGCGATGGACCTGGTGGAGATCAACCCGGTGCTGGACCAGCGCAACCGGACTGCCGAGCTGGCGGTCGATCTCATCGTCAGCGCGTTTGGCGCTCGGATCTTGTAAAACGGGACAACCCGGGGATCGATCCCCGGCGGGGTGTCAGGGCGACGCCGACTCGGGGTCTTCGACGGCCTTGTGCACGGTGATCGTCAGGTCCGGGTGCCGAGACCGCCCGACCTTCACCGCATCGCGAACCGCCGCAATGGCCCGGCGGGCGAAGTCGTGCGCGGCCTCATCCTCGCCTTCGACGCCGATGGTCAACAACAGCTGAATCGATTTGCGCATTGGCTGAAAACTAACGATCGGCCGCCCGCGGCGAGAGACGACGAATCTCGGCCAGCGCATTTTCCCCGTGACGTGGGGCGACTAATATGCGCCAATGGCCGACGACCAGACGATCGACGCGGCGGCACTGGCCGCCG
Source organism: uncultured Gemmatimonadales bacterium (assembly GCA_963757855.1). GTDB lineage: Bacteria > Gemmatimonadota > Gemmatimonadetes > Gemmatimonadales > Gemmatimonadaceae > Palsa-1248. Next base: position 24,666 of record CAVWTI010000032.1, read on the forward strand.
AGCTCCTGTCCATCCCGTCGCCGAGCGGCGACGAGGGTGCGGTCATTGAGTTCGTCTCGCGGTGGCTCGTTGCGCGGGACTGGAACATCACGATCCAGGAAGTCACGCCCGGCCGCGGCAACATTTGGGCGACGCGATCGGAGGCAGCGGGGCAGCCTGGCGTGACACTCTCGACCCACCTGGACACGGTGACTCCGCACGTCCCGCCGCGGCGCGAGGGCGACCGGCTCTACGGGCGTGGGGCGTGCGACGCGAAGGGCATCGCCGCCGCCATGCTGGCGGCCGCAACTCAGTGCGTCGCGAATGGCGAGCAGCGCGTGGGGCTCCTGTTTCTCGTGGGAGAAGAAATGGGCTCCGACGGCGCGCGCGCGGCCAACAGACTGCCCGCGACGAGCCGGTTCCTGATCAACGGCGAGCCCACCGAAAGTCACCTGGCCACCGGCGCCAAAGGCTCGTTGCGGGTGACGCTGCGGACCCGGGGCGGGAGGCACACTCCGCCTATCCCGAGCTTGGGGCGTCGGCCATCAGCGCGATGCTGGCGTTGCTCCCGCGGATTCAGGCACTCGTACTCCCGACCGACCCCGTGCTCGGCGCCGCCACGGTCAACATCGGCGTCCTGCGAGCGGGCACCGCGGCCAACATCATTCCGGGGCTGGCCGAGGCGGAGCTGATGTTCCGGCTCGTGGGAGATGCCGGTGTCGTGAAGCGGGCGATCGAGGCGTGCGTCGGCGGCGCTGCGGAGATCGAATACGGGTCCCACATCCCGCCGCAGCGATTTCACGTCGTGCCAGGTTTCGCCGCGGCCCCAGTCGCCTACACGTCCGACATTCCGTTGCTCTCCCGGTGGGGCACCCCGCTGCTGTTCGGTCCCGGGTCGATTCACGTCGCACATACGCCGGCTGAGCACATCGACCTACCCGAGCTCCGTGCGAGCGTGGACGGATACGAGCGCATCATCCGCACCCTCTTGGCCTCATGAGCACAATCCATCCACCGCATCCGGCGACACCGGCCCGCAAGTGGCCCGTCGCAATTCTGGGCGCGACCGGCGCCGTCGGGCAGTCATTCATCCGGGTCCTTGCGGATCACCCCTGGTTCGAGGTCGCCGAAGTCGCGGCCTCCGATCGCTCGGCAGGCAAGACCTATCGCGATGCGACGCATTGGCTGGAGTCCGAGTTGCCTGTGCGCGTGGCCGGTCTGACGGTGTCGCGCTGTGATCCCGCGGTCGTGCAGGCGCCGATCGTGTTCTCGGCACTCGATGCGGGGGTCGCTGGCGACGTCGAGGCGGCGTTCGCGAGAGCAGGCCGCGTGGTGCTGAGCAACGCCAAGAACTTCCGGATGGAGGAGGACGTTCCGCTGGTGATACCGGAGGTCAACGCGTCCCACCTGGCGGCGCTCGCTGTGCAGCGAGCGCGGCGGGGCTGGCCAGGCGCGATCGTCACGAACGCGAACTGTGCCGCGACGGGGGCCGCAATGGCCCTGGCGCCGCTTCACGCGGCGTTCGGGGTCGAGCAAATCTTCGTGACGACGCTGCAAGCCGTCTCGGGAGCAGGCTACCCGGGCGTCCCGTCGCTGGACATCCTCGGTAACGTGATCCCGTATATCGGCGAGGAAGAGGAGAAGCTCGAGCGAGAACTGCCGAAACTTCTCGGCGGGTGGACCGGCTCGGCATTCCAGCTTGCGCCGTTCGCGGTGAGCGCACAGACCAATCGCGTGCCGGTCGAACACGGGCACCTGGCGTGTCTGGCGGTCAATGCGCGCGGCGCGTGACGCCGGCGGAGGCGCACGAAGTGCTGGCCGCATGGCGCGGCGATGCATCGGTCATTGGCTTGCCGAGCGCGCCGGATCGCGCGCTTGTGGTCACGACGGCCGATGGCCGGCCGCAGCCGCGCCGAGATGCGTCCGCGGGGAACGGCATGACCGTAACCGTCGGGCGCGTCCGTCGCGATCCGATCCTCGATCTGCGGCTGGTCGCGATGTCGCACAACGTGATCCGCGGCGCGGCGGGTGGCTCGGTGCTCAACGCCGAGGTGCTGGCGGCGCGCGGCGAGTTCGCGCGTCCGTGACGCGGTGCCGGTGACCGGATGCTGAGCGTGCGATGATCATCGTCAAGTTCGGCGGCACCTCGGTCGGGACGGCGGCAGCGATCCGAGCGACCGCGGAGATCGTGCGCGGCCGGATGTCGCGTGGCCCGGTCGTCGTCGTGTCGGCCTTGTCCGGCGTGACCAACGCGCTCCTCGCAATGGCGGAGCAGGCGGCGGCCGGCCAGCTGATTCTGGCGGTTCAGGCGGTCGAGGGATTGCGTGCCCGGCATTTCGCCGAGGCAGAAGCGTTGCTCGGGCCCGGACGCGCGTCCGAGGACGTCTGCTTGGAAATGAGCCCGCTTCTCGACGATCTCGCGAGTCTCGCCGAGGCGTTGTCGGTCCTCGGTCATTCGACGCCGCGGTCACTCGACGCGATCGCGGCGACGGGCGAGATGCTCTCGAGCCTCCTGGTGGTCGCGGCCTACGGCGCGGCGGGGTTGCCGGCCGATGCCGTCGAGGCGCAGCAGGTGATGATGACTGACGCGACGTTCACGAAGGCCGAGCCCAGGCCTGACGCCATCGCGGCAGCGGCCCGCGAGCACATCGTGCCGCGCGTGCGGGCGGGGCGCATCCCCGTGATCGGCGGCTTCGTCGGTGCCACGCGGGAGGGGATCACGACTACCCTTGGACGCGGCGGATCCGACTACTCGGCGTCGCTGCTCGGGGCGGCGGTGGGCGCCGAGGCGATCGAGATCTGGACCGACGTGGACGGGATGCTGACGGCGGATCCGCGCGTGGTGGATGGAGCGAAGGTCATCGAGACGATCGCTTCGACGAGGCATCCGAGCTGGCGTCCTTCGGCGCCAAAGTCCTGCATCCGAATACGATCGCGCCTGCCGTCCGGGTCGGGATCCCCGTCTACGTCTATAATACGCACAATCCGTCGGGCACTGGGACGCGGATCACCTTCGATGCCCCACGCCGCCCCGTGAGCGCGATCGCGGGGAAGGGGCCGATCTCGGTCGTCAAAGTACGGTCATCCCGTATGCTGTTCACGCCAGGGTTTCTACGGCGGGTGTTCGAGACCTTCGAACGGCAGCGGACCTCGGTCGACGTGGTCGCCACATTAGAAGTCTCCGTCTCGGTCACCCTCGATCAGACGCACCGGCTCGACGCCATCCTGACGGAACTCGCGGCTCTGGGCGACGTCTCCGTCGAACGGGCACGGGGTGTGGTGGCCATCGTCGGCGCGGGCCTCGCCGATGACAGCGACGCAATGGCGCGGGCCCTCGCGGCGATACGGGGGATTCCCGTGCACATGCTGTCCTTGAGCGCCACCGGGATCAACCTGACGATCATTGTCGACGCCGACCGTGTCGCGCCCGCGATGCAGCGATTGCACGCGGCGTTCTTCGGCGGCGCGAGTGTGGATGCTGGTGCGACCGGCGTGGTGAGCGGAGCTCCCGCGCGATGAATCCCGCGACGTCCCGCGCGACCGAGCCTCTCCCGCTGGCGATCGTGGGGATGGGGCGCATGGGCCAGGCGGTCGACGCGCTCGCGGCCAGCCGGGGATGTGTGGTGCGGGCTCGCATCGGCCGTGGCCAGCCGCCGACGCGTCAGGCCCTCGCCGGCGCGGCGGTCGCGATAGAGTTCACCACGGGAAACGCGGCGGCGGCGAACGTCCGGGCGTGCCTGTCGGCCGGGTGCGCGGCGTGGTGGTGGGCACGACCGGCTGGTACGATGCATTGCCCGTGCTTCGCGGAGAGGTGGAGCGCTCGGGCGGCGCGTTACTGTGGGCTCCGAAGCTTTTCAGTCGGCGCGCTGGCGATGACCGCGGCGGCGGGTGCCGGCGCGCGCGTGCTGCGAGCGGAGGCGCATCGAGCCGCATCCGGTGGAGACGCATCACGCCGCCAGAGACCGATGCGCCGTCGGGTACGGCGCGCGCCGTGGCGGCGGCGGTGGGGGATGTGATGGGGCGGGTCATACCGGGACGAGCATTCGGGTCGGCCAAGTGCCGGGAGAGCACGAGATGATTTTCGATGGGGCGTTCGAGCAGCTGCGGGTGCAGCACATTGTGCGGGACCGCAAAGTGTTCGCGGACGGCGCGCTCGTGGCGGCCAGGTGGCTGGCTGGGCGCCGTGGCGTCTTCCACGATGGACGACGTGTTCGCGACGTCTCCGGTCGCCGGGCGCGGCACATGACGGCGCGCCTCGCGGGTGCGGGACGGCGTTGCTCACGCCATTCAGGGGGGACGGCGCAGTCGATGAAACGGCGCTCCGGCGGTTCGTCGAGTGGCAGGTGACCGAGGGCATTGACTTCGTCGTGCCCTGCGGGACGACGGGCGAAGCCGTGACGCTGACACCCGCGGAGCATTGCCGGGTGGTGGAAATCACGGTCGAGCAGGTGGCCGGGCGGGTGCCCGTCGTGGCGGGCGCCGGGTCGAACGACACCCGCCGCGCGATCGCGCAGTCCCGCGACATGCAGAGTGCCGGGCGCGACGCATCTCCTGCATGTGACCCCGATGTACAACAAGCCGCCGCAACGCGGCCTGGCCGCGCACTTTCGCGCCGATCGCAGCGGAGGCCGGGCTGCCGATCGTTCTGTACAACGTCCCGGGGCGCACGGGCGTCAACCTGGATGCGGCGACGACGCTTGAGTTGGCGGAGGTGCCGGGCATCGTGGGGATCAAGGAGGCCTCCGGCGATCTGGGGCAGATTACGGAGATCCTGCGGGGGCGCCGGCGGATTTCTCCGTGTTGTCGGGCGATGATGCGCTCGCGCTGGCCGTCGTCGCGGCGGGAGGCGACGGCGTGATCTCCGTGACGTCCAACGCGACGCCGAAGCGGATGGCGGCGCTGGTCCGCGCCGCGCGGGCCGGTGATCTGCCGGCGGCGCGGGCGGAACACCTCGCGCTCACACCGTGGATGAGGGCCGCGTTCGTGGAATCGAATCCGCTGCCGGCGAAGGCGGCGCTGCACCTGATGGGGTTCATGCACCCAACGCATCGCCTGCCGCTGGTACCGCTTGCCGAGCGGCATCTGCTGGCGGTCCGGGCGGCGCTGGTGGCGGCTGGCGCACTCACCGACCGAGGATGACATCGTGACGGGACTGTCGGGATCCGCCGCGGCCGCCGAGCTGCGCGTCCGCATCGACACCCTGTCGAAGGCGGGGGGTACGGCCCAGGCGGCTGTTGATGACCCGGCGGTCCGCGTCACCATCGAAGCGCTGATGGATGCGCTCGAAGCGGGATCGGTGCGGGCGGCACGGCCGCGCGGCGGATGGGACGTGGCATGCGGTGCCGTGGGTGAAGCGGGGCATCCTCCAGGCGTTTCGTCTCGGCACGCTCGCCGACCAGTCGCCGCGCGACGCCAAGGGACGGTCGAGCGGCCCGTTTTCCTTCTTCGACAAGGACACGCTGGTCCCGCGCAACTTCGCCGTCACCGACAACGTCCGCGTGGTGCCGGGCGGAACCACCATCCGCCGCGGCGCGTATCTGGCAAACGGCGTCGTGTGCATGCCGCCGTCCTACGTCAACGTCGGCGCGCATATCGAGACGGGGACGATGATCGATTCGCACGTCCTGGTCGGATCGTGTGCGCAGATCGGCGAACGTGTCCATCTGCAGCGCCGGCGTGCAGATCGGCGGCGTCCTGGAGCCGATCAACGCGGCGCCGGTGATCATCGAGAGCGACGTCGTGGTGGGCGGGAACTGCGGCGTCTACGAGGGCACGATCGTGCGGAGTCGCGCGGTGCTTGGCGCTGGCGTGATCCTGACGCGCGGGACGCCGGTCTACGACCTGGTGCGACAGACGATCTACCGTGCGAGCGCGACGGGACCGCTCGAGATCCCATCGGGCGCAGTGGTGGTGCCGGGCACGCGTCCGATTGCGAGCGGGTGGGGTGCATCGCAGGGGCTGGCGGTCCACACGCCGATCGTGGTCAAGTATCGGGATGACCGGACCGACGCCGCGACGGCGCTCGAGGCGTGGCTCCGATAGGCGCAGGGACGGCGGCGTCGTCGCCGGTGCAGGTGCGCGGCGAGATCCGCGTACCGGGGGACAAATCGGTGTCGCATCGGGCCCTCATCTTCGCCGCGCTCGCGGATGGCGAGTCGGTGCTGCGTGGCGTGCTCGACTCGGCCAATGTGCAGTCCACCGAGGGCGTGTTGCGGGCGCTGGGCATCGCGATGCCGCCGATTCCGCCGCGGTCGCGTCGTGATGCCCCTGATGGGGAGATGCGCATTCGCGGTGCGGGGCTGCGGGGGTTCAGGGCGCCGGCGCGACCGCTGCAGTGCGGCAACAGCGGCACGACCACGCGGTTGCTGGCGGGAGTCTGCGCGGCGTACTCGTTCTCCAGCCGGTTCATTGGCGATGCGAGTCTGAGCCGGCGGCCGATGGCACGGGTCGCCCGGCCGCTCCGCGCGATGGGGGCGAAGGTGGTGTTCGACGACGGGGATGGACTTCCCATGACCGTGACCGGCGGACCGCTCCGCACGATGCGGTGGCAGGACGACGCGAATAGCGCGCAGGTGAAGAGCGCGGTGCTGCTGGCGGGACTCGTGTCGGGTGTGCCCGTGAGTGTCGAGGCGCAGCGCGCGTCCCGCGACCATACCGAGCGATTCCTCACCGCGCTGGGCGCCGACGTGCGCGTGACGGCGGCCGCCGTTTCGCTGACGCCGCCGGAGAGCCTGCGGTCGTTCGAGCTCACGGTACCGGGGGATCCGTCGTCGGCCTCGTTTTTCGCCGCGTTGGCGGCGATGGCGAGCGGTGGCGCGATCCGGCTTCCGGATGTGCTGGCCAGTCCGACGCGTGACGCGTTCATGCGAACGCTGGAGACGATGGGAGTGTCGCTCGGCCAGGAGCCCGGTGCACCGACCGGCATTGGCGAGCCGACCGTGACCTACACGGTCATCCCGAATGCGCTGCGGGGGGTGGCGGTCGCCGAGGACGACATCCCAGCGATGATCGATGAGCTGCCGCTCCTGGCGTGCGTCGCGGCGCGTGCGGAGGGTGAGACCGTGATCACCGGCGCCGCGGAGCTGCGGGTCAAGGAGAGTGACCGGATCGCACTCACCGTCTCGAATCTGCAGGCCGTCGGCGTGGAGGCGGAGGAGCTGGCGGACGGCATGCGCATCACCGGCGGCCGCGGGCCATGCCGGGGCCGCGTCGTCACGCGCGGCGACCATCGCATCGCGATGGCGTTCGGGGTGCTGGGCGCCGCGACCGGCGGCGAGATCACGGTCGATGATCGGGCGTGCGTGGCCGTCTCGTATCCGGATTTCTGGTCGGATCTCGCTCGCGCGACGGGCGCATGATGGCCGATCGCACGGCGGACCAGGATCGGATCGTGGTCGCGATCGACGGTCCGGCGGCCTCCGGGAAGTCTTCGACGGCGCACCGTGTCGCGCTACGGGCGGGCCTCTACCACGTCGATTCCGGTGCGCTGTATCGGGCCGCCACGGCGGCCGAGCTGCGGGTGCAGCCCGACGTGTCGCGGTGGACTGACGCCCGGCTGCTCGAGGCGGTCGGGCGCGTGGTGCTCGGCGTGCACGGGACGGCATTTCGGCCGACGATCTCCGGCGAGGACATCGACGCCGAGATCCGCGAGCCGGCGTGACTCGGCACGTCTCGCTGGTGGCGCAGATGCCGGCGATCCGGGCGTGGGTGAACGATCAGATCCGGGCGCTGGCGCGGCAGTACGAGATCGTGGTGGATGGGCGTGACATTGGGACCGTCGTCTTCCCGCACGCGGCGCTCAAAGTCTTTCTGGTGGCGGATCCGTGGGAGCGCGCGCGGCGCCGGCTGAGCGAGCGCTTCGATCGCCGCCCGACCGAGGCCGAGATTGCGGAGGAGACGGACCGGCTGGTGCAGCGCGATGCGCGGGACGCGACGCAGACCGTGCAGGCGAAAGACGCCATCCTGATCGACACGACGATGCTGACCCAGGAGGAGCAAGTGTCTCGCATCGTGGCACTTGTCGATGCGGCGCGGGGGCGAGACCTGGATGATAGCGGGGCGGTGGCGGGGTAAGTCCCGACGCCGTCGTCACTTCTCCGCCGGTCCGCCATTGACGGCCTGTCAAGTCAGGGCTAGCTTCTGAGGTTCTCGACACATCGCCCGCGGGGGTAGTCCCATTTTGTGCTCCCGGCGAATCCGTGTGGGCCGTCATAGTGGCGGCCCCGTTTGATTCGGGGCCCACCCTTCGCCTTGGCGCGGCAAGCGATCCAGCCGCGTGTTATCAGGAGATTGTTTACCGATATGCCCGAGCTCGACACCTCCGAAGAGACGACCGACCTCGCGACCGCCGATTCCGGTAACGGCACTGCCGCCGGATCGCTGTTGACGCCGCGCGAGAAGCGCGACATTCAGAAAGCGCGTCTGCGCCCGCTCGCGAACCGCCGCCCCGAGTTGTACGACGAGGGCGACCTGCCGGATGAGACTGAATTCGAGCAGATGAGCGAGTTGTACCAGGGCACGATGGCCTCGATCGAAGAAGGCGAGATCGTCAAGGCCACGGTCCAGGGAATTCGCGACAACATGGTCGTGCTCGACATCGGCTTCAAGTCCGAGGGCACGGTGCCGCTCGAGGAGTTCAAGGATCTCCCTGAGCTCAAGGCCGGCGACCAGGTCGAGGTGCTCCTCGAGCATCTCGAGGATCAGGAAGGGTCGGTCGTGCTGTCGAAGAAGAAGGCCGATTTCATGCGCGTCTGGGAGCGTATCCGGGTCGCGTACGAGACGGATCAGCCGGTCGAGGGCACGCTGGTCAAGAAGATCAAGGGTGGCGTGGTGGTGGACCTCATGGGTGTGGACGCGTTCCTGCCGGGGTCCCAGATCGCGCTGCGCCGGGTGCCGAACATCGACGAGCTGCTGGGGCAGAAGTACGAGTTCAAGATCATCAAGCTCAACAAGCGCCGGCGGAACATCGTCGTCTCGCGCCGCGTGATCCTCGAGGCCGAACGCGCAGGGAAGCGCGAGAAGCTGATGAAGGAGCTGCAGAAGGACCAGGTGCGCAAAGGCGTCGTCAAGAACATCACCGACTTCGGCGCGTTCATCGATCTGGGCGGTGTCGACGGCCTGCTGCACATCACCGATATGTCGTGGGGCCGGATCTCGCATCCCTCCGAGCTGGTGCACATCGGCCAGGAGCTGGAGGTCAAGGTCCTCGACATCGACTGGGAGCGCGAGCGCATCAGCCTCGGGCTCAAGCAGCTCCAGAGCTATCCGTGGAAGGACGTGGCGGCGAAATACCCGGTCGGCACGCGTGTCCACGGCAAGGTCGTGTCGATCACGAACTACGGCGCGTTCATCGAGCTGGAGCCGGGCATCGAAGGCCTGGTGCACATCAGCGAAATGAGCTGGACGCGCAACGTCCGGCACCCGTCGAAGCTGGTGTCCATCGGCGAGGCGATCGAGGCAGTGGTGCTCAAGGTCGATCCCAACGAAGAGAAGATCTCGCTCGGCATGAAACAGACCGAGCAGGATCCGTGGGTTGTCCTGCCGCAGCGCTATCCGGTCGGCACGCGCATCACGGGGAAGGTCCGCAACCTCACGAGCTTTGGCGCGTTCGTCGAGATCGAGCCGGGCATCGATGGGTTGATCCACATCTCCGACATGTCCTGGACGAAGCGCGTCCAGCATCCGTCGGAAGTGGTCAAGAAGGGTGACACGGTCGATGTGGTGATCCTCAACATCGACTCCGACAACAAGCGCATCAGCCTCGGTCTCAAGCAGGCGGTCGAGGATCCATGGCTGCGGATCGGCGAGACGTACCCGGTCGGGACCGAACTCCGTGGGACCGTCGTTCGCCTGATGGACAAGGGTGTCGTGGTCGACATCGGCAACGACATCGAGGGCTTTGTCCCGGTAAGCCAGCTGAACAACGGCAAGCCTGTGGCGAGTCCGGCCGACATCGTGTACGAGGGGATGTTCCTCGACCTCCGCGTCCTGGAAGTCGATCCGATCCACCGCCGGATCGTGCTGGCGGTGACGGATATCCCCGCGGAGCAACCGCCGCGGCCGGAGACGCCGTCCAAGGTGCTGCCCATGGATTCCGAGACGGACAGTGACCTGATGGTGGGGATTCCGGAGGCCGAGGACCAGTAGCTGGCCGCGGGCATCAGTCGCCACTAGTTTGAGCGCGTCTATGTCCATGCGGGAGAAGCTCCTCCTTTTGGAGGCCAGGCGTGCCGAGGCGGAACAAGGGGGCGGTGCCGCGCGTCTCGCGGCGCAGCACGCCAAGGGCAAGCTGTCCGCGCGCGAGCGCCTCGACGTGCTCCTGGACGAGGGCAGCTTCACCGAGCTGGATCGGTTCGTCACGCACCGGTCCAGCGACTTCGGGCTCGAAGAGCACCTGATCTACGGTGACGGCGTCGTGACCGGTCATGGCCGGGTCGGCGGCCGGCTGGTCTACGTCTTCTCCCAGGATTTCACCGTGTTCGGCGGATCGCTGTCCGAGGCGGTGGCCGAGAAGATCTGCAAGATCATGGATCTGGCGGTGCGGAATGGCGCGCCGGTGATCGGTCTCAACGACTCCGGCGGGGCGCGCATCCAGGAAGGCGTCGTGTCGCTGGGCGGGTACGCGGAGATCTTTCTTCGCAACACACTGGCCTCGGGCGTGGTCCCGCAGATCTCGGCCATTCTCGGACCGTGTGCCGGGGGTGCCGTGTATTCGCCGGCGATCACGGATTTCACGTTCATGGTGCGCGGGACCTCGCTACATGTTCGTGACCGGCCCCAACGTCGTAAAGACGGTCACGCACGAAGACGTGACGATGGAGCAGCTCGGCGGGGCGGACACGCATGGCGCGACATCAGGCGTCTCGCACTTCACCTTCGATGACGAGGTGTCGTGCCTGACGGCGATCCGCGAGCTGTTCGAGTTCATCCCACCGAACAACGTGGATGATCCGCCGCGGGGCAGTGGGCGCGATCCACGGGACCGGCGCGATGCCTCGCTTGCTCGACGTCGTCCCGGATGTCGAGACCAAGCCCTACGACATGCGGCAGGTGATCTGCCCGGTCGTGGACGATGGCCGGTTCGTGGAAGTCCACCGCGATTTCGCGCCGAACATTCTCGTCGGCTTCGCGCACCTGGGCGGGTACAGCGTCGGGGTGGTCGCGAACCAGCCGGCGGTGCTGGCGGGGGTACTGGACATCAGCGCCTCGGTGAAGGCGGCGCGGTTCATCCGGTTCTGCGACGCGTTCAACATTCCGATCGTGACCTTCGAAGACGTGCCGGGGTTCCTGCCGGGTGTCGCGCAGGAACACGGTGGCATCATCAAGCACGGGGCGAAGCTGCTGTTCGCCTATTGTGAAGCGACGGTGCCCAAGCTGACCGTCATCACCCGCAAGGCGTACGGCGGGGCGTACGACGTCATGTCGTCGAAGCATATCCGCGGCGACTACAACGTCGCGTGGCCGACGGCGGAGCTGGCGGTCATGGGGCCGAAGGGAGCCGTGGAGATATTGTTCCGGCGCGAGATCGCCGACACGCCCGACCCGCAGCGCGCGCTCGACGCGAAGATCGCGGAGTACCGGGAGAAGTTCGCGCATCCGTACATCGCGGCCGGCCGGGGATACCTCGACGACATCATCGACCCGCGCGAGACGCGGCCGCGCCTGATCGACGCGCTGGACACGCTGCGCACCAAGCGTGACCGTAATCCACCCAAGAAGCACGGGAACATCCCGCTGTAGGGACAGGCAGCGGGCCGGAACGTGAGCGCGGCCCGCCACCGACCCCACCGCAGGACTCTTCGCCGACACTCGTGTTCACCAAAGTCCTGATCGCCAATCGCGGCGAGATCGCGCTCCGGGTGATCCGGGCCTGCCGGGAACTGGGCGTGCGCAGCGTCGCCGTCTACAGCGATGCCGACTCGACGGCGCCGCACGTGCGAGCGGCCGATGAGGCCATCCACATCGGGCGGAGCCGCGCGAGCGAGAGCTATCTGCGCATCGATGCGTTGATCGCGGCGGCGCAGCGGACCGGGGCGCGAGGCGATCCATCCGGGCTATGGGTTTCTGTCCGAGCGCGCGGCATTTGCTCTCGCGGTGCGAACGGCGGGGCTGGTCTGGATCGGGCCTCCGGCCGAGGCGATCGAGGCGGTGGGGAGCAAGACTGCGGCCCGGCAGTTGGCGGTGGGGGCCGGTGTGCCGGTCGTGCCGGGTACGACCGAACCGCTCCGCGACGCCGCGGCGGCGGCAGAAGCCGCGGAGCGTTTCGGCTACCCCGTGCTGCTCAAGGCGGCGGCGGGCGGCGGCGGCAAAGGCATGCGAGTCGTCGAGCAGGCGGCGGATCTGGCGGCCGCACTCGATGCGGCGCGCCGCGAGTCGCAGAACGCCTTCGGCGACGACGCCGTCTATCTCGAGAAGTTCATCGCCGGTCCCCGGCACGTCGAGATCCAGGTGCTGGCGGACGCGCACGGCACCATCCTCTCGCTCGGCGAGCGCGAATGCTCGATCCAGCGCCGCCACCAGAAGATGATCGAGGAGGCGCCGAGCGTGGCGGTCTCGCCGGCATTGCGCCGGCAAGATGGGCGAGACGGCGGTGCGGGCGGCGCGCGCGGCGGGCTACGTGAACGCGGGTACCTGTGAGTTCCTCCTCGACAACGACGGGCAGTTCTACTTCCTCGAGATGAACACCCGCATCCAGGTCGAGCATCCCGTCACCGAGCTGGTGACCGGACTCGACCTCGTCGAGTGGCAACTCCGGATCGCCGCGGGCGAGCGGCTGCCGTTTGCCCAGGATGACATCGTGCCGCACGGGTGGGCGATGGAGTGCCGGATCACGAGTGAAGACGCCGCCAGCGGATTCTTGCCATCGACGGGGCGCGTGACCTATACCCGGATCCCATCCGGAGCGGGCGTTCGCTGGGATGGCGGGATCGAGCCCGGCACGGACGTCGGCTTGTTCTACGATCCCATGCTCGGGAAGCTGATCGTGTGGGCCGCGACTCGCGAGGCCGCCGTCGCGCGCATGCATCGGGCACTGACCGAGCTCGTGATCGCCGGCGTGGAGACGTCGCGGGAACTGCATCTCCGCATCCTGGAGGACGCCGAGTTTCGGCGCGGGGCGATCGACATTCACTGGCTGGAGCGGCGAGTCGCGTCACTGCTGGACGCCCGTCCGCCCGAGGCAGTGGCGATCGCGGCCTCCGTGGCGAGTGCATTGCTCGCCCGGACGGACGGGGGCGTACATGCCGCAGGCGGCGGTGGGGCGGCGGGCGGTGGCGAGCCGGGCGGCCCTGATGGCCCTGGCGGCGACGGACGGACGCCTGCCGCATCGCCGCGCGCGTCGTGGGCGGCGGTGGCACGGCGCGAGGCGCTTCGCGAGTGACGTCCGCCGAATGCGAGGTGGACGTGCAATCGATCGCGGCCGGCGGCGACGGGGTGGCCCGTCTCGATGGTCGCGTGATCTTCATCCCGCGGACCGCGCCCGGTGACCGGGCGAAGATCCTGGCCACGTCGGTGCGCGGCGGCCGGTTCGCGCGAGGGGTGCTGCTCGATCTGCTGCGGCCGTCGTCCGAACGGATCGATCCAACGTGCGTGCATTATGTGCGTGACCACTGCGGCGGGTGCCAGCTGCAGCATCTGCAGTACGCGTCGCAACTCGCGGCCAAGGGCGCGATCGTCCGGGATGCGCTCGTCCGCATCGCGCACCGCCCAGTTGGGACCGTCAGCGTCGAGGCCAGTCCATGCCAGTGGCGATACCGGCGGAAGTTGACCCTCGCGCTCCGGCGGGGCGGAGCCCACGGGCGCGAATGGATCGCGGGGCTGCGCCGGATCGATGCGCCGGACTCGGTCTTCCCGCTGGCCGAATGCCAGATCACCGAGGATGGGGTGGTCGAGGTGTGGCGCGCGATCATGCGTGCCTCGGCCCTGCTGCCCGATGTGTCATCGCTTCGGGGCAGCGTGCGCGTCACGGCGGACGGATATGCATTCCACCTCGAGGGCGGCACGCGGTGGGACACCAGCCATGAGTTGCAGCCGGTGGTGCCGGGATTGACGGAGCTGTGGTGGACCCCGGAGCATGGCACGCGGCGTCGCCTGGGGTTGCCGAACGGTGGCGGGGAGTCCGCGCGCACGGGGGGCCGGACGGGAGGCGGCACGGGTGGCCGCACTGGGGCCTCGTTCACGCAGATCAACGCGCGGGTCGGTGAGGCGCTGCACGCGGACGTCGTGGAGCGGGCGATGTCGCATGCGCCGCGCACGGTGATCGACGCGTACGCGGGGACGGGCGGGACGGCCATCGCGTTGGCGGAGCGGGGCGTGTCCGTGGTGGCGATCGAAGTGGACCGCGCCGCGTCGGCGGAGTGTGCCCGGGTGTTACCGCGTGGCTCGCGGGCGGTGGCCGCGCGCGCCGAGGATGCGCTCCCTCGTGCGTTGCCAGCGGATGTGGTGATCCTCAATCCGCCGCGCACCGGGGCATCGGCGCCTGTGATCGCCGCGATCCGCGATGCGACGCCGTCGCCGCGCGCGCTGGTGTACGTGAGTTGCGATCCGGCGACACTGGCGCGGGACGTAGGGCGTCTCCCCGGGTGGCGCATCGCGGGTCTGCGGTCGTTCGACATGTTTCCGCAGACCGCGCATGTCGAGACCGTCTGCGAGCTCGTGCCGGAGGGCGCGGAACGATGAGCGACAAGAAGGGCGACAAGAAGGGCGACAAGAAGGGCGGCGCGAAGGGCGGCGCGAAGCCTGACGCGACGCGTGATGTGACGCGTGATGTGACGGATGAGGTGGGGCGTGACGCGGCGCCGCGGCGGAGCAGCGGGGCCGCACGGGCCATGGGAGGCGCGACCTCCTACGTCGTCACGATCAATGGCCAGGAGACGACCGTCGAGGTCGGCCCCGAGGGGGCGCGCATCGGGGGCGGCGATATGGTGCCGGCCGAGCTGTTGGAGATACCGGGGTCGCCGATCCGGGTGCTGCGGCTGGGTGCTGCGGTGTATGAGGTGATCGCGCGCCGGGGTGCGCAGCGCGGGGCGTACACGGTCGGGATCGGCGGATCCTGGTTGGCGGCAGAGGCGCTCGACCAGCGGGGGCGGGCACTCAGGGCGCTGAGCGCGGCGACGGCGACGCGTCACGGTCCGGAGCCGATCCGCGCGCCTATGCCGGGCCTGGTGACCAAGGTGCTGGTGAGCGCGGGCGACGCCGTTCGGGCGGGCGACAGCATCGTGGTGATGGAGGCCATGAAGATGGAAAACGAGCTCCGCGCCAAATCGGACGGCACGGTCCGGGCGGTCGTGGTCACACCGGGGACGGCGGTGGAGAAGGGGATGGTGCTCGTCGAGCTCGAATGACTGGCCGGACGGGGATGCGTTGGGCGGGGTGTCCCGCGTTGATTGACATGACCTAAGTCATTTGCTAGCTTACGAGTCTGTTGTCAAATGCCTCCCGGGAGCACAGGGTTCGGCCGAATACGGCGAGCCACTCCCGATCACGCACGACCAGCTGACATGCGAACATTTTCCGCGACGCCCGCAGACATCGCGCACCAGTGGTACATCGTCGACGCCGAAGGCATGGTGCTCGGCCGCTTGGCCACTGAGATCGCGCGTGTCATTCGCGGCAAGCACAAAGCGACGTTCACGCCGCACATGGATACGGGCGACAACGTCATCGTCATCAACGCCGCCAAGGTCCGCGTGACCGGACGCAAGGCGGAACAGAAGCAATATTTCCGGCACACGGGCTACATGGGTCATGAGCGGTTTACGCCGCTGGCGACCGTGTTGGCGAAGCACCCCGAGCGGGTGATCGAGAAGGCCGTGTACGGGATGCTGCCCAAGACGGCACTCGGCCGGCAGGTGTTGCGCCGCAAGCTGCGTGTGTTCGCGGGCGCGACGCATACGCACATCGCGCAGCAGCCGAAGGCGCTGCTGATTCAGGCGAAGCCGGGCGGCGGACGTTCGCCGGATCCGGCGGGCACGACGGTGGGAGAGGGTACACATGGCAGTTGATCCGCTCGTCAAGCACACGATCGGCCGGCGCAAGGAAGCGGTGTGCCGGTTGTATCTCAATCCCGGCTCCGGCAAATGGAACGTCAACGGGCGCACGCTCGGCGACTACTTCCCGCGTCCGGCGTTGGTGGCGGCGATTCAGCAGCCGTTCACGGTGACGGACACGCTCGGACAGTTCGATGTGCGGGCCAAAGTCGAGGGTGGTGGGCTCTCCGGCCAGGCGGGCGCGTTGCGACTGGCGGTTGCGCGCGCACTGCTGCTGATCGACGAGGCGCACCGTCGCAAGCTGCGCGACCTCGGGCTGCTGACGCGTGATGCGCGCGCGGTCGAGCGGAAGAAACCGGGCCGTCCGAAGGCACGGAAGCGCTTCCAGTTCAGCAAGCGCTAACCAGGTTGTAGTGGCAGGCTGATGGTGCAGGGCAGGAGTTGGCAGTTCATCTCGCACGCGTCCCGAGTGGCGGCGGGTGCCGAAGTCCTCCAGTGGGGAGTCGTCAAGGGGACTCGGTCGCAGGCCACAGTGACGGGCGCGGTCGTCTAACCCGCAACGGTCTCACGTCTCGCATGGCACAACCCAGTCTCGACGAATTGCTCAAAGCCGGTGTCCATTTCGGGCACCAGACGCGCCGGTGGAATCCGAAGATGCGCCGTTTCATCTTCGCCGAGCGCAATGGGATTCATATCATCGATCTGCAGAAGACGCTTCGGCAGATCGAGCTCGCGCAGAAGTTGGCGCGTGAGGTGATCCTCCGTGGCGACAACGTGCTCTTCGTGTGTACGAAGCGGCAGTTGAGCACCATCGTGAAGGAAGAGGCGGAACGCGCCAGCGCGCTGTACGTGACCGAGCGGTGGCTGGGCGGGCTCCTGACCAACTTCCAGACGGTCAAGAAGCAGATCCGCCGCCTCAAGGATCTCGAGGCGGGCAGCGAGACGGGCGGCGACTTCGAGAACTACACGAAGAAGGAGCAGCTCCTCATGAGCCGCCAGCGCGACAAGCTGGCGCGCAACCTGACCGGCATCAAGAACATGGGCCGGCTGCCGGGGCTCATGTTCGTGATCGACTCGAAGAAGGAGCGGATCGCGGTCAGCGAGGGCAACAAGCTCGGCATTCCGATCGTCGCGATCGTCGACACGAACGCCGACCCTGATCTCATCACGGTTCCGATCGCCGGAAACGATGACGCGATCCGGTCGGTCGAGCTGATCGCGCGGGCGGTGGCCGACGCGATCGTCGAGACCCGTCGCGAGGCGCCGGTCCGGCAGGAAGTCGAGGAGACGGAGACGAGCACCTACAGCTCGGACCGTGGGATGGAGCCGGCCGCCGGTGATGACGAGCGTCGTCGCAAGCGGCGGCCGCGCCGTCGCCGGGCGAAGCCCGAGGCGATTGCGGCCCGGCTCAAGACGGGCGGTGAGGGCGAGCCAGGGGCAGGACCGGACGATGCCGTGGCGGACGACGCCGTGGCGGACGAGGCGGAGCCGGAGGCGTAGCCGCTGGGCGGGTATTTGGCCGCCCCGCGCGAGGCGCGGGACGGATAGATTACGTCTCGACGCCGCCGGTGGCTCTCCCGGCGGCGTTTCCATAGGATTGAGTGGGTTCGGCGAGGGCACGAGAGGCGCAGAGGCGCTTCGCGCAGGGCAGCTTCACACAGAATTGAGTGACGACTATGACGACGACAAAGACCACCGTGACGGCCAAAGAAGTGCAGGAGCTCCGCCAGCGGACTGGCGCGGGCATGATGGATAGCAAGCGGGCGCTCGAGGAGGCCAACGGCGACATGGATCGCGCCGTGGACCTGCTCCGGAAGCGTGGCGCCGCGAAAGCGGAGAAGCGCATAGGCAAGGAAGCGCGCGAAGGCATGATCGGCCACTATCTCCACCACGACGGCAAGCTGGCCGTTCTGGTCGAGGTGAACTGCGAGACGGATTTCGTGGCGCGCAATCCCGAGTTCCATACGCTCGTCCGCCATCTCGCGGAGCACATCGCGGCGGCAGCGCCGTCGGCGATCGACAAGGATGGCGTGCCCCCCGAGCGTGTCGAGCGGGAGCGGCGCCTGTTCGAGGAGCAGGTCCGCGAGAGCGGCAAGCCCGCGCACCTGATCGACAAGATCGTGACCGGCAAGATCGAGTCGTTCTACAAGGACGTGGCGCTGGTCCACCAGCGGTGGGTCCGCGACGACAAGATCGCGGTGGGCGATCTCATCACGGAGTTCTCGGCCAAGGTCGGCGAGCGCATCGTGGTGCGCCGCTTCACCCGGTACCGGGTGGGCGAGGAGTAGGGCCGCTCGTGAGCGATGGCGCCGCGACGGATCTGGCCTCTCCCCGCAAGGAGCCCTCGGCAAGGAGCCGCTCAAGTACCCGCGGGTGCTTCTCAAGCTGTCTGGAGAAGCGCTCGCGGGACCGAAGGGATTCGGGTTCGATTTCGACGTCATCGAGGAGTTCGCGCGCGAGATCAACGATGCGGTGAACCTGGGCGCCGAGATCGGGTTGGTGATCGGCGGCGGGAACATCGTGCGTGGCGCGCAGCTTCACGATATGGGGATGGACCGCGTGAGCGCCGACTACATGGGGATGCTCGGCACCGTGATCAACGCGCTCGCGCTGCAGGACGTGCTGGAGCGGCGCGGGATGGAGACGCGGGTCATGACGGCGATCCGCATGGAGGAGCTGGCGGAGCCGTTCATCCGCCGCCGTGCGATCCACCACATGGAGCTCAAGCGGACCGTGATCTTCGCCGCCGGCACCGGCAATCCCTACTTCACGACCGATACCGCCGCCGTCCTTCGCGCGATTCAGATGAAGGCGGATGTGATCATCAAGGCCACGAACGTGGACGGCGTGTACTCCGCCGATCCCAAGACCGATCCGACCGCGACCCGGTACGATGAAGTGAGCTACCGGGACGTGATGCGCGACGAGCTGGGCGTGATGGACCAGACCGCGATCACGCTGTGCAAAGAAAACGAGTTGCCGTTGGTCGTCCTCAATATCCACTCGCCGGGGGCCGTCCCCCGGGTCATCCGCGGCGAACGCGTCGGCACGCTTGTCCGGTGAGCGCTCGCTCCCGCGGGCCGGGACCCTGGGCACGGCCCTGGGCGGCGCTCGCGGCGTCCTAGTCTCCGGAGCTCCGCATGAGTCCTAGCCCGACCACGACCATCCCGCAGATCGTCAAGGACTGCCGGGCCGCAATGGACAAAGCACTCGAGAGTGCCCGGCGCGAGCTGGGGTCGATCCGGAGCGGCAAGGCGACGCCGGCGCTCCTCGACACGATCCGCGTCGATGCCTACGGGCAATCCATGCCGATCAACCAGGTCGCGTCCGTGTCGGCCCCCGAGTCCCGGCTGCTGATCGTGACGCCGTGGGACAAGGGGCTGGCCAAAGCGATCGAAAAGGCGATCCGCGAGTCGGATCTCGGACTCGATCCCGCGGTGCAGGGCGCCGTCATCCGTGTCCCGCTGCCGTCGCTCAACGAACAGCGGCGGCGCGATCTGGTGAAGGTCGTGCACAAGCTGGCCGAGGAGGGCCGCGTCGGCATTCGGCACGCCCGGACGGAGGCGCGCGACCGGCTCAAGAAGATGGACAAGGTGTCGGAAGACGACGTGAAGCACGGCGAGAAGGAACTGCAGAAACTGCATGACGATTTCGTGCACAAGATCGACGAGACGCTGAAGGGGAAAGAAGCCGAAATCATGGAAGTGTGATGCCCGCGCCGGCCGAACCGACCGCCGACGAGCTGCTCGGACGCATTCGCGTCCAGGGCGGCGTCCCCCGCCACGTCGCCATCATCATGGATGGCAACGGGCGGTGGGCGCGCGAGCGTTTCATGCCGCGCCCGTACGGTCATCGGTCCGGCATGAAGGCGGTGCGCGAGGTGGTGGAGGGCGCGGTCGAGTCGGGCCTCGAAGTGCTCTCGCTGTTCGCGTTCTCGCAGGAGAACTGGCAGCGGCCGCCGGTCGAGATCACCGCGCTGATGTCGCTGCTCGAGGAGTACATCGCGCGTGAAGTCGATGAGCTGCGGGAGCGCGGCGTGCGGGTCCGAATCATTGGAGATCTGGACCGGCTGACTCCCGCGGCGGCGAGCGCGGTGCACCGGGTGGTGGCCGAGACGGAGCACAACGACCGGCTCCGGCTCAACCTGTTCATTTCGTACGGCGGCCGCGCGGAGCTCGTGCGCGCGGCGCAGCGTCTGGCGCGGGACGCGCGAGACGGCCGCCTCGTCCCGGAGGAGATCACCGAGGCCGATTTTCAGAGCCGGCTGTACACGGCGGATTGTCCCGATCCCGATTTGCTGATTCGCACCTCGGGTGAGCAGCGGATCTCCAATTTTCTGCTCTGGCAGATGGCCTACACCGAGCTGTTCATCTCACCGGTGCTGTGGCCGGACTTCGGGCGCCGGGAGCTGTACGAAGCGATCCTGGACTTCCTGAACCGGGAACGCCGTTTCGGCCGCGTCTCTGCCTAACCGCATGCCGCCGGGGCGCGTGCCAGAGCTGGCCCAGCGCATCGCGTTCGGCGTCGTGGCGGCGCCGCTGACCATCTGGATCATCGTGATCGGCGGCGCGCCGCTGGTGGCGCTTCTCGCGCTCACGGGCGCGGCTTGGCGCGTGGGAGTTGTTCCGCATCGCGCGGGCCGGAGGCGCGCGGCCGATCGAAGCGGTCGGGATCCCGCTGGCGGCCCTGATTCCGATCGTGCTGGCCGCGGAGCCGCGTGGCGTCTTCACCATCGGGCCGGGCTTCGCGGCCGTGGTGCTGATGGTCGTGCTGGCGCTCGCGATCTGGCTGCGGCGGGATGACGGGCACGCGCTGTCCGCGGTGGCGACGACGGTCTTCGGCGCGTCTTATACGGGTGGGCTGCTCAGCTTCGCGTTCGCGATCCGCTACTATCGCTACGTCGGTGATGACCGAGGCGGCGTCGCACTGCTGCTGCTGCCCTTGCTACTCACGTGGGCCAACGACATCGGGGCGTATGCGGTGGGCCGGGTGTTCGGACGACGCAAGCTGATGCCGGCCGTGAGCCCGGGGAAGACGGTCGCCGGCGCGATCGGCGGGATGGTCGTGACCGTCGGCGCGTGCTGGGTCTATGCCCGCTACGTGCTGCGGCCGTGGGCGGATCTCGGATTGAGCCCGGCGGACATCCTGATCTTCGGCGTGGTGGTCAGCGTGGCGGCGCAGATCGGTGATCTTGCCGAGTCACTGCTCAAGCGCGAGGCGGGCGTCAAGAACAGCTCTCGGCTATTTCCGGGGCATGGCGGGGTACTGGATCGTGTGGACAGCCTGCTGTTCGTGCTCCCGGTCGCCTACATCCTGTTCGGGATCCCGGCTTCCTGGTGATGGCACCAGTGAGTGCCGCCCGATGACGCCGGCGCGCGGGTACGGTGCGCGGCGTTGCCGTGCTCGGATCGACGGGGTCGATCGGCACGACGGCGCTGCGGGTGCTGGAGCGCCAGCGTGGATCGTTTCGCGTGGACGCGCTGACCGCGTACGGCAACGCGGCGCTGCTCGAGGGCCAGGCGGAGCGGTTCAACCCCGCGTACGTCGGACTGGTGCAGGATGGCGGGTTGCATCCGCGGGCGTGGCAGGTCGGCGCGCAATGCCTCGTGGGCGCCGCGACGCTGGCGAGCGTGGACATCGTGGTCAACGCCGTCGTCGGGGCGGCGGGACTGGATGCGACGCTGGCGGCGCTGCGAGCGGGGAAGCGCGTGGCGCTCGCCAACAAGGAGACGCTGGTCATGGCGGGCGATCTCGTCACGGCGGCGGCGAAGGCCGGCGGCGGCGAGATCGTACCCGTCGACAGCGAGCATTCGGCGATCCTGCAATGTCTCGGGCACCGGCCGGCCAGCGATGTCCGGCGGCTCATCATCACCGCATCGGGCGGTCCGTTCCGGGGCTGGACGCGCGAGCAGCTGGAGCGGGCGACGGTCGCCGACGCGCTCCGGCATCCGACGTGGAGCATGGGGCGCAAGATCACGGTCGACAGCGCGACGCTCGCCAACAAGGCGCTCGAAGTCATCGAGGCGCACTACCTCTTCGGTGTCCCATACGATCGCATCGAGGTCGTCGTCCATCCCCAGAGCGTCGTGCACTCGTTCGTGGAGTTCATCGACGGCAACGTGCTGGCGCAGGTCGGCATGCCGACCATGGAGCTGCCGGTCCTGTATGCGCTGACGCACCCCGAACGGCTTCCGGACGACGGGGTACCACCGTTTGATCCCGTGGCGGCGTCACCGCTGACCTTCGAGCGAGTCCGCGCGGATCACTTCCCGGCGCTGGCGCTGGGGATGGCGGCGGGACGAGCCGGTGGCGCCGCGCCGGCGATATTCAACGCAGCCAACGAACAGGCCGTGGCATTGTTTCTCGAGGGAGTGTTGACGTTCTCCGGGATCGCGGACGCGATTGCATCCGCACTCGAATCGCTGGTGGGGCGTCCGGCAGGGCGACCGGCAAGCGCTGATGGCGGCTGATGCCGCGGCGCGGGCTCACGTCCGCCAGCGAGCCGGTGCGGCGCGATGCACCGGCGGGCGCCTTCCCGGCGACCGCCATCCAGGATGGAGGAGGAACCGGGTGCTGAGTTTTCTACGCGATCACGTACCATGGCTGGCGCCGGTCCTGGTGTTCGGCCTCGTCATCTTCGTGCACGAGCTGGGGCACTTCATCGCCGCGAAGGCGACTGGCGTCTACGCGCCGAGGTTTTCGATCGGGTTCGGTCCAGCGCTGTGGGCGCGCCGCTGGGGCGAGACCGAATATCAACTCGCGGCGTTCCCGCTTGGCGGGTACGTGCGCATGGCATCGCGGGACGACGAGCCGGCGGCGATTCTCGAGGGAGGCTCGGAAGAGTCGCGGGCCGCGCAGGCGAAGCATCAGGATCCGAAGGCGATGATGCCGTTTGGACCGCTACCGATTCCCCAGAACCGGTGGTTCGAGTCGAAGCCGCTGTGGGCGCGCCTTATCATCATGCTGGCGGGCGTCACGATGAATGCCGTCCTGGCGTACGTGATCCTGCTTGGCGTCGACCTGTACTACGGCCGGCCGGTGCCGTCCGACGCGCCGGTGTTCGAATACGTGCTGCCCAAAAGCCCCGGGGAGGCCGCGGGCCTGACGGGCGGAGACAGCGTGATCGCGGTCAATGGCGCGCCGGTCACGTCCTTCAAGGATCTCATCGCGCATGTCTCGCCGTATCCGAACGTTCCCCTCGCGATCACGGTGATCTCGCAGGGGACCACGCGGACGGTCACGGTGACGCCGCGAGCGACGCCTGATACGAATCTGACCACGGGTGCGATCACGATCGTCGGGAAGATCGGCGCCGCGCCGCGCATGGACAGCCACCGGCATCCGATGCCGGTGCCGCAAGCATTCGCGGATGCGTGGCGCCTCACGGTCGCCACCGGCGGATTGATCTTCGAAGAGGTGCACGATCTCGCGACGCGGAAGGCGTCGCTCAGCAGTCTCTCGGGGCCCGTGGGCATTGCGAAGATCTCGGTCGCCACCGCGCGGAATGGTCTCGAGGCGCTGTGGAGCCTGATCGCCTTCCTGAGCATCAACGTCGCGATCCTCAACCTGCTGCCGATTCCGATCCTCGACGGCGGGCAGATCCTCGTGAACGTCATCGAAGCGCTCAAGGGCCGTCCGTTCAGCCTGCGGACGCGGGAATACATCCTACGGGTCGGGCTCGTCGCGATCGGGGCGCTCTTCCTGCTCGTGATGTTCAACGACCGGTGCCAGGTCTTCAGCGGGCTCTGCTGACCGCGATCGCGCTTCGCGGCCATTGCACTCTGGCCGCCGGCGGCTCGTGCGCAGCGGGCATACGTCCGATTCGACGTGGTGTCGGTCGCCGACACGACGTTCACCTTCGCGACGGTCGGCGCGCGATGGGTCTCACCCGGGCAGGTCGGGCTGGCCGTCGATCCCGCGCATGGGGATGCATTGATCGCGCGCATCCGCATCGCCCGGGTGGACAGCGGCACGGCGACAGCGGTCGTCACCAGCCAGACCGCGCGGCTCACCACCGCCCACGTCGTACTCCTGTCCCAGCCCAAGCGCGCGTTCTACGCGCAGCCCTGGTTCTGGGGAGCGGCCGTCGTGGGCGGTGTGATCGGCTATTTCGTGCACGGGCACTGACGCAAGGGCACTGACGCAGCGCGCACGTTGCGGCGCGAGTCCAGAGACCGGATGCGGCCGGCATCGGGACCGCGGTCCTACGTCCCGCAGACCAGTTTGACGTGGACCGGCGTGGCTGGGCGGTTGAGCTGGACGCGGAGCGTGTCGCGGTAGGATGCGCAGTAGCGGGCGGAGATCTCGATGGCGTAGTCGCCCACGGGCAGCGTCAGCGGAGCCGCCGCCGGCATGGTGCCTCTGATCACGTGCCCATCGTCGAGAGCCTGGAGCGTGTAGCTCGCGCCCGCTGGCTCGGCATCGAGCGTCACGGTGCCCGAGCCGCGCGCGGCAGGGGCGGTACCGGGCGCAGCCGCGACGGCCTTGGCGTGCGGGGACTTGCTGGCTGGGCGCACATGGGCGGGGTGCGCGGACGACGCCGTGCGATGCGCCGCTGCGGATTCCGCGCCTTCGGCCGGCTTGGCTGAGGTGCCACCTGAACCGGGATTGGGGGCCACGGCACCGCCAGCCTGCGCGGTCGTATCCAGTGGGGCCGAGGCCATGCCAGCGGGCGGGGCGGCGGCATCCGTGGCGCGGTATGCCGGCCGTTGTTCCGGGACGCCATCGGTGGCGCCCGTTGTCGTAGCCGTCCCGCCGTCAGGCGCTTCCAGGGTATCGTGGCGGGCAATGCGGACGCCGCTCCAGATGAGCGCAGCCAGGAGCGCGACGGTGGTGGCACCGGCGGCGACGCGCCGCTGCGGAGTCGCCTGGATCGCGTGCCAGAAGCCCGGCCCAGTCGGGGTTCCCGACGGCCCGATCGACGGCGTGCTGCGCATGGCGATCGTCTCGTTGCGCTCGAAGCTGAGGGCGCCGAGGGCCTGGCACAGTGCTTCGCCGGTCTGGAAGCGGGCGGCGGGGTCTTTCTCGAGGCAGCGCATGATCACCCGGTCGATATCGCGGGAGAGCAGCGAGTTGTGGACCCGGGGCTTCACGGGCTTGTCCTCGACGTGCTGCCGGGCGATCTCGTACCAGTCGTCGCCGGTGAAGGGCAGGACCCCGGTGGCGGCGCGGTAGAGCGTGACGCCGAGCGAGTAGATGTCGGCGCGGCCATCGAGCGCCATCCCGCGGGCCTGTTCCGGCGAGAAGTACTGGGGCGTGCCGACCACCATGTTGGTGCCGGTCTGCTGCACGTAGTTCGA
This sequence comes from uncultured Gemmatimonadales bacterium, assembly GCA_963757855.1. Classification (GTDB taxonomy): domain Bacteria; phylum Gemmatimonadota; class Gemmatimonadetes; order Gemmatimonadales; family Gemmatimonadaceae; genus Palsa-1248. Next base: position 49,930 of record CAVWTI010000032.1, read on the forward strand.
GACTGCGCGCGCAATGCCGAAATCGGCCACGATCGCATTGCCGTGGTCGTCGAACAGGATGTTGTCGATCTTGATGTCGCGGTGGACGACGCCTTCCCGGTGGGCGAAGCCGAGGGCGCTCGCGACGTCGATGCCCATGCGGATGAGGACTGGCTCGGGGAGCTTGGTCACGACCTCCAGGCGGTCGGGGAGGCCCTGGGGCAGGAAGTCCATGGCGAAGTAGACGGCGTCGCCGTCTTTGCCGACCGCGAAGATCTTGATGATGTTCGGGTGCCGGAGCCGGGCCGCGGTGGCGGCCTCGCGACGGAAGCGTTGCTCGAACTGCTCGTCGCCGGCGTACTGGGGCTTGAGGACCTTGAGCGCGACCGGGATCTCGAGCTCGGGGTCGAAGGCCTTATAGACCCACGCGAAGCCACCGGTGCCTATGATCGCATCGATGCGGAACTTCCCGAGCGTGCGCCCTAGAAACCGTTCAGGCATCCTTTACAGCAGTCTGCAAGTCCAGTAAACTTCTAGGCTTATTGAACTTTGGCGAAGAGCGCGCGACCGCGCGCCGGGAATATATCACATGGCGTTTGAAAAGGCACCGACGATACAGCAGTTCCACGAGCACGAGACGGACACGGGATCGAGCCGCGTCCAGGTCGCGGTATTGACCGCTCGGATCAATTATCTCACCGACCACTTCCGGACGCATCCCAAGGATCACCACAGCCGTCAGGGATTGCTCAAGATGGTCGGGCGGCGGCGGCGCCTCCTCAATTATATGAAGCGCACCGACGTCGATGGATACCGGTCGCTCATCGACACATTGGGGCTGCGGTATTAGCGATCGCGCAGTCAACTGGGCGTGGCGGGCGGCCGGGTCAAGACCGCTAGTGACGCCACTTCTTTTTTTCGGACAATCATGCCACGTGTAGAGCGTACGTTCGCCGGACGGCGTCTGGTCATCGAGACCGGCCGGATGGCGAAGCAGGCGGCCGGTTCCGCCGTCGTCACTTTTGGCGAGACCATGGTTCTCGCCGCCGTCACCGTCAGCGACAATATCAGTTCGCTTCCATTCTTCCCTCTGACGGTCGAATACAAGGAACGGACTTACGCCGCGGGCAAGATTCCGGGCGGATTCATCAAGCGCGAAGGACGGCCGCAGGACGGAGAGATCCTCTCCGCGCGCATCATCGACCGGTCGATTCGGCCGCTGTTCCCGGAAGGATTCAAGAACGAGATCCAGGTCTTCATCTACGTGATCTCGGCTGACCAGCAGAACGACGCGGATGTGCTGGCGCTCCTCGCGACGTCGGTCGCGATCAACAGCTCGAAGATTCCGTTCCTCGGCCCGATCGGCGGCTGTGCGTGTGGGCCGCCTCGAGGACAAGTGGGTGCTCAACCCCACGTTCCAGCAGCTCGCCTACACCGACATCGATCTCGTGGTCGCGGGCAATCGCGACTCGCTGCTCATGGTCGAGGGCGAAGCACTCGAGGTGAACGAGGACGCGGTCGTCGATGCGCTGCAGGTGGCACACGGTGGGATCCGCGAGTTGATCGGCGCCCAAGAGGAGCTGCTGAAGCAACTGCCCGCGGTCGCCAAGATGGCGTGGACCAAGCCCACGATTCCGCCCGGCCTCGAGGCGCGGGTGCGCGAGATCGCGCAGTCCGAGATCCGCGACGCGATCAACGCCAAGGACAAGGCGTCGCGCGTGCAGGCGGTCGAGAAGGTGAAGAAGTCGATCGGTGAGCGGTTGGCCGCCGATTTCCCGGACAACGGGCGTGACATCGGCAACCTCGTCGGCGACGTCGAGTACGAGGCGCTGCGCGACCAGGTGCTCACGACCGGGCATCGCGTCGATGGCCGGACGCCAGTCGAGATTCGTCCGATCACGTCCGAAGTCGGTCTGCTGCCGCGCGCGCACGGCTCGGCGCTGTTCACGCGGGGCCAGACGCAGGCGCTCGTCGCCGTGACGCTCGGGACCGCAAACGATGTCCAGCGCCTCGATTCGATCGACGACGCCAGCGAGACGACGAAGTCGTTCATGCTGCACTACAATTTCCCGCCGTTCTCGACGGGCGAGGTTCGTCCGGTTCGCGGGACGAGCCGCCGCGAGATCGGCCACGGGAATCTTGCCGAGCGGGCGTTACAGCGCATGCTGCCGGAGTTCGAGGACTTCCCCTACACGATCCGCGTGGTGTCCGACATCCTCGAGTCCAACGGATCCTCGTCGATGGCGTCGGTCTGTGGTGGCTCGCTCGCGCTGTTCGATGCGGGTGTTCCGATGCGGGGCGCGGTTGCTGGCGTCGCAATGGGTCTCATCAAGGAAGGCGATCGCTACGCCGTGCTGAGCGATATCCTCGGCACCGAAGACCATCTCGGGCGACATGGACTTCAAGGTCGCGGGGACGGCGGATGGGATCACGTCGATCCAGATGGATATCAAGGTCCAGGGACTGGACGTGTCGATCATGAAGGAAGCGCTGGCACAGGCCCGCGAGGGCCGGCTGCACATCCTGGGCGAGATGCGCAAAGGATTGGCGGAGCCGCGCGCCGATCTGTCGCAGTACGCACCCCGGATCGTGACGATGACCATCAACCCCGAGAAGATCGGCGACCTGATTGGGCCGAAGGGGAAGACGATTCGCGGGATTCAGGACGAGACGGGTGCGGAGCTGACGGTGGACGACACCGGTCTGGTGACGATCGCCGCGGTCGGTGGCGAAGCGATGGCGCGGGCCAAGCAGATGGTCCAGGCCGTCACCGCCGAGCCGGTGGTCGGCGAGATCTACGAGGGCACGGTGAAGAGCACCACGGCGTTCGGTGCGTTCATCGAGATCATGCCTGGTACGGAGGCGCTGCTCCACATCTCCGAGCTGCGCTGGGGACGGACCGACAAGACCGAGGATGTCGTCAAGCGCGGCGACCGGGTGAAGGTCAAGCTCATCGATCGCGACGAGCGGGGCCGTCTCCGGCTGTCCATGAAGGCGCTGCAGCCCAAGCCTGAAGGGGTCGAGGAAGGCAACGGCAATGGCGGGGCGCCCCGGGCCTCCTCTCGTCGGCGCGAGTGAGCATAGGCAGCCGACCCCATCGCTCCTGAGCCGGTCCCCGGGATCATCACCCCGCCGGGACCGGCTGCTACCACCCCCGGCGACGGGACGACACTCCGCTCGACCCGCTTGTCCAACGGCCTTACGGTCGTGTCGGAGCACATGCCTGGCGTCCGGTCCGTCGCGATCGGAGCCTGGATCAGGGCGGCATCGCTCCATGAGCAGCGTGATTCGATGGGCGTGTCGCACCTCCTCGAGCACATGGTGTTCAAGGGCACGGCGCGCCGGACCGCCAAGGAGATCGCGCTCGCGCTCGAGACACTTGGCGGGTCGCTGGACGCGTATACCGGCCGCGAGCATACCGCGTTTCAGGCGCGGGTCCTCGACACCCATGTCCGCGAAGCCGCCGACGTACTGGTCGATCTCGTCTATCGCCCGACCCTTCGGGCGAGCGACCTGCAGACCGAGCGGAAGGTCGTGCTGGAGGAGATCAGCACGGTCGAGGACACTCCGGACGACCTCGTGTTCGAGATGCACAACGAGGCGCTCTGGGGCTCCCATCCATACGGGTACTCGATCCTCGGCACCCGGGACACCGTGGGGCGCCTGGCGATCTCAGATTTGCAGGAGCTGCACACGCGTGCCTATCACCCGGGGCAAACCGTGGTGGCGGCGGCTGGCAACATCGCGCACGAGCAGCTGATCGACATCGTGAGTGCCACAGGATGGGCGGATCTCGATCCGGGACCCACGTCCCGGCTGGTCTCCCCGCCAGCGGTGCCAGTGGCGCCCCATCGGCGGCACGTCGAGCGCGAGGGGGCGCAGACGCACGTGGTGTTCGGGTCTCCCGGCGGTGTCGCACGGCGATCCACGACGGTATACCCTGGCGCTCGTCAGTACGCTGCTGGGTGGCGGGCATGAGCTCCCGGCTCTTTCAGCGGGTGCGCGAGGAGCTGGGGCTGGCGTACGCCGTCTACTCATTTCAGACGTTCCATGCGGACACCGGCACGCATGGCGTCTACGTGGGGACGGCGCCCGAGACGGCCGCGGAGGCAGTTGCCGCCATCACGGATGAGCTGGACCGCGTGGCGGGTGAGGGCTTGCCCGCCGCAGAGGTCGAGGCAGGGAAGAACCAGCTCAAGGGGCAGGTGACACTCTCGCTGGAGAGCGTCACGGCGAGAATGTATCGGGCGGCGTCGACCGAACTATATGGTGAGCCGTTTCAGTCGCTGGATGCAGTCCTCGCCGGAGATCGACCGCATCGATGCCACCGCCGTCCGGGCGGTGTGCCAGGAGTTCTTTTCGCCCGGACCGGCAGACGATCGTGACGTTGGGACCCACGGCGTAAGTCCGGCTGGCACTCAACCTTCACCGACGACACAGACCTCTCGAGCCATGAAAATCGGCGTACCGAAGGAAATCAAAACGAACGAGAACCGTATCGCACTCGTACCCGCGGGCGCCGAGGCGCTGGTCGCGGCCGGGCACTCGGTCTTCATCGAGCGGGGTGCGGGGGAGGGCAGCGGGTTCTCCGATGAGCTCTACACGCGCGTGGGTGCGGCGATCGCGCCGGACGCCGATGCGGTCTGGCGGGAAGCCGAGATGATCACTGAAGGTGAAGGAGCCGATCGCGCCGGAGTGGCCCCGCATTCGTAAGGGGCAGGTGCTGTTCACGTACTTCCATTTCGCCGCCGACGAAGCCCTCACGCGCGCGCACCTCAAGAGTGGCGCCGTGTGCATCGCGTACGAGACCGTGGAGCTGCCGTCCCGCGAGCTGCCGTTGCTCACCCCAATGTCTGAAGTGGCCGGGCGGATGGCGGTGCAGGAGGGCGCGAAGTACCTCGAGAAGCTCTATGGCGGCCGTGGTGTGCTGCTGGGTGGCGTGCCTGGCGTCGCGCCGGCCAGGGTCGTCGTGCTGGGCGGTGGTATCGTCGGGATCAACGCCGCGAAGATGGCAGCTGGTCTGGGCGCGTCGGTGGTTGTTCTCGACATTTCGCTCGAGCGGCTCCGGTATCTCTCGGACGTGATGCCTGCCAACGTGGTGCTGATCCACTCGAACCGGCACAATATCCTGGAGCAGCTGGCCACGGCGGATCTCGTGGTCGGGGCCGTTCTGGTGACGGGCGCCAAGGCGCCACGTCTTGTCCGGCGTGAGGATCTCCGGTTGATGCGTCCGGGGTCGGTGATCGTCAATGTGGCGATCGATCAGGGAGGCTGCGTCGAGACGATTCACGCGACCACCCATGAGAATCCGACGTACGTGGTCGACGGCGTGATCCACTATGGCGTCGCAAACATGCCGGGTGGTGTGCCGCGCACGTCGACGCTCGCGCTGACGAACGCCACTTTCCCGTACGCGCTGCAGCTGGCGAACAAGGGATGGAAGAAGGCGCTCGCGTCGTCGCCGGCCCTGCTCAAGGGGCTGAACATCGTGGATGGCCGCGTCACGTATCCGGGTGTCGCCGAGGCGTTTGGGATCGCCTATGAGGATCCGGCGAAGTTCGTTGGATAACCAACCGGGAAGGGCGGACGCGGCCGGCGGCGGTCGTGGTGCCGATCATTTCTCTTGATCGTCATCGGGGGGTGGACTAGCTTAACGCTCGCCGCCGCGACGCGCGCCCGACGCACGATCGCGTATGCCATCGACGCCCTCTCCGACGCCGCCCGACATGGGCGCCGGCCCCGGCGTTCAGACGTGAATCCCAAGACGTAATGCGCTGGCCCTTCTTCAAGACCGGATCGCGGTCCCTTTTTCCCGCGAACGCGATCGCTGTCGACCTCGGAACCGCCAACACCCTCGTCTACGTGAAAGGCGAGGGCATCGTGCTCAACGAGCCGTCCGTGGTCGCGATCGACCGCGAGACGAAGAAGATCAAGGGCGTTGGCCTGGAAGCCAAGCGCATGCTGGGGCGCACCCCGGACGGGATTCTCGCGGTCCGGCCGATGAAGGACGGCGTCATCGCCGACTTCGACGTCACCGAGAAGATGCTGCGGTACTTCCTGACCCTGATCATCGAGAACCACGTGTTCAAGGTGAAGCCCCGGGTCATCGTGTGCGTCCCCTCGGGGATCACGGAAGTCGAGCGGCGTGCGGTCCGGGACTCGGCGCTTGGCGCCGGGGCGAAGGAAGTCTTCATGGTGGCGGAGCCAATGGCGGCGGCGATTGGCGTGGGACTGCCGGTCGAGACGCCGACGGGCAACATGGTGATCGACATCGGCGGTGGGACGACCGAGATCGCGGTCATCGCGCTCTCCGGTATCGTGAGCGATACCTCGATTCGGACGGGCGGGGATGAGCTGGACATGGCGATCGTCCAGTTCATGCGAAAGAACTACAACCTCCTGATCGGTGAGCCCACGGCGGAGCTGATCAAGATCCAGATCGGCTCGGCCGCACCGGTTGGCGAAGAGCGCGAGATGGAGGTCAAGGGACGCGACCTCGTTTCGGGCATCCCGAAGACGGTGCGGGTGCATTCGGCCGAGATCCGCGAGGCGATCCAGGAGCCAATCCAGCAGATCGTGGACGCGGTGCGCCGGGCGCTGGAGATCACGCCGCCGGAGCTGGCGAGTGACATCGTGGACCGCGGAATCGTCATGACGGGCGGCGGCGCGTTGATCCGGGGACTGGATCTGCTCCTGAGCCAGGAGACGAGCTTGCCGATTCACGTCGACGAGGATCCCCTCACGTGTGTCGTTCGCGGGACTGGACGGATTCTCGACGACGAGGACAAGTACTGGTCGGTTTTGAGCAGTTGAGCCCTGAGCGTGTGAGCTGATCAATGGCGCGTGCCGTCGCCAGCGGAATCCGAGCGGACTTCGCGCTGCTCGCACTTTCCGTCTCTCTCTCATTGGCTGCGCTCGCGCTCCCGGCACACCTGCGTGACCCGGTCACATCGATCCTCCGGCGTGTTTTCATCGCGCCGCTGGTCTCCATGCAGAGCGACGCCGAGCTGGCTCGGCGAGCGATCGTCCGCCACGACGTCGAGACTGATGCCCGGGACAGTGTTGCCTTGCGGGCCCTCGAAGTGCCGGCTCTGGAAGCCGAGAACGACCGCTTGCGGCGGGCGCTGGGGCTGGGCCGTTCGCTGGGCTGGGGATTCGTGCCGGCGGAAGCCCTGCACAGCCGCGCGTTGGGCGAGGAGTACACCCTCACCCTGACCCGCGGATCTCGGGCCGGGATCCGCTCATTCAGTCCAGTCGTGGCTCCCGAAGGACTCGTCGGGATGGTCGAGACGGTGGACCCGACGATGAGTCTCGCGATCACCTGGTCGCACCCTGACTTCCGCGTAAGCGCGATGGCCGCGGACGGGAGTGCATTCGGGATCGTGAAAGCGCATCTCGGGTCGGGCCCGGAGCGCTACCTCCTGGAGCTGAGCGGGGTCCAAATGAGCGCTACGCTGTCGCCAGGCACACCCATCGTGAGCTCGGGAGTTGGAGGCGTGTACCCCCGTGGCATCCCGGTTGGGAGGGTGATCGGCGAGGTGAAGACCTCGGAGGGGATGGGCGCGAACCTACCTGGTGCAGCCGGCTGTCAAGCCGTTCGACGTGTCGTCCATCCTCGTGCTCGAGCCCAAACGGGTGCTGGCGGGTATGCAGTCGGTGTGGGCGGGGGAAGACTCGACCCACCGCGCTGCCGCGGCCGCTGACTCGGCGGCCAGGAAGGGCGGAGGGGCGATCATCATCCCTCGTGACACCGTCCCCGAGCTGCCGGCCGACAGCGCCGACGCGGACACCACATGACCATGGCTGGCACCATCCGCACCGCGGTCGCGTTCGTGATCCTCGTGCTGCTGCATTACTCGCTGCGTCCATTGCTCGGGTGGCGCGCGGAGGTCGACTTTCTTCTGATCGCGCTCCTGCTGGTTGCCGTCCGCGTGCGGCCCGGCGCGGCCGCGCTCATCGGGCTCGGGCTGGGGCTCGCGGCCGACTCGCTGACTCCGAGTGCCTTTGGCGCTGGGGCGTTGGCGATGAGCATGGTGGGTTTCGGCGCGTCGTGGCTCAAGGCGGCGTTCTTCGCCGATAATCTGGCGCTCAACGGCTTCTTCTTCTTTGCCGGCCGATGGGCGTTCTCGATCATCTACGTGCTGGCCGACCATCAGCAGCGTGGCATCGAGCTGGTGCAGGAGATGTTCGTGTGGGCGCCGCTCTCAGGCGCAGTGACCGCGATCGCGGGTGTCGTCGCCCTCGCCATCATGCGGCCATTGCTCGAACCGCAGTCCACATGACTCGCTACCTGACGCGCTCCCGGATCCAGCAACCGTGAGTTTCCACCCGAACGAAGTCGCGAGGCGGGCGCGGGTGGCGAGCGCCGGGCTGATCGTGGCGTTCGTCCTGCTGCTGGCGGCGTTTTTCCGGACGCAGGTGCTCCAGAACTCCCAATACGTGCTGCAGAGCGAGACCAATCGGTTGCGGGAAGTGCCGCTGCCGGCGCCGCGCGGGATCATCTACGACCGAAACGGCAAAGTCATCGCCGAGAACGTCCCGGGGTATTCGGTGTCCGTGCTGGCGCCGACCGCGGACTCGTTGCGCGCGATGCTGCACCGGTTGAGCGAGACGATCCCGCTGAGCCCCGATCAGATCGAAGTCGCGGTGCGGCGGTATCGCCGGGCCCCGAACCGGCCCACGGCGATCCTGGCCAATGCGTCGTTCGACATTGTCTCGGTGCTCGAAGAGCACCGCGTCGAGTTTCCGGGCCTGGTCATCCAGTCCGCGCCCAAGCGCCACTATCCGGATGCCGCCTCAGTCGCGGCGTTCGTGGGGTATACCGGCGAAATCACCGAAAGTGAACTGGCGTCACGGGCCTACCGCGGATACAAGGCCGGGCAGCAGGTCGGGAAGGGGGGACTGGAGAAAGAGTACGAGGACAGACTCCGGGGCAAAGAGGGCATCCGTTTCGTCGAAGTGGATGCGCGTGGCCGCGTCGTTCGCGAGGCGGGCGCGCGCGAGGACCTGCTGCCCGAGGGGGCGCCTCCGCTCTACACCAACATCGACATGGATCTCCAGCGCTACATGGTGTCGCTCTTCGGCGACTCCCTGCAGGGCGGCGCGATCGCGCTCGATCCGGTGACCGGTGAAGTACTCGCGCTCCACAGCGCGCCGACGTTCGACCCCAACCGATTCATCGGCGGCATCCCGGCCGATTACTGGCGTGAGCTGAATACCGATCCGCACCGCCCCTTGTACAACAAGGTGATTCAGGGCCGGTATCCTCCGGGCTCGACCTGGAAGCTGGCGACGGCGACGTGGGCGATCGAGAATGGCATCGTGACACTGGACGACCTGATGCCGCAGCCGTGCACGGGCGGGTATCAGTTCGGCAACCGCTACTTCCACGACTGGGATCCCCACGGCCACGGCTCGATTACGCTGGCCAAAGCGATCGAAGTGTCGTGCGACGTGTATTTCTATCAGCTCGGCCTCAAAGTCGGCATCACGCGGCTGGTGGCGGGCGGCGTGGCGCTCGGGTTCCGGGACCGGACGGGCATCGATTTGCCTAACGAATCGGCGCCGCTGTTCCCGTACTCCGAGGACTACTACAACAAGCGGTTCGGGCCGCGGGGCTGGAACACGTCGGTGGTGCTCAACCTGGCCATCGGGCAGGGCGAAAACTCGCAGACCGTGGTGAGCATGGCGCGCTTTTATACCGCGCTGGCCAGCGATGGCGAGGCGGCCCGCCCGTCCATCGTGCGGCGCACGCAGCCGCAGCGCACGCCGCTGTTCCACCTGACGGATGCGCAGATGTCGGGATTGCGCCGGGCGCTGACGGGTGTCGTCGCGGCAGGCGGCACGGCCGCCGCGTCGCACGTCGAGGGACTCGTGATCGCTGGCAAGACCGGGTCGGCGCAGAACACCGAAGACCAGAGCAAGACCCACTCCTGGTTCGTCGGGTTCGCGCCCGCGGATCATCCCAAGATCGTCGTGGCGGTTCTCATCGAGCTGGGTGGCCATGGCGGGCACGCGGCCCGTCTCGCGTCCGCGATCATGGCGCGCTATCTCAAGGCAACGCCGGTGTCGTTGCCGCCGACGACCGGCTGATGCGAGTCGAGCGGAAGGCGATCCCGGATTTTCCCCTCGCGGCCATCGCGCTCGCGCTGTCGGTGTACGGCATCGCAATGGTGTACTCCGCCGGCCAGACCGACGTGCCGACGGTCGTCGAGCGGCTGTACAAGTCGCAGATCATCTGGCTGGGCATCTCGCTGGCCGGCGCGTTCGCGATCAGCCGGGCCTCGGTGCGATTCCTGGAGTGGGCGGCGTGGCCGTCGTATCTCGCGACGTTGGCCGTGCTGGCGTCGCTGTTCGTGCTTGGGAGTGGCGCGGGCAATGCGGCCAGCTCCAAGAGTTGGCTGACGATCGGCGGCCATCGGATTGGCCAGCCGTCGGAGTTCGCGAAGATCACGGTCGTGCTGATGCTGGCGCGCGTCCTGGCCAGCGTCCGCGAGCCTCCCAAGCTCCTGGTGGAGCTATGGCGACCGGCCGTGGTCGTGGGGATCCCAATGGTGCTGATCCTGGCGGCGGGCGATCTGGGTAGCTCGATCGTGTTCGTCGGCATCCTGTTCGCGATGCTGTTCTGGGCGGGCGTGCCGTGGCTCACCCTCGTCCTGCTGGCGAGCCCGATCGTGAGCCTGATCGGCGCGTCGAGCACGTGGGTCTGGGGCGCGTGGTTCTTCCTGCTCATCGTGCTCGTGTGGCGGTACCGGCCGTATCTGATCGAGGGGATCGGCGTGGTGCTGGCGAACGTCTTCATGGGGATCATCGCCCCCATTATCTGGGACCACAAGCTGAAAGCCTACCAGCGCCAGCGGCTGCTGGTCTTCCTGGATCCCTCCAGCGACCCACGGGCGTCAGGGTATCACGTGATCCAGTCGCAGGTGGCGATCGGCTCGGGGGGCTGGATCGGGAAGGGCTTCACCATGGGGACGCAGAAACGGCTGGCGTTCCTCCCGGCGCAGCATACCGACTTCATCTTTTCGGTTGTGGGCGAGGAACTCGGCTTCATCGGCGTGATGATCGCGCTGACCCTGTTTCTGGTGCTGTTCCTGCGGTCGGTGCGGATTGCGACCCGGGCCAATGATTCGTTCAGCAGCCTGGTGGCGTTCGGGCTCGCGGCCAGCTGGTTCGTGCACGTCGGGGAAAACGTGGGGATGACGCTCAACCTGATGCCGATCACGGGGATCCCGCTGCCGTTCTTCAGCTACGGCGGGTCGTTCATGCTCTCCAGCTGGCTGGCGGTGGGCATTCTCTTGCGGATTTCCAGCGAGGGGCGGGGGCGGGCCGACACACTGGCGATCTGAGCCGCAGCCGGGCACATTACATCGAATGTCCTGGTGGCGCAAGGATAAGAAGCCGCGCCGGCCCCGTCGCGAAAGCGTCGAGCGGCTGGAGATTCCGCCCGAATGTCTGGGAGAAGTGCGAGGCCTGCGGACATACGGATTTGCGGGAGAAGTTCGTCCGCAACCTGAATGTCTGTCCCGCCTGCGACTATCACCGCCGGATCCGGGCGCACGAGTACGTCTCGATCCTCCTCGACGAGGGCAGCTCCAAGGAAGTCGAGGCGAATCTCCGCTCGACGGATCCCCTCGGTTTTCCCGAATATCCAGCGCGACTCAAGAAGGCATCCGCATCGGCGGGTAGTGGCGACGCAATGCTCGCCGCGTCGGGCACGCTGGGCGACATGCCCGTCAACCTTGGCGTCATGGACTTCGGGTTCATGGGCGGCTCAATGGGCTCGGTGGTGGGGGAGAAGATCGCCCGGCTCGGGCAGCGGTCGCTGGAGCGGAAATATCCGCTCGTGCTGATCTCGGCCTCGGGTGGCGCCCGCATGCAAGAGGGCGTGCTGTCGCTCATGCAAATGGCCAAGGCGTCGGCGTTGCTCTCGCAGCTCGGCGAGCGGCGCATCCCGTATGTGTCGATCCTCACCAATCCGACAATGGGCGGCGTGAGCGCGAGCTACGCGATGCTGGGTGATGCGATTCTGGCCGAGCCGGGCGCGGTGATCGGGTTCGCGGGGCCCCGGGTCATCAAGCAAACGATGGGGCAGGATCTCCCCGAGGGATTCCAGGCCGCAGAGTTTCTGCTCGAGCATGGCATCGTGGACGACGTCGTCCACCGGCGCGATCTCAAGAAGACCGTCGGACAATTGCTCCGGCACATGAGCGGCAAGCCGGCGATGACGGGGTGGTCGGCGCCCTGAGCGACGTGTCAGGTCGCGGTGGTGCGTACCACGATGCGATCGAGTACCTGTTCGCCCGGACGACGGGAAAATGGCGGCTCGGGCTCGACCGGATGCAGGCGTTGCTCCGTGCGATTGGCCAGCCGCAGGACGCGCTGCGGGCGTTCCACGTCGGCGGGACCAACGGGAAGGGGAGCGTCTGCGCGACGCTCGAAGCCGTGCTGCGCGCGCGTGGCTTGCGCACGGGGTTCTACAGCTCCCCGCATCTGATCGACTTTCGCGAGCGATTTCTCGTCAATGGCGTGCCGATTTCAGAGCGCGACGTCGTCTCCTGGATCGAGCGGCGGACACCCCTGGTGGAGCAACTCCACGCGACCTTCTTCGAGGCCACGACGGCAATGGCGTTCGAGCTGTTCGCGGAGGCGGGGCTCGACATCGCCGTCGTCGAAGTGGGGCTGGGCGGACGCCTCAATGCCACGAACGTCCTGACGCCCGTGGCCGCGGGCGTCGCGTCGATCGGCATCGATCACGTCGAGTTTCTGGGCAATACGCGAGAGCAGATCGCGTGGGAGAAGGCGGGGATATTCAACGGCCGGCCGGCGGTGATCGGCGAGCGTGATCCCGCGATACGCGATCTGCTCGCGCGGTTCGCGCGTGAGGCGGGAGCCAGCCCCGTACATGTGGTGATGGACGAGAGCACGATCTCCGATGTCGCGCTGCACGGCGATGGACCGCCGGCCGCTGGTACCGACCCCGCAGCGCCAGGGGGGACCTGGTTCACCCTGGAGCTGGGTGGTGAGCGCGCGCGGCTGCATACCCCGCTCGCCGGGACGCATCAGGCGGCCAACACCGCGATGGCGCTGGTCATGCTGGATGCGGGTGGGCCACCGTATGCGACCTCGCTCGCGGAGGCTGGCAGCGCCCTCGCGCGCGTCCACCTTCCGGGGCGGTTCCACCGGCATGGCCGGTACATCTTCGATGTGGCGCACAACCCGGATGGTGCTGCGGTGCTCGCGCAGACCCTCGAGGCGGTGCGGCCTCCGGGACCGATCGTGGCGGTCCTGACTGTGCTCGCCGACAAGGATTGGCGTGGCATCATGGAGCAACTGGCCGGATCCGTCTCACAATTCGTGGTGACGACGGCACCGACGGCGCCCGCCAGCCGGGCGTGGGACCCTGATGCCGCGCGCGCATTCGCGGAATCGCGTGGATGGGCGGTGCGGCTCGAGCCGGATTTCGACCGCGCGCTGTCGTATGCCGCGACAGCGGGGGCCACGGTGCTCGTCACGGGCTCGTTTCACACCGTTGGCGACGCAATGGCGCGCTTGCAGGCTCCTCCGTTACATACGTAAGTTCCGTGATGTCGACGGCAGCACTCCCCGGGTTTCGCGATTTCTATCCAACGGAGTTCGCCGAACGGGCCGCCCTCGCCCGGTCGTGGCGCGATGTGGCGCGCCGGTACGGGTTTACGGAGTACGACGGCCCGCCGCTGGAGCCGACCGAGCTGTACACAAAGAAGAGCGGTGAGGAAATCGTCGGGCAGCTGTACGCGTTCACGGACAAGGGTGGCCGGTCGGTGGCATTGCGCCCGGAAATGACACCGACGTTTACCCGGATGGTCGCGGCCCGCGCGAACGCGCTGCCTAAGCCGGTACGGTGGTTCTCGATTCCGCAGCTCTTCCGCTACGAGCGCCAGCAGCGCGGCCGGCTGCGCGAGCACTTCCAGCTCAACGTCGACATCGTGGGCGAAGCGGGCGTCCGCGCCGATGCGGAGCTCGTGTGCTGCGCGCTCAATGTCATGCGGTCGCTCGGGCTCACCGGCCAGGACGTCGTGGCCCGGTTCTCCGATCGCCGCGTGCTCAACCTGATCCTGATGAACCATCGGGTGCCGCGAAGCGCGTTTTCGGCAGTCTACGCGGTGCTCGACAAGTTTCATCGCCAACCTCGCAACGTATCGGCGGACAAGTTGCTCGCGGCGGGATTGACGGCCGCGCAGGCGGACGCGCTATTCGCCGACGTCGACCGAGTCGCGGCGACCGGGGGTGGAATCTCGGCCGCGACCGGTGACGAGGGCGAGGATCGTGCGGGGCGAGAGCTGCTGGCGGCGATCGATCACTACCAGGCGTACATTGCGGCGCTCATGGGCGCGCCGGCGCGCGAGTGGGTCCAGTGGGACCTGACGATCGTCCGCGGGCTGGCCTACTACACGGGGATCGTCTTCGAGATCTTCGACCGTCGTGGCGAGTTGCGGGCGGTGTGCGGCGGCGGCCGGTACAATGGCTTGCTGGCCGCGGCGGGCGGCCCCGATCTGCCGGCGCTGGGGTTTCGGTATGGGAGACGTCGTGCTCACCGAGCTGCTCAAAGACCGGGGGCTGTTGCAGCCGGACGTCGCGCGACTCGACTACTGGGTGGCCGCGGAGGCAGACGACGAGGAGAGCACGCTGGCGGTGACGGCGATCGCCGGGCGGCTGCGGCGCGCGGGGCGGAGCGCGGAATACGCGTTTCGCTGGTCGTCGCTGGCCCGCCAGCTCAAGGCCGCGTCGGGCGTTCACGCCCGCCGGGCGGTCATCATCAAGCGGGACACTGGACCGGCGGGGATGGTGACGGTCAAAGATCTCGACACGGGCAATGAGGAATCTGTGAGCCTCGACGCGTGGATCGCGCAGGCGTGACACACGCTCCGGAACATCATCCGGCACACGGTTCGAAACCGCGGTCATCGCACTTCACGGTACGGGTATGGCAGACGATCAGAAGCTAACGACGCGCGAAGCCGACTTCAGCGCGTGGTACAACGAGTTGGTGCTCAAAGCCGAACTCGCGGACTACAGCGCCGTGCGCGGATGCATGGTGATCCGTCCGAACGGGTACGGGATCTGGGAGCGTTCCCAGCGAGCCCTTGACGACATGTTCAAGGAGACGGGCGTCGAGAACGCCTACTTCCCGCTGTTCATTCCCGAGAGCTACCTGAAGAAGGAAGCGGAGCACGTCGAGGGGTTCGCGCCCGAGACGGCGGTGGTGACGATTGGGGGCGGCAAGACGCTCGACGAGCCTCTCGTCGTGCGGCCGACGTCGGAGACGATCATCTACGCGAGCTTCGCGAAGTGGGTGCAGAGTTATCGCGACCTGCCGCTGCTGATGAATCAGTGGTGCAACGTCGTCCGCTGGGAGATGCGCACGCGCCTCTTTCTCCGGACGATGGAGTTCCTGTGGCAGGAGGGGCACACCGCGCACGCGACGGCTGAGGAAGGTGAAGCGAAGACGCGCGAGATGCTCGGCATCTATCGGCGCTACATGGAAGAGTGGGGCGCCATGCCCGTCGTCACCGGCCTGAAGACCGAGTCGGAGAAGTTCGCCGGGGCGCTCCGCACATACGCCTGCGAAGCGATGATGCAGGACAACAAGGCGCTGCAGGCGAACACGTCGCACAACCTGGGGCAGAACTTCTCCAAAGCGTTCGGGCTCAGCTTCCAGACCGAGTCGGGCGGGACTGAGTTCGCGTGGAGCACGAGCTGGGGTCTGTCGACGCGCGTCATCGGCGGTCTGGTGATGACCCACGGTGACGATATCGGACTTCGCATTCCACCCCGTCTGGCACCCACGGAGCTCGTGATCGTACCGATCTTCCGCACGGACGAGCAGCGATCGCAGGTGCTGTCGGTCGCGAACGGGATCCGCGCGGAGCTCGCGAAGGCCGCCATCGCCGGTGCGCGTCCGCGTGGATGCGCGTGAGAACATGACGCCGGGCGCGAAGTATTACGACTGGGAGCTTCGTGGCGTTCCACTCCGGCTCGAGCTGGGACCTCGGGACCTCGAAAAGGGGCAGGGGGTGCTGGTGCGGCGGGATACGCGAGAGAAGCGCCCCGTTCCGCTGGCCGAGCTTGCGCGGACTGCGGCCGATCTGCTGGTGACGATCCAGCGTGAGATGTTCGAGGCGGCACGGACGCGGCGGGAGGCACACAGCATTCGTGAGCCCATCACGTATGCGCGATTCCGCGAGGTCATGGATGGCGAGGGCGGCTTCGTGTACGCGGGCTGGTGTGGATCGAGCGCGTGTGAGGCCGCGATCAAGGAGGAAACCAAGGCGACGATTCGCGTGCTGCCCGATCCGGAGTTCCGGTCGCCTGAGGCGCCGCGTGTGTGCCTCAAGTGCGGCGGTGCGTCGATTGCCGAGGCAATGTGGGCGAAGGCGTACTGAGCGTGGCGGAAGCGACGGCGGGCGTGGGAGCGTCGCGTCCGACTGGCAACGTGGCGGACCAGACCTCGGGTCCTACCGCTGCCTTTCCGCGGGTCGCGGGGACCGTACACTCTGAGCGCGTGCCATTGCCGGAGATCGCGGCCGCCGCGGGTACACCTGCGTACGTCTATAGTACGGGCGCGATCGCGGGCCAGTATCGGGCGCTCGACGCGGCGTTTGCGGCGGTGCCCCATCGGATCCATTACAGCGTCAAGGCGAACGGCAACCTGGCGATTCTCCGGCTCCTCCAATCGCTGGGGGCCGGTGTCGATATCGTCTCCGGCGGCGAGTTATTTCGCGCATTGCACGCCAACTTTACGGGGCGAGACGTCGTATTCAGTGGCGTGGGCAAGACGGCGGCGGAAATCGGCGAAGCGCTGGCTGCCGGCGTGCGGCTGATCAACGCCGAGTCAGAGGCCGAGCTGCAGATCGTGAATGATGAGGCCGCGAGAGCGGGCGTGGTGGCGGACGTGGCGCTGCGCGTGAATCCCGAGGTCGACGGTCTCGACGCCGCACCCGTACATCAAGACCGGCGAGCGTGGCAACAAGTTCGGCATTGCCTACGACGAGATCCGGGAGGTGGCGCGGCGCGCCAAACGGCTCCCCTCCATCCGGATCAGCGGATTGGACATGCACCTCGGCTCGCAGATCGGCGGCACCGGTCCCTATCGGGAGGGGCTCCAGCGGGTGACCGAATTGTTTGGGGCGCTGGTGGCCGATGGGAACACGCACCTCACGTATCTGGATGTGGGTGGGGGGCTGGCGGTGACCTATGATGACGAGCACGCCGCGGACCCCGTGGCGCTGGCGGCCGTGGTGACACCGGCTGTCCCGGCGGGGGTGACCCTAGTGCTCGAGCCTGGGCGGTATCTTGTCGCCAACGCCGGCGTGTTGCTGACGCGGGTGCTCTATCGAAAGCAGACTGGCGGAAAGACCTACATTATTACGGACGCCGGGATGACGGAGCTGCTTCGGCCGTCGCATTACAGCGCGTACCATCGGATCGAGCCGGTGGTGGCGCGGCCGGGCGCCTCGACCGTCGTCGACGTCGTGGGGCCGGTCTGTGAGAGCGGGGATTTCTTCGCGCTGGACCGGCGGCTGGACGACGTGGTGCCGGGAGACCTGCTGGTCATCTACTCGGCGGGTGCCTACGGATTCGCGATGGCATCCAACTACAACGCGAGGCCGCGGCCTGCCGAAGTCCTGGTGGATGGCGGGCGGTTTGCCGTCGTGACGACGCGGGAGACGTACGAGGACCTCGTACGGCATGAGCAGCCGACCCTCGCCTGGAGAGGTGCCTGATGCGCGTCGGAGTGATGGCCGACAGTCATGACCGGATCCCCGCGGTCGAGGAGCTACTTCGGCGGATGTCGGCGGCGGGAGTGGGCCTCGTGCTCCATGCCGGCGACTATTGCTCGCCGTTCGCGCTCAATCCGTTTCGCGATCTCAACATGGCGCTGGCGGGTGTCTTCGGAAACAATGACGGTGACCGTGAGGGGATCAAGGCGGTCGCCGCGGTGGGTGTCGGCGGAGAGCTGTACGACTCGCCTCACAGCGTCGAGCTGGAGGGTAAGCGGCTGTTGATCGTGCACGAGATGAGTGAAGCCGCGGTGCACTCCGTGGAGCATCACTCGGTCGTGGTGCATGGATACACGCATCGCCGCGAAGTGCGGACGCGGGGCGATGCGCTCATCATCAATCCGGGCGAGGCGTGCGGATGGTTGTTCGGGACACCGAGTGCGGCGATCCTCGACCTGGACACGATGGAAGTCGAGTTCATCGAGCTGACCGGGCCACCGTGGCAGGAATCGCGGCGGGCGAGCGAAGCGGCGCAGGGCCGCACCGAGGCGCGCGGCTGAGGTGACGAGCCGGATCCTCATCCTCGACTACGGGTCGCAATTCACGCAGCTCATCGCGCGCCGGATTCGCGAAGCGCGTGTGTATTCCGAGATCCACCCGCCCACGCGCTCGCTCGACTGGATCCGGGAGTGGAAGCCGACCGGGATCGTGCTCTCAGGAGGCCCGGCGTCGGTGTATGGGGAGGATGTCCCCACGGCGGATCCCGCCCTCCTCGACATCGCGCCCGTGCTCGGCATTTGCTACGGGATGAACCTCATCGCCCACATCGAGGGTGGTACGGTCGTGCCGGGCGAGCGGAAGGAGTACGGGCGGGCGCGAACTCGTGATCGGGGAAGGTGGCGGGATCTTCAGCGGCTTTACGCCGGGCGAGCGGCTCACGGTCTGGATGAGTCACGGAGACCAGGTGCAGACGCTGCCGCCGGGGTATCGGGCGATCGGCAAGAGCCAGAACGCGCACGATTGCGGCGTTTCGGCACGAGACGCGTCCGATTGCCGGCGTGCAGTTCCATCCCGAGGTGGCGCACACGCACCGTGGCGCGGAGATCATCTCCAACTTCGTGTTCGCGGTGTCCGGGGCGACCGCGTCCTGGACACCGAGTGCGTTCGTAGACACGCATATCGCGTCGATCACGCGAGCGGGTGGGGGCGTCGCGCGTGATCGCCGGATTGTCGGGTGGCGTCGATTCGGCGGTGGCGGCGGCGCTGGTGCACCGGGCGGTGGGGGACAAGCTCACCTGCATCTTCGTCGACACGGGACTGCTGCGTCGCGGCGAGCGCGAGCAGGTGGAGCAGACATTCCGGCGGCACCTCAACATCCCGCTGGTGACGGTGGATGCGGAGGCGCGGTTCCTGGATGCGTTGGCGGGCGTCGAAGATCCGGAAGCCAAGCGGCGGATCATCGGGCACACGTTCATCGACGTTTTCGAGGAAGCGGCGCGCGGAGTCGAGCAGGCGCCGGGAGCGCCGGTCGAGTTCCTCGTGCAGGGGACGCTTTACCCCGACGTGATCGAGTCCGTCTCACCGCGTGGCGGCCCGTCGGTGACGATCAAGACCCACCATAACGTGGGCGGACTCAAGCCGGGGATGACGTTCAAGCTGATCGAGCCGCTGCGCGAGCTGTTCAAGGACGAGGTCCGGAACGTCGGCCGGGAGCTCGGGCTGCCGGAGGAGATCGTCGGCCGGCATCCGTTCCCTGGGCCGGGGCTCGCGATCCGGGTGCTGACGGCGGTTACGCGTCCGGCGCTCGAGACGTTGCGGCAGGCCGATGCGATCTACCTCGAGGAGATCCGTGCGGCGGGCTGTACGACGCGATCTGGCAGGCGTTCGCGGTGTTTCTGCCGGTGCGGAGCGTCGGTGTGATGGGTGATTTTCGGACCTACGACAACGTGATCGCGCTCCGGGCGGTGACGAGCGCGGACGGGATGACGGCGGACTGGTTTCCGTTCCCGCCCGAGGTGCTGGCGCGGATGTCGACCCGGATCATCAATGAGGTGCCGGGCGTGAATCGCGTCGTGTACGACGTGAGCTCGAAGCCGCCGGCGACGATCGAGTGGGAGTGAGACGGAAAGTAGAAAGAGGGAAGAGCCACAACAATCCGGCGCCGCCGTGTTTTGCGCGAAACGGCCGCCCGGAGAGCCGTCCTCTAGCGCGTCTGGCGCGTCCGAGTGCGCTTCGACGGGGACTTGAGCAGCGCGCCGGATCTTGTCCGCGTCCACCGTGGTCGCCGGGGTTATAAATCACCATTGTGAGATCGGGCCGCCCATCGACTGCGAACCCCGAAAATTCCAGTGAGAGCTTCCCGGCGACGGGATGGTGCAGGACTTTCAGCCCATCGCCATGCGCTTGCACGTCGTTGTCACGCCACATTGCCGCGAATTCCGGGCTGGTCGCGCATAACTCATCGACCAGCGAATGGACATCGCGCGCCGCGCCGGCGCGCGCCACATCGGCGCGGAACGACGCCACCACATATCGCGCAACACTTTGCCAGTTGGACTGCGCGGCGCGGACGCGGCGAGTCGCGGAACATCATCCGCAGCACATTGCGTTGTCCTTCCGGCAGCGTGCTGTAGTCGGTCAGCACCGCCGCGGCGGCCTTGTTCCACGCGATCACATCCCAGGTCGCCGTGCGGATAAAAGCGGGGCTGTGATCCAGCGTATCCAGCACGCGTTGCAACCGCGGCGTGATGCCCTCGGGCGCGCGATAGCGGACTTCCGGCGGCCGGCCCAGTCCGAGCAGAAACAGATGCTCGCGCTCTACATCGGTCAGCATCATGGCGCGGGCGATGCGCTCCAGCACATCGGCGGAGGGCGCGCCGCCGCGTCCTTGCTCCAGCCAAGTGTACCAGGTGGCGCTCACATTGGCGCGCTGCGCCACTTCCTCGCGCCGAAGCCCCGGCGTGCGCCGCCGCGTCAGCGAAAAGCCGAATGCCGCCGGATCGAGCTTGGCGCGGCGATCCTTCAGATAGGTCCCGAGTGGGTTCGCGTCGCGTCATCCTGTTAGCGATTATACCTGTATAATCTCACTACTTTACCCGCATGAGCAGCGTAGCAATATCCCTCCGTCTGAACAGGGAGGAGTTCTCATGCGTGTGTTCATCACCGGTGCGGCCGGGTTCATCGGCTCGGCGACGACCCAGGAATTGATCGCCAACGGCCACCAGGTGCTGGGCCTTGCTCGCTCCGACGAGAATGCCAAGGCGCTCGAAGACATTGGGCGCCGAGGTCCATCGCGGCGTCTCTCGAGGATCTCGACAGCCTGCGTGCGGGCGCCAAGGAGACCGACGGCACCATCCATTTGGCCTTCATCCACGACTTCTCGAAGTTCGCGGAGAACGGGCAGATCGATAAGCGGCCATCGATGCCATGGGCGAGGTGCTCGCGGGATCGGGCAAGCCGTTCATCGTCACGTCCGGTACGCTGCTCTGTCGCGCCGGGGCGGGTTGCCACGGAAGACGGATCCGGCGACGCCCGGCTCGCCTCGCGTATCGGAAATCGCCGGACTGTCCTTTGCTGCGCGCGGTGTGCGCGCCATGGCGGTTCGGCTTACCGCAGGTGCATGGCGGCGACGGCAAGTGCGGCCTGGTCAACTGGCTTCTCAATATCGCGCGGGAGAAAGGTGTGTCCGCCTATGTCGGCGACGGCGGCGACCGCTGGGCCGGGGCGCACCGGCTGGACGTGGCGCGGCTCTACCGGCTGGCGCTGGAGAACGGCCTAGCCGGCACCAGCTATCACGCCGTGGCGGAGGAAGGCGTGACGGCGCGTGACATTGCCGAGATCATCGGCCGTCACTTGAAGCTGCCGGTGGCTTCGATCTCGCCGGAGGAGGCCTCCGCGCATTTCGGCGTGATGGCGATGTTTGCCGGGACGGGATGGCGCCGCTTCCAGCGCGCTCACGCAGCAATGGCTGGGATGGACGCCGACGCAGATCGGCATGATCGCGGACATCAGCCGGCCGGGTTACTTCAAGATGTGAACCGCGGGCGGACGTTTCTTGTGTCAGGCGGCCGAGGAGGTTCGCCGGGGGCGGCGGACGACTCTGATCTTTCCAGTCTTGCCGCCTCCGCAGTAGAGCCGATCGCCGCCGTCGGACTCGAGTCCGGACACGCCGGCGCCAGGCGGCATCTCGAGCCGCTCCAGCACCTCACCGGTGCGGGGGTCGACTCGCCTCAGATCGCTCTCGTCGCCTTCCCACGTGGCGTGCCACAGGTCACCGTCGACCCAGGTCACGCCGGTGACGAATCGGTTCGACTCGATCGTGCGGAGTACCGCGCCGGTTTGCGGATCGATCTGGTGGATCTTCCGTCCTCGATGGTCGCCCGCCCAGAGCGTCCCCTCGGCCCACGTCAGCCCAGCGGCACTGCTCGGGGCAGGGATTGACGCGAGCACAATCCCATTCGCCGGGTCGATCTTCTGGATGCGACCCTCCGCGATCTGGTAGAAATGGTGGCCATCAAATGCCGTCCCCGCGTCTGCGACCGCATCGATGGTCCGAACCATTTCGCCGGTCGCCGGGTCAAACGCATTCAACCGGTCTCCACTCGCGAACCAAACGCTCCGGCCGTCGAACGTCACGCCGTTGACCTTCCCGGCATTGGGGAACGGCCCGTATTCACAGAGGATTTCGGCCGCGGACCGTTTCATGCCCTCATCCTAGTCGTTCGGTAGCGGGCCGGGGAGTAACAAGGTTGTCGGGAAACCGGGCACCGGCGGCGTCATCCACCGGCGCGCTCGCCCCCGTCCGACCGCCTGCGCCTTTCCCGCCGCGGCAAGCGACTCGAGTGCCCGCTGCACCGTGCGTGGGCTCGCGCCGATCGCGAGCGCCAGGGCCGAGCTGGGCCATGACTCGCCGTCGGCGAGCAATGCGAGGACAGAGGCATGCCGATCCTCGACGGGCGGCGCCAGCACGACCACGCCGCTTCCGCGGCGCGGCACCAGCGCGAAGCCTTCCTTCGTCGCGCGGATATCCGCCAGCGGCCGCACTCTGGCCCGAAGCCGTCCGATCTCCACCCGGAGCCGCGCGCGATGCGACTCATCGACGTGGCGCGCTCCGAAGGCGCGGTCCAGCAGGGTGCTCCTCGGGACGCACTCGGGCCAGGCATTCCGCCAGTGCGCGTGCGAGGGCGAACAATACCGGGCGGGTCGCCAGCGGCACCGCGATATGCGCGTTGCGCACAACGTGACGACATGCATCGACGACGAGTGTGCCGGACGCCATCAGCGTTTCCACGTCCTCGAGCAGGAGAGGCCGTTCCCGGCCGCCGGCGATCATGCGGGCGGCGGGAGTGTCCAGGAGAGCTGACGTGGACTCGACCTCCGCGATCAGCGCTGGGATGCCGGCAGTGCGGGCGGCACGCGCGGCGCGAATGAGCGCGGTCCGCGCGGCCTTCGTCCGGAGCCGGCGTATCGCGATGCCTGCAATGACCAGCTCGTGGGCGCATCTCAACGCAGGCGGAAGAGATGCTGGGTCCAGCT
The DNA here is from genome assembly GCA_963757855.1 of uncultured Gemmatimonadales bacterium. Lineage (GTDB taxonomy): Bacteria > Gemmatimonadota > Gemmatimonadetes > Gemmatimonadales > Gemmatimonadaceae > Palsa-1248. Next base: position 73,206 of record CAVWTI010000032.1, read on the forward strand.
CGGCCAGTCGCTCCTCGGCGTCGCGGAGGCGTCCGATCACGACAAGGCGCCGGATCTCCAGATGTCGCGCGTGGGCAGCATTGGCGCGGTCGCCGTGCGCTTCGAGCGTCAGTCGGGCGACATCGAGCGTCTTCTCCGGCCAGCTCAGGTCGCGGGAGACGAGTGCGATCTCGGACGCGGCCACCATGCACCGCGCGCGGGCCACGGCTTCCCTCGGGCCGAATGCGCGCGCGGCACGGCGCAGGAGGATTCTCGCGCGAGCGAGATCTCCGAGCTGGGCCATGGCGATGCCCCGCAACGCGAGTGCTGGCGCATCATCGCGCAGGGCGACGCGTTTCAGCGCGCCGAGGGGGTCTCCGGCCGCGAGTGCGCACCCTGCCGCGGTGATCAATGAGTCCATCGGAATCCCGTCACACTTGTCACTCCCACCATTCGACGATCCTGCGCTAAGTCTATCTCACGACGGTCAACTACAGCTTCGGAGGTTGCGATGAGCAAGATGTCACCACCTGAGACGAGCCCGAAAGAAGGGAAGCATGCCATGCACACGCCGCCAGTTGTGCAGGCGAAGGAATGGGAGGCTGCACGCGAGCAACTCCTCCTACAGGAGAAGGCGTTGACACACGCGCGTGACGCGCTGGCGGCGGAGCGGCGGCGGATGCCGTGGGTGGAGGTGGAGAAAGAGTACGTGTTCGAGGGACCGAATGGGCGAGTGAGCCTACTCGATCTCTTTGCCGGCCGGCGCCAGCTGATTGTCTACCGCGCCTTCTTCGAGCCCGGTGTCCACGGGTGGCCGGAGCATGCCTGCATCGGGTGCTCACTGGGCGCTGACCAGGTGTCCCATCTCTCGCACCTCAATGCCCGCGACACCACGCTCGTCTATGCCTCGCGTGCATCGCAGGCTGATATCGCCCGACTCAAGGCACGGATGGGCTGGGAGCGCATTCCGTGGTACACCATCACCGACAGCTTCGACGCGGATCACGGGGTGGATCAGTGGCACGGGCATAATGCGTTCATCCGGGACGGAGACCGCGTGTTCCGGACATACTTCATCAACAACCGTGGCGATGAGGCGATGGGCACGGTGTGGAGCTACCTCGACCTGACCGCGCTCGGGCGCCAGGAAGAGTGGGAGGACTCGCCGGAGGGTTACCCCAAGAGCCGGCCGTACAAGTGGTGGAACTGGCACGACAGCTACGTCCCCGACACCGCGCCCGATCCGAAATGGGTTCAGGTGTCGGACGTTGGCGAGGCTGCCTTCCGGAACCGCGAAGGCTAGCCCAATGACAGGCGCCGACCGTGTGCTGTCGTTCGCTGCTGCGCCGGTGTTCGCAATCATGGCCATCCTGACCGGCATTCCGTTGGGGGGAATGCCGGTGATGGTCTGCTCAGCCACACACGACCCATCGCCATTCACTGGAATGGCACTGATGTATCTGCTGATGGGTGCCCTTCATTTGGGGCCCTGGCTCCGGCTGCTCACTACGCGTAGAGATTCTGCGCGCGCGTAGGGGGACGGAGGGAATCCGTTTGGATCCGGTACGCGGGACGGCTATTGCTTGGGCTGATCGGCGCTCACCCGCGGCCCCCCATTCTTCCCCCCGTACCCGCTCTCCGGTTCACTCGAATGCTCTGTCTCCGCTCCCGGGGGGACAGCCTCGGCGCCGCTACGCGCGCCAGTTGTCTTGTCGCCGAGTGGCGCTCGTCGTTCGGGGCGACTCGTTCTGTTTCCGCCGGAACTGGTCGTGTGCTTTGCCATCGGATGCCTCCAGCAAGCTTGTCAGTGGTGCAGGGGATGACTTATGAGCTACGCAAAGTTTGATCCCTCGAGGCGAGGCGGGCATGAGCCCGTTGTAGGAGACGCGACCAGAGGCTGATCGATTCATTCGCCAGCCACGCGGGCGGTCGCGAGGTGCTGGGATCGCGGATGTTGCGCAGGCGAAACCGGCCAGGGTGGAGCGACGCCGCGACTCCGGGTGGAGCACCTTGACCGCGACCTGACGCCCGCGCCTCACCTCTCGGCAAGATCCTATCGGGATGCGATAGATTTGGGCCCATGCAAACGTGGTCAACGCTGGCCGGATGGCAGCCGCCTCCTGGCTGGGTCAAGGTTTCGACGCTCGATATGCACACGGGTGGGGAGCCGCTGCGAGTGATCACCGCGGGATTGCCGCCCCTCGCCGGCCGGACGGTGCTCGAGAAGCGCAGTTTTTTTCGCGAGCACCACGATCATATTCGCACGGCCTTGATGTGGGAGCCCCGCGGCCACGCCGACATGTACGGTGCGGTCGTGACGCCGTCGGAGAGCGCGGATCTCGACGTGTTCTTTCTGCATAACGAGGGGTACAGCACAATGTGCGGGCACGCCATCATCGCGCTCACGACACTCGCGTATCGCGCGGGCTTGATCGAGACGACAGCGGGATCCGGGCGCATCAGCTTCAACGTGCCGGCGGGACGCATCGAGGCCTCGGTCCAGACCGAGAGCGGGGAACTGCGCCGCGCGTCCTTTCGAAATGTCCCATCGTACCTGTATCTCAGGGACAAATCCGTGGACGTGCCCGGAGTCGGCCGCGTGCGCTTCGACGTCGCCTACGGCGGCGCGTACTACGCGTTCGTGGAAGCGGAGCCGCTCGGGCTCGTGCTCGCGCCCGAGGGCTACACCCAGCTCATCGACTACGGACGCCGGATCAAACACGCGGTCATGGCGCAGTTCCCGATCGAGCATCCATTCGAGCAGGCGCTCAGCTTTCTCTACGGGACGATTTTCACGGGGCACCCCCACGACCCGGCGCACCATAGCCGGAATGTCTGCGTCTTCGCGGAGGGAGAGGTCGACCGGTCACCGACCGGTTCTGGTGTGAGCGCCCGTGCCGCGCTGCATCACGCGAAAGGGGAATTGCCGATCGGTGAGACGGTGACGATCGAAAGTATCCTCGGGACCACCATGACGGTGCGGGCGGCCGAGCGCACGACCTACGGCCCGTACGACGCCGTCATTCCTGAAGTCAGCGGCACCGCGTTCATCACCGGGCGCCAGGAGTTCTGGTTCGATCCCGACGACCCACTCGCGCGAGGGTTCATCCTCCGCTGATGGCCCGCTCGGCTAGCCGAACGTGAACGCGTAGGCGGCGACGCCCGGGTCGAGGAACTCGATCTCGATCGTGCGATCCTGGATCGGGCCGTGCTGGCGCAGGAGTTGGTACAGGCGTTGGCTCGTGACGGTGCCATAGCCGTCGGCCGAGACGTCGGTGCCGTGGTCCTCCATGGGCGCGGCGCCATCGAGCCGCACGCGGAACCGGACCGGCCCGTCCGGAAGGGCCGGGTCCCAGCACCAATGAATATCGCGGGCGTGAAAGCGGAAGACAATGAGCCCCGGGGCGGAGTCCAGCGTTGCGGCCTCCGCGCCGACGGTCCAGCGGCCGGCGAGCGCCCAGGCGTTGCGGGCGAGCGTGCCGGGCGCAGTGTACGGGGCCGCCGCATCGCGCACGACCGGCTCCGGCGACGCGAGACGCTGGGCGCGGCGGTATCCGACGTAGGTCTCCGGCGACAGATCGGACGCCATCGCCGCCGCGGCTTCCGCGCCGCCGGCTGGAGACAGTGGCCATTGCACTGACCAGCGCATCCGGATGTCCCGACTCGGCGAGCAGCTTCCGGATCTGCTGTTCCGCCTCGGCGTCATGACCTTCGCCAGCGTTCTGATAGCGGATATGACCGCTGGTGTCGACCAGGTACTGCGCCGGCCAGTACTTGTTATCGAGCGCGCGCCAGATCCCGTAGTTGTTATCGAGTGCGACAGGGTAATGGATATCGAGATCGCGCACGGCGCGAGCGACGTTGGAGGGATCACGCTCGAACGCGAACTCCGGCGAATGGACGCCAATGATGACGAGGCCATCGGCTGCGTAGTGGTCAGCCCACGCCCGCACGTACGGCAGCGTGCGCAGACAGTTGATACAGGAATACGTCCAGACGTCGAGGAGCACGACATGCCCGCGGAGCGACGCCGCCGTGAGCGGAGGCGTGTTGATCCAGCCTGACGCGAGCATGAGATCCGGGATGCTGCGGACGCTTCCAGCCTGATCGGCTGGGTGGGCCCCGCCGGCGCACCCGCCGCGGTCCGAACCAGCAGTTGTGGTGCGGGGCGTCCGCTGAACCGATCGACCAATCGTTGCTCGGCCGGCGTCGTGCTGGCCAACGACAGGCGAGCCAAAATTCCGGTGTCGAGACCCAGCGCGACGGCCGCGACACCACCGAGCACGAGGACGCCGAGCCCGCGGCGGATCCACTCCTCGGCACCGAGGCTGCGTTTCATCGCGGCGAAGACTCGGAGCCGGCGGCGATAGCGAGTCCGAGCGACGTCGCGGCGCCCGCCGCAAATGCGAATAGCAATGCGGTCGTTCGGAGGCTGGCGCCGCCAAGGGCGGCGCTGGTGAGGATGAGACCGAGTACGGGACCGGCGCAGGGGGCCCACAAGAAGCCGACGGCGACACCCAGGAGGAGCGCACCGCCTACGCTGGTACTCGCATCGGCGCGCTGCTGCAGACGGCCACCGAGTCGCACGAGCGGGCGCGTCAGCGCGTCAGCGATCGCCGGGAAGATGAGCGCGACGCCGAATGCGGCGAGCAGCAGAAGAGCGAGCGTGCGGCCGACCTGATTGGCGCGAACGACCCATCCGCCGCCGATCGCCGCCGCGGATGCCACAGCGGCGAACGTCACCGCCATCCCCACCAGCGTCGGGAGACCACTCGTGCGGAACGGGCGATTGGCCTGCGCGAACACGAACGGTATGACGGGCAGCACACACGGGCTCAGGATCGTGAGTGTGCCGCCGAGGAACGCGAGGACGAGTAGCAGCATGCGGGGTGCTACCCCGAAGAGCTATGCGCTCAGACGCCCTTTTCGGCGAGCAGCGCCATGAACTGCGCGGGCTCAGTGATTTGCAGCAGTCGCTGCGGGACGTCCTGCTCCTTGCTGAACTGCGCGATCTTGCCGAGGACTGGGAGATACTGGTTCGAGACTTCGAGTGGTGGCGCGACGATGAGAAAGAAGAAGTAGACCGGCTTCTCATCGATGGCTTTGAAGTCCACGCCGGCGGCCTTTCGGCCGAAGGCGACGCGGAGCTTGTTGACCACGAGGGAGCGGCAGTGGGGGATCGCGATCCCGCGTCCGATGCCGGTGGAGCCGAGGTTCTCGCGACGCTTCAGCATTCTTGAAGAGCATGCCGTCGGACTTGTCGTCGAGCTTGAGCAGGCCAATCAGCTCGCGGAGAATGTCGTCCTTGGTGGTGCCTTCGAGTTGCAGTTTGACGGCATCCTCGGAGAAGAACTCACGTAACTCCATGCAGCCTCACGGGTCTCGGTATGCCGGTCGAACCGGCTTGCCGGCGGTGGCCGACAGTGCGGGGGTAAATTAGAGAGACCCGCAAGTCGTGTCAAATCTTCACGTTGCACGCTTTTTCGCGGGCCGTTACCTTGAAAAGCTGATGCCATTTCCGTACCGCGTGAGCGAGCGGGTCCCGTTGTTTTTGGCGCCCATGGCTGGGGTGTCCGAATCGCCGTTCCGCCGTGCTGTGCCGGTCGTTCGGCGCGGACGTCGTCGTGACCGAGTTTTTGTCGGCCGAGGGGATCCGGCGCGAGAATCCAGCGACAATCGACAAGCTGCGGTTCGGGCCGGACGAGCGCCCCATCGGCGTGCAGATCTTCGGTGCGGATCCGGAAGCAATGGGGGATGCGGCGGCGCTGGTGACCGAGGTGTTCGCTCCCGAGTTCATCGACATCAATTTCGGGTGTCCGGTGAAGAAAGTCGTCAAGCGCAACGGCGGCTCGGGGTGCCTCAAGGACCTGGGTCTCGTCGAGAGCGTGATTCGCGCGGTGGCGGCCCACACGCATTCGCCCGTGACGGTGAAGATTCGCAGCGGATGGAATGAGGAGCTGCGCGACCCGGTCACGATCGGGCTTCGGTGCCAGGACGCTGGTGCCCGGGCGTTGACGCTGCATCCGCGGACGAGGGCGCAGATGTACACTGGGAGCGCCCGTTGGGATGAGATCGCCGCCGTGGTGGAGGCGCTCGAGATCCCGGTGATCGGGAATGGTGATATCCGGACTCCAGAGGATGCCGCGCGCATGCATTGCGAGACCGGGTGCGCGGGTGTCATGATTGCGCGCGGCTCATTTGGCCAGCCGTGGATCTTCACGCAGGCGCGTGCGCTCCTGAACGGGACGCCTATGCTCGCGGTGCCACCGGTGGCGGAGCGGTTCGCCGTGGCGATCCGGCATGCCCGGATGGCCCAGGACTACGAAGCCGATCCCCGGGGGGCGGCGATCGAGTTCCGGAAGCATTTGGGCTGGTACGTCAAGGGCATTCCGGGGTCGGCGGAGCTTCGCAAGCGGCTTCATGCCGTGGACTCCTTCGATCAGGTGGCGGAGTTGTTCGGGCAGTATCTGGAGGATGCCAGCCGGTATACCGCGGCGCCGGTCTCGCCCGAGCTCAGTGACGAGCTTGTGGGGGCCCAGTCCGCGCCGCTCTGAGCGCGCGGTGATTCCGGATCGCGCCCTGGCGCTGCTGCGCCAGGTGGCCGAGGGGGTGGTGCGGCCCGAGGGGGCGCTGGCCGCTTTCGTCGATGAGCCGGGTGGGGACGCGCTCGATTTCGCGACGATCGACCACCACAGGTCACTGCGGCAGGGGTATCCCGAAGTCATTTTCGCCCAGGGCAAGACACCGGAGCAGGTGGTGGCGATCGCGGCCCGGCTGGCCTCGGGCGGCGACGGGTTCCTGGCGACGCGGACCGATGCGGGGCATCAGGAGGCGCTCAAGCGACGATTCGAGCGGGCCGAGATCAATTTGCTGGCGCGGACGGCGTATTTGCCGGCCGACGTTCCGGTGCGAGTGGCGGCCCGGCGGCTCATGATCGTGACGGCGGGGACCAGCGATGGCGGGGTGGCGGAGGAGGCCGCGGTGACGGCGGGGGCGCTTGGGCTCGAGGTGGTCCGGGCCACTGATGTGGGGGTGGCGGGGCTCCACCGGATCCTGGCGCACCGGGCGACCCTGGCCGGTGCGGCGGCGGTGATCGTGGTGGCGGGTATGGACGGGGCGCTCCCCTCGGTGGTGGGTGGGCTGGTCAGTGTGCCGGTCATCGCGGTGCCGACTAGCGTTGGGTACGGCGCGAGTTTTGGGGGCGTGGCGGCGCTCCTGGCGATGCTCAACAGTTGCGCAGCGGGGGTGACGGTCGTGAACATCGACAACGGGTTCGGGGCCGCTATGGCTGCAGCGCGGATTCTCAGGGCGGGGGAGGCGCGCGGTGAGTCACAGGCTCAAGGCACCTCGAAACAGGATTAGCATCGTTCCGTAAGCTATTGTGGATGTGTGATATACCAATCGGCATTGGGTTGAGTTTTCTCGTGCCGGTGATTGACGCAGGGGATTACTAGACTAGATTAGATCGGAGTTGTTCACATGGGGGCGAACTAGGCTCGACATGTGTTGTGCAGCTGGTGTGGCGTGCCCAGGTCCTCGGGTCCCTGGTAAAACACTCGGGAAAATCACAAAAGCCAACAACAACCTGGCTCTGGCTGCGTAACTTCGGTTGCGCGCCTTGCCGCTGAGGAAGCCCGCCCGGGGCGGTCACAGCGGTATCGAAAATCTGGGCTAGCCTGCGGTCGCGTCTTCCGGCAGCGGGCAAAATTTTAGAAGACTTGCTCAGCCGTGGGTTGCTTGCTCACCAGCGGCTGGAGACCTCAAGTAGCGAGCTACGCACGTAGACGCGCTGGTGAATCGACGGCATGGACCGGGGGGCAGTACCCCGCGCCTCCATCAGATAGACGCTGTTTCGGCATAAGGGCCAGCCTCCACAGAGGCTGGCCTTCGTGTTTCCGGCTGTTACACCCGCCTTCCAGGGGGCGTCTCTCGCAGGAGCGGCGGACGGGCCACGCCCCGCTCCGGTCGCGGGCGTCCCGCACTCCTGAGGGCGGATGAAACACTGGGGTTTAGCCAGCAAAATCGCGGCGACCGTCACGGTCGTGGTGCTACTCGGCCTCGCGTTGGGCGGAGCGCTGGCGTGGCGGGTGACGGACCGGCGGTTTCTGGGCCACGAGCTTCGCGATGCGCGGGACGAGACGGCGGAAAGTGTGGCCGCGGCGCGAGCGATGTTCGACTCGCGGTATCCAGGCCCCTGGCACATCGTGGCGGCGGGCGCCGCCGAGCCCGCGACCGACATTTATAATGGCAGCGGGCTCCAGGCGCGGTACCGGATCTCGACGGTGCTCCCCGCGGCGCTCTACAAGGGTTCCGTTCGCCTACTTGGGAACCCCGATGTCGAGCAGGCGCTGATCGCGATCGACAGCGTAACGCACATCGGCCTGACCATCGCGCAGCGTATTCCAGCGATGGTATCGTCTGATTCGACCGTGGGCATGGCGCCCGACGGGCGTGCGCTGTCGGTGGCGACGACCACGATGCAGGCCAATGCCGCGGGCGTCATGACGCGTGCTGTGCAGACGCTGCTGGCGGCCCGAAACGTCGCCACTGGGGACAAGGCGGCGTCAGGACTGGTGTTCAGTACGGGCGCCACGGCCGAGGGGCGGGCGACGATCGCGGGTGTGGACACGTGGACGCGCTACGAGCCGATCGTGGGGACGGACGGGTCAGTCATCGGCATCTTCGCCGGAGACGTGCCGCTGGGGCCGTATGCCGAGCGTGCGCACCTCGCGTCGCGGGAGATCGCCGAGTGGGTGATGATTTCGGGGCTGGTGATCGCGGCGTTGGCGGGGGTGGTACTACTCTATCTCGGACGCGGATTGCTGCAGCCGCTCGAGACCATCCGCCGTGCGGCGGGGAGGATCGCGTCGGGCGATCTCGCGGCGCGGGCCGGCATCGCGGGGCAGGGGGAGATCGCGGAGCTCGGCGGAGTGTTCGACGCCATGGCCTCGCAGATCCAGGCGCTGAACGAGCGGATCGTGACGTCGACCGAGCAACTGACGGCGTCGAGCAGGCAAGTGGATGCGGCGGTGGCGGCGGCCGCGGTGGCGACGCAGCAAGTCGCGACATCGATCGGTGAAGTGTCGCAGGGCGCGGCGGAATCGGCGAACCGCGTGGACGAGGCGACGAAGCAGGCGCACCAGGCGCTGGATCATGTGCGCGCGATCCGGGGCGAGGTCGAGCGGGCGCTTAAGGAGGCGACGGCGACCGGGAAACTCGCGTCAGAAGGGCATGCGCAGGTGTCGCGCACGCTGGCCGTGAGTGAGGGCGTTCGGGGCGCGGTCGGCCGGACGCGTCTCGTGATGGGTGAGCTCGAGGATCAGGCGCGACAGATCGAGTCGATCGTCGCGATCATCAAGCGGATCGCGTCGCAGACCAATCTTCTGGCGTTGAACGCGGCGATCGAAGCGGCGCGGGCCGGAGAGGCGGGGCGGGGATTCGCGGTGGTGGCGAGCGAAGTGCGGGCGCTTGCCGACGAAGTGCGTACGTCGTCGGAGGGGATCGGCGCGATCGTGGCGGAGACCAAGTCCCGGACGGCGAGTGCGTCGGCGTTGATGGCAGAGGTGGATGCCGAGACACTGACAGGTGCGGATGCCGCGCGGGCGAGTGATGAGGCATTCCAGCGGATCGGGACGGCGATCGGGCATTCGACGGCGCAAGTGACGTCGATCAAGGCAGCGGCCGAATCCGTCGCAGCGGCGGTGGCGCAGCTCGATGGGGCGATCGCGGGTGTGGCGGCGATCGCGCAGCAGAGCGCCGCGACGAGCCAGGAAGTCTCGGCGCTGGCGCAGGAGCAGAGCGCGACCTTCACCGAGATCACACGCGAGATTCACGACGTGTCGAGCATGGCGCAGGAGCTGCGCGCGGTCGTGTCGCGCGGCATGATGACGACCGTCGAGTTCCCGGTGCCGCAGTCGTCGGGCCCGGTCGGGCCGTCGCGGGCGGTTCCAGGTGTGTCATTGCCTCCACCCGTGCTGGCGTAGCCCACGTCTCGAGCGCGGGCCTGCGATCCACCCATTCCCCGTCGGCGGCGTGTAATGCGGCTTGACTCCTCGGCGGGCAGGGCTAGGCTACGGTATCTGACGCGGGGTGGAGCAGCCTGGTAGCTCGTCGGGCTCATAACCCGAAGGTCGCGGGTTCAAATCCCGCCCCCGCTATGTCGTAGGAAGCACGACGCAGGATGGGATTTGCGCTTCGCGTCAAATCCCGCCCCCGCTATACGTGTTAAACACGGGTCCGCGCCGCGCGACTCCCTGAGTTAGTCGCGCGGATTGAGTTTAGGGGCTCACTGAGCGTCGAGTGACGGCTTGTACCGCAATAAACGGCGCGGTTCGTGTTTATGGCGAGAAACCGACGAAGTGGCGAGTAACTCGGTTTTTGTGGCGACAAGGTTTCCATTTTATGGCGAGAGAATCGTTTGTAGTACTTTTCTCGCCACAAAGCATATGCCGCGCCCGACAAAGCGCCAAGTAAATGTTGAGCTTGATGCGATTCAAGCGCTCATAGAGCAACACCCGAGCGGGCTCAGTCGCGAGCGGATCGGGGAACTCTTGTCAGGGTTCGAGGAGCGATCCCTGCCCGAACGAACCCTAGCGTCGCCTCACTGCGGTGACGCTACACCACTATCTCTTAGTCGCTAGTTCTGCCCTCACTAGGTGGATCGGCGAATCCCGCCCCCGCTAGTGCTTCAGAGAGGCACCGACGGCATCTCGCTGTCGGTGCCTTTCCATTTGTCCGTGCGCCTGGCAGTTCGGTGGGGAGCTGCCACGTTCGCCGCCCGGTGGGCCAGTCGTATCGTCTGGGAGCAAAGGAAACCGCCGCGCCTCCGGAGAGGAGACGCGGCGGTTGTACAAACACTCAAGCGCGGCCGATGCGGCCGCGCTTGGTGTGTCCCAGCGTGACCCCAAAGGGTTACGCCCGAGCGTGATGCCCGATTGTTAGTGTGACCAGATGACCATGTAGCCCTGGCCGCCGTTTCCTTCAGTTTCGCCACCTTCGCAATAGCTGCCCGAGAAACTCGACCCATTGGTTGGTTGTCGGAAACGTCGTGTAGTTATACTCGAGGCGGTACTGCGTGTTGGGCCGCTTGGCTGCGTAGTCGGCCTGCACCGAGCTGGTGATGTTGAGCGACTTCCAGCCGAGGGACGTGTCGCGCACGACAGTGCCGATGTTCGCCTGGAGCGTCTGGCTGCCAAACGAGGCCGAGTCGGTGAAGACCGCGCCCCAGTTCAGGTGGTCGGCGACGATCGAGTCGCCGGTTGCCTGGTTGTTTTCGCACGCGTACAGGTTCACCTTCGCACTGTCGACGATGCCTTTGCCCGCGAGCTTCGGCAGCGCGAACTCGAGCAGCATGCGGTAGTCGTACGTGTCCGAACCGCTGTTCCACGTCTGGACGTAGTTGCCGTCGCTTGCGCCGCTCCACGAGTAGTAGCCCGAGTCGCTCCCGGGGTTCACATACCACTCGATGAGATTGACATTGTTCTCGTCAAGCGCGACGGTGTCGGTCGCGGTCACGGAGGCCGGCGCGGCGGCTTTGTCGGAGCTACAGGCAGTCGAGAGCACGATTGCGGGAATGGCGACAGCGGTAGCGGCCGCGATCCAGCGTGAGCGAGAACGGAGAGACATTTGTCTGGAGGGGCTGAGGATTGAATAGAGCGCTGGCACCGGCGTGCCGCGGCCTTCGTTTCCCAGCAGACTGCCGTACAGATGAGCCCGTCACGTTAGGAAATACTTATCTATGATCGCGTACGCGCGTGGCCGATTTCACTCCCATTTTGCGGCACTGGGCGCGCCTGCGCCGGAGGCTGGCCGAGGACATTCACCAGTGGGGCGTTTGCCGCCAGCGCTAGTCCGCCACGCGCCCGCGCCTATCATTATCGGGTGACGCAGGAACGTGTGATGCCGCCCGGCCATTACGAGCCATCCAACCTTGCCGGCCGCGTCGAGGCCGCGCTTCGGCACGCGGGGCTCGGGGCCGGGGCGGTGAGTTGGTCCGACACGGCATCGTTCGACCAGTTCCACATTCGCGGTCTGGCCGCGACGCAGGAGTTGGCCGCGGCGCTCGATCCATCGCGCGGTGCGACTGTGCTCGATGTCGGCTGCGGCCTCGGCGGCCCGGCCCGATATCTGGCCGCCGAATACGGATGCCGCGTGACCGGGATCGATCTGAGCCGGGCATTTGTCGGCGTCGCACAAACGCTGGTCGGACGGGCGGGGCTTACCGGCGCCGTAACGTGCCAGCAGGCGGACGCGCTCGACCTGCCATTTGCCGATGGCGCATTCGACCATGCGTGGACGCAGCACGTCGCGATGAACATTCGTGACCGTGCCGGCCTGTACGCCGGCATTCACCGCGTAGTGCGCCCCGGTGGCCGCTGGCGGTCTACGACATTATCGGAGGAAATGGCCAGCCGCTGACGTTCCCGGTCCCGTGGGCCCGCGACCCATCGGATTCGTTCCTCGTAAATGGAGACCACATGCGCGAGTTGCTCGCTGCGTCCGGCTTCACGGAGTTGTCGTGGGAAGACACGACGGATGCCGGTATCGCATGGTTCGTTGAGCAGCAGGCCGCGCGCGCCGCCGGGCAACCGGGGCAACTCCTCGGCCTCCAGATGGTCATGGGCGACGGGTTTCAACAGATGGCGGCGAACCTTGGTGCGAATCTGCAGAGCGGACGCATCAGGGTGGTGCGGACGATCGTGCGGCGGACGGTGTGAGACCGTGCGCGCCTGATTCTGAGGGGTGACGAGATGCGGCCAGGATTGGCGGTTATCGCCCTGTGGATCGGATGGCTCCTGTCATGGGTGGCGGCAGCCGTGTGGCAGAAGACGACGGTCAAGCGCGTCGCCGCCGGTGCGGAGATCCGATACCGCCTCGTGTTGATCATTGGAGGCCTCGTCCTCGCGATCCCGGCACGGCGAGCCGTGGGGCCGGTTCGTCTCTACCACGTCACGTGGGGAGGCGCGTGGATCTGCGTCGGCCTCATCGCGCTGGGCATTGTGTTCGCGTGGTGGGCGCGCATCCACCTCGGGTCCTTGTGGTCCGGGAGCATCACGCGAAAAGAAGATCATCGGGTGGTGGATTCAGGGCCGTACGCCATCGTTCGTCACCCCATCTACACCGGCCTGCTCCTGTCAGTCCTGGCCACGGCAGCGATCAAGGGCACTGTTCTAGGATTCACAGGGGCGCTGATCATCGTGATCGGTCTCTGGATGAAGGCGCGTCTCGAGGAACAGTGGCTTCGGGATGAACTCGGCGCCGAGGCGTACGGCGCGTACCGCCGCCGGGTACCGATGCTGGTGCCGTTCTTCCCGGCGGGGTAGGCATTCCAGCACGCGTCTGTACAACGAGGGGCTTTTCGTCGCAAGCATCTCATTCTGGGGGAACAGCGTGGAGTATGTCCGACTGGGCAACACCGGCATGCACGTCTCGCGCATCTGCCTCGGTTGCATGAGCTATGGCAAATCGGCGTCCGCAATGCTGCAGTGGCCGTGGACGCTGACTGAAGAGGACAGCCGTCCGTTCATCAAGACGGCGCTCGATCGCGGGATCAACTTCTTCGACACGGCGAACGTGTATTCCGGTGGCGCGAGCGAAACGGTGCTCGGCCGCGCGATCCGTGATTTCGGCCGCCGGGACGAAGTCGTGATTGCCACCAAAGTGAACGGCCCAATGCGGCCGGACGCGAACGGGAAAGGCCTATCCCGAAAATCCATCCTGACCGAAGTCGATGACAGCCTGCGCCGGCTGGGCACCGACTACATCGATCTCTACATCATCCATCGCTACGACAAGGACACGCCGCTGGAGGAGACCCTCGAGACCCTCAACGACATCGTCCGCGCGGGGAAGGCGAGATATATCGGTGCGTCGTCCATGTACGCCTGGCAGTTCATGAAGGCGATCGGCATCCAGCGCGCCAATCACTGGGCGACGTTCGTGTCGATGCAGGACTACTACAACCTCCTGTACCGCGAGGAGGAGCGCGAGATGCTCCGGCTCTGCCTGTCCGAGGGCATCGGAGTGACGCCCTGGTCTCCCCTCGACCGGGGGCGGTTGACCCGTCCGTGGTCCGACACGCCGGTGACCGACCGGGCCCGGAACGATGCCTTCGCGAAGCGGATCTTCGCGAAGTCCGTCGCCCTGGACAAACCCGTGGTCGACCGGGTGATGGAGGTGGCTCGCGCCCACGGCGTGCCGCCATCGCAGATCGCGCTGGCGTGGCTCCTCCGCAATCCCGTGATCACGTCGCCCATCATCGGCGCGACCAAGGCGCAGCATCTCGAGGATGCCGTCGGGTCACTGTCCGTGAAACTCTCCGATGACGAGGTGGTTCGGCTGGAGGAGTTGTACCAGCCGCACCCGGCGACCGAGGCGTTCTCGTAGGCGCGCGAGCGTTGCCGTGCTTAGGCGGTGGCGCGGGATGGCATGCGGTTCTTGGCGATCTTGACGAGGACCGTGTATTCCGTGTCCACGATCTGGATGATCGACGACTTGGTGTTCTGGGATACGAACTGGTATGCGTCGAGGTCCCCCATGCCGGTTTGGTCGCGAACCCAGCCGACGGCGGCCTTGAACGCGACGCGGGCCGCATCTTCGAGGGGGCGTCCGGATCCGACAAACATGACATCATCCCCGTTCTCGATGCGGGGGATGGTGGCGTGCTTCCCTTTGATCAGATCGACGACGACTTCGACATTCATCGCGCCTTCGACGGCAGCGCCCATGATCTCGCCTTCGCCCATCTCGTAGTGGCCGTCGCCGAATGAGAGGAGGCCGCCGGGCATGTTGACGCCCAGGTAGACCGTGTTGCCGGCGCGGACTTCCCAGCAGTCCATGTTGCCGCCGAAGTTCCCGGGGGCGATGGTCGAGCGGACTTCGCCGCCAGCGGGGGCGACGCCGAGGCACCCGAGGAATGGTGCGAGGGGGACTTCCCAGGCGAGTTTGCCGTTGGTGGAGACGGTGCGGGCGATGTTGCGTTTGGTGTCGACGTCGTAGCGCCAGGTCGTTTCGGGGTAGTCGGGGCCGAGCATCGCGGTGCGGTCGGTGCCGACGAGGGCGCCGAAGCCGGGCGAGAAGGACGAGACGCCGTAGCTGCGGGCGGGGGTGAGGGAGACGATGTGGACGGCGAGAGTGTCGCCGGGTTGCGCACCTTCGACCCAGAAGGGGCCCGTCTGGGGGTTGTCGTGGCCCGGAGGCATGACCTTCCCTGGAAGATCGGCGGCGGTTTTGACGGTGCCGTCGAAGCAGTCTTCGGTCCACGTGATGATGCGGGTGCCGGGCTGGATGTGCTGGCGGGCGGGTGCACCGCCGAATGTGTAGACCAGCTCTTCGTGTTTTGGGACCCAGCGGAGTACGGGGCCGTTAGCGGTGGGGGCAGTCGGCGTGCTGGGGGCGACCGCCGCGGCGGGCGAGGTCGTGGCAGCGGCCGTGGAATCCGTTCCGGCCTGCGGTGTCGAGGGATGCTGGTCTTCGAGGCGGCACGCGGCGAGTACGCCGAGTAGTCCAATGGGGGCGTCGGCCACGAATTGCCTGCGAGTGCGCACGGCGAGAGTCTCCGGTTGGTGAGGGCGGCGTACAATATGGCACGCCCCGGGGCTCGCTGCGCTGTAGCCCTGTTACTGCGACAGGTCGTTGGGCCGGAGGCGCCACACCGCGAGTCCGCGCTCCCATGTGCCGCGAAGTTTGGCCGCTTTCGTCAGCGCGATGTGCGTCACGACCGCCATCACGCCAACGACCGGAAGGAATGCGGGATTGGACACGATCGCGTGTAGCTGGTACGCGTTGGTGGGGACCAGACTCCCCTCCGGGTTCAGTAGAGACGCCGCGACGAGGAGGGATACCAGGATGACACGCGCCACGTGGCGCACCCACCGATATGCTGGCAGGGTAGCGGCTGCGCGGTGATCGAGGCGGCTGGCGATCCAGAAGACCGCGATCGCGGCTGGCAGGGAGATGGCGAGCCGGATCGACGCGTCCCATGCCGGCATCGTATGGCGGAGCAGCCCATCGCTGATAAATCCGGCCGCAAGCGCTACCGCGGTTGCCGCGGGGTACAGCGTGCCAAAAATCGGTGCAGACAGGCAGAAGACAATGAACGACGCCACCATGAAGAGGCCAATGTTCAGGGTGCGCGGATCGGGCGGTGAGGTGTAATGAAAGACCTGGGCTTGCCCGCCGTCTCCCGTGGACGGACCGGCTCCCGATTGGCCGAGCCCATTCAGGTTCCACTTGCGGGTAGCGTCGCCTTTCGCCCACTCGTCGAGGTCTGTGCCAGGCGGCAGGGGGCGCCTGGCCCTGCAGGCCACGTGTGAACTGCGCGTTCGGGTCGGACATAATGGTGTGTCTCCCAGGTTGATCAAACGCCTCTGCCTCACATTGCGTGGTCTGGGGGTGCGGACCGTCACGTGCGGGCACCTGCCCCGAGCGAGTTCCGGTGGGCCCGGGGCAGGGAGGCACGTGTACCGCGCGTGACTCCCCGGGCATGGCTGGCCCGGCTAGATTCTGCGGGTACAATGGCACGGCAGGGTAGCTCAGCTGGTTAGAGCACGGCACTCATAATGCCGGGGTCGCGGGTTCGAGTCCCGCCCCTGCTATTTGGCAAGTTGATGTTCCTCCGAGATTTCAGCGCGACGGCTCGCCCTTGTGGCGGGCCGTTGTGTTTCGTGTACTGTTGCGTGTACTGACGTCACTCACGTCCGCCCTGGCGACCGCGATGGCGGGCGGACCGAAGGTGAGTCGCACACCGGACGTGAAGCGGTGAATCCACGGCCGCGCGTCCTCGATATGCACGGACTCGATATCCCGCACGATCACGTAATCGCGTTTGGTTCGCGGCCTCCACCCATCGAACGCGTCGCCGCCATCGGGCCGAAACAGGCACAACGACCCGTCATCGACGCCCTGCAGATAGACGCCTCCACGCAGCTTCCGCCGCTTGGTCTTCACGTTCGCGGCCACGGCGTACAGCAGCGCCTCGACGCGCGTCGACATGAGCCTACCGCGAATTACTCTCGCCGCCTTCATCCCGTCGACCTCGCGTCGCCACGGAATCGAGCCATTCGTTCGGCCAGAGGGGCGTCACGCTGGTGTTACCCTTCTTCGGACTATTCGCTCGGACCGTGCCGAAGCGTTGACCCAGCTGAAGGGGCCAGCCCTTCAAACCCTTTCGGCGCCTGGGCGGTCTCAACACGAGTATCCGGCTGCGCCATCTGGCTGTCGCGGCCTGGCGTACGGGCGACACCGCTGGCTTCAAGGGGGCTGTGTCCTTCGCACTCCAAGGGTCATGGGCAGATAACGCCAGCTCTCATCCATGAAACTCGTCCGCTATGGTGCGTCCAACATGATCGTCGACACGCCCCATTCCGGGGTTATTCGTACCGAACTGATTGGGCATCTGACCGTGACCGAGGTCTTCTACGAGCCACGCGTGAGGCTCAGAACACATTTCCACGAGCTCCGCATGAAACGGGTTCTGCTTCGTTTGATCGTATTTGGGTGTTTAGCCGCCACTCGGCCTGCATGGGCCGATCAACTCGATTTTCGGCTCCAGCCGCCGAAGCGTGCGTTGACGCAGGCGCCCCCGGAGTTATCGGGGCTTTGGCTTTGGCGAACTGAGGGCTACGGATACGTCATACAGGTGGTCGGTGACTTGCTCAAGGCGTTCGAGGTGACTGATCTGAGCTGTATCCCGAGTTTCCAGGCGCGTCAGGTCGAGCAGGACGGATCGCGCGTCGTTTTCCAGCGAGTGGACGACTCGTCGAGGCTCGTATTCGTCGGTGCCACGGGAGCGGCCGACCAAGGCCGCCTGACCTATACTAACGCCGAATCGGACATGATTTTGCATCGCGTGGACTCATTCCCCGCGGTCTGTGACCGGACCACGGCCGATAACTCTATCACCAACTTCAATGTGTTCTGGGAAACGTATCGAGAGCAGTATCCGTTTTTTCATCTCCACCACGTGGACTGGCAAGCCACGCGTGATCACTTTCGCCCTCGCGTCATCCATGCGTCGGCCCCTGAGCTCTTCGGTGTGCTCCGCGCGATGATCGAGCCGCTTCACGATCACCACACCTACCTCTACTCGACCACGGACACCTCGCTCGACTATGGCGGTGAGCGCCTCGATCCCGATCCGATCGGTGACGCCGGTCGTGCGCGGGCGCTCGAGATCATACAGAATCGTTTCCTCGTCGTTCCTCTCCGTTCGTTGGCCAACGGCCAGGTGTTGTTCGGCATGCTGCGCGACTCCATCGGATATCTGCGAGTGATGAGGTTCGGGGCGTACTATCCGGACAGAAGCTACGAGCGGCCGGGAGAGGATAGGTTCGCGGCCGATCTGCGTGCGCTGGACGCCGCGCTCGACACGATCTTCGCGTCCTCCGCTGGATGGCGAGGGCTCGTCATCGACATGCGGCTCAGTCACGGTGGTGCCGGTGGACTCGGCTTGGCGATCGCCAGCCGGCTGGCGACGGCGCCTTACACGGCGTATGCCATAGTTGCGCGTCGCGATCCAAATGACCCGACGCTCATGACCGCTCCGCAGCTCGCCATGGTCGTGCCAAGCGCGCGGCCGGGATGGCATGGGCCGGTGGTCGAGCTCACCAGCCGCTACAGCGTAAGCGCCGTCGAGATATTCACGCAGGCGCTCATGGGCCGCCGTCCGGCGGTCGATCGAATCGGAGAGCACACGAATGGAGTGTTCTCTCAGGAACTGGACCGTCACCTGCCGAACGGGTGGATCTTTGGCCTCCCCAACGAGCTCTATCTCACCGAGCGCGGCACAAGCTTCGACGTCTCCGGGATCCCACCGACGATCCCCGTTCCGACGCTGAGGACGGCGGATCTCGCCGCGGGCAGGGATCCGGGACTCGATCGCGCGATCGCAGTGCTGTCGGCGGGACGGGTGGACTCGCCGAAGAAGTAGTCGGGGCAACTTGCCGCCGCCGCCCATCAAACGCAGTCCGGTCGTGCAACGGCCAATGACAACCTCATCGGTGATGTCGTTGCGCTAGCCAAGTGCGGCACTCATAATGCCGGGGTCGCGGGTTCGAGTCCCGCCCCTGCTACTTGTGAGACAATGAGTTGATTGTCGTCGCGGTCGCCAGTCCGCCGCGAGGCGTTCTCCTCGAACCCGGGGGCCGCGCGCCGCACCGGACCCGAACTTGCTTTCAAGCGGCCCGTCCTCATAGTGGAGCCGAAATGAGCGGTGGGTGGTTCAGCTGGAGCGTGAGAACGGGCGTAGCCGCGGTACTTTGTGCCACGACGGCCGGAGCGCAGGCGTCGCTTACGAGCAACCCGAGCGCCACGCCTGTCAAAATCGTCCTGCTCGCTTTCGCATTTTACGGTACGCACGCGAACTCGATCGAGCCAGGCGATTCGGCGATGGGCGATTCCGCCACCGCGGCACTTCGCAGGAACTTCGCGCTCTACCCCGAGATCACGTTGGCCGATTCCGCTGCCGTGATGGCTGCGGAGTCTTCGCGGGCCGCGATGGACACGGCAGACGGTCATCCCTGCAACACGATCGTCGCCTGTGGCCGGGTAGTGGGCCGCGCCGCCGGAGTGCGATACGTCGTGATGGGCACGATCAGCAAAACGAGCAATCTGATCTGGCTATTCAGCGGCCAGCTTGTCAATGTTACCGCCCATGACCTGGTTATGGATGACGAGTACGAGCTGAAAGGCAATTCTCGCGAAATGGTCGCCCAGGGATCGAGAGTGTTTGCGCGCCGAGTCGCGAAGAAGCTGGGAGTGCCACCGGCGACCGGGACGACCCAGTGACAACATGGGTCCGCACATTTCCTCAGCGAGGGCGCTAGACGGTCCCTGCGCGCTACTGCTTGCTGAATACCCCGGTCACGGAGAAGCCGTTTTCAATGCTGCTGATCGTGATCGCGTTGTTGGCGATCGTGCCCGTGGCTGATGAATCCGTCGCGGCATCGGTGAGCGTGATTGACGACCCCGAGCGGGCGTAGGTCCCGTTACTCACATGCGAATACGGCGTTGGCCCGCTGCCCTGAGACCGGAGCGTGTCGACCGCGTGACGGGTGTAGGTATTGCTCGCGCTGAGTTCCAACGTGTCGGTGACGACGACGGCGGTGTCGTCGCCCGCCTTGGTGACTATCGCGGGAAGTGATTGGCCGTTGACGCTCGACAGGACATAGGTGCCCGCGATCGACGCGGATGGCGACGTCGACGAACTACTGCACGCCACCGCAGCCGTCATGGCGCCGGCCAACAGTGTGATAGAGATAGCCTTCATCGGCTGGCCTCCTCCTTGGAGTGGCAATGGGGGTCACTCGGGGTCACGGCGAGCCAAGAAAACACGCGGGCTGCGGTTCGGCAAGACTGGGGCGCCGGCTGTCAGCCGTACTTGAAATCCGGCTTGCTCTGTCCGACTTCAATGATATAGCCGTCAGGATCGCGGATGTAGCACCGCGTCTCGCCGTACTTGTCCAACGGCTCGGTGATGAAGTGGGCACCCCGGCTTTTCCAGAGTTTGTAGCACGCCTGAATGTCGGCGACGCGAAGATTCAGGAAGCTGCTGATCTTGTTCTGGTCGGCGAGGACGCTGAGGACCACCGTCGGCTTGTCGGGCGTCGGTCCGCCGCCGACGTTGACGATCATCCATGTATTCGCCAGCCGAAGGTACCCGGGCGCATCGCCGTCTCCTCTGCTCAAGATCTCTGCCCCGAACACCTTTTCGTAGTAATCCAGCGATCGGTTGATGTCGGCGACCGTGATAAATGCCGCGACGCTGAACCCGTCCTTCGGAGGCATCTCATAGGTCTCTCGCTCGATCTGTACACTGGTCATTGGCGGCTCCGATTCCGATAGTGAGCGTGGTCGGTCACCTAATGTTGCCTGTGAGGCCGGCCGGGTCCAGACCTATCCGTGTCACGGGCCGTGCTCAGCAAAGAGCAGCCCCCTCGCACGCAGGCCATCTCCGTGCTCAATACCGGCTCAATACTTCCAGGCGCTCGAATTGTCGCCCGCGGCTGCGTGGGCGGTGATCGCGGCCGCCATTTCGTGTAGCAGCCCGGCATTCGAGGTGTGTTGCCAGCCATGGCCTTTGAGCGGCCGGCCATAACGGAATTCGGCCTCGACGTGTGGTGACTTCGACGAGTCGAACACGGCCTGCATGTCCATCACGGCGAGATTGAGGAAGTAGTTGTCCATGTCGCCACAATCGATGTGGATCTTGCCGGCGAGCTTTGGGCCCAGCGTCGACCAGTTCTGCTTCACGTATTCGGTCAAGTCGAATCCGTGCGTCTTCATATAGTCGGCGACGGTGTGATCGATGTGGCCGGTTTCCTTGTCCCAGAGCGGCGCCGGATATCCGTCGGCACCGGCAGGCCCGTACACCGCCTCCCAGATCTTCGAGCTGCTCGGCTGCCCGTCCATGACTCGCCTCGACGTCCTCGAGCTGGCTGAGTTGGCGCATGGACTGCACGGCCTGCCCATCAATGGCGCGCGCGAAGTAGCGCTCGGGGTGTAGCCATTCACTGATTGTCGTGAACAGGGGCGGCGTGCCCATGATGAACGCGTTCGTGTCGGCGTAGGCGTCGGATTCGACGTAGTGGCGGAAGCTGATCGGGTCAGGGTACAGCGTCCACGTCCCGCCGAAGAAATCGGGGTGGTACAACTGGAGCGCGAGCGATTCCCACCCACCCGTCGATCCGCCGCTCAGCACTCGGGCGTAGGGTTTGGCGATGATGCGGAAGTGGGATTCGAGATAGGGAATGAGCTCCTGCATGATCGCATCGCCGTACGGGCCGTTGTTCGCGGAATTGACGGCGTAGGAATCGTCGAAATAGGGCGTGGGATGCTGGAAGGTGATGACGAACATCCGCGGGAACTTCGGCGCCGTCCACTCCTTATAGAACTCGTACCCCGGCTCGGTGTTGTAGCTGGCCTGGCGCGCGAGCTGGACGGCCGTCGGGGCGGGTGTGCTGTCGGTAGTGAAGCCCATCGGCGCCGTGAGCTGAAAGTGTCCCTGCTCGTATAGCACCGGGTAGTGAACCGCGGGATGTTCATCATATCCCTGCGGCAGGAGCACGGTCGCTCCGATGAACATCGGGTGACCCCAGAACTTGGTCAGAATGTCGCTCTGGATCTTGATGCGCTTGACCCATTTCGTATCTGCAGGGACCACGATCGGCGGGATCACGGTCGTCGTCTGCAGGTTGATGTCGAAGCCTTTTGCGGGATCGAGGTGCACCCGCTGCACCGGGCTCACCAGGTTGCCCGGCGACCGTGTGAGGTGTTGTCCCTCCCACTGGTCCATATGCGCCCAGATCGTGTGGCCGTCGGCGCAATGGAACTCGGTGTAGACGTTGGCGAGCGCCTGCACGTAGTAGTCGCCGGGCGGAATATCGCGCAGCGTCAATGTGAGATAACCCCGCGTGGTGTCATCGATCACCGCCGGCTGGCCGGGTGCCAGGCCCGCGACGTCAACGCCGAAAAACGGCGTCGTCATCGTGCGCGCGCCCATCGCGAGCCGTGGCTCGGGCGCCGAGTCGCGCGACAGGACGATGAATACGCGTCCGGTCAGTGGGCCGGAGTGCGCAGTGGCGGGCACCGTAACCGTGAAGCGGACCGCGGGGTTACGAGGCGTGCAGGCCGCCGCGGCACACGCGACGAGAGCGCACCGGAGGAGCAGGCTGGAGGATCTGATGATCATTGCGGGGCCCTTCGGATTCATTGTGATTGCCGCGGCAGAATCGCATCGGCGCCGCCCCTGAGGGTCGCGTCGCGTGAGAGTATCGCCGACGGGGGATACGCGCAACTGGACCATTCTGCTGACCATGCAGCGAGCAATCAACCAAGTCTATAACTTTGGGACCGGCTGGACGCTCGGCGGCGCAATGTTTGATTCTACGACGCGGCTCGCGTATATGGGCCCGTCGAGTGAAGGCAAGCCGGGCTGGTCATGGAAGCCCGTCCATCACGAACGGAAGCAGCGCGCGAAACTCTTCCTGGCTGCTATTGAAGAGAGCGCAGGCGCGGCACATCTCATCACGCTGAGAACCCGCAACCCCTGATCTCGACCGGCTGGTCCGGGCCGGAACGGAGGGTACCACCATGTCCGAATGAAATAGATCGCCGCGGATTTGTGGGAACCGCCGCAATGGGCATTGCCGCGGCGAAGTTTGGCATGGGCCGCTCGGCGGCGCGGCCGTTGATGTCTTTGGGCGCCGCGGCGCATCTCCCGCCAGCCGCGTACCGCGACAAATTCACGGGCAAGTACGAACATCGCACGCTCACGGGAGGTATCGGTCACAACCTTCCGCAGGAAGCGCCGCAGGCCTTTGCGAAGGCCATCATTGACGTTGACGGCTTTGTGGCCTGACCGGTATCACCTTCACCGTCATCAATTGCCATGCCGCGTCCGCCATCGTGGCCCGGGTTGGGCCGGCGCGTGCTACGCCGAGCCCTGGCGGTGCGCCGAACCGCGCCGCCCGATCGAGTCAGGCCAACGCGGTCTTGTACAGGGCGGTGAGCTTGCCCCAAGCGCGCTCGGCCGCGGCCTTGTTGTAGACCGGGGTCCCATCGTGGGGCGGCATATCCGGGACACACCATCCGTGCATCGTGTGCGGATACACCTCGATCTCGGCCGGAGCCTTTGCCGCCGCAAACGCCTCTCGCAGCGTCTCCTTCACGCCGGGCTGGCGCGCGTCATCGTCCGCCGCGATCCCGATATAGACATGGGCTTTGATTGCGGGGGCGAGCAGGTGTGGGCTATCGAGGCCATCGGTGACCAGGCCTCCTCCGTGGAACGACGCAGCGGCGCCAATGCGGTGGGGGAGCCTGGCTGCCGTCCTGACGGACAGCGATCCGCCCATGCAATAGCCGTGAACTCCAGCCTTCCGCTCGGTATTCACCGGCTTCTGCGCGTCGAGGAAGCCGAAGAGCGCGACCGCGTCCGTCTCCGCGTGACCGGGCGCTTTTGCGTTTGCGAGGAGCGGGCGAATCTTCGCCATGTCGGCCGGGTTCTGAAAACTCATTTTCGATGCGTCCGTGAAGGGCGCCTTCGTCAGACGGTAGAACGGATTGGGGACCAGGACCGAGTAGCCACCGGCGGCCAGACGTTTCGCCATGGCGCGCATCGACGGGCGCAATCCGAACGCATCGGCCCACAGGAGCACCGCGGGATGCGCGGCGGACTTCGGGTGTGTGAACGCGGCGTCACACGTTCCGTCGGGTGTCATGATCTCGACGTCCGTTTCGACGATCTCCCCGTGGTGCACCCCTCCGTTCTCCGCCATCGGTGATCCCTCTGCGTGGCAATGGTGACCTGGTTTTCGCGCTGCCGGCGCCTGCGGTGTGACTAGTTCCGAACTCCCAGCTCGCGCGCCGTCTCCGCCTTGCGTCCATGCGGTTTGCCACGGCGGGAGTCGCCCGGCGTATGTCGTCCGGACAACTCGCCGTGTACCTCCGCGGCAACGACCCCGGCGGTGAGTACGGACAGCATCGTCAGATACATCCATACGAGCAGAACGATGACCGCGCCGATTGTGCCGTACATACGGCTGTAACTGCCGAAGTGCTGCACGTACAGCCGGAACGCCAGCGTCACGACGAGCCAGAGCGTCGTGGCAATGACCGCTCCCAGCGCCGCTTCGCCCCACGTCATCCGGAGATCGGGGAGGACATAGTAGATCGCCCACGTGAGCAGGATCACGAACGCGATCGCCACGGGAAACTGCACGATGGTCCACACTACTTTGCTGGTGTCGCCCAGTCCGACGATCCCGGCGATCACGTGGACGACATTTTCGCCGTCCAGGAGGACGATGGTCGCCACCAATCCCGCGATCGCCGCCCCGACGACAAATCCGAATGCGATCAGGGTCTTCCGCCACCACGGGCGCGTGTCGGTGACGGCGAAGGCGCGGTTGAGTGTGTCGGTCAGGGCCGAGAAGACGTTGGAGCCCGCCCAGAGGGTGAGCAACGCGCCGACCGACATGGCGCCAGGTGCGCCCTTGGCGAATACGACATCGTTGACGACACCGGCGATCAGGTGATACGCGTCGGCTGGTACAGCCGGCGCCACCTTCGCCATGATCGCGTCGACGGTGTCCCGCTTGTTACCGAGCAAGCTGAGAAGCGGCGCCGAGAAGAGGATGAGGGGGAACAGGGAGAAGAAGAAGTAGTACGCCGTCTGCGCCGAGAGGCCGAGGACGTCGGTGGCGAGCATGCTGCGTCCGACTTTTTTCAGGAGCGCGCCGACCTGGATTCCGCCGATGGCCATATGCGATTGGTCTGGGCAAGGCTCGGGCCGTCGCCCTTGACATCCCAGTGCGCGCCAGGTGGCGGCGGGTGTGGTCCTTGGCGGTGTGGGTGCGATCGCAGTGTCGCGGCTGCTGCGCGGGTCGCTCTATGGCGTGAGGCGCCGGCGATCCAGTGACTGCGCTGGCCGTCGTGCTGGTACTGATGGGAGTCGCGGGCGTGGCCACGATGCTTCCGGCGCTGAGAGCCACCCGCGCGGACCCGGTGCGCGTGCTGCAGTAACAGCGTACTGCGAAAACAGCGTGCTGCCGTGGAGTGGCCGAGCACCGGTGGCGGCGGCGCGTCGAGTGCTGGCGCGCCGCCGGCCGGGTCAGGGACTAGAGATTAGGGATCAGGGATTCGGGGCTGGTTGGGGTGGGGGCGCGGTCAGGTCTGCGCCTTGGACAGGTCCTTCACGGCCGCGGAGAGCATGCGTACCTTCGCCGCATCGCCCGCGTTCTGTGCGTCGCCGTCGAGCTGTGTCGCCAGGGCCGTCAGTGCAGTCTGCCGTTCCGTGCCCTTGAGCTGTTCGGCGTGGTGGAGGGCGGCAGCGATCGCCGCCGACCGGTCCTGTGCGATGCCGTTCGAACGATTGAGCTGGTCGAGGTATGCGCGGGCGAGCACGAACGTGGCGGGCCACGTGTACTGCGGCTGTCCCTGCACGTTGAGATAGGTGAGCTTCGCCGTCTTGGCCGCATCGATCTCGTTCTGCGAGATCAATCCGCTTGGCTTCAGCTGGAACATGTCGAGGCCGCGCGCGATCTCGGACCCGATGATCAACCCGTTGTAGTAATACGCCGACCAGTAGCCCGCGAGCACGAGCTTGGTCGAGTCCAGCGGGCCCCGGTCGAAGTAGGCCACTTCCTTGGGGCGTGCGCCGTCGGTCCAGTCGAACACCGAGATGCCGCCCTGGTACCAGCCCTGCACCATCACATCGCGGCCCGGGATCGGAATCAGCGAGCCGTTGTGGGCGACGCAATTCTCGTAGATCGACTGCGGCGCCGGCATCTTGTAGTAACTCTGGAACGTCATCGTACCGTTGGCGAGCGTGTAGATCGCGTCTGCGCCCCACTCGTGGTGATCGCTGGCGCGGCACCGCGGCTGGGATCCGCCGCCCCACTCATCGGAGAAAAGGATCTTGCTGCCGTCGTTGTTGAACGTCACCGAGTGCCAGGCCGCCATGTTGGTGTCCGTGACCTGGCTGATGCGGACGGGGTGAGCGGGGTCGTGGATGTCGAGCAGGAGGCCGTAGCCGCCGCACGCACCGCCCGCCAATCCCACGGCGGGGTACGCCGTAATGTCATGGCATTGCGTCGGGCCCCCGGCGAAGAGCTTGGCGAACATCGCGCGCGTGTAGCCGGCGTGCGCCAGCATCTTGTCGAGCGCCACCGAGTCTTCCGGCGAGTCGCCGTGACGGGCGGCCGGAGCGAGTCCGCCGAAGATGCGCGGCGAGCTCACGATATGTGCCTGTTCGGGGTGCGCGAGCGGGACCTGAATCACCTCGATGCGGAACAGCGCAGTGTTCGGATCCTGGTCCACCTGGCCGCCCGAGCATCCCTGCATCTCGTTGGCGGGCCGGACGGGCGCCGATCCCGAGACGTAGATGTAGACGTTGTCCGGATCCTTGGGGTCCGCGATCAGCGTGTTGGTGTGCGACCCACGGCAGGTCTGGACGATTGTCAGCGACTTGGGGTGCGAGATGTCACTGATGTCGTAGATCCGGATCCCGCGCGCACGCTCGGCGCTCACCGTGTCCTTGACACCCCCCAGGCCGCAGTCGATGCGACCGCTCGTGGCTTCGGCCGAGACGAAGAGGAGATGGCCGTAGACGGACACATCACTTTGCGAGCCGGGGCAGATGTACGCCGCCTTGAGGAACGGCTTGCTGGGAGTCGAGATATCCCAGATCTGCATGCCGCTGTAGTTGCCCTGGATGACATAGTTCCCGAGGAATGCGAGGTCGGAGTTGACCAGGCGGTCATCGCCGGGCGTGCTGGGGTTGATGAAATCCTTGGACGGCGGGGTCATGGAGACCACGTCGAGATTCCAGATCGCCTGTCCGGCGTTGAACCATCCGGACTTGAGGCCGACGCGGGGGTCGGGGGTGGGAGCGGTGGCCGACATGTCGAGATGACGGCGACATGCTCTCGCTGTGCGATCCGGCCGAGGCGCAGGCCGGCCGCGGCGAGGACGCTCAGGGCAAGAATCGCGGCGGATCGGGGGAGGGCGAACGCGCGGGAGCCGGCGAGTGGCGGACCACTCAGAAGTCGTGGCGCAGATGACATGGAGGATGTGGATGGCGTGAAGGGGTGATCGGACGACGGTGGGACAACTGAAGCGACGAACGAGAGATCTGATACGACCATCAATCGCACGGGTGCTGCGTCGAGCGTGGCGGCCTTACGGGCTCCCGGCGGGCGACTGTGCGAGCATGTTGCGCATCCGCCCGATCTCGGCGGTCTGATCCGCACTGACGTCGGACGCGAACTTGAAGATGCGGTCGTCCTGCGCGGCGCCCTGCGAGTCGAAGAGCTGGCCGACCATGGTGAGCGCGCCCAGGTGGTGCTGCATCATGAACGTGAGGAAGAGACGGTCGAAGTCGGGGCCGCGCGCGTGGTCCAGCTGCGCCATCTGCTCGGGCGTCAGCATGCCGGGCATCAGCATCCCTTCCATCCCGGGCATTCCGGCCATGCTCTTGGGCGGGTACTGGAAATCCGCTTCGGGGACCGTCTCGTGCCGTTCGCGCAGCCAGCGCTGCATGGTCACGATCTCATCGCGCTGCGAGACATTGATGCGGTCGCAGAGGCGAAGCACATCGGCGCGCGCGCCGTGGCTGGGCGCCCAGCCCGCCATCACGACGGCTTGCGAGTGGTGTCCGATCATGCCCTGCATGAAGTGCACATCGGCCGGCGTGTAGGGCGGGCGGCCGCTATCGGCTTTGGCGGCGTCGGCTGGGGTGAGGGGGGACGCCGGCTGCTGGGCAGGCAGGCGGGCGGCGGCCAGCGCGGTGGCGGCACAGAGGCCGAGCACCGGCACGGGCAGGAACCATCTGGACATGCGACTCGCACTCCTCGTTGCGATCTCTCGATTCGCGAACCCTGTTCCAAGATTCGCGCGGCAGTGACCGAACGTAGCGCCGAGCGCCGCACCGCGTAAGAGTGTGTGTCCCGCGATATGGGACAGCGTACCGTTTGACTGCGTGCCGGGGCGGGGCGTCCGGCGGGGCGTCCGGCGGGCGGCGCCCAACGCCGTGACCCCCGCCGGCGAAAATCATGGAGAGCCAACGCATGGGGAACCATAGAACGCCACGGGGTACCTAGCCCCAGAGCCGCCATCCCTGGCAGCCGGGGGCGCCCGGCTGGGCGAACAACCCGGCGTACATCGCCCGCGAACTTACCTGGAGGGATGCGTATGACATTCCGGAGCTGTGCCACCGTTCT
Source organism: uncultured Gemmatimonadales bacterium (assembly GCA_963757855.1). Taxonomy (GTDB): domain Bacteria; phylum Gemmatimonadota; class Gemmatimonadetes; order Gemmatimonadales; family Gemmatimonadaceae; genus Palsa-1248. The sequence goes on from CAVWTI010000032.1 coordinate 101,900, forward strand.
GGGCATTGCCACCGCCGCGACGGTCGCGGCGTGCAGCGGCGGGGGGAGTGGAAACGCAACCTCCCCGGGCGGCAGTGCCATCACCGTTCAGGCGTCCGAGGATGTCGCGAACGTTTCCGCGAATGAGGTCGCGAGCTCGGTCGCGGACTACCAGCAGGCGGAAGCCAATGCCGGGTTGGGCGGAAACTTCGGGCCCGGCGGCGGCCCGAATCTGCGCATGGGCGCGCCGCTTGGCGGTGGTCCGGGCGGACGGGGACTCTTTCCGCCGGGATTGCGGAGCCGGCGGGCCATGGGGATGGGGTCCGCAGGCGACCGTCGATGGCGCGTGCCCGGTGGATTCCGCCGGCTTCACCTTCACGTTCCCGGACTCGAGTCCGACCGACACGATCGCGTATGCCCGCACGTGGCAGTTCTTCTCGGCCGCGGGTTGCGAGGCCCGGTTCGTCGCGGATTCCACCGACTCGGTCGCAACGACATACGCGTTCATTGGTGATTTCAACGGAGATTCCGAACGGTGGGGCGGGCACCATCACGGGAGCAGCGCCAACGCGCTCACCGGGACGCAGGAGCCGGGTACCGGCTCGGTGCTCTCGAGCGCATCGACGCATGTCTGGAACGGAAGTGCGAGCTTCTTCGATTCGGTGACGTTCACGGGGACGAACCAGCAGCGCAATCACAAATGGGTGGCGTCCGACACGACGGCGAATCTCACGTTCCCCAATCCGCGGCATCGGGACTGGTATCCTGTCAGCGGCACGTGGACGCGCTGGCTGACCGACACCCTGGTCGTCACCGGCGACACGACGGTCTCGAAGGATGTGTATCTGCACCTGCTGCTGACATTCACGGCGGCATCGCCCGGCCAGGGCAACCAGGATGCGTCGCTGCAGATCTTCGATGGCTCGACGGGGGCAGTGCTGAAAACCTGTACCGTCGATCTTCGCCGCGGCCACGTCGTACCGGGAAGCTGTCACTGAACAGTCACTGAACGGGGCGGGGGCCCGGCGAGGCCCCCGGTTCCCCACCCGCGGGAGCGGATTGTCGGCTCGCGCGGGGCTGATCCGATCTACAGAGCAGGTGCCGGGAACCGGTGGCCCTGGCGTAGGCATCCTCTCTCTACGAGCTTCGGGTATGAGCAACATCCCGCAGGTCACGGCTGCGCTCAGTGATCGCTACGTCATTTCGCGGGAGATCGGCGCGGGCGGGGATGGCGACCGTCTATCTCGCGCATGACCGGAAGCTCGATCGTGACGTCGCGCTCAAGGTGCTTCGGCCCGAGTTGGGGGCCGTGCTCGGTTCCGAGCGGTTCCTCACCGAGATCAAGATCTCGGCGCGGCTCGATCACCCGCACATTCTCACCCTGATCGATTCGGGCGAGGCTGATGGGCTCCTGTACTACGTGCTGCCGTTCGTCCGGGGGGAATCGCTCCGCGCCAAGCTGACGCGCGAGCGCCAGCTCGGACTCGACGAGGCCCTCACGATCACCAGGCAGGTGGCCAGCGCGCTCGACTACGCGCACCGTCAGGGGCTCGTCCACCGCGACATCAAGCCCGAGAACATCCTGATCCAGGAGGGCGAGGCGATGCTGACCGACTTCGGCATCGCGCTCGCCGTGACGCAAGCGGGCGGCGGGCGCCTCACTGAGACCGGGCTCTCGCTGGGTACGCCACAGTACATGAGTCCCGAACAGGCAACGGGAGACCGGCACATCGATGCCCGCAGCGACGTGTATTCGCTGGCGTCGGTGCTGTACGAGATGCTTGCTGGGGAGCCGCCCGTCACCGGCGCCAGTGCGCAGGCGATGATCGCGAAGCTGATGACTGAGCGGCCGACGCATCTGCGTGTCCTGCGCGACGCGGTCCCCGCGAATATCGATGCCGCGGTGGCCAAGGCGCTGTCCAAGACCCCAGCTGACCGCTTCGCCAGCGCCGGCGATTTCGCCAAGGCGCTCACTGTGCCGCATGCCGCCGACGGCGGCGAAGCGCGGGCACCGGGCCAGGGCCGCCGGACGGCCATGCTCGTGGGCGCGGCGGTCGTCGTCGTGGCGCTACTCGCCGGTGGAGCGTACGCATTCCGGTCGAAGCATCCACCGGCTGCGGCCGAGCACGCGAGTCTGGGGCGCAAGACGCAACTCACCGTCACCGGGACTATCCTCGTTCCGGCGATCTCTCCGGATGGCAAGCAGCTGGCCTTCGTGACTCGCCACTGCGCTGGGGGGACCTGTACGTATTCGGTGGAAGAGCAGGATGTCGGCGGCGCGACAACGCGCGCGATTCTCGAAGGAGCCACGGCGGCCTACGGTCTGGAGTGGAGTCCTGACCGCAGGAACCTGCTCCTCGGGGGCACGATCAGCGGACGTGCGGGCAGCTACCTGCTCTCGGCGCTGGGCGGCACGCCGCGGTTTCTGACCGGAGGCTACGCCACGTTCTATGCGGGTGGCGACTCACTCCTGTTGGGCGCGACGGCGCACGCCGATTCCGTCTACTGGATTGGTGTGGCGGGCTTGGATGGCGTTCCGCGGGACAGCATCCGGTTGGCGGGCACGGGACAAGGCGTCGCGGCCATCTCCTCCGTTCCGGGGACCAGCTGGATCGTGACGTTGATTTTGCAGCAACCGCATGGCTTGTGGCAGGTGATCGACCGCAGCGGGCGTGTCGCCGATCACGTCGTCAACGCGTGCACGTGCGGCGGGCTCGCGACCAGGGATGCCGTGTGGCTGTCGCGCGCGGGGCACGCCGCGGGCGAGTCGATCGTTCGCATCGGACTCGACCGCGAGACGGGTCACCTCTCCACCCAGCAAGACACGATGGTCACGGCGGTATTCACCAACTTCTCGCTCACTGCCAATGGCGCCCAGATGGTGATGGATGAGGGCACCTTCGATTTCAGCGTGTGGGACCTGGACTTCGCCCAGGTGCTCAATGGACGTTATCCGGACGATCGCCGGGTGGCCCACGCATCGAGTGGAGTCAGCGCCTCACTCTCATCCGACGGCGCGCGCTTGCTGGTGCGGCGGGTCGTCCCGGTCGGCGGCGGCTACACGGCGGCACGGTTCTCCCTGTTGCCGTTCGATGGTGGCGCCGAGGCACCGATCCCTGGCGCTGGGCTCCCGCTGGTGGCGTTCTGGACGGATTCGGTCACGGCGGGTCTCGCGACACAGATTCCCGGAGGCTTGCGTCTCACGCAAGCGGACGTGCGGACCGGAGTCCAACGCAACTACCTCGACATCCCGGATTCGACGATAACGACCGCAACGCCGGTCGCCGGCGGATGGGCATGGGTTCCACGCAGCAACGATCGGATCATGGTGGAGCAGGGTGGCCACACGCGGCGTATCTCGTTGGCGAAGCAATATGTTGCGATCGTTCACCTCGACGCGGGGTTCACCGACCACCAGTTGCTGTATGGCGCCTACGGTGGCCCTCAGGGCGATTCGCTCATCGTGGGCGTCGTGTCGCTCGACGACGGATCGATGACCGAGTGGGGCCGGTCATTCGCCGAACATGGCACCGTGAAGCATCTCGCCGATCGCAGCATGCTGCTCCAGGTCGCGCAAACCGAGGACAACGCCACGTTCTTCAGGATCTCGGGCCCAGGGCAGGTGGAGCGGCTGGGCGCCACGGCCCGCCCGGTCCGCGACGTGTCCGTGTCGTCGGATCTCAAGCACGCTGTCGTCTCGGAGCGTGACTACCGCGCCAATGCGTGGATGAACCAGGTGGTCACCCACTAACGGCGCCGCCCGCCCGGCGTCTACATGCGGCGCATTCTGATGTAGCGCGCGATGTCCGGTAGCGCCCGGAGCAACACGTACGCCACGATCAGGAGCACGACCACCCAGATAATCGTTCCCATCGTCACTCCGTGGATGTGGGGCCGGACCGTTCGTGGGTATAAATGCTTGCACACGGTGGGCCAAAGGGCCACCCAAACGGCTACCGGGTCTGCCCCATGATGCTCCGACTCGACATCGCAGGGTGCCACGATTATATCGGACTTTATGCGGAAGGCGAGCCAACCGCAGGCGAAACGCCGGTGTCCCTGGGCGGAGACGGACCCGTTGCTGCGGGAATACCACGACCGTGAGTGGGGTGTGCCGGTCCGTGACAGCCGTACGCTCTGGGAAGTGCTCATGCTCGAAGGCTTCCAGGCCGGGCTGTCCTGGATCACGATCCTGCGGAAGCGGGACGCGTTTCGAGCGGCGTTCCGAAACTTCGATCCCGCTGTCGTGGCGCGGTTTGGGGCGAGGGACGTCACCCGGTTGCTCAGGGATCCGGGCATCGTGCGGTCGCGGTCGAAAATCGAGGCCACGATCAGCAATGCGAAGATCTTCGAGGCGCTCCAGGCCGCCGGTGACGACCTTGCGACGCTCGCCTGGTCGATGGCGGGCGGCGCCCCGATCCTGAACACCGGAAAGGTCCCGGCCCAGACTCCGCTGTCGGCGGCGATCTCCGCTCAGCTCAAGCTGCGCGGCTACAAGTTCGTCGGTGCGGTCACCACCTATGCCTGGATGCAGGCCACCGGCATTGCCAACGATCACGTCGCCGGATGCTTTCGGCGCGATGTGAGGGCGCGAACCCGCCGTTCCCGCGCCGCGATGTAAGCACTCGGGGTCGCCTCCCCCTCGCCAGGCCGTAGATTGGGCCCTGTCCACAGGACAGGAGTCCAACTGATGCGAATATGTTCTCGAACGGGATTGATGCTGGCTCTCGCGGTGGTTGCGCTGTCGCAAGCACCGCGCGCGAGGGCGCAGGCCAGCACGCAACCCAGCACCCCGGGCGCTTCCCCCAGCGCGAGTCCGCCTGCCGGTGCGATGGCGCCGGACTTTACGTTGCCGGGGGCCACACGGTACGGTTTACTGAAGGCGCCGGTGCATCTCTCCGATTACCGCGGGCAGACGGTCGTGCTGGCGTTCTTCTATCAGGCGCGGACCAAGGGCTGAACCATCCAAATGGAGGCGTACCGTGATCAGTACGCCACGCTGTTCCACAACGGCCGCCATGTAGCCGTCATCGGCATTAGCGCCGACGCCGATACCACGCTCGCCAATTGGGCGCGTGAATCGGACTTTCCGATTGTGTTCACCAGTGACATCGGCAGTGTCGTCGGGAAGTTGTACGGTGCCTTCGACACGAAAAACAACGTCGACAATCGCTCGTTGTTCGTGGTGGCGCCGGACGGCCACATCGCCTACGAGACACCAGCGTTCAAGGTGCTCTCGCCAGCGGCATACGCCGATTTGGCCCACGCCATCGATCAAGTGACGCCGGCGGCGGCACCGAGCGCGTCGGGTAACTAGCAGAGCAACGACAGCACAACCAGCAGGACAACCAGCAGGGGACAACCAGCAGCAGAACTCGCTCGACAGGGAGAGGGGCGGTGGACGGCCGGTCAACGGTCGCCACCGTCCCCCCTCGCTCGAGGCGATATTGGCCGGGTTGCTCTCCTTGCTAGATCGCCCTATGGATTGCGGCGTCAATGTCTTGCGTACCGCCGACGCCGGTATACACGACCCGACCCGTCCGGTCAATGACGACGACATACGACGTCGCCGGCGCGTCGTACGCACTGGCCGCATTGCCGTTTGCATCGAACACCACCGTACCGCCGATCGGATGTACCGCGACGTGCTTGCGCACCCGCTCGATGGATTCGTTGATGGCGACCGCCACCGTCACGAAACGCACACGCCCGGCGTACTTGCTTTGCGCGGCGGCGAGCGCTGGCTCTAACTGCTTGCAGTTCGGGCACCACGTGGCCCAAAACTCGATGACTGCTGGGCCCGAGCCGACGATCCCGCCCAGTTCCGCGGGTTTGCCATCCAGCGATTGCACCGCGGCCGCTGGCGGATGGGAGCCAACGGCAATGCCACCATCCTGCCCCCGGGCGGGAGTCGTGACGACGGTGGCGCCGAGGACAACGAAGGCGGCGAAGATGGCTTGGCGGAGGGGTGTGGCCACCATGATCAGCATTAGATGAGTTGTTGGCCGGTGAGGATCAGGTAGTACTCGGCGGCGCCGAGCATCACGATCGCGAACAGCCGCTTGACCCACACCATCCAGGCTCCGGCTCGCGGCAGGCGGGCGAGGGCGCCTGCTGAGATACCCGCGGCGACGAGGAAGGTGCACATGCCGAGGGAGAACGCGAACAGGTAGACGAATCCCAGCACGGCACTATGCGTCGTGCCGACCCATGTCAGCACCGCCGCCATGACCGGCGCGGAGCAGGGGGCGGCGACCAAGCCGGAGGCCGCGCCCATGACGAACGCACCGGCCACCTCGCCGCCGCGGCCGGCCTGGGCCGCCCGCTGCAACAGAGCTGACGGCACGCGGAGTGGGATGATGTCGAGCATGGCGAGCGCGAAGAGCACGAGCAGATTCGCCATGGCGAAATAGGCCCACGGATTCGAGCTGACGGACCCGAAGAGCGTGCCGGTCAGGCTGGCCAGCACGCCCAGGCTGGAGTACACGAGCGCAAGACCGACAACATACGACAGGGTCAGGACGAGCGGCCGCAACCGGGAGGCTGCGGCGTTCCGGGCGCTTTCTCCGCCGACGACCGCCGCCGTGATGGGGATCATTGGATAGATGCAGGGTGTGAGGCTCGTCAGCATACCGGCGACGAACAGCAACGGGATCGCGGTCCATGGGCTGGTGGAGAGTCTGGCGATCAGCTGTGCGTGGTCCATGGGGCTCCGGGACGGTGACCTTCTGCTGCCTGTCGTGTTCCGTGCATTACGGCTGCCGCGCGGTCCCGCAAGATGATACGTTGGAGGGCGGATCTACAGCGGCATTATTCCAGCGGATCCTTCCGCCGGGACTCTCCACCGGGACTCTCCAGCGGGCCTCCGCAGCGGGCCTCCGCAGCGGGCCTCCCCAGCGGGACCTAGCGGGCTTCCACCGGCGGCGGCGATGGCACTCGAGTTCACGACTTCCTATCTCACCGACGCGCTGTCGGTCTTTCGCGCCTACAAGAAACTGGGCGACGGGGCAATGGCGCAGGTGACGGACGACGAGTTCGCCCGGGTGCTGGACGGTGAGATGAACTCGATCGCGCTGATCGTTAAGCACATGGCGGGCAACATGCGCTCGCGCTGGACCGATTTCCTCACCACCGATGGCGAGAAGCCGGACCGCGCCCGCGAGGCCGAGTTCGCGGACCCTCCGGCGACGCGGGCCGCGGTCCTCGGCCTCTGGGAGGCCGGGTGGCAGCTGGTGTTCGCGGCACTCGAGCCGCTCTCGGATGCCGATCTCGGGCGGGAAGTGCGGATCCGGGGTGAGCGGCACTCGGTGATGCAGGCCATCAACCGCGCAGCTCACCCACTACGCGTATCACGTCGGGCAAATCGTGCTACTCGCGAAACACTTCCGGGGAGCGGAGTGGCGGTCCCTGAGCATTCCGCGTGGCGGGTCTCCGCGGTACGAGGCCCAGGTTCGCGCCGGCGAGGCGAGCCAGCGCTAGCGACCAGCCTTTTGCGACCAGCATTTTTGCGACCAGCCGCGGGCGATCCGTCGCGAGCGATCTGGGCCGCCGTCTTGATCGCGCACGGCCCGCTGCCCATAATCACTGGATGACAGCTAGAAAGCTGCACCGTGTCCCACAATCTGGCTCGGGTGCTTGGCGGCACCGAACCGGGTCTCGCGCTCGGTCAACCCCACTGTAGGAGCAGCAACGATGCGTGCAATGAGTCTTGCCGTTGTCCTGTGTACACTCGCGGTCACTGCGCGTGCCCAGGATCCCGGAGTCCAGGTGCGCCCGTTCGACCAGAAGCACGGAGGCAGTGAAAGCCTCCACATGCTCGCGCACGTCGTGACGCATCCGGGGCTCTGGAAGGCCGCGGACATCGAGATGGAGCAGGATCCGGGGCGTCCGTACGTCTACATCAGCGGGTTCGTCAACTATGATGCGCAGATCTATGATGTGCGCGACGAGACCCATCCGAAGAAAATCTTCGACTGGACCATCGAGCATCCGGAGTTGCACCGCGGCATCGGTGCGATGGACGGCAAGTATTTCAAGATTGGGGACCACTACTACTACGCCCAGTCGTTCCAATTCCAGCAGGGCACGCCGGACGCGGACCTTGGCGCGATCATCTTCGACGTGACCGGACTTCCGGACTCGAGCAAGGTCAAGGAGGTCGCCCGCATCCGGTACGCGCAATCGCCTGGCGGGTTCCACAACAGCTTCGCGTACAAGCACTCCGATGGCCGTGTCCTGTACTTCGCGACCATCAACGAGCCGAAGGCGCTCATCTATGATCTCGACAAGGTCGTGAGCGGCAAGGACTCGAGCACGTGGCTGATCGGCGACGTACCGAACCCGACGCCCTTCAAGCAGATTGGTGGAGGCGGGTACCACGATTTCGACGTCGCATATGATCCGGGCTCGCACCAGGACAAGTTCTACGGCGCCGGACTTGGCGGATACTCGGTGTGGGATGTCTCGCATCCGGAGAAGCCGGTCGAGATGTTCACGATCACCGGTCTGGGAATGGACGTCGCGCACACCTTCACGCCGTCGCCCGATGGCAAGTATGCGGTCACGGAGACCGAGTACGAATACACGCCGCTCCGTGTGTGGGACCTGACGCCTGGCCAGTCCGGACAGACCAAGAACCTGGACAACCCGATCGCGGGCTGGAGTGCGGACTGGCGCGACTTGTCACACAACCATGAAGTGCGCTGGCCGTACGTGTTCGTGTCGGCGTATGAGGATGGATTGCAGGTGTTCGATCTCAAGGATCCCCTCAATCCCAAGACTGACGCGCACTACTTCACCTGCGAGTGCACGCACCTGCACGGCTTTGGCGGCACGCAGGATGGTGGATGGGAGAGCACGAACAGCGTCATGCAGGGGGCATTCGGAGTCGATGTGCGCAATCGTGACGGCTTGATCGTTCTCTCCGACATGCGGAGCGGGCTGTGGCTGTTCCACATGAACGGTTTCAATGGATGGAACGGTCACACCTTCGGAATGCCGAACATTTCGAGCGTGCAGGACTACGACCACGGCCCAGAGGGCGCGCCGAAGGCCAGCGCCTCGGTTGGAGCTGGCACCGTGGGGCGGTGAGTAGACTGGCAGGCGCAGTACGGTGGGTGGCGCGCCGGCCGCGGGGTATCCGCGGCCGTGCGCGGCTCGCCATGACGGCGCTGGTCGTCACTCGCGCCTTGATCGCGCGCGTGCGCGATCCCATAATCATGTAACCGCAGCTAGAAGCTGCACCGTGTCCCACAATCTGGCTCGGCCATTACTCTACTGGCTCGGGTCACGCGCGATTGTCCAACCCACTGTAGGAGCAGCAACGATGCGTGCAATGAGTCTCGCCGTTGTCCTGTGTACACTCGCGGTTACCGCGCGTGCACAGGACCCCGGAGTCCAGGTCCGGCCGTTCGACCAGAAGCATGGAGGTAGTGACAACTTGCACATGGTCGCGCACGTCGTGACGCATCCGGGACCCTGGAAGGCCGCGGACATCGAGATGGAGCAGGATCCGGGGCGTCCGTACGTCTACATCAGCGGGTTCGTCAACTATGATGCGCAGATCTATGATGTGCGCGACGAGACCCATCCGAAGAAAATCTTCGACTGGACCATCGAGCATCCGGAGCTGCACCGCGGCATCGGTGCGATGGACGGCAAGTATTTCAAGATTGGGGACCACTACTACTACGCCCAGTCGTTCCAATTCCAGCAGGGCACGCCGGACGCGGACCTTGGCGCGATCATCTTCGACGTGACCGGACTTCCGGACCCGAGCAAGGTCAAGGAGGTCGCCCGCATCCGGTACGCGCAATCGCCTGGCGGGTTCCACAACAGCTTCGCGTACAAGCACTCCGATGGCCGTGTCCTGTACTTCGCGACCGTCAACCAGCCGAAGGCGCTCATCTATGATCTCGACAAGGTCGTGAGCGGCAAGGACTCGAGCACGTGGCTGATCGGCGACGTACCGAACCCGACGCCCTTCAAGCAGATCGGCGCGGGCGGGTACCACGATTTCGACGTCGCATATGATCCGGGCTCGCACCAGGACAAGTTCTACGGCGCCGGACTTGGCGGATACTCGGTGTGGGATGTCTCGCATCCGGAGAAGCCGGTCGAGATGTTCACGATCACCGGTCTGGGGATGGACATCGCGCACACCTTCACGCCGTCGCCCGATGGCAAGTACGCGGTCACGGAGACCGAGTACGAATACACGCCGCTTCGCATCTGGGACCTGACGCCTGGCCAGTCCGGACAGACCAAGAACCTGGACAACCCGATCGCGGGCTGGAGTGCGGACTGGCGCGACTTGTCACACAACCATGAAGTGCGCTGGCCGTACGTGTTCGTGTCGGCGTATGAGGACGGATTGCAGGTGTTCGATCTCAAGGATCCCCTCAATCCCAAGACTGACGCGCACTACTTCACTTGCGAGTGCACGCACCTGCACGGCTTTGGCGGCACGCAGGATGGTGGATTCCAGAGCAAGATCAGTGTGGAGCAGGGGGCATTCGGAGTCGATGTACGCAATCGTGACGGCTTGATCGTTCTCTCCGACATGCGGAGCGGGCTGTGGCTGTTCCACATGAACGGTTTCAATGGATGGAACGGTCACACCTTCGGAATGCCGAACATTTCGAGCGTGCAGGACTACGACCACGGCCCAGAGGGCGCGCCGAAGGCCAGCGCCTCGGTTGGAGCTGGCACCGTGGGGCGGTGAGTAGACTGGCAGGCGCAGTACGGTGGGTGGCGCGCCGGCCGCGGGGTATCCGCGGCCGTGCGCGGCTCGCCACAATGGCCCTGGCAGTCGGGATCGTCGGGCCCGGGCCGACAATCGGCCCGTATGACATTCCGTTGTACGGCACGCCGGCGACACCGGCGGCTACCGGGCATGGCCGGCTGGTGTATGCCGACTCGCCATTCGGCGTGGCGCTGACGGCCGACGGGCACGCGCGCTATGATATTCAGGTGACGGCGGCCGCACTCCCCGCCCCATCGAGCCTTGGGAAGTTCAGGGTGTATGTGGCGTGGGCGGTGACGCCCGATCTCTCAGCCTGGAGCAGGCTCGGCACGGTGTCCAATGGCAATTCCACGATCGGCCCGGTCGATCTCAACAAGTTCCTCCTCGTGGTGACCGCGGAATCCGATTCGGCGTCCGCAACGCACGCGGGGCCGACGGTGCTGCACGGAATTTCGCCCAGCTCGCTCCTACAGAGATTCCTGACCCAGCCTGCCTTTCACGGCGTCTCGGACTGATGTCGGCAGGGGGATGCATACGGGCGGCCGTGGTCGTGGCTGCTCTGGGCATGGCGGGCCTGTTGCCGGTCATGGTGCGGGCGCAGCAGCCGGCACCGGGTCCGCCGTCATCTCCGCCCATGCCGGGAATGTCGGGGACGTCCGGCATGGGCCCCGACAGCACGGCCAAGAGGGCGTCACCGGGGGCGGGAATGAACATGTCCGGCATGCCGGGCATGAAGGACGGGACGATGGCGATGCCGATCCCCATGCCGCCGGGCATGCCGATGGTGCCAGGGCTGATAGGCCTCACGCCGGGAGTCGCACCGTTCCTGCCCGGGGCCGGAACCGATCCGATGCAGCTCCCGGCCGCCAAGCCTGCGGCGACCGTGCGGCTCAAAACCGGCGACACGCTGGATCTCACCGCGATGCTGGTGCGCCGTACCATCAAGGGCCGCGCGGTCGCGATGTACGGCTACAACGGCCAGGTGCCCGGCCCGCTGATCCGCGTGCCGCAGAATGCGACGATCATCGTGCGGTTTCACAATCGCATCGATCTTCCAAGCGCGGTTCACTGGCATGGTGTCCGGCTCGACAACCGCTACGACGGCACCCCGGGAGTGACGCAGGCTCCCGTGAAGCCCGGTGACAGCTTCGAATACCGCGTGCACTTTCCCGACGCGGGCCTGTACTGGTACCACCCGCATGTGCGCGAGGACATCGAACAGGCCATGGGCCTGTTCGGCAACATGATCGTGGATTCACCGGACTCCGCGTACTATTCGCCCGCCAATCGCGACCAGATGCTGGTGCTGAGCGATCTCCTCGTCAACGCGGACACGCTGATTCCGTTCGGACGGGAAGGTCCCGATTTCGCACTGATGGGGCGGATCGGCAATCTCGTGCTGGTGAACGGCGAGGGACCGGACACAATGCACGTCCATGCCGGCAATGTCGTCCGCTTCTACCTCACCAACGTGGCGAGCTCGCGGACGTTCAACGTGTCATTCGGCGGCGCGCCGATCAAGGTGCTCGCGTCGGATGTCAGCCGGTTCGAGCATGAGGAGCTGGTACCGAGCGTCGTGATGGCGCCGGCCGAGCGGTACATCGTTGAGGCGAGGTTCGAGCATCCCGGGCAATACGCGATGGTCAATGCCGTTCAGGCCATCAATCACTTCAAAGGTGAGTTCGACGCCGAGGTGGACACACTCGGTATCGTCACGGTGGACGCGGCCCCTGCGACGCCGGACTACGGACGTGAGTTTGCGACGATGCGCGCGAACCCCGCTGTCTCGAAGGACATCGATCGGTTTCGCCCGTATTTCGGGAAGGCGCCCGACAAGCGATTCACGCTGACCATGAGTACGAGCGGGCTCCCGCTCGCGACGGTGCAATTCATGGACGTCGACACGGCATACTATGCTCCCGTCGAATGGGTCGATGCGATGCCGGACATGAACTGGCTCTCGGACAGCCAGCAGGTGCACTGGGCGATCCGTGACCAGGCCACCGGCAAGGACAACATGGACATCGACTGGCACGTGCCGGTTGGATCCATCGTCAAGATTCAGATCCTCAACGACCCGAAGTCGTTTCACCCGATGCAGCATCCCATCCACCTGCATGGCCAGCGGATGCTGGTCGTGGCGCGCGATGGGGTCGCGACCCGTGATCTGGTGTGGAAGGACACCGTGATCATCCCGGTCGGGTCGACAGTCGATCTGCTGATCGACGCCTCAAACCCCGGCACATGGATGATGCACTGCCACATCGCGGAGCATTTGCAATCCGGGATGATGACCGTGCTGCACGTCGATCCACCCGCTGGAGCCGCGCACTAATTCACGGTGCGGCTGTCTGCCGTCGTCAGATGCCGGACGCGACGCGGCGGCGCTCCATGAGAAACCGGCGGACATCGGGATCGGACGACAGCCCGATCGCGCGCTGATACGCCTCACCTGCCGCGTGGCGATCGCCGGCCCGCGCGAGCAACTCGGCCCGCGCCGCCCAGAAGGACTGGTAGGACTCCACGTGGCCGCGGGCCCGAATCGCCTCCAGATCGGCGAGGCCCGCCGCGGGACCGTCCACCGCAGCACGGGCCACGGCACGATTGGTGGCGACGACGTCGGAGCCGGTGAGGCGCAGCAGCTCGTCGTACAGTACCACGAGGGCAGGCCAGTCCGTGGTGCCCGTGCGGCGGCGGGCCGCGTGCACTGACTGGATCGCCGCCTCGAGCTGGAAGCGTCCGATCCGGCGCTCTGCCCCGGCACGATCGAGGATCTGCTCGGCCTCATCGATCAGCGCAGCGTCCCAGGCCGCGGGATCCTGGTCGCTGAGCGGCACGTAGCCTCCGGCTGGCGGCCGGTGGGCGAGCCGGCGGGATTCGACGTACAGCAGCAAGGCGAGGAGTCCGAGGGGCTCCGGCTCGCGGGGCGCCAGCCCGGACACCAGGCGGGCGAGTCTGATGGCTTCGCGCGTGAGGCCCTGGCGCTCCATCCCGGAGTCCTGCGGGTTGCCCCATCCATCAGCGAACGCCACGTAGATCGCGTCGAGGACGGCATCCATTCGCTCCGGCAAGGCACTGACATCGGGCACCTGCATCGGGATGCCGGCGTCGCGGATCTTCCGCTTCGCGCGAACCAGCCGCTGCGCGATCGCGTCGGGCGACTGGATGAATGCGGCGGCGATCCGGCGCGCATCGAATCCGAGGACGGCTTGCAGGATGAGTGGCGTCCGAGCCGCGGGATCGATGGCCGGATGCGTGCACGCGAACATCAGCGACAGCCGGAGGTCCGGCATGTCACCCTCCTCCGGAATCCCGGTAATGGCCGGACTCAACTCCGCCGAGATGGCGGCATGCGCGCGGTCTTCGGCTTGCTGATGCCGGCCAACGTCGACGAGACGGCGACGCGCCGCCGTCAGCAGCCAGGCATCGGGGTTGTCGGGAACGCCAGTGGATGGCCACCGTTCCAGGGCCGCGGCGAACGCATCCGCCAATGCGTCTTCCGCCGCGGCGACATCGTGCGAGCGGACGGCGAGTAGCGCGAGCAGCTTTCCGTAACTTTCCCGCGCGACGCACTCGGCGGCACGCCACGCGGGAGATCGGTTATCCGGACGTGAGTCCGGTCCGGTCACGAGGGGATAGTCCAGACCGGCCGGACTTCGACCGTCCCATACTCGGTGCCCGGGCACCGGCGAGCCCAGGCGATGGCCCCATCGAGGTCCGGCGTGTCGATCATGTAGAAGCCACCCAACTGCTCCCGGGTTTCGGCGAACGGACCATCGGTCACGTTGGCCGCGGAGCCCGCGCCGCGAATCGCCGTGGCGGTGGTGGTCGGCTGCAGCGCCTCGCCGGCGATATAGCTACCCGACTCCCGAAGGGCCGTGGTGTACGCGTTGTACGCGCCGACAATCTGCTTCGTGGCGTCGGGCGTCGCGCTGCCCATCGCCTTCTCATTCCCGTAGATCAGCAGGAGATACTTCATTGGTCGTCGTCCTCAGTCTGAGAATGGGGACACGCGGTGGTGCAGACTGCCTGCCCGCCGGTAGGTGTCATGTCCGTATGCAATGACGGATCACCGGGCGGCCAATCGACACCTGAGTGGCGGGGCGGGAACCAAGCCATTCCTGCACGCATCGGCATGATTTCCGGCAAACGCTACGTTAATATCGCGCCACACCACTTTCCTGAGGACCAATGACCGTTTTCGACCGTCCGTTGGTGCCAGCGATCATTCTCGCCCTGGGTGTTGCCCTCGGCGGCGCGGCCGCCGGCAATGGCGTCGCCAGGTCGCGGCTGGGCGACCGGTATGTAACGGTGAAGGGGATATCGGAGCGAGAGGCGCGGGCCGATCTCGCGATCTGGCCACTGCATCTCGTCGCCGCGGACAATGACCTGAGCCGGGCCAATGCGCGTCTGGAGGCGAGTGCGTCGACCGTCCGGGATTTCCTGACGCGCCAACACATCGATACCGCGGGGATCGAAGTCCAGGATTTTTCCGTGAGCGACGCGTACCTCACGGAGGGCGACGCGGGAACGCGGCCGACAGCCCGGTACGCGATCCATCAGACCATCGTCGTGCGATCCACCAAACCGGACCTGGTGTTGGCAGCGAGCCAGCGCGTGGCCGAGCTGGTGAGCGCGGGCGTGGTACTGTCGTCGGGTGCCGAGTTCGGGAACGGGGGACCGACGTTCATCTTCACGGGATTGAACAGTCTCAAGCCGCAAATGATCGCCGAGGCGACGGCGCGCGCGCGAGAGGGCGCCGAGCAATTCGCGCACGACTCGCACAGTACGATTGGTCCGATCCGGCAGGCCAGCCAGGGCGTCTTCGAGATCCTGCCCCGGGACCAGGCGCCCGGGATCTCCGAGGAGAGCCAGATCGTGAAGACCGTCCGGGTGGTCTCGACGATCGACTACATGCTACGCTGACCGTCCTAGCTGTGCCGGTCCTGTCCAGGCGCCTCGACGATGAGCGGCCTGGCGCGCGCGTGCGGGTAGTCGAGCAGAAACACCCTGTCATAGCTGCTGCGGTATGGATGGCGGGCAACCACAGGCGGAGATGGCCGCCAGGGTCGCAGTAGGTGCCCGGTCGCCGCCGTCGATGCAGGCGCTATCGCGCTCGCCGTCATCGTCGCCGTCCACGACTGCGAGTAGCCACACGCCGTTGGAGCAGCGGCGATACCCGTTGAATCCGGCGTCCTTCGCGTCGAGCGCTTGCTGGATGTCTTCGGTGCGGAGCGGCGGCGGTTGCACGTCGCTGGCGAGCGACCACCGCGATTCCGCGGCCCCGCGGTTTCTCATGATGGTGACGGCCGCGATGCCATCGGGCCACCGGGACCCGGGACGGACGGGGCGTCTCAGAAAGAGCCCGTGACCGGGGACTACCTCTACGGTCGACACCTGGCTGGCGAGCCAATTCGCGACCCCCTCGATGTCACGCTCGGGCACCGGGAGCTGCGCGTCGGCGGCCACCAGGACGGTGACCGGTGGGCCGCCGTCCGTCTCATAGAGTCGTTCCGCGCGATCGATGAGGATTTCACCGTGGCGCTCGATCAACTCACGGGTCTGCCGGACTTCGTCCGGTTCGCGCGGGATTCGCGTCACCTCGATGCCCAACTCGCCGCTTGGCGTCGCGATGAGGCAATCCGGGCCCGCACCGAGGTGGGCCGAACCGGGCGGGCAGAGATCGCACACCGTGCGAAACCGGTCGATGTAGACATCGAGGTACTCGGGACGCATATCCGAGAGACGTCCGAGCGGGCGCAAGGTATCCAGATCACCCATCGTCATCCATCTTCGTGGGCATGCGACCGCGGCCATCATTGATTGCTTTGGCTGTCGTGGCTGGCTGCATCCGGTACAAACCTGCGCCACTCCCTGATGCCGACCCCGCCCGGGCGGTCGCCGGCTTCCATTCCCGGCGCCTGGACGACCCAGGACTGGAATCGTATATCGCGCGAGTGCTGAGCCCCGGATCGGCAAGTGGATGGACCGAGGACCGCATCGCGTTGGCGGCGTTGTATTTCCGCGGTGATCTCGCAGTAGCACGGGCGGCCATCAATGAGGCACGGGCGGACGAAATGACCGTTGGGGCGTGGCCGCCTTTTTCGGCGGAAGGGAGCCTCAGCCGGACGGCGCGACCCCTCGAGAACACGGAGTCCGGGTGGAGTGGATCGATTACCGCAACCTTCACTCTCGAGCTCGGAGGCAAGCGGGGCGCGCGCGTGGCGGCCGCGCGCGCCGCTTCGATGGCGGCCGCGCTGGGCCTCGACGCCACGGCGTGGCAGGTCGCGAACGAGGCGCGGGCCGCGGAATTGGATGCTATCGCGGCTGACAGTGACGCCGCTGGCGCCGCCGCGGAGTTGGCCGCGGCGCGCGCGCTGGCTGGATTGCTGCGAGCACGGTACGACGAGGGCCAGCTCGCGCTGTCGGAGCTGGCCCGGTCGGAGACGGACGTGCGCGCCGTAACCGTGGCCGCTGCCGACGCCGAACAGGCGCGGACGAGCGCCCGGGTGGCGCTCGCCCGCGCCCTTGGCGTCAGGTTCGAGCGGGCCGATACACTGGCGCTCCGTGCGACGCGTATCTCGAGCTGTGCGGTGCTCGATTCGCTGGCGAACACCGACGGGGCCCGGGCTGCCGAGGACTCCCTGACGGTTCGGGCACTTCGCGGCCGGCCGGACGTTGGCGTCGCGTTAGCGGAGTACGCCGCCGCCGACGCCGGCGTGCGGATCGAAGTCGCGAAGCAATATCCTGACCTCACGCTCGGTCCGGGTTTGTTGTGGGATCAGGGAATCCCGGGATGGATCGTGAATGTCGGCCTTCCGTCGATCCTCAGCGGCCGGAATCGCGGTCCCATTGCGGCGGCGGAGGCCCGCCGCGCCGCACAGGGGGCACGAGTGGAAGTGCTGGAAGACAGCGTACAGGAGGCGATCGAAGGCGCGAGTGCCGGGTGCCGTGGGCTTAGGCATTCGGTCGCGACGACTGATTCGCTGGTGGCGGCAACATACCATGCGGCTGATCTTGCGGACTCCGCGTTTCAGCGTGGCGAAACTGGGCGGACCGAGGTCGCCATCGCGCAACTCGCGCGGGCGCGAGCGGTCCACGTTCACCGTGTCGCGGCCGGCCGATACGTCGCG
Source organism: uncultured Gemmatimonadales bacterium (assembly GCA_963757855.1). Classification (GTDB taxonomy): domain Bacteria; phylum Gemmatimonadota; class Gemmatimonadetes; order Gemmatimonadales; family Gemmatimonadaceae; genus Palsa-1248. The sequence continues at coordinate 119,756 of CAVWTI010000032.1, forward strand.
GCGGGCGCGGTACTCGACCGCGCGGCGGGAACCTGGATTGGGTTGACCCCGCGCGGGCCGTGGCCCGGGCCCTCCGAGGGGGATTCTCAGGGGTCATCCAGATGAGTGGGAGCGCTTCATTGCGACGGTGCCAAGCCATCACCCTGTACCGCGACCCCACGAGGCGTCAATGACACGCGGCCTATTTCTCGCGCTTGGCGCTCTGCTGAGCCTGGGCGGAATCAACGGCTGCCGGGACGCCGGCGACAGACGCCCGGGCGAGACACGGAGCGAGGCTGCGGCGAAGGTGCCGTCGGCACGGGCCCAAACCGCGACCTCCGGCTCGGTGGTGCTGGAGGCGGCCGCTCGCAAGCGCGCCGGGATCGAGACGCAAACGTTGACTGCGGGCAGCGGCGCCGATCTCGTCCATGTAACTGGGACGCTCATCGCGGATCCCACTCGGGTGACAACACTGCAGGCTCCGATCTCGGGCCGGCTCACGGCAGTTCCCGGCACTCAATGGCCGGGTTATGGCGAACGGGTTGCGCCGGGAGCGATGCTCGCTCAGGTGTCGGATGCCCGGCCCCTCACCGCAGAGCGGGGTGGAACGGTCACCAGAGTCGGGGCTCAACCCGGCGAGTTGGTGCAGGCGGGGCAGGTGCTCCTGGAGTTGACCGACTTCAGTGAGCCATTGGCGCGAGTGATCTGGCGCGCGGACGCGCCGGTGCCGGCGCCATCGACCGTGCAGATCGCGCCGCTGGCCGCCGTGGGCGCGGGGTCGTCGAAGAGCCCGTGGATTACCGCGCATCTGGTGGGGCCAGCCGCTGATGCCGATTCGCTCACCCATTGGCCGATGTACCTCTACCGGGCCCCGCGCGGGTGGCCTGGTGCGGCGCCGGGCACCCCGCTGATCGTCGCCGTCGCAGGAGGCGGGGCGCCGTCGTCCGGAGTGTTCGTACCAGCGGCGGCGGTCGTACAATGGGAAGGGCTGGCCTGGGTGTATATCGAGGACCACGAGGCCGAGGCGGCCGAAGACAGCGCCGGCCATCCGGTGGGCGGCTCAGCTGACCACGCCGCGCGCACGACCTACGTGCGCGAGCCCGTCGACACGTCACATCCGGTCGACGGTGGATGGCTGGTCGCAAGCCAACCCAATGGCGCGGGATTGGGGCGCGGGGAGCAGGTGGTCGTCCGCGGCGCGCAGCAATTGCTGTCAGAGGAGTTCAAGTCGCGGGCGAATACCGGAGATGAGGACGAGCAGTGATGGCCGTATGGTTGGCCACCACCCCGGGCGCTCGATGCTGACGCGTATCGTCGAGTTTTCTGTCCGGCGTCCAGGACTGGTCATTGGCCTGGCATGCGCCCTCCTGATTTACGGCATCGTGGTGGCCAGCCGCACGCGGTACGACGTCTTCCCGGAATTCGCGCCGCCGCAAGTGGAGATTCAGACCGAGTCGCCAGGGCTGGATCCTGAGCAGGTTGAAGTGCTCGTGACTACTCCGATCGAGCAATCGATCACCGGGACGTCGGGTGTTGCCATCGTGCGATCGCAGTCGATCCAGGGGCTGTCGGTCATCGACGTGATCTTCCGCGATGCGACCGACATCTATCGGGCGCGCCAGCTGGTATCCGAGCGCATCGGTGAAGTCGCGCGCCGGCTTCCCCAGACGGCCGAAGCGCCGATCATCGCGCCGCTCACCTCATCCACGGGCACGGCGCTGGTGGTGGGCCTCACATCGTCCGCGCGGTCGCTTCGCGACATCCGGACCTTCGCGGATTGGACCCTTCGTCCGCGGCTGCTCGCTGTTCCGGGCGTCGGGAGCGTCACGATCTTCGGCGGTGAGGTGCGCCAACTGCAGATCCATCCCGATCTCGCGCGGCTTCGCGCCGCGGGCCTCGGACTTCCCGATCTGGTCGCGGCGGCTCGCGGCGCCACGGCAATCCGTGGCGCCGGCGTGCTCGACAATGCGAACGAACAGGTCGCGATCGATGCCCGAGGACAGCTTGCCACCGCGGCTGAGCTGGCGGCGAGTCCCGTCCGCGCCGGGGGCGGTGCCGTGTTGCAGATCGGTGACGTCGCCCGGGTTGCCGAAGGGTCGGCGCAGGCGATTGGAGCGGGGGCGGTCGGCGACACCAATGCGGTCATCGTGACGATCAACGCGCAGCTGGGCGCCAATATCCGGGAAGTCGCGGCGGATGCCGACCGGGCATTCGCCAGCTTGCGGCCGGCGTTTCAATCCGAGCAGATCGCGCTGCACGCCAACGTATTCCGTCCGGCGCACTTCATCGATCTCGCGCTCACCAACGTCACCCACTCACTGCTCATCGGTGGGGTGCTGGTCGCCGGGATTCTTCTCCTTTTTCTGTTCGACGCCCGAGCGGCGGCGGTGTCGCTGACGGCGATTCCCATATCGCTGCTCACGGCGCTCGTCGTACTGAGCGCGATGGGGTATTCGATCAACACGCTGACCCTCGGCGGCCTGGCCGTCGCGCTGGGCGAGGTCGTGGACGACGCCATCATCGACGTCGAGAACATCGCGCGGCGCCTGCGCGAGAATGAGGTGCTGTCAGTGCCGCGGGCGGTGGCCGCGGTGGTGATCGACGCGTCGATGGAAGTCCGGTCCAGCGTCGTCTATGCAACCTTCGTCGTCGTGCTGGTCTTTGCCCCGGTCGTCACCCTCACTGGCGTACAGGGCGCGCTTTTTCGCCCGCTCGGCCTCGCCTACGCCTGTGCGATCCTGGCGTCGCTCGTCGTCGCGCTCACGCTCACGCCGGCGCTGACGGCGGTCCTGCTCGCGCGGCGTCGCCGGCCGGCCGCGTCGCCCGCGCTTCTGGCGTGGCTCGGACACCGGTACGCGGCGGTACTGGACCGGATCGAGCGCCGCCCGGGATTCGTGATGGGCGGCACGATCTGTCTCGTGCTCGCGGCCTGCCTGATGCTCCCGTATTTCGGCGGCGGCTTCCTTCCGGACTTCAATGAGGGACATCTGCGCCTGCATATGTCCGCCGTCCCCGGCACGTCGCTCGAGGAATCACTGCGCATCGGGCGCATGGTCAACGCGACGCTCGTGGAGTCACCCAACGTCGTATCGGTGGCACAGCGTGCGGGTCGTGCCGAGCTGGGCGAGGATGCGTTCGGGTCGCATTACAGCGAGTTCGAAGTCGAACTCCGGCCGCTGACGGGCGCCGCGGCGCGATCCGTCCTCGGCGAAGTGCGCGGACGCCTCGCCACGATTCCCGGCGTGAACTTCACCGTCATGCCGTATCTCACGGAGCGGATCGAAGAAGTCGTCTCCGGGAACGCTGCCCCAGTCGTCGTCAAATTGTTCGGCGATGATCTCGACAGTCTGGACGTGGCAGCGGCCAAGGTGGCTGCCGCCATGCGATCGATTACCGGGGCAACCGATGTCAATCCGGCGACTCCCGCGGTGAGCCCACGGGTCATGGTGCGGCTCAGGCCCGACGCACTTGCGGCAGCGGGCGTGCCGGCTGCCGATGCGCTCGCCGCCCTGGAGACGGCGACCGAGGGAACGGTGGTCGCGCAGGTCTTCGATGGGAACCGGGCGACGGATGTCGTGGTGGTGATGGACAGCGCTCACCGGGCTCGCCCCGAGGATCTGGCGTCGATCCCGCTGACCGGATCGGCGAGTGCGGGGGCACGGGTGGTGACCCTGGCGCAGGTGGCGGACATCGTACGCACCGAGGGGCGCTATTCCGTCGCTCACGAAGGGGCGCGGCGGCTACAGATCGTGACTGCCGACGTGACCGGGCGGGATGTGACCTCCTACACCACGGATCTGGAGAGCCGTCTTTCGAGCCTGCGTTTCCCGCGCGGCGTCTATGCCGACGTGGGTGGAGCGGCGGCGGCTCAGGCGGCGACGAGACGAGAGCTCCTGTTCCGCGGCGTGCTGGCGGGTATTGGCATCCTCCTCCTGCTGTCACTGGCGTTTGGGGACGCGCGGAGCCTGATCCTCATCACGGCCAACGTACCATTCGCGCTCGTCGGCGGTGTCGTGGCGGTTTTTCTGACGGGCGGCGTATTGTCGATCGGCTCTCTGGTGGGATTCGTCACGCTCTTCGGTATCTCCACGCGTAACGCCGTGATGCTCATTTCCCACTACGAGCACCTTGTGACGGTGGAGGGGCAACCCTGGAACCTCGACACCGCGCGGCGCGGCGCGCAGGAGCGGTTGGGGCCAATTCTCATGACGGCGATCGTCACCGGGATCGCGTTGCTGCCGCTCGCGCTGGGCAGTGGCGATCCCGGACGCGAGATCGAGGGTCCGCTCGCGGTCGTAATTCTCGGGGGGTTGGCGACATCCACCTTGCTGAGTCTTTTCGTCCTGCCGACACTCGCTTTGCGATTCGGACGCTTCCGCCCCGGTAACGTGCGTCCGGCCGCGGGCAGCGCGGGGTCATAAGATCGTGGAGGCGGGCGATCCTCCGGAGTTCCAATGCGCTCCGGCGGTCAGCGCGCGGTCGGCGGACCAGGCGCCGCCACCCTTCACGATCACGATGAGACACAGTGCAATCATCAGGAGGTGATACTCGAAGCCCTCCCCGTGCTGTTGCCCCGACCAATTCATGAAGAGCCCGTTCGTGTAATGCACGAGGCCCACCGCGGCCAGCATGACGCAGAGGATGCCGAAGGCCGCGACGCGGCTCAGCAGGCCGGCGACCAGTGCGATGGACCCAAAGAACTCCGCGATGGGATCGAGGACCGCGATGGCGGCGGGGACATGCATCGCGTGCAGTGCACCCATGATGCCCACGAAACCGGGGCCACCAAACCAGCCGAAGACCTTCTGAGCGCCGTGGGGGAACATTACGACCCCGGCCGCCACGCGCGCAATCAACGGCGCCGAGTCATGGTTGGTCAGCAGTAGGGGTGATCGCATGCCGTTCTCCGTGCGAGGGGTAGTTCTGTCTCCGGGCCTCGGCAAAATGCCCGCGAAAACAGGGCCAAACGTCCGATCGCGCCGCTCCTCCGCTCCTCGCGCGCGCCTCAGGAGGTCACTGGATGGGGTCCCTACGGCGGTGGTGCGAGTTGGCCTCCCTCGCGAGGGCTGATCGCCCTACCTTACCTGCCTGGACGCCGACGCTGATCCTTTGCACCGAGCCTGTGAAAGAGCCTTCGCGAGAGCCTGAAGTCGTCGTCAATGCGACACCAGCGACACCAGCGACACCAGCGACACCGCGGGCCGGCGACCGGCAAGCCGCGCCGCCGAGGCGTGCGCCTGCCGATGCGGCTGGTCCTGGGGCACATCTGGCGATCGCGCCGCATGACCTGGCGGATGAACTTCGCGCCACGCGCAGCTGGCGCGCCACCAGCCTTGGGCCCGCGCCCGACCTCAGCGGCGTGGACCTGAGCGGTGAGGATTTGCGCGGGGTCGATTTCACCGGGGCACCGCTCCGGGGCGCGAGTTTCGCCAACGCCGACGTGACGGACGCGCAATTCGCGTGGGCGCGCCTGGCGCATGCCGACTTCACGGGAGCGACTGGATTACTCGGCACCCAGTTCGCACGGGCCGATCTCCGGGGCTCACGGATGCCCTCATCCGTGCGATTCGGGTCGTTCGAGACGGCCAACGAGATGGCGGAGGGCACGGGGAAGCTCTTTCTGACCGTGCTGCTCATCTGCGCGTATTCCTGGCTTACGATCAACTCGACTGTCGATAAGCAGCTGCTGACCGATACGGCGGTGTCGAAGCTCCCGATCCTCAACGCCGACATCCCGATCGTGAACTTCTATGCGCTGGTGCCGATCGCACTCGTCGGACTGGCAGTGATCGCGCTCCTGCAGGCGCAGCGCCTGTGGGCATCGATTGCGGCGGCACCCGAGTCGCTGCCTGATGGCACGGCAATGGCGGATCGCGCGAGCGTGTGGCTGCTCGGGTCCGTGGGCGGCGGAGCGATTGGTGCCGCCGCATCGCGCGGGCGCGCTCGCGCGCCTGCAGGCCTGGCTCGCGGTGATCGTGGGATGGTGGATCGTCCCGGCGACCGTGGCGTGGTTCTGGGGACGATATCTCCATCGGCACGACTGGACGGTGACCTGGATCCAGATCGTCGCGTTGACCGTGGGATGTACCGCGGCGGCCGGGTTCCTGAGTCTCGCCGTCGCGACGCTTCCGCGGCGGTACGTGCCTCCGCGCCAGAATAATGGGGAAGGCGACGGCAGGCGGGCGCGGTGGTGGCGCGCCGTCCGGCCGTACATGCCGACGGCATCGGTGGCGTTCATTGTCCCGATCGTGTTCGGTAGCGCCTCGTACGCCGCCATTCACGGGGTACATCGCCCGGCGGCCAATGGGGCAGTCATGCAGCAGACATCCAACGTGCAGCCGGCACTGAGTCTCGTGCACGCGGTCCCGGCATTGCAATCGAGCGTTCCCGAGATCATGTCGCACTTCGGGATGCGCTCCGTGGCGCAACTGGCGGAGGCGGAGATTTCAACGCGCCTCACGACGGGCGCGGCCGCGGACACGGGGCTCGAGGCCAAAGCATCCGGCGCACATCTCGGTGGGCGCCGACCTCCGGTTCGCTTCCGGCGAGCGGGCGTATCTCGCGCTCAGCGATCTACGGCGCTCCGACCTGCTGGGCGCGGATCTGTGGTCGGCCGATTTGCGCGGCGCCAACCTGACTGGCGCGAGCGTCGTGGGCTCGCTGCTGTTCAACGCGGACCTGCGGAAGCTGCGGGCCGGGGCTGGACCGGCGGCGGACCGGACGGATACCGCCGCGGGCGTGGCGTATGTCGACACGCTCTTCTGCTCACGCACGTTCTTCTCCGGGAGCAACCTGCGGTATGCGCGGTTCTCGCGGGCTGATGTCCGGGGCGCCGCGTTCAATGACGGCATGCTCCAAGGGGCGGTGTTCTCCGGCGCCCGGCTGCATCACGCGACGTTCGACAACGCGGACCTGGACGGCGCGGATTTCCGTGGCGCCTATGGGCTGACGCCCTCGCAGATTCTGGCGGCGCATCACGTCGAGGCGCTCTACGACGGGCCGCTGCTCGCCGCGCTGAAGGCCCAGGCCCCGGCCCGCTTTGCCGGCTACGACTCGAGCGCGATCGAGGCCGAAACGGAGCGGGAGCGGTTATCCGGCGAGCTCGAGCCGGACAGTCTGGATGCCCACGCGCGGCACTCGCGTAACTCGGTCATTCGGATGGCGTTCGACGTTGGCGTGCCCGAGCCACCATCGCAGACGCAGATCGACACGTGGACCGCTCGCGGGCATGTGGTGCCCGGCTCCGTGGACGCGGTGCCCTATGGCTGCGTGATGAGCCGGGCGACGCGGGACGTGCCGCGTGCCGCGGCGGCGCATCCGCGTCCGGTATCCTCGCCATCCTCATAGCAGGGGTGCCGTGAGGGCGTTCGAGTCGCTAGGCCTGCGCCGCGATGGCGACCGCCTGCTGGTGCTCGATCAGACGCAGCTTCCGGATCGCGAAGTCTGGCTGGATGGCGGCGATCCCGGCGCCATGGCCGGGCACATCCAGGCACTGCGGGTACGCGGGGCGCCACTGATCGGCGTCGCGGCCGCAATGAGCGTCGGGTGGTTCGCGGAGCACGGTGCCAGCGAGAGGGATGTTCGGGACGCGGCGCTCCGGCTCAGGGCGGCGAGGCCGACCGCGGTGAATCTCATGAGCGCGATCGACCGGATGCTCCGGGTGGTGACACCGCGGTTCAATGTGGATGTGCTGGTCGCGGAGGCTGCGGCCATCGCTGCCGAGGATGTCGCGCTGTGCGAAGCGATGGCCGCGCACGGTGGACGGCTGCTGCAGGATGGCGACGGCGTGCTCACACACTGCAACACCGGCGGACTGGCCACCGTGGGTGTCGGGACCGCGCTCGGTGTCGTGCGTCGCGCCGCGGAGGGGGGCAAGCGGCTTCATGTCTTTGTCGGCGAGACGCGGCCCTTGCTGCAGGGGGCGCGGCTCACGACGTGGGAGCTGGAGCGATACGGCATTCCGTACACGCTGATCACCGACAGTATGGCCCCCATCGTGATGCGGTCCGGCCGGGTGCAGCGGGTTCTGGTGGGCGCGGACCGGATCGCGCGCAACGGCGATGTGGCCAACAAAGTGGGGACGTACGCGGTAGCGGTGGCGGCGCGCCACCACGGCATCCCGTTTCATCCGGTCGCGCCTTGGACGACGGTGGATCTCGGCTGTGCGAATGGCGCAGCGATTCCGATCGAGGAGCGGCAGCCCGAGGAAGTGCGCGGTGTGCAAGGCAGCTTCGGCGCGGTGCGCTGGAGTCCGGGCGCCTCGCCGGTGTACAACCCGGCGTTCGACGTGACGCCCGCCGAACTGGTGACCGCCCTCGTGCTCGACCGCGGTGTGTTCACGTCGCAAGAACTGCAGGCAGGCGGGTTGGAGCGAGTCCAGGAGCCTGCTCGCCCATCTGCCGGTATGCCTCGCTAGGACGTCCGGCTAGGACGTCCGGCTAGGACGCCCGGCTAGGACGCCTGGCTAGGACGCCCGGCTAGGACACCTGCGGTGTGCCGGGTGCGGGCGACGCCGGCGGCGCGCCTGGTCGTGCCGGCATATCGAGACGTCGCTGCAGCGCGTGGAGATACGCATCCATCGTGGTGGTATAGCCGAGCACGAAGTGCGACACGAGGCGGTAAAGGATGTTGTGGATCTGGCCGCGCTCGGTGATGGTGACGCGCGTGCCCGCGGGGAGCGGCGCGAGATCAATGGACCACTCGCCGGCGAAGGGCAGCGTGGGATCGGCGATGCGGGTGACGACTCGTGTGGGCGGTGAGGACTCGACCGTTTCGTACCGGATGCTGTCGTTGCGCCGGATTTCGCGCCAGGACGGGCGGCCGTCAACGGGCGCGAGTGACTCGACCCGTTTCACGTCTGGGCGCCATTTGGGGTAGGAGGCCACATCCGTGATCACCGCCCAGACCTGGTCAGGTGGGACCGGCGTGTCGGCCGTCCGCGTCGCGGTGTGATCACGGGGGAGCATGACGCCGATCGCGATGATGAGGAGCGCGACCGCGACCACCGCGATGCCAATGAAGGCCAGCCATTCTCATAGTCGGATCCGCGGTGTAAGAAGTACGGCGCGAAGTACGGCGCGAAGTACGGCGCGAAGTACGGCGCGAGGCAGGCGCGCGGGACGGTTTCCACGGGATAAGGTTGCGGTCCGGCCGGTCCCGGGCGCAACCAGTGGCACTCGGTGTAATGTGGTGGTGCCGGTTCGTGGTACTGGTTCGCTGGCGTTTTTCTGGCCGGCGCTTCCTAGTGCGTGCTCAGGGCGTGCTGCCTAGTGCGTGCTGCCTAGTGCGTGCTGCCTAGTGCGTGCTGCCTAGTGCGTGCTGCCGGTCTGGAGGATGCCGCAGGCGAGTGCGGGGGCGTTGCGGCTCGGATGCACATTCGATGTGATAGCCAGTCATGCCGGTGTTGGTGATCGGAAAACTCCCGCTCGAGCTCCCGCGTCCCAGGGCGTCGGCGGTGAGCGGGAGGTAGTCGCTCGGCGCACTGGCGGTTTCCGAATCGGTGCATGCGCCGTGGCCGAGGTGCCAGACGTAGGTCTTGCCGGGTTCGAGGCCGGCCAATTCGAGGATCAGCGTCGCGGATTTTCCGCCAGGCGTGGGAGCGATATCGGCATGACCGCGCACCGAGGCGTCTCCCGATGGCGCGATCGTGGCGCTCCAACGGGCGGACACGGAGACGGGTGACGGGAGCGGCGCGACGTCGCCGCTGCTGGTCGTGGTCACGGCGGTATGAGCGGCGTGATGGGCGCAGCCAGTGATGGCCGCGGCGGCAATACACAGGGTGGTGGAGCGGCGCAGACGCACGGAGAAGCCGGGGGGAAGGAGAGAAGGACAAGGAAGAAAGCACGGGGGGGGCCCTATTGCTTTCGGTTTTTGTTCGGGTTACTCTATTGATCCCGTCGCGGGGGGCTGCCGCGACTTCTGGATACCCCTCTGGCCGGAGCGTTCCGCTGTCGCCGACTGCTGCTCAGCTCCGTGCGTTGCTCAGCGATCGGTTTCCTGATGCGATCCCTGTTCCGCAGCATACGACAGAGCCGATCGCGATGGGAGTCCCAGGTTTGGGCCGGGCGTTTCCAGGAGGAGGGCTTCCACGCGGGCGGCTGACGGCGTGGATGCCGCAGGGCGGGGCGATGGCCATTCTCCGCGCGACGTGTCATGCGCTGCTCGCAGCTGGTGAGCGCTCGGCGTGGATCGATGGGAGCGGCACCACCGGTCCGTTCTGGACTGAGGGGCCGCTCCTCGTGCGTCCGGCGGAGCGGATCAACGCGTTGCGGTGGGGGGAGGGGCTCCTGCGATGTGGCGGGTTCGCGCTGGTCGTGCTGGCTGGCGTGGAGCCACAGGGGACGGAGACGGTGCGTCTCTCGCGCGCATCGCATGAGGGGGGCGGCGCGTTCGTCGCGTTGACGACGAGCGCGACCATGGCCGCGCTCCGGGTGACGTCGCGAGTGCTTCCTCATAGCTATGAGTGGCATCGGGGGCCGTTCGCTGATCCGGCGGCAGCGCGGACGGCGGCCATCGATGTGCGTGTCCGGGCTCCCGGATGGAACGAGGGAGCGCGCGTCGTCCTGCCAGTCACGCCCTATGACCTTCGTCTGTCTCTGGATCCCGGCTTGGCCGACCGGCGCGGCGTCGCGCGCTGAGCGGGCCACCGGGCCGAGTCCGCGGGATGGAGCGGACATGGCCGGGGTGCCGCCACTGGACCAGCTGACTGAAGCGCTTCTCCGCGTCTCTCCGCGCGTCGCCGCCACGGGGCCGGGATTGCTCTGGGCGGATGCGCGCGGGCTCGCCGAGCGTCCGCTGGCCGCGGCGTTGTGCGCTGTCGTACGAGCGCAGGGAGCGGCGAGTGTGCAGGCTGGCATCGCGCGGACGGCGATCGTGGCCGAAGTCGCCGCGAGGAGCACGAGGCGGGAGGTGACACAAGGCACGCCACGGGACGACGGCATCATCGACGACGGCATCATCGACGACGGCATCATCGACGACGGCATCATCACGGTCGTGACGGTCGTGCCGGCCGGAGAGGACCGTGTGTTCCTTGCTCCGTATCCGTTGTCCGTGTTGTGCAGCGCGTTCACGCCGAATCCGGCCGTGCTGCCTTTGTTGGCCGGCGTCGGGATCGAGACCTGTGGTGCGCTCGCCGGATTGGGCCAGGAAGAAGTGGAAGTCCGGTTCGCGGCGGATGGCGTCCGTCTCTGGCGGCTGGCCCGTGGCGAGGACCGCCGGCGCCCATTCGGCGCGTTGCCTCGGGCCCGGCCGCGGGCATCCTGTGCATGGACCGACTACGCGTTGCGCGACATTGAGCGGCTGCTGTTCGTGATCAACCGGCTCGTCGGCCAGGTCTGCGAGACACTCCGGAGTCGCGGAGAGGCCATGCGGGATCTCACACTGCGTTTCGCGCTCGCCAACCGGTCCGCGGCCGAGCAACCGTTCCGGGCGGCGCGTCCCACCGCGGATCCTTCGGCATGGCTGCGGCTCATTCGGGCGGGACTCGGCCGCATTCGTCTTCCCAATGCGGTCACCGGCATGACCGTGCGAGCCGGTGTGATCGTCGCCGCGCACGAGCATCAGGGCGACATCTTCGATCGCGGTTTCGCGACGGCGCGCGCGACGGAGCAGGCCGTTGCTCAGCTCCTCGACACGTGCGGGATGGAAGTCGTGGCCCTGAGCGCGAGCAGCCACCCTTTGCTCGAGCGGCGCGTCCGGTGGCAGGTGCGTGAATCGGTCATCCTGGAAGGGATTCCTTCATCGGGCACACCGTCGGGCATACCGTCGGGCGCATCGGCCGTGCCACCCAGTCTTACGCTGCAGCTGCTTCCCGAGCCGCAACCGGTGGATGTGGTCACCGAACCGCGACGCGACCACGACGTGCCGGTGCGATATCGGGAATCCGCCAAACCCGAAGTCGATGTCCTCGTCGCGGCGGGTCCGGACCGTGTCACGGGCGGGACCTGGGAAGCCACCCCCTATGCGCGGGAGTATTTCCACTGCGTCACTGCCGACGGGCGGCTGGTCCTGCTCTTCCGGGGAGGAGCAGCGGACCGGTGGTATCTCCACGGGTGGTGGGATTGATCGATGTACGAAGAGCTGTACGTGGAGCTGCGGGCGCATAGCGCCTTTTCGTTCGGCGATGGCAGCGCGACGCCGGAGGCACTGGTCGCGGCGGCGGCCTCTCTCGGATATCCGGCGATCGGCCTGACCGATGCGGCGGATTTCGGAGGTGTCGTGCGATTCGCGCTGGCATCGTGGGAGGCTGGCATCACGCCTCTCATCGGATGTGAGCTCATTGTGGATGGGGTTCCGGCGGCGTTTCTCGCACGGACGGCAGAGGGATGCCGCAATCTCGCGGCTCTCATCACGCTCGCTCGCTCGGGATGCCTGCGGGACTGGCCGCCGGCCGCGACGATGGAGCGGACGATGGAGCGGACGGTGGAGCGGCGGCTGCTGCTGCCGCCACGGGGACGGCCTCACGTCCGGTGGGCCGATGTCGTCAGCCGGAGTGCCGGGTTGCAGGCGTTCACGGGTCCCGCCTCGGGAGCGCTCGCCGGCTGGATCCGGCGTGGCGACCTGCCTGCCGCTGGCCGTCATCTCGCGGAATGGCGTGCGGTCTTCGGCGAGCATCTCGCGGTCGAGGTCCAGCTCCATCACGCCGGGCGGGCTGATGCGGCGCTGGCGGGTGCGCTCATCGAGCTCGCCGAACGTGAGGGTATTCCCTGGGTGGCGACCAACAACCCGCGCTACGTGAGCGACGAAGGACGGCTCGTGCACGACGTGCTGACCGCGCTGCGTGCCGGGGTGGATCTCGACACTGGTACGACGCGTGGGCTCCTCCATCCCAACGATACCTGGCGGCTTCGGGCTCCCGCGGAGATGGCGGCACTGTGGCGGGGGAGAGAGGAGGGGCTGGCCGCCAGCGTACGGATCGCGGAGAGCTGCCGGGGGTTCACGCTCGATTGGCTTCGCCCACCGATGCCGACGTATCCGCTGCCCGGACAATTTCCCGATGACGACTGTCATCTCCGGTCCCGGGTGTACGAGGGCGCGGCGACGCAATGGGGTACGGTCACCGATGTCCAGGGACGACAGCTCGAGCACGAACTCGATGTCATCCGGCGGCTCGGCTTCGCGGGGTTTTTCCTCGTCATGTGGGATGCCGTGCAGTTCGCCGGGTCGAAGGGAATTCTGGCGCAGGGGCGTGGCAGCGCCGCCAATTCCGCGGTGGCGTACTGTCTGGGGATCACCGCGGTCGATCCGGTGGCGAATGGACTGATGTTCGAGCGATTTCTCTCGGAGCGCCGGGTGGGCGGCGAGACCGAGGCGCCGGACATCGACATCGACATCGAGCACGATCGCCGCGAGGACGTGCTCAACTACGTCTACGACCGCTACGATCGCGAGCACTCGGCCATCACCGGGATGGTGCAGACCTATCGTGCCCCCAATGCGGTGCTCGATGCCATGCGGGCCTTCGGCTACCCGGCGACGCAGGCGTTTCAGGTATCCAAGCGGGTGCATCGCTACGATCCCGCGGACGGCGCCGAGTGGATCCGGACGGAGCTCGGTCCATCGGTGGGGCTCGATGTGACGGGCGCGCGAGGGCGGGCGCTGTTGCAGGCGGTTGCCGCGTTCGAGGGGATTCCCCGGATGCGCGCGACGCATCCCGGAGGGTTCGTGCTGTCGTCGGGGCTTCTCGGGGAGTATCTCCCGATCGAGCCCACGGCCATGGGCCGAACCGTGGTGCAGTTCGACAAGGATGATCTCGACCGGATCGGCGTACCGAAGTTCGATTTTCTCGGGCTCGGCGCGCTGTCACTGGTGCGGCGGGCGTTCGATATCATCGAGCAGCGGACGGGACATCGTCCGTCGATGTACCGGCTCCCGACCGACGATCCGGCCACATACCACATGATCGCGCAGGGCGCCACGATCGGCACCTTCCAGATCGAGAGCCGCGCCCAGATCTCGTCCATCGTGCATACGCGGCCGGAGCGGATGTACGACATCGTCGTGCAGGTCGCGCTCATCCGGCCCGGACCGATTCAGGCGCGGTTCGTCCACCCGTACACCCGCCGGCGCCGCGGGCAGGAGCCGGTCACGTATCTGCATCCGGCCCTCATCCCGATTCTCGAGCGCACACAAGGGATCCCCATCTTTCAGGAGCAGGCGATGGCGATCGCGCGCGACCTCGGCGGATACACGGGCGCGCAGGCCGATGAGCTGCGCCGGACGATGGGCAACATTCGGAAGCAGTCGAAACTGGAGGCCGCGCTGGCGCGGCTTCAGGCGAGCATGGCCGGGGAGGGGATCGCGCCGGCAGTGGCGACGCAGATCGTCGATGATCTCAAGAGCTTCGCCAACTACGGCTTTCCGGAGTCGCATGCGTGGAGCTTCGCTCTCATCGCGTACGCGACGGCGTACCTCAAGACCCATTGCCCCGCGGAGTTCTACGCCGGGCTGCTGAACTCCTGGCCGATGGGGTTCTATCCGGTGTCGACCCTGGTGCACGACGCGCTCCGGCGCGGCGTCGAAGTGCGTGGGCCGTGCATGCGTGATGGCGACTGGGAGTGCACGGTCGAGGAGACGGAAGTACGCGACCGGCCGGCCCTTCGCATCGGGTGGCGGCATGTGCGGGGCGTGGGGGAGGCGGTGATCGAATCCCTGCGGGCGGCTCACGAGACCGGTGCAGGGAGGCCGGCCGTTCACGTCGATCGCGGATGTGGTGACGCGTGCGCGGCTGGACAGCCGGACGGCCGGGACGCTCGCGCGCGCGGGGGCGTTCGTGGCCTGGGAAGCGGACCGGCGGCGCGCGGGGTGGGAGGCGCTCCGGGTGGCGGGCGACCAATTACCGTTGGCGCCGGCACGAACGACCGGCACCGGCCATTTCGCTCCGCGGCCGATCGGCCGGGATGAGCGGATCGCGCTGGACTATGACGCGCTCGGCTTGACGGTGGCCGGCCATCCCATGGAACGCTTTCGCGCCCGGCTGCGTACTCTGGGAGCGATCGACAGCCAGGACTTACTGGAGTGCCGCGGCGGCGAGCGTGTGTTGCTGGGAGGACTCGTCACGGTGCGCCAGCGGCCAGAGAGCGCGAAGGGTACCGTCTTTCTCCTGCTCGAGGACGAATGGGGCGCGGCGAACATCGTGGTGTCCCGGACGCTCGACGAGCAATTCCGGGAGGCAGTCCGGCACGCCACGTTCCTCCTCGTGTATGGCCGCATCGAACGCGATGGCGCACAGGTCAACATCGTTGGGCAACGATTCAGCCCATTACACCAGGGCGACAGCGAGTCCGGGTCCTTCGTGCATCGGTCACACGACTTTCGCTAACCACCGATCGCGTCGCCATCACGCGACACATGCGTCGCGAGTCTAACCCTCCGACATCCGAAGCAGATCGCCCTCGCTACAACATTGACACCTGCTGACCCGGCCACACCGTAGACACTTCACCGTCTCATTTCCTGGAGAGCGCCATGCGCCGCGCCGTGTGTCCGTCGCCAGCCTCATGATTGCCGGATCACTCACTGGTGTGCTGGCGGGTTGCGCCTCGACCGGCAACAGCACGCCCGCCCCGGGCGATCCCCCCGTCGACCGCGTCGTCGCGGTGGACCAGAACGGCCGTTCGATCCACACGACCGATACCTACACTGGAACAGAAGCCCAACTCCACGCGCCCCAAGCGAGCGTCATCGCGGCGCTGTCGCAGATCTATCCCGACCTTGGCATCCCGATCGGGACGCTGGTCAGCGCGACTGGGCAGATCGGCAACACGAACTACCGGGTGCCGGGCCATCGCCTGAAATCCATGCAGCTCTCCCGACTGCTGGAATGCGGTCAGGAATCCGTGACCGGTGCTCGTGCCGACATCGACGAGGTGACGCTCAACGCGCTCACAACGGTGAAACCGGCTGGCGACACCGCGTCAGTCGTGACTACCTTCGTCGGCGCCAGCGCCCGTCCGTTCGGCACGAGCAGCGACCCGGTCGTGTGTTCCTCGAGCGGCGCGCTGGAGCGGATGATCAACGACCGCCTGGTGAAGGCGCTCGGCGGCAGCGCCGGCAACTCGCAGTAGCCGCGACTAAGCGGACGGGCGACGGCCGCCCTGGGCTATTGCCGTGCGGAGGCGGTGCAATTCACCCCAACATTGACACCAATTGATCCCTACCACACCGTAGAGCCGCGCGACATCTCACCTCACGGAGCGCGACATGCGTCACCGCGTGCGTCCCGCCACCCGCGTCATCATCGCCGGATCGCTCACTGGGGCGCTCGCCGGCATGCTTGCCGGTTGCGCCTCCACAGGCCCACCCCCGCCGGACGACAATCGCCCCACCGATCACATTGTCGCGACGCTTGGGGCTTACACCGCCAACGACGGCAACGGCCAGTCCAACCCCGCCGTCCGGATTCACACGGAGGACTACTACACCGGGCTCAATACGCGTATCAATGCGGCGCCGTCGAACGTCATGGACACGGTGTCGGGCGTCTATGCGGATCTCGGGATTCCCGTCACGACCCGGATGACCAGCACGGGACAGATCGGCAACCGGAGCTACCGGGTCCCGGGTCACCGCCTGAAGACCGTCCAACTCTCGCAAATCCTCGACTGCGGCCTGGGCTCGCTCGCTGGCCAGCCTGTCGAATGTCAATGCAATCACGATCAATGTGATCACCACGATCAAACCCGGGGCAGACAGCGGATCCGTCGTCAACACCTATCTCTCCGCCACCGCATCGTCCTACACCGGCAACGCCGATCCCATGCAGTGCGCCAGCACCCGTGGCCTGGAGCAGATGATCAACGGACGCCTGGTGAAGGCATTCGGAGGGACAGGGATCAACTGACGGGATCAGCTGAGGGGCGGCGCCACCGCCAAGTCGGGCCGCAACGTTTCCGCAGCGCCGAGGTAGACGTGCTGGATCTCGGCGCGCGTGCGGGGTGACTCCACGTAGAGCAGCGTCCGGATGCACCGCCCGAGGGCGCCTGGCACAGGAATCTCCATCGTGCACAGCAGCGGCACATCGAGCCACCCGAGGCGGCGGGCGCCCAGCGCCGGGAACGCACTCGTGAGGTCCGGTGTCACCGTGAAGATCACGCTGATGATGTCGTCCGTCGCCAATGCATTGCGAGCGACAATCTCGGAGAGCAGCTCGATCGTCGCGGCGTAGATCGCCGCCTGGCTCGTCGCGTTCGACGGTGATGGCGCCGCGGATGGCCCGCAGTGAACGGCTCCTCAGGTCCGCGCTCGGCATGCGGGACAACCTGACGTGCGCCAGCGGCCGGCGCAACCCGCGCGACCACATGGAATGTTCACGCACGGTTCATGTACGGTTCACGTACGGTTCACGTACGGTTCGCGCACGCTGTTCAGGCAGGCGGAACACGGGGGGCCCAGCGCGTGCCACCGCGCTGGGCCCCACACTCAGACCAGCCGGCACGGACCGGTGGTCGTTGTTACCGCTCAGGCCTCAACGGCCGTTGGCGATCCGTGCCGGAGAATGGTCAGTAGACAAAGGATCACCTCCTTGCAGAATGGGTGGGTGTCGAGCGTGGACACCCGCAATATAAATGTCGGTGCGGCGGTGGTCAGGCCCGGGGTGCGAGCAGCCACCGCACGGTGGCCTCGGCGACCGTGTCCCCGACGGCGTCGCGCACGATCGCGGTGACAGGGTACTCCATCCGGGCGGTGATGGGCGGCACGGTGCAGCGACATTCCGCGGTCAGCGTCCCGCGCGCTTTCTTGTCGAAACTGATCGTGATGCCGAGCACGATTCCGCGGACGGTCGCGGGCAGCGCGGCGGTCATCGCGAGGCCGCTGGTGACCTCCGCCAGATTCGTGATCGCGATGGCGTGGATGGATCTCAGATGGTTGCGAACGGCCCGGCGATCGCGCATCCGGATGCGGGCGAAGCCCGGCTCCAGCTCGAGGATTTGGGGGCTGATCGATCCCGTGTAGGGGATCATCCGCCCGAGGAACCGACTGAACAGCCAGCGCCCGCCAGGCAGGGCGTGCAGTACCTGCCAGGCCCGGCGCATCCGGGCGCCGGGATCGCTACCGTGGTCCGGCATTCCACACTCCGGTCACGGCGCCGTCACGCTGAATTGACAACGACTTACGTTGCATGAGGCGGCCACATCGGTTAACGTTTGCTGGAACATACCCGCGGGCGTGCGCGCCCGCTTCCTCTCCTCCACAGCGAGTTCTATGGCGAAGCAAGAGGCAATTGAGCTTGAGGGAACGGTGGCTGAAGTGTTGCCCAACGCCACGTTTCGCGTCGTGATGGACAACGGGCATGACGTCCTCACTACTCTCGGTGGCAACATGCGGCGATTCCGGATCCGGGTGCTGGCTGGTGACCGGGTAAAGATCGAAGTGTCGCCGTACGATTTGACACGGGGCCGTATCACCTATCGCCACAAGGCGTAGCGCGCGCCACCGGCGTAGCGCATATCGCGGGCCTCGGCCCGCTCGTACTTTCCCCATCGATACCGCGCGCGGGTTCTTCGCGCGCCTGATCCTCGTGTGTATTACCGGCACGTGGGTTGCCTCACCAGTTCGCGCGCAAACGCCCGCACAGACGCCCGCGCAGACACCGGACAACACCGGGGCCGCGCTCGTCCTCGCGGCACGCGGGTACGATCGGGCCAATCAGTTCGACAGCGCTCGCGGCGGCTACGAAGCCGCTGCCCTCGTGCTGCCCTCGATCGCCGACTGGCTGCGGCTGCGTGCGGCGGGCGTGACACCGGACAGCACATGGCGCGCGCGCGCGTACGCGAACATCTCGACGCCCGCCGCCCGCGGCCGAATCCGGTGGACGGAAGCGCAGGCGCGGGAGCGGACGGGCGATCCGCTGGGCGCCGCGCGTCTCTACGACTCGCTCGGCGCGCCGGTGGATGCGTTTCGCAACGACGCGACGGTACTCGCGCTGGCGGCGGACAGTGCATCCCGGAGAGCGCTGTGTGGGCGGATCGTGGCCTACATCGTCGCCCATTCGGGATCGGCCAGCGCGCGAGCGGCCACGGAGGTGCTGGACCACACGTGTGCGCCGCTTCCGCCGGCTTCGGAACTCATCGTCGCACGGAGCGCAGCCGCGACCGGACCACTCCCGCGGGCGCTTGCGGCCTTCGACCGCCTCGCCACGGAGCCTGACGCACCGCCGCTTGCGGCCGGCGACAACAATGCGTACGGCATCGTGCTTGGCCGATCGCACCGGGACGCCAATGCGGTGCGCGTCTTCGGCACGCTCACCCAGCCGGGCGTCGCGCCGGCGCTGGCTCATGCCGCGCAGTATCAGCGAGCCCGTGCCCTGGTGGCGGAAGGAGACAGGACGCACGCGACGCGCGCACTCCGTACCCTGCTGCGGGCCGCGCCACATGACACGGTGGCGGCCGATGCCTTGATGCTGCTGGCGGATCTGGCGACGGATGACCGGGATGACGCGGCGGCGCGGCAGGATTTCCTGCAGGTCGTGCACCGGTTCCCATCGAGCGCGTTGGCCCCGCGCGCGGAATTCCGGGCGGCGCTGATCGCGTTCATCGGTGGCGCGTCCGCCCGGGCGGCGCAGGAGTGGGACCAGTTGGACAAGACCTATGCACGGGCGCCTGATGCCTCCGCTGCGCTGTACTGGAGCGGCCGGGCCTGGGCGCGGGCGGGACGGACGGCGCGCGCGGCGGATCGTTGGCGGTCGGTGATGTCATCCGATCCACTGTCCTACTACGCCACCTTGAGCGCCCGGCGCCTGCATCGCGCCGACTCGCTCGGCACGGACTCGCGGGATACGGCGGTCCACGCCGTCCCGGCGTACATGTCGGCCGCGCTCCTGCGGGCGGCGTTGCTCGATTCGCTCGGCATGGCGGTCGAGGCGCACTTCGAAATCGATCGGATCGTACGGCAGGCGGGCGACACGCCCGAATGCGATCCTCGCGGCCGGCAGATGCGCTCGTGCGCGCGGGCGAACCATCGCGCGCGGTCGGACTCGGTTGGCGGCTCGTCGGGCTGGCGAGAGGTGCCGTCCACGATCCCCGCGTGCTTCGGCTGATCTACCCGCTGGCGTTCGGGGACACGCTGGCCGTTGATGCGAAGGCGAGGGGTCTCGATCCCGCGCTGGTGGCCGCCGTCATCCGCGAGGAATCGGCATTCAACCCGCGCGCGACGTCCGGAGTGGGCGCCCGTGGCCTGATGCAAGTGATGCCGGCGATCGGGCGCCAACTGGCGGAAGCGCGGCGCCTGGGGCCGTGGGATCCCGCCCTCCTCGACGATCCGGGGATCAATCTGTCGCTGGGCGTCGCACACCTGGCCACATTCCAGAGTCAGGAGGGCGGGAGTCTGGAGCGCACGCTTGCCGCCTACAACGCGGGTCCGAGCCGGGTGAAACTGTGGGCGGCAAAGCGCGGCGCCGATGACCCGGAGGTGTTTGTCGAGCGGATTCCGTTTACCGACACGCGCGACTACGTGCGCGCCATCGTCCATGGACGCGACGTCTACGCCGCGTTGTACGGACTCTGACCGGCGGCCGCTGGCCCCGCATGCGCGGCGTTCCTGGCGCGGGCTTCCCAGGCGAGACATGCGGCTGACCAGGCGACACCGGCGAAGAGCGCACCAATGACGTCACTCGGCCAGTGGGCGCCGAGATAAATGCGGGACAGGCCCACGACCAGAGCGAGCAACCCGGCGGCGCCGATCGCCGCGCTGCGGACGCCCGATGAAGCACGCCGCGTAGCGATGACGGCGCCCAGACCGAATATGACGACGGCCATCATCGTGTGACCTGATGGGAAACCGAAACCACCCGCGTCGGTGAGCTTCGGTGAGATCCCGGTGGGACGGTGGTGGCGGATCACTTCCTTGAGCGTGATGTAGAGGACCTCACCGGCGAGGCACGCGCCCGTGTACAGCACGGCATCGTCGCGGCCGTTGAGACGGTAGATCAGGGCAGCGACGATCAGCGCCAGCGGGATCGACAGGTTGCCATGCGCGATGGACGACGCGGCGATCATGGCCGTGGTCATGCCCGGTGACGCCAGCGTTCGGACGGCGAGGATCCCGGCCCGGTCGTCCGCGGCGAATGGGCCCAGAAGCACGAGCGCGGCGGTGATCACAAATCCGGCCGTGCACAGCACGGCGCAGATGGCGAGTGCGCGGGCGGAGCGGCGGAGCGGTGCCCCGCTCACCGATAGCCGGCGGCCTGCATGGCGAACAACTCGCCGTACACGCCCCCCTGGGCGACCAGCTGCTCGTGCGTGCCCTCTTCCACGACGTGACCACCTTCCGCACCGCCACCGAGCACCACGATGCGGTCGGCCATGCGGACGGTCGAGAAGCGATGCGAGATGAGCACGGCGATCCGGCCCGCGACCAGCTCCGAGAACCGCAGGAATACTTCGTATTCGGCGCGGGCGTCGAGCGCGGCGGTGGGCTCATCCAGAATCAGCACCTGCGCGTTTCGCAGATAGGCACGGGCCAGGGCGACCTTCTGCCACTCACCGCCGGAGAGGTCGACGCCACCATCGAACCGGCGTCCGAGCATCTGGCGATATCCTGACGGGAAGCGGGGCAGCAGGGAATCGGCGAGGGACTGCTCGGCGGCGCGCACGATCGGGGGAAATGGCGGAACCGTGGGAGGGTTCGGGAGCGATGGGCCTCGGTGGCTCAGGCAGCATGCCGTTCCCGTTGCCGCCGGAGGGGCGGGTGGGGCGGCTGCGTGGGCGATACGCCGGGTAGGCGCCGCTGCTGATCGGCTCGACGGTGCCGGTCGGCGTCGGCCGTGATGCCGGGCTGTCGGCGGTCTCGGCCTTGTCCAGGTATCCGCGGGTCTGGTCGATCTGGCCGACGCCAATGTTCTCGTCGAAGGAGAAGTCGTAGCGGACGAAGTCCTGGAAGATGACGCCGATCGCCTGCCGCAGCGACTTCGATGTCGTACTGCCGTAGGTCGACGCCATCGAGGAGGATGCGTCCCTCGGTCGGGTCATAGAGGCGGGCGAGCAATTTCGTGAGCGTGGTCTTGCCGGCGCCGTTCTCTCCGACGAGCGCGATGCGCTCGCCCGGACCGAGCGTGAGATTGATGTGCCGGACCGCCCACCGCTCCGAGCCTGCGTATTTGAACCCGACGTCCTGGAATACAAAGCCGGTCTGTATCGGGCGCGGCACCTCCCGCGCGCCGGGCAGCGACACCACGTTGGGCTTGATGTCGAAGAACAGGAACAGGTCGCGGAGGTACAGCGCCTGCTCGTAGACGTCACTCGCCTGCAGGAGCAGCCGCTGCAGGATATCCCGGCTCTGGTTGAAGGACGCGGCCAGAAACGTGAGCGACCCAATGGTGATCGCGCGCGTCACCGCGCTGAAGACGATGATGACGAAGGCCGAGTAGTAGCCGAGCGTGCCGAGGAGGGACAACAGGCCGCTCGTGATCCCGCGGCGGATCGACAGGTCGCGGTTCTCTTCGTAGAACCGGTGGGCGAGCACCCGAAAGCGCTCCGTCAGCCACGCCGACAGCCCGAACATCTGCACTTCCTTGGCCGTCGCGTCGCTCGCCGCGACGTAGCGCAGGTAGTCGAGCAGGCGCCGCTGGGGCGTCCAGCGGAAGAGCAGCGAATAGCCGAGCGCGGCGAAATGCGTCTGGCCGACGAAGCTCGGGAGAATCGACAGCACCAGGACGAACAGGAGTATCGGCTTGAACGCGATGATGGCGGCGCCGAGGCTGGCGACGGTGAGCGAGTCCTGCGCCATGGCGAGGACCTGGGCGAGGAGCCCGATGCGGCCTACCGATTCCTTGCGCGCGCGTTCCAGCAGGTCATAGAAATTCGGATCTTCGAACTGGGCCAGATCGAGCGTCGCCGCATGCTCCATGATCCGGAC
Source organism: uncultured Gemmatimonadales bacterium (assembly GCA_963757855.1). Classification (GTDB taxonomy): domain Bacteria; phylum Gemmatimonadota; class Gemmatimonadetes; order Gemmatimonadales; family Gemmatimonadaceae; genus Palsa-1248. The sequence goes on from CAVWTI010000032.1 coordinate 142,589, forward strand.
ACTGATCCGGTTGGAAAACAGATCACCCAGCAGGCTTTCGACGACGATCGATGTACGGGCCAGCAGCTCCTGGGCGGCCACGATCCCGAGCTCGATGGCGACCAGCTGCCAGATGTAGTGCCAGGCGGGTCGCGCATCAATGAAGACGAAACCGGGCCCGATGAAGTACGGGCGCTTGAGCGAATTGACCACCGCATCGATGATCAGCTTCCCGATCCACAGCGTGGCGAGGGGCGTGAACGCGCGGAAGAGCCGGAGAACGAACATCGCCAGCGCGAGCGGGCAATGTGTCGTCCAGACCAACTTGATGAGCGGCGGGACGTATCGGAGCGCGCTGATGCGATCCCGCCAACTGGGAGGCTTCTCGATCGGTTCGTCGGAGGCCATACGGCTGAGAGGTAATTAAGCCCTATTTCATGCCTTGGGCGATATCTTGCGTAATTCGGGTGCAACCAGCAGCGCCGAGGGTTAAATGCATATCCGACAACCATCCGGGAGTCCCGGTCTTGCGACCGGCCAGGCCTGCCTGCAGGGGGTCCGCTCCCACAGGTCGTGGCATGGGCTCTACACGTGTGCGGTCGTCGTCGTGGCGACCGTGTGCGCCGCGCGGCCGGCGTCCGCCCAGGCTGGCGCTCCGGCCGGCGCCGGAGCGGTGGTCCAGGCGATGACGAATGACCTTCGGCGTGTCGTAAGCGCCAACGAGGTGTATCGGGCGAAGAACAAACGGTACGCCACGAGTGTCGCGGACCTGGCCGGGTACCACGCCAGCAGCGGGGTCACCGTCACGTTCACCGCGTTTACAGCGACCGGGTGGTCCGGCAAGGCGACGGCCGCCGCGCTGCCGGGGAAGAGCTGTGTGGTGAGCGTCGGGCCGGTGGCGTCGCCCCCGAAAACCGATGGCACCGGGCGCACGGGCGCCGATGCGGTCGTGGTATGCGATCCAGCGTGACCGGGCGCGGCGCGCACCAGTCTTGTCGCTGGCACGAGACTCGCTTGGTGCGCGCTGTGCCGCGGCGGTCCTGTCGTAGTTCGCCGTGGTAGCAAGCGGTGTTCATGCCATTCAGAGTCGAACGTCCCGCGCTGCCGTCCGGAGAGGAGCACCGCCTCCCGGTACGCCGGCGCGCCTGGCGCGTTTGACCGGCCCTTTTTCGAGTTGCGGAGACATTCATGAAGCGGACCGACTTTGAGGCGCAGGTCGCGGAGCTGGAGCATCAGTGGAAGGCGGACAAGCGCTGGCTGGGTATCCAGCGCGACTATTCCGCCGAGAGCGTGGTCAGACTTCGCGGGTCGATGCGGATCGAGCATACCGTGGCGCGCCACGGCGCGGAGCGACTCTGGTCTCTCCTCAATGGGAAGGACCACGTTCACACGTTCGGCGCGCTGACCGGCGCCCAAGCGGTCCAGATGGTGAAAGCGGGGCTCAAGGCGATCTATCTGAGTGGCTGGCAGGTGGCGGCTGACGCGAACCTGGCAGGCCAGACGTATCCCGACCAGAGCCTCTATCCGGCGAATAGCGTGCCGGCGCTGGTCAAGCGGCTGAACAACGCGCTCCAGCGTGCCGATCAGATCGAATGGAGCGAACGGCGCGAGACGACCGACTGGATGGTGCCGATCGTTGCTGATGCCGAAGCCGGATTCGGTGGTCCGCTCAACGCATTCGAGCTGATGAAGGGCATGATCGAGGCGGGCGCGGCCGGTGTGCACTTCGAGGACCAGCTCGCGTCGGAGAAAAAGTGCGGACACATGGGCGGCAAGGTCCTTGTGCCGACCGCGCAATTCGTGCGGACGTTGTCGGCCGCGCGGTTGGCGGCGGACGTTCTCGGGGTTCCGACGGTGCTCGTCGCGCGGACTGACGCGCTCGCCGCGACGCTCCTCACGAGCGACGTGGACACGCGCGACCGGCCGCACATGACCGGCGAGCGCACCGCCGAAGGCTACCACACGGTCCGTGGCACGATCGAGAGCGCGATCGCCAGGGCATTGGCCTACGCCCCATATGCGGACATGCTGTGGTGCGAGACGTCGACCCCGGACATCGCCGAGGCGCGGCGCTTTGCCGACGCCGTGCACAAGGTCTTCCCGGGCAAGCTTCTGGCGTACAACTGCTCACCATCGTTCAACTGGGAGCGGCACCTGGACAGCGACACCATCGCACGCTTCCAGACGGATCTGGCGGCGATGGGATACAAGTTTCAGTTCATCACGTTGGCGGGTTGGCACCTCATCAATCTCGAGACATTCGAGCTCGCGGCGGCGTACCGGGACGAGGGAATGCCCGCGTACGTGCGGGTGCAGGAGCGGGAGTTCGCGCGCGAGCCTGATGGTTATACGGCAACCAAGCATCAGCGTGAGGCGGGGACCGGGTATTTCGATCAGGTGCTGCAGACACTGAGCGGTGGCCAGGCATCGACGGGCGCGTTGTCGGGGTCGACGGAGGAACAGCAGTTCCACGATGGCGCGAAACCCCGAGCGGCAGCACGCAAGGGGCAGCCCAGCGGTCCATCACGGGTCAAGAAGCTGGTGTAGGACTGCTGGCAGATCGGCGATCGGCATCTCCGGCGGACCGACACTGGTCCGCCGGTTTTGCATCATGGAGTGCTCGGCAGTGGGCCGATGGTGCATATTTGGGGTTGCCGCGCCGGGGACCAGGACCTCGGTGCCCGACAAGTGCCGACACTCAGACGCGGAAGGTATTCGTAGCCGTGGCAAGCGCTCGGATGTGACCGGTTGGTATCGTGCGTCGTACCTGTTCGTGGTGAATGTCGGTCGCATGTGGACGCGTCCCACGGTCGCCCCGCGCGGGCTATACGGATCAGCCTGTCTCATGCGTGGCGTTGTGTTGGCCGCGGCGATGGCAGCCGCTGGGTGCGTGGCACCAGTTGTGGTGCGGCACCATGACGCGCCTGCGCCGCAGACGGTGACGAATGGCGCCTATCGCAGCGATCCGTTTCTCGCCGATGTCGAGTCCCGCAGCTTTGAGTATTTCTGGCGGACGACCGACGCGCGGACTGGACTGACCCCCGACCGGAGTCCGTCGCCGTCGTTCTCGAGCATCGCGGCGATCGGTTTTGCGCTGACCGCGTATCCGATCGGCGTCTCGGAGGGCTACGTCACGCGCGAGCAGGCAGCCGAGCGCACGTTGACGACGCTCCGAACGCTGTACGACCTGCCGCAGGGCGCCGCCGACAGCGGCGTGTCGGGCTACAAGGGGTTCTACTACCACTTCCTCAACATGGACAATGGCCGTCGCTTCTCGAAAGTCGAGCTGTCGACGGGGGACACGGCACTCCTCCTGGCGGGGGCGCTGTTCTGCCAGCAGTACTTCGATGGCCCGTCAGCGACCGAGGCAGGGATCCGGGCCTACGCGGATTCGTTGTATGCGCGAGTGGACTGGCAATGGGCGTCGCCCAATCCGCCGGCCGTGTCGCTGGGCTGGACCCCCGACAGCGCGTTCATGCCCTACGATTGGCGGGGCTACAACGAGGTCATGCTGCTCTATATCCTCGCGCTCGGGTCGCCCACGCATCCGATCGCGCCGGCGTCCTGGGCGGAATACACGCGCACGTACCGGTGGGAGGAATACTTCGGCCAGTCATTCCTGAGTTTTGCGCCCGCGTTCGGCTTCCAGTACTCGCACGTGTGGATCGATTTCCGGGGCATTCAGGATCCGTACATGCGAAGCAAGGGTGTGGACTATTTCGAAAACTCGCGCCGAGACGCGTACGCGCAGCGCGATTATGCGGCGCTCAACCCGATGGGCTGGAAGGGGTACGCGCCGGATTCGTGGGGGTTCACCGCGTGTGACGGTCCCGCCGACACGGCGCTCGATCTTGATGGGGTGTACCGATGGTTCCATACGTACTGGGCGCGCGGCGTGTCGTTCGGACGCACAACCGATGATGGAACCATCTCGCCATCGGCGGCTGGGGGGATGATTCCATTTGCGCCGGAGATCGCCGTCCCGGCACTTCAGTCGATGCAGCGGACCTACGGCAACCTGGTGTACTCCACCTACGGGTTCGTCGATGCGTTCAATCCGACCTTCACACAGCCGTTGCCGAGACTGCCGGGGCGGGTGGATCGGACGCGCGGGTGGTTCGACACCGATTATCTGGGCATCGATGAAGGACCAGTGCTGGCCATGATCGAGAATTACCGGACGGAGCTGATCTGGACAGCCATGCGGCGAAGCCCGTACATCATCAAGGGGCTGCAGCGCGCGGGATTTACCGGCGGCTGGCTGGATCACGTCACGCCGTTGACACCGGTTGCTGCAGCGCCGGTGCCACCACCTCCAGCGCCCGCGGCGCCCGTCAAGCCGGCGACGCAGCAGGCGCCGGGCACTCCGCCGCTGGCGCCCGCGCAGCCGTCGTCTGCGCCGCCGTCTGCGCCGCCCGCGACACCACCTTCCGCATCACCAGACAGCGCGTCGGGCACGACCACACCGGCGCCGTCCGCGGCGCCGGCTCATCCGCAGCATCGCTGACGCTCGTGTGGCGCAGCCGGGACGCTCGGGCGCTGATCGCCGCCAGCATCCTCGTGGCTGGCGCCGGGTGCGGCGACACGGGTGGGCAGGGCGCCAGGCCCGTGATCCTTCACTTCTGGGCATTCGGGCACGAAGGCGAAGTCGTGCAGGCGCTCATCCCTGATTTCGAGCGCGCGCATCCGGGGATCACGGTCCTCGTCCAGCAGATCCCGTTCACGGCCGCCCACGAGAAGCTGCTGACATCAGTCGTCGGGCGAGTGACGCCGGATATCGCGCAACTCGGCAATACGTGGGTCCCGGAACTCGTGGCGCTGCGAGCGCTGGTGCCGCTCGATTCGATGCTGGGGCGGTCGCGGGCGATCGCGCGCGACGATTACTTCAGCGGGATCTGGGAGACGAACGTGCTCGGAGGGGCGACGTGGGGCGTGCCGTGGTACGTCGATACGCGCGTGATCTTTTATCGCTCCGATCTCCTCAAGAATGCGGGTTTCGCGGAGCCACCCCGGACCTGGTCGCAGTGGCGCGACGCCATGATCCGGGTTCGCGCCCAGTCAGGCGGCCGCCATTACGGGATCCTGCTGCCGGTGAACGAGTGGGCGCAGCCTGTCATCCTGGGGCTCAGCATGGGGGCCCCGCTCCTGCGCGACGAGAACACATATGGGGATTTCTCGGATCCGCGGTTCCGGGCGGCGTTCGCGTTCTACGTCGGGCTATTTCGCGACAGCCTGGCCGAGCCGGTCAGCAACGTGCAGGTCGCGAACCTCTATCAATCGTTTGGCCAGGGCGAGTTCGCGATGTTCATCTCCGGTCCGTGGGATGTCGGCGAGTGCCAGCGCCGGCTTCCACCGTCAATGCAGGGCCGGTGGGCGACGGCCCCGATGCCCGCGCCGGACGCCGCCGCGGCCGCGGATCCGGCGGCACCGGGCGTGTCACTCGCCGGCGGATCGAGTCTCGTGGTGTTCAAAGGATCGCCGCACCCGGACTCGGCGTGGGCGTTCATCGAATACCTGTCGGATCCGGCGGAGCAGGCGCGATTCTACGCGCTGAGCGGCGATCTGCCCCCGCGGCGCTCGGCGTGGAATGATTCGGCGCTTGCCAACAACATCTACGCCCGCGCGTTCCGGCAGCAATTGCCATTCGTGCGGGCGACGCCAAAGATCCCTGAATGGGACGAGATTACCACACTGCTGGCGGATCAATCGGAGGCAGCAGTGCGCGGCGGCGTCATTCCCGATTCGGCGCTCGCGTTCCTCGACCGGGAAGTGGATGGGGCGCTCGAGAAGCGGCGATGGCTGCGGGCGCGAGACCGTGACGCCGTGAAGGCCCCGGCGTTGAGCCTCGCGCCATGAGTCTCGCACCGTGAGTCTCTCGCCGTGAGTCTCTCGCCGTGAGTCTCTCGCCGTGAGTCTCTCGCCGTGAGTGTCGCGCAATGACACAGGACGGGATCGTGCTTGGCGAAGGCGGCGGACGGGCGATCCGGCGAGCCGCCATGATCTTTCTGGCACCTGGGCTCGTGCTGATCGCGGTGACGTTTCTGCTCCCGGCCGTCGCGTCACTCGTGCTCAGCCTCACCGATTTCGACATCTACGCGGTCGCGAATCCCTCGAACGCGCGGTTTATCTGGCTCCGGAACTACGTCGCGCTGGCCCGGACGCCCCTGTTCTGGATCGCGCTGCGCAACACGCTGTACTTCGTGCTGGTTGGTGGCCCGATCTCAGTGATCGTGTCGCTAACGATGGCGGTCTTGCTCGAGTCGGAGCTGGTGCGGTGGCGTGGCTTTTTCCGGACCGTGTATTTCGCGCCGGTCGTGACGACGCTCGTCGCCGTGGCGGTCGTCTGGAAATATCTGTACGACCCACGCTACGGGCTGCTCAACGCCGGGCTACATGCGCTCGGTCTCCCGAGCGTCGACTGGCTGGGTTCCACGGCGTGGGCGATGCCCTCGATCATCCTCATGACAGTGTGGAAGGGGTTCGGCTACAACATGATCATCTTCATGGCCGGGTTGCAGGCCGTGCCCGGGGACCTCTACGATGCGGCGCGAGTCGACGGCGCGGGCGCGTGGCAGCGGTTCTGGCACGTCACCATGCCGACGCTGGCTCCGACCTTTCTCTTCGTCAGCATCACGACCATGATCGGGTTCCTGCAGCTGTTTGCCGAGCCCTACGTGATGACGCAGGGAGGTCCGCTCCACGCGACTTTGAGCGTGGGCCTCTACATGTTCATGGAAGGCTTCGAGTCGTGGCACGTCGGGATGGGGGCGGCCATCGCATTCGTCCTCTTTGGGCTGACGCTGATCGGCGCGCTGGTGCAGTTGCGGTTGAGCCCCAAGGACGCGGAGGGACGGGCGTGACGGCCGCGGTCGTTCCAGCGTCCGGCACCAGGCGAGCGGGCCATCCGCCATCCCGGACGTGGGATGTGGGTGTCGCCTGGCGCACCGTGCTCCTCCACGTACTGCTGGCCGCCGTCGCCGGGCTGGCGGTGGCGCCGCTCGCCTGGATGGTGTCCGCCTCGCTGATGCCCGCCGGATCGGCCACGACCTATCCGCCGCCACTGCTCCCGCATCCGGTGACGTGGGCCAACTACCGTGAGCTGTTCGCGCACCTCGATCTCGCCCATGAGCTGCGAAACAGCGCCGTGGTCGCCGGACTCATCACCGGCTCATCGCTGCTCTTCAACTCGATGGCCGGCTATGCATTCGCCAAGTTTCACTTCCGAGGACGCGACCGGCTCTTCCGGGTCCTTCTACTTGGACTGTTCATTCCGCCGCAAGTCGGGATGCTGCCGTTGTTCATCCTGCTCCGCGAATTGCACCTCGTCAACAGTTTTGGCGGGGTCATTCTGCCCAGCATGGCGACCGTCTTCGGCACCTTTCTCGTTCGGCAATACGTGCTGGGCATTCCGGACGAGCTCCTCGACGCGGCCAGAGTCGATGGAGCGGGGGAGTTCCGCATCTACTGGTCGGTCATCTTGCCGCTCTGCGCACCGGTGCTGGTGACACTGGCCGTATTCGTGTTCATGAGCGCCTGGAACGACTTCATGTGGCCACTGGTCGTCCTGACGGATAGCGCGAAGTACACGCTGCCGGTCGGACTGGCAAACCTCTCCCGCGAGCACGTGCAGGATACGGAGCTGATGATGGCCGCATCGGTCGTGACCCTGCTACCGGTACTGCTGCTCTTCATCTCGCTCCAGCGTTTCTACATTCGCGGGATCACGATGGGTGGGGTGAAGGGCTAGCCCAGGTTCGCGCCGTTACCGCGAATCACGTCCCGGTAGAAGTAGGCGCTCGCTTTGGGCGTCCGCCGCAGTGTCTCGCGGTCCACGTGCACGATGCCGAATCGCTTGGCGTAGCCGAAGTTCCACTCGAAATTGTCGAGCAGCGACCACACGAAATAGCCGCGAAGATCCACGCCCGCCGCGATGGCGTCACCGGCGGCGCGCAGGTGGCGTCGCAGGTAGGCAATCCGCTGGTCGTCCTCCAGACGCGTGCCGTCCGACGTGTCCGGTTCGAGAAACGCGGCGCCGTTCTCCGTGATGTACAGCGGTATCGGTCCATAGCGGTCACGTACCCATCGCAGGATATCAGTCAGGCCGGCGGGATAAATCTCCCATCCCATGTCGGTATAGGCGCTGTGTGGTTGCATCACCCGCGCCGCCTGAGCGGGACGCGCGGCCGGATCGGCGCGCACAACCGATCGCGAGTAGTAGTTGATCCCAAGAAAGTCGATCGGCCGCCGGATCGGGGCCAGATCGTACTCCGGACCGCCCGCAAACACGCCGCCGTAGATGTCGCGGAGCGATGCCGGCGACGTGCCGAGGAACACCGGATCGAGGAACTGCTTATTGAAGTAGTCGTCCATCCGAGCGGCGGCGTCGCGGTCCTCCGTGGTGGTCGTCGCGGGATACTGCGGCTCGAGATTGACGGCCAGCCCGATCTGGTGCCGTCCCGACGCGCGGTAGGCATCGACAGCCGCCGCGTGGGCGCGGAGCAGATGATAGGCGGCGAGCCCGGCCTCGGCTGGGCTTTGGTGGCCGGGCGCGAGTGCGCCGCGCATGTATCCGCCGTCCACGATGACCCATGGTTCGTTGAGCGTGATCCAGAGGCGCACGCGATCATTGAGGGCGCGCACGACTTTGTCGGTGTACTCCGCGAACCACGCGGCGCTGTCGGGGTTGAGCCAACCGCCGAGGTCCTCGAGCGCGGCGGGGAGATCCCAGTGGTAGAGGGTAATGAGCGGCTGTATGTTTGACGCGAGCAGCGCGTCGACCAGCCGTTCGTAGAACGCGAGACCTGGGCGGTTGACCCGTCCGCGCCCGGTGGGGAGGATGCGGCCCCACGCGATGCTCAGCCGGTAGGCATTCAGGCCCAGGTCCCGCATAAGGGCGACGTCGTCGCCGGCGCGGCGATAGTGATCGCACGCGACGTGTCCCGTGTCGCCGCGTTGAATGGTGCCGGGCAGCTGGACGAACCGGTGCCAGATACTGGCGCCGGCACCGTCCGCGAGTGGCGAGCCTTCGACCTGGTACGCCGACGTCGCGGCGCCCCAGAGGAAGTGTTCAGGGAAGGGCGAGGAGCGGGGCGTTTCCGGCCGTGTGCCGGGCGCAGGAAGAGGAGGGATCGTCATGCGAGTATCTCGCGGGCCGCGGGCAGCCAATGCCCTGCGTGCCTGGTGGAACTGAGGATGCGGTAAGCCGTGGCCCAGGTCACGCTCGACGGAATCCGCAAGGTATATGCGGACTCCGGATTCGTCGCCGTGCACGAGCTCGATCTGGACGTGCGCGATGGCGAGTTCGTCGTGCTGGTCGGTCCGTCGGGATGCGGAAAATCAACGACGCTGCGGATGATCGCGGGGCTCGAATCCATCTCGGCGGGGCGCCTGTCGATTGGCGGCCGGGTCGTCAACAGTCTGCCGCCCAAGGAGCGCGACATCGCCATGGTGTTCCAGGGCTACGCGCTGTATCCGCACATGACCGTGTTCGAGAATATGGCTTTCGCTCTGACGCTCCGCAAGCAACCGCGGCGCGACATCGCGGCGCGCGTGGAGCGCGCGGCCGAGATACTCGGACTCACGAGCGTGCTCGATCGGCGGCCACGCCAACTCTCCGGCGGGCAGCGGCAGCGGGTGGCGATCGGGCGCGCGATCGTGCGTGAGCCGCAGGTGTTCCTGTTCGACGAGCCACTCTCGAATCTCGACGCGCAGTTCCGCGCTGGAGATGCGGCGCGAGATCGCGATGCTGCACCGGCAGCTCGGTGCGACGACGATCTACGTCACACATGACCAGGTCGAGGCGATGACCCTTGGCGACCGCATTGTCGTACTCGACGCCGGACACGCCCAGCAGATCGGGGCGCCACTCGAGCTGTACAATCATCCGGCCAACCGCTTCGTGGCGGCGTTCATTGGCAGCCCGCCGATGAACCTGATCGAGGGCGAACTCATTGGCGGAGGCGCGGGGCAGGGCGATGGCATCGTGTTCCGGTCGCGGGATGGCGGGCTGACAACGCCGGTCCGAGGTCCCACCGGACACGCCGCGCGGGCGTGGCTTGGCAAGCCGGTCACCCTGGGCGCCCGGCCGGAGCACGTGGTCATTACAGCGCCGGGGACGGCCGACGGCGACGCGACGCGCGGCATCCTGCAGGGTATCGAGCCCCTCGGCTACGAGACCATTGCGCGGGCGTCCGCGGGCGCGGTCACGGTCACGGCTCGCATGGTCAGTGCCTCGCTGCCGCGGGCCGAGGCGCCGGTCACCATCCATTCTCGATGCCGACCGCATGCAACTGTTCGATAGCGGCTCGGGGCTCGCGATCGCAGCGGCTCAGGGCGTGTAGCGAATCCCGGCGTATCCGCGAAGCTTGTACTTGAACGGGTCACTGATCGAGTAGCCGCTTCCGATCAGGAACCAGACCGATGGCAACGCAACGAATGGGATGCGCGGAAACATTCCCTGGAACTCCGCCCCATACACATTGTGATTGATGTCGTTTGACCCGAGCGCGGACAGCCGCTCGTAGTAGAGGGTCAGGCCGTAGAGTGGGAGCGGGCTGAGGTCGCCTTCGATGCGTTGGTCAAGGAGCTGGTTGCCACCCGTCACGCCCAGCGGGAGCGCCGGGACCGGCACACGCTGCGTCAGCAGCGCCGAATCCGTCAGCGGCGAGGGCGTGCCGCCCGCCACCATCTGCTCGAAGAGTGGGGCATCGTGATTCACGATGCCGTATGTCGCCCGGTATCGGAATACCGTTCCGCCGACCCCGGCCGCGAGTGTGCCGTGCAGGAGGAGGCGCTGCCACGACGTTCCATCAGTCGTGCCGATGGCACCGGTGCCGCCCACGGTCCCCAGCAGGACGACGTCACCGCGGGTCAGGTTGGCGGAGCCACCATACGTCGCAAAGGCAAGCGAACGGGCATGCCCGGGACCGTCATCGAGGCTCAGACGGCCGGTGGATATCCCGAGGCGGCCTTCCTGTGTCACCGGGCTGCCAAACGCTGTATACGACGCGGCGAGCAGGCCGCCTCGGTAGCCCGCGTCGAGTGAGTCAGGAGCGAATTGCCCCGCGCTCTGGCGAGACGGGAACTGCGATACGGCGAATGCCGACAGGTCGATCGCAACCGGGAACCCGCGCCAACTGGCCGCCGCGGTACCACCGCGCCATGTGCCGGGATCTCCGATCGATCCCTGAACGCTCCACTCGAGTTGGCCGACCGGATCGCTGCTACCGAACCATAGCGTGACATAGCGTCCGTCGGGCGCGATCGAACCGCCCGGCAGGTACCGGTATTCGTGTGGACCAAAGCTATACCGGGACGGCGCGGCGACCGTCGCGGGCGGTGATGAATCGACGTGAGGAGGTGCCGGCACCGCAGCCGGCGCCAGTGCCGCCGAGAGGACCGGAGTGGCGCCGGGTGGCATGTCGGCCGCGTCGAGACGATGGAGGTCTCGGCCCCGTGCGGACAGGCTGAGAAAAAACACGTGCGAATCCGCAAAGGACGCCTCGGGTGCGACCGCGCCACCAGTCGTCGCCGCCAGCGGATGCATTGTACCGGTCGCGATCTCGATCGTCTCGAGATGTTGTACACCACCCAGCTCCGACACCGTCACCACCGATTCGCCGCCCGCCATATACGACGCGGCGTAGCGGCTCGCACCGTCCTCCGGGCCGATCCGGTGCAGGCCGGTAGCGCCACTGTCTCCCACCGCAAACGTCTTGAGGTGCCATTCTTCGCCTTCGTGGACCGTCACGACGGCCGTGCGTCCATCCGGCGCAAACCGGGGGCGGAAATACTCGCGAGCTGGTGAGCCGGCGAGCAGCAGCGAGACCGTGCCGCGCTCGAGGCCGACGCGCACGACGTCGCAGATGCCGCCGAGGCAGCGGACGCCGATCGCGGTTCGCCCATTGGGGGCTGGGTCCGCGCCTCGTACGGCAGCGCCATGCGTGATCCGGCGGAGCTGCTGGGTGCGCAAGTTCCACTCGTACAGGTCGGGCCGCAGTGCTCCGTCCCGCAGTGGCTCATCGTGCGACACCAGCACGCGGTCGCCGCTGGCGAAGAAGCGCGGGAGATCGTACCCGATGCCGCGCGCGGCCTCGAGGACGGCAATCGGCTGACGGGGTGCTGGGTAGGGGTCGACGGCCGCGACATTTTCCGGATCGCGCGCCAACATGGCGGCGACTGCCGCCGCGCGCGCCGAATCCGGCGGAGCGGGTGTCGTCGCCCAGACGACGATGCGCGTCGGCCGCCCGGGTGCTCGCACGGGGACGGCAATCGCCCGTCCGTCGCGTGAGAGTGCGGGGTCACCGGTGTACCAGGTGAGGTGCTGGAAGGTTTCGCCGGAGTCGAGGCCCGCGGCCGCGATGTCGTCAGCGGCGCGGAGCGCCTTACCCGTCAGTTCAGCCGTGAATCGTCCGTAGAGCGCACTGGGGGTGTCGCCGAATACGCCAAAGAACGCGGCGGCGAAGTCGCGATCCTGGCGCGCGGTCATGCGCCGCCAGAGCCGGGGCAGGCTCTTCTCCCCTGACCGCGCCACGAGCCATTCCAGAAAGGCCGACCCCGCGAGATATGCCATTGCGCTGCCCAGGTATTGCGGGCTTCCATTCAGCTGAGAGTAGGGCGGGAGGCGTCCCTCGAGCGCGAATTGCCGGAGCACGCCGGCGCGCGCGACGCTATTGGGCCGGCCGCTGCCGGTGAGCCGTCCCTCGACGTAGGTGGCGTAGCCCTCGATGACCCACCGGGGCGAGTTGCGCGCGATGGGGCTGATGTCCCCCGGCAACAGGCGCCACAGGATCCGCTGGAAGGGGTTTCTGGCCGGCCTGGTGAGATGGGCGATGTGTGTGAACTCGTGTACCGTCAGCACCTCGGCCCAGTCTCCAATGTGGCCAATGTCGTCGGTCGGCTCGGGCGGCGTCGGCCAGAGCACGATGGTGGGAGCGTCGAGGAATGGGAGAGATGCTCCGTTCGAAACGTTGTACGGGTCGTCGATCACGACCGACACTTTGCGCGCTGGTGCGCTCCCGACGAGCGCGACGACCGCATCGTGCATCCCCTCGAGCCTGCCCGCGGCATTGATCGCCCACGGCCGCATCATGCGTGGAAAGTGAACATTGAAGTGGGTGGTGTGGATCGTCTCCCAGTGCAGCTCCGGCCGCGTATACACCTGCGCGGCAATCGGCGACGCGGCGAGACCGAAGGAGGCGCACAGGCACCATACGGCGCCGCGGCGGAGTCGCATGCCGGAAGGTAATGGTCGTTTCCCGGTAGACGGAGAGGCTCGGATCGTACATCTCGCTCCATGGCGCCATCGTCTCCCGTGCTGATTGGCGTCGTCGGCGATTCCGGCTCAGGCAAGACCACCCTGTCGTCGCGTATCGCGCTGGCGGTGGGCATTGGCCGCACGACCCTGATCTGCCTCGACGACTACCACCGCTACGATCGCGCTGAACGTGATCGGCGTGCGATAACCGCGCTCAATCCGGATTGCAACCGGCTCGATCTGGTCGCCGAGCATCTGGCGACGCTTCGTCGGGGAGACTCGATCACCAAGCCGGTCTACGACCATCACGACGGAACGTTCGGACCGGACGAAGTTGTCACGCCGCGTGAAATCATCGTGGTGCGGGGCCTTCTCGGGTTGCACACGGAGGTCCTCGCCCGATGCTTCGACCTTTCGGTGTTTCTTGACCCCGATCCGGCGTTGCGCGTTGCCTGGAAAGTCGAGCGCGATTGCCAGAAGCGAGGCTATTCGCGCGCGCAGGTGATGGCGCAGATCGAGCAGCGGCGTCCGGATGCGGATCGCTATGTCGCGCCGCAGCGAGAACGTGCGGACATTGCGATCCGGTTCACGCCTGCGCCGCCACGAGGCGCCGGCGAGGGAGGTTATGCGCTCGATATGCGGATTACGCTACGGCGTTTGGAGGAGCATGATACCCTGGAATCCCCCGGGCAACGCGCAGACGGCTCCACGCGCGGCGTGGCCCGCACCCCGGCTGGCCAGCGCGTGGTGCCGGTGGTATTGAGCGCGGCCGCGTCGGTCCGCGAAGCTGGCGCCGCGGCGCCGCCAGGTCGTCCGGCAGCATCTGATTCGTCTCCGGCTTCCCCATTCGGTTCCCCCTGACGAGGCGCACGCATGAAACTCATCACGGCGATCATACGACCCGAGCGGCTTCCCGAGGTCAAGGCGGCGCTCTTTCGCGCGGGCGTCACGGGAATGACCCTGAGCCGAGTCAGCGGGCACGGCGGGGAGCGCGAGATCATCCAACGCTATCGCGCGGATACCGTGGTGATGGAGTTCCACGAGAAGGTGCGGATCGACATGGCGGTGTCGGAGCCGTTCGTTGAGCCGACGCTCGAGGCGATCCTCTCCGCCGCCCGCACCAATCAGGTCGGTGACGGGAAAATCTTCGTGCAGCCGCTCGACGCCGTGATCCGCATCCGAACAGGCGAGCGGGACACTGCCGCGCTGACGCCAGTCACCGCCGATGAAGTCCAGCGGGCCGCGCAGGAGCAGGCCTCCCATCACGAGACGCCGGCCGGAGCCGAGCCGTGACCCCCGATTCGGCGGCCGTCGCGATCTCGGCGGGAGACACGGCGTGGGTGCTGACCTCCGCCGCGCTCGTGATGTTGATGGTTCCGGGGCTGGCGCTGTTCTATGGCGGTCTCGTTCGCGGAAAATCCTCGCTCAACACGATGATGATGAGCGTCACGGCGCTCGCTGTCGTGTCGGTGCAATGGCTGTTGTTCGGATATTCGCTGTCCTTCGCCCCGGGGACGCCGCTTCTGGGCTCGCTCGCGTGGTGGGGATACGCGGGCGTCGGCCTCGAATGCCCAGCCTCTCTACGCGGCGACGATACCCCACCTCGCCTTTGCGGCGTTTCAGACCATGTTCGCGGGCATCACGGTTGCGCTGGTGTCAGGCGCGGTGGTCGAACGCATCCGGTTCCGTGCCTACCTGGTCTTCGTGCTGTGCTGGACGACTCTCGTCTACGATCCGCTGGCGCACTGGGTCTGGGGGGACGGTGGCTGGCTTCACACGCTGGGCGCGCTCGATTTCGCAGGCGGCACCGTGGTCCACATCAGCGCGGGAACGGCGGCGCTCGTGGCGGCAATCGTGCTCGGACCCAGGCGGGATTTTGGCCGAGTCTCGTTCGTCCCGCACAACGTGCCCTTCACGTTGCTCGGCGCCGGGCTGTTGTGGTTCGGATGGTTCGGGTTCAATGCGGGGAGCGCCCTGAGCGCCAACGGAGTCGCGGCGAATGCATTCGTGACGACCAACTCCGCGGCAGCGGCCGCGGTGGTTGCATGGGTCATTTTCGACCTCATGCGCGCGGGACGGTCCACGGCGGTTGGCGCGGCGACCGGGGCCGTCGTGGGCCTGGTGGCGATCACTCCGGCCGCGGGGTTTGTGACGCCACGCGCGGCGCTCATCATCGGTGTGGTTGCGGCGGCATGCAGCTATCTCGCGATGCAGCTTCGCGCCCGAACGTCGGTCGACGATGCACTCGACGTGTTCTCGTGTCACGGTGTGGCGGGGATCGCAGGCGCGCTTCTGACCGGCGTGTTCGCCACGCGAGCCGTCAATCCCGGCGGTGGCGACGGACTGTTGGCCGGTAATGCGCACCAGGTACTGGTGCAATTGATTGCCGTGGGAGTCACGGTGGCGCTGGCCGGCACCGTGACCGCGGTCGTGCTGGTGGCTATGCGGGCGGCAGGGTCACTGCGGGTGGCGATCCCGGACGAGATCCGGAGCGTCGACCTCAGCGAACACGGAGAGGAAGCCTACTCCGGTGGTGACGACGTGGGCGCGCTGGCGGGACGCGCGATCGCACTGGGGGAGAGCGTGCTCATTCCGGTCGCGGACGTCCGCCGAGCAGCTGGTGCGTGAGGCCGGGGCGGGTGTCCCCACCGCCAGCAGGCGGCTACGTCGCAGGCAGGGTTGTCGGGTTGCCTGGGGCGACCAGGTAGCCCATCGCGTTGAGCCGGGCGATCCTCAGTCGCATGGGCGGATGGGTCCCAAGGAGGTCGGCCCACCACCCTTCATGGGTTGACGCGTCCTGTCCGAGCGGATCGGCAATGCAGAGATGCGCGGCACCTCCTGTGATCGCGCTCTTTGGAGCATTCGGCTGTTCGATCTTGTGCAGCGCAGATGCCAGCGCGGCCGGATTCCGCGTGAACTGAGCGGACATCGCATCCGCTAGATACTCGCGCTTGCGGCTCACCGCCATCGCCATCAGCTGAGTGAGGATCGGCGCCAGGATCCAGCTGACGAACCACACGATGAAGACCAGGACATAGATCGGCCCCATGTTCTTCGAGCGCGAGCCGCCGGACGTCTGGAACATGATCCGGCGCAGGCCGTGGGAGAGAATCGCCACCATCCCGACCAGCGCGGCGAGCAGCGTCATGAGACGCACATCGTAGTTCTTGATATGTCCCATCTCGTGTCCGATGACCGCCTGGAGCTCGTCGCGGTTGCAGAGCGAGAGGAGTGTGGTGGTGACCGCAATCAATGCCGACTCCGGGTCACGCCCGGTCGAGAACGCGTTGGGGTCGGGATCATCGACGATGTAGAGACGAGGGCGGGGGATCCCGGCAGCGATTGCCATCTCGTCCACTACGTTGGCCAGCTGCCGTTCTTCCGGGGACTGCGGTGTGGTGATCTCCCGGGCTCCTGTGGACCACAGGACCGCGTTCGACCCGGACATCCATCCCCAGCGTGCCAGCATGATCCCGATGGCCACGAGCAGGATGCCGAACCACGGGAAGACGTGGTGGTAGTGGCCCGGGGGGGCGTCGGCGGTCATGCCGTACATGAGCAGGTCGGCGCCCAGGCCAAGCCACGCGAAGAAAATGAGGAAGGCAGCGACCAGCCACCGCGAACGGCGCCGGTTCGCGAGCTGCTGTGTAAACAGGTTTGGCGCGTCTTCCATCGATGGCTGCGGCGCGCGGCCTCCCGGCCGGGCTCAGCTCGCGGCGGGCGGCGTGGCGGGCGGAGTCGCGGGCGGAGACGCAGGTGACCGTGGCGCCATGGAGAGATCCACAGGCACGTTCTCCCGCTCGGCGGCGTCAGTGATGTCCCACAGCTCGGCGGGGGAGGCGCCCGCGATGCCCGCGACGAGCATCGTCGGGAACTGCCGCTGCCTCGTGTTGTACGCCGTGGCCGTGTCGTTGTAGAGCTGCCGGGCGAACGCGATCTTGTTCTCCGTCGTCGTCAACTCTTCCTGCAGCTGCGCGACGTTGCCGGTGGCTTTGAGGTCGGGGTATGCCTCGACGACCGCGAAGAGCCGGCCGAGCGCACCGGTGAGTTGGGATTCCGCCGCCGCGGTTGCCGCCACGCCCGGACCGGCGGGTCCGGCGTTCGATTGCACGGCGATCGCTTTGTTCCGAGCGGTGACCACGGCGTCGAGGGTGTCGCGCTCGAACTGCATCGCACCCTTGACCGTGTTGATGAGGTTCGGAATCAGATCATGGCGTCGTTTGAGCTGGACGTCGATCTGCTTCCACGCGTTGGCAACCTGGTTCTTGAGACCGATGAGGCCATTGTACGCACTGATCAGCCACGCCAGCACCACGACGACGATGACGACAAGCACGATCAGCGGCATAGCTGTGCCCCGGCCGGTGTGGGAGACGAGCTAACGGGATTTGCTCGGCGCGGACGTGTCCTTCGCGGCTTTGGTTCCGATCCCGAGTTTCTCCATCAACCACGTGCCCGGAATGATGAACAGCGGGGTGAGGAACACGCCCAGGAGCGTGTTCACCCAGATGAGCGCGATGTAGAAGCAGCCCAGTCCGAGCGAAACCCAGACAATGGCCAACGGTCCTTGCGAATCCACGGGCACCTCGAGCTAACGGAATCCGGCCGGTTCGCACGACAGTCCGGCGGTGGCCGGCGCGATAAATCGTGCGACGCTATAGACTGTGGCATAAGGATATGCGTCATGGGGGCGGGACACCAGCGGAGCGGGCCTTCCGAACTGGCCCAGCAGAGACCGGCGCAAGTCACGGCACCGGGCCGGCGGACGCCATTGTCGAGGCTCCTCTGTTGCGGGCACTGCATGGCGGCAGGCGGGTGGTGCTGGCAGTGTCTGGGGGGCGCGATTCAATGGCGCTCCTTCGCGCTGCCATGCGCGCGGCACCGAGCCAGGTTGCCGGGGTGGCGACCTTCGACCATGGAACCGGCGCCCACGCCACCGCGGCCGCCCGGCTGGTAGCGGCTGCCTGTGAGTCGTATCGCATTCCCTGCGCGACGGCTCGCGCTCCGGCCGGGACTCCGGCGACTGAGGCGGCCTGGCGGATGGCGCGATGGCATTTCCTCAGGGAGACAGCGGAGCGCCTCGCCGCGCGCGTGGCGACGGCGCACACGCTCGATGACCAGCTGGAAACGCTCATCATCCGCATCCCTGCGGCACGCGGGGGCGCGGGGCCTGGCAGGCTTGGACGCGGATGGCGCCGTGTTGCACCCCTGGCTCACGGTGCGCCGTTCGGACGTGTCGGCGTACGCAACCCGGCATGCGCTGGACTTCGCCGAGGATCCATCGAATCAGTCCCGCGCGTTCCTGCGCAACCGTGTGCGCCTCGATCTGTTGCCGGCCCTCCTGCGCGCCCGCCCGTCGCTGGATACCGAGTTGCTGGGGCTCGCCTCTGGGGCGGCGCGGTGGCGGCGCGACGTCGAGCAATATGTGGGCGCCGCCCACGTCGTTCGCGTGGACGAGAACGGTCTGTCGATCGCGGCGTCGGAACTGGCATCGTATGATGCCGCCGCCTTGTCGATCGTCTGGCCAGTCCTTGCGGCGCGCATGGGACTGGCGCTCGATCGGCGCGGGACCGCGCGGCTGGCGGATTTCACACAGCGCGGCAGAATCGGCGGTGAGATTCAGCTCTCCGGAGGCGTCAGGGTCCGCCGTTCCACGTTCAGCTTCGTCTTCCACCGTCCGGCCGGGGTAGGCCGGGCGACTCGTGCTGCGGCGGCCAGGCAGTGACGGGTGGCGCCGCCCGCGGGGGGCCGCCGGCGAGTGATCCGCGCCTCGGCGGACGCGCATTGCGCCGCGTGGTGTTCGATGAGCCAGCGATTGCGCGCCGGGTGCGTGAACTCGGGGCGGAGATCACGGATTCCTATCCCGATGGCGAGCTTCTCGTGCTTGGGTTGCTGAAGGGGAGTGTGATCTTCTTCAGTGATGTCGTCCGGACGATTCTTCGTCCGTTGCAGATCGATTTCCTGATCGCGTCGAGTTATGGGTCGGGAACTGAATCCAGCGGGGTAGTTCGCCTCGTATATGATCCGGACACCACGCTTCGCGATCGCCATGTCCTGGTGGTCGAGGACATTGTGGACTCGGGACGCACGCTCGCGCGGCTCCTGGGAGTGTTGCGGCAGGGGCAGCCGCGCTCGTTGGCGGTATGTGCATTGCTCCACAAGCGCCTGCCGACGGCGTTGCAGGAGCCGGTGCGGTTCGTCGGATTTGACGCGCCGCACGAGTTTCTGGTCGGGTACGGGCTGGACCACGCGGAAGATTTTCGGCATCTCCCATATATCGGGGCGATCTGAGAATGCGCCGAGGGATCGGGAGGTACGAGCGCCCGGCCGGTGAGCGAGCCCGAGAAGGCTCCGCGGCGGGGGGTCGTGACTGCCGCAGGGGCCGCGCGTCGGGGGTGACAGTCGGTACATTACAAGGGTGGCAGGAGTACGCTGCCTGCCCGGGCAGGAAGGCCAAGGGGTCGTCCCGCCAGCGTATCACGTGATGGGCCGGTTCGTGAACCGGTTCCGCAGGGGTCGCCATGCCAGTGCTGCCAACACCGTCAGGAAACAACAATAAGAAGGGGAGCTGGAGCCGGAACTCCAAGACGTGGGCGTTCTGGTTGCTTCTCCTCATGGTGCCGGTCGTCTTTTTCGAGATCGCGAATACGCGCTCGGATCAGCCCGCACCGATCATTTATAGCCAGTACGACCAACAGCTCGCTCAGGACAACGTCAAGCGGGTCACGATCCAGTCCGGCCGCCAGGTCACTGGGGAGTTCAAGCAGAAGGTCGTGATCGGCGGCAAGGACGTGCAGAAGTTCACCGTCAAGCTCCCCCTCGAGAACTCGGACGAAGAGATCGACCGGCTGCGGGCGCACAATGTCGAGCTTGAGGCCAAGGAGCCGGGGCAGACGTTGACCACGGTCGTCCAGATTCTGCCGTATCTCGTCCTGGTCGCGCTCTGGATTTTCTTCATCCGCCAGATGCAGGCTGGCGGGAACAAGGCGTTCTCGTTCGGGAAGTCGAAGGCCAAACTCCTGACCGGCGACACGCCCAAGGTGACGTTCGCGGATGTCGCCGGCGCCGATGAGGCGAAGGTCGAACTGCAGGAGATCATCGAGTTTCTGAAGGATCCGCAGAAGTTCACGAAGCTGGGGGGCAGGCTGCCGAAGGGCGCCCTCCTCGTGGGCCCTCCGGGTACAGGCAAGACGTTGCTCGCGCGAGCGGTAGCGGGTGAAGCAGGGCGGCCGTTCTTCTCGATGTCCGGATCGGACTTCGTCGAGATGTTCGTGGGCGTCGGCGCGAGCCGCGTGCGCGACTTGTTCGAGCAGGGGAAGGCGCACGCGCCGTGCATCATTTTCATCGACGAGATCGACGCGGTCGGCCGCCATCGTGGCGCCGGCCTGGGGGGCGGACACGACGAGCGGGAGCAGACGCTCAATCAGTTGCTCGTCGAGATGGATGGATTCGAGTCGAACGAGGGCGTGATCCTGATCGCCGCGACCAACCGGCCGGATGTCCTCGATCCGGCGTTGCTGCGGCCTGGCCGGTTCGACCGGCAGATCGTGGTGGACGCCCCCGACCTCCGCGGGCGCGAAGGCATCCTGCGAGTCCACCTGCGGAACAAGCCGGTCGCGGAGGACGTCAACATCACGACTCTGGCGCGCGGCACACCAGGCATGGCGGGCGCTGATCTCGCCAATCTTGTGAATGAAGGTGCGTTGCTCGCGGCTCGCCGCGGGCACGACAAGGTCTATATGAACGACCTCGAGGAGGCCAAGGACAAGGTGATGCTTGGCGCCGAGCGGAAGTCGATGGTGATGAAGGACGAAGAGAAGCGGCTGACCGCGTACCACGAGGCCGGACATGCTGTCTGCGCGATCAAGGTTGCCGGCAACGACCCGCTGCACAAAGTCACCATCGTGCCGCGTGGCCGGGCCCTGGGTCTGGCGTTCACGCTCCCCGAGGATGACCGCGTCTCAGTGACCCGGCAGCAAATCGAAGCGAGGCTCGCCATGGCGTACGGCGGGCGTGTCTCGGAGGAACTCATCTTCGGGCGAGACCGCGTGACGACGGGTGCGGCGAGCGACATCCAGCAGGCCACGGGCATCGCGCGCCGGTACGTCTCCCAGTGGGGCTTGTCGGACGCCATTGGTCCGGTCCTGGTGGGTGACAACGAGCAAGAGGTTTTCCTGGGCCGCGAGCTGCAGCACCGCCGCGAAGTCTCGGAGCGGACCGCGCAGCTGGTGGACGCCGAGGTAGCCCGGGTGATCTCGGAGGCGTATTCGAGAGCGAAGGTCACCCTCACGGAGAATCTGGAATTGCTGCACGCCGTCGCGGCGTCATTGCTGGAGCGCGAGACGCTGACGCGCGAGGACATCGCCGTGCTGATGCGAGGCGAGAAGCTCCCGCCACGGCCACCGGCGCCGCCGGTGATCGCGGCGGCCGCCCCGACGCAGCCTATTCCGGTAGCAGAGCCGCGCCGTTCGCCACCGCTGCTGGGCGGCCCCGAGGTCGCACCTGCGTAGCCGCGGTTCATGAGCTGGCGGGTGCGCGGCGCCACGGTGCCGCTCGCTCGGCCAGTTGTCATTGGAATCATCAACGTTACCCCCGACAGCTTCAGCGACGGGGGTAGCTTTTTTTCGGTGCCGGATGCCGTGGCGCATGCCACGCGCCTGGTCGCGGAGGGCGCCGACATGCTCGATGTGGGGGGCGAGTCGACCCGGCCACAAGGCGCGACGCCGGTCGGCAGTGATGAGGAACTCCGGCGCGTCCTTCCGGTGCTGCGCGCGGTGCGCGAGGCCTGCCCGGGCGTTCCGATCTCGGTCGACACCGTAAAGGCATCGGTCGCAGCGGCGGCGCTCGAGGCTGGGGCATCAGTGATCAACGACGTGTCGGGCCTCAGAATCGATCCCGCCATCGCCGGCCTCTGTGCGGCAGCCGGGGCGGGGCTCATCGTGATGCATTCTCGCGGCGGTGTCGGCGACATGAGTACCTACCGGTATGCGAACTATGGTCCGGATGTCGCCGGCGAGGTGGTGGCCGAGTTGTCCCGCCAGGTCGGGGTTGCGCTTGCGGCGGGCGTGGGGGCCGATGCGATCGTCGTCGATCCGGGTATTGGGTTCTCCAAGCGCAGCGGCCAGTCGCTGGCGGTCCTGTCGCAGCTCCCCCGCGTCGTGGCGCTGGGGTATCCAGTGCTGGTAGGCGTATCGCGGAAGCGGTTTATCGGAGAGATTACCGGCGTGACAGAGGCCGCAGACCGGACCTATGGCTCGATCGGTGCCGCGGTGGCCGCGCTCTCGCGGGGCGCGCGGTTGTTCCGGGTGCACGATGTGCGGGCCACGCGCGATGCGCTCGACACGGCGTGGCCGATCCTCGCGGCCGGCGCCGCGGCGCCACCCGGCTGACGCTCATGTTCGCGGCGCTGCGGCATGTCTCATTCGGAATCCGCGACGCGCTGGAGATCGCACTCGTCGCGTACATGCTCTATCGCGTGCTCCTGCTGATCCACGGGACGCGGGCAGTGCAGATGCTGACCGGGATCGTCGTGCTGGTGGTGCTGTACGGGCTGGCGTGGGTGACGCAGCTCACGATGATCACCTATCTCCTCGGGTTGCTGTTCACGTACGGTGCATTCGCGGGCGTCGTGATCTTCCAGCCCGAGCTCCGGCAGGCGCTGGCGCATCTGGGGCAGTCGCGTGTGACGCGACTTCTTCGGCGGATGGCCGAGAGTGAAGTAGCGGAGGAGGTGGTCGCCGCGCTGGAGCGTCTCAGCCAGTCCGGGATCGGGGCCATCATCGCGATCGAGCGCGAGATGGCTCTGGGAGAGTATGTGGCGTCGGGTTCGGCGCTGCAGGCCAAAGTCTCGGCCGATCTGCTGGCGACGATCTTCACCCCGTACTCTCCGCTACATGACGGGGCGGTGATCATTCGGGGCGACACCGTGATCGGCGCGGGGTGCATCCTCCCGCTGTCGCAGGCGCAGATCACCGATCGTACGCTCGGGACGCGGCATCGCGCGGCATTGGGACTTGCCGAGGAATCCGATGCGATCGTGTTCGTCGTGTCGGAAGAGACGGCCACGATCTCGTCTGCCTGTGATGGACGGCTCACGCGGTCGGTGACATCAGCGCAGATTCGCGACCTGATGGCGGGGCGAGAGATGCGCCACACGGGTGAAGGTCCGTCGTATACGGGATCGTCGTGATGGTGATCCCGCCCGTCTGCGGCCACCTTGATTCGCATCGTAACTCCCGATATCTTCGACTGTTATGCAATTTCCCGAGCTCTCCGAGCGGGTGGCGGACGTGCGCGGGCGGATCGCGGCGGCAGTCGCACGCGGCGGACACGCGCAGCACGTCACGCTGATTGCGGTCACCAAGACGTTCGGTCCTGACGCGGCGCAGGAAGCGTGGGGTGCGGGCGTCCACGACGTCGGTGAGAATCGGGTGCAGGAGGCGCTGCCCAAGATGGCGGCGGTCACCGCACCCGTGCGATGGCATCTCATCGGGCATTTGCAGCGCAACAAGGCGAAGGCCGCCGAATCGTTCGTACTGGTGCACTCGCTCGACAGTGCCCGCCTGGCGGACGCGATTCATGAACGGGGGCAGGCTCGTGGCCGGCCACTGGACGTGCTGGTGCAGGTGAACGTGACGGGTGAGGCGACCAAGTCTGGGTGGGCGCCTGGCGATCTGGAGGCGGAGGCCGAACGGTTGACGGGACTGGGCGGCCTCAGAGTGCAGGGCGTCATGACCATGGCGCCGTTCGACGCGGACGAGGCGTCGTTGCACCGGGCGTTTGCGGGTGCACGGCAGGCGCGCGAGATGCTTCGGGCGGCGGGTCACCCGGCGGCTGAACTGTCGATGGGGATGTCGAACGACTACGAAATAGCGGTCGAAGAGGGCGCCACGATGGTGCGGGTAGGGACGCTACTGTTTGGTGGGCGCGCTCCAGCGGCTGCGGGACACGGGGATGCTTGACGAATCGTTCCACCTCACACCACTCGATGTTCGCCGGACGGATTTTCCGGCCGCCCTGCGTGGGTACGACAAGGCGCGGGTCGACGAGTTCCGCGACCGCGTCGCGAACGAGCTCGAACGGCTCACGCGAGTCAATCAGGAGCTCGAGGCAAAAGCCAAGGGTTTCCACGAGCAGCTGCGTGCGTTCCGGGAGCGCGACAAGGCATTGAACGAAGCGCTGGTGTCGGCGCAGCAACTCCGGGCCGAGACTCGGGAGCAGGCAGAGCGTGAGGCGCAGCTCGTGATCCGTGAGGCCCGGGCCGAAGGCGTCCGGAACGTGGACGAGGCGCGAGCGGAGGTCCGCCGGGTCGCGGCGGAGATCGAGGCGCTGGAGCGTGCCCGGCGCGCGTACCTGGCGCAGCTTCGCTCGATGGTGGCCCGCCAGCTGGCCGAGCTGGACGCCATCCCGGACGCCGCGGCGGGAACCCTGGGTTCGGCACCGGGCAACAGCGACCGCGGAGAGCCACGGGACGGCGCGGGTGGCGCGGGTGGCGCGGCTTGGCATAATCCCTCGCCGCCGATGTCGGCGGCGGCGAACGGAACGGACGCTGACCGGGCGCCGTCACCCACGCCGGCCTGGCTGAACGCCGTCAAGGGCGAATGACCGCAGCCGCACGCGAAACCGGCGCGGCGTTGGGACAACGACAGGGGCAGAGCGCGACACTTCACACGTCGGCGAGGATCGCGACGGCGGCGCGGGTCGTCGAGGCCCGCTTGGGCGTGCGTCCCCGGATCGCGCTCATCCTCGGCACGGGACTGGGTGGACTGGCGGATGCGATGTCCGTCAGCGCATCGATCGGCTACGAGGACATCCCGCAGTTCCCGCTGTCGACCGTCGAGTCGCACAGCGGCCGGCTGCTCTGCGGGACGCTGGCGGGCAAGACGGTCGTCGCAATGCAGGGGCGATTTCACCGCTATGAGGGCTATTCGCTCCAGCAGGTGACATTTCCGGTACGCGTTCTTCGCGCGCTCGGTGCCGACGTCCTGATTGTATCCAACGCCTGCGGTGGCATGCGGCCGGATTGGGCGCCCGGCGATCTCATGGCGATCAATGATCACATCAACCTGCTGGGGGACAGCCCATTGGCCGGCCCGAACGACAGCGCCCTTGGGCCGCGTTTCCCCGACATGTCGGCGCCCTATGACGCCGCGTTGCGGCGGGCCGCGCACGCCGTGGCGGCGGAGCGGGGCATCACCCTTCGCGAGGGTGTGTACGTGGCGGTGCCCGGGCCCAATCTGGAGACGCGCGCGGAGTACCGGTGGCTGCGCGGCATTGGCGCCGACGTGGTGGGCATGTCGACCGTGCCCGAGGTGATCGTAGCCGTGCATGGCGGCATGCGAGTCCTCGGGCTCTCGGTCATCACCGACCAGTGCATCCCGGAGACACTCGAGCCAGCGACGCTGGAGAAGATCCTGGCGGTGGCGGCGATCGCCGAACCCAAGCTGACGTCACTGGTGACCGGCGTGGTCGGCCAGTTGTGACCACGACCGCGCGGGCCGAGCCGGCGTCCATGTCGCCCGGCAAGTATGCGCTGCTCCCGGCCACGGCCGGCGCGCTGGAGAATGCGGTGCTGGAGCAATGGCGCACCGAGCACTTGTTCGCGCGCACGCTCGCGGCGGCCGAGGGCCGGCCGGAGTTCGTGTTCTACGAGGGGCCGCCGACCGCCAACGGACTGCCGGGCACGCACCACGTGTTCTCCCGCACTATCAAGGACCTGTTCTGCCGCCACCGGGCCATGCGCGGGTACCATGTCGCGCGAAAAGCGGGATGGGATACGCACGGGCTTCCGGTCGAGATCGAAGTCGAGAAGTCGCTGGGGATCACGGCCAAGGCGCAGATCGAGGCGTACGGCGTCGAACGCTTCAACGAGTTGTGCCGGGAGAGCGTCTGGAAATACCGCGAGGTGTGGGAGCGCCTCAGCGAACGGATCGGGTACTGGCTGGA
The DNA here is from genome assembly GCA_963757855.1 of uncultured Gemmatimonadales bacterium. Taxonomy (GTDB): domain Bacteria; phylum Gemmatimonadota; class Gemmatimonadetes; order Gemmatimonadales; family Gemmatimonadaceae; genus Palsa-1248. Next base: position 168,768 of record CAVWTI010000032.1, read on the forward strand.
TTTCGGCGACCCGTACGTCACGTACGAGCCCAAGTTCGTGGAGAGCGTGTGGTGGGCGCTCGCGACGCTGTGGAAGCGCGGGTTTCTCTACGAGGGGCACAAGATCCTGCCGTATTGCCCGCGCTGCGAGACCGCGCTGTCGAGTCACGAGTTGGCTCTGGGGTATCGCGACGTCGAGGACCCGAGCGTCTATGTGGCGCTGAGCTCGATGGCGGGGGCCGCCGGATGCTGGTGTGGACGACGACACCATGGACGCTCGTCTCCAACGTCGCGCTGGCCGTGCATCCCGATCTCGACTATGCCGAACTCCGGCCGCGGACGGGCGATGACACGCGGACCCTGATCCTGGCGGCGTCGCGCGTCGCGGCGGTGCTGGGTGAGGACGCGGCCGAACACTGGGAGACGATCCGCACACTCCGCGGCAGCGAGATGGGGGGGCTGCGGTATCACCGGCCGCTCGACTGGGTGCCGTTTCCGCCTGATGCGGGGGACCACGAGATCATCGTGGCCGAGACGTTCGTGTCGGCGGACGAGGGCAGTGGCATCGTGCACATGGCGCCGGCCTTTGGCGCCGATGACTACGCGGCGGGCCGGCGGCATGGCCTCGCGTTTCTGCAGCCCCTGACGAGCCGCGGGGCGTTCGCGCCCGGCACGCCGGTGGTCGGCGGCCAATTCGTCAAGGACGCGGACCGCGCGATCGTGGAGCACCTTCGAACGTCGGGCGTGCTCTGGTCGGCGCAGCGTCTCACGCACTCGTATCCCCATTGCTGGCGGTGCGGCACCCCGCTGCTCTATTTCGCGCGGTCGTCGTGGTTCGTGCGCACGACAGCGTACAAAGACGCGATGCTGGCGCGGAACGGACGCATCGGATGGCACCCGCCGGAAGTCGGATCGGGGCGGTTTGGCGAATGGCTGGCGGGCAACATCGACTGGGCGATCTCCCGAGACCGGTACTGGGGCACGCCGCTGCCCGTCTGGGTGTGCGACGCCGACCCGGCGCACCGCGAGGTCATCGGGAGTTTTGCCATGCTCGCCGAGCGAAGTGGTGCGCCGCTCCCGGCGGACTTCGATCCGCACAAGCCGGCCGTCGATCGCTATCACTGGCCGTGCGCGGCCTGTGCATCGGCCGGTGGGACCCACCGGGGGGTCATGCGGCGGGTGAACGAGGTGATCGACACCTGGTTCGACTCGGGATCCATGCCGTTCGCGCAATGGCACTATCCGTTCGAGCATCACGAACAGCTCGCTCGGCAGTATCCCGCCGATTTCATCTGCGAAGGGATCGACCAGACGCGCGGATGGTTCTATTCCATGCTCGCGATCGCGACCGGGCTGGGCGACGAACTGCCGAACAACGCCGCGGGACAGGTGGCGCCGTACCGCAACGTGGTCGTCAACGACCTGGTGCTCGACGCGAGCGGCCAGAAGATGTCGAAGTCGCGCGGGAATTCCGTCGATCCGTGGGGTGTCATCGACACCTATGGCGCGGACACCGTGCGGATCTTCCTGATCGCGGCCAGCCAGGTCTGGGTTCCGCGGCGTTTCGATGAGCAGGCACTCCAGGAGTCGTCGCGTTTTCTGTGGCGCACACTCAAGGAGACGTACAACGGCATGTTCGCCACGCTGGCGAACTACGGGTGGGCGCCATCACCCAACGATCCGGCTCCCGCGGACCGGCCGGCACTGGACCGCTGGGTGCTCTCCCGGTTGGCGGCCGTGGAGCACGAGGCGGACGCGCTCTTCGAGCGGTATGAGCCCACGCTCGCGGTTCGGGCGGTCATGCAGTTCGTCGATGACGACGTGTCCAACTGGTACGTCCGTCTGACGCGCAACCGCCGCTACGACGTCGCGTCGGCGGACAGCCGCGCGGCGTTCGCGACGTTGCACGAAGTCCTGGTCGTGAGCAGCCGGCTGCTCGCGCCAGTGGCGCCGTTCATGACCGACTGGCTGCACCGGGAGCTGACCGGGGCCTCGGTCCATCTGGCGTCGTACGTGCGGCCGGGCAGCGAGTCGGCGCTCGATCAGCCGCTCGAGCGCGCCATGGGCGCGATTCGGACGCTGGCGACCCTCGCCCGGTCGGTCCGGGCGGCGGCCAAGATCAAGACCCGGCAGCCGCTGTCGCGTCTGGTATGTGTTGTGCCAACGACGGGAGACGCCGCACCGGATGCGGGCCGTCTCGCCGAGCTGGCGCCGTTGCTTCAGACGGAACTCAACGTCAAGGAGGTCAGTTGGGTATCGTCGGAGGACGCACTGGTGACGCTGTCGGCCAAGGGGAACTTCCGAACCCTCGGCAAGAAGTTCGGCACCCGGACACCCCTTGCGGCCCAGGCGATCGCGCGTCTGGGCAGTGACCAGTTGCGGGCATTCGAGCGAGGCGGCTCGCTGTCGATCACCGTCGATGGCGACACGCAGTCCCTGGACCGGGAGGATGTGAAGATCGACCACGCCGCGGCGGGTGAGTTGCTGGTGGAAAAGCGGGAGGGGTATGTCGCGGCGCTGGATCCCCGGATTACGCCGGCGCTGGCCGCAGAGGGAGTGGCTCGCGACGTCATCAGCGCCGTGCAGCGGACCCGGAAGGACACGGGCTTCGCCCTCAGCGACCGGATCCGGCTCGTCGTGTCCGCTGATCCGGCCGTCATTGCCGCGCTGGAGACCCACCGGGACTGGATCGCCCGGGAGGTGCTGGCGGTAGACATTAAGCTCCAGGCAGACACCAAAGCGGGAACCAACGCAGGGGCCAACGCAGGGGCCAACGCAGGGGCAGGCGCAGGAACCAAAGCAGGGACGCAAGAGGGAACGCCGGACGACACGGCGGGATTTGACGCAGTACGCACGCTCGATCTCAATGGACTGCGCGTGCGCATTGCCCTCACTCGGGAACAGGAATCATGACGTCACCGGACGTGACTGCCGGCAAGAAGTTCAAGCCGATGTCGAAGAAATTGCTGGCGCATTTCGAGAAGCGCCTGCTGGAAGAGCGGAAGCGGGTGCTCAAGGAACTCGGGAACTACAACGAGGCATTCGGGGCGACGCCGCAGAGCGCGGACGGCGACCTGAGCTCGTACTCGTTTCACATGGCGGATCAGGGGACCGATGCCATGGAGCGGGAGAAGGCGTTTCTGTTCGCGAGCCAGGAAGGACGGTTTTTGTGGCACATCGACGAGGCGCTCCGGCGCCTGTACCGGTCACCGGAGACCTTTGGGCGGTGTCATAATTGCGGGGAAGACATCGCGTACGAGCGCCTGGATGCGCTCCCCATGCCCGGTACTGCATCGCGTGCAAGCAGCGCGAAGAGGATGGCAAACGCTGACCTATGGCAGAGACCCCGCAGATGGGAGATGACGAGCGCCGCACCGCGCAGCATCGGTTGTTCTGGGGACTGGCGGCGTTCGTCGTCGCGTTGGACATCGCGACCAAGGCGATGGCGGTGTCGGCGTTGTCGCGCGGGATTCCGCGTGACGTCGTGGGCTCGGTCGTCAAGCTGGTGCTCGTGTACAATCCGGGCGCGGCGTTCGGCCTCTGGTTCGGGCCCAATTCGCGGTGGATCTTTCTCGGGCTGACCGCCTGCGCGTTGTACGTGCTGGCCAAGCTGTACCGCGCGACGACGTCCGGTGACATGCTGCGGACGGTGGCGATCGGGCTGGTGTGCGGCGGGGCGATCGGCAACCTGTTCGACCGGCTGCGCTCATCGAACGGCGTCGTCGACTTCATCGACATCGGCGTGGGTTATCACCGGTGGCCGACGTTCAACGTGGCCGACATGGCGGTCACGACCGGCGCCATCCTGCTGGCGTGGGTGCTCTGGGTGGAAGACCGGGCGCCGTCGCGGAGAGCCGCCCCGCTTCCCGAGATGTAGTACGGGGGCCGCGTTGCCCTCCCGGCGCTTCGATTTTCTCGCTTCGGGCGGCGGCCGCCTCGACACGGTAGTCGCGACCGAGGGCGGCTTGTCGCGCACACAGGCGGCGACACTGATCGCGACCGGCCAGGTCACGGTGGACGGCCGCCGCGAGAAATCCGCATATCGGCTCCGGCTCGGCGAGCGGGTCGCTGTCACCGTGCCGCCACCGCCCGGTCGCGACATCGTTCCCGAAGCGATTCCGCTTCGAATCGTCTATGAGGACGAGTGGCTGCTGGTCGTGGACAAGCCGGCGGGAATGGTGGTACACCCGGCCCCGGGGCATTGGAGCGGGACACTGGTCAACGCGCTGATGGGGCGGTCCGCGGCGCCCGGGGCAGGGGGCTCGGAGCTACCCGTCGCCAGCGAGCGCGCCGGGATCGTACACCGGCTGGACAAGGACACCTCGGGGCTGCTGTTGGTAGCGCGCACCGACCGCGTGCACCGGCTGTTGAGCGAGGCCATCGCGCGCGCGGGATGTACAGCGCCGCTATGCCGCGCTGGCATGGGGACACCTGACCGAAGACCGCGTCACTGTCGACCGTCCGATTGGCCGCGATCCGCGAGACCGAAAGCGGATGGCGATCGTCAGTAGCGGTCGGCCGGCGCGAACGGACTTCGTGCGTCTGGCGCGCTTCGATTCAGCGGATTTGCTCCGGGCCAAACTCCACGGGGCGGACCCACCAGATCCGCGTCCATCTCGCGTCACTGGGACATCCAGTCGCCGGCGACGACATGTACGGAGGGGGGGGGGGACGGCGCCTCATGGGGCTGCCGCCGCGCCGCCACTTCCTGCATGCAGCGTGGCTGACGTTCCGGCACCCGGTCTCGGGAGAAGTGCTCGATCTCCGGTCGCCGCTGCCGCCGGACCTTCGTACGTCAGTGGAGATGGTGGCCAGCGGGGCAGGCGATCCGGCCAGCGGGCGGCCCGGACGTGAACGGGGGAGCGATGTACTCGTCGATGTCGGGTTCTACGAGCGCGACGGATAAGGCAGCGCAGATTCCCGGGCTGGGTGAGCCCGAGAGGAAGCGCTGGTGATTCGAGCACGCGCTTGGGAACTCCGCCGCCGCCCCCCGGCTCCTCGTCTTCATGGTGGCCGGGCGGACCTGTGCCTGTGAGCTGAGCGGCGTCCGGGAGATCATCCCCAATCGCCGGGCGACGCCATTGCCCGGAGCGCCGCCCTTCGTCACCGGACTGATCAACCTGCGCGGATCGATCGTAACGGTTATCGACCTCAGCGTCCGCCTGGACGGTCCGTCCGTTCCGGCGGGGAGCGGTTCGATCATTCTGGTCGATTGCATGTCAAAAGTCGTTGGCCTGATTGTCGATGAACTGCGGGATGTCCAGCGAGTTCTGAGGTCGGATATCGGGCCGGCGGACGAATCACGGGGCGATGAGGGGCTGCGCGGCGGGGTGCTCCGCATCGGGGACGAGGTCGTCGTTTTGCTCGACGTCGCCCAAATCGTCGCTCACGCACTGCTGTGAGAGCGGCTATGAGAGCGGCTGTGAAAGCTGCTGTGAAGGCCGCTGTGAGAATGCGCGTGGAGCACGACACCGGGAGTCTCCTCCACACGCACCACCATCCGAGAGTCACGGTCGGGAGCTAAGGTGAGCCATACGGTACTGATTTGCGACGACGCGATCTTCATGCGCACGATGGTCGGCGACATCCTGCAGCAAGCGGGCTTTGAGATCGTGGGCGAGGCGGAGACCGGGTTACAGGCGGTCGAGAAATACAAGCAGCTGCGACCCGATCTGGTCACGATGGACATCGTGATGCCCGACATGGGTGGCATCGACGCGGTGCGAGAGATCACGCGATTCGATCCCCAGGCGAAAATCCTCATGTGCAGCGCGATGGGCCAGCAAGCGCTGGTGGTCGAAGCCATCCAGGCGGGCGCTAGCGATTTCGTCGTCAAGCCGTTCCAGCCCAGCCGGGTGCTGGAAGCGGTTCAGCGCGTACTCGCCTAGACCGGCCCGCGGCGTCGACCGCCAGCTCTGCGATCCGTGGACTCCGCGCGCTACGCCGAGCTGTTTCTCACCGAGAGCAGGGAACACGTCTCGGCGATCAATCACGCCCTGCTGGAGCTCGAGCGGTCTGCCGCCGCCGGAGGCGTCGCCGAGACGCAGAAGACCGCGATCGGGAGCCTGTTTCGGGCGGTCCATACGATCAAGGGGATGAGCGCCACGATGGGCTACACAGCCATCGCGACGCTCTCACACGAGATGGAAGCCCTTCTGGACTGCTTGCGGCGCGGCGAGACTGTGGCCGACACGCCCCTCATGGACACGCTGTTCAAGGCGGCGGACGCGCTCGAGTCGGCGATCGAGCGGGCGGTGGCGGGCAAACCGGCGGACGCGCGGATCGAACGGATCGCGGCTCGGCTCCGCGAGGCCACCGCCTCGTCGGCGGCGACCGCAAACGACGCCGCGAGCGACGTCACGCCCCGAAGAGGCGGCGCGAACGCGCCTCGTCCCTCAGGGCGCCGCCGTAAGACCCCGCTTCGCCCCCGTCCACGGGCACGGGCGGCACGCAATACGCCGGCTGCCACCGAGCGGCCGGGAGCCGTCCTCCGCATACGGTTCGTCGATGGCGCACCGCTTCGCGGCGCCCGAGCCGCCGTGGCGGTGCAGCGAGCCCGCGTCCTGGGCGAGGTCACCTCGGTCGAGCCGGCGGAGACGACCTTCTCGGCGGTGGATTTCGGGCAGGACGTGACGATCCGGATCCTCAGCGCGCTCCCGTCTGCGGAGATCGTACGGTCGCTCGAGACCGTCGGTGACGTCGCGAGCATCGAGGTCGTTGCCGCGGTCGCGCGGCGGAAGTGCCGCCGGCGGTGACCCTCCGCGGCGAAGCCGGCCGTCAGGGCGCCATGTCGTAGGCGAGTCCGGGCCCGGTGGCGGGGACAGCTTCGCGGGCGACGATCCGCATCGGGCCCGCCACGTTCGCATCGACCTTCGGCGCCTCGATGCGCTGATGAACCTCATCGGCGAGCTGGTGATTGCCCGGGGCCGGCTCGTCGCGCTGACCGCGGCGCGGAAGACCAGGCGCTGGCGGAGACCGTCCACCAATCGGCCCGGCTCATTGGGGACCTGCAGGACGAGATCATGACATGCCGAATGGTGCCCGTCTGGCAGGTCTTCGATCGGTTCCCGCGTCTCGTGCGCGACGCCGCGCGGTCGCTCGGCAAACAGGTCGCCTTCGACATCGATGGCAAGGAGATCGAGCTGGATCGGTCGATGCTCGACGAGATCGGCGATCCGATCGTCCATCTGCTGCGCAACGCCGTTGACCACGGCATCGAGGCGCCGGACGCGCGGGTCGCGGCCGGGAAGCCCGCCGAAGGGCGTCTGACGTTGAGCGCCATCCGCGACCGGTCGGCCGTGCTGATCCGCGTCACGGATGACGGCCGCGGCATCGACCGGGACCGTGTGCTCGCCCGGGCGCGGGATACCGGCCTGGTCGATGCCGGCACCACGGCACTCAGCGACGACGAGGTCGTCCGGCTCATCGCCCGCCCGGGATTTTCGACCGCCGAGCAAGTGACCAGATCTGTCGGGGCGGGGCGTGGGGATCGATGCCGTGCAGGCCCGAGTCCGGATGCTGGGCGGCTCGCTGGACATCAAGTCGGTGCCCGGGCAGGGCACGACGGTGACCGCCCGGCTCCCGCTGACGCTGGCGATCATGCGTGCGTTGCTGGCCCGGGCGGCGGGCGAGACGCTACGCCTTCCCCATGGCGCATGTCGACGAGACGGTCAGCGCCGAGGGATCGGCGCTTGCAGCCGTGCGGGGGCGGCCCGTGATGCTCCTCCGGGGGGAGGTGATTCCGCTGCGTCCGGCTGCGAGAGTTGGTGCGGGACTTGGGGCTCGGCCACGCGTCGCCGGCGCTGGAGCCAGAGCAGCACGTCCTCGTCGTGGAGTCGGCGGCGACCGGCGCACCGCGGTGGCGGTCGACGAGCTGATCGGGCAGCAGGACATCGTGGTGAAGCAGTTCGACGCCGCGCGGGGGGGGCTCGCGCTCTTCAGCGGCGCGACGATTCTCGGGGACGGAGCGCCCGGCCTTGATCGTGGATGTGGGTAGCCTCTTCTGATTAGGTGGACCCGGTGGAGCCGTTGCCATGGATGACATTCGTTCGCTCAAGGCGCATCAGCTCGATGCGCTCCGCGAGGTGGCGAACATCGGCGCCGGCCACGCCGCCACCGCGCTGTCGCAGATGACGGGGGGCACGATCATGATCAGCGTGCCCACGATCAACATCGCGCGGCTCGAGGATGTGCCGCCCAGATCACGGCGCCCGAGGAGCCGGTCGCCGCGGTGCTCATGAACATGCTCGGCGACCTCACCGGGACGAACGTTACTCGTGTTCCCGCGTCCGACCGCGCTGCGCCTGGCGGGGCTCATGCTCGAACCGCCCGCGGAGACGGAGATCGAGCTCGGGGAGATCGAGCAGTCGGCGATCAAGGAAGCGGGCAACATCCTGAGCGGCGCGTATCTGAACGCGCTCAGCGATTTCATGGGGCTGATGCTGCTGCCGTCGCCGCCGAGCCTGGCCATGGACATGTCGAGCGCGGTGCTGACTACGGCCTATCTGCAGTTCGGGACGGACCGGGATACGTCTTCTGCGTCGAGACCGAGTTCTTCATGCTGGAGCTCAACGAACGGTTGCGCGGATTTTTCCTGCTGCTGCCGGACGTGGCGTCGCTGCACGCCATTCTGCGCGCCATCCACGTCGCGCTAACGGCAGCCGGCGAACGGTCCAGGAGCGCGCATGAGCGCGGCCAACATGATCTCGGAGCGGGACCGCGATGTCCTGCGATCCTTCGCCCGGCGGATCGATCCGTCGGATGCGGGCGCGCACAACAACCTCGGCGTACTCTACTTCCACAAGGGCCTCTTCGAGGAGGCCGTCGCGGCGCTCACGCGCGCGCTCGAACTCGACCCGAAGATGCAGGTCGCGCAGCGCAATCTCGAAGTCGCGTATTTCAGCACCGGGTACTACGACCGGCGCGTGGCGGAGCTCCGCGATCGAGCTGCGTGCCGCGCCGGCGGACCGGGAGGCGCGATGGGAGCTGGGACGCACCTACGCGCTGCTCGGACGCGCGCCGGAGGCGATCGCCGAGTTCACGGAGCTGCTCCGCTATCACCCCCAGGATCTCGGCGCGCTGGTCCAACTGGGCCTCGCCGAAAAGGCGAGCGGTGACCTCGAGGCCGCGCAGCGGTGGTTCGAGCGCGCGCTCGCGCTCGATCCTGACAGCCCCGTGGTGCTGTTCTACATCGCCGAAGTGCTCTACAACCGCGGCCTCAATGACGAAGCGTTGGCGGCGCTGCAGCGCGTCGATCGCGCGCCATGCCGGACAATCCCGATGCGCATTACCTGATGGGCTTCGTGCTCGGTGACATGGGGCGCCACGACGAGGCCGAGGAAGCGGCCAAGCGCGCGATCCGTCTCAATCCGACCCTCGTCGCGCGCGCAGACCAACCTGTCACTGGACAAGCACGCGCTCGCGAAACCGGATGCCGCGACGCCGGCGTCCGGACGTCGCGCGGTTGGGACGATGACGGTGGCGGATGGTGGCACGCTGGCACATTTCAACCTCGGGCTCGCGTTTCGGCAGAAGGGCTATTACGCCGAGGCATTGCGTGAGTACCAGTTGGCCTTGGAGCGGGGTGAGGAACGGACGCTGGTGCTGCAGGCGATCGCGGAGGTGCAACTGCTGCGGAAGGATGTCACGGCCGGCGTGGCGGCCTATGACGTGCTGATCGCCGAACAGCCTGACAGTCCGAAACTGTGGAACGAACGCGGCGTCGCGTTGCATCAGGGCGGCCGGTATGAGCAAGCGGCCGAGAGTTATCGGCGGGCGATCCAGGCTGACGGCCGGTACGCCATCGCCCATAACAACCTCGGCGTGGCCTTATTTCATGCCGGCGACTCCGCGGCCGCCGCATCGGCGTTCCGCACGGCGCTGGATCTTGCGCCGACGTTCGCGCATACGCGCCTCAACCTCGCGTTGCTGCTGTTCAAGGCCAAGCGCCTGCAGCAGAGCGTCGAGGCGTACCGCCAGGTGTTGCTGGATGAGCCGGAGCACGCCGTGGCGTGGAACGGGATCGGGCTGGTGCTGACGGAATTGCGGCGGTTCGCCGAGGCCCGGAACTCGTTCGCGCGGGCCGTGCAGAGTCGTCCGGATTGCGCCGAAGCGCACTACAACCTGAGCTTCGCGCTGTCGAACCTGGGCGACTTCGACGCGGCGCTCCGCGAGACGAAGCGCGCGCTGGAACTCGATCCGTACTACGTGCAGCAGAAGTTCGAGCTGGCGATCGATTTCCAGTACGAGCACCCCGACCTGTCGATCGGACCCGATCTGGGCGGTGCGGCCGGCCGGCACCATCCCGTGGTCGCCGAGTTCGCGTTCGACGGCAACGTGCTCGATTCGCTGTTCGCGGAACTGAGTCCGGCCGCCGCTGCCGACGCCGGCGCCGATGCCGTGGCCGATCCGTACGCCATGGCCCGCGACTACCTGTCGAAGGGGTTGTACGACCGGGCCGCGTCAGAGATCGGCCGCGCGTTGATGCGGGGGGCGCATCGGGCGACGGGCATGGTGTTGATGGGTGAGGTGTTCGCGCGCCAAGGCTACTACGGCGAGGCGCTGGAGCGGTTCCGTGACGCCCGCCGGGTCGACGGCGGCGCCAAGGGCGCGGATGCTGGCGAAGTGCGGGCGCTGGTCGCGCTGCACCGCGCGGCTGAGGCGTGCCCACTCGCCGAGATCCTGCTGGCGGCATCCCCCGACGATGTCGAGGTCCTGCTCCTCGTGGCTTCGGCGCGAGCCCGGGCCGGCCAGGTCGAAGGCGCACTTGGCGCGCTCGAACATGCCTGCGATGTCGCGCCGCGGCGGGCCGACGTTCTCAAGATGATCGGCGACGTCACGCGGGATGCTGGCCAGCTGGATCGGGCGCGCTCCGCCTATCGCGAGGCGCTCGACGCCGACCCGGACCGCGCCGTGGTCCGGTACGAACTGGCGATGCTGCTCATCGCCGCTGGAGAGCGGCGCCTCGCGGAGACGGAGCTGCGGGCGGCGTTGGATCAGGTGCCAACGTACGCCGACGCGGCACTCGCGCTCGCGGATTTGTGCCGGGCACTAGGCCGGACCGCTGAGGCCCTCGGGTTGCTGGTTGAGCTGCTCGAGCGGGATGCGTCGCACTCGACCGCGCTACTGGCGTTGGGCGAGCTGCTGTTCGAGAGCGGGCGGCGCCACGATGCGGCACAGGCCTGGGGCAGACTGCTGGTCGTCGAGCCCGGCCATCCGGGAGCGCTGTATTACCAGGGCGCGTTGCTGGCGGAGCGCAACCGGTATCGCGAGGCCATCGAGCGGTGGAATCAGGTCATCGCGGCGGATCCGGACGGGCCGTTCGCTGCTCGCGCGCGGCGCGACCGCCGGACCGCGGCCGATCTTGCCCAGATCTTCGTGCGGCAGCCAGGGGGGGCCGCGCCGCGGACTCGCGTGTCGATGCCCGTCACGGTGACTCCGGCGGTGGCGGCGGGGAATGGTGCCGCCGCGAGACTTGCGGGGCGCCATTCGGGTGGCGCATCGCGGACGAGCACGCGCGTCGTGGCAATCGCCGGCGGGGGACGATAAATGGCGATCGAAGGGTCACTGCGCGAACTGAGCATTCACGACGTCTTTCAGATGCTCGATCTCAGCCGGAAGACGGGAACCTTGCGCATTACATCCGAGTCGCGGGAGAACGAGGGCACCGTGGTGTTCGAGCGGGGGCGTGTGCTGTCCGCATTGATGCGCGGGAGTCCCGCGCCCCTCGGCCAACTCCTTGTCCGCGCGGGACGCATCACTGATGCGGATCTGGCGCGTGCGCGGGAGTTGCAGGCGGCGGGCGACACGCGGCGGCTGGGCGAAATCTTCCTGGCGCTCGAAATGGTCAACCCGCGAGAACTGGAGCGCCAAGTCCGGCTGCAGGTCGAGACCGTCGTGTTCGATCTGATGTCGTGGCGCGACGGGTTCTTCTCCTTTCAGGAGCGGGATGTCGCGACGATGCCGATCGATGCGCCGGTCCACGTCTCCACCGAATCGCTCCTCATGGAGGGGGCGCGGCGGTTCGATGAGTGGTCGCGCATCGTGGACAAAGTGCCGAGTCTCTCCGTCATTCCGGTCCTGGCGACCGTGACCGACGACCACGCGACGCGGCTCGATCTGCTGCCGAGCGAATGGGAAGTCCTCGCCGCGATCGACGGCCTCACGGACTTGCGCGGACTGGCGGCGACCTTGGGCCGGAGCGACTTCGACGTCGCCAAAGTCGTGTACGGGCTGGTATCCACTGGAGTCGTGGAGCTTCGCGATGGCGGCGCCGCGCGCGCGGGTGCGGCGGCGGGAGGCCAGGCGGCGGACCCGAACTGGGAGTTGGCCACCGCGCGCGAGGCACTGGTCGCTGGCCGGCCCGACGAGGCGCTGGATGCGGCGCGCCGCGCGATCGGTGCGGCGCCCGACGATGCCGCCCCACGCATCATGGCGGCCCAGGCGCTCCGCCGGCTGCGTCGCTACGGCGAGGCGGCCGATGAATTGCGTCGCGCTGCGCAGGCGGCACCGGGCCTGCCGGAGGTTCATTTCGAGCTCGGCTACGCGGCGGCGAGCCGCGGTGACTTCAGGGAGGCGGTAGCCAGTTGGCAGAAGTATTTGCAGGAATCGTCCGGCGCAGCACCAGGCGCGGCCATCGTGCGTGACGCGATCGCATCGGCAACAGCACTGTGCACCGCGTTGGAGGCGCATGCCGGTGTCTGACGAAATCAGACGGTGGAGCGAGGAGTTGGCCCGCGATCCTGCGAGCCTGGTATTCGTCCCGCTCGGTGATGCGTTGCGCCGTCGGGGGCAGCTCGAACCCGCTCTCAAAGTGGCAACGCGGGGTCTCGAACGGCATCCATACGACGCGGACGCCCATGATCTTCTCGCTCGCATCCATGCCGACCGGGGAGATATGGAGCGTGCGATGGACGAGTGGGGTGCCGCGCTCCGGGTAGCGCCGCATCACGCGGGCGCACTCAAGGGAATGGGATTCGCCTGCTTTCAGAATGGCCGGGCGGCCGAGGCGGAGCGCTACCTGGTGGCGGCCGTTGGTGCCGACCCGGGCGATCCCACCATCGATGCCGCCCTGTCCCGCCTTCGCGCACCGCACAACGGCACGGCCGGTGCGAGCACAGAGGCGGGCGCCACCAATCACGCACAGAACGACGCCCTCGGCGACGCGCCCACCGTGAGCGCCAGCGCGTTCACCGGTGGAACGGCCGATGCGCGCGACGTCTTCTCCGACTTGCTGGGCGACGGCGAACAGACCGCGTTGCTGCTCGATGCCCACGGCTACGTGCTCGCGGGGGCGTACGTGGTTGCGGATGGCCGCGATGTCGCGCAGGACGTCGGCGGCGCGCTGAGCGGAGTGAGCGACGAGGCGCGCCGGGCGATGCGGCACCTCGGGCTGGGCGAGTGGTCGTCCATCGTCTTCGAGACGGAGGTCGCGTCAATCGCGATGGCGCCAGTCGCGCAGGACGAGGAGATCGCGATCGCGCTCGTCGCGGCCGCACGGACAGTGCCGCTTGGTCTCGTCAGGCGGTTGCTGCGACGGGTGACCGAGCGCGGCGGTTCGTGGCTGGCGGGTGGCGCTGGCCAAGCGGGAGCGGGGCGCTGATGCCAGCCTACTCCGAGATCCTTGACGGCTTCACCCGGCAGCGCGGCGTCCAGGGAGGACTCGTGGTGAGCGAGCGCGACGGCATTGTCGTGGACTCCCAGGTGCAACTGGGCGTCCGCGCGAGTGTCGTGGCCGCGCTAGCCGCGTCGATCTACCGGAAGGCCCGTCTCTCTGCCGAAGCCGCGGGGCTGGGTGGGGTCGCCTATGCCGAACTTGCCGCCGCGGAGGGCCGCCTCTGTATGGTGGGCCGGGGCGACCTGGTAGTCGTGCTGATCACCGACAGCCGCTCGAGTGTCGGACTCCTGCGCAGTGCGCTGTTGCAAGTGGCGGAGACGCTCACGTGACCGTTGCCGTCGTCGAGCGCTGGGTGGAGACTCCATTGCGGCTTTTCGTGCAGGACGCCCAGGTGACGCTGGCCCTGTTGCTGACCCCAAGCGGGCAGGTGCTTGGCCAGCACGGGTTCAACCGCGCGATGGATGTGATGGCAGCGTGCGCGCTTGCCGCGGCCATTCACGCTTCGTCGGCCGAGCTGGGCAAACTGCTCGAGGGTAAGCCGTTCGCCGGGCTGCATCATGCCGGGGCGACGCGCCAGATCTTTCTGGCGCCGGTGGACACACGCCGCGGGACGCTGTTGTGCTTGACCGTGTTCGATGACGCGACATCCATTGGTATCGTACAGCTGTATTTCAGTGAACTCCGCGACCGTCTCGCGGCGGGCGCGCCGAGCGCGCGCACGACCCCGCCCGCCGTCCTGGCCGATTCGTTCGAGCAGGATCTGAATCGCAACCTCACGCTTCTCTTCCGTCGGTAGCCCCGTGTCGCTCGTCAACTACGCCACGCGCGAGATCACGTGCAAGATCGTCTACTACGGGCCGGGCCGGTCCGGGAAGACGACGAATCTGCACTACATTACGGTCAGGTCCCCAGCGACCGGAAAGGCCGCATGGTCTCGCTCGCGACGCAGACCGACCGGACGCTGTTCTTCGATTTCCTGCCGCTAGATCTGGGCACGATCTCGGGGTTCACGACGAAGATGCAGCTGTATACGGTGCCGGGCCAGGTGTACTACCAGACCACGCGCAAACTGGTGTTACAGGGGGCGGACGGGGTGGTCTTCGTTGCTGACAGCCAGGCCCGGCAACTCGAGGAGAACATTCGAGAGCCTGCAGGATCTGCACGCCAACCTGGGCGAGCACGGGATCGATGCGCGGCTGGTGCCGCTGGTGCTCCAGTACAACAAGCAGAATCTGCCGCCGGAACTCATCCTCGATGTGCCGGCGATGGACGAGGCGCTCAACTTCCGCGGGGTGCCCGCCTTTGCGGCCGATGCGCTCCGCGGCCCGGGTGTCTTCGAGACGCTGCGGGGGATATCGGAACTGGTGCTCCGGCGACTGAGCGGCGCCGGCGCGGGCGCGCTCCCGCACGCGGCGCCGGCGTCGAGCCCGGCAGCGGGGGGCGGAGCACCGCCGACGCGAGCACCGGCACCCACCGCGCGCGCGTCATCTGGCCGCCGGTAGCACGAGGCGGCACGTGGATCTCGACGGGCGATACGACTTCGACGCGATCGTCGTCGGGCCGGCCAACCGGCTCGCGGTCGCGGCTGCGCAGGCGGTCGCCGAGAATCCCGGCGTCACGTACAACCCGCTCTACATTTGGAGCGCGGCCGGTCTGGGTAAGACCCACCTCCTGACCGCGATCGGGCTCCGCGCGCAGGTACTTCACCCCGCGTTGCATGTCGTGGCGCTGACACTCGAGGAGTTCGCCCGGCAGCTTCACTCGGCGGCGTCGATGGCGGACGAGGCGGCGTCTCACCGGCGATTCCAGGACACCGGTTTGTTGCTGCTTGATGATGTGCAACTCATGTCGGGGCGCCGTGAGACGCAAGCCGAGCTGTTGCGCCTGTGCGAGGAGTTCCGGGCGGACGGCCGCCAGATCGTGTGTACCGGCGACCGGCCCCCGGGCGACATCGCGGACGCCGATGGCCGCCTGGTGCACCTTCTGTCGGGCGGCCTGGTGGTGGACATTGGACCTCCCGCGATTCTCGCGCCGAACGGGCATTCGCCGAGAGCGAGCGGTGCGCGCAACGCGCCCGCGGCGGCGGAGTTCCTGAATTTTCTCTCGGACGTCGCGACAGTCGTGGCTCGTCACGTGGAGCCATGGCGCGCCGCAATTGGCGAGGCGGCGGAGCGGTGGGCGGGCGAGGGCTACGACACGAGCGTGCTCCGGCGGGCGTTGCGGGCCGAGTCCGACCCGGGGAGCGCAGCCCTCATCGCGACGTATGAGCGGTGTGTCGGCCGCCTGCGGACCCTGGAGTGCGAAGCCGCCAGCATCGATGCGGACCTCGCCTCGATGGATATTTTCCACGACCCGGCGCGCGTCGCCGCCGCCGAGGATCTGGTCACGCGGGCGCGCCAGCATAAACACGCGCCAGAGGCACAGGCACGGGCCGAGCCCATCAATGCGATCGAGTCATTCGACACTATCGATGTGATCGAGCCTATCGGCGCGGATGCCATCGAGCCCGCCGATGCGGACAATTATCGGGCGAAGGCGGATCACGTTGAGCCGGAGCCCGATGAGGCGCCGCCGGTCTCGGTGATTGCGCGGCGCACGTCGCGGGGGATGGTGATCACGTCGATCGTGGCCGACGATCCATTTTTCCTGGACGAGGAGAAGGTCGTATGGGAGTGGCCTGATGCGCTGGGCCGCGTCATCGAGGAGTTCCGCTGATGGCGATCCGGGGCAGTCTCCGCGAAGCGAGCTTGCCGGACGTCCTGCAACTGCTGGCGATGGGCAAGAAGACGGGATGTCTGAGCGTGACCCACCGCAACAGCTTCGGCTACATCTATTTCGACCGCGGGCGGATCGCGTACGCCTCGATCGTCAACCGGCGCGACCGGCTCGGTGATCTGCTCGTCAAGGCCGGCCTGATTACGCGAGCCCAACTCGAGGCCGCGATCGGCATCCAGGCCGCGGATCCAAGCCGCAGGCTTGGCGACATCATCGTGAGCCAGCGGCTGGTCACGCGTGAGGCACTGCACGAGCAGGTGCGGACGCAGATCGAGGAAGCCGTTTACTACCTCTTCACGTGGTCGCAGGGCACGTTCAACTTCGAGCCGGATATCCGGCCGGAGGAGCAGGACTACCTGGCCGCGATCAACCCTGAGTCGCTGCTGCTCGAAGGGGCGCATCGGGTCGACGAGTGGAGCCTGATCGAACGCAAGGTGCCGAGCTTCGACGTCGTCTTCGATGTTGACCGCGCGCACGTGCGCCAGAGCGGCGTCACGTTCACTCCGATCCAGGACACGGTGCTCGCCCTCCTCAATGGGCGCCGGGACGTCCGCACGATCGTCGACGAGTCGGGTCTGGGCGAGTTCGAGGTCGGCAAGGCGCTTTACGGGCTGGCGTCGGCCAGTTTCATCCATCGGGTCGGCCGTACGAAGACGGCGGATCCCGCCGTCTCCGATGCCCGCGTCGAGGAGCACCGCAACCTCGGCATCGCGTTCTACAAGACGGGCATGTTCGAGGAGGCGACCCGCGAGTTCCGGCGGGTGTCCGAGCTGCGGCCCGCGGACCATGGCGCGCCGTTCTATCTCGGCCTGGTGCTCATTCGCCAAGGCAAATGGCCAGCGGCAGTCGCCGCGTACGAAGAGGCGGCCGGGATGCCGGGAGCGCGGCCGGCGGTCTTCCACAACCTGGCGTACGCGCTGGAGCGGCTGGGCCGGTATGATGAGGCCCAGGCCGCGCTCGAGCAGGCGGCCACGCGCGGGGGGCGGGATGATGCGCGCGTCCGGATGTCGCTCGGCGTGCTGGCGCTCCGGCGGGGCGCCGTGGCCGACGCGGATGCGCTGCTGAGCGCCGCGCGCGCGCTGTGGGGCGTGCGTTCGCCAGTACCGGCGTGGTTCCACTACGCTGGCCTCGCCGCGGCGATGCGCGGGGAGTTGGACCGCGCGATCACGCTGTTGCGCGAGGGCGTCGGGTATCACCCGCACGCCGCACCGCTCTACAACAACCTGGCGACCGTCCTGGAACGCCGCGGCAGCTACGCCGAGGCGGCGCTCGCGATCGAACGTGGATTGCAGGAGGCGCCGGGGCTCGCGCAGCTGCACAAGAACGCCGGAGACTACGCCTATCGCACCGCGCGGTACGACGAGGCGTTCAATGCGTACCAGCGGGCGGCCCGCGCCAATCCGGAGCTGGGCGAGGATCTGTACTTCAAGATGGGCAACATCCAGTACCGGCGGGGGGACGCCCCGGGCGCGATGCAGTGCTGGGAGCGCGCCCTGGAACTGGACCCGGACAGCGCGATCGTGCGCAGCAATCTCGAGACCGTGCGGCGGACGACGCAGGGCCGGGCGTGACCGACCCGGGACGCGACGGTGCGCCTGGCGATGCTGCGGCTGGGGCGACTGGCGATGCGGCCGGCTTCGCCGCGTTGCTGGCCAAGATCGCGCGCGATCGGGAGTTCGTCTGCCACAGCTACAAGGAGAAGTGTCTGCGGCGCCGGATCGCGGTCCGTCTCCGCGCGCGGGGCGTCGCGACCTACGACGACTATGCGCGCCTGCTGGAGAGCGATCCTCGGGAATACGACACCCTCCTCGACACGCTCACCATCAACGTCACCAAGTTCTTCCGGAACTGGGACGCGTTTTCATCGCTGTCGGGTACCGTCGTCCCGTCGCTCTGGTCCCTGCCAGCCAATGCGCTCAACATCTGGAGCGCCGGGTGCGCGTCCGGGGAGGAGGCTTATTCGCTCGCGGCCCTTTTTCATTCACACGCGGTCGAGCAGCACGACACCGCGCGGCTGTCGCGCATCCGAGTGCTGGGCACGGACATTGACCGGGAGAGCCTCGCGGCGGCCAACCGCGGCGCGTATCCCGACGCGGCATTCGCCGACACGCCCAGGGCGCTCCGCGACGAGTACTTCAGCCAGGGCGCGCCGGCCCACGTCGACCACCGCCTGCGGGCGCTGGTGCGGTTCGCGCGGCACGACCTGATCCGTGAGCCGGCGCCCCTGGGCCAGCATCTGATCGCCTGCCGCAACGTCATCATCTACTTCGATCGCGCCGCGCAGGAGAGCCTGTTCGCGCGGTTTCACGCGGCGCTCGTGCCAGGTGGGTTTCTCGTCCTCGGTAAAGTCGAGACCCTGCTCGGGCCCACCCGCAATCTCTTCGCGCCCGTCGATGCGCGCGAGCGGATCTTCCGCCGTGTTTGAGCCCCGCTGCGAGTGCGTGGCGGCGCACGCGACGCGTGGCGCGACCGCGGGGGCGTGGTCCGGCCAATGATCGAGCAGATCCGGGTCAACGTAGCCGACTATGCGGTGGCGCGCGGCGATGCGGTGATCTCGACGCTCGGCCTCGGGTCGTGCGTCGCGATCGCGGTCCACGACCGGGGCTCGGCCGTCGGGGGGCTCGCGCACATCCTGTTGCCGAGCGAGAGCATGTCCCGGGACCGGGGTAACCGCGCAAAGTTTCCCAGCACCGCGATCCCGCTGCTGCTCGAGGAGATGCGGAAGCTCGGGGCGCTCGGGCCGTTCACGGCAAAGCTGGCGGGTGGCGCCAGCATGTTCGGGGCGCTGCTTCCGTCGGGTGGCGTCAACATGGGCGAGCGAAACGTCGAAGCGGTCCGGCGCGCGCTCGTGGCCGCGGGGATCGGCATTGCGGCCCAGGATACCGGCGGGGATTACGGGCGCAGCGTCTTCCTTCATGTGCGTGACGGCCGATTGGTGGTGCGATCCCTCAATCGCGGCGAGCATGTCCTCTAGACCGACGCCCGTTGCGCCCATGAATGGGGTGGCGCCACGCCCGCGTGTGCGCACCGTACTGGTCGTCGATGACAGCGCATTCATGCGCCGGGTCATCGGCGACGTCGTCGCGACGGCCTCAGAGGAGTTCCGGGTCGTGGGCACGGCGCGCGACGGACTCGACGCGCTGCGACAGATCCACGCGCTCGAACCGGACATCGTGACGCTGGACATCGAGATGCCCGAGCTGGATGGGCTTCAGACACTCGGGTACATCATGGCCGAGACGCCCAGGCCGGTGGTGATGCTGAGTGCCGCCGGTGCTCCGGGAAGTGCCGACCTCACGATCCGCGCACTCGAGCTTGGGGCCGTCGATTTCGTCCGCAAGCCGACGGGGCCTCTCAGCCTCGACATCTCGTCAGTCCGGGAGCCGCTCGTCGGCGCGCTGCGGGCGGCTGCGTGCGTGAACCTTCGGGGCGTCAGCGTCCTGGCACGTCCTCCCGTGGGCACGGCAACGCACGACCGAGCAGCGCCCGACGCGGCCGCGTGGGTGATCGTGATCGCGGCATCGACTGGCGGCCCGCGCGCGCTGTCGGAGATCGTGCCGGCGCTGCCCGCGGATCTCGGCGCAGCGGTTCTCATCGTCCAGCACATGCCCGGCGGGTTTACCGAGAGCCTGGCGCAGCGCCTCAATGGCATGAGCGCGCTCCGCGTCTGCGAGGCGGCATCGGGGATGGCGGTTCAGCAGAACCGGGCGTACATCGCGCGTGGCGGATTCCACATGCGCGTGGCGCCGGGGCCGGCCGGTCCGGTCCTGTCGCTCGAATGCGGGACCCGCGATCTGGGGGGTCCGCCCAGCCGCCGACCCCCTCTTCCGGTCGGCCGTTCACGTATTCGGGCCTCGGGTGGTGGGCGCAGTGCTCACGGGCATGGGGCGGGACGGTGCGGAGGGCCTGCGCGCCGTGCGAGACGCGGGCGGGCAGGCCGTCGTCCAAGATCAGAATGACCTCGATCATATACGGCATGCCGCAGGCTGCGCTGGCCACGGCGGGGGCTGATCGGGTGGCTGCGCTGCCGGATGTGGCGTTGGCACTGCAGGACCTGCTCGCGTCGGCCCGGCAGGCCGATGCTGCGGTCCGGCGGCGAACGCCATGACGAGCGCCATGACGAGCGCCATGACGAGCGCCATGACGAGCGCCATGACGAACGCCATTGCGAGCGCCGGGACCGAGCTTCTGGTCTTTCGCGTGGGTCGAGAGCGGTTCGCCATGAGCCTCGAAGCCGTGGAGGGTGTAAGTGAGATGCCGGCCATCACGCCCTTGCCGGTCATGGCTCCGGATCAGCTGGGCGTGTGCGACCTCCGCGGTGCACTCGTGCCAGTGTACTCGCCCGCTCACGCGCTCAACGTCGGGCTGGGAGCCCCCTCGATGGGGATCATCGCGTGGGCCGGGCAGAGCGACACCGTGGCCGGCCGGCGCGTCGTGATCGCGGTTGACGAAGCCGCGGGGGTGACGGCGATGCACGACCAGGGATGGGGGAACATCGGAGGGACGCCATGTACCGACGGCTTCGTTCTGGGCGTGTCGGCGTCGGGCGCCGAGCTGACCACGTTACTCCACGCGGGCGAGTTTCTCGTCGCCTGCACGACGAGCCCTGACGACGGGCACCGCGGCGAGCAGGCCCGCCGGCAGGAAAGCCAGCAGGAAAGCCAGCAGGAAAGCCAGCAGGCGAACCAGAAAGTGGACGGGCGGGAGGAAGCGCGATGAGCCGGCATGGGACCACAGCGGTTCGCAATGGAAGATCCGGCGCGGCAGGCGGGATCGCCGCGCCGGCGGCGGTGCTACCTGTGGTCACCGCGCCGGGCGCCGCCGCGGCCAGAGCCGGCGTGATTCCCGTGCCCACGGGCGCCGATGCGGCGCACGCGGTCGCACAGATCGTGACCTTCCGTATCGAGCAGGACCTCTTTGCCGCCGATGTGCGGGCAGTCGAGCGTGTCCTTCGCCTCACGGCCGTCACGCCCGTTCGCAACATGCCCGCCTGGGTCACCGGCGTGCTCGAATACCAGAAACGCGTCGTGCCGGTGATCGATTTCCGCGCGCGATTCGAGTTGCCCGCGGCCGCCCCGACGAACGAGACGCGCGCGCTCGTCTTCAACGCACACGGCAGCTGGGTGGCCGCCGTCGTGGACGCCGTCCTGGATGTGAGCGCGCTCGACCGTGGGAACCTCGAACCACCACCGCCGCTCTTTCGCGGCCTCGCGGCGGAATATCTGCGCGGCATCGTGCATCGCGACGGCAAGCTCGTGATGCTCCTCGACGCCGACCGCCTGCTCTCGGCCACCGAGCGGCTCGCGCTCAGCGCATTGACGGACGCGTCGTCCGCGGCAACGGCGACTCATGCCTGAGGTGGCCACGATGCCGGCGCCCCGGGTCACCGATCTTCGGCGCCAGTGCGCGGCGATTGCGCATCGTCTCAATGGTGGCGAGGCGGTGGCCGATGGGCCGCGCGCGCAGATCAAAGCCGAGATCATCGCTCTCTACCGGTCGGTGGACCAGGAGCTTGGTGAGCTGGCGGCGCTGAAGGAGGAAGTCCGCCGCCTGGTCGACAAATGGAAGACGGCGCAACGGACCGAAGTGGCCACGGTGGCGCCGCAGTTCACGGGCGAGCGGCCGATCGTACATGCCGATCACCTGGGCGCGTCGACTTTCGTCGAAAAGGGCTGGAGCCGCATCTCGCTGGGCGATTATGAGGGCGCGGAAGCGGCGCTGACGAAAGCCTTGCAACTGGCGCCCAACGATCCGCAGTCGGAGTCATTGCTCGGTTGGGCGCAGATGCTTCAGGAGAAGTACGACGACGCGTTGCTCAACTTCCAGCACGTGCTGATGCGGCAGCCGGCGAACGCGCTTGCGCGGATCAACGTCGGGTACATCTGCCTCAAGAAGCGGATCTTCGGCGAGGCGATCGAACATCTGTCGAAGGCGATCCGGCTCGACAACGACAAGAAGGCGACCTTGTACGCGCATTTCTATCTGGGGCTCGTCTATCTCGAGCGCGAGAATGTACGAGGATGCCGAGACCTTCTTTCAGAAGACGCTGGCGCTGGGCCCGAACCTGATCGAGGCCTCGTACGAGCTCGGCCGCGCGCGCTGGTTCGCCGGCAATCGGGACGGCGCGATCAACGCGTGGCGCGCGGGTCATGCGGCGAACAAGTTCAATCCATGGGGCAAGCGCTGTGCAGAGGTGCTGGAGACGGTGGCCGCCGGAGGGGATCCGCCCCGGGCGGCCTGACCGGATTCCCCGCGCGCTGGCACCGCCGCCTGCGTTCGCGGTGGTTGCTCGCGTGTCTCGCCGTCGTGCTGGCGGCAGGCGTACCCGATGCTGTCGCCGTGGCCAACGGTCAGATTGCCGCCGGACAGGCCCCATCGGACGAGACAGGCGCCGCCCGGATCGACGCCGGCCGATTCTCGGTGTACGCGGGCCCCGGCGATCAGCGCCTCGCCCGCTCGCTCCTGGCCCTGGCCGTTCGCCACGACACGTTCCCGGGACTACCGGCACCGCGATCGCACGTCGTGATCATCGTGGCGCCGGACGCCGCGCACTTTCGGCGCTGGGTGGGCGGGTCGGTCCCGGAATGGGGAGCCGCCATCGCGATCCCGCAGGCGCAGCGCATCATCGTGCAGGGCAGGGGAGCGACATCCGCGGCTGGCGATCCGGCGTCGACACTCCGGCACGAGCTGGCGCACCTCGCGCTCCACGAATACCTCGATGAGCTGCCGCCGCGGTGGTTCGACGAGGGGTACGCGAGTTACGCCGCGCAGGAGACCGGCCGCGACGACGCGTTGGCGACCAATGTCGCGCTGGCGCTCCATGGAGTCCCGACCCTCGCGTCGCTGGACAGTGGGCTCGTCGGGAGCGAGGGACAGGCCACCGTGAGCTACGCGCTCGCATACCGGGCGGTCGCGGATTTGGCGGCGCTCGACCCACGCCGGGGGTTGTCGCTGATGCTCCGGCAGTGGCGGGAGACGGGCTCGCTCGATCTGGCGGTCCGCCGCGCGTACGGGTTGCCGCTCGACACCTTCGAGGCGCAGTGGCGGGCGCAAACCCGGCGCCGCTATGGGGCGCTGGCTGTCGCGTCCGACCTGGCGTTCTCGGTGCTGGTGTTTCTGACGTTGCTCGCGCCGCTCTATGTGGCGCGGCGCCGGCGCGATCGGGCGCGGCTGGCGGTGCTGCGATCAGCGGAGCGGGCGGCTGACGCGGCGGCGGCGGCCGCAGTCGGCGCGGCGCTCGGACACCCACCGGAGGCCGGCCGCGCGCACACCGCGGAGCACACCGCGGAGCACACCGCGGAGCACACCGCGGAGCAGTCACCGCCCGGCGGTGACAGTGCGCTCGCTTGACACGCTTTTCGGGGCGGTCTACTCTACTGCGTGCCAGAACGGGACAGTGTGCCAGATCGTGACGCGGCAGCAGCGCGGAAGGGCGCCATGCGTGCGCCCCGGCCGTGGTTGCGGGGTGCCATTTGGTGGGCCGTGGCCTTCGCGGCGATTGTCCTGGGCTACACGGATCTGGCGCGTGGCGGCGAGACGCTTGCCCCCATCCTGCTCATTGCGGGATATTGTATTTTCATACCCATCGCGATTCTCAGCTAGACTTGTGTCGTGCGGCTTACGCGCCAGGCACCGCTTCCCGGCGGCACGTGTCGCGTCTACGATCCGTCTGATCGCGAGGGCGAATAGCTCAGTTGGTTAGAGCGCCTGCCTTACACGCAGGAAGTCGGGGGTTCGAGTCCCTCTTCGCCCATGGAGCAACACCGTGGGCAGTGGCCGGACCGGTGCAGGTATGACAGCAGGAATGACCGTGGAGTTGGCAGTTCACTCATTGTGGAGGTTTGCTCAGTGACCGGTAGTCCTCGCGCTGCGCGCGCGGCCGTGTGGTTTGCGCGGGCGGGTGCTGTACTTGCCACCGTCCAGCTGTCGGTGGGGGCCCTGGCCCTCCGTGCGCAGCCCCCGCAGCGTGTACCTGGCCCGGACGCCCTCCAGCTGCTGGTCGTGCCGGCCTTCGTGAGCACCGACAAGGTGCTGGGTTGTGAGGCGGCCAACGAAGTGCGGGATCGCCTCGACGATGACGCCGACATCAAGAAGCTCTGGATCCTCCCCAAGGATCACATCAATGCGACGCTAAAGGCGTCGGGCTTTACTCCCTGCGCGCCGATCGCGCCGACGGAGGCCAAACAGCTCACCCAGAGCCTTCGTGGCGACGCGTACTTGGATGGCACCGCGACCAAGACGGCCACGGGCGTCCGGCTCGACCTGCGGATCGTGCTGGCGCGTGACGTGTCCGCCGCGCAGCCGCTCCCGCCGGCAGAAGCGCCGAAGGCCGGTACCGCCGCCAAGCAGATCTCGAAGGATGTCCAGGCGGCAATGAAACAGTTGCCGGGTGAGACCAAGTGCTTCAATGCGGCCCGTGACGGCAAGTATGCCGACGCGCTCGCCGCAGGGCGCGCTGCGATCGCGCTCTATCCGCCCTCGACGCTCGCCCGGCTCTGCATTGCGAACACGTTCGTCGCGATGAAGGCACCGCCCGACTCTGTGATCGCCGTGGTGAAGGAGATCCTGGCGTCCGACCCGCACAATCATCGAGGCCTGGAGCTGGCTGGCGAGGCGTACTACGAGCAGAAGAACATGGATGAAGCGGTCAAGGCCTGGAGCGAGCTGATCGCCGCCGACCCGTCGAACACCGTGCTCGTCGAGGACGTCGTCACCAAGATCGTCCAGAGCGGCCGCGCGGATGCCGCGTTGCCAATCGTCGCCCAAGCGGTCAAGGACAACCCGGGTGATCCGAAGCTGATCGGCCTGCAGTACCGGCTGCTGATCGTGTCCAAGCACTATCACGACGCGACGCCGGTCGGCGAGGAAGCCGTCAAGAGCGACACGTCGTTCGCCGACACGTTGTTCTTCCAGCGCCAGACGATCGCCTACCTGTCGGATAGCCAGCCCCAGAAGGCGGCCGAGACCGCCGCCCGTGGCTTGGCCAAGTTCGCGAATAATGCGACCCTCCAGCAGCTCCAGATCCAGGCCCTTCTCGCTGCAGGGCAGACGCAGCAGGCGACCGACGCGCTGAAGAAGATCCTGGCCGCTAATCCGAAATGGCCGGCGGGCTGGGAGCAGCTATTCACCGCGTACGTGAACACCGCACAGCCCGACAGCGCGCTCGGGGCGCTCCATCAGGCGGTGGCCAACGGCGACTCGGCGCCGAATATCCAGCGGTTCGCGCTCTCGCAGGGTAACTCGTGGTACCGGCGCGGATCGGCTAGCAAGAACGCGGACACCCTCGGCGTCGCGATCCGCTACCTCGCGTACGCTGACTCGCTGGTGCCGAGCGACCCCGCCAAGTTCCTGCTGGGCACGTCGCGGTTCACGATCGGCGCGGTGACCGACCAGGACGCCGTGAAGAACAAGAGCTGTGATCTCGCCAAACTGGTGTCCACCAATTGGACCCAGGCGCTGATCGATCTCCACGCTGGCGCCAGCGTCCAGCCGACCGCGGCGGCGCAGATGATGACGACGATCACGAAGTACATGCCGTCCGTCGACCAGCAGGTCAAGAAGTTCTGTAGCGGCAAATAGCGGCGAAACTGACAATGGCGGAGCGAACCGGGGCGTGGGACAGTACGTACCACGCCCCGGTTCTCGTTCCGGAGGTCGTCGCAGCATTGGCAGGCGCTCACCGCATCCTCGACGGCACGCTGGGGGGCGGCGGGCACTCGGCGGCACTGCTCGATGCGGGGGCGACGGTGGATGCCCTCGATCGCGACCCGGAGGCCGTGCGCGCCGCACGGGAGCGGCTCCGCGAAGCGGAATCAGCGGGACGGTTCCGGGCGTTCGGCGCGAATTTCGCCGCGCTCGACACCGTATCCGTTTTGCGCGGCATCCGCTATGATGGAATCCTTCTCGATCTCGGAGTTTCGTCGCACCAAGTCGACGACGTGACTCGCGGCTTTACCTTTCGCCCCGGTGCGCTTCTCGACATGCGCATGGCCCGCCAGAAAATTCCCCACCATGCCGGCCCGCATCCCGCCTCATTGCCCGCGGAGGGTGGAGAAGGGCTGGATGCGGCGGTCTGCTCGAATGGCGCGCCTGGAGGCCGAGCTGGCGACGATCTTCCGCGACTATGCCGACGAGCCGCGCGCCGGGCGGCTGGCACGGGAGATCGTGCGGCGCCGCGCATCGAAGCCATTCGCGACGAGTGATGACCTGGTGGGCGCGATCGGCGGAGCGTTCGGCGGCGGACCGGTCCTCCGGAGTTCGCCCGGCTCTTTCAGGGCGTGCGGATTGCCGTGAATGACGAGATCGGGCGCTCACGTCGGCGCTGCCGGTCTTGCGCGACCGGCTCCGCAGGCGGCGGACGCCTGGCGATCATCGCGTACCACTCCGGTGAGGATCGCGTCGTGAAGCACGCGTTCGCGACTGGAGCCAGGCCTGCCACTGTCCGCCGCGCCAGTTGCAGTGCACCTGCGGCGGTGTCGCGTTGGGCACGGTGGTGACGCGGCGGGCGATCGTCGCGACGCCTGCCGAAGTCGAGCGCAACCCGCGCGCCCGGAGCGCCAAGCTGCGCGTCTGGCGACGCGACACGCCGCCATCGTGACGCGGCATGACCCGCCGCGCCAACTCCAGTTCCGCCCCAGTGGCGTGGCCGCTCAATCATCGCCGCGGGTCTCGTGGTGTTCGTGCTTGTCGCCGCCGTCGTGATCTGGCGCCGCAGCTATGGCGTGATGCAGGGTCCGGATGCGCAGCCTGGACCGCCAGCGGATGCAACTCGAAGCGCAGAAGGCCGCGCTGGAACGCGAGGTCCGGGACGCCGCCGGTCGCGCGCGACTCGGGCCCGTGGCGGAATCCCGCCTGGACATGCACGTCCCCGCGGACAGCGAAGTCATCGTCTTGCCTGCCACACGGCCCCCACGTCGCGTCCGGCGATCGTGCTGCGCCGTAGCCGGGCGGGGTCATCCACCTCGCGCTGATCGCGTTCGCGGTCGCGCTCGTGGTGCGGGCGGCGTACGTCGGGGCTGTGGGAGGGACGGGCATGGGCGGAACACGCGCCCGCGAACACGAGACGGCCGTCGTGCCTGCTCCCGCTCCGGGGCGATCCTGGATGCCGCGGGGCGGCCGCTCGCGATCAGCCGGTCGCTGCTGCACCTGGCGGTCGCACCGGGCGAAATCCACGATCGCGCGGCGCTGTCGCGCGCCCTCGCACGGGCAGGCGTCGATGCCGACTGGGTCCGGCTCGCGTCCGATCCGCGCCGGCGGTGGATCGATCTTCCGGCCCACGTGCTGCCGGGGGACGGCGCGAGCGCGCGCGGCCATTCCGGCGTGTACGTGACGCCGGTGTCGGAACGCATCGCAATGGGGCCTGATGGACTGACCGCGATCACCGGGCATGTGGGTCCGACGGGAGCAGGGATCGATGGCCTCGAGGCAACACTGGACGGCCTCCTCGGCGGTGACCCCGGCCGCGGCGTCCTGATGCATGACGCGTTGGGGCGCCCGCTCGAATCGCCATCCGCTCCGCTCCGGCGGACGCCCGGGCGATGCCGTGCTGCTCACCATCAACGGGGCTCTGCAGGAAATCTGTGAGCGGGCGCTGGCCGATGCCGTGACCCGAATGGGGGCGAGCGGCGGCGATGTCGTCGTGGTGGATCCGCATGATGGGTCGATCCTGGCGCTGGCGAGCCGGCGCCGCGCGGTTGGCGGAGTGGCGGCGACCACCGTCACCGAGCCATACGAGCCGGGCAGCACGATCAAGCCGTTCATCGCGGCATGCTCTGCTCGGCCACGATCGGGTGGCGCCGACTAATGAAGTCGACACGCATCTCGGGCAGATCACCATCAACGGCCGTACCGTCAAGGACGAGCACCTGCAGGCCTCAATGACGCTGCGCAATGTGATCCGCCTGTCCAGCAACGTGGGGATCGCGCAATTCTCGCAGCGATTGTCGGCACGCGAGGAGTTCGAGGCCCTGCGTAATGCCGGCTTCGGCTCGCCTACCGGCCTTCCGGTCCCCGGGGAGGCCGCGGGCTCGTTGCCCGACCCGGTGCACTGGTCGAAGCAGACCCCGGTGTCCCTGGCCATTGGCTACGAGGTCGCGGTCACGCCGCTTCCAATGGCGCTCGCCTACTCGGCGATCGCGAACGGCGGCGAGCTGCTCGAGCCGGGCCTGGTACGCGAGATCCGCGATCCGGATGGCACCGTAATGTACCGCCGCCAACGACGGGTCGTGCGGCGCCTCATGTCCGAGGATATCGCGCGCCAGCTCCGCGAAATGCTGGTGGCCACTGTGGCGAAGGGCACGGCGTCGGAGGCCGAAATCCCGTCCTACATCGTGGCCGGGAAGACCGGCACGGCGCGGCGGACCGAGTACGGGGCAGGGTATGGACGCAACGAATACAACGCGTCATTCGTCGGTCTCTTCCCAGGGCGCGACCCCGAATACGTGATCCTCGTGAAGATCGACGACCCGACCAGCAGCTACTTCGGCGGCAAGACCGCAGCCCCGCTGTTCAAGGTCATTCTGGAGCTCCGCCCTCGCCGCCCGGGACGCGTCGCTCGACCGGACCGTCGCTGGCGGCCGACCGTCATGAAACCCCGGTCGATGTCGGCACCGGCGCCGCGCTATCGGTCGCCCGGCGGTCGCAGGCCCGTCGCACGCCGCGCGAGGCGCCGCGGTCCGGCTGGAATGCGCAGCGGCCGACAGCGCAGTGCACTCGATGACCACGAACGCTGCAGCCGCCACCATCGTACCGATCGACCGGCCACTCCCGGCAGCGACTTCGCCGCTCGCGACGACCGTGGTCGTGCCCGATCTCCGGGGATGGAGCCTGCGGGCGGCCGTGCACGCGCTGCATCGGGTGGGCCTGGAGGTCCAATTGACAGGTGGTCCCCGCGGCACGACGGATCCGGCGGCGGGCACCGCCGTCCGTACCGGCACCGTCGTTCGCCTCGGGGCGGGCGCGTGACGCCGGCGGCGGAGCCATCGGAGCTCCTGGCCGAACGGCCCGTGGCCTCCAGAGCCGTCTCGGAGGCGCTTCGCAGCGCGGGGGTGCTCGTCTCCGAGCGCGGGCCGATGCCCGAATGCATTCGCGAGCGTGACCGACGACAGCCGGGCGGTGCGGCCAGGCACGTTGTTCATCGCGGTGCGGGGCACCGCGCGCGACGGCCATGAATACCTGGGCGCGGCCGAACGAGCCGGGGCCGCGGCGGCGATCGTCGAAGACGGCGGCGCGACACGCATTGCCGGCCTTCGTCGTCCGTGATGCGCGGGTGGCAGCGTCCGTCGCCTCGGCCGTCGCGAATGGGCACCCGGCGGCGATCCTTCGCGCAACCGTCGCCGTCACGGGGACAAACGGCAAGAGCACGACCGTCGGGATCCTCCGCCATCTGCTGGACGAGCCGCGCGCCCGGAGTGCGTCCATCGGGACCATCGGCGTGTTCATCGGCTCGGCCGGGGAGTCCACTTCCCGGCGGCGGTGGCCTCACGACACCCGGGCCGGTCGAACTGCAACGCGTGTTACGCGCGCTCGCCGACCGCGGCGTCACCGCGCTGGCGATGGAGGTGTCGTCGCACAGTCTCGACCAGCGGCGGATCGCAGGCATCGCGCTGGACGCCGCGGTGTTCACGAACCTGACGCGCGACCATCTCGACTACCATCGGACGATGGGCGCGTATTTCGCGGCGAAGGCCAAGCTGCTGTCGTATCTCCGTCCCACGGGCGCGTGTGTCGCGAACGCCGACGACAGCGCGTGGCGCGCAGCTCCCGCGGGCCGGACGTACCATCTGGTACTCGGCGGCGGGCAGCGGCGGCAGACGTGCGGGCGACGGAGATCCGTTTCGGCCCGCGCGGCAGCGACTGGGACCTCGAGATCGCCGGGCGCCAGGCGGTGCCGGTGCGCCTTCCCCTGATCGGCGACTTCAACGTCGCCAACGCGTTGGCGGCGGCGGCCACCGCGTGGGCGCTCGGCGCGTCGCCGTCGCGACGATCGCGGAGCGGTTATCGACGGTTCCCCAGGTGCCGGGGCGGCTCGAGGTGCTGCATGATGCGCCGACCGTGCTCCGTGACTATGCGCACACGCCCAATGCGCTGGAGCGCGCGCTCCAGGCGGTCCGGCCATTCGCGACGGGACGGCTGATCGTCGTGTTCGGTGCGGGCGGCGACAGGGACCGCGGCAAACGCCCGCAGATGGGCGCGATCGTCGACCGTCTCGCGGATGTGGCTATCGTCACGAGCGACAACCCCCGCACCGAAGACCCGGAGCGCATCATCGACGACATCGAACAGGGAATGACCAAGGCGCACGAACGGGTGGAGGATCGCGAGCGGGCCATCGCGCGGGCGATCGAGCTGGCCGGTCCGCAGGACCTGATCGTGCTGGCCGGTAAGGGACACGAGACCTATCAGGTGCGCGGCACGACGGCATATCCCTTCGACGAGCGCGAGATCGTGCGCGGCGCGTTCGCAGTCCGGTGAGCGACGAGCCGCTCGCGCCCGCGGGCACCGCGGGCTTCTGGACGCTCGACCGCATCGCCGCCGCGCTGCACGACGGTCCCGCCGGCGGCCACTCCGCCCCTCCGTCCCGGCGCGGCGTTCTCGAATGCGAACCGCCGTCCCGGATCGCCTGTGCTTCGTGGTGTCGCCACGGACAGCCGGTCGGTGGGAGAGGGTGATATTTTCGTCGCGCTGAGTGGCGATCGCTTCGACGGACACGATTTCCTCGAGCGCCGCCGTCGGCGCGTGGCGCGGCCGCCGTCGTCGTGTCAAAGCCCGAGCGTGCACAGAGACTCGGCGTTCCCGCGTTCTGTCGTGCCCGATACGCTCACTGCGCTGGGCGACCTGGCGCGCTATCGCCGGCGCGCGTGGGGCAAGCCCGTCGTCGCGATCGCGGGCTCCAATGGAAAGACCACGACGAAGGAGCTGGTGCGCGGCGCGCTTGGCGCGGTGTTCTCGGTGCACGCCACCAGCGGCAACTACAACAACCGGATCGGCGTGCCGCTGACATTGCTTGGCATCCCCGACGCGGCGGACATGGCGGTGATCGAGGTGGGCACGAACGCGCATGGGGAAGTGGCGCTGCTGCGCGCGATCACGGAGCCTGAATGTGGCCGTCGTGACCTCCATCGGCGAGGAGCACCTGGAGGGATTCGGCGACTCTCGCGGGTGTGTTGGCCGAGGAGACCGCGGTGTTCTCTGCCGCCACCTGGGGATCGTGCCGGCGAACGATGCGGCACTGGTCGCGGCGGCCCGGGGCGCGCGCGCAGACGTGTGGTCGCGGCGGGTCTGGGTGAAGGCGATCTGCGCGCGTCGAGTTGGGAGCCGGGCGCGGACGGTGCCGGGCAGATGGTCGTCGACGGCGTGCCAGTCCAGGTCCCGCTCCGTGGCATCGCATAACCTGCGGAACGCCATGCTGGCGCTCGCCGCCGCGCGCGCGTGCGGCGTGTCTATCGCCGATGCGGCGGCCGGATTGCGCGATGTCGCGGCCCTCCGATGCGCGCGGCCTGGACGCAACTGGGGCGGGCGACGCTGATCAACGATGCGTATAACTCCAACCCGGCGTCGGCCCGGGCGGCGCTCGAGCTGCTGGATGCCGTCGGGCCGGGGCGCCAGCGGGTGGTGGTGCTTGGCACAATGCGCGAGCTTGGACCAACCGGGCCAGCCCTGCACGCCGAGATCGCAGCGACGGGCGCTCGCGTCGCGATTCAATGTGATCGCGGGGATCGGAGAGTTCGCGCCGGCGTTCGAGGCGGCAGGTGGCGCGGATCCCCGCCTCGTAACGGCGGGGGACATCGACGAACTCTGGCCCAAGCTTCGCGAGCGGCTCGCGCCGGACGCGGTCATCCTTCTCAAGGCATCGCGCGGCGTGCGCCTCGAACGGTCTGGTCCCACCGCTCACCGAATGGGCAACGACCTAGTGCTCTATCTTCTCGTGCCGTTGACCAGACTGGTCAAGGTCTTCAATCTCTTCAACTACATCACCTTCCGCGCGGCGGGTGCATTCGTCACGTCGCTGCTCGTCGCATTCTGCGTCGGACCAGCGATCCTCCGGCGCCTGCGCGACATGGCGGTGCATCAGGTGGTTCGCGAGGGAACGCCCGACACGCAGCCGCGAGAAGGGCAATACGCCGACAATGGGCGGGCTCATCATCCTCGCGGCGACGATCATCCCGACGCTGCTATGGGCGCGGCTCAACAACCGCTACGTGCTAGCTGGCCCTGGCAGTCATGGTGTGGATGGGCGGCTATCGGTTTCCTCGACGACTACCTCAAGCTCCTGCAGAAGCGGCGCGGCGAGAAGAATCGCGGGCTGGTCGAGACGCTACAAGCTCGCCGGGCAGGTCATCGATCGGCGTCGCCCTTGGGCTCTACCTGTGGCACTACCCGATCTCAACGCTGCCCGGGGCGTCCACGACACTGCCGTTCTTCAAGTACGTGCTGGTGGTCCCTGCGGCAGCGTGGCTGGCCTGGATCTACGTGCCGTTCGTGACCTTCGTCCTCACCGGCGTGAGCAACGCGGTGAACCTGACCGACGGACTCGATGGACTGGCCGCGGGACTCACGGCGGTCGCGGCGCTGACCTTTGCGCTGTTCGCCTACGTGATCGGCCGCGTCGACACGAGTACCTACCTGCAGATCTACTATCTGCGCGGCGCCGGCGAGCTCGCGGTGTTCTGCTCGGCGATTTTCGGCGCCACGCTGGGGTTTCTCTGGTTCAACGCGCACCCGGCGCAGGTATTCATGGGCGACACCGGATCGCTGGCACTGGGCGGGGCGCTCGGCGCCATCGCCATCCTGCTCAAGTCGGAGTTCCTGCTGTTGCTGATCGGCGGCGTCTTCGTGGCGGAGACGATGTCGGTCATTGTCCAGCGGACGGTGTTCAAGTACCGGCGCCGGCGGTACGGGCTCGAGTACGCGCAGACGCACCGGGTCTTCCGCCGAGCGCCGCTGCACCATCATTTCGAGCTGCTCGGGTTGGCCGGAGACCATGGTGGTCGTGCGATTCTGGATCCTGGGGATTCTCTTCGCCACTGTGGCGCTCAGCACCCTCAAGCTGCGGTGAGTCGCGACGAAACGCAGCGCCGGCGAGATCGCCGTCATCGGCCTGGGCGCGAGCGGCCGCGCTGCCGCGACGTTGCTGGCTCGCGAGGGGCGTGCCGTCTACGCGTCGGATGGCGGATCGGGGCTGGTGTCCGGGCAATGGCGGAGGTGCTCGCCGCCGCTGGCGTTGCCGTGAATGGCCGGCACGACCTGGCGCGTATCGCGCGTGCCAGCCTGGTGGTGGCCAGTCCCGGCGTTCCCGCCCAATGCGCCGCCACTGGTCGAGGCGCGCGCCGCCGCGCGTGCCCGATCGTATCGGAAGTCGAGATGGCGCTCGCCCGGCTGCCCGGCGTGCGGTACATCGCCGTCACCGGCACCAACGGCAAGACGACGACGACGGCGCTCATCGCGCATCTGCTGCGCGCGATCGGCAGGCGAGGCGGTGGCGGCCGGCAACATCGGGATGCCGCTGGCCGAGATCGCGCTGACGGATCCGCTGCCGGAGTGGGTGGCGCTCGAGCTGTCGTCCTTCCAACTGCACGACACCCCGAGCGTGCGACCCGGCGGTGGGTGTGCTGACCAACCTGAGTCCGGACCACCTCGACCGGTATGCGTCCGCCGACGCGTACTACGCGGACAAGGCGCTGCTCTTTGCCAACGCGAGCGCCCGGTCCGTGTGGGTGCTGAATGCCGACGATGCCGCCGGTGATGGCAATGGGCGGGGCTGCGGCGGGAACGCATCTCCGATTCTCGCTGCGCGCGCAGGACGCCGATGCGTGTCTCGTCGCCGGACGGCCGGGAACTCCGGCTGTTGGGGGCGCCGCTCCTGCCTCGCTCCGAGTTTCCGCTCATGGGCGACCACAACGTCGCGAACGCGCTGGCGGCCGCGCTGGCCGTCACCGCCGCCGACGTGGCGCACCGCGAGCCGGGCATTCGAGCGCAGCTGGCGGCGGGATTGCGGTCGTTCACGTCCTTGCCGCACCGGCTGCAGGTCGTCGGCACATACGACGGAGTGCAGTGGATCGACGACTCCAAAGCCACCAACGTGAGCTCCGCCCTGGTCGCGATTCGCGGCATGACGCACCCGACCGTGCTCCTGCTGGGCGGCCGGCACAAGGGCGAGCCGTATACGGCGCTGGCGGATCCGCATCCGGCGCATCGGAAAAGTGGTGCTGGCCTACGGTGAGGCGGCCCCGCGAATCGTGCAGGATCTCGGGACGGACGTGCCGGTCGAAGAATGGGGGTCCGATTTCGCGGCGGTGATCGCCCGCGCCCGCGCGTGCGCGTCGCCAGGCGATGTGGTGCTGCTGTCCCCGGCGTGTTCGAGCTACGACATGTTTCGGAATTACGAGGAGCGCGGCGCGACATTCGCGCGACTCGCTGGCCAGGAGCCGTCCGCGGACGCATCATGAAGGCGGCTATGAGAGTGCGCGAGCGGTGGAAGATGAGCCTGGAGGCCCGAGCGCTGGTGCTCGTGACGGCCGTGTTGCTCGCGTTCGGGCTGGCTGTGCTCTACAGCGCGAGCGCCATCGTGGCCGTCGATGCCGGGCACGGCAGCGCGTATTACCTGCAGCGGCAGCTCGCAGGCATCGGCGTCGGTTTTCTCGATGTTCGCCATCGCGGCCAAGCTCGACGCCGAGCGGTGGTCGAAATGGGCGTGGCCGCTCATGGGGCTGACGTTGTTCCTGATGTTGATCGTGATCCTGCCGTTCACGCAATCGATCGCTCCGCGCATCCACGGGTCGCGGCGATTCCTCTTCCGCGACTCCGTGCAGCCGTCGGAACTGGCGAAGATCGCTGTGGTGGCGTGGACCGCGATGCTGGTCGTGCGCAAGGGAGATTCGCTGCGCGGGCTGGCGAAGGGGGTCCTGCCGTTCGTCGTGGTGATCGGTGTCCTCGACGTGCTGACGGCCGTCGAGCCCGACCTCTCGACCGCCATGCTGTACACGCTGGTGATGGCCATCGTCCTGTTCGCCGGCGGGGTACGCATCGGCCATTTCCTGGTGCTCGGGATGCTCGCGATTCCCCTCCTGTGGCATGAGGCGGAGCGTCTGCATTACGTGCTGCTCCGCACGATCTCCTTCTTCGATCCGGGCGCGGCGCCATCCAAAGTCGGATACCAGCTGCGCCAGTCGCTCATCGCGGTCGGATCGGGCGGCTTTCTCGGGGTCGGGTTCGGACAGGGCCGACAGCAATACGGATTCTTGCCATTTCCATTCAACGATTTCATCGGAAGCAACATCGGCGAGGAGTGGGGGTTCGTCGGCCTGACCGCGCTCATCGCCGCGTTCGCCTTGTACGGGTGGCTCGGCTTCCGGATCGCCCGTGCGGCGCGGACGCCCTTCCAGCAACTGCTCGCGGTGGGACTTACGGCGACGACGCTGATCACCGCGTACCTCCATATCGGCGTGGTGATCGGGTTGCTGCCGACCACGGGGTTGACCCTCCCGTTCATCTCCTACGGGCGGTCGAATCTGATCCTTTCCCTCGTCATGACGGGGATGCTGGTGAACATCGGCAGCACGCGGGAGCGGATCTTTGGCGGTCACGCCACGGATCCGCACGCCGTGGCGGGGTGAGGCGGCACCTGTCGTGAGCGGCTCCGAGCCGTCGCCGACCGTTCTGTTTGCCGGTGGCGGAACCGGCGGGCACCTCTATCCAGCACTCGCGATCGCCCGGACGCTCGCCCGCCTCGCGCCGCACGTGCGCTCGGTGTTCGTGGGCGCGCGCCGCGGGATCGAGCGCGACGTCTTGCCCCAGCAGGGTTTTCCGTACGAGCTGCTCGATCTCCATCCACTCTATCGGCCCGCCTTCTGGCGAAACTGGCGGACGATCTGGGGTGGAGTTGGCGCGTGGCGCGATCTCGGGGCACTCGCGCACCGGGAGCACCCGCGGCTGGTGGTAGGAACCGGCGGATACGCATTCTGGCGCGGCGCTGGCCTATGCGGTGGCCCACCGGATCCCGCTCGTCCAACAGATCGCCGACAGCACTCCGGGCCTGACTGCGCGATGGTTTGCCCGGTACAGCCGTGAGGTATACGTCGGGTATCCGGAGTCGATCGCGCGGCTGCCACAGCGCCCCGGCACCATGTACATCGACACGGGGAATCCCATCGAGCCTCCGCCGGCGCCACTCCCCGATCGCGCCCGTGCCCGGGCGGTGTGGGATTTCCTGGACGATGGGTCACAGGTCATTCTGGTCTTCGGGGGGAGCCAGGGTGCGCGCGCCATCAATAGCGTCGTCGACTCCTGGGTGGCGAGAGGCCTGCCCAGCGGAATCAAGCTGATCTGGGCGACGGGCCGCGCGCAGTTCTCGGATTATGCGCGCAGAGAGGGCCCGGGTGTGCGTGTGCGGCCGTATCTCGCGCCGATCGCGGAGGCGTACGCCGCGGCGGATATCGCGGTTACGCGGGCGGGCGCGATTACGACGGCCGAGCTCTGCGCGTGGGGCCTTCCAATGGTATTGGTGCCGCTTCCCACGGCGGCCGCGGACCATCAGACGGCGAACGCGCGCGCGCTCGAGGCGGCGGGAGCGGCGATTCGGTTGAGCCAGGATGTCCTGACGGTGGATTCACTATCCGCCATCGCCGATCAGCTCGCCAACGACCCGAGCCGGCGCGACGCGCTCGCCGCCGGCGCGCGGCTCAGAGCTCGGCCCCGCGCGGCGGAGGATATTGCTCGGCGGATACTTAGCGTGGTTGATCTCAGGTGATTTCACTCTTGAGGGGTGGGTAAGGCCGGTTATATTCTTCGCGCCTGCTCATGCCTCTCATCGATCCCGCGGACCGCCGACCCGTTCATTTCGTGGGGATTGCCGGCGCTGGGATGAGTGCGCTTGCCGAGCTCTTCGTTCGCCGCGGCGCGGTGGTGACTGGGTGTGACGCGACGGGTGATGCGACTGGCGACCTGGGCCGCTTGGGTATTTCCGTCGCGACTGGTCATGATCCGGCGCATGTGGCCGGCGTCCGCGCGCTCGTCGTGACGTCCGCGCTCCCGCGCGACCATCCCGAGGTGGAGCGAGCCCGGTCACTTGGCATCCCGGTGATCCGCCGGGCCGAAGCGCTCGCGGAGGCCGTGGGTGGGGGCGAGCTGGTCGCGATTGCCGGGACCCACGGCAAGACGACCACGACCGTAATGACGACCGAGGCGCTGGCGGCGGCGGGGCGTGACCCGACTGGTGTGGCGGGCGGCCGGGTGGGCGCCTGGGGCGGCAACCTCCGTCCGGGTGGTTTCGCCGTCCAGGTGGTCGAGGCGGACGAGTACGACCGGTCCTTTCTTGCTCTGACGCCAACGGTGGCGGTGGTCACCAACGTCGAGGCGGACCACCTCGACATTTACGCGGACCTGGCCGACATCCGCGGATGCGTTCATCCAATTCATGGCGCCGGCGCGCGCGATCGTCCTCTGTGCCGATGACGCCGGCGCCCACTCGTTGCCCGTGCCGCCAAGCGCCGAGATCGTGCGATACGGCACGTCATCTGCCGGATGCCCGGCTCGCGGCGCGCGCCATCGAGGTGACGCCAGACGGGGCGGCGTTCGACGTCGATTACGACGGCGAATCACTCGGACGGCTGGCGCTGCGGGTGCCCGGCCTGCACAATGTGCGTAACGCGCTGGCGGCAATAGGCGCGGGCATCGCGATTGGCGTCACGCTAGACGCCATGCGGCCCGGGCTGGAGGGGTTCACCGGCGTCGAGCGCAGGTTCCAGCGGCTTGGAGAGGTCGCGGGGGTAACGGTCATCGACGACTACGCGCACCATCCGACCGAGATCCGGGCGACGCTCGACGCGGCGCGCGCGGCATTTCCGCACCGCCGGATCGTGGCGGCGTTCCAGCCGCATCTCTACTCTCGTACGCGGGATCTGGCGAGGGAGTTCGGAGCGGCGCTCGCCACCGCGGACGTCGTGTTCCTCACCGAGATCTATCCGGCCCGCGAGCAACCGATCGCCGGTGTGACGGCCGCGCTTGATCGCGGACGCGGTCACCCGATCCGGGCGTCCGCTGGCGTGGCGGGGAGAGCGATCCGCACTGGCGCGCGGCACTGGCGGCGGCCATTCGGGCCGGCGATGTCGTGCTGACGCTCGGCGCGGGTGACATCACGCGCACGGGGCCGGAATTGCTTCGCGCGTTGGGCGGCGGGGGCGCGGGTGGTGCGGGCGGCCAACTGCCGGGCGGACCGCGGGCATGAATCGGCCAGCTTTTCTGACGGACTGGCCGGGCGTTGGCCTCCGAGGCGCGCTGGCGATCGCGGCCTGTGTGCTGCTCGCGGCCGCCGCTCCATGGTGGGGCCCGGGCGTATTGTCGAAGCTCGCATTCTTCCGTGTGCGAGACGTGGAGGTGGACGGAGCCCATTTTCTGGCCGCGTCCGAGATCGTCGCGGCGATGCGGGTGGACACGACCGTGTCAGTGTGGAGACGATGTCCGCCCGATCACGGCGCGGGTCCGGGCACTACAGGAAATCCAGGAGGCGAGCATCACGCGCAAGCTTCCCGGGACCCTGGTCGTCCGGGTGACCGAAAAGGCGCCGGTAGCCTTGATCCCCGCGACTGGCGATCTTCGTGTATACGATGGGAGCGGTTCGGCGCTCCCCATCGATCCGGCTCGAATCGACATGGACCTGCCCATTGTGAACCGCCCAGACCGCCAAGTTCTCAGATTGCTCGAGACGATTCGCTCGCAGACGCCGGGGTTGTTCGCCCGGATCAGCGATGTGCGCCGTCTGGCGTCCGGTGAGCTGGTGATGCGGATGCCGGACGTGCTCGTGCGGGCCCCGGCGAATGTGGATGCGCAGCGGCTGGCGGAAGTGATGCCCGTGACGGCCGACCTCGCGCGCCGGCATGTGCGAGTGGCGGAGCTCGACCTCCGCTACCGCGATCAGGTCGTGGCGCGCCTGCAATGAGACGCCGCCGATGACCGCCCGCGGCATCGTGCCAGACCGGTTGGTGGCCGGATTGGACATCGGGTCCGCGAAGACGACGGCTGTGATCGCCGAAGTCGGCGGGGATCTGCCGCGCAATCCGCGCATCAAAATCCTTGGCGTCGGCCAGGCCCGGACGACCGGGCTTCGGAAGGGCGTGGTGGCCGACATCGAAGAGACCACGCGCTCGATCCGCAAGTCGCTCGAGGATGCCGAACGCATGGCGGGCGCGCACGTCACCGAGGTGTACGCCGGGATCGCGGGCGCGCATGTGCAAGCGATGACCAGCAGCGGCGTCGTGGCCGTGAACGGCGACGAGATCACGCGTGCCGATGTCACCCGGGCGAACGATGTGGCTCGCGCGCAGGCGATTCCCACGGATCGTGAGCTACTGCACGCGATCCCGCAGGAATACACGGTGGACAAGAACGGCGGGATTCGCGATCCGGTCGGCATGATCGGCACGCGGCTCGAGACCGAGATGTATCTCGTGACCATTGGTGGCTCGCCCGCCGTGAATCTCCGGAAGTCGGTCGAGCGGGCGGGCTACCGCGTGCGGGAGCTGGTGCTCGAGCCGCTGGCCAGCGCGCTCAGCGTGCTGACCGACGATGAGCGGGAATTGGGCGTGGCGCTGGTGGAACTGGGCGCGGGCACGACCGACCTCGCGATCTTCCACGAAGGGAAGATCCGGCACCTGGCGTCGGTCAACTACGGCGGCAACAACGTCACGAACGACATCGTGCTTGGATTGAAAGTCACTCCGGACGATGCCGAGCGGCTCAAGGAGCGATACGGGTGCGCCTATGAGTCGCTCGCCAATCCCGACCTGTCGATTCCTCTCCCGGGCACCGCGACGCAGGGCGATCGCGAGATCGATCACCAGTCGCTGGCGCACATTATCCATCAGCGGATGGACGAGGTCTTCGAGCTGGTGCAGCGTGAGATCACCGCCGCGGGCTACGCGCGCCGGTTGAGCGCGGGTGTGGTGCTCACCGGCGGCGGCGCGGGTATGACCGGGATGCGGGACCTGGCGACCGATTCGTTCGGTATTGGCGTCCGGATCGGGTCCCCAGCGGACAACATCGGCGGGTTGAGCGACGCCGTCGAGGCGCCGCGGTTCGCCACCGTCGTGGGATTGGCCCAGTATGCGGCCCATCGCATGGCGCTGGACGGCGACAAGTCACCCGGCGGGGGACATCTCGCATCTGGCGGCGCCGGGCGTGGATAAATGGATTCAGCGCGTACGGGAGTGGCTGCAGGATTTCTTTTGATCTGCGCGGTGATCTGCCGGTGATCTGCCGGTGATCTGCCGGTGAACCAACTCGCACGCCCGCTCGCGCACGGCGGGTTCCGCCGCTGTCCGCTCGTGGCATAGCAGTGTTCTCATAAAACTGATCACGTGTCCCACACGTGTGGATAAGTCCAATGACGGGGCGCGTTGTGATTTCGCGCAAGCGGCAAATAGTCAGGTGTGGTCGGACAGCCGAAAGCTGTTATATTCCCGCGTCCAAACGGGGCAGTGAGCGCCCTGTCCCGCCGACCGTAGTTGGTCACTCGAAAGTGGAGCTCCGCTCGCCATGATCTTCGAATTCGAGGAGAACCCGTCGCAGAACGCCCGGATGAAAGTGGTGGGCGTTGGCGGGGGCGGGGGCAACGCGGTGAACCGGATGATCGAGGAGCACCTCGAAGGCGTCGAGTTCATCTCGGTCAACACCGATGCTCAGGCACTTCTCAACTCGAAGTCCGACGTCAAGATTCAGATTGGCAAGAAGCTGACTCGCGGGCTTGGGGCGGGAGCTCGCCCCGAGATCGGCCGCCAGGCCATTGAGGAGAACCGCGAGGAAGTGTCGCGAGCGCTGACCAGCGCGGACCTGGTGTTCATCACCTGCGGCATGGGTGGTGGCACGGGGACTGGCGCCGCGCCGATCGTGTGCGAGTTGGCGCGCGAGGCGGGCGCACTGACGGTCGGGATCGTGACCAAGCCCTTCCTGTTCGAAGGGCGGAAGCGCATGCGCCAGGCGGATGACGGCATTGCGCAGATGCGGAAAAACGTCGACACGATGATCGTCGTCCCGAACGAGCGCCTGCTGGCGGTCGTGGGCAAGGGCATTCCGTTCCAGGACGCCCTCAAGAAGGCCGACGAGGTGCTCCTGCACGCGACCCAGGGCATCTCATCGCTGATCAGCGTCACGGGACTCGTCAACGTGGACTTCGCCGACGTCCGCACCGTGATGCAGGCCGGTGGCAGTGCGCTCATGGGTACCGGCATTGGGCGGGGTGAGAATCGGGCCATGGAAGCGGCGCAGCAGGCCATTTCTTCGCCGCTGCTGGACAACGTGTCGATCTCGGGTGCCACGGGCGTGCTGGTGAATATCACCGGCGGCGAGGATCTCACGCTCGGTGAGGTGCACCAGATCAACGAGATCATCCACGATGCGGTCGGCGACGATGCCGAGATCATTTTCGGGGCAGTGCACGAGCCGGCAATGCAGGGCGAGATCCGGGTGACGGTGATCGCCACCGGATTCGATCGCCCCAGTGTCGTCGGCCGCGCAGACGGTGACCGACTCCAAAGGCGCGCCGGTGATCCCGTTCCCGTCGGCGCGGCAGCGCGCGGGCGGGATCCGGCCTGCCAGTGGTACGGCGGACGTGCGGCGCCTGCCGAATGCGTTGCCTGGCCTCGCGGACAAGACGCCAGGGCAGGTGCAGGATCTCAGCGACATGGAGATCCCGACGTTCATTCGGAGACAGAATGGATTGACGTTGGCCGCAGCCCGCGCCATCGCGTATTCCCTCGTGGCGGGGCTGGCGGTGGCGACGCTCGCTGCGGCGCCCTCGGTACACCTCGGCCGCGCCCGGCCAGGTGCTCCGGGAGATCCAGTCAGTCCTGACGCGCTGCGCCTGCCTGCGGTCGTCGCGAGCGCGGCTGCGAGAACCGATACGCTGGTCATCGCCGGGCGGATCGCATCCAATCTCTATGCGACGCTGGACTCCTGCGCCGCGAACATCTTCCCGGTGCGCGGGCGCATGAAGCTGGCGTGGCTCGTCGCCGACATCTACGAGTACCGCGTGGACATGACGCGGGATCTGCGTGTCGGTGATGGACTCCGCGTGCTGGTCGAGCGCTCAGTGACCCCCACGGGCGGCGTCTTCGTCGGCCAGGTGCTCGCCGCGACGCTCACGGTGTCCGGCGACACCCTCTCGGCCATTCGGTTTCCGCACGACGGGGCGGCCGACACCGCGAGCGAATATTTCGATCCCCGCGGGCGCTCGCTCCGGGCGGCCTTCCTCCGGGCACCCGTCGAGTTCCGCCGGATCTCGAGCGTGTTCGGAATGCGCAAGCATCCGATCCTGGGCATTTGGCGCCAGCACAAGGGGACCGACTATGTGGCGCCGCAGGGCACGCCCGTCCGCGCCATCGGCAACGGTGTCGTGGTCTTCGCGGGACAAAGGGGCGGATATGGCAACGTCGTGGATATCCGTCACCCCAACGGCTACGTGACCCGCTACGGGCATCTCTCGCGGTTCGCGGCGGGAACGCGCGCCGGGGCGCGCGTGACGATCGGAGAGACCATTGCCTACGTCGGGATGACCGGACTGGCGACGGCGCCCCACCTGCATTTCGAAGTGCTGGTGGACGGCGCCCAGCGTGATCCGCGGGTGGCGTTGCGCGACCGGGGAGCCGGCGAGCCGGTGCCGCCCGCCAGCCGGGCGGCGTTCGACCAGGTGCGCGATGCGCTCATGAGCGCGCTCGCGCGCAGCCCGGAGCACGCCACACTCGCCATGCGATAGCGCCCAGATCAGGCACCGCATCGGCGTGTCCGCATCCGGCTGCCACGCTGTCACTCGGTAGATTGCACTATGGTTTTCTGGCTCACGGCCGCGGCAGTGGGCGTCGCTGCGGCGGGCTTGCAGTACGGTCGCCCGAGCGGCATGGGATGGCTCGCGGCACTGCTGCGGGTGCTCTCGGTCACACTGCTGGTCGCGCTGTGCCTCGATGCTCCGGCCGGCCGCGGCTCGCAGCCGCGCGCCCTCGCGGCGCTCGATGTGTCGGCGAGCTGGCGCCGCGGGCAGGACAGTGTCGCGTATCGGACGGCGTTGTCGGAGCTCGGTCGCACGGCGGGCGACTCGGTGCTCCTGATCGGCGACTCACTCCGTGCCGGCCCACCCCCCGCCATCCCGCGCGATGCGCGGTCCCGGATCCGGCCGGCGGTCGAACGCGCGCTGGCGGCAGGGCGCCCGCTGACACTGATCACCGATGGCGAAATCGATGACCCCGAAGCGCTGGCGGAACTCCCGGCCGGATCGCGCGTCATCGTGGTGGCGCATCCGCCGAGCCGGGATGCGGGCCTCACCGCACTCGACGCGCCGCGTGCCGCGGTGGCCGGTGACACCATTGCAGCTGCGAGCGACCCTTGTGGCGGGGCCGGGTGGGTCCGGTGCGGGGCACGTGGCGTTTTCGGTTGGGTCGTCTCCGCCCGCGCCCGGGTCGA
This sequence comes from uncultured Gemmatimonadales bacterium, assembly GCA_963757855.1. Classification (GTDB taxonomy): domain Bacteria; phylum Gemmatimonadota; class Gemmatimonadetes; order Gemmatimonadales; family Gemmatimonadaceae; genus Palsa-1248. The sequence goes on from CAVWTI010000032.1 coordinate 212,581, forward strand.
TCATTGCGGCCGACCCGTTGCCAAAGGGCGCCGAGCGATCGGTCACTGCCCGCGTGCCGGTCCCCGCGGGTGACGGGCCGCGTGTGCTGCGCGCCGTGTGGACGGGAGATGGGGACACCGAAGTGCGCGACGACACACTGTCGGCCGCCATCGATGTGTCCCCGGCCGCGGGGGCGGTGTTCGTGAGCACGTCACCGGATGAGGACGCGCGCTACGCGCTCAGTGTGTTGCGTGACGCGCTCACGTTGCCCACGCGCGGCTTCTTCCGCGTCGCCCCAGGGCAATGGCGCGTCGATGGCACACTCGATCACGTCACCGAGGCCGACGTGCGCCAAGCCGTGGCATCCGCGCCAGTCGTGGTGCTGGACGGAGACACGGCCGTCTTCGGCGCGCCGCGGGCGGCCAGCCGTGGATCACTGGCCCTGCTGGCCCCGCCCGCGCCGACGTCGGACGAGGAATGGTACGCGACTGGCGCGCCTCCATCGCCCGTCGCAGCCACGCTCGGCGGCGTCGCGTGGGACAGCCTGCCGCCGATCGATGTCGCACCCGAGAATGCCTTGGGCGACTGGCAGGGTCTCGAGGCAAAGCGCGGGCGGCGGTACGACCGTCGCGTGGTCGTCGCGGGAAGCACGACCGGTGGACGCCGGGTGGTGACCGTCAATGCCGGCGGCCTCTGGCGATGGCGCTTTCGCGGAGGCGCGAGCGCCGACGCGTACACTGCGCTGTGGGGCGGTATATTCGACTGGCTGGCGGCGGAGCGGCGGGATCAGCGGGCCGCCGTGCCTGCCGATGCACTGGTGCGGGAGGGGGATCCGATCCGGTGGCGTCACGGGAGCGGTCCCGACACGTCGGTCACGGTCGTGCTCACGTTGCGCGGTGGCTCCGGGCCGCCCGACTCAGTCCGGCTGCGCTTTCCGCCGGGTGCCGCGACGACGGAGACGGCTCCGCTGGCAGCGGGCATCGTACGATGTCCGAACGACGGGAGGACCCGCCCTCCTCGTCGTGAACGCATCGAGAGAATGGCTCCCGCGGGCGCCGTCCGTGCGGACGGGCCAAGCCGGCGGCGTCGTGCTCGCGGGTGCCGCACCACGGCTTCGCGCGCTGGGATGGATCTACCTGCTGCTCGTCGCTGCGCTCTGTGCCGAATGGCTCTGGCGCCGGCGTGCCGGACTTCGGTGACATGGGACGACTCTTTCAGCGGGCAACCGATGGCCCGCGTCGCACGCTCTGGCAACGGATCAAGGACCTCGCGCTCACCGACGTCGCCGTCGCGGTCCGTGGCCTCGATGAGGTGTCGCTGGAGCGGCTGGAGGAGATGCTGCTCGAGGCGGATTTCGGAGTGGCCACCACGTCGCGCCTCGTGGCCACCGTGGAGCGTGATGCCCGAGAGGGCGTGCTGCGCACGCGAGACGAGTTGCTCCGGGCCTTGCAGGGCGGCGTCGAATCGGCCCTCCGGTCCGGGGCGAGCGACCCGGCACTGCGGATGGCGGCGGAGGGCCCGACGGTCATCGTCGTCATCGGCATCAATGGGGCGGGGAAGACAACGTTTATCGGCAAGCTCGCCGCGCGGATGCGCCACGACGGTCACCGCGTGCTCGTGGCCGCGGGCGACACCTTTCGTGCGGGCGCCGTCGATCAGCTCCGGGTCTGGGCGGCCCGGAGTGGCAGCCAGTTCATCAGCGGCGCGACCGGGCGGGACCCTGCAGCGGTCGCGGTCGATGCACTGGAGGCGGCGGCCGCATCGGGCGCTGACGTCGTGCTGATCGACACAGCCGGACGGCTGCACACGAGCGGCGCGCTGATGGATGAACTGAAGAAGATCATTCGGGTCATCGCCAAGCGGTGTCCCGGCGCGCCGCACGAGATTCTGCTGGTGCTCGATGCGACCATCGGACAGAACGCGATCGCCCAGGGCCAGACATTCTCCGCCGCCGTGCCCGTGACCGGGCTGGTGGTGACGAAAGTCGACGGCACCGCCAAGGGCGGCGTGGTGGTCGCGGTCCACGAAGCGCTCAACGTGCCGGTCAAGTTCATCGGCACGGGCGAGACCGCCGAGGATCTCGTGCCGTTCGACGCGGCGGAATTCGCTCGCGAGCTGCTCGAGACCTAGGATCGGAGTGAGCGTGGACGCGGGACGGCGCAGGCCCCCGGCTCGCGGGTCGGTCCGCCTCGACATGCCCGTGACGTTTCTCAAGGGCGTTGGCGAACGCCGGGCCGGCCTGTTGCGGCGGCTGGGCATCGTGACCGCCGGGGACCTGCTGACGCACGTGCCGCATCGGTACGAAGACGCGAGCACGGTGTCGCCGATCGCCACGGTGTCGGTCGGGATGGACGCGACCGTCGTCGGCACCGTGATCTCCAAGGGCGTGCTGCCCACGCGGCGCGGGCTCCGGATCTTTCAGGTCGTGCTGCGGGACGATTCCGGGATGATCGAGGTCTCGTGGCCCGGGCAGCCCTTTCTCGACCGGGTGATCGACAAGCAGGATGTCCTCCTCGTGGCCGGCACCATCCGGTTCTTTCACGGGCGGCAGTTGCAGGCCCGCGAGTACGTCAACCTCGGCGCTGAAGCCGCGGGGCTGGAGCAGGGCAGGGTCCTCGCCGTGTACCCTACGACCGAGGGCCTCCCCGTCAAGGTGCTCCGGTCGTTACTCGATCAGCATCTGGACACGCTCCTGCCGCTGGCGTCGGAGACGCTGCCCGCGTCCGTGCTCGCGGCGGCCGGTGTCCCAGCGCTGCCCGCCGCGCTCCGCATGGTGCACCATCCGGACTCGCTCGCGGAGGCGGCCGAGGGCCGTTCCCGGCTGGCGTTCGAGGAATTGCTGTCCGTCCAGATTCTGCAGCGGCGCGCGAACGCGATCGCGCGCGTCCGGCGCACGGGGGTGCGCTACGAGAACCGGCGCGTGTTGACCGGAGCCCTCAAGGCGGCCCTCCCCTACGAGCTCACCGCGGCACAGGTGCGGGTGCTGCGCGAGATCGTCGCGGACATGCGGAGCCCAACCAAGATGCATCGCCTGCTGCAGGGCGATGTCGGAAGCGGGAAGACGATCGTGGCCCTCTTCGCCGCGCTGCTCGCCCTGGACAACGGCTATCAGGCGGCGTTGATGGCGCCGACGGAACTGCTGGCGGAACAGCATCTGCGGACGATCGCCGGGTTGCTCGAGCGGCTGGACGTGGCCCCACTCCTCGTCACCGGGAGTCTGAGCGCGGGCGAGCGCCGGGCGGCAGCCGCGCGGATGGAATCGAATGAGCCGGTGCTCGTGATCGGGACGCACGCGCTCGTCCAGGAGGACACCCGGTTCGGGCGGCTCGGCCTGGCGATCGTCGATGAGCAGCATCGCTTCGGCGTCGAGCAACGCCAAGCACTGGGTTCCAAGGGCGAGCATCCCGATGTGCTGCTGTTGAGCGCCACGCCGATCCCTCGTTCCCTCGCCCTGACGGCGTACGGGGACCTCGACGTCAGCGTGCTGGATGAGCGGCCGCCCGGACGGCGCGGCGTCATGACCGCGCTGCGCCCCGAGTCGGCTCGATCGCGGGTGCTCACGTTCGTCGACGCCCAGCTCGCAGAGGGGCGCCAGGCGTACGTCGTCTATCCCGTAATCGATGAGTCGGAGCGCGCGGATCTCAAGTCCGCCACGGCGATGTACGCGTCCCTGTCAGAGCCGGGTGGTGCGTTCGCCAGCCGGCGCGTTGCGCTCCTCCACGGGCGTATCCCGGCTGATGCGCGCGACACCATCATGCGCGCCTTCCGCGACGGCGCGATCGACGTGCTCGTGGCGACGACCGTGATCGAAGTGGGCATCGACGTGCCGAACGCCACCGTCATGCTGATCGAGCATCCGGAACGGTTCGGGCTGTCGCAGCTGCACCAACTCCGGGGGCGCGTCGGGCGGGGTAGCGAGGAGTCGTACTGCATTCTGCTGGGCGATGTGGGCCCCGAGGCGGCCGACCGGCTGCGACTGTTCGCGAGCACGGAGGACGGATTCGAGATTGCCCGCGCCGACCTCCGCCTGCGCGGGATGGGCGATCTGTTCGGCGCGCAGCAGAGCGGCAGCGCATCGTTTCGCGTGGCGGACCTGCTGCGGGATGAGGAGCTCAACGAGCGCGCGCGGGTCATCGCCGAGGAGATCCTGGCCGCTGATCCGGATCTGGGGGCGCCGGAGAACGCCGGACTCCGGCGTGCGATCGGGGCGCGCTATGCGCGCGGGCTGGAGTTGTTCCGGGTCGGTTGACGCGGCGCGTCTGTCCGCGGGGCGCGGGGAGTCAGGGCTGGGGGGTGGCGAGGCGCTTCTTGATCCGTTCCAGCTCCTGCGTGGTCTGTGTCAGTTGCGCGACCACCTTGTCGAGCGAATCGCGGAGCCGCTGGACTTCGACATTCTTGGACCGATCGCGCGACGCGCCGGCCACCCGGGCGCTGTCGACGCGCGTCTGGGCGGAATCCGCGCGAGTCCGGGCCGAATCCGCTTGCGAGTTGGCCTGCTGATTCGCCGCGCGCAGCGTCGTGAGGGCGACCGCGGTCCGCCGGAGTACGGACGCCTCGGCGTCGTGCTCCCGGGGCGAGGGGCTCGCGAAGTAGGCATCGAGCGCAACGATCGCGTCCATGCCCGACCGGTGCTCGTTGCGGGGATCGAGTGCGAACAGCGCGCGCCAGAAGTCACTCTCGGCGGCTTCGGGCGTGCCGCTGTACCGCGTCGCGAAACCCGCCAGCGCCGTGTCGGCATCCTGATAGCGATCATCGTCGACCGAGGTCTCGGCGAAGCTGAGCGCGGATGGCCACGCGCGCGACGGCGCAGCGTGCAGATTGGCGTGGTGGGCTGCGCAGCCTGCCCCGGCTAGCAGCAGTGCGATGGCCGGAAGTGCTCGGCCGCTCACACGGAACTCTGCACGACTCCGATTCCGCGCCGGTCGCTGGGCGGAGTGCCGAGGCGGGCTCGTCGTATCGGGAGCGCGATGGGGAGCGTGATCGCGAAGGTGGTCCCGGCGCCCGGCGTACTGTCGACAGTGATCGTGCCCCGGTGGGCCTCGACGATGTTCTTGGCGATCGCCAGCCCGAGTCCGGTTCCTTCTGCCGCGGCTGCCACCTGGTTGTCCGCCTGGAAAATTTGTCGAAGATGCGCGGGAGTTGGGCGGCCGGAATGCCGGCCCCTGAGTCGTGCACCTTCATATGCACGTGATCCCCTTCGGCGTCAACATTGAGATCGACGTGTCCGCCTCTCGGGGTGAATTTGAACGCGTTGGACAAGAGATTGCCAAGGACTTCGCTGATGCGGTCGGGGTCCCACACGACTTCGCGAGGCACGCGGGGATCGCTGGTTACGATGAAGCTCACGTTGCGCTGGCGTGCCAGAACATGGAACGAGGTCACCAGGTCATCGAGCAGGTCACGCAGTGCGAATGGCCGCGGCTCGAGCTTGCCGCCGCCCGCCTCGAACCGGCTGACATCCAGCAGTTGTTTCACCAGGCGGCCGATGGCCTGGCATTGCACTTCCAGCGTCTGGCACACCTCGAGCTGGCGTTCCGTCAGCTCGCCGTAGACGCCCTCTTCGAGTAGCTGGAGATAGCCGAGCAACACGTTGACGGGCGTCTTCAGCTCGTGTGACGCGACGGAGACGAATTCGGCCTTGAGTTTGTCCAACTCAGCCAGTTGCCGCGCCATCGTCGCGAAGCTCGCCGCCAGCCGGCCGAATTCGTCGTGCCGCGCGGGCGCCAGCGCCAGCCGGTGCCCGAATTCGCCTTCGGAGACGGCTTGCATGCCGGCCTTCGAGCTCCTCGACGGGGCCACTGACGGAGCGAGTGAGCCACGCCGCGATGGCCGTCGCCAGTAACGTCGCAAACGCCAGCACGGCCGCCGAGAATTGGCGGGCCCGCTCGGCCGCGTCGGCGGCGGCCGTCACGCGGTCGCCGGTCCGCTCGCGGAGGGATCCTTCCGCTACGGCGGTCCAGCGTTCGATGCGCACGATCGCCGGGCGCACATCGTGCGCCGAGATGCTGTCGGCGCGTGCCGACCGGCGCGCGAGCGCAGCGGCGTACTCGCGCGGCGCGGCGACATTGACGGCGCCGATGGCCGTCCCGAGCTGCTGGGCGGCGCTGTCGAGCGCGTATTCCTCGAGGGAATCTGCCATGGCCGAGAGCGCGGCGACCTCGGTAGACATCCGCACCTGGCTCGCCGAGTCGTGAACGATCAGCAGCGCATCCTCGGCGCGCCGGAGATTCTCGGTCCGCCCGCGAATCCTGCCCAGCAGCAAGGACGCGGCGAACTCCGTGTTGCGGAGCCCCAATGCCGATTGGTGGAGCGCCTCGAGGGAGTGCAGGGCAAGGACCAATGGAGCGACGAGCACGATCGCAATGGCCAGCATGCCCGCCGCTAGCCTGGCGCGGAGCGTCATGGCAGAAGAATACTGCGGCGGCGACCCCGTGCGGCGCGTTGACACCATTCAGCTGCGGGCCTACCTTGCCGCGCCCCCCGAAAACACACCCAAGCTCCGTAATGCCAATCGCTTCTCCACCCCCAGGCGATGCCCCGGCGGGGGCATCCCCGACGCCGCCATCCGTCCGGATCCCCGACCTCCACTCGCATGTGGGGGCCGTGGTTACGCTCCGCGGCTGGATCACCCACCTGCGGTCGTCCGGCAAAATCGCCTTTGTGATCGTGCGGGATGGACTGGGCACCGTGCAAGCCGTGCTGGCCAAGGCGGACGTGAGTCCCGAGATCTGGGAGCGGTACGGGCAGCTCACGCAGGAGACGTCGGTGCTGTTGACGGGCACCGTGCGCGCCGACCCTCGCGCGCCGAGTGGATTCGAGCTCACCCTGCGGGACGTCGTGATCACGGGCGGGAGTCCGATCGACTACCCCATCCAGCCGAAAGAGCACGGCGTCGATTTCCTGATGGATCATCGTCATCTCTGGCTTCGCAGCCCGCGCCAGTCGGCGATTCTCCGCATTCGCAGTGAAATCGAGCAGGCGATACATGATTTTTTCTACGCCCGCAATTTCATCCACGTTGATACCCCGATTCTGACGGCGGCGATCGGCGAACGCAGCGGATTGTTCTCGACGGAATATTTCGACGAGGGCTCCGCCTATCTGGCGCAGACCGGACAGCTGTACGGCGAGGCGGCGGCGGCGGCACTCGGCAATATCTACACATTCGGTCCCACCTTCCGCGCGGAGAAATCGAAGACCCGCCGCCATCTGGCCGAGTTCTGGATGATCGAGCCGGAGGTCGCATTCGCGGACTCCGCGGACAACATGCGGCTGCAGGAAGACCTGGTAAGCTTTCTCGTCGAGCGCGTGCTCACGCGCCGGCGGCGCGAGCTCGATGAGCTCGAGCGGGACGTCTCGAAGCTCGAGCACGTGGTGCCGCCGTTCCCCCGGCTCGATTACACGCAGGCCGTCGAGATTCTGCAGTCGCGCGGCCGCAGTATCGAATGGGGCGCCGATCTTGGCGCGGAAGACGAGGCGCTGCTCGTCGAGGGGGCAGATCGCCCGATCTTCGTGTGCAACTATCCGAAGGAAGCGAAGGCGTTCTACATGAAGGAGAATCCGGCCGATCCCCGGACGGTGTTGTGCAACGACTGTCTGGCGCCCGAAGGGTACGGGGAGATCATTGGCGGATCGCAGCGCGAAGATGACTACGACCGGCTGCGGGCGCGCATCGTGGAGGAAGGGCTCCCGGTGGACGCGTATGGCTGGTACCTGGATCTCCGCCGCTACGGAACCTTCGTGCACTCGGGGTTCGGGCTTGGGCTGGAGCGGACGGTCGCCTACATCTGCGGGCTCCCGCACGTGCGCGAGACGATCCCGTTTGCGCGGATGATGAACCGGCTACGGCCCTGACCGCGCGGATGGCGCGGCTGCGGCGTCGTCGCCGGCTCCGCCGCTTCGCCGGCTTTCACTTCGTCCCACAGCCCATCCAGCACCGCCAGCGGTATGTCGCCCACACGGAGTCCGCGCTCGCGGGCCAGGGCTTCGACCGCCTGAAAGCGCCGCGCAAACTTGGCGTTGGCGCGATCGAGTGCGAGCGAGGCATGCACGCCGGCTTTCCGGCACAGGTTGACGCACGAGAAGAGCAAGTCGCCGAGCTCCTCCTCCAGCCGCTCATGCGCGTGGTCGGGGACGGGTGCGCCGCTCGGCGCGATGCGCGGCGGGTGCGCGGTGACGAGCTCGGTCACCTCCGCCAACTCCTCTCCCACCTTGGCGAGCGGGCCGGCGACATCGGGCCAATCGAAGCGTACCCCAGCCGCGCGCTCCTGCAGCCGATGGGCGCGATGCAGTGCGGGGAGCTGGACGGGAAGCCCATCGACGATCGATTGGCGCCGGCTGGCCTTCATGCGCTCCCACGGCTCCTTCACGCCGTCGCCGTAGAGATGCGGGTGCCGTCCCCGCATCTTGGTGACCAGAGTGTTGGCGACATCATGGGCGCCGAAGCGCCTGGCGCTCCTCCGCGAGCACCGAGTGGAAGAGGACCTGGAGCAGCAGGTCCCCCAACTCCTCCCGCAACAGCGCGTCGTCACCCGAGCGGATGGCGTCATCCACTTCGTGCGCTTCCTCGAGCAGATACGGACGCAACGACTCGTGCGTTTGCGCCGCGTCCCAGTCGCAGCGCGCGCGCAGGTCGCGCATGAGCGCGAGCGCATCGTCGAGGGCGGATTTCGGTTGCATCGGATTCCGAGAGTGCCGTATACTACCCGGCCTGTGCGGACCGCGCCACGCTGATGGGTGAGACATTGCGCGCCTGGATCGACGTCGATCTCGGCGCGCTCGTGCGCAATGGCGCCGCGATGGCCGCCGCGCCGGTGTCCCGATCCTGCCAATGGTCAAAGCGGACGGCTACGGCCTTGGCGCCGTGCCGGTCGCGCGCGCGCTGGAGCGGCTCGCGCCGTGGGGCTACGGTGTCGCGACGGTGGATGAGGGCGCCGAGCTGCGTGCAGCGGGCATCACCCGGCCGGTGCTGGTGTTCACGCCGATGCTCGAGCGCGGACATCGGGCGGGCGCGCGATGCACACCTGACGCCGTTACTGGGATCGAGTGCGATGATCACGGCCTGGGCCGCGGCGTCGGGCAACGCGCCCTGGCATTTGGCGATCGACACCGGCATGGGGCGAAGTGGCGTCCGTTGGGACGCCGTGGGCGCATTGCGAGATGTGCTCCGCGCATCACCGCCCGCGGGCGCCTGCACCCATTTCCACTCCGCTGACCGTGATGATGGTTCGCAGCAGGGGCAGGTGCGCCGGTTCGGCGAGGCGCTCCATGCGATGCCCGTCCGTCCGGCGGTTCTCCATGCTGAGAACAGCGCGGCTATCGAGCGACTGGACCGTCCTTCCTCGTGGACGTTCGTGAGGCCCGGCGTCTTTCTGTATGGCGTGGCGAGCATGCCGAGCCGCGAGGCGAACACGGGAGGCGGCGCCGTATGTCACCCACGCATTGGCCAGTGAGCCGGTCGCATCAATGCATGCGCGGATCGTGGATCTTCGGACGATCGGGGCGGGGGAGACCGTGAGTTACGGCGGAACCTTCGCCGCACACGCCCCGCGAGGATCGCGACCGTGCCGGTGGGGTATGGGGATGGTTACCGACGCGCTTTTGGCAACGTGGAGTATGGCGATTTTGCGAGGACACCGGGTGCCCGTCGTAGGGATGGTGACGATGGACATGACACTGCTCGACGTCACTGGCATCGAGTGCCAGACCGGCGACATCGTGACGTTGCTTGGCCCCGCGGCGGCGACGGCTGCGGCCTCGGCGCGGGCCACTCTTCCCGCCATGGCGCGGCCCGCTATCGACCTGGTGGACGCCGCCCGCAACGCCGGGCTGTCCCCCTACGAGGTCTTGACCGGTCTCCGGCTTCGGTTGCCGCGCGTGTACGTTGACGAGGCCCACTGGGTAGATTCCCGCCCGTGATTCGACATCGACTCTGGGCGTTGGGCATGGCCATCGCGGTTTGTGCGTCGGCCGCGGCCTGTAACGAGAATCTCCAGGAAGGACGAGCCGGCTGTCCCGCGCTCTGTCCGGGCCAGGTTCTGCCCATCGTCGACACGGTGATCGATGGGTTGACGGGATTGGCCGTGGACACCACGGTGGCGGGGTACCCGCCGATCGGCACGGCGCCGGAGCTGCTGGTGGCCAGTGGCGGCGATTCGCTGGATGTTCGCGGCATCATCCGGTTCGACTCGATCGCGTTCGAGTTCTCGCCCGGATCCGGGGATACGCTACGGCCCGCGGTCGCGGCGTATCTGCCGACGCTGACCCTGCGGATCGACAGCACGACCTTCCGCTCCGGCGGTGCGGTCACGATGACGATGCAGGCGTACGATGTCGATACCATTGGCAACGACACCGCGGTGGCGGTCCTGGCCTCGTTGTTCCGGCCCGACCGGTTTCTCGGCCAGGCGCAGTTCGACTCGCTCAGCGACTCCGTGCGCATTGCGCTCGATTCGGGGATCGTGGCGAAGCACATCCGGGGCGACAAGCGCGTCCGGATCGGCCTCCGGCTCATCACGACCGGCCGTGTGGACATCACGACGACTGCTGGTGGGGGGATCGCGCCTTCGTTCAGGTATTTCCCGTCCACCGATACGGCGGGAGTCGTCGCCTTCACGACCGTACCACGTTCACTCACCCCGCTCACCGATTCACTCCTGCAGGGTGATCTCGCGACGTATCCGCTCATCGTGGTGGGGTCATCCCCCCGCGTCGCTCAGCGTCTCGACGTCGGCGGGATGCCTGCACGACGGGTATATCTGCGATTCCGGCTGCCGGCGCGAATCGTGGATTCATCCACTGTCGTGCGCGCGACGCTCACCCTCGCCGTCAAAGGGTTCGGCGGATTCCTGCCTGGGGACTCGCTCACCATTTTTCCCCAGTCCGTGATCTCGACCTCAGACATTACCGATCCCACCAAGGCCGCGGCCTTCCTCGCGCCCAGTACGATCGTGGGCATCGACACGGTGCGGACATCCCCCGACCTCGCGGATTCGATCAACATCGAGTTCATCAACGCCGTGCGGCGATGGTCGGGCCACCAAACCGACTCGGTGACGCGAGCGATCGTGCTTCGCATCGCCAATGAGGGCGCCGACCCGCTCGTGACGAGTTTTTATGCTGCGGGTCCCGGCATTCCGCTGGCGCAGCGGCCGCATATCCACATTGCCTACATCAGGCCGACCGGGTTCGGGTTGCCTTGACCGGGATCGGGATTCCGCGATTGTCGCGCGTGTGGGGTTGCCTGTCACTCACCGTTGCCGGTCTGATGCTGGGGCGACCGGTCCTGGCTCAGGGAAATCTGAGCACGCAGGGGCTTGGCTATCCGCCTGGGGAAGTGACCACGGCCACGATGGGGGCGGGTGGGGCGTTCGGCGAAACCGATCCGGTCTCGGCGATCAATCCCGCGGCGCTGGCGTCGTGGGGACGTGCCGCGATCCATTTCCAGTACGATCCGGAGTTCCGGACGGTGAGCTCGAGCCAGGGGACGGATCACGCGGTGACGGTGCGGTTCCCGTTGTTGTCGGCGGGCGTTCCGATCGGGTCGCGATTCGTGATCGGCTTGTCGCTCGGGACGCTACTCGACCGCTCGTGGCAGACGCGGGAGGTCCAACTGGTCCCCGTCGGCGACACGACCATCGCGGCGGGGCAGACGTTCCGGAGCACCGGAGGGATCGAGGACGTACGCCTGGCGCTAGGGTGGAGGGCATCGTCGTGGCTTCGCTTCGGGGTTGGGACTTCACGCGCTGACCGGGCGCAATCAGATCCAGGTGACGCGAGACTTCCCTGACACGACGGTCGTCAAGACGCAACCCTACTCCGATACGTCGACTTACAGCTACAGCGGCATAGCGGGGTCGGCGGGGGTCGACATACGGCCGTCGCCGCTGTGGGACATTTCGGCATCGATGCGCGCGGGCGGATCGCTCCGCGCTTACCGCCGCGATACCTTGCAAAGCTCGGCCAACGTGCCGCCGCGTGCAGGGGCGGGCCTCCGATACACCGGCATCTCGGGCCTGTCGCTTGCAGTGCGGGGTGACTGGGAAGGCTGGTCGAAATTGGACGGATTGGGGAGTCCCGCTTCAAACGCCAGCGACTCGTGGGAATGGAGCGCGGGAGCGGAGTTCACGGGGCCGAAAGTGGGGAGCCAGATCGATGTTGCTGCGGCTCGGCGCACTGACCCACACGTTGCCGTTCGAAGCTGATGGCGCACTGGTGAGGGAGAATGCGGTGTCTGGCGGGTTCGGAATTCCAGTACGATTCGACCAGGCCACGATCGATGTGGCCATTCAGCGCGCGTTCCGCTCCGCATCGATCGACGTGTCGGAGAGCGCGTGGACGCTGAGCGTGGGTCTGACCGTCCGCCCGTAGCGGGTCATCCCACCGCTGGCGCGGTCGCCAGCGGTGGCGGCGGCACGGCGGGAGCGGCACCGGAGGTCGCGCCAGGAGTACCCACCCGAGGTGCCGAGCCGAATGGCGGGGCGGGTGGCAGTCGGGATGGCGCCCTCATTCTGGTGGCCGACGACGTCCCCGCCAACGTCGAGCTCCTGTTCGATCAGCTCCACACCCTTGGATACCGCACCATCTCCGCGCGGGATGGTCCGTCGGCGCTCGCTGCCGCCGCCCGGCACCAGCCCGACTTGTGCATCCTCGACGTGTCGATGCCATCGGGCGATCTCGGATGCGACGACCGGTCTACGGGATTTGAAGTGTGCCGCCGGATCAAGCGCGATCCGCGGACCGCGCGCATTCCGGTCGTGTTCGTCACCGCACTCAATGACGCGAGCGATCGCGTCAAGGCGATCGAGGCGGGAGGCGACGATTTTCTCACGAAGCCGCACAATCGGCTGGTGCTCGGCGCACGCGTCCGCAGCCTGCTCAAGCTGAAGGGCGCCACCGATGCCCTCGAAGAAAGCGTGCGCAAGCTGCGCGAGCTGGAGAAAGTGCGCGACGACCTGCTGAAGATGATCGTGCACGATCTCAAGACACCGCTCACCTCCGTCCTGGCGACGCTCGAGCTCCTCCTCGATGGCGATTTCGGCCCGGTGTCGGGGACGCAGCATCAGGTCATCGCCGATGCGGAAGCCAAGGCCGAGGACCTGCTGCGGCTCATCGAGGATCTGCTGGAGATCGCGAAGCTGGAAGAGACGGCACTTCCGCTCACCCTCACGCCGATCGCCCCGATCGCGCTGCTCACCGAGGTGGTGTATGAGTGGACGGTTCGATTCCAGCAAGCCGGCGCGACGGCCACCATCGACGGCGCCGACGACGCGCCGGTTTTTCAGGCCGACAAGGGGCTCCTGAAACGCGTGCTGGGCAATCTCATTCAGAACGCGCTGACGCATTCCCCGCACGCGGTCACGCTCCGCCTCGCGGTGCGCGGCGAGCCGAGGGGTGTGCTCTTCACCGTGGCGGACGATGGCCCGGGCATTCCGTCCGAATACCAGGAACTCATTTTCCGGAAATTTGAGCAGGTGCGGACGCCCAATGCACCGCGGGTCCGAAGCTCCGGATTGGGACTGGCATTCTGCCGGCTCGTCGTCGAGCGGCACGGCGGGCGGATATGGGTCAAGAGTACCGAAGGCGCGGGCAGCGCATTTCACATCCTGCTGCCCGCACAGCCCCGGACCGCGGAGTATCCAGCAATAAGTCCGTGACCGGAAGGAGCCGCGTCGTTACATTTGGCCCCATGTCGAGCGCTGCGCGGCCGAGCGTATACATCGAGACGTACGGGTGCCAGATGAACGCGAGCGACTCCGAGTTGATGCTCGGAACGCTGGTGGCGTCGGGCTATCGCGAGGCGACCCAGCCGGAAGGTGCGGACGTCATCCTCGTCAACACCTGTGCGATTCGCGACCATGCCGAGCAGCGCGTGCTTGGCCGGCTCGGCGAGTTGAAGCGGCACATGGGGCGCGACACGATTCTCGGCGTCACCGGCTGCATGGCGCAACGCCTCGGTTCGAGTCTGCTGGAGCGGGCGCCGCACGTCAGTCTGGTCGTGGGACCCGATGGGTATCGCGGACTGCCGTCGCTCATCGATCAGGCGCGCTCGGGTACTCGCTCGGTGTCGGCCGCAATTCGACACCACCGAGCACTACGAAGACATTCGCCCGCGCCGCGCGGCGGGCGTCAAGGCCTGGATCCCGGTACAACGCGGGTGCGACTACCAATGCACGTATTGCATCGTGCCGTCGACACGCGGGCCGGAGCGCAGCCGGCGCCTGGAGGAGGTCGTGCGCGAGGTCCACGAGGTCTCGGAGCAGGGCATGACCGAGATCGTGCTCCTGGGGCAGACGGTCAACTCGTACAACGACGGGCGGCACGACTTCGCCGATCTCCTTCGCGAGACCGGCGCCGTGGCGGGGATCCGGCGCGTGCGGTTCACCAGTCCGCATCCGAATGACTTCAGCGATCGCGTGCTCGCGGCGATGGCTGATACCGCCACCGTCTGCGAGCACGTGCACTTACCGATGCAATCAGGGTCGACACGCACGCTCCGGCGGATGCTGCGGCGCTACAGCCGCGAGGAGTACCTCGCCTGCGCCGCCCGGCTCCGGGAGGCGGTGCCTGGACTCGCGCTCACCACCAATGTGATCGTGGGATTCCCGGGCGAGACGGACGAGGATTTCGCGGAGACGCTGTCGGCGGTCGATGCGGTGGGATTCGACGACGCGTACACCTTCCGGTTCTCGCCCCGCCCGGGCACCGCGGCGACCCGGATGCCCGAGAGCGAAATGGTGAGCGACGACATCGCGCAAGACCGGCTCAACCAACTCATCGAAGCCGTGCGCCGTGGGTCACGCGGACGGAACCTGACGTTGCTCGGGACCTCCCATGAGGTGCTGGTGGAAAAGGCGGCCCGGCGCGGTGATGCGGTGCAAGCGCGGACGCGGGATTTCAAGACCGTTCTGCTGCCGGCCGCCGATGCGCAGATCGGTGGGTACTACACGGCGACCCTGACCGGCACGACCGGATCGACGTTCACTGGAATGGTGGCCCCAGCCGCCGAGCGCCACGCTGTCCGCTCTCTGGCAGTCCCACCGGCAGCGCGGTCACGGGTGCCACTGCCGATGGCCGCGGCGAGCTGACGTCCGATGCAGAATGCGATCGAAGAGGCGGTGCGTGACGCCTACGAGGCGTTGCGGGGTACGGACCCGTCGTTTTGCGGGTGCGCGCGGTGCCAGGAAGACGTGCTCACGATGGTGATGAACAAGGCCCACCCGCGCTACATCGTCGGTGATCCGCTGGGATCGGCGGTGACGCGAGTGGCACTCTCCCGGCGCCAGCTGCGAGCCGAGTTGTCGGTGATCGTACTGGATGCGATGCGCCGCGTGGCCGCCGAGCCGCGACATCCCAAGGAGGTGGACGGTGGTGCACCACACTGACGTCTCGGTCGTCACGATCGAACGGTTCATCATCGAGCAGGAGAAGCGCCACGCGCCGGAAGCCACGGGCGAATTGTCCGGCATCCTCTACGATCTGGGGCTGGCGGCCAAGATGATCGCCAGCAAGGTCCGGAGCGCGGGCCTCGCGGACGTGCTGGGCGCGACATCCGACATCAACGTGCATGGGGAGACGCAGCAGAAGCTGGACGTGCTGGCGAACTCGATCATGATCAAGGCTCTCGATCACGGCGGGCGTCTGTGCGCGATGGCGTCCGAGGAGGAGCCGGACATCATCCCGATTCCCGAGGGATTCAGGACGGGCAAGTACTGCCTGCTGTTCGATCCGCTCGATGGCTCGTCGAACATCGATGTCAACGTGCCGGTGGGGACGATCTTCTCGGTCCTGAAGAAAGTGACGCGGGGCGCCCGGGGTGAGCTGCCGGACATGCTGCAGCGCGGACGCCGGCAGGTCGCGTCCGGCTACGTGATTTACGGGTCGAGCACGATGATGGTGTACACGACGGGCCAGGGCGTACACGGCTTCACGCTGGACCCGTCGATTGGCGAGTTCCTCTTGTCGCACCCGAACATCCGGACGCCGCGGCGGGGCCGGTATCTGTCGGTCAACGATTCCTACGCGCGGGACTGGGACGAGCCGCTGCGGGCCTTGATGCGCGCCTACCGCGGGCAGGAGACTGACCGCAAGCCGCTCAGTGTCCGCTACGTGGGCTCACTGGTCGCCGATTTTCACCGGAATCTGCTCGGCGGCGGACTCTTCGCCTACCCGGCGAACCATCAGAACCGCCGCGGGAAGTTGCGGCTCCTCTACGAGGCGAATCCGCTGGCCATGATTGCCGAGCAGGCAGGTGGCGCGGCCATCGATGGGGTTGGTCCGGTGCTCGACGTGACGCCCACGGAGCTGCACCAGCGCACCCCGCTGTTCATCGGGAGCGCCGAGGACGTCGAGCTTGCGCGCACGATGCTGGCGCCGCAGCTCTCCAGTGTCGGTGCGTGAGCGGCCCCACCTCGTCATCCGGACCGACGGCCAGCGCTCCTGACGCCACGCGCGGTGTGACCGCGGGCGACCGCGAGTCTCCATCGGGGATCCCTATCGCGGCCGTGTATCGCCCGGCCGACTGGGCGATGAGCTACGCCACGGAATTGGCCGACCCCGGCCAGTTTCCGTTCACGCGCGGGATCCAGCCGACGATGTATCGCGGTCGCCCGTGGACGATGCGGCAATACGCGGGCTTCGGTACCGCGGCAGAGACCAACACGCGCTTCAAGCTGCTCCTGGCGGCCGGACAGACGGGGCTCTCCGTGGCGTTCGATCTGCCGACGCAGATGGGCATCGACTCCGACTCGCCGCGGGCGGCCGGCGAGGTCGGGCGGGTCGGTGTGGCGATCGACAGCGTCGACGACATGCACACGCTGCTCCGCGACATCCCGCTCGACCGCGTGTCGACGTCGATGACGATCAACGCCACGGCCGCCACGTTGCTCGCGATGTACCTGGTCGTGGCCGAAGAGCGGCAGGTGCCGTGGCACAAGGTGTCGCGGGACGATTCAGAACGACATCCTCAAGGAGTACGTCGCGCGCGGGACGTACGTGTATCCGCCCGCCGCCAGTCTGGCGCTCGTGGCGGATGTGTTCCGGTTCTGCGCCGATCAGGTCCCGGGCTGGAATCCGATATCGATCTCGGGCTACCACATCCGCGAGGCTGGGGCGACGGCCGTGCAGGAGCTGGCGTTCACGTTCGGCAACGCCATCGAATACGTGAGCCGGGCGATCGCCGCGGGGGTGCCAGTCGAGCGGTTCGCGCCCCGTCTGTCGTTTTTCTTCGCCTCTCACAACGACCTGTTCGAGGAAGTGGCCAAGTTTCGCGCGGCCCGCCGGATCTATGCGCGCCTCATGCGCGACCGGTTCGCGGCGAGCGACTCGAGCTGCCGGCTACGATTCCACACGCAAACCGGCGGGGTGACCCTGACCGCCCAGCAGCCACTCAACAACGTGGTGCGGGTGGCGGTCCAGTCGCTGGCGGCGACACTCGGCGGGCACCCAGTCGCTGCACACGAACGGCTACGACGAGGCACTCGCGCTCCCCACGGCTGAAGCGGCGACGCTCGCTTTGCGCACGCAGCAGATTCTGGCGTTCGAGTCGGGCCTCACGAGCACGGTCGATCCGCTGGCTGGGAGCTACTACGTCGAGCACCTCACGGAGGAGCTCGAGACGCGGGCACTGGCGCTCCTCCGCCAGATCGATGACATGGGCGGCGCGGTCGCGGCCATCGAGGCCGGCTTCGTCCAGGAGGAGATCGGACGGAGCGCGTACGAACACCAGTTGCGCATCGAGCGGGGGGAGACGCGCGTCGTCGGCGTGAACTGTTTCACCGATGATGCGCCGCCGCCGGTCATCGCCAAGCCGGATTTCTCGGCACTCGAAGCCGATCAGATCGCGCGTGTCCGCTCAGGGCGCGCGGCGCGGGACGGCGCTCGAACCGAACGCGCCCTCGCAGCGCTGCGGTCGGCCGCGGCCGGGTACGACGGAGGCTCCGGGCCGCGGGACGCGGCACCGACGGCACTCATGCCTCTGATCATCGAGGCGGTCCGCGCGAGGGGCGACGGTCGGTGAGATCGCGGACACGCTGGTGAGCGTGTGGGGGCACTTCCGCCCCGGCGCCTAGCGGTGCTCACGCGTACGTGACGCCCGCCTTGTACCGGTGCGGCGTGGATCGTAGCTTGTGGAAGCGCGACTGTGCACGGCTAACCTCCCCCAAACATGCCCACTTACGAATATCGGTGCCCTAATGGGCACGATTTCGATCATTTCTTCGCGGAAGATCAGCGACGGCGTGGCCGTGTGGCCATGTCCGGTCTGCGGGCTCCCGGGGGAGCGTCGCATGTCCGGCGGCGCGGGCCTCGTCTTCCGCGGCTCCGGTTTTTACATCACCGACTACGGCAAAGACGGCAAGAAAGACCAGCGCACGGCAGGGGCCGCGGACAGCGCGAAGCCTGCACCAGCGGCGGGCGGTGGGAGCGAGGGCGGAGCGGGCGCCGGGTCGGGTAGCGGCTCCGGCACCCCGGCCGCATCGCCTGCCTCGTCCGGCGGTGGCTCGGCGAGCAGCTCCAACAGCAGCTCAGGCAACAGTTCAGCGCAACAGTTCAGGCAACAGTTCAGGCAACAGTTCGGGAAGCGGCGATGGGCCAAAGCCTGCCGGAGGGACTGGCAAGTCGCGGACGACGAAATCCGAATGAGCGCCGTCGAGCTGCTTCGCGCCGAGCTGGCGCGCGCGGCGCGGGGGCTAGGCGCTGCCGATCCGATCGACGTCGCGCTGGATCGCCCGCGGGATCCCGCATTCGGGGACTGGACGACCAATCTCGCCATGGTACTGGCGAAGCCACTGGCAATGAAGCCACGCGATCTCGCCCAGGCGTTGATCGCGAAAGCCGACTGGGGTCGCGCGGGCGTGAAGGCCGCGGAAGTGGCGGGCCCGGGTTTCATCAATTTTCGTCTCGAGACCGTCGCGGTCGCCGCACGCATCCCCGAGATCCTCGCGGCGGGTACCTCGTATGGCCGCACCGACGGCGGGCAGGGCGCCGCGGTCGTCGTAGAGTTCGTGTCCGCCAATCCGACCGGCCCGCTGCACGTCGGGCATGGCCGGCAGGCGGCCTTGGGTGACGCCGTCGCGGCGCTGCTCGAATGGACGGGGTGGGCCGTCTCACGCGGAGTTCTATTACAACGACGCGGGCGTCCAGATTCAGAAGCTGGCGACCAGCGTGCAGGCCCGCATCGCGGCGAACGCCGGCGCGCCGCTGGAGATTCCTGAGGGCGGATATCACGGCGAATACATCGGAGAGATCGCCGAGCGGTATACGGCCGAGCATCCCGGCGATCCGACGGGACACGACGCGGACCGGGTGCGCGAGTTTGCGGTCGCGGCGCTGCGCGCGGAGCAGGACCGGGATCTGCAGGCCTTCGGGGTCCACTTCGACACGTACTATCTCGAATCGTCGCTCTATACGGACGGCAGGGTGGACGAGACGGTCGCGGCGCTCCGGCAGGCGGGCGATACCTACGAGCACGAAGGGGCGCTCTGGCTCCGGACCACGGAGTTCGGGGACGACAAGGATCGTGTCATGCGCAAGAGCGACGGCACGTTCACGTATTTCATCCCGGACATCGCGTACCACGTCACGAAGTGGAACCGCGGGTTTCATCGCGCGATCAACGTGCAGGGATCGGATCACCATAGCACCGTGACGCGAGTCCGGGCCGGGCTCCAGGCGCTCCGGGTCGGCATTCCGCCGGGGTATCCCGAATACGTGCTGCACCAAATGGTGACGGTCGTGCGCGACGGAGAGGACGTCAAGCTCTCCAAGCGTGCCGGCAGCTACGTCACGGTCCGCGATCTGATCGATGATGTCGGGCGGGACGCCGTGCGGTACTTCTTCCTGATGCGGCGCACGGAGTCGCAGCTGAGCTTCAATGTCGACCTCGCCCGCACGAAGTCGGAGGAGAATCCCGTCTACTACGTGCAGATGGCGCACGCCCGGATGAGCGGCATCTTCCGCGTCGGTGCGATCGACTCCGCGTCGGTCACCGGCGCGGGTGTCGAGCTGGGCCTGCTGTCGGAGCCGGACGAGCTGGAGCTGATCAATGCGCTGGCCGATTTCCCGAGCGCGGTGCGAACGGCGGCCGACGCGTTGGAGCCGCATCGGATGACGACCTATCTCCATGAGACGGCGGAGCTCACGCATCGCTGGTACCACCGCCACCACGTCCTGGGCGAGGCGCCCGCGCTGACCGCCGCCCGCCTGTCGCTCGCGCGCGCCGCGCAGATCGTGCTGGGCAACGGGCTCGCGTTACTGGGCGTCTCGGCGCCGGAGCGGATGTGAGACACGGCATTCACCACGTCACCCAGGACGGCCCCATGCAAGACGGACCGATGACGGTGCTGGTCGTGGGCTCGGTGGCGCTCGACTCGGTCGAGACGCCGTTCGGTCGCGCAGACAACGTGATCGGCGGGTCGGCGACGTACTTCGCGTCGGCGGCCTCTCACTTCGCCCCCGTGCAACTCGTGGGGATCGTCGGCGAAGATTATCCCGTCGACAAACTCCAGCCGCTCGCCGCACACGGGGTCGACCTGTCGGGGCTGGAGCAGGCGCCTGGCGAGTCCTTTCGCTGGCGGGGCCGGTACCGTCATGATCTCGAACTCGGCCGAGACCCTCGAGACGCGGCTCGGAGTCTTCTCGCATTTTCGGCCGAAGATCCCGGAAGCATTCCGGCACACGCCGTTCGTGTTCCTCGCCAACATCGATCCGCGCCTCCAAATGGACGTGCTGGGCCAGGTGGAGCGGCCGCGGCTCGTCGCGTGTGATACGATGAACTTCTGGATCGAGAGCCGGCGCAACGACGTCATTGCGCTCCTCGGCCGCGTCGATCTGATCACGCTCAATGACGGGGAGGCGCGGCAGCTCACCGAGCAGACGAATCTCGTCCACGCGGCGCGCTGGATTCTCGAGCGCGGGCCCCGCTACGTGATCATCAAGAAAGGGGAGCACGGCGCATTCATGTTCACGAAGACCTCGACCTTCTTCGCGCCGGCCTACCCGTTGGAGCAGGTGTTCGATCCGACCGGGGCGGGCGACTCGTTCGCGGGCGGGTTCATGGGTCACCTCGCGCGTACGGGCGAGGTGAGCGACGCGAACCTGCGCCGTGCCGTCGTCGTGGGATCGGCAATGGGTTCATTCGCCGTCGAGCGGTTTTCCAATGAGCGGGTGCTGAGTGTGACGGCTGCCGAGATCGGCCAGCGGATCGCGGAGTTCCGGGACCTGGTGGCGTTCGAGGGTGGTGTGCCCGTGGCCAGCGGCGCCGCATCGGGCCGCTAACGGTGGCGCCACCTCCCGTGACGCCACCACTGGATTACCAGACGGCGGGCGTGGACATCGACGCCGCTGACGAGGCCAAGCGTCGCATCCGTATGCTCGTCGAGGCCACCGGATCCGGTGCCACCCGCGGCAGCTTCGGAGGATTTGGAGGGTTGTTCCGGATGCCGGCGTCCGGCCAGCCCACGGTACTAGTCGCGAGCGCCGACGGCGTCGGGACGAAGGTCAAGGTGGCAATCGAGGCGGGGCGGCACGACACCATTGGCCACGATCTGGTGAATCACTGCGTCAACGACATTCTCGTGCAGGGCGCGCTGCCAATGTTTTTCCTCGACTACGTGGCGTTCGGCAAGCTCGAACCGCTGGTGGTGGAAGCCGTCGTCGGGGGCGTGGCCGCCGGGTGCGCGGAGAACGGATGCGCGCTGCTGGGAGGCGAGACCGCGGAGATGCCGGGTGTGTACACGCCACCCGACTACGACCTGGCGGGATTCATCGTGGGATCCGTCGCCGAGACGCAACTGCTCGGCCCGGACCGCGTGCAGCCCGGGGACGTCATTGTGGGTCTCGCCAGCAACGGCCTCCACACCAACGGCTATGCGCTCGCTCGCCGGGTGGTGGCGGAGCGCCTGCGCCTCGGGGCAGGGGATGTTTTCCCGGGTACGGCGGCGACCGTGGCGGATGTTCTGTTGCGTGTTCACCGGTCGTACCTGCGCGCGCTTCGGCCGGTGCTCGGTGACATTCACGCCATGGCGCACATTACCGGCGGCGGCCTCCCTGGCAACGTGCCTCGAGCGCTCCCGCCGACGGTGGACGCGGAGCTGGATGCCGCCAGCTGGACCGTCCCGCACGAGTTTGCGGTGCTGGCCGAGGCGGGGGGATCAGCCGCGCCGAAATGCTCCGGGCCTTCAACATGGGCGTCGGCATGGTCGTGATCGCGCCGGACGCGTCGGCCAATCGAATCCTGGCGAGCGCCCGGGAAGCTGGTGTCGAGGCGTGGATGCTCGGCCGCGTGGTTCGCGGGACTGGCCGCGTCGTCGTCGAGTGACGCGATGAGCGCCGGTGACGGACCGGACAATGTTCGGTTCATGCAGCGGGCGCTCGAGCTGGCCCGCCGCGGATGGGGGCATACGGCGCCGAACCCAATGGTCGGCGCCGTCATCGTTCGCGGGGGTGAGATCGTCGGCGAGGGATATCACGCCCGGTACGGCGACGAGCACGCGGAGGCCGCAGCGCTGCGCGCGGCCGGCGACCGCGCGTCAGGTGCCACGGTGTACGTCACCCTCGAACCGTGCACGCACACGGGGCAGACGCCGCCCTGCGCCAGCGCCCTGATTCGCGCTGGAGTCCGGCGGGTGGTGGTGGCGACCCTGGATCCGCATCCCGCCGCACGCGGCGGGGTCGGGGCGCTGGATGCCGCGGGGATCGCGACGACCGTGGGACCTGGACGCGCGGCCGCCCGTGAACTGAACGCCGCGTTCTTCCACGGACTGCATTCTGAGCGGCCGTGGGTGACGGTCAAGCTCGCGTTGTCGCTCGATGGCGCCATCCGCGACGCCGCTCGCACGACCGGCTGGCTGACGGGACCCGAGGCCAGGGCGGAAGTCCATCGCATGCGCGCCGGAAGCAATGCGGTCGCCGTCGGGATCGGAACGGTCCTGTCCGACGATCCGCTACTCACGGTACGCGACGCGCCGTCGCCTCGCGTGCCACCCCTGCGGGTGGTATTCGACAGCGGTGCGCGGCTTCCACTGACGTCCAAGCTGGCCCGTTCGGCCGGCCAGGGCCCGGTATGCGTGATCGCGACGCGCGCACCGGATCCCGGCCGCGCGGCGCAACTGTCCAATGCCGGCATCGAGGTGCTGGTCGCGGACACGCTCGACGGGGCCCTCCGCGCCCTCCGTGTGCGCGGCGTTCGCAGCCTGCTCGCCGAGAGCGGCCCGCGACTCACTGGATCCCTGCTCAACGGGTCGGCCGCTGACCGGCTCGTTATCTTTCAGGCACCGATCGTCCTCGGCACAGGCGCCGAACCCGCATTCGCGTTCGTGCCCGCGGTGACGGTCGCGGACGCCCAGCGGTGGCCTATCGTGGCCCGCCAGACGTTTGGAAATGACATGATGACGATATACGGGCTCTCGGAGCCCTGAAGGAATCACGGACCATGTTTACGGGTTTGGTCGACGATATCGGAGTGATCGAAGCGGTCGAGCCGGCAGCGGCGGGCCGCACGTTTCGCGTGCGCTGCCGGTACACGGATCTCTCTGACGGAGAGAGCATTGCGCTCAATGGCGCCTGTCTCACGGTGCGCGAGAGCGGCCCTTCGTGGTTCACCGCCGCGGCCGTCACGACCACGCTCGAGCGCACGACCATGGGCGCGTGGAAAGCCGGCACGCGGGTCAACCTGGAGCGCGCGCTCCGCGCCGGCGACCGCCTGGGCGGGCACATGGTGCAGGGACATGTAGACGGTGTGGGAGACGTGCGGGCCGCCGGCGCGCACGGAGATGCCTGGTTGCTGGACGTGGCGGTGCCCGGCGACGTCGCGGGGCTGATCGTGCCACACGGCTCGATCACGGTGGATGGCGTGAGCCTGACCGTCAACGAGATCCTGGCTCCGGACGTGATGCAACTGTCGATCATCGACTACACAATGCGGCACACCACGCTGGGGTCGCTCCGGCCTGGCGACGGCGTGCATGTCGAAGGTGATGTCATCGGCAAGTATGTGCGGCGGCTGACAGCGCCTTACCTCACTCTGACGCGGTGATCCGTGCCAATAGGAACCATTGAGCAGGCGATTACCGATCTTCGCGCGGGCAAGTTCATTGTCGTGGCCGATGACGAAGATCGCGAGAACGAAGGTGATCTCATCTGCGCGGCGGAGCAGATCACGCCGAAGATGGTCAACTTCATGCTCCGTGAAGCGCGGGGACTGATCTGCGTCGCCGTCACCGCGCGAGCGGGCCGACGAGATGGACTTGCCGCCGCAGGCCGACCAGAACACCGAAGGCCAGCAGACGGCATTCACGGTGACCGTCGATGCGACACCGCGCTTCGGCGTGACGACGGGCGTGAGCGCCGCCGACCGGGCCGCGACCATCAAGGTGACCGCCGATCCCGCCACGACCGCGCGCGATCTGCGGCGGCCGGGCCATATCTCGCCGCTGCGGGCTCGCGACGGCGGCGTGCTGCGCCGCGTGGGGCATACGGAGGCGGCGGTCGATCTGGCCCGGCTGTCCGGGCATTGGGCGGCAGGCGTGATCTGCGAGATCATGAACGAGGACGGGAGCATGGCGAAACGCCCGGAGCTCGAGCGCTTCGCGGCGCGACACGGGCTCACGTTCGTCACGATCGCGCAGTTGGTCGCCTATCGCCTGCAGACCGAGCGCCTGGTCCACCGGGTGGCCGAGGCCCGGCTGCCGACACCGTTCGGGGAATGGCGCATCGTCGGCTACCGGAACGATGTGGATTCCCACGAGCACGTCGCGCTGGTCCACGGCGATGTCGCCGGCGGGGAGGGCGTGCTCGTCCGGATGCACTCGCAGTGTCTCACGGGCGACGTGTTCCACTCGAAGCGCTGCGACTGCGGGTGGCAGCTCGACCGCGCGATGGAGCTGATCGAGCAAGCGGGACGCGGGATCGTGGTCTATCTCGATCAGGAAGGCCGCGGCATCGGGCTGCTGAACAAGCTCAAGGCGTACGCGCTGCAGGATCAAGGCGCCGACACCGTCGAAGCCAACGAGCGGCTGGGATTCAAGCCCGATCTTCGCGACTACGGGATCGGCGCGCAGATCCTGCTCGATCTCGGGCTGCGCTCGATCCGCGTGCTGACCAACAACCCCAAGAAACTGGTTGGACTGGAGGGGTATGGTCTGCGCGTGGAGGATGGCGTGCGCCTCGAGGCGCCCTCGAACAGCGAGAACGCCGGGTACCTGAGCACCAAGAAGTCGAAGCTCGGCCACCTGCTGGCGTCCTGAGGGCAGGCGCTCGATGGCGGAATTCGCGGGGGTGCCGGACGGGCATGGCCGCCGGCTCGCGGTGCTGGTGAGCCGTTTCAACGAGGGCATCACCCAACGCCTCGAGCAGGGGGCGATCGGCGCGCTGCTGCGGGCGGGCGTGGCGGAAGCGGACCTCGATGTCATCCGCGTACCCGGTGCATGGGAGCTGGCAATGGCGGCGCGCACCGCGCTTGCGACCGACCGCTACGATGCGCTCGTCGCGGTGGGTGCCGTCATCCGCGGCGAGACGCCGCATTTCGACTACGTCGCGGACGCGGCGGCGCGCGGGTTGGCGGACGCGGCGGCGGAGTTCGACACGCCCATCGGGTTCGGGGTGCTCACCTGCGACACGCTGGCGCAGGCCGAGGCGAGAGCTGGCGGATCGCACGGTAACAAGGGCGCCGACGCGGCGCTGGCGGCGCTCGAGATGGCGGACCTGCATGCGCGCCTCAATGTGACTCAGGACGGCGGCGACGACGATTCGAGCAGATGGCGCTGGTGACGAGTCGTGACGCCGGGTCCTTCTTCCCCGACCCGGGGGCGGGCGCGCCGCGCGAGCCGGGCCAAGACGATCCCGCGTGTCGAGACGCGGGCCCGCGCGCGGGCCTTGCAGGCCGTGTACGCGTGGGACATCCGCCAGGCGGCGGGGAGCCGGCGCGAGCTCACCGCGCGTCGCCGAACGACGTCTGGGATGATCTGGTCGTCCCGGCCGACGAGCGGCGCCTCGCGAACACGACTGGTGGCGCTGGTCGCGCAGCACGCCGGGCCGATCGACCGGGATCTGTCGGACGTGACCACGAACTGGCGGCTCGAGCGGTTGGGCGCGATCGAGCGATCGGTGTTGCGGCTCGGCGCCGCCGAGTTGGCCGGAGGGGTGACGCCGCCGCGCGTGGCGATCCAGGAGGCGGTGCGCCTCGCCGAGCGCTACGGGTCCGTGCCGAGCGCGAAGTTCGTCAACGGCGTGCTCGACGCGCTGGCCCGTCAGACCGGGCGTCTGTGACCGTCGGCCGGACATCCGGCGTGACGGCCTGATCGCGCCAGTGCGCATCCTCGTCGTCAACTGGCAGGACCGGGAGAATCCGCAGGCAGGCGGGGCCGAGACGCACCTGCACGAGATCTTCGGCCGGCTGGCGCGGCTGGGCAACGAAGTCACGCTGCTCTGCGGTGGATGGCCGGGCTGTCCGCCCACCGCGATGCTGGACGGCATCCGCGTGCACCGCGTGGGCACGCGGCACTCGTTCCCGTTGCTGGCTCACGGCGCGTATCGGTCGCATGTCGAGTCCGGGCGATACGACGTGCTGGTCGAGGATCTCAACAAGTTGCCGTTGCTGACGCCCTGGTGGGTGCGCGGCAGGCCGGATGCTCCGCGCATCGTCGGCCTCGTGCACCATCTCTTTGGCGCGACGGCGTTCGGGGAGTTGTCACCGCCCCTCGCCGCGGCGGTCTGGCTGGGAGAGCGGCCCCTGGGCCGCGTCTACCGGCACGTCCCCTTCGAGGCGGTCAGCCAGAGTACGGCCGACGATCTCGTGGCGCGTGGGATCCCGCGCGGCAACGTGCAGGTGATCTACCAGGGCGTGGATACGGCCGCGCACACGCCGGACGCGGCGAGCCGGTCGGCGACGCCGCTGTTCGCCTATCTGGGGCGGCTGAAGCGGTACAAGGGCGTCGACATCGTGATCCGCGCGTTCGCCCGGATGCGCACCCCGGGCGCGACCCTGGAGATCGCCGGGGCGGGGGACTACCGGCCCGCGCTCGAGCGGCTCGCGAGTTCGCTTGACCTCGGGGCCCGCGTTCGGTTTCTTGGACGGGTGTCCGAGGCGGACAAGCTGCTGCTTCTCCGGCGCGCCTGGGCGCTGACGTTCGCCTCGCCCAAGGAAGGGTGGGGCATCACCAACATGGAAGCGGCTGCCTGTGGGACGCCCGTCGTCGCGTCAAACTCGCCGGGGATTCGCGAGTCGGTGCACGATGGCCAGACCGGGTTTCTGGTGCCGCACGGCAACATCGACGCGATGACCGCCGCACTCGAGCGGCTGGCACGGGATCCCGCACTGGTGACCACAATGGGACGATCGGGCCGGACCTTCGCGGAGACATTGACGTGGGACCACGCGGCCTCGCGCGACGGCCGCGCACCTGGCGCAGGTGGCGGGAGGCCGGGCCGTATGAGCACACCACCGGTGCCGCCCGGCGACTCCGTCCGTGAACCCGCCGCGGCTCGGGGCGCGGCCGATCACGATCGGCGCCCTGCTCGATACGCTGCGCGACACGTTGCAACTGGAGACGGTCGCGACGCCCGGCGGCAATGAGGCGGTGGCGCTGGGCCGGGAGCTGACCAGTCCGGAAGTCTCGAGTCCCGGGCTGGTGCTGGCCGGCTACGTCGATCGGTTCGTGGGCCGCCGGCTTCAGGTGCTCGGCGAGACGGAAGTCACCTATCTGTGCTCGCTCGACGGCGGCGTCCGGAACGCGGTGCTCGGGCGGTTCTTCAGCTTCGATATCCCCGCCGTCTTCATCACCAAGGGGCAAGACTGCGCCTCCGGGGCTGCGTCTCGGCGGCCGCGACGGCGAACGTGGTCCGTCCTCCGGACGCCGCTCAAGACCAATGAGTTCTACCGGCGGATCAAGCCGGTGCTCGAGGATCTCTTCGCGCCTGCCACGACGCTCCACGGATCGCTGGCCGACGTCTTTGGCGTGGGGTTGCTGTTCACCGGCAAGAGCGGCATCGGAAAATCCGAGTGCGTCCTCGATCTCGTGGAGCGCGGGCACCGGCTGGTGGCGGACGACCTGGTCCTGGTCGCGCGGCGCGGCACCGACCTGCTGGTGGGCCGCGGCCATGAGTTGCAGCGTCACTTCATGGAGGTCCGCGGGATCGGGCTGATCGACGTTCGCGCGATCTTCGGCATCCGCGCGGTGCGCCAGCAGAAGCGCATCGAAGTGGTGGTCCACCTCGAGGAATGGAATCAGGACGCGGTGGTGGAGCGCACGGGTCTCGATGGCGTCACGGTGTCCATCCTTGGCGTTCCGGTGCCCAAGATCACCGTTCCGCTGAATCCGGGGAAGAACATCACCGTCGTGGCGGAGGTGATTGCCATGAACCATCTGCTTCGCTACAGCGGTATGGACGCGGCCGAGCAGTTCAACGAGCGGCTGATCGACCACATGCAGCGCGCGCGCAGCCAGCGCGCCCTCGTGCAACGGTATCTGCGAGAAGACGATGAGTGACAACAACGGGGAGGGGACGGCGACGACGGGACCGTGCTGGCACCGCGCGCCCTGGTGGCTGGTCACGGCGAGTTCGCGATCGGGATCGTCTCGGCGGTGGAACAGATCACCGGCCGTGGCGGCGTCCTCGTGGCGCTCACCAACCGAGGATTGGGGGCCGACGAGATTGTCCGTACGCTCCGCGATGCCGTGGCGTCGGCGGGCGCGCACGTGATCTTCACCGATCTGCCGGCCGGCAGCTGGACGATCGCCGCGCGCCGCGTGCAGCGCGATCGCCCGGACGTCGTCGTGGTGACTGGCGCCAATTTGCCGGCGCTTCTCGATTTCGTGTTCCAGACGCACTGCACGAACGACGAAGCGGCCCGCCACTCGGCGGACAAGGGCCGCGGCGCCATGGTCGTGCTGGGCAGCAGCGGAGGGAGCGCCGGCGGTGCCGATTGAACTGTTTCGCGTCGATGACCGGCTCATTCACGGCCAGGTCGTCGTCGGGTGGGGCCAGCCACTGGATGTCGGATTCATCGTGCTCGTGGACGACGAGGTCGCGACGTCGGATTGGGAGCAGGAGCTCTACCGGCTGGGGGTCCCCCCGGGCATGTCCGTGCATTTCGAAACCGTGACGGAAGCCGCGGCGCGGTTCGCGGGATACAACGGCGAGCGCCGGGTGGGGATTCTGCTGACCAAGGACATCGACACAATGCGCCGCCTCGCGAGCCAGGTGCCGGCGCTCCGGCGCATCAACCTTGGCGGCCTGCACTACAGCGAGGGCCGCGTGCAGAAGCTGCGGTACGTGTTTCTCACGCCGCAAGAGGAACAGGTGCTGCGCGATCTGGCGGGCCGCGGCATCGACGTGACGGCGCAGGATGTCCCGGCGACCCGCCCGATCCCGATCGGCGGACGCTCGCGGCGATGCGACCATGACTTTGCGACACGCTTCGACGCGCTGCATGACGCTCTTTCCGATTGCCCTCCTCGGCGCGATCGCGGGACTGGACGTCGTCAGCTTCCCGCAAGCGATGATCTCGCGTCCGATCGTTGCCGCGACCGTCGGCGGTGCATTCGCGGGCAATGCGGCGGCGGGCCTGCTGGTCGGTGCGGCCGTCGAGCTGATCGCGCTCGAGACCCTGCCCGTGGGCGCGTCGCGCTATCCCGAGTGGGGGTCCGCGTCCGTCGTGGCCGGCGCGCTGGCCGCTGGGGCGCCGCCCGGAAGCCCTGGACCGGTGCCCGTGACGATTCTCGCGGCGCTGGCGACGGCGTGGGTGGGCGGGTGGTCAATGATTGCGCTCCGGAAATGGAACGCGGCGCGGGCGCGGGCCCATCTGGCCGATCTCGAACGCGGCTCGGCCGCCACGGTCAACGCCCTCCAACTGTGGGGGCTCACGGCCGACCTGGCTCGCGGAGCGGCGCTCACCGTCATCTCGTTCACCGCGCTGCGACCGGTCGTGGATGCGGCAGCGGTGCATTGGCGCGTGGACGCCCGGACATCGCGGGCGCTCGTCGTGGGGGCCGCTGCCGCCATCGCCGTGGCGGCGGTCTGGAAAGTCTTCCACTGGGCGCCATTCAGCCGGTTGCTCTTCGGAGCGGGCCTGATCGGTGGCGTGGCGCTGGTGGTGTGGTCGTGACGGACACGGGCAACGGACACGGGCGAGCAGCCCAGGCAAGGACGCGGGCACGGCGACCCCACGGTTGAGTCTTGGCACGCGCACAGGCATCTTCACCCGCCTGCTCGCGATTCAGGCATCCTGGAACTACGAGCTGCTGATGGGCATCGGCATCGGTTTCTGCATAGAACCGGCGCTGCGCGCCCTCCCCGGCGGCCGGGACGGCCCGCGCTACCGCGAGGCCCTGGCGCGGCAGTGCCGCTACTTCAACGCGCATCCCTATCTGGCATCGGTCGCCGTGGGCGCCCTCGCGCGCACGGAGCTCGATGGGGTTCCCGGCGACCGCATCGAGCGGTTCCGGACGGCGATCTGCGGCCCGCTCGGCAGCGTCGGCGATCGGTTGGTGTGGGCCGGGTGGCTGCCGGTGTGCTCGTTGCTCGCCCTCGCGGTGTACGGGTTGGGCGGCGGTCCGGTGCGCGTGCTGGCGACGTTTCTCCTCGCGTACAACGCGGGGCATCTGGCGTTGCGTATCTGGGGTCTTCAGGCAGGATGGTCGCACGGCATGCGAGTGGCGGCCGCGCTCAGCTCGCCCGTCTTTCGCGACGGTCCCGCCTACCTCGCACGCGCCGGCGCGTTGTTGGCCGGCATTGCCCTTCCGGTCGCGCTGGCGCGGGTGATCGGGCCGGGGCAGGGACGATGGCCGCTCGCCGGGGTGTTGCTGGCGACGGCGATCGGGAGCATCACGCTGGTCCGCATGCATGGCCGGGCCGAAGGCTGGCGCATCGCGCTGGGCGTCCTGGCGGCGTTCGTCCTCTACGCGACGGTGATCCGACATGGCTGAACGCATGGTGACGATCGTGAACAAGAACGGGCTCCATGCGCGGCCGGCCGCGGAGATCGTCAAGACCGCGGCGAAGTTCACGAGCGATATCGTGATCGTGCGCGATGATCTCGAAGTGAACGGCAAGAGCATCATGGGTGTGCTCATGCTCGCGGCGGAGTGCGGGTCGACGATCACGCTGCGGGCCTCGGGCCCGGACGAGACGGCGGCCCTGGACGCCATCGCCGCCGCTCATCAGCGGCAAGTTCGGGGAGAAGTAGCCGCCCGATGGATCGCGTCTTCGTCGGCGTTCCCGCGTCGCCCGGCATCGTCGCCGGGCCGGTGCACCTCCTGCGGTGGGAGGTGCCCGACGTGCGGCACCGCATCATCCCGGACGATGCGATTCCGGGGGAGATCGCCCGATTGCACGACGCCTTCGCGCGGGCCAAGGAGCGGTTGCGCCAGGTGCGCGCCCGGGCGGAGCAGCACGCCGGACCCGAGGAGGCCGCGATCTTCGACGCCCAGCTGCTCATGCTCGACGATGCGTCGCTCATCGAAGAGGTCGAGTCGAACATCCGGCAGAATTACGCCGCCGAGAAAGCCTTCGACCTGGTGATGCTGGAGCACCGGCAGCTGTTCGCCCGTCATGCGCAGCCGCGCATGCGCGAGCGCGCGGCCGATTTGACGGATGTCCATATCCGCGTGCTGTCGGTGCTCCTGGGCCTTCCCGATCACGATCCGGTCGACGTCCCCAAGGGCGCCAACGCGATTCTGGTGACGCACGATCTGACGCCGAGCCTGACCGTCCAACTCGACCGCGACGCCATCGTGGGGATCGCCACCGACGCGGGGACGCAGACGTCGCACGTCGCGATTCTCGCGCGGTCGCTGGGATTGCCCGCCGTGCTGGGGTTGCGAGACGCGACGAGCCAGATGGACGGGACGGAGCGCGTCGTCCTCGATGGGGCGGCCGGCGTGCTCGCGGTCAATCCCACCGAATCGGAGCTCAAGGAGTATCGCCGCCGGGCGCGGCGCGAGGCCGAGGTCGAGGCGGAGCTGCGGCAATTCGCCATGCGTCGAACCGGTCACGCAGGACGGGACCCGCATCACGCTCTACGCCAATGTGGATCTGCCGGAGGAGGCGGAGGCGGCGGCGCAGAGCGGCGCCGAAGGCGTGGGGCTCATGCGCACGGAGTTTCTGGTGATCGGGCGCGCGAGCATGCCCGACGAGGATGAGCAATACCGCGCCTATGCGCGCGTCGTCGACGCGTTCGGCGGGCGCCCGGTGGTCATCAGGACGTTCGATGTCGGCGGCGACAAGATGCCGGCGAGCGGCTATCCGGCCGAGGCCAATCCGTTTCTCGGGTGGCGGGCCATCCGGATGTGCCTCGACGATCCGGAGATGTTCAAGGTGCAGCTGCGGGCGCTGATGCGCGCCGCCGTGCATGGCGATGTCCGGATCATGCTGCCGCTGATCGTGAGCCTCGAGGAGGTCCGGCAGTCGCGGACCCTGCTGGCCGAAGCGGCGGAGGAGCTCACCGCGCGCGGGGCCACGTTTCGCGCCGACCTGCCCCTTGGGGTGATGATCGAAACGCCGGCCGCGGCAGTCATGGCGGACAGCTTCGGCAAGGACGTGTCGTTCTTCAGCATCGGCACCAACGACCTCGTGCAGTACACGCTGGCGGTCGACCGGGGAAACGCCAACCTCACGTCCCGATTCACCCCGTTGCATCCCGCGGTGCTGCGGTTGATCAAGCGCATCAGCGAGTCAGCGGCCGCCGCGGGACAGGATGTGAGCGTGTGCGGCGAGATGGCGTCGCAGCCCCTCATGGCGTTTGCGCTGATCGGCCTGGGGCTCCGCGGCTTGAGCGTGGCGCCTCGTGCGGTGGCCCTCGTCAAACGCGTGGTCCGCAGCGTGACGGTGGAAGCCGCGACCCAGGCGGCCGCGGAGGCTCTCGAGGCGCCGACGGCCGCGATCGCGGAACAAGGCCTTCGGAAGCGCTTCGTCTCCGCGCTGGGCGACGATCCGTTCCTGCGACGCGGGTTGCCGGGCCTCGCGTAGCCGGGTAAACTCCCGATATCATGCCGATACGTACGCCGACGGCCGACATCGAGACGGCTGTTCACATCAGAGTCCGTGACCGAAGGACACCCCGACAAGCTCGCGGACCAGATCTCCGACGCCGTCCTGGACGCCATCATCGCGGACGACCCGATGGCCCGGGTCGCGTGTGAGACGCTGGTGACGACCGGGCTCGCGTGTGTGGTCGGTGAGATCACCACCGAGACCTACGTCCACATTCCGGACATCGTTCGCGCGACCATCCAGCGGATCGGGTATACGGACGCGACGCTTTGGATTCGACACCAAGACGTGCGCCGTGATCAGCAGCATCGACCGCCAATCACCCGACATCGCGATGGGCGTCGACACGGGCGGAGCGGGCGACCAGGGGATGATGTTCGGCTACGCGAGCGACGAGACCGCCGAGCTCATGCCGATGCCGATCCTGCTGGCGCACCGGCTGGCGCGGGCGCTGGCAGACCGCCGGAAGTCAGGGGACCTGCCGTGGCTGCGCCCGGACGGCAAGGCGCAGGTGACGGTGGTGTACGAAGACGACCGGCCGATCGCGGTGGATACCGTCGTCGTGTCGGCGCAGCACGCCGAGTCGATCTCGCCCACGAAGATGAAGCAGGCGATCATGTCGGAGATCATCGAACCGACTATTCCACAAGAGCTTAGGCCACGTGGAGTGAAGTATCACATCAACCCGACCGGGCGGTTCGTGGTGGGTGGACCGCAGGGTGATGCTGGTCTGACGGGACGAAAGATCATCGTCGACACGTACGGCGGCATGGGGCGGCACGGTGGCGGCGCGTTCAGTGGCAAGGACCCGTCGAAGGTCGACCGGTCGGCCTGTTACGCGGCGCGTTGGGTCGCGAAAAACATTGTCGCGGCGGGCTTGGCGCATCGCTGCGAGGTGCAGATCGCGTACGCGATCGGCGTGGCGCAGCCGGTGTCGGTGGCCGTCGACACCTTCGGGACCGGCGCCGTCTCCGAGGCGACGATCATGCGGGCGGTGAGCACGGTGTTCGATCTCACCCCCAAGGGGATCATCGCGGCGCTGGATTTGCGCAAGCCGATCTACGCGGCGACCGCCGCATACGGACATTTCGGACGGACGCCGGAGCGGCTGGGGAGCGGCAAGGCCGCTCGCACGCAGTTCTCCTGGGAGCGCACCGATCGCGTGGCCGCGCTCAAGAAGGCGGTCCGCGACGGTACCGCTGCCGCCTCCAACGGATCGGGGCGAGCGGGCAAGACGGCGTCCTATGCCGCCACTGCACTCGAGGATCCAAACTGATGGCGACCGCTGAAACAGCAGGCTCGGCACGCGGCGCGGAGCGTCGCGCCGCTGGACCGAACGACTACGATGTGAAGTCACTCGACCTCGCGGATGCGGGGCGCGCGCGGACGGAATGGGCCGAGCGGTCGATGCCGGTGCTTCGCCTGATCCGGGAGCGGTTCGCGGTGGAGCGTCCCGCTGGCTGGGAAGCGGGTGGGTGCGTGCCTGCACGTGACGACCGAGACGGCCAACCTGATGATCACGCTCAAGGCGGGCGGCGCCGACATCGCGCTGTGCGCGTCGAACCCGTTGTCGACGCAGGACGACGTCGCGGCGCATCTCGTGCGGGACCACGGCATCAAGGTCTTCGCGGTCAAGGGTGAGGACACCGAGCGGTACTACGACCATGTGCGGGCGGTGATCGAGCATGCGCCCGAGCTGACGATGGATGACGGCGCCGATGTCGTGGGCGCGCTGCACATGATCGCCCTCAACCGCCTCGATGATCTACCGCCCGCGGTGCGGCGGTATGTCGAGGGTCTCACGGCCGCGCGAGCGCGCCGGGTTGCTGGCGCGCGTGATCGGGAGCACCGAGGAGACCACGACCGGCGTGATTCGCCTCAAAGCGATGGCCAAGGACAAGGTGCTCCGGTTCCCGGTGATCTCGGTCAACGACTCGTTCACCAAGCATCTCTTCGACAACCGCTACGGCACGGGACAGTCGACCATCGACGGCATCATCCGGGCGACGAACGCGCTGCTCGCGGGATCGACCTTCGTCGTCGCCGGTTACGGCTGGTGCGGCCGCGGCGTCGCGTCGCGGGCGCGCGGCGCCGGTGCGAACGTCGTCGTCACCGAGATCGATCCACTCAAGGCGCTCGAAGCGACAATGGATGGGTTCCGGGTCATGCCGATGGCCGAAGCGGCACCGATCGGCGACATCTTCTGCACGCTCACCGGGCAACATGCACGTGGTGCGGAAGGAGCATTTCCGCGCAATGAAGGACGGCGCGATCGTCTGCAACTCCGGCCACTTCAACGTGGAGCTCGACCTGACCGGGCTCGCGGACATCTCGGAGCGGCCCGCGCCGCCCGGTCCGCGAGTTCGTGGAGGAGTTCGTCGTGGGTGGCAAGCGCGTGTTCATGCTGGGCGAGGGGCGCCTCATCAACCTCGCCGCGGCGGAAGGCCATCCGGCGTCGGTCATGGACATGAGCTTCGCCAATCAGTCGCTGGGCGCGGAATACCTCGTGAAGAACGCCAAGTCCCTGAGCGCGAACGTCCACCGCGTCCCGGAGGCAATCGATCGCGAGATCGCGCGCCTCAAGCTGGCCGCAATGGGCGTGACCGTCGACACACTGACGCCCGAGCAGCAGCGATACCTCGCGTCGTGGGACATGGGGACCTGACCCATGCGCCGCCCCGGGTCCGCGCGCGGCGTGCGTGGACCGGAGTCCACAGGCCGGCGGCCCGCCGGTCCGGGCCGCGCTGGGGCGTGACGGCAGCATGGTCGAGGTATTCGTCGAGCGTCTCGGAGTGGACAGCTCGAACAACAGCCATGTCGTGATCCTGCGGGAGAAGGGGGGCAACCGCCTCCTCCCGATCTGGATCGGTCCGGCTGAGGCAGAGTCGATCATCATGGAGATGAAGAGCGTGCCGCGACAGCGCCCGCTGACGCACGACCTGTGCAAGAGTCTCATCGTCGGGCCTGGGCGGTACGCTGCGCCGCGTGCAGATCACCAAAGTGCAGAAGAGCACCTATTACGCGGAGACTGCACGTGGTGCGCGCCGAAGGCGTCGTCCAGTCGATGCGCGTCCGTCCGACAGCATTGCGATCGCGCTGCGGATGGCGGCACCGATCTTCGCGCCGGAGGCGCTCCTGACTGCCGTCGCGGACGAGGACGGGGCCGACGAGCTTGCCCCGGCGGACCCGGACGCCGGCAGCCCGGAAGAACTCACGGCCGATCAGCTCAAGGCGTATCTCGAGAACCTGCGTCCTGAAGACTTCGGCAAGTTCAACCTGTAGCGCGCGGGCTCCGGTGCACGCCAGCGAATGGCGCGCAGTCTCGTCGCGCGTGCTCCCGCGGTGGGCACACGTTGCCCTCGGCGCCGCCTGGTCTGCTGGCGGTGCCGCATCGTGGCGCCCTGGCGCAGGCGGGCGGCGGGGCGGCACCAGTCGCAACTCCGCCCGCAACTCCGCCCGCAACCCGTCGCAACGCCACCGCGCCCGCCAGCGCGTCCCGGTGCACCGCAGGCGCCGAGGCGGGTCGCTGGCCGCGTCATGCACCAGGGTCCACACGCTGCGACGCCGCTCGCGGGCATGTTGGTCACGCTGCACCGCGTCGGATCCGATACGGCCGGGCCGATGGACTCGCTGCGCACCGACGCGAATGGGCAGTACACCTTCCGGTATCAACCGCGAGGCGCGGCGGACGCCGTGTATTTCGTGTCGGCGAGCTACGACGGCATCGCGTATTTCTCTCAGCCGCTTGGCCAGCCCGTGACGCGCGGGCCTGATGCCGAGATCACCGTCTTCGACACGACGTCGCAGCCCGTGCCGATCCGGATCCGCGGCCGCCACCTGATCGTGTCCGCGCCGGGGGCGGGTGGATCGAGAACCGTCGTCGAAGTCTTCGAGCTCTCCAATGATTCGTCGGTCACGCTGGTGTCGCCGGGCACATCGGGCGATCGCCCCACATGGCACACGGCGATCCCATCACAGGCGGAAGGGGTGCGGGTGGGGCAGGGTGACGTGTCGGCGGACGCCGTCACGGTCGGTGCACGGGGATTTCGAGGTCTTCGCGCCGATCGCTCCCGGCCTGAAGCAGATCTCGTTCACCTACACGCTTCCCTCGTCCGCATTCCCGCTGGTGCGGCCAGCGGCGGCGCCCGTGTCGGTGATGGAGGTGTTGCTGGAGGAGTCGACGGCCCACGCGGAGGCGCCGCGACTGCGCGAGGTCGATCCGGTCGCGATCGAGGGGCGCACCTTTCGCCGGTTCATCGCGCAGGATCTGCCCGCCGGCAGCGGTGCGCGGGTCACGGTCCCGGTCATCGCCTGTGATCGCCGCACCGTGTATTTCGCGCTCGGTGCTGACGGCGATCGGCGCGGCGATGCTTGCGGCACTGGCGCGCGCATTTACCCGGCGCCCGCGACCAATGCTGCCGCTTGCTGGTGCGGAATCCAAGGGGTAAGATTCGGCCGACCAACGGTGGGGCGGCTCGATGCGCCACGCCGCCAACTGAACGACCGCGGACGGTGAGACCGGAAGCCGGTGGAATGCCGGCGCGGCCCCGCCACTGTATCGGGCACGACGCGAGCTCGGATAGGCCACTGACGCCACAGGGTGTCGGGAAGGCGAGCAACGCAGCCCGGAGCCAGTAGACGATCACCATCCGCGCCACACCGGTAGTCCTCGGGGGAGGGCTCGTGGCACCATCGCTCGTGCCGCCCAGGCGCATCCTGCGCGTGAGCACTGCGCTCGTCACGGCGGCAATCGCAGTGGCGCTCGCGGTGGCGTGTGCCATGGCGTGCAGCGGCGCCTCGGGCGGCGCGCCCCCACGTGCGTCGCACACCGCGGCCTGCGCGGGCGCACCGGCGCTCACCGATGACTTCGGCGACACGCTCGCCATCACTGGCCGCCGTCCTGAACGCATCGTCTCGCTCAATCCCGCCACGACGGAGATGCTGTTCGCCATGGGGCAAGGAAGCCACGTGGTTGGGCGCACCCGATGGGACACCTATCCGGCCGCCGCGCGCTCGGTCGCGGACCTTGGTGACGGCCTCCGGCCGAACGTCGAGGCCGTGCTCTCGGTGCACCCGGATCTCGTGGTGTTGTATGCCGCCACCGACAACCGTGACGCCGCCCAGCGGCTTCGCGCGGCGGGCATCATGACGCTCAGCGTCCGCGACGACCGTCTCGCGGACTTCCAGCGTGTACTGTCGCTGCTCGGAGCGGCGCTCCGCGACAGCCTCGCGGCGCGCGCCGTCGTTGATTCGGTCACGGCATCGCTGGCCAGGGTGAGTGCGGCCACCTCGAATCTGCCGCCCGTCACCGTCGTGTGGCCGATCGAGATCGCCCCGCTCCGCGTCATTGGTGGAGGGAGCTATCTCAACGATCTGCTGATTGGCGCCGGCGGCCGGAATGTCTACGGCGCACTGTCCGACCCCTCGCCGCAGGTGTCTCTGGAGGATGTGCTGCAGCGCGATCCGTCAGTCGTGCTCACCACCGTGGCGGCCGAGCGGGCGATGCGCGCGGACCCGCGGTGGCAGCAGTGGCTCGCCGATACCGGGCACCGGATCCTGGTACCTGACACGGCGCTCGTCGGCATGCCGTCCGTCCGGATGGGAGCGGCGGAGGCCCAGTTGGCGCATTCGCTGCATCCCCAGCCGGTGCACTCGGCCGCCGCGCTCAAGTGATCGGCTGAATCGTGCGCGCCCGATTCTGGCTCGTCGCCTGCCTCGGCCTCGGTGCCGCCGCGCTGCTCGGCGTGGCGCTCGGCGCGGTCCGTTTCTCGCCGGGCGCGATCTGGGCGGCGCTCCTCGGCCACGGGGACTCCACCATCATCACGATCGTGCGGAGCATCCGGTTGCCGCGTGTCGCGCTGGCGGGGTTGGTCGGGGCCGCGCTGGGCATGAGCGGCGCGGCGATGCAAGGCACGCTGCGGAACGGCCTCGCGGAGCCGTATCTCCTCGGTGTGTCCGGCGGTGCCGCGGTCGGCGCGGTGGCCGCGATCGCGTTCGGCCTCAACGCCATCGTGGGCGTGCCGCTCGCGGCGTTCGCGGGGGCGGCCGGCGCGGCGGCGCTGGTGCTGACCATCGCACGCATTGCCGGGGGCCGGGCCGACGTGCGGCTCCTGCTGATGGCGGGCGTGGTCGTGGGCGCGTTCGCCAACGCGGTGATCATGGTCGCGTACGCGACGGCGCCCCCCGAGACCGTGCGCGGCGCACTGTGGTGGATGATGGGCTCGGTCGATGGCGCGGAGTGGCGCCGGGTCGCGGTGGCTGGCGGCCTACGTGGTGATCGGGGGTGGGTCGCTGGTCGTCTGGGCGCGAGATCGGACGCGCTCGCGCTGGGTGACGATGGCGCGGCGGCGCTGGGCGTCGACGTCGAGCGCGCCAGCCGCCGAGCGTACCTGGCGGCGGGCACTCCTCGCGGCCGCCACGGTCGCCGCGGCGGGGCTGGTGGGATTCGTCGGGCTCGTGGTCCCCCATATGGTGCGGGCAGCCGGGCTCCGGCAGTATCGCGCGTTGCTGTGTGGCGCCGCGGTGGTTGGCGCCGCGTTGGTACTCGGCGCGACGTCCTCGCGCGCACCGTTCGCCCGCCCGCCGAGTTGCCGCTGGGGGCGGTCACGGCACTCCTGGGCGTGCCGTTCTTTCTCTTCCAGCTCCGCCGGCTGGCGGTCACGGTCGATCGGACTGCCGCCGAGCCGACCGCCGGCTCTGACGTTCCAGAATGTGCAGGTCCGATATCCGGGCGGGACAGCGGCAGCTGTGGCAGGCGTGACTTTGCGGCGCAGACGTGGCACCGTCACGGCCGTGACGGGTCCCAATGGCAGCGGCAAGAGTACGCTCGTCAAGGCGCTCCTGCGCCGCGTGCCGATCGCAGCGGGGCAGCATTGCTGATCGGCGGCGTAGCGCTCGGGCCAGATCTCGCTGCGCGATGCCGCGCGCCGCGCCGCGGTCGTCCCACAGCGCGAGGACCCGGCCTTCCCGATGACGGTTCGGGAGTACATTGCACTGGACGCTTCCCCCATGCGAGCGTGTGGCGGACGACCGACCCGGGCGGCGATCGCGCCGTGACCGCCGCGATCGAGCGGGCTGGCGTGGGCGGGCTGTCGAGCGGCACACCGATGCCCTGTCGGGGGGGAATGGCAACGCGTCCGGATCGCGCGGGCGTTGGCGCAGGGCGGCCAGCTCCTGGTGCTGGACGAGCCGACGACGTTCCTCGACATGGGCCACGAGATGGCGGTGTTCGAGCTGCTGGCCGAGCTGGCCCGTGACGGAATGGGTGTGCTGCTCATCACTCATCAGTTCAACCTGGTCGCGAGGTTCGCCGACCACGTGGTACTCCTGCATCGGCGGCACCGTCGCGGCGCAGGGTCCACCGCCGGCCGTGATGACGGGCGGCATACTGGAACGCGTGTACGATTGGCCGCTCGTCGTCGGCTCGTGATCCGGCGGTCGGCGCTCCGATGCTGATACCGCTTCGCGCACCGGCACCTGTTACTGTTCATCGTCCCATGGAGACATGACCGTTCTGCGCACATTATACCTGACCCGTGTGGCCGTCGCGGCGTGCATCGCCGTCGCGGCCCTTTCCGCTGGCGCGCGGGCCCAGCCGGGCACCCGCACCCAGACGACCCAGACTTCGACGCCGGACAGCGGCGCACTCACCCCGGTCGTCGTGACGGCGACCAAGGTGCCGATCGCGGAGTCGGTTCCGACCGCGTCGACGACCGTGATCACGGGCGAGGATCTGCGCGCTCGCGGGATCACGACCGTCGCCGAAGCCCTGCAGGATGTCGCAGGCGCCACGATCGTCCAGAGCGGGTCGTTCGGGAGCCAAACGTCCTTGTTCCTGCGCGGCGGCCAGAGCGACTACGTCAAAGTCCTGCTCGACGGCGTCCCGCTCAATCTGCCCGGCGGCGCGTTCTCGTTCGACTACCTCACGACCGCGAACGTCGACCACATCGAGATCCTGCGCGGCCCATTGAGCGTGCTCTATGGATCGGACGCAGTCTCGGGCGTGATTCAGATCTTCACGGTGCGCGGCGGTGGACCCATTCGCGGGTTACCTCGGCGTCAACGGCGGCACGTACGGCACACTCAACGGGACCGCCGCGGTGAGCGGCGGGATCGGCCCGTTCGGCTACTCGGCCGGTGGTGATCGCGAGTCCACCAACGGCATTCTGCCATTCAACAACCAGATGCTGAACGGCGAGATGTCGGGCGCATTGACTACGGACTTGGCACACCGACATTGGCGGCGCTGACGGCGCGCTACCACACCATGGACTATCACTTCCCGACGCTTGGCGACGGGAC
Organism: uncultured Gemmatimonadales bacterium; assembly: GCA_963757855.1. Lineage (GTDB taxonomy): Bacteria > Gemmatimonadota > Gemmatimonadetes > Gemmatimonadales > Gemmatimonadaceae > Palsa-1248. The sequence continues at coordinate 253,847 of CAVWTI010000032.1, forward strand.
TGCGGTCGATCACAACCAGTACAGCCGGGACGAGGGGTCGTCGTTCGCGCTCGACGCCGCGCATGCGTTCAGTCGCGTCTTCGATGGACACATCCTGGTGACGGCGAACAATCAGGATGTCGCCGACATTAATCCGCCGGACGTGCCGATTTCCGACAGCGCGTTCTCGCAGTCGTTTCAGCGTGAGGTCGACCAGCGGCTCGGCGTCGATGCGAGACTCGACGCCCACATTCGGCGGCGCGGTGTTCTCGGCGGGCGGAGGCGAGGAGGGCCAGACCGACCGGACCCGCTCGTCCGACGAGTTCGCGCTGGGCCCTGGCAGCGTCGACACGTCGGTCGCGGTACCGGTCGCCCGGTTCCGGCGCATTGGCGCGGCATACGCCCAGGTCGTCGGCAACCTCGGCAACCAGGCGTCGTACACGGCGGGCGTCCGCCTCGATGACAACAGCGCGTTCGGCACGTACGGCACGTATCGCGTGGGCCTTGGGCTACGCGATCGGAACCGGCGGCCAACTGCATGCGTCGTTCGGGAGCGCCTACAAGGAGCCGACGTTCGAGGAGAACTACTCGGCCGTCCCGTTCGACTCGGCAACGTCAAGCTGCGGCCGGAGCATTCGATCGGCTGGGAAGCGGGCGTCAGCGAGAGTCCGTTCGGACAGGGCCTGATGCTGTCGGGCACCTACTTCAACCAGCAGTTCGAGAACATCGTCGACTACACGCCGGTGTCGGCCATTCTCCCCGGCGTCGACGACGCCGACCAACTACGTGAACATTGCCGGGGCGCGGTCCGATGGCGTCGAGCTGCAATTTCTCGCGGGCCCGGTCGCGGGCGCTTCGATCAACCTCGCGTACACGTTCCTGCGGACCCGCGTGACGAACGTCGGATTCGACACCACGGGCGCGGGCCAGTACATCGTCGGAGACCGGTTGATCCGGCGCCCCTCGCACGAGTTCAGCGGCACATTCCGGCACTCGTTGTCGACCAAGGGCTCCTTCGGCGTCACCGCGCACTTCGTCGGCACCCGGGACGACATCGACTTCGACAGTGACACCCGGGTCGTTCTGGCGGGATACACGACGTGGGATCTGGTCGGCGACTACCGCCTGTTCCAGGCGGCGAGTCACGGGCCGAACCTGAGCCTGACCGCCCGCGTGGTGAACCTGTTCAACCGCCACTACGACGAGATCGCGACCTACGCGGCGCCCGGGCGGACCGTGTTGATCGGGGGCCGGATCGAAGTCACCCGGTAGCGTGGCGGGGTCCTCGGCCGGGATCCCGCTCTGGGAGCCGCTCAGGGGAGCCGTCCCTCGGGCGCGGCTTACATTTCGGCATGACCTCTCTCGTGACCGATGCAGTCGTGCTCCACGCATTCGACTACCTCGAGACGTCACGGATTTACCGGCTCCTGACGCGCGAGGCGGGGCTGCAGTCGGCGCTGGCGCGCGGGGCCCGTCGCTCGCGATCGCGCTACGGTTCGGCGGCGGATCTGTTCGCTGAAGGCGAGGCGCAACTCTCCATCCGGCCCGCGCGAGATCTGCAGACGCTGACCGCATTCGACGTGACACACGCCCGGCCTGCGCTCGCCGAATCACTGGAGCGATTCACCGGCGCGGCGGCGATCGCCGAACTGGCGCTTCGGTTCGCGCGGGATGACGCACAGCCAGAGCTGTACGACGCCGTGACGGGCGCCTTCGATGCGATCGCGTCAGCGCCCGACACCCCTGGCGCCGCACTGGATGCGACCCTGGGCGGCGCGTGGCACATTGTCGCGGAGCTTGGGTTTGCGCCGGCGGTCGACGTGTGCAGCGTGTGCCATGCCGCGGTCGAGCCCGAGGGCCGGTTTCCGTTCAACCACCCGACTGGAGGCATCGTCTGCACCTCGTGCGCCGCTGCACATCGCGGGAGCCGAGTGATGCCCGCGCGAGCGCGCGACGCATTGCGGGCGTGGCTCACCGGCGAGGCGTGGACCCTCGGTAACGAAGAAGGCGATGGCCGCGCGCACCAGCGGCTGCTGCGAGAGTTTCTGGCCGAGCATTTGACCGATGGCGGAGCGATGCGGGCATTCGACGTCTGGGAGCGGGGCGGGTGGAATGGACAGCCCGGCTGGCGGCGCCTGCCGTGCACGACGGCGGATGATCCTCGGTACGGCTGGGCACATCGACCACGGCAAGACGGCACTCGTCAAAGCCCTGACCGGGATCGACACGGACCGTTTGCCGGAGGAGCAGCGCCGGGGCATCACCATCGAGTTGGGATTCGCGCCGCTGCGGCTCCCAGGCGGGGAAACAATCGGCGTCGTGGATGTCCCGGGGCATGAAGCGTTCGTGCGGACCATGCTCGCTGGCGCAACGGGGATCGACCTGGCGCTGCTCGTGGTCGCGGCCGACGAGGGAGTGATGCCGCAGACGCGCGAGCATTTGGCGATTCTGGAGCTGCTTGGCGTCCGGGCCGGGGTCGTCGCGGTGACGAAGTCCGATCTCGTGGATGCCGACTGGCTCGATCTCGTGCGTGAGGACATTGCCACGCTGGTCGCCGGCAGCGGACTCGCGAGCGCGGCGGTCGTCCCCGTGTCGTCGGTCACCGGCGCCGGCATGGATGCGCTCCGAGACGCGCTCTCCACGGCCGCGCGGCAGGTGCCAGAGCGGCATGGGGAGGATCTCTTTCGACTGCCAGTGGACCGGAGCTTCACGATCAAGGGGACGGGCACCGTCGTGACCGGGACCGTGTGGAGCGGGCAACTGGAGGCCGACGCGATCGTGCGCGTGCTCCCGGGGGGCCGCACCGCCCGCGTCCGCGGGTTGCAGTCGCATGGCAGTGCGGTGCGTGCCGTGGGACCGGGCATGCGCGCCGCCGTCAGCCTCGTGGGGGTCGAGCGCTCAGATGTCGCTCGTGGGTGCGTGCTGGTCACGGACGCGGCGTGGGAGGCGTCGGCGCTGCTCCGCGCTGATGCGGAGTTGCTGGCCAGTGCGCCGCCACTGGGGCCGCGGACGCGGATCCAGTTTCACCTCGGCACCCAGGATGTCCCGGGCAGGCTGGTGGCGACCGGCGGTGCGTTGGCCAGCGGGGCCGTCACACCGGTCCGAGTGATGCTGGACGAGCCAGTGGTCGCGCGGGGCGGAGACCGGTTCGTGATCCGGTCGGGGTCGCCGGTGGCGACGATTGGTGGCGGGGTGGTGACCGACCCGCTACCCGGGCATCGCCGCCTCAAGCCGTGGGCGGTGGCGGCGCCATCGGCCGCGGAGCGCATCGCGCGCATCACCGCGGACGCGGGGACGCGCGGGGTGTCACGCGCGGCGTTGTCGGTCAGGATCGGTTCGCATGCACGCGCACGATCGAACGGGATCTGGTGAGCGCGAGTGACCAGACGGAATGTCGTTGGCGACACCGTGTACGATCGCGAGGTGCTCCGTCACGCGCTGGAACGCATCGTCGCGGCGGTCGACGCGTTTCACGCGCGGGCGCCGCTCGAGCCTGGAATGTCGCTCCAATCGGTGCGCGCCTTGGTCGCGGGAGCGGGGTCGTTGGCTGACGCATTGATCGCCAGGCTGGAAGCAGCCGGCGAGATCGTCACCGACCATGGGATCGTCCGGCGAGCGGGCTGGATGCCGCGTCCGACGTCGGCTCAGCAGTCGGAGCTGGAGCGTCTCACCGCCGTGATTCGTCACGCGGACCGGGAGCCGCCCACCGCCAGCGAATTGGCGGCCAGCGGCGTACGTCAAACAGAGTCGGATGTGCTGACACTTTTGCGATTGTTAGATCGTAGGGGTGTGGTACGGCAGGTCGAGCCCAACCGGTTCTACTCTGCCGAGGCGCTTCGGGGATGGCCGGGGCACTGCGGTCCGGGATGCATGTGGGGCAGGAGTACGGGCCCGCCGGAACTTCGGGCCTTGGTAGGGGTCTCGCGGAAGTACCTGATTCCGTTGCTTGAGTACTTCGACCGGGTTGGTGTCACCGAGCGGCGGGGGCAGGGCAGGGTCGTCCGGCCGGAGCGGGCAGTGGGGCAGGAGCTTCGGGAGGGGCGAGCGGTACAGGGGACCTGGGCCCCAGAACGTGAAAAAATGAGACAGGTGGCCGTGTTTCCGCGCATTAGGTGGTAGCGGCGCGATCAATGCCAGGTCTGTGGGGCGTCGCGACGTAGGGTGGCATTTTGCGATTGGCTTGACAGCTTCACGCTGCGGCCTATCGTTGCGGAACCGAAGAAAACCCGTGGACCATTTGGACAGGAGCAGGCGGCAGCAATTCTTTCGTTCGCGTGGAGTGTGCGTATGGGTACCCTCATGGGGACCGGCGCAAACCATCGAAAGTCTGAGCGACGGATGCCCAGCGTTTCGGCGGTGTTGGTTCGGCTCGCGAGCATGCTCGCGGTCGTGTGTGTAGCGTCGTTCGTTCCCGGTCGCGCGTCTGCTCAGACTGAGCAGCCGGGCGTCGTTCCGAATCAGAAGCATCAGACGGGCGCGTTGCTGGGACTCGGGAAAAATTATCCGAGCCCGTTCAGCGCGACGACGCGCATCCCATTCACCGTCGGTGACGCTCCATCCTGCACCGATGGCGGCCGCCGGTACCACGTCAATCTTCGGATCTACAATCTGGTCGCGCAGGTCGTCGCTGTGCCGGTGATGGCGGAAGGTGGCACCAGTGCTGCTGCGGTCGGCCAGCCCGTGCAGGGACTCGATCTCCCGTGCGGCGAGTATACGGCGTATTGGGACGGTGTCGGCGTCGGCAGCACGCGCGAAGTGCCACCCGGCATGTATCTCTACCGCCTTGAAGTCAACGGGAAGGCGGTCGGCCGGAAGATGCTGATCCAGCGGTAGACTTTCCGCGGCAGCGTGCCCCACGCATTGCGCGCAGGGGTGTGGTCACACGACAATCCCGCTCCACACAACCTGCGCCGCGCGTGGCGCGTCCGCGCCGGTGTTGTCGGCGCAGCACGTGAAAGGCGCGATTGTTCCACTCGTCGCTCCGGAATCCCGGAATACACCACAACACCGCGAGCGGCTCAATGGCGCGCGCCGCCCGAACGCTCCCCATGTCCGCGCCTTCCCATCCGAGCTGCGCAATGACGCCGGCAGCCACCGCCTTCGCGCCGGCATCGTCGCCGCAGTAGAACATCGTCGGCTTCACGCCGCCGAAATCGGGGTCGACCATCAAGTCGCTTCCCACGCTGTTGAACGCCTTGACGAAATGCGCGGCGGGATGCGACGCCTGCAGCATCTCCATCAGCGATTGGTTGGGACCGACGAACGAGTGCAGCACCCCATCCTCGGGCGGCTCGTCGGTGATGGGGTTGGTGGTGTCGATCACGAGTTTGCCGCGCGTGTTGGCGGGGCCGGCCTCCTGGAGCGCGGCATCAGCGGCCGAGCCCTTCACGGCGAGAATCAGATGCTCGCCCCAGCTCGCGACGCTCGCGAAGGTCCCGCTCTCGATGCCCGTCTTCGCGGTGAACTCCCGCAGCTTGGCTGGTGTGCGGCTCCCGATCCGGACCTGATGTCCTTTGGCTCGAAGTCCCGCTGCGAGTGTCTGGCCGACCGGGCCGGAGCCAATGATGCCGAACATGCTCTCTGGGCATCTCCTGATGTGTGCCGATGTGAGCGGCGCAGCGATGAGCGCCGCGATCGGCGTGGCGATTAGCGCGGCGTGACGCCCGCGCTGGGTGGGATCTTCCGGCCGTCGGCGGTGGACTGCTGGTGCAACGAGTTGAGGAGGGCGCGTGCGTTGGCGTTGTCTTGCGGCGTAGTAGCAGGGTTCGCCGGGACGGCGCCGGGAGATTGTCCCAGCACGTTTTGGCCGGGACGCCGCATCCCGGGCGGGATGACCCCGGCCGGCCTGGTTGGGGCTGCTCCCATGGCGAGTTGCACGTGACGGTCCACCGCGTGCAGGATCTGGGTGGCCTGCTCGGGGTTCTGGGCCAGCCGGTGGGCGATATCTTCGAGATGCGCCGCGGTCACGTGATATTTCCGGAGGATCGAATCACGGACCATGGCGCGCCCGGCGCTGTCGCGTGTCGTCTCCGCTCCACCCGGGAGGACCGCGCGGCGGAGATCGGCGAGGGCGAGGACGAACGTCGAATCGGCCGCGCTGTTCGGGCCTGACTGCGCGTGGCGGCAGCCCGCCGTCACGAGCGCGAGGCAGACGAGCGGGCGATATCTTTTCCAGCTCACCATGGATGGGATAGACACGTGGTCAATCCCGACCGGCTGACGGTAAAATCGGGCGAGGCGCTGAACGCGCAATCGCGCTGGCGCGCCAGAACGGCAACCCGCTGGTGTACGACGCGCACCTTCTGCTGGCGCTGCTCCGGCAGGACGAAGGGATCGTCGTGCCCGATCCTGCAGAAGCTGGGCGTCAGCGTCGCGGCGCTGCGGGAGCAGCTCGAGCGGAGATCGAGCGCTTCCCCAAGCAGAGCGACGCCCAGCCGTCGCTGTCCCGCGAGCTGAACGGTGTGCTGGACCGGGCCGAGGGTGAGGCGCGGCGCTCGGCGACGAGTACATCTCGACCGAGCACCTGCTGCTGGCGCTGTCGCGACGCACGGGCACGGAGAGCGAAGACGCTGCTCGACGGCGTCGGGCGCGACCAAGACGGCTCTGCTCGACGGCGCTCGAAGTCGGTGCGCGGGTCGCACCGGGTGACCGACCAGACGCCGGAGAACCAGTACCAGGCGCTGCAGCGGTACACGCGCGACCTCACGGACGCGGCGCGCAAGGGCAAGCTCGACCCGGTGATCGGGCGGGACGAGGAGATCCGCCGGGTGATCCAGGTGCTCTCGCGCCGCACGAAGAACAATCCGGTGCTGATCGGCGAGCCGGGCGTCGGCAAGACGGCGATCGCCGAGGGGCTGGCGCAGCGGATCGCGAACGGCGACGTGCCCGGAGGGGCTCAAGAACAAGCGGCTGGTCTCGCTCGATCTCGGCGCGCTGATCGCGGGCGCGAAGTTTCGCGGCGAGTTCGAGGAGCGGCTCAAGGCCGTGCTCAAGGAGATCACGGACGCGCAGGGGCAGTTCATGGTGTTCATCGACGAGCTGCACACGCTCGTCGGCGCGGGGAAGGCCGAGGGGGCGATGGACGCGGGCAACATGCTCAAGCCGATGCTCGCGCGCGGGGAGCTGCGCGTCGTCGGCGCGACGACGCTCGACGAGTATCGCAAGTACATCGAGAAGGATGCCGGCGCTGGAGCGGCGATTCCAGCCGGTGTACGTCGGCGAGCCGACGGTCGAGAGCACGATCGCGATTCTGCGCGGCCTCAAGGAGCGCTACGAGGCGCACCACGGCGTGCGCATCACGGACGGCGCGATCGTCGCCGCGGCGACGCTGTCCAATCGCTACATCGGCGACCGGTTCCTGCCGGACAAGGCGATCGACCTGATCGACGAGGCGGCGTCGCCGGCTCCGGATCGAGATCGATTCGCTGCCCGCAGGAGATCGACGAGGTCGAGCGCCGCATCATGCAGCTCGAGATCGAGCGCGAGGCGCTGCGGAAGGAGAAGGACGCGGCGTCGGAGGAGCGGCGCGAGGCGCTCGAGCGCGAGCTCACCGAGCTGCGGGAGCGGTCGTCTGGGATGAAGGCGCAGTGGCAGCAGGAGAAAGAGACGCTCGGCGCCGTCGGCAAGCTCAAGCAGCAGATCGATGAGGCGCGCGGTCCAGGCGGAGCAGGCGACGCGGGCGGGCGACCTGGGCAAGCGCGGCGGAGATCAAGTACGGGCGCGATCCCGCAGCTCGAGCAGGAGCATGCGCGACGCCGAGGCGCAGCTCGCGTCGCGCAGACGACGGCGGGCCGCAGTTCCTGCAACGAGGAGGTCGACGGCGGACGACGTCGCGGACGTGGTGGCGCAAGTGGACGGGGATTCCCGGTCACGCGGATGCTGGAGGGCGAGCGTGAGCGCCTCACGCAAGCTCGACGAGGAGCTGGCGCGCGGGTGATCGGCCAGCGGGAGGCGGTGCACGCCGTGGCCAACGCCGTGCGGCGCGTCGCGGGCCGGGTCTGCAGGACCCGAACCGGCCGATCGGGTCGTTCATCTTCCTGGGCCCGACGGGCGTGGGGAAGACGGAGACGGCGCGCGCGCTGGCGGAGTTTCTGTTCGACGACGAGCAGGCGATGGTGCGGATCGACATGTCCGAGTACATGGAGAAGCACGCCGTCGCGCGGCTGATCGGCGCCCCGCCGGGATACGTGGGCTTCGAGGAAGGTGGGCAGCTCACCGAGGCGGTGCGGCGGCGGCCGTACTCGGTGATGCTGTTCGACGAGATCGAGAAGGCGCACCCGGACGTGTTCAACATCCTGCTGCAGATCCTCGACGACGGGCGCCTGACCGATTCGCAGGGGCGCACGGTGGATTTCCGCAACACCGTCGATCATCATGACGTCGAACATCGGGAGCCACGTACATCCTGGAGCATGCGGCGCGCGGACTGGGCGCGAGGTGGAGGCGCAGGTGCTCGCGGCGCTGCGGCAGCACTTCCGGCCCGAGTTCCTCAACCGCGTGGACGACATGATCGTCTTCCGTCCGCTGGGCGAAGAGCAGATCGGCGCGGATCATCGAGCTGCAGCTGCGACCGGCTGGAGCGGCTGCTGGCGGAGCGGAAGCTCACGATCGAGCTGACGCCGGAGGCGCGGCGGGCGATCGCGGCGGAGGGATACGATCCGGCGTATGGGGCGCGGCCGCTCAAGCGGGCGTTGCAGCGGATGATGCAGAATCCGCTGGCGATGGGCGTGCTCGAGGGGAAGTTCAAGGATGGGGATCACATCCTGGTGCAGGCCGGCCCGGACGGCGCGTTGACGTTCAATGTGGCACCGCCGGCTTCCCGGCGGCGCGACCAGCGCCGGCTCGGGCCAGCGCGAGACCCGCGCCGAGCCTGCGGCGGCTGGCCGCCGGCGCTAGGTAACCAATGGCCCGTTCGGGCGGCCGGGCGGTCGACGGCCCGATAGCGGAACCAGACGCAAAGTGGATGGCGCAGGCGCTCGCGATCGCGCTGGAGGCGGGTGCGGCGGGCGAAGTGCCGGTCGGCGCGCTCGTCGTGTCGAACGGGGCGATCGTGGCGTCCGTCGGGCAACCGGACGCGCCGGGACCGTGATGCGACGGCGCACGCCGAGCTGCTGGTGCTGCGGGCTGCCACCGCGTCGCTGGGCGCGCCGGTCCTGGCGGGCTGCACGCCTGTACGTGACGCTCGAGCCGTGTGCGATGTGCGCGGGCGCGATCGTGCTGGCGCGGGTAGATCGGGTCGTGTTTGGCGCGTGGGACGACAAGGCGGGGATGGGCGGGTCGGTGGGCGACCTGTTGCGGCATCCGCAGCTCAATCACCGGCCGGAAGTGACGGCAGGCGTGTGCGCCGACGCCAGCGCGGCGTTGCTGGCGGAGTTTTTCGCGGCGCGGCGCGCGGAGCAGCGGGCGACCGGGCCTCGGTAGGCCGCTGGGTCGTCGTCAGGCTGGTGTGCTGGTAGGCCGGGTGGGGCCGGTTTACATTGCGACGCGGCCGCTGGGTGGATTGGCGGCCGTCCGCAGGGAGCCAAGAGCGACCCGGACGGGTGGCCGAGTGGTTGAAGGCACCGGTCTCGAAAACCGGCATACCGGTGAACCCGGTATCGTGAGTTCGAATCTCACCCCGTCCGCTGGAAGAGATACGAAAGGAGAGAGGAGACACAGCGCGGCGGCTTCGGCTCTCGGGCTCGTCTCTTTTTTTTCTGTTGGCGAAGGACGGGTGGCCGAGTGGTTTAAGGCGCACGCCTGGAAAGCGTGTGGGGCCGAAAGGCTCTCGTGAGTTCGAATCTCACTCCGTCCGTTGCGTCAAAAACGGTCTCGTACCGGGAACGGGATGCCGAGTCTAGCGAGCTCGCCCCGTCAGAATGACCGCGATCGCGTCGACCTCGATCAGGTAGCCTGGGGACAGCGTCGCTATCCCGACAATGACGTCTGCTGGCTTGTGATCTCCAAACAGCGCGATCCGGGCTTCTTCGATTATGGGCAAACATTCGTCGCGTGCGTAGTTGACGACGTAAATGGTGATCTTGCAGACCTGCGCAGGCCGGCGCCGGCGGCAGCGAGTGCGCGGCCAAGGTTGCCAAACGCCTGCCGTGCCTGGGCCGCAAGATCACCATGGCCGACGAGCTTGCCGTTTATGTCTTCGGGCTCCTGGCCCGCGATGAATACCAATCTGCTTCCAGTCGCGACGACGACCTGGGTGTACGTCGCCGGAGTCGGTAGATCAGTCGGATCAATGCATTCGAGTGTCATTGATTGGATCTCGTGCGATTGGTGGGGAGCGATAATCAAACCGAGAGAGAATGATTAGTGCGGGACACCGGGGTACGGCGAGCACTGGGCGAAGGGGGGACAATTGGTGGGGACGTTTCAGCGCGACAGACCACGACCGGAGGGTTTGTCGTTGCGCCAGCGCGGATCACGGATGCGCGCGCTCTGCTGAGATCCACTCCTTTAGGACACGTCGCCGCACTCAGGACGTGACCCACCCAATGCCAGGGAGCCACGCCTGCTGGGACGGATGCCCCCCGCGAGCTGCTTCGGACACTGGCCAGAGGAACGACTGGATCTCCGCGATCGTTTCCGAAAACTCGATAGGTGCGCCCGCGAAGCCGATCCGCGAGAGCAGGGCCTGCCACTGGCGAGCCTTGTTGGCATCCGTGCCGAACGCGGTTGTCAGGGCAGCTGGTCGCCGGCGTGGTAGCGGTGTGTTGCGGTGGGCAAACGTGTTGGTGATCGCCGCCGCAAGCGTGGCGCCATCGAAGGCGTGGGCACGGCACAGGCTGACCACATCGTAGTAGTCTTTCATGCGGGTGTTCGCCACGCCAAGCATTACCATCGCTTGGTACTTTTCTGCAATCACTGTCTCAGGCGGATAGACCTGGACTCTCGGGGCGGGTCCGTCGAGTAGCGGGGGAAGATCGCGAGATCGACCCCAGGCGTGACGGCGTCGCCAAATCCGAAGTCGATTCGAAGCGGAACACGGGCAGTCCCGAGCATAGCGACCAACGAAACGCGGAGGCCCCCGTAGGCGTTGTGCTCCCGGATCGGCTCGACACGGAACGAGTCCGGCAGGAAGACGAGCCCATCCTCGGCGACTTCAGTCGTACACACCTCGCAAGTGTCGCCAACATCCCCTCCGGAGACGGATCGCCGTGCACGAGGAAATCCAGATCACGCGTTGGGCGGTGGGGCTCGCCTTCCCAGAGATAGAACAGCACGGCGCCCTTAAGGACAAACCGCTGGCGGACGCCGCTCCGCCCAAGGCGGTACAGGAAGCGTTCGACACCGTACCGCCAGAGTACATTCTGCAGTTCCTCACCTCGAGCCTTTGCGAGGTCGAGGAGTCGCTGTCGGATTGACGCTGGGAGGTCGGTCGGCGTTCTCTTGGTCATAGCACTCGGCGCCACGGCTGCCGGGCTAAGCGCCCTGCGAGGTGACGGTCTCGATATAGGGGCGCATGACGGCCGACACCCGGCATACTGCGGCATATTTCCAGAGTTCGCCAATCGAGCGGTTCCGCGAGCGCCAATAGTCATACAGCGCCTCGGTGGCCACATCGACGCCGATCTTCGCGCGATACTTAAAGCAGTCAGCCACAGTCTGGCAGCACTGTAGATGGAGATTGGCACCCCATCCACGCTGTGTTTCTCGATACCGGCTGTGAGCGCCGCGCCGGAGAAGCGGACTATGCGGAGCGGCAGGTCGCTGACCGACGGGAGCCATTCCTTGCGATCGACGGCAAGCCAGATCTCGCTCGGGTTCTGCGTCGTCAGCTCGTGGAATCGAAGCGCGGAGAGCAGACACGCGACGGCGTGCGGCACGCGCACCGCTGCGGCCGCCAGCATCTCGTGCTCGCTGAGGAGCGTCCCGCGCCGGCGTACAGCCCGCGGCCAAGTCGCTTGAGTTCGCCGCGGGCAACCAGGCGGCGCAGGACTTCGCGAGATACGCCAATAGCCTCGAGGTCACGTGCGCGGATGAGTCGCCGTTTCGAGGCGAGGGCAAGCACGCGGTCACGGTCTGTCGCTGGAGTGGTGTGTCGTTTCCTCGGCATATGCCAATATATGCCGAGGAAACGACACAGGCAATGAATCTTCCCAGCAGCGTAAGCGCGTCCTTATCGATGACCGCACCATCGTTGCCGCAGCCGGCTGGCTGACCGGCGGACCCTCCGGCCTAACGAAAACCGCCGTGATCGGCCCGCCAGACCGGTTACACTGGGAATCAGACGGTGACAGCCCGCGCCGCCCGGGCGTGCCCTCGTGTTAATTGCCGCTCGGCGTATTGACGCGGGCCATTCGTGCAACCTCGGCCGGAGTCCTCGATGAACGACGTACAGGTCGGACAGATGAGTTATCAAATGCCGCCGGCGGACGGGCTGACCCTCGCGCACAATCTCACCGTGGCCGACGTCGAGCGATCCGCCCAATTCTACGCCACGGTCTTCGGCGGCCGGATCATCCGCCGCGGTATGCCGTCGTTCGTCCAGATCGCGAACTCGTGGATCATCCTCAGCACCGGCGGTGGTCCGACCCCGGATAAACCGGCCGTGACGCTCACCACGCCCCCCGACCGCGATCACGTCAGCAGCTACATCAACGTTCGCGTCGCGGACGTTCGCGCGTGCTACACGTTATGGCGAAGCAGAGGGGCTCAGTCGATCACTGAGCCCCTGGAGAAGAATGGCGAGACCCGGTGCTACATCCGAGATCCCGACGGCTACATCATCGAAGTCGGACAGAGCGCGCCGGACGTGGTGTGGGAATGACCGGCGTGCCGCCGATCAGAACGTGAAGCGGGTGCCGAGCGTCGGAGCGACGTTGCTGTCGTAGTTGTAGGGGACGCCCGGGCCGTGCGGAATGGCGATGGCCAGACCGCCGTTCACGTCGGAATACGCGATGCCCGCGTACGCATCGACGCGCTTAGTGAAGTGATGGTCCGCGTAGAGCGACATTTCGTTGAGCGCGCCCGCGCAGGAACTGCGAAAGCTGGTGGGCGAGCAGGCCGACGGAACGCGGAAGTCGTTCTGCCACTGGTGATAGAAGGACGCCGTGATGTCAGTCTTGCTGTCGGCGGCGTATTTCACGCCCGTCCACATGACCTGCACGATCTTCGGGGAGTCGAGGTTGTCGTCTTCGACGCCGCTCAGGAGATATCCACCCTGCGCGGACGCGCCAATGCCGAGCGGATCCGATGGGTTGTTCTGATCATGTATTCGTAGCCGCCATAGATCTTGACCGGATCTACGGCATACTTGGCCGCGACCATCACCGCGGTGTTGTCGGTGACGATGCCGTAGACTGCATTGGTCGTCGCGATCAGATTGGCGCCGCTGATGGTGTTGGTGTCGATGCTGTTCGTCCCGACTCATAGGGCGATCCCAGGCTGGTGGGCCCGAGCAACGGATGAGCACGCTGATCGCCTGGTTGACATGCTGCACGACGACGTCCGCGGAGAACCCGCCGGCGGCTCCGCCAAGATCGAATCCAAAGGCGGAGTCGTGGGCCACTTCCGACGTGCAGGTGGAGGCGCTGAAGGTGCCAAGCGGCGAGTAGCACCCGCCGGAGCCGTCGGCGAACTTGTACATCGCGCCGAAATGGCCCGCCATAGGTGAAGCCGATATTTCACAGCCTCGTCCCAGCGGGTGCTTCGGTGTTGCCCCCGCCGGCCATCGTGCCGTTTATCCAATGTACGAGAAGGAATCGCCGCTGGCCGGATCGTACTGCAGCGTCACGTCGGTACGGAGCGCGCGCTCGCGCCCAGGGTGAGCGTGCCGTAGTGCGCCAGGAAAACCCGCCGAAAAACTCATCGTTGAACGTCTGGCCAGCGCGCGCGCCATCGCCGGTTTCGGAGTAGCTGCCTCTCGGGGGCCGTCGTTGATCGGTATTGGTCGCGAACATGTCGGCGCGTGGCCGGATCCGGATCGATGCCGGTCGAGGCGTTGAACACCACGGACCATCCAGGCAGAAACTCCTCCTTGCCTCGCACACCCAGTCCCGTCTGCGACAGGTTGTTCGGCGCGAGGACGAATTGGGAGTGATTTCCGTTCCGGTTGACGAGCGCTTCGCCCTCGTAGTTGACACCGTTTTCCGGGCAAACCGTGGCTCACCCAGCCCACACCAACGTCATACGTGCCGTAGAGCGTGATGCCGTGCCAGGTCAGCGGACAATCGGTGGCGAGGAACTCTTTCCGCTGGTGCAGCCGGCGGCTGGCGCGGCCGGTGCGGAGGCAGCGGCGCCTTGGGCCTGCGACGCCTGGGTCCATGCGGCAAGTGCGCCGATGACGAACAACGCCGGGATTGATCGTGTCACGGGTCGTGTGTCTCCTGAGGTGCTCGCGGCGGTCGAGCCGGCGACCTTCGTTATATTCGGCCGTATATAACAGTGTCCGTGGGAAAGCGCAAAGCGGCCGGCTGGGGTAAGCTACGAACGGGTCATCGAGAGACGGGTCATCGCCACGGGGCGGTGCAGGATCAATTGGATCGGCTCGCTTCGATATGATCTCGCCATATGATCATGCCACTGATCTCGCCACATGATCTTGCCAGACGGAGACGCTATGGCCAGCCCTGTGGTTCGGTTCCGGATCGATTTCGACGAACACTCCAGCGTTGGCCCGGGAAGATCGGACTTCTGGAGGCAATTCGGGACGCGCACTCGTTGTCCCAGGCGGCGCGCAACATTGGGATGAGCTATCGTCGCGCATGGCTCCTGGTCGAGAGTCTCAAGCAGTCGTTCCGCGAACCGGTGACGGTGGCGAGCCGCGGGGGCAAGGGCAGGGGCGGGATGCACGTCACGGAGTTTGGCGACGACTGATCAGGAATTACCGCGATCTGGAACGAGATTTCGCGGCGTTGGCGGAGCGGCGCCTTCGGCCGCTCATCGCGACGGTCGTTCGCCACTCACAGTCCGGCGGTAAGGTCTCGGTCCGCGGCAGGACGTGACGGGCAACACGTGACGGGCAAGCGTGACTGGCAGCTGGTGACCGGGGCACGCACGTTAGCGGACCCTCAATCCTCGCAACTCGCCTCGTGAATCACGCGCAATTGGTCGCGATACTCATCACGGTCGCGCATTTGGTGCTTGCGGCGATCGTGTCAGCGCACATCGTACTCACCAAGGACGATGTGCGCGCGGCGATCGGGTGGGTGGGTCTCGTCTGGCTCACGCCCGTCGTTGGGTCGGTGCTCTATCTCTTCCTCGGCGTCAACCGCATCAGCCTGGCAAGCGCATCGGATGCGGGGCCGTCTGGGCCTCACCGACGAGGATCGCGCACAGACCGTCCGCATGCGGACCGAAGCCGCCGCCGCCGGACCGATCCCGGATCGGGTTCCCGCCGAGTTGCACGCGCTGGCGCAGCTCGTGGGGAAGGTGACGCGCCAGCCACTGGCGGACGGCTGTGCCGTCGACATCCTGGTGAACGGCGACGAAGCCTACCCGGCGATGCTGGCCGCGATCGACGGCGCCACCCGCAGTGTGGCGTTCGCCACATACATCTTCGACCACGGCGTCGCCGGCTCGCCAGTTCGTGGACGCGCTCGCGCGCGCAACGGCGCGTGGCGTTGCGGTGCGGGTCCTGATCGACGGAGTGGGCGCGCGCTACAGCCATCCACCGATTCTCCGCGCGCTGCGGAAGCGCGGCGTACCGGTGGCGTACTTCCTTCCGCTGCGAATCCCGCTCCCGCAGCCGTACGCGAACCTGCGCAATCACCGCAAGATGCTGGTCGTCGATGGGGCCGTCGGGTTCTGCGGCGGCTTGAACGTCCGGGATAGCTGTCTCCTCGCCCTCCATTCCCCGGACGCCACGCGTGATGTGCATTTTCGGGTGCGTGGGCCGGTCGTGAGCCATGTGCTCGATGCCTTTTGTTCGATTGGGCGTTCACCACCCGCGAGCGGCTGGAGGGCAGTGCATGGGCCTCGGCCCCCGATGCCGCGGGCTCGATCGCGGCCCGCGGCATTCCCGACGGCCCCGACGCCAACTTCGAAACGTTGCTCATGACGATCATGGGCGCGCTCTCCCAGGCGCGGCGGTCGGTGCGCATTGTCTCGCCCTATTTTCTCCCCGATGCTCCGCTGGTCGATGCGTTGCGCGTGGCGGCCTTGCGCGGGGTCGACATCGAGATCGTCGTTCCGGAGCGCGGGAATCTCCGCCTGGTCACGTGGGCGTGCATGGCGCAGATCGCGCACGTCCTGGCGTGGGGATGCAAGGTCTTTCTCTCCCCGCTCCCGTTCGATCACTCGAAGCTGCTCGTCGTCGACGACACCTGGTCTCTCATCGGGTCGGCGAACTGGGATCCGCGCAGCCTGCGCCTCAACTTCGAGTACGACATCGAGTGCTACTCCGCGGATCTGGCAGGCGCCTCAATGCGCTCATTGATTCCAAGATCGCCGAGAGTCGCGTGCTGACGATCGACGACATCGAGCGACGCCCATCCTCGAGCGGGTGCGAGACGGGGGCGCATGGTTGGCTCAGCCGTACTTATGCAGTTGGGCGGCGGCAGGGATCCTTTCACGTCGCGATTCCCGCCGGTTCGGCCGCCTCTGGGCAGGACTGCTCGAAGCGAGCGGCACTTCCCCGCGGCCCGTGAGCGAGCCTCACACCTCGGCGCGGCCCTCGAGATAGAACACGCACGATCCTTCGAGCTCGACGCGATCGCCCGCGATCCGGCACGCCACTTCACCGCCGCGCGGTGAGACCTGAAACGCGCGCAACGCCGACTTGCCGAGACGCGCGCCCCAGTATGGCGCGAGCATGCAGTGCGCCGAGCCCGTCACCGGGTCCTCTGGGATCCCCTTGTTTGGGGCGAAGTACCGGCTCACGACATCGTAGCCGTTGTCGCCCGGCGCCGTCACGATGACACCGGGGCGGTCCAGCCGCGCGATCGCCGCGATGTCGGGGGCCAGGTCCCGCACAGTCTGCGCCGTCCCAACCACCGCCATGTAGTTGAACGCATTCTCGAAACCTCATCCGGTGTCACACCGAGCGCCGCAGCCATGCCCTCCGGCGGAGCGATGCGTCCGGAGGGACGCGCCCGGGAAATTCATCCGATATCCCGCCACCGTTCTGGTCACGGTGAGCGGCCCGCTGGCCGAGTGAAACACCACGTCGCGGCGCCCAGGCTCGAGGCGCTCCATGACCACCGCCGCACTGGCGAGCGTCGCGTGGCCGCACAGCGGCACCTCCACCGTGGGCGTGAACCAGCGCAAGTGGTAATCGGACCCTGTGGGCACGAGAAAAGCCGTCTCGGCCAGGTTGTTCTCGGCGGCCAACGCGCACATCACCGAGTCCGGAGGGTAGGCCTCCATGAGCATGACCGCCGCCGGATTACCGGCAAAGCGGCGAGTGGTGAATGCGTCCAGCTGATAGATCGGTATGGACATGGGGCACGGGTTGAAGACGCTTCCTTCGACCCAGAACAGGTAGCACCATGGCCCGATGGCGGGTTGCGAATTTGTGCTCAGGCATCGAACACGCAGTCGCCGGCGCGGCGGGCGCGCGCCGGTCCTTAGTGGCGGCCCGGCGGCTCCAGCATTGCCTGCCAACCCATGACGACGCGCACGTCGAGTGGCGCGTCGCGCTGTGGCGCGAGCATGATGAACCCGGCACCGGTTGGCAGGACGTCGTAATCGGTGTATCGCTCGGAGGAGCGGAACTGGTCGGCGAACAGGGCCGCTGGCTTGCCGGGCGAGATGCCTCGCGGTCCTACCGTCACCGGTACCGCGAACAGCGTGTCGGCGGCCCGATAGTACATCTCGCGGCCGCCAGGTGCCCAGCGTGGCTCGTCGCCGCCAGCCACCGAGACCTGCGACGTGGCACCGGATCCGTCGAAGCGCCGCACGTAGACCTCGCGCCGCCCTGACGCGTCGGAGACATAGGCAAGCCAGCGGCCGTCCGGAGACAACGCCGGCGAAACCTCGGTAAACGGCGTCGCCACCAGTGTCCGCACCGTATGCGCGCTGTCCAGCGACACCGCGAACAGGTCTTCGTTGGTCCGCAAATCGTTCTGTCGATAGACCAACCACTTCCCATCCGGAGAGAACGCCCCGGCGAAGTGGAACTGGCCGCCACGTACCAGCGTGTCCGCGGGCCCCGGACGATCGGCGGGGAGCGACACGATATCGTAGGTGCTGGCCACCGAGGCCGAAAAGGCGACACGAGTCCCGTCGAGCGTCCACAGCGGACAGATGTTGTCGCCGCCTCGGGTCAGACGCTCGAGACTCTGGCGTTCCAGGTCGAACACCCAGATGTCGCGCATGCCGACGTGCGGCCCGACGCCCACCGCAATCCGCCGGCCGTCGGGGGAGACGCGTGGGACGTCGTACGCTCGCGCCGAATCATCCAGGACCTGCGCGTGGCCATCGCGTCCGACCTGGACGAGATGCGACACAGCGGGCGTGCCGCCCATGTAGACGAGCACACCGGCGTCAGACACTGAAAACGACGTGCCCACCAACCCGTCGATCCCAGGCAAGCGCAGTGGATCGCCGGTCACCGCGCCGCTCGCCGCGTTGAGACGGGTCGAGTAGACTCCTCCGTCGCCGGGCGTGTACAGCAGATGGCCCGACGCGTACTGCGCAGAGATCGCACCGACGTTGAGGCGCCGCACCCGGCCCGTCGCCAGCGAGACGATCCCGACCCGGCGCTCGCGTGTCCCTTTGAGCGTGACGATCGCCAACAGACTCTGTCCGCCAGGCAATACGGCGGGCTGCCCCAACGACACCACGCCCGCCGCCGTGTCGGGAACTGCCACTGACGTCGGCGCCCCCCCGCCGCCGGCACGCGCAGAATACCCGGCCACTCCGGAAGCGTGGTGCGTACAGCACGGTATCACCGTCGGTCCACGTCGCGCCATCGACGCCACCACCGGGGTCGATCGATCCGTCGTTCGTGCCCGGGATCTGGTCCGGGACGCCACCGACAACCGCGACGGTCCACAACGACCGCGGCAGTGAATCCCACGCGGCGGCCATCGGGAGAGAAGAACGGATCGGTCGCCTCCTCAGTACCCGGGAGCGCGCGCGCCGTCATGTCGCGGAGGTCGCGCACGTAGAGCAAGCGCTTCCCGTTCGCGACCGCGGGAAAGGCGAGACGTGATCCATCGCGAGACAGCGCGACCGTGAACGACGGAGCCAACACCGTTCCCGCCGGAAGTGGTACGGACAGCGCGGCGAGCATGGGCCGTCCGGTCGCGGGTGGCCGCTGCCATGCCCACAGGGCGATTCCACACAGCACCACCGCGGCCAGCGATACGACCACTGCGATCCCCTTCCAGTAGCCGGCGGCACCAGAATGGAGGGCAGGGGCGACGGTGTCCGCAGGGGGGACCAGTCGCCTGCGGTCCGTGCCGTCCCGCTGGGCAATCGCCGCCGCGAACTCGGCGGCCGATCCGAAACGATCCGCCGGCAGCCTTGCCAACGCCGTCGCCACCGCTTCGTCGACCGCGGACGGGATCGTGTCTCGCGTGGTCCGCAATGCGCGCGGCCGCTCGGTCATCGACCTTGGCGACGATGGCCTGCGCATCGGTCCCGTGAATGGCGGATCGCCCGACAACATCTCGTAGGTCACCGCGCCGAGGGCGTACACGTCGCCCCGGGCGTCGATCACGGGCTTCGCCATCGCTTGCTCGGGCGCCATGTACTGCGGCGTGCCGAGCGACAGGCCGGTCTGAGTCATCCGCGTGCCGCCTGCCTGCTGCACCGCGAGGGCGATGCCGAAGTCGGCCAACAGCGCGCGGCCGTCCTGCAGCAGGATGTTCTCGGGCTTGATGTCGCGGTGGATCACACCGCGCTTGTGCGCATACGCGAGCGCATCGGCGATCTCGGTGGCGATCCGGATCGCATCGGCCACCGGCAACTGCGTCTCTCGCTCGAGGCGCCCGCGCAGACTCCGCCCTCCACGAACGGCATGACATAATAGAGGCAGCCCGGCGGCCGATCCCGAGTCGAACAGCGGCAGGATGTGCGGGTGCTGCAGTCCGGCGGTGAGCTCGATCTCCCTGAGGAACCGCTCCGGCCCGAGGTGCGGCGGACAGATCGGCGTTCAGAACTTTGATCGCCACCCGCCGCCGGTGTTTGAGGTCCTCGGCAAGGTGCACGGTGGCCATCGCCCCCTCGCCGAGCGGCCGCTCAATCCGGTAGCGCCCCGCCAGGGCGCTCGCGAGATCGCCGGTCATGTCCCTGAGCCGTCCGTCAATGCGGCGATCATCACTCCCAAAATACGCAACTCCCAGAGCCTTGGCGACGCGCGGCGCTCCTGAGCGCCCTTCCGCATGCTCTCACAATGTGAAACCGCTTGTGCGACTACCCTCCGGAATCGGCGGCTCGCTGGTTGCCCGGCGTTGCATTGGCGGCGACAGCCGGGTTACGATCGTAGGACTCTTTTCGGAGCAGCGTGATGGGCGGAGCCGTCCTCGAGCGGGTGACTGGTGGTGGCCTCGTCTGGGATAATCACAGCTGCATGCCGCTGCGGCCGGACGACTACGGGTTCCTGCCACAGCTCGAGGACTGCCGGGCCGCCGGGGTCGACATCATCACGCTGAACGTCGGGTTCGGCGTCATGACGATCAAGGATCACGTCGCGATGCTCGCCACGTTCCGGCAATGGGTGAGACAACACCCCGAGACGCTGATGCTGGTCGGATCGGCGGCCAATGTGCTCACCGCCAAGAAAGAGAAACGCCTCGGCGTGTGCTTCGACATCGAAGGCATGACCGCGCTCGAAGGCCGCATCGAGATGGTCAGTCTCTACTACGATCTCGGTGTCCGCTGGATGCTCGGCGCCTACAACGTCGGCAACGAGGCCGCGGGGGGCTGTCTCGATGCCGAAGACCGGGGCCTGACGCCGTTCGGGCGCCAGGTGGTGGCCGAGATGAACCGCGTCGGCATGGTGGTGTGTGGGACGCACACCGGCTACCGCACCGCGCGCGAAATGATCGACCTCTCCGCGGCGCCCACGATTTTCTCGCATTCCAACCCGCGGGGCGCCTGGGACCATCCGCGCAACATTCCGGATGACCTGATGAGGGCGTGTGCCGCTCGTGGCGGCGTGATTGGCCTGTGTGGCATCGGATTGTTCATGGGACCCAACGACATCCGGACGGAAACGTTCGTGAAGCACATCGACTACACGCTCGATCTCGTCGGCGAGGACCATGTCGGCATCGCGCTCGACTACGTCTTCGACGTCGAGGAGATGAACACCTATTTCGTCACCAACCGCGCCGCATTTCCGCCCGGCCTCGGCTTCGACATCGGCATTCGGATGATCGCTCCGGCGCAGCTGGCCGAAATCGGGGAGGCGCTCGCCAAGAAGTATTCCTCCGGGACCATCGCCAAGATCTTCGGCGGCAATCACCTCCGCATTGCACAGCAGGTCTGGCGCTGAGCCAGCACGAGGAGGCTCGCGCATGAGCAGGACGGTGGTCGTGGGTGGCGGTGTCATCGGCCTCGCCTGCGCCTACGCGCTGCGCAAGCAGGGCGAGGAGGTCACCGTCCTCGATTCCGCCGAACCCGGCGCAGGGTGCTCGCGAGGGAACGCGGGGTGGATCGTGCCGACATTGGCCGAGCCGCTGCCAACACCGGGGCTGACATGGACGTCGATGCTGTGGCTGATGCGGCGCGACAGCCCACTGCACATCGATCCGCGCGCCGCCATCGGCCTCGCGCCCTGGCTGTGGTCATTCTGGCGTCACTGCAATGCCGAGGATTTCCAGCGGCCGGCGGGCGTGGGAGATCGTCGCGAATCATGTCATGGACTCCTTCGATGCCCTGCGCGCGGACGGCGTGGCGTTCGAGATGCATTCCGCGGGGTTGCTGTTCGTCTTCCTGCAGGAAGCCGCGATGCGCGCCATGCTCCACGAGACGGGAGCCGACACACCAGGCCACAACCCAGCGCCACGCGTCCTCACGGGCAAGGAGCTGCGTGACTTCGAGCCGTCCCTATCGGATGCGGTGACCACTGGCCTGTGGGTGGAGCAGGAACGTCACGTGCGTCCGGAGACGCTGTGTGCGGGACTCGCGCAATGGCTCACGGCGCACGGCGCCGATATCCGGAGCGGCACGGCGGTGACCGGCGGCCATCTCGAAGGCAAGACGCTGAGAGCGGTACGCACCGGGCGCGGCGACGTCGTGGGTGACCGGTTTCTGATCGCGGCCGGCGCCCGATCCGGTATCGTCAGCGAAGCCATGACCGGCGTATCGCTCCCGATTCAGGCCGGCAAGGGATACAGCATCACGATCCCGGCCGCCAAATCGCGATTTCGGCGGCCGTTGTATCTCGAGGAGTCCAGACTCGCCGTCACGCCATTCGACGGGGGATACCGGTTCGCCGGCACCATGGAACTCTCCGGCATCAACGAGCGGCTGGTGTCGGAGCGCATCGGGGCGATTCGCCGTTCGGCGCAGCGGTACCTCACGCTGTCACCCGGCGAGGTGACTGGAGTCGAGTGGGTCGGCATGCGACCACTGGCTCCCGACGGATTGCCGGTCATGGGCCCGATCCCAGGGCGGCCCAACACGTTCGTCGCCACTGGCCATGGGATGCTTGGCGTCACGACCGCGTTGACGACCGCGCAGCTGATGTCCGATCTCATCGTGCGCGGGACCACATCCGCCAGCCTTTCGCCACTCGATCCGGGCCGATTCGCGTCACGATGACCGCCGGCGCTGATGGCCGCTGACGCCGCGGAGGAGAACAAGGCCAACACCAGCCTCTTCGCGCTGCTGTGTCTGATCAACCTGCTCAACTACATCGATCGCGCGGCGGTCACCGGGCTACTCGAGCCGATTCGGCGAGATCTTGGGGGCACTGACGCGCAGTTGGGGCTCGTCGGGCTCGCGTTCCTTCTGACCTACACCATACTGCCGCCGATCTTCGGCTGGCTTGGCGACCGGTACGCCCGCACCCGTATCATCAGCGGGAGCGTCGCCTTCTGGAGCATTGCGACCGCCGGCACTGGCCTCGTGCGCGGGATCGGGGCACTGGCGGCGCTGCGAGCGGCCGTCGGCGTAGGCGAGGCATCGTACATGGCCAACTCGCCAAGCCTGATCCTCGACCTGGTGACGCCGCCGAAACGCGGACGGGCAATGTCGCTGTTCTACACGGCATCGCCGGCGGGCGCCGCATTGGGCGTCGCACTGGGTGGCGCGCTGTGGCCGCACTACGGGTGGCGCGGCGCCTGCGCCATCGTCGGGTTACCGGGTCTCCTGGCAGCCGCGCTGATCTTGCGCTCGCGCGAGCCGCGCCGCGGCCAGCACGATCCGGTTGCGGCCGCGCTCGTTCGCCGGGGCATCGGTTCGACCCTCGCCTATCTCGGCCGGAACCGTCTGTATGTGCTGCTCGTTCTCGCGTATGGCGGCGTGTGCTTCACGCAGAATGCCATCGAGTTCTGGCTGCCGACCGTGCTCCAGCGCGACAAGCATGTGCCGATCACCGAGGCCAATGCCACGTATGGCGCGGTGGTCCTGGCCGCGGGGCTCCTTGGGCCGATGATCGGCGCGGGGTTCGCCGATCGTCTACGGCGGACGAACGCGCATGCGTACTTCCACGTAGCGGCACTCGCGGCGTTGCTGGTGACGATACCGCTTGCGGGGCTGTTGGCCAGTACGAGTCGCGTGTTCGTCTTCGGGAACGTCTTCGCGCAGGCATTCCTTGGGAACGCGTCGGTAGGGATCATCATCACGCTCATCGTGGCGACGGTCACGCCTGAGCTGCGGGCCACCGCCACCGCGGTTGCACTCACCAGCGTCCATTCTCATGGGCGATGTCATCTCCCAGCCGCTCGTGGGGAAGATCTCGGACGTCCTGGAGCGATCGAGCCCGACCGCGGCGATCTGGACCGTGTTGCAACCGCTCAGCGTGACATTGGACCAGCATTCTGGTGGTCGCCTTGATCGCCGTCACCATTCCCGGCGCCCTCGTGACGGCCGCACTCTTCATGCGCGCATCGCGCGCCGCACCGGCTCAATAGCCCCGCGTGACGCGCGCCCGGAGATCTAGCGCGCTCAAGCGCACCCTGCGGCCGGTCCGTTGCCACCATGCGCAGCCGCCCACAATTTGCGGTGGACCTCATCCTCATTCCGCCCGGAGCATCCATGTCACACAAGAAGCCGCACAACAGCGCCGACCCCAAAGCCGACAGCAAGACCGACGACGCCAAGGCGCCCGCCGATGTATTCGCGGCCGACCTGGCACGCAATTCATCTGGAAAGCGATCGACTTCGATGGAACAGCTGGTCGAGGACGACGCGAAGCCGACCGGCCAGCCGGTTGAAGAGGAGTATCTGGCTGACCCCGAAGCGCACCGCCAGCATAGCCGGAAGGGCCAGGCGGAGAGCCCCCGCGAAGCGACGCCCAACCAGCCCGAG
This sequence comes from uncultured Gemmatimonadales bacterium, assembly GCA_963757855.1. GTDB lineage: Bacteria > Gemmatimonadota > Gemmatimonadetes > Gemmatimonadales > Gemmatimonadaceae > Palsa-1248. Next base: position 278,183 of record CAVWTI010000032.1, read on the forward strand.
CACAGGAAGAGGAAGCACTAGGGCAAGCCCGCCGGCGGCTGGCCCGTTACCGCGGGCCATCAGGGGCGTCACCCCGGTACTATCGTCACACTCACCGCCCAGACCGGGGCGTGTACCGCATGCATTGGTACCACAACCTGCGGCTGCGCACGAAAGTCGGCGCCGCGCTGATACTCCTCGTTGCCGTGATGGCGGTCGACGCCGTCTACGTGAATCGCGCCATGACCGCGCAGCACTGGGCGCGCGCGCAAACAATAATGAACGTGGGGGTCGCCGCCGCGCTCGCCGCGGCCGTCCTCAACTGGTGGCTGATCGTCCAGAGCGTCGCGTGGCCAGTCCGCGAATTGACCGACAAGATGGAGCGGTTGGCGGTCGGCGATGTCAATATCGAGGTCTGGATCACATTGACGGATGATTTCGGGGTCCTCGCCCGCGCACTCGAGCGGATCATCGCATCGCAGAAGGGCATTGCGCACGCCGCGACCACGTTGGCCGGCGGCGAGGTCGGACAGATCGTGATTCCGCGGAGCGCCCAGGATGCGACCGGACACGCCGTCGCGAACCTGCAGAACACGGTCCGGAGTCTCCTCGCAACGATGGCCGAGCTCATCGCCGCCGCCAAGGCTGGCCGCCTCGGCGAACGGGCCGACGCGGGCAAGTACCGCGGGGCATTTCATGACGTCGTGCAGGGGATGAACGACACGCTCGACACCGTGCTCCGCCCGCTCATGGAAGCATCCACCGTGCTGGAACGTGCCGCGCACCGCGACGTGCGAGCCCGAATGCTGAACACCTACGCCGGTGAGATGGCGCAGTTCCAGGTCACGCTCAACGCCGCCGTGCACAATCTCGACGAGGCGTTGCTGCAGATGAGCGGCTCCGCCGACCAGGTCGCAGCCGCGTCGGATCAGATCCGGACGGGCAGCGAATCACTGGCCAGTGGCGCCGGAGAGCAAGCGTCGGCGGTGGCGTCGGTCTTCGAGGAGTTGAAGCGCCTGGCGACGGACATTCAGGACAACGCTGCGCACGCCAACGCGGTTCGCGGGGCGGGGCCAGTGTCCCTTCAGCCGACCGCGGGAATGCGGGAGCTGACCGAAGCCATGCGCCAGATCGAAGCGTCGTCGGCCGCCATTGTGGGGATCGTGCACGCGATGGACGACGTGGCAACACAGACCAACGTACTGGCACTCAATGCGGCGATCGAAGCCGCGCGAGCAGGGGAGCACGGGCGCGGATTTGCCGTCGTTGCGCAGGAGGTTCGCAACCTGTCAGCCCGGAGCGCGGACGCGGCACGGAATACCGCCCGTCTCATTCGAGGAAGCGCGCCGCAGCGCGGTGAGCGGATCGGCCATTGCACAGCAGGTGACGGGCGTGATGGACGACATTGCGGAAGCCAGCGACCGCCAGCGCGAAGGCGTGGAAGTGATCCGGGTCGCGCTCGAGCAACTCAGTCACGCCACGCAGAACATCGCGGCGAGCTCGGAGCAGAGTGCCGCGGCCGCCCAGGAACTGCAGAGCCAGGCCGAAGAGATGCGCGGGCTCGTCGGGCAGTTCCGGCTGACCCGGCAGGGCGAGACCGACCCACCCGCCGAGACGCAGCAAGCCGCCTGACCATGCGAGGCGACGGCTTGCCGTGGGCCGCTAGCCCGATGCCAGCTTCTTCAATGCGAGTGGGTGAGCGAACGCGTTTGGCGGATTGTGCGTGTCGATCGCGAGTACCTTGCGGTAATACATCATGGCCTGTGCTTTATCGCCTGATTTTTCAAAGGCTTGCGCTAGCAGACTCAAGATGAACGGGTCCTTCTGGTCGGCCCGCTGGAGGTCGCTGATCGCCGTCTTGGCGTCGCCGGTATACAGCGCGACGTATCCCGTCAGGTAGGGAAAGAAGCGGGCCTGGTCCGGGATCTTCCCCTTGTCGAGAATCGCCTTCGCGGCCGCGACGTGCTGCGTGGCCTCGGCAGTCTGGCCACGCCGCGCCGCCACGCGAGCCTGGGCGTGTTCCCACCGGAAGTCCCACAGATCGTGGCCGGAGTCGGGGAGGTTGGGGATCTGCAGCGCGGCGTCGTGGCCCGCGCGGTAGGTGTCCAGCGCATGCGAGACATCGCCGCATTCGAGGAGAATCCTGGCGAGTTCATTGTCCACGTCCGCGGCCGTGTTGAAGTCATGCGCCGCCAGGGCCGGATCGATGACCTGATGCTCCACTTTGGCGGCATCATTGGCGTCGCAGGTGAACGCGTAGGACACGGCGAGAGTCCGCCTGGCCCTCGCCTTCCCGGTGTCAGTCGAGACGCCGTCGATCAGTTTCATCAAATCCGCGCGTGCAGCGTCGTACTTGCCCGCGAGATCCAGCGCGGCGTCGGCCTTGAGACGCGCGGCTGGGTCGGACGCTTGCCCCGCCAGCGGCGATGCGAGGGCAGCAGCGGCAAGGGTCGCAGCCAGACACGGAATCGCGTACCGCGACCAGTGAGCGAGCAACCCGCGCGAACGCCGCGACGCGTCACCGCGTATGGATGAAAGTGATAGCATAGGGTGGTACTTACACCGGGCTCATGAGGCCGGCAAGCTCAGCGGCCCCGGAGCTCGGTTCCCAGCGCCAGTCGCGAGAGAGGGTGCCGCGCAGCGTGACGCGCGCGGAACGCCGATAGCGAGCTGGCGCGATGCTTGCCCGGAGCCGGGCGAGGCCATGGGGCGGATTTCGCGATGGGCCAGGATCGTCTCGGTATGCGCGGCTCCCGGCGCCGTCATGGCGGCGGGGGCGTTGGGTGCATCCGCGCTCCGCGCGCAGACGCCGGTCGTGCCCGCGGTACCTCCGGCCAGCCCGTTCGCGCCGCTCACGGCGACGGAGAGCGCCGACGCCGCCGCGCTGGCGTCCGACTCCGCGATTGCCAGCGCGGACACCATCCGGTTCGCGGCCGACACGACGATCCGCCTCGCCGACGCGATTGCGATGGCGCTTCGGATCAATCCGGCGGCGGCTGAGGCCACCGCCGGCGTACGCATTGCGCGCGCGAATCAGCGGGTGGCGACCGGTGAGTTCTGCCGACGCTCTCCGTCACGTCGAGCATCCTCCACAACGGAACGCCCTCATTCGATGGGCTCTCCACCGCAGGCGCGGTGAGCGGCACCGAACCCAACGCGACGAGCGGACCGGTGACGGCGTCAGACGCCACACTGCGCACGCCGGGCACCTCCGCCCGCGGTCCGGCACCGGCGACGGCATCGAGCACCTCGTTGGCGCCGCTACAGGCTGGCGTGGCTCCCGTCGGCACGTCGTCGGGGGTGGGATCACCCAACTACTTCAACGGGTACGCGCAAGGCATCGCGTCCTGGGATGTGTTTACCGGCGGGCGGCGCAACGCGGATCTCCGATTTGGCCGGGCGCTGGAGAAGAGCGCCGAGTCGTCGAGGGTCGAGCAGGACTTCTTCGTGACCGCGGCCGTGAAGACGGCGTTCTACAACGTCCTGCGCGCCGAGGACCTGGAGGCGGTCGCGCGGGTGGAGATCGCGCGTGCCCATCAGGACCTCGAATCCGCCCGGCACCGGCACGAAGTCGGCACCGCGACCCCGGCGGACGTGCTGCAGTTCCAGCTCGACCTTGCGACGGCGCTGCAGACATTGATTCAGGCGCGGATCAACCGGCGCACCAACGCCTACGAGTTGGGCCTGGCTGTCAGGGGTCGATGGCGCGGCCGACGCGTTGCGCGAGGGCGATTACAATCCCACGGCGCTCAGTCTTCCGGACTCCACGATCGTGGCGCTCGCGGTGCACCAGGCGCCGGCGCTGCTGGCCGCCCGCGATTCGTCCCGCGCCGCCGACGCGGCGCTGGCCGCGGCCCGCACGCAGTACATCCCGACGCTGACACTCGGCGGCAGCTACACGTGGGTCTACACGCCGGTGACCAGTGGCGCGCTGGTACCCGGATGGGCGATCGACCTGGGCACCAGTTTCCCGATCTTCAACGGGTTTTTGCGCGAGGCCACGGTGGAACGGGCGTCCGCCGCATCCTACGCGGCGACCTTCGCGGCCCGTGACGCGGAGCGGAACGCGCGGTCGCAGGCGCACGCACTCCTCGGCGCGGTCGGCCTGGCGCTCGAGGAAGTGGCGATCGCTCGCGGGTCGGTGGTGGTGGCGACGGAGAACTACCGGGTCGTGAGCTCGCGCTACTCCGTTGGGGTCGCGACCGTCCTGGATCTGTCCGTCGCCGAGCAGACATTGGCGACGGCGGAGCAGCAGCTCGTCAACGCCCGGTACGACTATCAGCTCGCGCGGGCGAACCTGCAGACCCTGATTGGGCGAGACATATGGACGTACACCTCGCCCGCGTGCCCCCGCTCCTCCTCCGCGTGCGCAACCGCCGGCATGCGGAGGTCCTGACCGAATGTGGATCGTACGACTTGCGCTCCGGCGCCCGTATACGACGCTGTGCATGGCGCTGCTGATGCTGCTCATCGGGGTGTTCGCCTCGTTGTCGATGCCGACCGACATTTTCCCGACGACGAACATTCCGATCGTGTCCGTGGTGTGGTCCTACAACGGCTTGCCGGCGATGCAGATGGCGGGACGAATCATCACGATCAGCGAACGCGCCTACACGACCGGCGTCGCCGACATTGAGCACATTGAGTCGGAGTCGCTCGACAACATCGCGGTGATCCGCGTCTACATCCAGCCGTCGGGCGACGTGGCCGCGGCGATCGCCCAGATCGCGAGCACCTCGCAGGCGATTCTCCGGCAGTGCCCGCCGGGCACGACGCCGCCGTTCGTCATCCAGTACAGCGCCACGGACGTGCCGATTCTCGAGGTCGGGATCTCGAGCGAAACGGCGAACGAGCAGGAACTGAACGACAACGGCAACAACTTCGTCCGGCCGTTCCTGGTGACGGCCCAGGGCGCGAACCTGCCGCCGGTGTTCGGGGGTCCGCCGAAGCAAGTCAACGTCGACCTCGATCCCGCCGCGCTCGAGGCGAAAGGTCTGTCGCCGATCGACGTGAGCAACGCGATCAACGTGCAGAACATGATTCTGCCGTCGGGCACGGAGAAGATGGGTACCCGGGAGTATCAGATTGCCCTCAACTCCAGTCCCGACGTCGTGAGTGAGCTGGACGATGCACCGATCAAAGTGGTGAACGGCCAGATGGTGTTCATCCGGGACGTGGCGCACGTCCGCGAAGGGGCGGGCGTCCAGACGAACATTGTCCGGATCAACGGCCGCCGGGCGGCGTATCTCGAAGTGCTCAAGTTCGGAAAGGCCTCGACCATTGCGGTGGTCAACGAGATCAAGAACCTGTTGCCCCTGGCGCAGAACTCCATTCCGGCCGAGATCAAGCTCGGCGTGGTGCAGGATCAATCGATTTACGTTCGCAACGCCATCAGCGGGGTGATTCGCGAGGGGATCACCGCGGCGTGTCTGACCGCGATCATGATCCTCCTCTTCCTGGGCAGCTGGCGCAGCACGGTCATCGTCGCGATCTCGATCCCGCTGTCGATCCTGACGTCGTTGATCGCGCTCTGGGCGCTCGGCCAGACAATCAACATCCAATCCCTGGGCGGCCTGGCCCTGGCGGTCGGCATTCTCGTCGATGATGCGACTGTCGAGATCGAGAACGTCCACCGGAACATGTCGCAGGGGAAGAACCTCCTGCAGTCGATCATTGACGGGGCATCACAGGTGGCCGTGCCGGCGATCGTGGCCTCGCTCTCGATCTGCATTGTCTTTGTCCCGATCTTCTTCCTGAGCGGGGCGTCGGCGTCCCTGTTCCGGCCGTTGGCGCTGGCCGTGATCTTCGCGATTCTCGCCTCCTATCTGCTCTCGCGCACATTGGTCCCGACCATGGTGCGGTTCATGCTCGACCGCGAAATCGCGATGTACCAGGGGACGGAGGAGGAGCAGCTCGAGAAGCGGCGGCATGCGGGTTGGATCTGGCGGATCAACGCGCACGTCGAGCAAGGGCTGGAACGATTCCGCGAATGGTACGCGGGGGTCCTGGGGCATCGCCCTCGCGCATCGCGTGATCACGCTGGTGCTTGCCGCCGTGTTCGTCGGTGGAAGCATGCTCCTCATCCCGGCGATCGGGGAGGATTTCTTTCCTTCCGTCGACGCCGGCATTTTTCAATTGCACGTCCGCGCCCCGCCCGGCACCCGCCTGGAGGAGACGGAACTCATCTTCGGCTCGGTCGAGCGCACGATCAAGCGGGTGATCCCACCGTCCGAGATCCAGCTCATGCGCGACAACATTGGCCTGGCTGGCGGCGGCGTCGCGCTCGCGATCGGTGATCTCTCGATCATCGGCCCGTCTGACGGCCAGATTCTGGTGTCACTCACACCCAAGCACACCCGGGCGACCGCGGACGACCAGCGGGTCGTGCTCGACACCCTCCAGCGCGAGTTCCCCGAAGAGCAGTTCTGGTACCAGCCCGCCGACATCGTCACGCAGGTGTTGAATCAGGGATTGGCGGCGCCGATCGATGTCCAGATCACCGGCCGGCAGTCGGACAGCAATTACGCGCTGGCCCGGTACATTGCCTCGGAAGTCCGGCGCGTGCCAGGGGCGGCCGACGTGCGCATCAGCCAGGTCGTGGACGAGCCAGAGATCTACTTCACCGTGAATCGCGACCGTGCGCAGCAGATGGGACTCACGCAGGCGAGCATCGCGCAATCGCTCCTGGTCTCGCTCAGTGGGAGCTTCCAGAGTGCGCCGAACTTCTGGCTCGACCCGACGAATGGCGTCAACTACACCATTTACGTGCAAACGCCGCAGTACCGCTTGCGGTCGCTCGATGACCTGGCCCAGACGCCAGTGACGACGGCCGGCGGCGCCGGGACGCCATCCGCGGTGCCGGAGTTGTTCGCCAATCTCGCGACGACGGCGCGGCGGGCCGTACCCGCCGTCGTGAACCACTACAACATTCAGCAGGCGTTCGATGTGTACGCCCAGCCCGACGGCCGCGATCTGGGCGGCGTCGCGAACGACATTGACCAACTGGTCAACCAGATCAAGCCGAAGCTGCCGCGCGGATCCACGATCAAGGTGCGCGGGCAAGTGCAGAACATGCGCAGCTCGTTCGAGGGACTGATCGGGGGGATCCTGGCCGCGCTCGTCCTGGTGTTCATCATCCTGATGATCAACTTCCAGACGGTGCTCGACCCGCTGGTGATCATCATCGCCCTTCCGGGCGCCGTGGCCGGCGTGCTGTGGGCGCTGTTCGTGACGCACACGACGTTCAACGTCCCATTGCTGATGGGAATGATCATGGCGATTGGCGTCGCCACGTCGAACAGCGTGCTGCTCATCACCTTCGCCGATGACTCCCGGCGCGGCGGCTTCAACGCCCACGACGCCGCGATCGAGGCCGGCGTGACCCGTCTTCGCCCGGTCATTATGACGGCGCTGGCCATGATCATCGGAATGATTCCGATGGCCCTGGCCCTGGCGGAAGGCGGGGAGGAGAACGCCCCGCTGGGCCGCGCGGTCATTGGCGGCCTGCTCGTCGCGAGTGTGTATACGCTCATCGTCGTGCCCGTGATGTATGCGACGATCCGGAAGTCCGAGCCGATGGAAGAGGTCACATTGCCCGAGGCGACTCCGATCGAGGAGCAGTTCGGCGCGCACGGTGCACACTCCAGCCCCGCTGCGAAACCCAGCCATGGCTAACGACGACCAGCCGGACCTTACCAAAATGCTCGCGGCGCAGGCGAATCAGATCCGGGAGCAGCCGCAGGACCATGCCCCGGATCATGGGGCGTCTCGCCGTTCGCTCGTAATCGTGGGCCTCGTCACCGTCGTGCTGTTCATCGCGTTCATCCTGATCGGCGTGCTGCCCGATCGGGCGAACAAGCGCCTGCTTGCCGAGCGGTCGCAACAGGCCGCGGCGGCGGATAGCGTGCCGCTGGTGGCCATCCAGCGCGTGGCACGCGCTGGCGCGAGCAGTGATCTCATGTTGCCGGGGACGCTGCAATCCAACCACGAGACGCCCGTCTATGCCCGGGCCTCCGGGTATATCAGCCACTGGTACGCCGATATCGGGCAGCGCGTACATGGGGGCCAGCTTCTGGCGACCATTGACGCGCCGGACCTCGACCAGCAGCTCTCCCAGGCCCGCCAGCAATCCGCGAACGCCAACGCGACGCTGCAGCTCAACCGCGTCAATCTGGATCGCTGGAAGATCCTCTACCGCGACAGCACGGTGACGAAGCAGGAGCTCGACACGTTTCAGTCCAACTACGACGCGTCGGTGGCGAACGTCGCCGCCGCCGATGACAACGTCCGGCGCCTCGAATCGCTGGTCGCGTACGAACGGGTGACCGCGCCGTTCGACGGCGTCGTGACGGCCAGAAACGTCGAGAATGGTGTGTTCATCACCCCGGCCGGGACTACCACGACCCCGCAGGCCGCCGGCGCCGGCGGCAACACCCTGATCGGGTCGACCCCGACCACGGAATTGTTCCGCGTCGCCCGGACTGATACCGTACGCGTCTACCTCGGCGTCCCCCAGGCTTACGCCACCGCGGTCCACCCGGGACTTCCGTCGACGCTCGGCATCCAGGAACTGGCAGGTCGCACCTATTCCGGTCGCATCGCGCGCACCGCGAACGCCGTCGACGCGGCGTCGCGGACCCTGCTCACCGAAGTGGATGCCGTCAACACCGACGGCTCGCTCCTTCCCGGTATGTATGCCGAGGTGCACTTTCGATTCGCCCGATTGACGCCGCCGATGCTGATCCCGGCGACGGCCATGATCTTCCGGACCGGATCGGCGCAGGTCGCGGTCGTGGGAGCGGATTCGATCGCGCACTTCCACAACCTGCGGATCGGGCGCGACTTCGGGTCCGTGATGGAAGTAGATTCGGGGTTGGCGGACAGCGCGTATGTGGTGACGCAGCCGTCGGACGACCTGCGGGACGGTGAGCGGGTCCATTCACGCCTGGAAGCTGCGGCCGCGGCTCCAGGCGGGGGATCGCCGGGCGGCCGGCCAGTGACACCGGGTGCCGGGGGAGACACCGGGCAAAAGAAGCCGGTACCGGGGGGATCGTCTCGCGCCGCCCAATCGCAAGCGTCTGCCTCGCCACCCGCACCCGCACAACGCGTGACACCACAATTTCGGGAAGGATTTCCGGGCAGCCCGGGCGGGGATCCGCCTGCCAGGCCCCAACCGGCTCCGCCACCGCACACGCCGTAACGCACTCCCAACGCACTCCCAACGCGCTAACGCACGCCCCACCGCAACACGAGGAACGGATGGTGATGACTGATGAGCCGCCGGACCTCGGCGGGGTGCAGGATCCTGCGTCCAGTCCGGCACTACAGGCGATACCGCCGGTACCGCGGGGGCCCGTCGCGCCTGTCGCACCCGCGGAGAGTCCGCGTGTGCTTGCCGCACTCGCGCAGTTGAAGGGAGTGCTCGTACCGGGTGAGACACTCGAGGCCTACGCGATTCAGCGCCGCATCTTCGCGCTGGCTAAACGGCGCGTCATCATCGCCGCGACGAGCGGGCGATTCATCATCCTGCTGCGGGGATTCTTCGGCGGCTACACCCCGGTCGACCTGCGTTGGCAGGACATTGAGGATGCGCATCTCGAAAGTCGGCATCATTGGAGCGGACATCACCCTGCGGGCGATGCGACGCGAAGATCTCGCGTCAGCCAACCTCGCCGGCGGGACCTTTTTTGCGCCGGGGCTGCGGAAGGATCAGGCACAGCAAGTCTATCGGGTGTGTCAGGCGCAGAGCCAATCCTGGCGCGAGAAACGGCGCATCCGCGACCTTGATGAGCTCCGGGCCAAGTCCGGCGGCATCCAGTTTGGCAGTGGCGTCGGCGGCCCGGGAATGGTGGGGCGCGACGACGGTGATCCCGGAGCGCGACTGCACCGCGCCAAGGAAATGCTGACCGAGGGGTTGATCACGGACGCCGAGTACGAGTCGATCAAAGCGAAGATCGTCGATCGCCTGTAGCGGTAGCGCGTTTCGGGCGCCCGGTGCCAGAGCAGGGCGCCCGAACGACAATAGCCGACCGCAAATGACGTCAGGCCGTTTGCCGCATTCTCCGCGGTGGTGTGCCGCCCGCTCCGAGACTTGCCCGGGAAGTTGGGCAGGCGCACGATCAATGTCGCCTGCACGATCCCGTGACGTTGGCGGGTGATAAGGCGCTCGAGGACATTGCCCAGGCACGGTCCCATCAGGCGGCTGAAAAGGGATCCGACGTGGACTGCGCGTAGATCCACATCGCGCGCCTCGTCGAGCAGGTCGAGCAATTCGCCTTGCTGTGCGATAAAGCGCGCGGGTGACGACGACGTCGCGGGCGGCGGGACTACCTGGCCCCGCTGGCGTTTCGCACGGAGACGGTTGCCAAACGCCGACCACCCGCCCGCGATGGTGCGCTTGTACTGGGAATCCTCGAACGCGGGGTCGTGCCACGCCGCGAGCATTGGCTTGCGGATTCTCGCCTGGCAGTCTTCACCGAACGCCACGAGATACTCGAACCATTCCGCCACGCTCCACCGATTGGCGGACGGGCGCCACATGAGTTGGTCGCCCGAGAGTTGTTGGGCCAGGCGATCCGCGTCGTCACTGTTTTGCAGCACGACGTGCGTCAGCTGATCGAGGTGGATTCCGGCAGTCGGCATTGGTCAGGACTCTTGAGCGGTGAACGTACGAGACCGGTTGGCATAGCGGCATCGCGCGCGGACACACCCGGAGCAAACGCAGCCGCAACCAGTCGCGGGATCATTCACCAATACCGAAGTGCGAGGACTGTGCCAGAGAAACGCAGCGCCGCGCGAGCTCAACTGCGGCCCACGCGGCGATGATCGCCGAGAACGATCTCGGCGGATTGGGATCACTCCGGCTTCACACCGATCGTCGTCCGGAGAAGAGTCGCGCACAATCCAATGAGGATGCACGCGCCGATGATCGCGACGATGATGCTGTACACCATTCCGCCGCCGACGCCGACGCCGAGGAGACCGAACAGGTAGCCGCCGATGATCGCCCCAGCGATGCCCAGCACGATGTCCCACAACGCACCAAAGCCCGAACCCTTCATGATCTGGCCTGCGGCCCACCCAGCAATGAGGCCGACGAGGATCCACCAAATAAGCCCACCCATGGGTCGCTCCAGTCGAGAGAATGTCTCTCGCACCGCCGTGGTGCGGAAGCCGATGCGGCGTACTAATGCATAAGGCGCACCACCGGGCTCTGGCGGGTTTGGTCCAGCTCGGTTGAAGAGGTAGACAGGCAGCCGAACGCGATCCGGTGTCCGGGCACCTCCGGGCAGACGTACAGCTATCGATGGGCGAGAGCATCCCGGTTTCATAAAATGGCACCGACGCCCATATCCGTTGCGCATTGCGGGAAGCGAGAACATTCTTTGCGCGCGTCATTCGCATGACCACCCGCCCGCCACATGAGGAGTACGCCCCATGACCGATGCCTCCCGCACGCCGGATCAGGAGCTGACCGCCGAAGAGCGCGACCTCGGGATGGATCGCGACATTACACGCCGCGACTTTCTCAATACCGTCGCACTCGGCACCGGCGCGGCCCTGCTCGGCGCGGCGGCACCGGGCCTCACGGGAAAACTCGCCGCGCAGGCCCGCGCGCGACCCGGCACCGCCGTGGCATCCGTTCACGGGCTACTCGGGAGTCGGCGACTACGCGCGCTCGAACGGCAACACGTGGGATGTCGTGACGGCGGGCCATGGGATCCGCGACGACACCTACGGAAAAGCGATCGCATCGGCGCCGGACACCGGCGAAGTCTACGACGTGATCATTGCGGGCGGCGGGTTTGCGGGCACGATCGCTGCGTACACTCTGCTCAAGGGATCGGACCGGAAGAAGTCGGTGCTCCTGCTCGACAACCACCCGATCATTGGCGGCGAGGCCAAGCGCAACGAGTTTGTGGTCCGCGGCCAGCGGCTCATCGGACCCCAGGGATCGAACGAAGGGGGCGTGCCGCGTGCAGATGGCTGGCTCCGCGACATGTGGGTCGACATCGGATTACCGCTCCAGTTCGAGTACGGGCAGTTGCCGGCGGGGCGGAAGCCGATGGTGTTTCCGCACACCAACTACCAGTACCAGTTGTGGTCGGATGACTTCGAGAGCCACGGGTTCTTCTACGACACGCCGTCGCCGCACTGGGTGCGGAACCCGTGGGGCCACAACCTCGAGGGCACGCCGTACCCCGACGACGTCAAGCGCGATCTCCTGCGCTGGCGCAACGAGCGCGTCGAGCCGTGGAAGGGCGATGCCGACAGTCTCAAGCTGTGGCTCGACACGATGACATACGAGCAATACCTCACCAACGTCCGGAAGCTGCATCCCGAAGTCTCGCGCTACGTCGATCCCATTTACGCCTCGGGCATCGGACTCGGCGCCGACGTGCTGTCCGCATATTCCGCCTACTCCGTGTCACTTCCGGGCTTCGTGGGATTGGGCGTCGACAAAGCCCGGGAAGAGTTCACCTCGTCGCACACGATGACTGACGCGCGCCTCGGGAACTCATTCCCGGGCGGCAACGACGGAATCCAGCGGTGCATCGTGAAGTGGCTCAACCCCGACGCGATCGAAGGGGCCGCTGAGTTCACGCAGATACACAACAATCGTATCCGGTTCGATATGCTGGACCGTCCGGGCACCCCGTGCCGGATGCGGGCCGGGGCGACCGTGGTGCACGTCGTGCAGCACGGCGAGGGCCCGTCGGGGACCGTGGTAGTCACTTACGCCAAAGACGGCGCGCTCCACCGGGTGCGCGCGCGGTCCCTCATTCGGTCGGCCGCGAGCTGGACGGCCAAGCACGCCATGGAGGGGTTGCCGGAGGACTACCGGACGGCGATGGAGAGCTTTCCGCGCTCGCCCATGCTGTCGGTCAACGTGGCGCTCGACAACTGGCGCTTCCTGTACGACCTGGGCTATAGCGCGTGCTCGTGGCGCGGGGGGTTCGGGTTCACGGCGAACATCCGGCCGAACATGTACGTGGGGGACTACCGGCCGCCGCTCGATCCGGATCATCCGAACCTGTTCACGTTCTACGTGCCGTTCAACCAGCATGGGTTGTCGCTGGTGGACCAGGGGAAGGTGGGGCGGCAGAAGTTGTTGTCGACGAGCTACCGGGAGTTCGAGACGCAGATTCTGCAACAGATGGTGACGTTGTTCGGGGCATCGGGGTTCGATCCGAAGCGGGATGTGGCGGGGATCGTGCTGAACCGGTGGGGCCACGCGTACTGCAACGCGGGGCCGGGGTTCTACACGCCGAAGAACGGGAAGCCGACGCCGGCGGATCTGTTGCGGCAACCGTGGGGACGGGTCACCTTCGGCCACTCGGAGCTGAACGGCAACCAGCATTGGCCGATCGCGGCCGCCGAGGGACACCGCGCCGCGCAGCAAGTGCTCGCCATGCTCTAACATGACGTAGCGTGACGGAGCGGATTCGCGGAATGGATGCAGGGGGCGTTCGGGCACGTTGCCGAACGCCCCCTGTCGCGATACGTTCGCGTAACCGGTTCAGGAGGATCCACCTGACGTCGTTCGCCACACGGTCTGCTGTCGCTGGTGCAGTGCTCGCCGCCGCAGCCGCGGCAGGCGTCGTATCCGCGACAGGTTGCCGGCCCTCCGCCGATCAGGCCAAACAGACCACAGCCGATTCCGCTGCCGCAGGCGACTCGACGATCGTCGTGATGAACGCGGCGTCGATGACGAAGCCTCTGACGATCGTGCTCGACAGTTTCGCCGCTCGGACCGGCATCCATTATCAAATCGAGCCAGGCGCGAGTCTCGAGGTGGCGCGGCGTATCACCGAGTTGGGACGGCGCCCGGACGTGGTCGCGCTCGCGGATCCTGAGGTGTTTCCGAATTTACTGATGCCGCGCTACACGACGTGGTATGCGGTGTTCGGCAGAAACCGGATCGTGCTCGCCTACACTGACACGTCGAAGTTCGCGCACCAGGTCACGCCATTGAACTGGGTGACGGTCATTCAGCGCCCAGGCGTGCAGGTCGGCCGCGCAGATCCAAACACCGATCCGTCCGGATACCGCACGCTGCTGGTATTCCAACTGGCGGAGCGCTACTACCACAAGACTGGTCTGGCGGCGGCGCTCCTTGCGGCGGCACCTCCGCGCAATGTGCGGCCCCGTGAGGCCGACCAGGTGGCGCTGCTGCAGTCCGGTGACCTCGACTACATTCTGGACGTACCAGAACCTTGCCGATCAGTCGCAGCTCAGGACCGTCACTCTTCCGCCGGAGATCGACCTGGGCACTCCCGCGGACTCGGCAACGTATGCCACGGCGTCGGCGCGCGTCGTGGGCAAAAAGCTCGGCGACACGATCACGGTGCGTGGCGCACCGATCCTGTTTGCCGTGACCGTGCCCACGATCGCACCGCATTCCGGCGCTGGGTGCCCGGTTCACGGAGTATCTCCTGTCGGCCGATGGACAGCGGATCCTGCGCGCAAACCACTTCGATGCGCTCGCGTCGCCATTGATCGTCGGGTCGGGCGCGCCCCCTGCGGTGCAAGGTGCCGGGCAACCAGCCACCCACTGACCGGCAGGCATAGCGGCAGGAACGCTCGATGGCAGGTGGACTAACACCGGCCCCGAGGGTATGCTGCGGGTGTCCGTTTTCCTGGACGCGCAACCCAAGGGAGATGCAATGGACTGGCCCGTGACCTTCAAGACCACGAACGGACTTCGATTCCGCGTGGACCACGTACGCCAGCCTCCTCCACCCCGGAAGATCGGTGAAGCCGGCGTGGCGCGCCCAGCCCAGCCGCGAGAGCCGGCCTTCGATGCGCTCGCAGTGCATGTCGAGGGGCGCGGCGGATGGCACGTCATGGGCACGTACGCCGGGGAGGAAGATCCCGCGGTCGTCATCGAGCAGACCCTGCGATGGTGGGCGGACCAGACGGGCGATCCGGTGTACATCAGGGCGGAGTCGCCGCCGCGAGGCGCGTAGCACGAGACGCGTAGCACGAGACGCGTAGCACGAGACGCGTAGCGCGACACGCGATGCGAGACCCGATCGCAAAAAGGACCGCCATGGAGGCGGTCCTTTTTCATTCAACCCTGCCGGGGATCGGTCTCTGTCAGGTGATCGACTCCGTGCACGACGAGCCGTCCGATGTGAACGAGCCGGTGGCGCTCGCCCATGTGTAGGTGGTCACGTTGCCGCTCGTGGAGACGCCCAGCGGGGGACCGTAGAGCGACAAGGCTGCCTGCTCATCCTGCGCGCACGCCCCAGAGGGAGCATCCGGATCGCTGCCGCTACATGCCGCGGCGAGGAGTACGGCCATCAGTACCATGACGATTCGCATAGTGGCACCCCGCTACGGTTCCGCGCGCCCACGCGCGCCCTGTCCTCTCATGTGTACGGCGTGGCGGCCCGAGGCGTTGGCCCATGGGCTGCCCAAGCCAATGTAAGCGGTTGCCAAGCGGTATCGCGCGGGGCCTTCAGCCAGCCGCCGCGCGCATCGTTTTACCCGCGCGATTCCACTCCGGTCAAATGGCTCCGGTCATCGCACGCCGAAGACATGGAGCACGAGGTAGAGTCCGGCCGCAAACGTCGTCGCGCCGAGGAGGACGCACACGGGCAACGTGAGGACCCACGCCAGGAGCAGGTTGCGCAAAGTGCCCATCTGGAGACCCGAACGGTTGGCGGCCATCGCGCCGGCGACCCCGGACGAGAGGACGTGCGTGGTACTCACCGGAAGCCCGAAATAGTCCGCCGCGCCGATCGTCAGCATGGCCACCACCTCCGCCAATGCGCCCTGCGCGTAGGTCAGGTGCTCTTTGCCGATCTTCTCGCCGACCGTGACCACGATGCGCTTCCATCCGATCATGGTGCCGAGTCCAAGGGCAATGGCGACGGCGAACTTGACCCACGTCGGGATGAACTTC
Organism: uncultured Gemmatimonadales bacterium; assembly: GCA_963757855.1. GTDB lineage: Bacteria > Gemmatimonadota > Gemmatimonadetes > Gemmatimonadales > Gemmatimonadaceae > Palsa-1248. The sequence continues at coordinate 294,072 of CAVWTI010000032.1, forward strand.
GTGACGTGCTCCAACTGCGCCTTGAGCACTCGCGCCGGCGCGAATGACGGATCGGCCAGCAGTTTCTTCTTGTCCAGTTTCGTAATCGATTCAGACACCAGATACTGCGTCGGTCCGCAGCGCCGACCGCTTCTCGATCGACAGGTCGATGAAGCTCTGTGGCTGGCGCAGCTGGTCGGCGATCGACAGATCGACCGCGGCGAGGGCCGCGAAGGTTGCCGGTGACTCCTTGCCCGAGGTCTTGAGGAATCCAGACAGGGTGTCGTTGGCGGCGCCGGCCGGTACCAACACACCGCCCGCGGCGGTGACGAACGCGGGGCGTGCGGCATCAGCGGCGGCGACGATTTGCGTCAGCGTCGCGTGGTCAGCGCTCATGTTGAGCGCGTAGGCGCCGGGGATGATACCGATCAGGATGAGCATGATGAGTCCCATGCCCTTCTGCCCGTCATTGGAGCCGTGCGCGAAGCTCACGCCCGTGCAGGTCAGAATCAGCAGCCCACGAATCCACGGGGGCGGGGGAGCGTCTTTTGCAGGCGCCGCGTACAACTCCGGCGACTTGATCAGCGCCTTGCTGACCAGGAGCAGCAACGCGGCGCAGACGAATCCGACGATCGGCGAGATGAGCAGGGATGCGCCGACGCCTTTGGCCTGCGCCCAGTTCACGCCTTCACCGAAGACGTGTCCTTTGGCGAGCAACGAGTTCGCGAGGCCGACGCCCATGATCGATCCGATCAGCGTGTGCGAGCTCGATGCCGGCAGCCCCAGATACCAGGTCCCGAGATTCCAGACGATGGCCGAGATCAGCAGGGCGAACACCATGGCGAATCCGGCGCCCGAGCCGACATTGAGCACGAGCTCGACGGGCAGGAGCGACACGACACTGAACGCGACGGCACCGGTCGACACCAGCACGCCGATCAGATTCCAGCAGCCGGACCACACAACGGCGTAGGTGGGCTTGAGCGTGTGGGTGTAGATGACCGTGGCGACGGCGTTGGCGGTATCGTGAAATCCGTTGACGAACTCGAAGCTCAACGCGAGACCGAGCGCCAGGAGCAGGAAGATCGCGCCCGCCATGCTGACCGCTTCTCCGAAAACGTGCACTGCGCCCCCGACCCAAGTGTGTATGCGGATTGACCGGTGGCGATCGATGCCGCCCGTGCGATCAACCTTCAGCCCAACGGGATCGCGGCGCTAGCCAATGGGTTGGGTGTTACATGATCCTTACCTCAACTCCCGGCTGGGCATTGCCCCTACCGTGCAGGCGGCCGGCCCCCCAATTTCTCGGCCGTCAAGCGGTGTCCGGGCCCGCGCCGGCCTCGTGCGGAACTCCTGACCTCGCAAGGGTACCACGGAGAAATCCCGAGTCCCGTCCCTGGGACACGGTACGCCGCGCCATGGGCCAGGCGACATGCCCGGTCATGTGGTTTTCACACCGAATGCCACGCATCGAGGACCGCTTGCCTAACCGTTCTGCGCCACTGAATCGCGCGCCCGGCGCGCTCATTCGAGCGTTGATTCGAATCGTGGCCCTCGCGGGCCTCTCGGCAGTCGCCGCGGCGTGTGGATCCTCTTCGGGAGCACACCCGGCGCAACCTCCAGCGCCCGCGGCGGGGACGGTCGGGACCGAGGACGTCGACATCAACGCGATCAATCCCATCGGCCCGTTTTTCGAGCACCGGCTGGATTATGGCATCACGGATAGCCAGGTGACCAAGCTGTCGGCACTCGACTCGCGCTATACGGTGGGCGCGCGCCCGATGCGCCGTATGCTGGATTCCTTGCGGACGCAGGCGCACGAGTTCGACGGCTACCTGCCGGCGCCGCCTAAGAACACCGACAAGACCACTGACAGGACCGCCGACACGTCTCACGCCCACCGTTCGGCGCACGACAGTGTGCAGGCGCTGCACGACGCGATCGCCGACGTCTCGGCCCAACTGCGCGCCCGGGCGCGCCGCACTCGGGCCGAAGCGCTCGAATGTCCTGACCCTGGAGCAGCTGGAACGCGTCGCGCTCGTCGGGAACGGATCGAACAATTACGTGACGGCTCCGGTGAGTAACCGCCGTGGAGGCACCAACGGAGGGCAGTACAATCAGCAGCCAGGCAATACGACAACCCGGCTCATCGCCAACTCGGTTCCCAGTATTCGTGATCCGCTGCGCGGCATCACGCTGTCGGATTCGGAACGGGTCAGGATCGATTCGATCCGGGCCGCGTACCGATCGCAGGCACGGGACCTCGGCGACCCCGGACGCGCGCTCGTGGCCCCGATTCGCGATCTGATTCGCCGGCAAAACAATGCGTTCCGCGACGTCCTCACGCCTGACCAGCAGGCCCGGTTCGACCGGAATCGGACGCCCGCCGCGGCGACTCCCGGGAACCAGCAGGGATCGAAGCAGGCATCCCAGCCGCCGCGCCGGGGAGTTCGCCACCACCCGCACCACCGGCCACGCCGCCTGCCTCACCGACGGCTTCGCCGCCTGCGTCACCGCCCGCTCCGACGCGGCATAGAGCGGGCTAATTCCTCCGCCGGTCGCCGGGACAGTCCAGTCGCGAGGACCGTCAGTAGTCCTCGGGTATCCGGAAATCGCGCGTGCGTCCGCGACGTACCGGATTGTTCTCGTCGGTGACGCGTTCTGACACCGCCTGATCGCGATTGCCGGCCGACAGCGCGCGAGCACTGACCAGCGTCCACCTCGACCCGAATTGCACTTCGAATGCCGTGCGGCAGCGTCGTTCGATCAGATCCTCGTCGTCGCGCGTGGGGTGCGTCTTCTCGAAGATCTGTGAGAAGAAGTAGTCGTGATCCCGTTCGTCCTGGGTCAGCGTCGCGGACGACGCTGGCTGGGCGAAGACCTCACACCACCATTGCTTGGTGCGGGGCACCGGTTTCTGGACGCCGGGCGCAGCGGCTGGGGCTGGGCTGGCCCTGCGCGTGGGCGGCGTGCGCACTCACGAGGCACACGACGCCCATGACCGCCGCCGCGGCGAGATGCGGATACGCATCGGGCGCAGGCTCCGGGGTGAATGGACCATCACAATCACACGAACTCGCAGTTCTGGAGTGGATAACGGCACGGACGACGGCGCGGAGGACGGCACGGATCGGTGCGAACGAGAGCGCGGACGTAGTCTATCGGCGCGCACGCGCGCCGCGGTCTATCGGTGGCCGGCAGCCCGCGTTTTGAGCACCCACGCTTTGGTGGCCAGGTACAGCGCGATCATCCGCTCGTAGTCGTCTCGCGGCACCAGAATGACGAGGGCGTGCGCATCGGTACCGCGAGTGGTTCGCACCTTGTCCTTGCGGACGAGCCGGCGACCGAGGTGGCGTAGCCAGTAGGGGAGGGAGGATTCGTCGCCCTGATGCACGACTGACCGGGTACCTTCGCCGTCGGTTCGGGGGAACGAGACCAGGCAGTACCGGTCCTTCGTATATCCCGGACGCGTCGCGGGCATGAAGGTGAGCCCGTAACGGTCGAGCGCCGCCCAAGCGGCGTCGTTCGGCACCTGCGCGGGGCGGACTTCGATGCGGCCAGCCGCCGCATCAGGGACGCGAACCACGAACTCCCACCGGTTGCGGGAGGGATGATTCCGGTCGGTCACGGCGTAGGGATGCTCGTGACCCGTCACCTTGGTTCCCGCGAACGTCCATGTGGCTGGCCGACGTTCCCCTGCCACGAAAGCGAGCTTGTCGAAGCTGTAGCGCATGAGGCCTCGCGGTAACGGTGCTGGATAGGACGCGGAGGGCCACACAGATACTCGGCCGCTCCGTCAATAGTATGGCTCGCCGCCAAAGTCTGAAAGGTGGCCCGGCCGCGACGATCGCGGCCTCCATGTCACCAGTCCCGCTCGTGCGATGGCCGCTGCGCCGCGGGTGTGGGCTGCGCGCCCGCCTGTTGACCCGTCACCTGCGCTTGTTCGACAGTCTTGAGCATCTCCCGTGCTTCCGTCTCGGTAATCTGCTTCACCGCCTCCTCGCCGCTCGACGTCCCGTAGCCACCGCCAGGCGTCGCTCCGGCGCCAGTTTGGGGCGCACCCTCATAGCCCGACTTCGTCAGATTGCCGCCGGCCCAGTTGGCATCGCCGCGATGCAGGCCGGCACCCGCCGAATCCGACGCATCCTCCAGGCGTAGCAATGCGATCTCGAGATTCCACTTCGCGTCGCGATCCTGCGGGTCGAGGAGCAGCGCTTCCTCGTACGAGTCGATCGCCGCGCGCAAGCGCGCTGCGCTTGCCGACGCGGTCATATTCGGCGCGGGCCTGCCACACGTAACTGTTCCCGAGATTGAAATACGTGCGCTCCCGCAGCTCGCGGCTTCCGCCGAGTCCTCCCTGGTAGCGGCGTTCCGCCTCCTGAAAACGGCCCAATCGATAGGAGACGTTGCCACTGTTGTATTCGAGCGATGGGAGCATCCCCGACAGGCGGTGCGCCGTCGCCTCGCGCACGACGGCCGAGAACGCCGTGTCCGCCGCGTGCCATGAGCGGTCGCGATACAGCTGCTCAGCGTGATCACGCTCGACGGCGAGACCCACCGGCCCTTCGAGCCAGAACCCGATGAGCGCGCCGGCGACAATGATGGCCGCGACGATCGCGATACGCCACGCGACCCGCGAAGAGAGGAGCGTCATGACACCGCCTCGCGCCTGCGCAGGGCTGCGGGGTAGACGAGGAAGAGCAACCCGGCCAGCGCCAGTGGCCACTGATACTGATCGGCGAGCTGGCCATGCGTCTCACTCGATACCGAACGGCGGCTCATCTGGCCGAGCTGCGCGATGAGCGGCGCGACCGTCCCAGTCCCATCCCACCGGACGTATGTCCCGCCCGTCCGCCTCGCGATGTCCTGGAGGTTCAGCTCGACGAGATGTGATACGACCGGTTGGCCTCGCCAGTCGAGGTGTGGAACGAGCGCTCCGCGGGGGTCGCGGTCCATCACGGGCGCCCCACCGGGCGTGCCGACCCCGATCGGTGAACACGCGTACGTGCGCGGTGTCGAGGAGGCCGATGGCCTGTTCGAGCTTGCCCTCGACGTCTTCGCCATCGGAGAGCAGCACCACGGTGGTATAGGGGGCGTCGCCGCGATCCTGCGCGGCGGTTCTGGCGAGCAGACCAGCGAGCGCCTCGAAGTTCGTCGAGAGGTCCGGGATGTCACCGCTCGCCGCCGCATCGAGGAACGTCCGGAACGTCGAGTGGTCGAGGGTCGGCGGGAGCTGGAGGAACCCTGTGCCTCCGAAGATCACCAGGCCCACGCGGTCGTCAGGAAACGCGCGGGCGATCGTGGAGGCCGCCTGCTTGGCGGCGCCGAGCCGCGATGGCGCCATGTCGGCAGCGCCCATCGACCGCGACACGTCGAGTGCAAACACGATGTCGCCGCTCGTGCGGTGCAGGGCGCGCGCGTTCGGCCCGAACTGCGGGCGCGCGAGAGCGACAACACAGAGCGCGATGCCGGCCAGCGCGATCCCCTCGGCCAGCCGGCGGCGCCGCGGGCGTGGGATCCCCGTGGGTAGCACACTGGCGGCGAGTGCCCCGAAGCGGCCGAGTGCCTCGCCGCGAGCGCGTGCGGCATGGGCAAACATGAGGGCGAACGGGATGAGCACGGCCAGGCCGAGCAGTGCGGCGGGCGTTTCAAATCTCATCGGCTGGCGCTCTCGCGCCCGGGTGTCCACGGGCGGGCGATCATGGCAGCACCCGGAGCCAGGTCGCACGCAGCACCATCTCGCCCGCGATGAGCAGCACGGCCGCGATCAGGGGAACCACGAAGTACTCGTGATAGCTCACGACTTCGGAGAGATGGCGGTCGGTGCGCTCGAGCCGATCGATCTCGGCCAGGACGCGGACCAGCGCGCTATCGTCGCTGACACGGAAATACTTGCCGTTGCTGATGGATGCGATCCGCCCCAGGACCTGTTCCTCGTGGCTGGTGAGCGTCGAGGGGCGCCTCCATCGTCGCGGGGCGCCCCGTCTCATAGGGCGCGATCGGCGTGGCACCGCGAGAACTGACCCCGATCGCGTAGATCCGGATGCCGAGGGCGCGCGCCGCTTCTGCCGCGGCGAGTGGGTCGGGATATCCGGTGTTGTTGCCGCCGTCGGTCAGAAGGACGATCACGCCACTCTCGCGCGGGAGGTCCTCGAGATGGCTCTCGCTCATGGCGAGGGCCGTCCCGATCGCGGTGCCGTCCGGCAACAGGCCGATGTCGGCGCGGTGCAACAACTCGAGCACGACATCCGCATCGGTCGTCAGCGGGGCCTGCGTGAACGCACGTCCGGCGAAGACCACCAGCCCGAGGAAATCTCCGCGGCGCCGCGCGACGAAGTCGCCCAGTACCCGCTTCGCCACCTCGATCCGGTTACCGGTCCGGAAATCGAGCGCCTTCATGCTGCTCGAGATGTCGAGCGTGAGCACGATGTTGCGGCCGCGCACGGGCGTATCGTGCCGCAGACCATCCGCCCTCGGGCGAGCGAGCGCCACGACAAGCAGCGCCAGCGCCAGCGTGCGCATCGCCGGTGGCAGGCGTAACCACCGCACCCGGCCCGCGGCAGGCTCGCCGGCGAGAAACGACACCCCGGGAAATCCGAGGTGCGCCGCGGGCACGCGGTCGCGGCGGGGCCATGCGCGCATCGCATCGGCGGCCACCACCACGAGGAGCACGAACGCCCATGGGTCGGCGAATTGCATCCCGGAGAACGGCGTCACCAATGGCGTCACCGATGGCGTCACCGCGTCGCCTCCCAATCGGACAGGACCGAGTGGGCGGTCGCCAGCAACGTCGCGGGCGCCGGAGCCGCGGGCGCGTACCGCGCGAACTTGACGAGATCCGCGGCGTCCAGCACGTCGCTCGCCGCCGCGCGCGGCGCGTTGGCCCGCCAGCCGGTCCGGGAGCGCGACGAGCAACTCCGGTGTCGTGCGCTCGGGCGCGGGGACGCCGTGCGCGTCAGCGAGATAGCGCCGCAGGACATCCGCGGTGCCTGCATAGTGCGCCTCGACGTCGCCGCGCGCCGTCCACGCCTGCGCGATCTCGGCGAGCCGGGCAAGGGCGAAGTCGTAGGGACCCGCCGGTGCGCCCGGCAATGCGGGATCGCGCGCCACTGCCGCGGCGGCATACCGGCGCTGTTCGAGCCGGCTGGCGAGCAGGACGATCACGATCACCGCCAGGCCGCCCATCACAATGCTTGCGGCGGTCCGGAGCGAGATCGGGGCCATGTCGATCTTCTTGATGTCACGCAGGGTCCCTGATCCGCCGATCACGAGCGGTGTCACGATGACAGTCCATGGGCGCGGTGCGCGCGGTGTCGGGAGGCGCACCGGACGCCGGCCGGTAGGCCACGGCGATCGGCGGAAGCTGGGTCGTCCCGGGCCGGAAGAGGACCACGGTGATCGTCGCGGTCCGGGTGCCGGCGGCGGCGGTACGCACCGAGTCCGCGCGGATCAGGCGGACGCCCGGTGGCAACGGGTCTCTGAAGAAAGGCGTGGCGTCCGCGAGGTGACTGCTGGCGGGGAGCCGCAGCAGGATCCGCAGGGTCACGGGATCGCCGACCGCCACGGTGCCGCTGTCGAGCCGGGCGATGATCCGCGGCACGTCAGCAGGCGGCGCGGCGGTGCTCACGGCTTGTGGACTCGCCGTCCGTGCCGCGGCGACCAGCGCGAGCGGCGAAGGGCCGCCGCGACGATTCGCCGCCATCCGATTCGCCGCCAAGGGATTCGCCGCCATGCGATGCTGCGCGCTCCGAGTGTGCGACCGTTCATTGCAGGTGGAGGCGTTCGCGCCGCCGAAAGAAGGAGAGGAGGGGGCCAACGTACGATTCGCCGGTCCGCACCTGGACGATATCGGCGCCGCTACGACGCACGCGACGGGTGAGTGCGGCGTCGAACGCGGCGGCGCGGCCACGATAGCGAGCCCGGACTGGTTCGCTCGCGGTATCGACCGTGACCCAGGCGCCGCGTTCCGGATCGCGCAGCGTGAGCAGCCCGATGTCTGGCAATTCCCGCTCGCGAGGGTCCACCACCTGGACGGCGATGACATCGTGTGTCCGCGCCGCGATCTCAAGCTCCGTCGCGTACCCCTCGTCGAGCCAGTCGGACACTACGAAGATCACCGCCCGCCGCGGCAGCACGCGAATCGCGTACTGGAGGGCGGCCGCAAGATTCGTCTCGCGGCGGACGGGCCGGAACGCCAGCAGCTCGCGGATGACACGGAGCACGTGCCGCTTGCCTTTGGCGGGCGGAACGAACGCCTCGACGCGGTCCGTGAACAGCGCCGCGCCGACCCGGTCGTTGTTGCGAACGGCGGCCAGCGCGAGCACGGCACTGAGCTCGGTCGCGAGCTGAATCTTCGGGCGGCTCCGGGCGCCGAAGGAGTCGGACGCACTGTGATCGATGAGGAACAGTACTGTGAGCTCGCGCTCCTCGACGTAGCGCCGGACGTAGGCGGCATCCATGCGCGCGGTGACACCCCAGTCGATCGTCCGCACGTCATCGCCGAAGTGGTACTCACGCACATCGGCGAACTCGACCCCGCGCCCCTTGAAGACGCTCCCGTATTCGCCGGCCAGGACGTCCCGCACGAGCCGGCGGCTGCTGACCTCGAGCTGGCGCACCTGAGCCAGGATTTCGGCGAGTGTGACGTCGGAGCCCAGCGGTGGCACCGGCGATGGTGATCCACTGCCTGCGCCTCTCACGGTATCTCCCTAGGGGACGGCGATGCCGTCCAGGACGCGCGTGATGATCGCGTCGGCGGTGACGCGCTCGGCGTCGGCCTCGTAGGTCAGGATCAGCCGATGCCGGAGAACGTCCGGTGCCAGCAACTTGATGTCCGCCGGCGTCACGTAGGCGCGCCCATGCAGGAACGCGTGCGCCTTGGCGGCGCGCACGAGGGCGATCGCGGCCCGGGGACTGGCGCCGTATTCGATAAGCGGGGCCAGCGGCGCGAGACCCATGGTGCCGGGCTCACGGGTCGCGCGGACCAGATCGAGCGCGTAGTCCTTGGCCCGAGGGTCGAGGTAGATATCGTCCACGACGCGCCGCGCGCGCAGAATGGCGGCGGCGTCCACGACTGGCGAGAGCGGCGGGAGCGGCGGTCCGGTCATCCGGTCGAGCATCTCGCTCTCGTCCCGCCGGCCAGGGTAGGTGACGATCAGCTTCAGCATGAAGCGATCGATCTGCGCCTCCGGCAGCGGGTAGGTCCCCTCGTGCTCGATCGGATTCTGCGTCGCCAGCACCAGAAAGGGCTCATCCAGGCGGAAGCTCTGGCCGCCGATCGTGACTTGTTTCTCCTGCATCGCTTCGAGCAGCGCGCTCTGCACCTTGGCCGGCGCGCGGTTGATCTCATCGGCGAGGATAATGTTCCCGAAGATCGGTCCGCGCTGTACGGTGAACTCGGCCGTCTTCTGATTGTAGATCATCGTCCCCACGAGGTCCGCGGGAAGGAGATCGGGCGTGAACTGAATGCGCTGGAAGCGGCAGTCGATCACCGATGCCAGCGCGCGCACAGCGAGGGTCTTGGCCAGCCCTGGCAGCCCCTCGAGCAGGATGTGTCCGTCGGCCAGAAGGCCGACCATGAGACGGCCCAGCATCGCCTGCTGGCCGACGACCACAGTTTGCAGTGCCGCTTCGGCCTGCGCCACGAATGCACTCGCGGCCCGCACGCGCTCATTCATCGCGTCGAGCTCGGCCTCGTCCCTCCGTGGGGCGCGCGCTGACGGCGGGACGAGCGTGGGACCTGCGGTCATCGCGAGAAAGCTGCCCGGCGTTTCACCGGTGCTCAAGGCACCGCGATGGTCGTGCAGTGATCCCGCATCAGGACATTCCCGCTGCTTCGGCTGGGGCTGGCGGCGCCACGCGCCATAAGTGGACGCCCGTAGTGATCGCCATGATCAGTGGAAGCAGGTACAACGCCGGCAGCAGCGCAAACAGCGCAATCGCCATCCACCGCATCGTCTGTGGCACGGGGCCGGTGCCAGACCAGTCGCGGTCGGCCGCGGCCATGACATATTTTATCCAGCCCCGGGCGGCCCAGAGCAGCGCCACGATCACCCAGCCCTCGCCGATATGCAGCCAGCTTCCGCGATGGACGCGAGCGCGATACGGCGGGGACAGGACCGAGGCTCCGAGGACGTACGCCGCCCACATCGCGAAGACGGCCCACTCCACGAGATAGACCGCAGACCAGCCCACCGGCATCTGAACGAACTCATGCACGGCTACCCCCCTGTGTCCGGGACGCTGATTGACGGACCCGAGCGACCTCGCCCGCTACGTCGCGCAATCTACTGCCCCACGACACATTGCGGGGGTGTGCGCACGGACCACGCTAACCCTCTCGGCCCATTTGATCGCCCGCTGGCTCGCCCTGCAGGACGTGCCGGAGTGGGCGCCCCGATATAACGTCTGCCCGACCCAGGACCAAATGGTGGTCCGGGCCCGGGATGGCGAGCCGGAGGCGGTCAAGCTCCGGTGGGGCCTCGTGCCCTGGTGGGCCTCGGATTTGTCGGTCGGTTCCCGGATGATCAACGCCCGCGCCGAGGGGGTGGACACGAAGCCCGCGTTCCGGGACGCCTTTCGCGAACGGCGCTGCCTGGTCCTGGTCGACGGCTTCTACGAATGGCAGGCCATCCCTGGCGAGAAACGCAGGCGGCCATACGCGGTGCGGATGCCGGACAACAGCCCATTCGTGCTGGCCGGCCTGTGGGAATCGTGGCGCAATCGCACGACCCGGGAGGTTGTCCAGACATGCACCGTGGTCACGACGACGCCCAACGCGTTTATGGCGAGCCTCCACGACCGCATGCCCGTCATTCTCGACCCGGCGTCATATGGTGCGTGGCTGAATCCCGCTACACCGGCAGCCGATGCGCTGTCGATGCTCCGCCCGTACAATGGTGCCGCGGCGCTCTCCGCCTATCCGGTGTCGACGTACGTGAACTCGCCGGCCCATGACAATGCAAAGTGCCTGGAGCCGGAGGCGGCGTAGCCACAACGCGTCGCTGAGACGCTCGGTCTGGCGCGCCCGTGGCCGAGCCGGCGTGGCACGGTACCGGTCAGGGTGATCGTGCCGCATATTTGGGCGACATGCCGTCAGCTTCGCAGCCTTCATCGACGATCCTGCTCGACCCGCGCGCTATGGACCGCACCCTCCGCCGGATGGCGGATGAGATCGTCGAGCTTCACGATGGGATTGCAGATCTCGTCCTGGTGGGCATTCAGCGCCGGGGAGTGCAACTCGCCGATCGGATTGCGCAACTGATCGCGGAGCGGGAAGGGGAGGCGCCCCGTCGTGGTGCGCTGGACATCACGCTGTATCGCGACGATCTCCAGACCGTCGGCCCGCGCCCGGTCGTTGGGCCGACCGACATTCCGGGCGACATTGACGGCGCGCGGGTGGTCATCGTCGACGACGTGCTGTACACCGGGCGGACCGTTCGGGCCGCGCTCGACGAGTTGGCGGACTTCGGGCGGCCGGCGCGGATCGGCCTCGCGGTCCTGATCGATCGCGGGGGCCGCGAGCTCCCGATTCACGCCGACGTCGTGGGTAAACGCGTCGAGCTGCGGACCGATCAGCGTGTCGATGTGCTCGTGGCGGAACTCGACGGCCGGGATGCGGTCGTCGTCGTGCCGAAGACGTCACCCGCGAGTGATGCGGGCCGCGCCGCCGTGGCCAGCCGTCCGAAGAAGGCAGCGTCGTCCGCCAGCCGCCGGGCGGCTGGAGAGGAATCCGCGTGACGAGCCCGCTGGGCAAGGACCTCCTCGCCCTCGAGCCGTTGACTCCAGAGCAGATCGGGCTGATCCTCGACACCGCGGAGCCGTTCAAGGAGATCAGCGAGCGAGCGATCAAGAAAGTCCCGACGCTTCGCGGTTCGACGATCGTCAACCTGTTTTTCGAGCCGTCGACCCGAACGCGGGTTTCGTTCGAGTTCGCCGAGAAGCGCCTGTCCGCCGACACCGTCAATGTCGCCGCGTCGGGATCGAGTGTCAGCAAGGGTGAGACGCTGGTCGATACGGCGCGGAACCTCGAGGCGATGCGGATCGACATGGTGGTGATGCGGCACGGCGCGTCGGGCGCCGCCCAGTTTCTGGCCGAGCGCATCGAGTCGAACGTGATCAACGCGGGCGACGGCACGCACGAGCATCCCACGCAAGGGCTGCTCGACCTGCTCACGCTGCGCGACCATTTCGGTGATCTGCGCGGGCTTCGCGTGTGCATCGTGGGAGACGTCCTGCACTCCCGCGTGGCCCGGTCGAACATCTGGGGTCTGCAGAAGATGGGTGCGGAGGTCGCGGTCTGCGGTCCGCGCTCGCTGTTGCCGAACGCGATCGCGGAGTTCGGCGTCACCGTCTTCGACCGGGTCGAGGCGGCGATGGAGTGGGCGCAGGCGCTCAACGTGCTCCGCCTGCAACTCGAACGCATGACGGCCGGATACATCCCGTCGCTGCGCGAGTACAACCGCGTGTTCGGCGTCACGCGCGAACGACTGGAGCGCGTCGGCCATGACGTGCTGATTCTGCATCCCGGTCCGATGAATCGCGGCGTCGAGATCGATTCCGACGTGGCGGATGGCCCGCACAGCGTGATCCTCAACCAGGTGACGAACGGCGTGGCGATCCGGATGGCCGTCCTGTATTTGCTGGCGGGTGGGCGGCCGGAGCTGGCCGAAACCGCCAAGTCGACCCCAGGGGGCGAGCGATGACTCGGCCACTCGTGCTACAGGGCGGCCGGATCATCGACCCGTCGCAGGATCTCGACGTCGTCGGGGACGTGATCGTAGTGGACGGCAAGATCGCGCATGCCGGACCGAGGGGCGGTGTTCCGGACGGGGCCGAGATCATCGACTGCGCGGGTGCGATCGTGTCGCCGGGATTCATCGACGTGCACTGCCATTTGCGTGAGCCGGGCCGCGAGGATGTCGAGACGATCGCCACCGGCGCTCGCGCGGCGGCCGCGGGCGGCTTTACCGCGGTGTGCGCGATGCCCAATACCGATCCGGTGACCGACAACCAGGCGGCGGTCGGCTTCGTCGTCCGGCAGGGGCAGCGGGCCAACGCGGCACGGGTCTACCCGATCGGTGCGATCTCGGTGCGCCAGGAAGGGCACGCGCTGGCTGAAGTCGGCGAGATGGTCGGGGCGGGCGCTGTCGCGATCAGCGACGATGGCCGGCCGGTCGCCAGCGCGCAGCTCATGCGGACGGCGCTCGAGTACGCGCGGACATTCTACGATACCCGTCGATCGATCACTGCGAGGAACCGACGCTCGCGGTCGGCGGCGCGATGAATGAGGGGATCGTGAGCGCGAGGCTCGGGCTTCGCGGGGTGCCGAGCGAGGCGGAAGAGATCATGGTGATCCGCGACATTCTGCTCAGCCGGCGGACCGGCGGCCACGTGCACATCGCGCACGCCTCGACGAAGGGGTCGGTCGAGCTCATCCGGTGGGGAAAGGAGCGCGGCATCAAGGTGACGGCCGAAGTCTGTCCGCATCACCTTTCGTTGACCGAGGAAGCGGTCGAGGGGTACAACACCAACGCGAAGATGAATCCGCCACTCCGCACGGCGGAGGACGTCGCGGTCCTCGGCGAGGCGGTGCGCGACGGGACGATCGACGCGATCGCGACCGACCACGCGCCCCACCATTACGATGAGAAGGAGCGGGAGTTCGCCGACGCGCCGAACGGGATCGTCGGATTCGAGACGGCGCTCGCCGTGGTGGTGACCTCGCTCGTCGGCTCGCGGGTAATCGACTTCCCAACACTGATCGAGCGGATGTCCGTGGCGCCCGCGCGCATTTTCCATCTCCCCGGCGGCTCGCTCGCTCGGGGACGGCCGGCGGACATCACGGTGTTCGACCCGTCGCGCGAGTGGGTGGTGGACCCGGAGCAATTCCTGTCCAAGGGCCGCAACACGCCGTACGCGGGACGCAAGCTCCGCGGGCGCGCGATCTGCACCGTTGTCGGAGGTCGGATAGTCTATCATATTGCCGCGCAAGAGCACTAACCTTCGGCGCCGGCCGAGTTCGCGGTCCGGCATGGCGGTGCGAGCGGTCCCTCAGACTGACGAGTGATGGCCACGGTTTCCCAGGACAAGCCAACGGACGCGATCGCGGCGCTCTTGCAGGAGCGGCAACGGTACGAGCAATGGCTCGCGGCGCTGGAGTCGCGCCGCGCCACGACCTCGAGCCACGTGTATGCCCGCGTGTACGCGCGACTATGAATCCCGCCTGGGCCATGTCCTCGAGGAGCTGGGCGGCCGGTCCGCGGAGCTCCGGCAGGTCGTCGAGACGTTGACCGACCGCGTCAACACGCTGCAGACCGAGGAGAACGGTCATCGCGATGTGCGGGCCGAGGCTGAGCTGCGGGCGGCGGTCGGCGAGTATAGTCCAGAGCAGTGGCGCGAGGTCAGCCAGACCAGCGAGGCCGACATTGCGCGGATCGCCGCTCGCCGCGCCGAGGCGGCGTCGGAGCTGGCGCAGGTGCAGCAACTGCTCAACATGGCGACCGCCACGTCACGCCGGCCCGATGGCATCGCGGCGGCATCCACCGCGGCGCCGGCGAGTCCAATGTCCAGCGCAGAGGGCGCCGCGCAGCTCACCCGCGCGGCCGGCGCCGCGTGGTAGCGGGGCCGCGGCTGCCGCGCCGCCGGAATCGTTCGACGAACTGGCGTTCCTGCATTCGGTGGTGGAGCCCAAGGACCACGCGCCGGCAGCCGCGGCGGAGCGCGCCGCACCCCAGGCGCGGCCGTCCGCTCCGGCGCAGCGGGCGAAGACGCCCGCCGGCTGCTCCTGCGGCCAGCCGCGCACCGGCGGTTCCTCCAGCTGGCCCCGGCACCGGCGCGGCCGTGACGCCACCCGACTTGCCCGTCGTTGGCGAGTCGCGCCAGCGGCGGAGCAGGCGAGCGCGTCCGACGAGGCGCCCCGGCGGCAGCCCAGTCTGACGGACCCCGTGCCGATCTTCCTGCGCGACGTGCCGTCGAGCAGGTCAAGACACTCAAGTGCGCCGAGTGCGGCACCATGAACTATCCGACCGAGTGGTACTGTGAGCGATGCGGAGGCGAGCTCGCGGCAATGTGATCAGGCCGTAATCCAGCGCTGTGATGCGCCGGGAGCCAATCTGATGCCCGCGCCGCAATGCAAAAGGCCGGTCGCGAGTGTGCGAGACCGGCCTTTGGTATTCCACGACGGGCGTCCGGTGTCGGTCTACGCGCCGTGGCCAGCCGGCTCTTGTGGCGGGCGGCGGAATTCTTGTGGATCAGGCCTTTGCGTGCTGCACGATCCAGCAGCCGACGGCAACGAGCCGCTCGTCGGCGCTGGAGCCGGTCGTCTTGGCTCTCTTGAGCGCCGTTCGCAGCGCCGCCCGTTGGGCCCGATTGCGCACGGTGGCTGCGCGGGTCTTGCGCATGTTCTTCTTCGCGGACGCGATATTCGGCACGCGATCTCCCAGCGAGTCGGTACAGAGACGGACGATGCACAACGGCCGGCCCGCGGAGGACCGACCGTCGACTGGCAAAAACGTAGGCCGCGCAGGGGGCGATGTCAAGGCGCCACATTGCTTTGACACGCTTTTCCGCCGGGCTACCTTCAGGCTGACTGCAGGCCCGCCGCGCGCTGTCGCCCTACCCGGCTTCCACCCTCCGCCCATCCCCGTTGGCCCAGTCACCTACTCCTCATTGCGCCGATCCTGCTTTTCTCGATCATCGCGCACGAATCGCCCACGGCTACGCGGCGTTGAAGCAGGGGGATCCGACGGCCTATAAACTGGGTCGCCTGACGTGGAATCCGATCAAGCACATCGACCCATGGATGTCGATCATTTTGCCGTTGATGCTGTACGCGGCGCATGCTCCCGTCCTGGCGGGGGCCAAGCCAGTCCCGTCGATCCGCGCAATTATCGCAACTACAAGCGCGGCGACATCATCGTGTCGCTGGCCGGCATCGCCGCCAACGTCGCGATCGCGATCGGCTGCACAATCGTGGTTGCGTCACGGGGTTCGTTGGCCAGGCGATCCGCCGCCGCGTGGCGGTGTGCGGCATCCTGCAAGCAATGGCATGGATCGGTATCGGGCTGAACCTCATCCTCGCGGTGTTCAACCTGCTCCCGATCCCGCCGCTCGACGGCTCGCACGTGATGAAGTATCTGCTGCCGCCGGCGCTGGCGCAGCGATATCAGCAGATCGGATTCGCCGGGATCGTGATCGTGCTCGTGCTCTTCTGCTACACGCCGGTGCTCAGCTATTGGCTGTTCCCCGCATACGTCTCCGCGTCGCTCGCTGCAGAACTGGCGGTGCGCGAGCCTGGTCTTGCCCGCAGACGGCGCACTGTGCTGTCCGACGGGACGATTCCTGATGGCAGCCACCTCGATCGGCGTGCGAGACGAGACCCGACGGACGACGCGGCCACGCGCGGCCGTTCCGATCGCGGGCAGACGACGCGCCGCCGGCGTCGTTCGTCGTGGAGCTCGCGCATTTCAGCGGGCCACTCGATCTGCTGCTCACGCTGCTCCGCGAGGAGCAGATCGACATCTACGACATCCCGATCGCGCGGATCGCCGAGCAGTTCCTGCTGCGCATCCGCACGCTGCGGCTCGATGAAGCGGCCGAGTATCTCGAGATGGCCGCGCGGCTGCTGCGCATCAAGGCGCAGATGCTGCTGCCGCGGCGGGACGGCGACGAAGCCTGGGACGATCCGCGGGCGGAGCTGGTCCGGCGCCTGCTCGAGTACCAGCAGGTGCGTGAGGTCGTCGACGTCCTCGAAGCGCCGGGCCGAGGGCCGGCGCAACCGATTCGCCCGCACGCGTGCCGCCCGCGCCCGAACGGCTGCCGTCCGCCGGCCCGCTGTCGCGCCGCGATGGCCGATCTGCTGGCGGCCGTGGACCGGGTCCTCCGGGCGGCACGCGGGCCCGACATTCACGCGGTCGATCCCGCGCGCGCTCGATGTCGCCGGCGCGATCGCCGCCGCGCGCGCCCTGCTCGCGCGCCGCGCGCGCATTCGCTGGCGCGATCTGGTCCGCGTGAATGCGGAGCCGTGGGAGGTGCTCTCGGTCCTGCTCGCGGTGCTCGAGCTCGCACGCCTGGGCGAATGCGTGCTGCGCCAGCCGCGCGCCTTTGGCGCCGTCGAAATCGTCGGGCTGCGAAGCGGGTGCCGGGACACGCTGGCTGGCGATTCCGGCACCGTCGACGTGCCCCGCCTCCTGTCGTCACTCGATCAGCCACCTGCCTATGACACCGCTGGCGCAGCTGCTTGAAGCCGCGCTCTTCTCGAGCGGCATGCCCGTCAGCGTCGAGGCGCTGGCCGCGCTCGATCCCGACGCGACGCCCGAGTCGGTCGAAGCGGCGATCGGCGGAGCTGCGATCGCAGTACGACGAGGGTGGCCACGGCATCGAGATCGTGGAGGCCGCGGGCGGCTGGCAGATCCTCACGCGGCCCGAGTACACCGCGGCGATCGAGCGGGCGCAGATTGCGTCGCGCCCCCACCGCCTGTCGGCCGCGGCGCTCGAGACGCTCGCGCTGATCGCGTACCGCCAGCCGATCACGCGCGCGGACATCGAAGAGATTCGCGGCGTGTCGGCCGGATCGATCCTCAAGTCGCTGCTGGAGCGCGGGCTGGTCGACGTGGTGGGCAAGGCCGACGCGCTGGGACGGCCGCTGCTGTACGGGACGACGCCGGCGTTCCTCGAGCATTTCGCGCTGCGGCATCTGGGCGAGCTGCCGCGGGCCGACGAGCTGGCCGTGGCGCTTCGTCCGGCCGTCGACGCCGCACCAGCGCCCGCGTCGTGACTCCGGCGGCGGACGGGCACCGGGGCCCACCGGTGTCGGATCCAGCGTGCGCTGGCTCAGGCGGGCATCGCGTCGCGACGCCGGGCCGAGACCTGGTGGCCGCGGGTCGCGTGCGCGTCAACGGGCACGTCGCCGCGTCGGGCAGACCGTCGATCCCGATCGCGATCGGATCACGGTCGACGGCGCACCCATCGTCCGCACGCGGGGCGAGACCTGGCTGTACATGCACAAGCCGCCAGGCGTCCTGACCACCGCGCGCGACGAGCGCGGCGGCCGGCCGCCGGACTGTCTTCGATCTCGTGCCGCCGGCATTGCGGCTACCGGGACTGACGCTACGTCGGGCGCCTCGACTACATGACCGAAGGGCTCCTGCTGCTCACGACGGATGGCGTCGCCGCGCATCGGCTGACGCATCCGAGCCACGCGGTGCCGCGGACGTATGTCGCGACGGTGCAGGGCAACGCGATCCACGCGGCGCGGGATTTCCGGCGCGGCATCGAGCTCGAGGACGGCATCGTCCGGCCGCAGCGAGGTGTCGGTCCAGCCCGCCGGCAATCGCCGCTGGGAGATCGAGCTCACGATCACCGAGGGCCGGACCCACGAGGTGCGCCGGGCCTGCGAGGCGGTCGAACCTCCGCGTGGAGCGGCTGGTCCGCACGCGATTCGGGCCGATCGAGCTGGGCCGCTGCCCGCGGGGCGGTGCGGCCGCTGACCGCGGCGGAGCGCCGTCTGCGTCGCGGCACCAGCCGTGAGCGAACCGGCTGCAGGCCGACGCGGCCGTCCCGCGGACCGGCGTCAGGACCGGCGGTCGGGCCAGCGGATATCGCGCTGGCGCAATCCGTCATGCAGCAGGTGGCGCGGCGCGTCGTCGGCCAGGAGTACATGGTCGAGCGCCTGCTCATCAGCCTCCTCACGGGCGGCCACGTGCTGCTCGAAGGCGTGCCCGGTCTCGCCAAGACGCTGACGGTCCGCACGCTGGCCGAGACGATCCGCACGACGTTCGCGCGCATCCAGTTCACGCCGGATCTGCTGCCCGCCGACGTCATCGGCACCCAGGTCTACGACCAGTCCAACGGGCAGTTCTCGGTCAAGCACGGGCCGATCTTCGCCAACATCGTCCTGGCCGACGAGATCAACCGCGCGCCGGCCAAGGTGCAGGCGGCGCTGCTCGAGGCGATGCAGGAGAAGCAGGTCACGATCGGCGGCACGACGTACGCGCTCGACGAGCCGTTTCTGGTGCTGGCCACGCAGAACCCGATCGAGCAGGAGGGCACGTATCCGCTGCCCGAGGCGCAGGTCGACCGCTTCATGATGAAGCTGCGCGTCGGCTATCCGACGCGCGACGAGGAGAAGGAGATCATGCGCCGGATGGCCGGCGGCGCGACGATCCCGGTGGAGCCGCGTCGCGTCGCCCGCCGCGATCCTCGAGGCCGCGCCAGCGCATCTCCGAGCTGTACATGGACGAGCGCATCGTCGACTACATCGTCGAGATCGTGCACGTCGACGCGCGCGCCGGCGGACGCCGGACTGCAGGATCTCGTGCCGCTGATCGAGTTCGGCGCGAGCCCGCGCGCGACGATCGCGCTGGCGCAGGCGTCGCGCGCACACGCGTTTCTCCGCGGGCGCGAACTTCGTCACGCCCGACGACGTCAAGGCGATCGCGCCGGACGTGCTGCGCCACCGGGTCCTGACCTCGTTCGAGGCGGAGGCCGAAGCGGTGACCAGCGATCGGATCGTCCAGCGCGATTCTGGGCGCGATCGAGAGTCCGTGAGCGCGCGGCCGACGCCGCAGGGCGATCGTCGCCCGCGGTCCTGCGGCAGGTCAAGCTGCATCGAGCTGCGCACGCGGCGGCTGGTGAACTCGCTCTTCACCGGCGAATACCGGTCGGTGTTCAAGGGGCAGGGGATGGAGTTCGCCGAGGTGCGGGAGTACCTGCCCGGCGACGAGGTGCGCGCGATCGACTGGAACGTCACCGCCCGCATGCGCCGGCCGTTCGTCAAGCGGTACATCGAGGAGCGGGAGCTGACCGTCATGCTGGCGGTGGACCTCTCCGGCTCGGAGCGGTTCGGCACGGCGCGCGCGATTCAAGGCGGAGGCGGCGAGCGAGCTGGCGGCCGTGCTCGCGATGTCGGCGGTCCGCAACAACGACCGCGTGGGCGCCGTACTCTTCACCGATCGCATCGAGCTGGTCGTGCCGCCGCGCAAAGGGCGGCGCCACGCGCTTCGCGTGATCCGCGAGCTGCTCGCGCCATCGCCCGTCCGGTCGCGGCACCGACCTGACCGGGCGCGCTCGACGTACCTCGACGCGACTTGCTCACGCACCGGACGATCGTCTTCGTCATGTCCGACTTTCAGGCGGCCGGCTACGACCGGCAGCTCTCGCTCCTCGCCCAGCGGCATGACGTGATCGCCGTGGCGGTCGAGGATCCCGGCGAGCGATCGCTGCCCGATGTCGGCCTCGTGCGGTTCATCGATCCCGAGACGGGCGCGATCGTCGATGTCGACACCAGCGCGCCCGCCGTCCGGACCGCGTACGCGCGGCGCACGGCCGAGGAGCGCAGGCCCGCCAGAAGCTGTTCCGCCAGTTGGCCATCGACGAAATCGTCATTGGCACCGACCGCGGCGTGGTGGAACCGCTGCTGACGTTCTTTCGCGGGCGGGAGACACGCGCCCGGCGGCGGAGTGCGTGAGACGCGGTCCGCGGGCCCCGGCTCGCTTCGCGTAGGGGCACACCGGCGTGGACGGCGCTGCCAGCTGTTGCGCCTGGCAGTGCTCCTCGCGCTGCGATGCGCCAGGCCCGCCCCGGCAGCGGCCTTGCAAACGGCGCCGCATTCTCCTGTGGAGGTCGGGGCACGGATCACGCCCGACACCGTGCGGATCGGAGAGCCGTTCCTGGTCACGCTGCGCGTCCGGGCGCCGAAGGACGCGGCGGTCACGCTTTCCGCGCCGGTCCGGATTCCGGAGGCGCCGCCGAGGCACTCGATCCGCGCAGGGCTGTCGGCGCACGTCCGACACCACGTCGAGTGAGTTCACCGCGACCTACCGGCTGGCGGCCTGGGACATGGGGCGCCAGTCTGTCGTGTTTGCGCCAGCGGTCGTGCGGCGCGGTGGCGCCGACGAGACCGTCCCGTTCGGCGACCTCACGATTCTCGTACAGCCGACCACTCCGGCGCGACGCCGCGCATCGGATACCGCGCGCCGCACGCGCGCTGTTCGCGACTCCGCGGGCGTGGTGGCCGGTGTGGAAGATCGCCGCGGCGGCACTGGTGGCGCTCCTGCTGCTCTGGCTCATCGCCCGGTGGTGGCGACGGCGCCCCGGCACGATGCCGCCTGGCGCCGATCCATTCGCCGAGGCCATGCGCGGCTTCGAGGCGCTGGACCGGCTCGGTCTCCTCGACGCGGGAGAGCCCGGACGTTACATCGCGCTCGCGACCGACATCACGCGGACCTATCTGGTCCGCCGCCTGGCGCCGGCCTCGATGGCGTTCAGTCGGCGGAGTTGGCGGCCGCGTTGGCGGAGGATCGCCGGGTGCCGCACGCGCGGCTGAGCGCTCTGCTGGCGGAGAGCGACCGCGTGAAGTTCGCGCGCGATGCGCTCTCGGCGGCCGAGGCGCGCGCGCTCGGCGCTGATGCACGGCGAATGGCCGAGGAGGTCGAGCAGCGGGTCGTCGCCGCGGAGGCTGCCGCAGCCGCGGCCGCCAACGCTGGAGCGGGGCCACCAGCCGGGCGGAGCAGCACCGGCGGGTGCACCTCGGCGTCGACCTCCAGCTCGGGTACGCGAGGGCAGGCCGCCTGATGGGCGCGCTCGGATCCCGGCGCTTCACTTCGGCGCCCCGTGGGTGTTGTGCGCGCTCGCGCTGCTGCCGGTGTGGTGGATCTGGCGCCACGGACGGCGCGCCGGGCGCCATCACGTTCTCCCGCGTGAGCGCGCTCGCCGCCGGGCCCCGCACCGGACGGCTGCGGTCGCAGGTGCTGTTCGTCCTGCGCAATCTCGCGCTCGCGGGTGTGATCATCGCGCTGGCGCGTCCGCGCTCAGGGGCGCGCGCCGAGACGATCACGAGCGAAGGCATCAACATCGTGATGGTCGTCGACCTGTCGAGCTCCATGCTGGCGCTGGATTTTCAGCCTGACAACCGGTTGGAAGTCGCGAAGGCCACAATGAAGCGGTTCATCGCGGGCCGGAGCGCCGACCGCATCGGCGTCGTCGCGTTCGCGGGCGAGGCGCTCACCCAGGTCCCGCTGACGCTCGACTATCCAGTCGTCAACGCGGCCGTGGACAACCTGCAGGCGGGCCAGCTCGAAGATGGGACGGCGATCGGCACTGCGATCGCGACCGCGGCGAACCGGTTGCGGGCAGCGCCGGGACCCTCCCGCGTGATGATTCTGCTCACCGACGGCGTGAACAACCGGGGGGCGATCGATCCGCGAACGGCGGCGCGCGCGGCGGCGGTATTCGGGATCAAGATCTACACGATCGGCATCGGCTCGGAGGGATTGGCGCCGGTGCCGGTCGGACGCGGGCTGTTCGGCCTGCGCTACGAGAACCGCGAGGTGCGCATTGACGAGCCACTGCTGTCGGACATCGCTCGTGTGACGCACGGCCGGTTTTTCCGGGCTCGCGATGCGGATGCGCTCCGCCAGATCTACGAACAGATCGATCACCTCGAGCGTGTTCCGATCCGGACGCAGTCGTATGTCCGGTACGTGGAGCAGTTCCGATGGCCGCTCGCGTGCGCGGTCGCGGCGTTGATCCTGGAGCTTGGTCTCTTGGCCTGGAAGGGACCGCTGACATGATGCTGATCCAGGACACCGGCCCGTTGCTCGCGGCGCTCACCGCCTCGCAGCCATATCTGGAAAAGCCCCTGTGGCTGATCCTCGCCATCGCCGGACCCCTGCTCATTGCACTCCTGCTCGTCCGCCGGGCGCGGGACCGGCAGCGCCGGCTGCGGCGTTTCGGCAATCCGGAGACGGTCGCGCGGCTGTTGCCGGCCGGGGCCGCCGCCCACCGCTCGCCGCGTGTTCCTGCTCGGTGGCGCGGCGCTGTGCGTGGGGATCGCGATGGCCGGTCCGCGCTGGGGCACGGAGCGAACCGCACTGCGCTCCTCGGGTGCCGACGTGGCGATCGCCATTGACGCGTCCCTGTCAATGCTGGCGCCTGACGCGCCGCCCAATCGTCTCGAGCGCGCCAAGCAGGACGTTCGCCTGGCTGCGCGCGTTGGCGCCGGGCGACCGGACCGCGCTCATTGCGTTCGCTGGGCGCAGTTACATCCTGACGCCCCTCACGATCGACGATGGCGCGATCGCGCTCTTCCTCGACGACCTCGATCCGTCGGTCGTCGGCCAGCCCGGCACTTCGCTGTCGCGCGCGATCCGGCAGGGCACTGATTTGCTATTGGCGACACCGACCGCAGCGGACCGTGCGCTGATCATCATGAGCGATGGCGAGGGTTTCGATGGTGAGGCGGATGTCCGGGCCGCCGCCGCTCATGCGGGCGAGGAGGGGATCAGCCTGATCACGGTCGGCTACGGGACGGAGCGCGGATCGACGATTCCCCTGCAGTCGGGCGGGGCGACGACGGTCAAGCGCGACGCCACGGGCGAGGTCGTCGTCACGCACTATATGCCTGACTTGCTGGCCGCGGCCGCCGAGGCGGCGCATGGCACATTCATTCCCGCCACTACCACGGACAAGGCGGCGAACATTCGCCGGGCGCTGAACACGTTGCGCGTCGCGCAGCGCGCGGTCGAGCAGGGTGAAGACCGCTCGGCGCGGTTCCAGATTTTTCTCGGCATTGCGCTGGTGCTGCTGATCATCGACACGCTCCTCGCCGATTCACGGCGTCCGGTCGGCCGCGCCCGGTCCTCCGCCGCACCGGGCACCGCGCGCACACCGGTGTTGATAGGCGCGAGGGCCGGTGCGATCGGTGTGGTGATCCTGGTGGCGCCGGGACTGGGCTCGGGTACCGCGCCATCCCACGCGCGTGACCAGAGCCGGAGGCCCCCGGCGTTCGCGGCCGCGATGCAGGACCAGGGGGCCGGTGGCCCGGCGCCGGCCAGCCAGGCCGCCGCGATGCGCCGCGCGATTGGGGCTGGTGATCGCACGCCGCGCACGTTGTACAACTACGGCACCGACGCTGCTGGCGTCGGATTCCGCCGACGCCGCCGTCGCGGCGCTCTCCCGCGTCACGGATGCGCGCGATCCGGACGTGCGATACCGGGCGTGGTTCAATCTGGGTCTCGCGCATTTGCGTCGCGGACTGGCGTCCGCGGCCGACAGCGGGGCGTCGGAGCTCGATGCCGCGCTCGACGCGTACAAACGCATTCTCCTCGACCGCCCCACCGACGCGGACGCACGATGGAACTACGAGTTGGCGCTTCGGCAAAAGAAGGGCGGCGGAGGCGGCGGTGGAGGCGGTGCTGGCGGCGGCGGAGGATCGAACGACGCGCAGTCCAAGACACCGCCGCCCCCACGGCCGAATGGTGGTGCGGGTGCATTGGGACGCCGCCAGGCCGAAGAGCTGCTGAATAGCGCGGCTCGCGAAGAGCGCGATGTGGAGGGGAAGGCCCTTCGCCAGACGCCTCCTGACGTGCCGCCGGGGGACAAGGATTGGTAGTCCTCACGCTCGGTCTCGCCCTGCAACTCGCCGTCGTGGCGCGGGTTCCGCTCGACTCCGCGCAGGGCGTCAATTTCCACGCGGTCATCGTCCCTGATACCGTCTACGTGGGGCAACAGGTCACGTATCAGGTCGGCGTGTTCATCGACGATCAACTGCGCGTCCGCCTCCGGCGGAATCCCGAATTCGTGCCGCCTGATCCGCAGGGCATGCTGGCGTACGAACTGACGCCGGCCCGCGCCCGATCCAGCCACGCGGCGTGTCGGCCACCATGTGTTCGAAGTGCACGTCTTCGAGCGGGCGTTCTTTCCGCTGGCTCCCGGGCGCTACGAAGTGCCGAGCGCGATGCTCGGGTATTCACTCCCGCTTTCGCTCAGCTTCTTCAGCCGCGAAGAGAATCACACGCTGTTGGCGGAGAGTCTGGCCGTCGTGGTCCTGCCGCCACCGGCGGCCGGGCGCCCCGCGGACTACCTCGGCGCCGTGGGGGACCTGCACCTGGCGGAGCATCTCGGATTCGTCCGCGGCACGCGTTGGCGATCCGATGCGATTCACGGTCAGCGTCGCCGGGCGTGGCGATGTGAATCTGTTCCCCCGTCCCGCCCTCGGCGTTCCGTGGGCCTCGGCCGTCCCCGCACAGGAGCGCGTGCGGCTGGACACGACGACCGAGGAGGTCCGCGGCATCAAGGAGTTCGACTGGCTGGTCACGCCGCGAGATAGTGGACGCCTCGCGGTGCCCGCGATCCGCTATCCCTATTTCAATCCGTATACGGAGCGGTACGAGATCGCGGTGACGCACCCGGATACCGTGCGCGTCGCGCCGGGGCAGCTGGCCGCCGCCGATACGGCGAAGGCGGACGCCACGCCGCCCCTGGTGCTCCGTGACGTCTATCGCGGCACGCCGCGGCCGCCACTCTTTCAATCCCCGTTCTTCCTGGTCATCGGCCTCGCGGGCCCGCTGCCCGCGCTCGTGCTGTCGGCGCGGCGCCGCCCTCGCCGGCGCACGGCACGCCCGATTGCGGCTGCCGAGCTGCTGCGACGCCTGGTGCGTGATCAGCCCGACCGCGGACGCACGCACGATTCGCGGGCTGTTCGTGCAGGCACTCGGCGCACGATTCATACTCGGCCCGAGCGTATTGACGTTACCGGGGCGCTCGCGCACACGCTTCGGCGAGAAGGCGTGACGACGGGGACGGCGGAGCGTGCCGAACAGCTGCTGTCCGCCCTCGATCGCGCGTCGTTTGGCGGCGCAGTCGTGAGCCGGGACGCGACAACGGAGAGCGCGGCACGTGCGGTCACCGTCTACGATGCGGTCATCGCCGAGGCCCGGCCCGCACCGCCTCGTCCGCGCGGTCGCGTCGCCGAACGCCCGCGCTCGATGCCACCTGGTAAAACGGCGGTGGTGGTGCTGCTGCTCGCGACGGCGATCACCGCGACCGGCCTGCTCGCGCAGGAAATCGAGACCAGCACGACGGCCAACGCGGGCCGGGAGTTCGCCGCGGGCGCCGCATCGTACCGCGCGGGCGACTACGCGTCCGCGGCGGCGCAATTCGCCGCGGTGACGCAGCTCGCGCCTGGGGCGCCCGATGGCTGGGTGAACGCCGGTATTGCCGCGTGGGCCGCGGGCGATACGGCCGATGCCGTCGTCGCGTGGCAGCGCGGCGGCCGCCTCGAGCCGGAAGCCCGCGATGTCCGGGAGTTCCTGGCACTGGTGCGCGCGCCGCAGGACGGACGCCGTTGCACGAATCCCCCGCATACCGGCACCGTGGGCCGCCGACGCGTCGCTTGCGTGCTGGCTTGCAGCGTGCGCCCTGGCCGCGTGGCGCGTCGCGCGCAAGCGGCCCGTGGCCTCGTTTGCCGTCGTCGCCCTGGTCGCCGTCGCATTGGCCGGGGCGTGGGCGGCCGTGCGGGCCAACGAGGATGCCGCAGCCGCGCATCTCGCGGTCGTCGGACCGAGTGCGACGCTCCACTCCGCCCCGGCTCTGGACGCCGAGCGCATCTGCGGCTGGACGCGGGCGATGTCGCGCTGGTGTTGGGAACGCATGGTGTCTGGTCGGACATCCGACTCGATGGGGACCGGGAAGGGTGGATCGCGACCGCGCATCTCACTTCGATCGCGCGGCGAGCCCCAGTCTCCCACTGACGCGCCCGGCGCCGACCGCGGCTACTTTACGTCCGTGCCGACCGTCGCCGTCCTTCCCGCAGACGTCGCCGACCAGATCGCGGCTGGCGAGGTCGTCGAGCGGCCCGCTTCCGCCGTCAAGGAGCTGATCGAGAACGCCCTCGACGCAGGTGCGTCGACGATCGATGTCGAGATCTTCGAGGGGGGGCGCGCGGGCTTCGCGTGAGCGACGATGGGAGCGGGAATGGACCGCGCCAATGCGCTGCTCGCGCTGCAGCGGCACGCCACATCAAAGATCCGCAGCGCGGACGATCTCGTCGGGGTGCGCAGCTTCGGGTTTCGGGGCGAAGCGCTGCCGGCGATCGCGTCGGTCTCCCATCTGACAATGCACACGGCCCCGGCCCAGGGCGCGGGCACGACGATTCGCATCGCCGGTGGCGCCATCGAGGAGACCGGCGAGACGGCGCGGCAGCGCGGCACGACCGGTCGATGTCACGCGGCTGTTCCAGAACGTGCCGGCTCGCCTCAAGTTCATGCGCAGTGCGCGCACGGAATGGCGTGCGATCGTGGATGCGGTCACGGCGATTGCCCTGGCACGGCCGGGCGTGCATCTGCACGCTTTCCCACGACGGACGCCGGGTGCTGACGCTGCCACCCGCGTCCAGCCTGCGCGCGCGCATCGGCGCGGTCTGGGGCGCCGACTATGCCGAGAGTCTTTTGGCAGTCACCGACGCGCGTGGCGGCACCGCGGTGACCGGCCTGGTCGAACGCCCCAGCGATGTCGGCACGCGGACCCGCCGGATTCACCTCTCAGTCAACGGACGCACGGTCCGTGACGCCGGATTGGTGCGCGCCGCCGAGTCGGCATACCGGTCCACGATTCCGGCGGGGCTCCGCCCGTCGTTGATGCTCGAGCTCACGATTCCGGCGGAGGCAGTGGACGTCAATGTCCATCCCGCGAAGGCTGAAGTGCGTTTTCGCGAACGCTGGCCCACCGAGCGCGCGGTTGAGAGCGCCGTCCGGCGAGCCCTCGGTGTGCTGGCGAGCGCCGCCGCCGTGGGGCCTCGGATCTGGAATGGTGGCGTGGCTGGCGGGAACGGGTTGGGCGCCGGGCTGTCGTACGAAGCCGGCCCGTGGAACAGCGCTCCACCCGACGGGCGCCACGGGGCCACCGGCACGTATGGTGAGCATGGTTCGGCCAATGGCACCGATGCTGAGATACTGCGCGCCATCGCGACTGGCGCCGATCCGTTGTTCGCCGGACCAGACGCAACCCATGCCGGCCCGCCTCCCGCCGGCGCCCGGCAGGATCTCGCGGAGGTCGTAGTGCCTCCGCTCGTGCAGCTTCGCCGGACGTATCTGATGTTCGAGCACACGGACGGTGTGGTGCTCATCGATCAGCATTCGGCGCATGAGCGGGTGCTGTACGAGCGGTTCATGGGCGCGCTCGAGAGCGGCGGCGTGCCGTCGCAGCACCTGCTCTTTCCGCTCACCCTGCACCTGAGCGCCGCGGCCGCGGATGCGTTCGACACGCATCGGCCGCTGTTCGCGCGCCTGGGGTTCGAGGCCGAGGGGTTCGGAGGCAACACCGTGGTCGTGCATGCGGTCCCATCTCCCCATCCGCGATTCGATGCCGAACGGTGTCTGCGCGAGACACTCGACGCACTGACGGGGGATCGCCAGCCGGGCAGTGCGGCGCGTCACGAGCGGCTGGCCGCGACCGTGGCGTGCAAGGCAGCGATCAAGGCCGGAGAAGAGCTGTCGCTCGCCGAGATGCGGGCCCTCTACACCGCGCTCGCCCGTACGATATTGCCCGTCCACGACGTCCACGGCCGGTCGACTGTCGTGCGCCTCCAGTGGGACGAGATCGAGCGCCGCTTCGGGCGCCGGTAGCGGAGTGGCGGCGTGACAGCGACCGTACTGCTGGTGATCTGCGGCCCGACCGCGGCCGGGAAAACCGCGCTCGCGTTGGCGCTGGGCGACGACGTCGGCGTGGTGGTGATCAACGCCGACTCGCGCCAAATCTATCGCGGGTTCGACATCGGAACGGCGAAACCAAATGCGGCGGAGCGGCAGCGCGTGCCGCATCGCTGCCTCGATCTCGCCGAGCCCACGAGGCGATTTACGGCGTACGCGTGGGCGGCCGAGGCGGAGGCCGCGATCCGGGCCGCCCGCCGTGATGGCCGGGTGCCCATCGTGGTGGGTGGGGCGGGGTTCTACATTCGGGCGCTCGTCCATCCTGTCGTCCGCGGCGGCGCCGGCGGGGGCCGAGCGCTACGCCGCGCAATACCTCGTAGCCGATCCCGGCCCGGTGCTGCGGGAGCGCATCGCGTTGCGAGCGGAGCGCATGCTCGAGGAAGGGTGGGCGGACGAGGTCGCCGCGCTCAGCACCCGGGTTCCACCCGATGCTCCAGCGTGGCAGGCGAGCGGATACTCTGCCATCCGCGACTACGTTGGCGGCGCCATTTCGCGTGAGGCCGCCGTCGAGCGCGTGGTGATCGCCACACGCCAGTACGCCAAGCGCCAGCGCACCTGGTTCCGCCACCAACTGCCCGCAGGCCGCATCGACGCGGCTCGACCCCGATCGCCCGGGTGCCGTCGAGTCCGCGGCGGAGTGGGTCCGCACCCACCTCAGCGATCGCCAGCGACGCACGGCACCGGCCAAGGAGCGCGTACCAGCGTGAAAATCGGCATCACGTGTTACCCGACGTACGGCGGCTCTGGCGCGGTCGCCACGGAGCTGGGGGTGGCGCTCGCCAAGCGCGGGCACGAGGTGCACTTCATCACCTACCAGCATCCGTTCCGCCTGCCGGCGTTTCAGCCCGGGGTCTACTTCCACGAAGTCGATGTCGGGCGGTATCCGCTGTTCGAGTATCCGCCGTACGATCTCGCGCTCGCCGTCCGTATGCACGAAGTCGTCCTGCGGCACCATCTGGACCTGCTGCATCTTCATTACGCGATCCCGCACGCGACGAGTGCATGGATCGCGCGCGAGATGCTCCGCGAGACGGGATCCGATATCCGCCTGATCACGACACTGCACGGCACCGACATCACCATCGTCGGGCAGGATCCGTCGTTCCACGCGATCACCAAGTTCTCGATCGAGAAGTCCGACCGGCTGACGGCGGTGTCGGAATACCTGCGCCGGGAGACCTACACCGCGTTCGGCTGCTCAAAGTGCGAAGTCGAGGTCATTCCGAACTTCATCGATCCGCAGGTCTTCGATCGCCAGCGGTATCCGGCCCTTCTGGCCGCGGCGGCGGGGGCACGGCCGGTGTTGATTCACGTGTCGAACTTCCGCCCCGTCAAACGGGTCCGTGACATCGTCCGCGTGTTCGCCAAGGTGCGCGCAGCGATTCCCAGCGTGTTGGTACTGGTCGGTGATGGACCGGACCGGATCCACGCCGAGGACGAGGCGCATCAGCTGGGCGTGGAGGCTGACGTGTCCTTTCTGGGCAAGCTCGAATCGGTCGCACCGTTGCTGGCGGCGGCCGATCTGTTCCTGCTGCCGAGCGAGACGGAGTCATTTGGGCTCAGCGCGCTCGAGGCGCTCGCGACGGGAGTGCCTGTCGTCGCGTCGCGGGTCGGGGGCTTCCCGGAGGTCGTGCGTGACGGCGAGACCGGAGTGCTGTGCCAGGTAGGCGATGTCGACGCCATGGCGCGGGCGGCGATCGGCATCCTCGGTGACCGGGCGCGGTGGACTGCCATGAGCGCGCTCGCGGCGGCGGATGCGCGCGAGCGGTTTTCGGAGAATGCGATCGTGGCGCAATACGAAGCACTGTCTACCGACCGGACCTGACATCGTGCCCGGGCGGCGGTCGCCCGGGGCCGGGGTCACTGGCTACTTTGTGGGGCAATGACTCCATTCCAGGCGTTCGTCCTCGGATTGTTGCAGGGGCTCGCCGAGTTCCTGCCGATCAGCAGTTCGGCGCACCTGACGCTCGCGCCCTGGCTTCTGGGCTGGGAGGATCCCGGCTCTCGTTCGACGTCGCGCTGCACTCGGCACGCTCGTGGCGGTGCTCTGGTACTTCCGCGCCGAGTGGGCACGCCTGGGGCGCGCCGGGTGTTCACGGTGCTGCGGCAGGGCGGCCGGATGGTGGCCCCGACCAGTGGGAGTTTGGCTTGCTGGTGGTGGCCACCATTCCGGGTGGACTGGCGGGGCTCGCGCTTCGAGCGCAAAGCCGACGAAGCGTTCCGCTCGCCGGCGCTGATCGCATCTGCACTCATCGCCATGGGCATCATCCTGTGGCTCGCCGATCGATGGGCCGCCGACGAAACGGACGATCGCGTCGCATGACCGTGGCGCGATGCCATCGCCATCGGTAGTCGCGCAGGCGTTTGCCATCGTGCCGGCGTGTCCCGCTCCGGCGCGACAATCACCGCGGGCCGAGCGCTGGGGCTGGACCGTGAGAGCGCGGCCGTGTTCAGCTTTCTCATGAGCATGCCGATCATCGCTGCGCGCCGCGGTCCACGAGCTGCCGCAGGCTGGTCCACGCAGGGCATCACATTGCCGCTGCTGATCGGCGTGGTGACCGCGGCGATCAGCGGATGGGCTCGCCATTGCGATCGTTCTCCGGTACGTGAAGTCGCACAGCTACGGCGCGTTCGCGATCTATCGCGTGGTGGTCGGGCTCGCGGTGCTGGCGGTGGTCGCCTATCGCGCCTCGCATGGCTGACCTGCGCTCGCCGGTCGGCCGCCGCGGGATTCCCGGCGACCGGGAGTGACACCGGACTGGAATGCCGACGCGCCGCGCTGAGGAGATGGCTCTACGACGGCGCGAGCGCGACGGACATCGCCCGGCGCCTCGATATCCGGAGTGCGGCGGTGTACGCGCGTCTCGCATCGACGATGGATGCCGCCCACATGCTGGCCGCCGAGGGTGCGCTGGCGGGAACGATCGTAATCGCGGATCACCAGACCGCCGGGCGGGGGCGGGGCGGCCACACATGGCAATCGCAGCGCCGGGCGCGGGATCTGGATGACCCTCATCGAGCGCCGGACGGACGCGCGCGCGATCGAAGTGCTGGCGCTGCGGATCGGGCATTCACGCGGCGCGAGCGCTCGATCCGTACGCGGGCGGCGCCGTG
Organism: uncultured Gemmatimonadales bacterium; assembly: GCA_963757855.1. GTDB lineage: Bacteria > Gemmatimonadota > Gemmatimonadetes > Gemmatimonadales > Gemmatimonadaceae > Palsa-1248. Next base: position 325,652 of record CAVWTI010000032.1, read on the forward strand.
GGACTCAAATGGCCGAACGATCTTATACATCGGCGCGTGGCAAGCTGGCCGGGATGCTGATCGAGGCGCGTTGGCAGGAGCAGCAACTGCTGTGGGTCGCCGATGGGCATCGGCATCAACGTGCGGCCGCCGGAGACGGTGGACCGTGCGGCCGGCCTCGGCCCAGGAATCGCTCGGCGGCTCGGCGTGTTGACGCCGCTCGTCCCCGGCTGCGCGCCGCCGCGATGTGCGCGGGACGCTCGGCGCAGGAGATCGACCGGAGTTCGCGGCGCGCGACATCGCGCGGGGTCGCGCGTGCGCGGCACCGGCGGCGGGGCGCGTCGTCGGCATTGGCGCGCGCGGTGAGATCGTGATTCCGGACCAGGGCGTTGCCGTGCGCTTTCGCCGGGATCGCTCGTGTTTGACCGACGAACGGAGGTCGCGTGATCCTCGTCTTCGACGTTGGGAACACCGAGACGACCGTCGGCCTGTACGAGGCAGCGAGACTGCGTCAGCACTGGCGCCTCACGACCGTCGTCGAGCGAACGCCCGACGAGTCTGAGCTACTGATCCGACAGATGCTTGTGGCCCGTGATGTCGCGCTCGGCGCGGTGCCGGGGACCGCGATCGGCTCCGTCGTGCCGGCCGTTGACCGGCCCATTGAGCGACGCGTGCCTGCAGTGCTTCGGCAGGCCGGCGCTCATCGTCGACGCGGCCGCGGCTGCCGATCCGCCTCGCGGTCGACGAGCCGCTCACGGTTGGCGCGGACCGTCTCATCAACACGCTGGCGGCGAGTCGCCTGTACAAGCGTGACACGATCGTCGTGGATCTGGGCACGGCGACCACGTACGACTGCATCACGGCCGATGGGGTCTTTTTGGGGCGTCATCGCGCCAGGCGTTCGGACTTCGGCCGAGACACTGTTTCGCCGGACAGCGAAGTTGCCCGCCACGGAGCTGTATGCCCCCGACAAGGTGATCGGCACACGAACCGAGGACTGCATTCGCGCCGGGGTGATATTCGGGGCGGCGGCGCGGTGGACGGCATTGTGCGCCGGATCATCGGGCGCGTGGCCGCGCCGGTCGCAGCCGCTCGTCGTGGCCACGGGTGGCCTCGCGGAAATGATCCGTCCGTTCTGCGAGACATCGAGGTCGTCGCGCCCCATCTGACACTGGATGGGCTGCGACATGGCGACGTACGAAAGGCCCGTGGCATCTCGCCGTCATGGCCGGCCCCGGAGTTGCCTCTAACGTCCAGGCCACCATAGCGTTAACGTCAGACCTGAGCTCAAGACTTCAGTCGGCCCTTGGTGTATAGAGCACCTTGAACATCGCATCGATGAGTGCTAACAGACGCAGTTTGACAGCTGAATTAATCTTGTCGACCTACTGCATGGAGAGATGTCGTTATGGCCACCAAGAGTGCCACGAGCACAAAGGTGAGCCCTTGGCCGATCGAGTCGTGGTGAAGCCACTGGAAGAGGCGGAGCAGATGCGCGGCGGGCTGTACATCCCGGACACCGCGAAAGAGAAGCCGCAGCAGGGCGAGATCGTCGCCGTGGGTCCCGGCCGGTACGAGGATGGCAAGCGGATTCCGCCCGATGTGAAGGTGGGGACAAGGTGCTGTACGGGAAATACAGCGGCACGGAGGTGACGCTCGATGGCGAGCAGGTGCTGATTCTCCGCGAGTCCATGTGCTCGCGGTGATCGGATAAGCGCGATCAACTCAGCGATTGGCTCAGCGCGACGCAACCACGCCGTCTCGCTCTCGTAATTCAGCACCAGACAAGAGGAAATTGACCAATGGCTAGCAAGGAACTGTATTTCAACACAGAGGCTCGTGCGGCGTTCAAGCGCGGCATCGACCAACTCGCCGAGGCGGTGAAGGTGACACTCGGCCCGAAGGGACGGAACGTCGTCATCGACAAGAAGTTCGGCGCGCCGACGGTGACCAAGGACGGCGTGACGGTCGCGAAGGAGATCGAGCTGTCGGATCCGCTCGAGAACATGGGCGCGCAGATGGTGAAGGAAGTCGCGACCAAGACGTCGGATCATCGCGGGCGACGGCACCACGACTGCGACGGTGCTGGCGCAGGCGATTTTCCGTGAAGGGCTCAAGAACGTGACCGCCGGTGTGAACCCGATGGCGCTCAAGCGCGGCATCGATAAGGCCGTCGGCGTCGTCATCGAAGAGCTCAAGAAGATCAGCGTCCCGACCGCCGGCAAGAAGGAGATCGCGCAGGTCGGCAGCATCTCGGCCAACAACGACCCCGAGATCGGCAACCTGATCGCGGAAGCAATGGAGAAGGTCGGCAAGGACGGCGTGATCACGGTCGAAGAGGCGCGTGGCCTCGAGACGACGCTGGAGACGGTCGAGGGCATGCAGTTCGACCGTGGGTATCTCTCGCCGTACTTCGTGACGGACCCGGAGAAGATGGAAGCCGTCATCGAGGACGGATACATCCTGATCCACGACAAGAAGATCTCGTCGATGAAGGACCTCCTCCCGATTCTCGAGAAGGTCGCGCAGCTCGGCAAGCCGCTGCTCATCATTGCCGAAGACATCGAGGGTGAGGCGCTGGCGACGCTGGTCGTCAACAAGCTCCGTGGCACGCTGCGTGTTTGCGCGGTCAAGGCCCCGGGCTTCGGCGACCGCCGCAAGGCGATGCTGGCAGACGTCGCGGTGCTGACGAACGGCCAGGTGATCTCCGAGGAAGTCGGCTTCAAGCTCGAGAACGCCGTGGTCACCGATCTCGGCCGCGCGAAGCGGATCGTGGTCGACAAGGACAACACGACGATCATCGATGGCGCAGGCGACTCGGACAAGATTCAGGGCCGGATCAAGGAGATCCGTTCCGCGGTCGAGAAGTCGACGTCCGACTACGACAAGGAGAAGCTGCAGGAGCGGCTGGCGAAGCTCGCCGGCGGCGTGGCAGTGATCAATGTCGGTGCCGCGACCGAGTCCGAGATGAAGGAGAAGAAGGCGCGCGTCGAGGACGCGTTGCACGCAACCCGCGCGGCAGTCGAGGAAGGGATCGTCCCCGGCGGCGGTGTGGCATTCGTGCGCGCCCAGGGCGCCCTCAAGAACTACAAGGCGGGCGATTCAGAGGAGCAGATCGGCGTCGACATTATCCGGCGCGCGATCGAGGAGCCGATCCGCATGATCGTGCAGAACGCCGGCGGTGAAGGCTCGATCGTGATCGAGAAGGTCCGGGCCTCGAAGGACAGCGCGTACGGCTACAACGCGCTGACCGACACGTACGAGAACCTCGTACAGGCCGGTGTCATCGACCCGACCAAGGTGACCCGCACGGCGCTGCAGAATGCCGCGTCGATCGCCGGGTTGCTGCTGACGACCGAAGCACTGATCGTCGAGAAGAAGGAAGACAGGCCCGCTCCGGCCGGTGGCCCGCCGGGTGGCGGCATGGGCGGCATGTACTAGCCGTCCGTCGCACCTGCATGGAAGAAGCCGGTCCGCGAATCAGCGGGCCGGCTTCTTCATTTTGTTCCGGTCCGATTCGTCAGCGCGTTGCTATGTGCGTGCGGCGGCCCGGTGGTGCGCGGCCGTGAGGTACTGGCGCCCGGCCGCGCTCAGGGTGACCGTGCGCCGCGCCATCTGCCGCTCCGCCACCTCGAGGAACTTCGGCAGCGCGAAAGCTCTCGAACGGCTCGCCCGCCCCCCATGCGAATGGCGGAATGACCTTGGGCGCGAATCCGGGCGGAAAGACGTTCGCTCCCGCGCCCATCACCGTGCCGGTGGTCAGTCGCGTGCCGATGCCCGTTCTGGCATAATCGCCGATGAACGCCCCCAGGAACGTCTCGCCGGTGGTCCGCATCCCGTCCGGCGTCCAGAGCTGCACCGGGCCATAGGTGTTCTTCAGATTGCTGGTGATCGTGCCAGCGCCGAGGTTCACCCATCGGCCGAGGTACGAATGCCCGACGAACCCATCGTGGGATTTGTTGCTGTAGCCCATCACAATGGACGTGCTGAGCTCTCCGTGCACCTTGCACCGCTCGCCGATCGACGACCCCGCGATCCGGTCGCCGACGACCGCTGAGCCTTCGCCGATCGCGCACGGCCCGACGACGCGCGTGAACGCCTGCACGGTCGCGCCGCGCCGCACGAGGATTGGTCCGGCGGTGACGTCAAACACCGTGTACGGCTCGATCAACGGCATCGCGCTCGATGTACAGCCGGTCTCGCGGCCCGATGACGGTCGACGATCCCAGGCCGTCGCGGCCGATGCTCGCGCGCGCCGCCAGCGCCGGGATATCCGCCGTGAGCTGCGCCCCGAGATCGCGGATGTACCCCCAGATGTCGTCGATCCACCGGCCGGCGAGCGGCGTCCGCGCGGCGGTGCCGGGCGCGAGTGTCTCGAGCGTGGTATGGCCGCCGGCGCAGGAGGCCGGATCCAGAGAGGCGGCAAGCCGCACGGCAGCCACCCGGCCATCGCACACCCACACCTGGCCACCCGGTGCACCGGACTGGCCGCCGCTCCGATCACCGGGATGCACCGGGAATTGGCCACGATGGCCCCGGCGGGAATGACACCGGTCGCCGCCGGCGGCGCGTCGAACTCCGTGAATTCCCGGAGGTGCTCGGCCACGATCGCACCCGCCGCCGGCTCAGCGCACAGGACCGCCCATCGCTGGCGCGTGATCAGCGCGCCCGCACAGAGCTCGGAGACCGGTCGCGTCAGCGCGAAGGGTTCGAAGCTTCTGGCCCGCGCATCGTCGTAGAGGTAGAGAGGCATGTCGGCAGAAAATGAGCTACAGCGCTAGGCGGGCCGGCTCGTGAGCCAGCCGGGCAGGGACTCGACGAGATTCTTGAGGTCCGCCGATCGTTCGATCGTGGTGACGACCGTGAGCCCATCCCGCGTAACGACCACGAGGTCCGACACGCCGTAGAGGACCACAGCGCTGCCCTCGGCGTGCACCACGTTGCCATTGGCGTCCTTCGCGTAGACCGGTCCGTAGACCGCGTTGCCAGCCGCATCGAGCGCGCGGGTGCGCGACAGCGCGGCCCAGGTCCCGACATCGTCCCAGCCGAAGTCTCCAGGGATGACGAGCACGCGCGTGCTGCGCTCGAGCAGCCCGACGTCGATGGACACCGGCCGGACGGCCGCGAAGAAGGCGCGCGCATCGGTCGTCTGTGCGCGCGCCGCCTGCAACGGCGACCGCGACTTCGGGCGTGTGCCGCCGAAGCTCGTCGAGGAAATCGCCGGCCTGCCAGACGAAGATGCCGGAGTTCCAGAGGCACCCCTCGGACACCATCTCGGCGGCGCGGACGCGATTCGGTTTCTCGACGAAGCGGTCCGCGGCGAATACGTCCGGGGCGACCGGTCGCCCGCGGTGGATATACCCGTATCCAGGGTCCGGCCGAGTCGGGACGATGCCGATGGTGACGAGGCTCCGGTGTTCGCGAGCGACATCGGCGGCATGCACCAGCGCCGCACGGAACCTGTCCTCCTGCGCGACCGCCCAGTCGGCGTGCACGCAGAGCATCACGGCGCTGCCGTCGGCCCGCCGCTCGATCTCGATGGCGGCCCACGCCAGCGCGGCGGCGGTCCCGGCCGGCACGGGTTCCGCGAGCAGATTGGCGCCAGGGACATCGAACGGCGCGACCGCCGCTGCGATCGCGGGCACGAGCGCCTCGTTGGTCAGCACGAGCGTGCGCTCGCCGGGCACGAGTGGCTGCAGACGCCGCAGGGTATCGTGCAGGAGCGACTGCTCTCCCGCGAGCGGCAGGAGCTGCTTGGGACGTTCCGGAGTGCTGACGGGCCAGAAGCGGGAACCGACGCCACCGGCGAGGATCACGGCCCATCGCGTCGTGACGTCAGCTGGCGTCGATTCCCCCGGAGTCGTGCGGGAATGCCGGCCAATTCCGCCGCCCGCGCGTAGAGCTTCTTCGGACTGAATGGCTTGGTCATGAACTCCGTCGCGCCGAGGCGGAGCGCGAGCCGATGCTGCTGCTCCTGGCCGGCGGCCGTGAGAATGATGCACGGCAGCGCCATCCACTGGGGATTGCCCCTGATCTCGGCCAGCACGTCCAGTCCACTGAGGTGGGGCATCATCAAATCCAGCAGCACGAGCTGAATGTCGGGCTCGCGACGCAGCACTTCGAGTGCTTCACGGCCGTCGTAGGCGAGCGTGACGCGGAACGGGCCCTGTTCCAGCTTCATCTTGATGATTCGCCCAATGTGCGGCTCGTCGTCCGCAACCAGGGCGTGGATCGCTTCCATTTCGAGGCGGCGCGCGCGTCCGTTACACTAGCGACGCGATGTGCTCGCGATTGCGGCGCAACTCGAACAGCAACTGGCCGATGTTGGCGGTCGCCTGGACGAGCACGAGCAGGACGGCGTCATCGGAGAGGACGGAGATGATGGCGAGACCGTGGGGGTGTTCCAGCACCGCCGTCGTGAGCGTACCACGGTGGGCGGCGGCGCCGAACTCGTCGGCGGCGCTGATGATCGCCGGCACATGCGCCGCCACGTCTTCCGGCGCAAGGTTGGCAACGGTCTGGCTGTCGATCAGCAGCCCATCGCGGCCGAGGATCACGGCGGCATCGACGCCGTCGCGCTGGCGAATGGCTGCCACGAGGTCGCGGATGGTGGGCATGGCACTCCCGGGCAAGTGGGTGCGAAGCTAGGGCGCGCAGATAGCGAAGTCAAGCCGTGAGAACAGCTTGCACGGCGCTGTGCACGCGGGTAACGTACGCGCATCTCCCCCATGATGATGCCAACCGCCGGCCACTTCGTCCGCCAGCGCCGCAGGGCCGCCGGCCTTGCGGCCGTGCTGTGTTTGGCGGCCGGTGCAGCGTCCTGCGGTTACAACAATCCCGCACCTGTCGTCGACGTCGCCGTCGACACGCTGGTGGCGTTCGCGATGAACGGGACACCGGCTTCCGAGCCATCCGGGTTTGACTTGTTTTCGCAGAGCATGGTCACGATCGACGACAACCTGTCGTTCGACATCGCGTTCGATGTCGATTCGGCGACTCGGCGCGCGATCATCTACCCGGTCGCCCTGATCTCGAACGGATTCATCACGACGCGGCACGTCGGGCTGCAGCGTATCTCGATCCCCTTCGATTCCGCGACCTACGGACTCCGGACCGGTTATGTGTTCGACTCCTCGTACGCGCTGGCGCCGGGCCAGGCACTGTACATGGTGACCAATCCCGTCGCCTGCGAAGCCGATCAGAATCCGTCGCTGTACGGCAAGCTCGTCGTGGACAGCGTCAACACGCTGGACCGGACGATTCATTTCCGCGCGACGGTCGATCCGAACTGCGGCTATCGGGATTTCCAGGCCGGCATCCCTCCCTTTTAAGCGCCGCCCCGGCGCGATCGCCCATGCACGACCTGCGTCTGTTGCGAGAGCGGCCTGACGAGTTGCGCGAAGCACTCCGCCGCCGTGGGACGCTCGACGCGATGGCCTCCACCGTCGACCGCGCCGAGGCGCTGGAGCGCCAGCGCCGTGCGTGCATTCACGCGTCTGAAGACAAGCGCGCCGAGGCGAACGCCGTTACGCAGGAGGTGCGCCGGCACAAGCAGGCGCAGTTGGACGCGACCAGCCTGATCGAGCGTGGACGTGTGCTGGGCGCGGAGTTGGCCCGCCTCGAAGAAGAGCGGACCGCTGCTGAGGCGGCGTTCAACGCGTTGGCGCTCGAGTTCCCCAATCTCCCGCTGCCGGACGTTCCGGCCGGTGGAGAAAGCGCCAACATCGTGGTCCGAAGCTGGGGGACGCCCCGCGTGGCGGACGGACTTCGCGCGCACTGGGATATCGCGGGCCCCGACGGATTGGGCATCCTCGACCTCGCGCGAGGGGCCAAGGTCGCTGGGTCGGGATTCGTCGCCTTTCGCGGGCTCGGTGCGCGGCTGGTCCGCTCACTGATGACATTCATGATCGACACGCACACGCGCGACCATGGCTACGAGGAGGTGTGGATCCCGTTCGTGGTCAACCGTGCATCAATGACGGGGACAGGGCAGTTCCCGAAATTCGAAGACGAGCAGTACGGTATCGCGGGCGACGATCTGTTTCTCGTGCCGACCGCGGAGGTGCCGGTCACGAATCTCTATCGTGACGAGATCATGGACGCGAGCGCGCTGCCGCGAGGGTTCGTGACGTACTCGCCGTGCTTCCGGCGCGAGGCGGGCGCGCACGGGAAGGACACGCGCGGGCTGCTGCGGCTCCATCAGTTCGACAAGGTCGAGTTGGTCCGGTACTGCGCCCCCGAGGATTCCGCGGCGCAATTCGAGCTCCTCACCGGGCACGCGGAAGCGATCCTGCAGCGCCTGGGCCTGCCGTACCGCGTGGTCCTGCTCGCCGCGGGGGACACGGGATTCTCGGCGGCGAAGACGTACGACCTGGAAGTCTGGGCGCCCGGTGTCGCGCGCTGGCTCGAAGTCTCGTCCTGCAGCACGTTCACGGATTTCCAGGCCAGGCGCGCGAACATCCGGTTCCGGCCGCCGGCGCGGGCAAGCCCGCGTTCGTGCATACGCTGAACGGATCGGGCATCGCGTTTCCGCGATTGATCGCGGCACTGCTCGAGCACTATCAGGAGTCCGGATGGCGGCGTGCGCGTGCCGGACGCCTTGCGGCCGGCCATGGGCGCCGACCGGCTCGGATAGCGAGGGCCGTTCAATGCCGCGCCGCGCACCGGCCATCCTGCTGGTCGTCGGCTTCACGGTCCTCCTGGGCTGGTATGCGATCTACACCCAGCGGGTCATCGCGGAGTTGCGCCGGGAGGCGTCGCGCTCCGGTTTGATGTCGGCGCGCGTATTCCGCGCCCTCAGCGATCCGTCGGAAGGGGCGAGCACGGCGGCGCTTCTGGATCTGGCGCAGCACATCCGCGAGATCGGTGTGCCGGTGATCGTCACGGATCCGCACGGTATACCGCGCGACACCGCCAACCTGCCGTTCGCCGCGCGCCTCGACAGCCCACGAGATGCGCGATTACGTCGGCGAGCTGGACGCGCAGAACCCGCCGGTCATCGAGCCCGCGGTCGGGATCGTGCATTTCGGCAACACGCCGCTCGTCCGGGGACTGCGGGTGATCCCGGTCCTCCAGGGCATTCTGCTCGCCTTCCTCATCGCGTTCGGCGTGTTCACGCTGCGAACGCGCGCGCACGTCGACCGGGAGAAGGTCTGGGCCGGCATGGCCCGTGAATCGGCGCACCAGCTCGGGACGCCGCTGTCCAGCCTCAGTGGCTGGCTGGAGTTGCTCCGCGAGCGGGCGCCGGGTGGCCCGGCAGCCACCGTCCTCGATCACATGCAGAGCGACCTGGACCGCCTCGACCGCGTCGCCCATCGATTCGAGCGGATCGGACGGCCATCGCGGGCGCAGCCCGTGGAGGCGGGGGAATTGATGGAGCGGGTCGCCGCCTATTTCCGCGCACGCGTTCCGTCGCTTGCCCATACGGTCACGATCACGACGCAGCGCGCCGAGGGAGACCTCCAGGTCGAGGGGGATGCCGTGCTGCTCGAGTGGGCCGTCGAGGCCCTGACCAAGAACGCGATCGACGCACTGGCCGGCCGCGGCGGCCACGTGTGTCTCTCAGCGGAGCCGGTGCCCGAGGGCGGCGTGCGACTCCGCGTGGCCGACGACGGTCCGGGCGTCGCGCGGGAGTTGCGCAAGGACGTGTTTCGTCCCGGATTCTCAACCAAGGCGCGAGGGTGGGGCATCGGCCTGTCGCTCGCGCGGCGCATCGTCGAAGACAACCATGGCGGGCGGCTGGTGCTCGTGCCGGCGGACCGCGGAGCGACGTTCGACATTATCTTGCCTTGATGCAGGCTTCTGTCGCGCCCACGCGCGCGTCCGCGCTCCTCGGGGCTCTCAATCCGGCGCAGCGCACCGCGGTGGAGCATGACGACGGCCCGTTGCTCGTCCTGGCCGGCGCGGGCTCAGGCAAGACCCGCGTCCTGACGCTCCGCATCGTACGGATGATCCAGGACCGTGGCATCGACCCGGCCCAGATCCTGGCCGTCACGTTCACGAACAAAGCCGCGGGCGAGATGCGCGAACGGATGGAGCTGTTGCTGGGTGCCCGCCCGGCTGGCATGTGGATGGGCACCTTCCACGCGACGGGGGCGCGGCTCCTGCGCGCCAACGCCGGCCTCGTGGGCCGAACTTCCAATTTCACGATTTACGACGAAGACGACACGCTCGGCCTCGTCAAGCGCGTGATGGAGGCCAAGGGCATCACGTCCCGCGACTGGACGCCCAAGGCGATCCACGGCGCGATCTCGGATGCGATGAACGCCCTCGTCCCGCCGAGCGAGTACACGCGGCTGGCGCAGAACCCACTGAGCCGGGCCGCGGCGCTGGTTTACGCCGACCTCGAAGGCGCACTCCGCTCGCACAACGCGGTGACGTTCGATGGGCTGTTGACGCTCCCCGTGCAGTTTCTCAACGAGAACGCGGCGCGCCGGACATGCGTACCAGGAGCGCTTCCGGTACATCCTGGTGGACGAGTACCAGGACACCAACCGCGCCCAGTACGCGTTCGTCAAGCTGCTCGGCGCGCACGGCAACGTCACCGTCGTCGGCGATGATGACCAGGTCGTCTACCAGTGGCGCGGCGCGGACATCCGAAACATCCTGGATTTCGAGCGCGACTTTCCGCAGGCGGCGGTGGTGCGCCTGGAGGAGAACTACCGGTCCACCGGGCGGATCCTCGAGCTGGCGAATGCCGTCATCTCGGCGAACACCCAGCGCATGGGCAAGACGCTCCGCTCGACGAAGGAGATGGGCGAACGGGCCGTCGCCGTGCGCTGCCTCGACGAGCGTGATGAGGCGGCGTGGGTGGTCGAGGAGATCGTCGCCCGGCGGCGTGCCGAAGCCGATGTGGCGCTCCGGGACATCGCGATCCTGTACCGGACCAACGCCCAGAGCCGCGCGTTCGAGGAAGCGCTCCGGCGACAGGCGCTCCCGTACCGGCTCGTGGGCGCGACGCGATTCTACGATCGTCGTGAGATTCGCGATGTGATGAGTTATCTCAAGCTCATCGCGAACCCCGCAGACAACGAGGCGTTCCGCCGCGCGATCGCGGTCCCGCGGCGGGGACTGGGGGATGCGGCAATGGCACTGCTGACCGCCGCTGCGGCCCAGCACGGTGTCTCACTGCTCGACGCTGCGGCACGGCCGTCGATCCTCGAGGCGTTACGTCCCGCGAATCGCACGGCACTGAGCGAGTTTGCCCAGCTGATCGAGCGTCTGCGCGCGCAGGCGACCGAGGCCGGTGTCGACGAGCTGCTGCGCGCCCTGGTGGAGGAGATCCGGTACGGCGACTATCTGCGGGCCGAAGGGCCCGACTCCGCCGAACGGCTGGACAACATCCGGGAGTTGATCGCCAGCGCGGCAGAGACGGTGGTGGACGACGGCGGTGAGGTGGGACTGACGCCGCTGCAGCACTTCCTGCAGCGCACGTCGCTGGTGGCCGGGATCGATCAGCTCGACCCGTCCGCCGACGCGATCATGATGATGTCGCTGCACAACGCGAAGGGCCTCGAGTTTCCGATCGTGTTCATCGCCGGCCTCGAGGATGGGCTGTTCCCCCTGGCGCGGGCGTACGACGACCCCGCCATGCTGGAGGAGGAGCGGCGGCTCTTTTACGTCGGGATCACGCGCGCCGAGCGGCGGCTGTTCCTGTCGTTTGCGGAGCAGCGCCGGCGGAACGGCGAGCTGCTCCCGGGGAAGGAGTCGAAGTTTCTCGCTGACATTCCAAGTGGCATGGTGGAACGCCGGGAGACGATCCGCGTGCGGTCGTCGGGCCGCATCGCGTTTGGCGGTGATACGCAGTGGCAGACGGCGTTCGGTGGGACGCGCGCGAGCGCCCGTCGACCCGGGGTTCCGGTCACACTCGGGCGCCGCTGGGACAACGAACCGGATTTCGCGTCGGCCTCGCAGGATGCCCCCGCGTATCAGCCCGGCGAGCGGGTGCGCCACCGGACGTTCGGTTCGGGCACGATCGCCGAGGTGTCCGGCTCCGGAGCCGCGGCCAAGGTGAAAGTGGATTTCGAAGACGCGACCATCGGACGCAAGACGCTGGTGATCGCCCAGGCCGGCCTGCAACCCGCACTCGAGTGATGTCATGAGCGTTTCGTACGATGATGTGCGCCACATTGCGGCGCTGGCGCGCGTCGGCGTGGATGAGCGCCGTCTCCCGGCGTTGGCCGCGGAGTTGTCCGGCATCCTCGAGCACATGGCGATACTCACTCGCGTTGACACGGCCGCGCACGCGGCTGAGGTGCCTGATGCCGGCATCGAATGGCGCCCCGACAGCGGGCCGCCGATCCCGCTTCTCCGACCACTCCCGTCGTTCGCGCCGATGGTGCGCGACGGTTTTCTGATCGTGCCGCGACTGGCTACACACGGCGGCGAGAGTCGCAGCTCGGCCGCCGCCGGCGATGATCGGCCGGGCGAGGAGCACTCCGAGTGAGCGCTGCGTCTCGGCGCTGGTCTCGGCGCTGGTCTCGTGCGCGCGGCGCTGGATCGGGCCGCGGCCGTCGGCGCGGGGCGCGAGGGGCTCAATATCTTCGTCGCGGTGAATCCGCATGCCGAAGCCGACGGCGAGCGGGGCGCGAGCGGCCAGCCGGGGAATGATCGGCCGCTCGAGGGCGTGCCGGTGGCGATCAAGGACAACATTGCCACGCTCGAGACGCCGACGACGTGCGGGTCGCGCATCCTGGCCGGATACGTGAGCCCCTACGAAGCCACCGTCGTCGAGCGGCTCCGGGGCGCGGGCGCGGTGGTCCTCGGTAAGACCAACATGGACGAGTTCGCGATGGGCTCCTCGACCGAGCACAGCGCCTACGGTCCGACACGAAATCCGCGCGACCCGTGCCGGGTCCCGGGCGGATCGTCTGGCGGCTCGGCGGCCGCGGTGGCAGCCGGGATCGTCCGCATCGCTTTGGGCTCGGAGACCGGCGGCTCGGTGCGCCAACCCGCGAGCTTCTGCGGCGTCGTCGGGGTGAAGCCGACGTACGGGCGCGTGAGCCGGTACGGGCTCGTGGCGTTCGCCTCCTCGCTCGACCAGGTCGGGGTCCTCGCGCAGTCGGTAGAGGATGCGGCGCTCGCGCTCGGCTTGATCGCGGGACGGGATCCTCGCGACGCGACGTCCGCCGCGCACCAGGTCCCGGACTACCGGGCCGCCGTGCGGCGCGCGGCAACGGCGACGGCGCCGCTCGCGGGTGTCGTGGTGGGACGGCCACGGGAATACTTCCCGGACGGCTTGGACGCCGGCGTGCGCGAGCAATGTGATGTGGCACTGGCCGCCCTGGTGACGTTGGGCGCCATCGTCCGTGACGTCTCGCTGCCGCACACCGCGTACGCGATCCCGGTCTACTACATCGTCGCGCCCGCCGAGGCGTCATCGAACCTGGCGCGCTTCAATGGGGTCCGCTATGGCCCCCGCGTGCCGGCCGACGCGCTGACCGCGATGTACGACGCGACGCGGTCACAGGGGTTCGGGCCTGAGGTCACGCGCCGGATCCTGCTGGGCACGTACGTGCTCTCAGCTGGATACTACGACGCGTATTACAAGCGCGCGCAGGATGTGCGCACGCTCATCACCCAGGATTTCCGGCGTGTCTTCGCCGACGGTGTCGACCTGCTGTTCACGCCGACCGCGCCGACACCCGCGTTCAAACTGGGATCGATCTCGGACCCGTACGAGATGTACCTGAACGACATTTTCACGGCGACCGCCAATCTGTCGGGCGTGCCGGCCGTCTCCGGTTCCGATCGGTACCGCCGGCGGGCTCCCGGTGGGCGGCCAGATCATCGCACCGCATTTCGGCGAAGCATCCATGCTCGCGGCGGCCGGCGCACTGGAGCGGGCGCTTGGGACGGCCGCCCGCTCGTCGGCAGGCGCGGGGTCCAACGCATGATGGGTCCATCGACAGGCCCGCGACCAATGCGGCGGGGCCGTACGAAATGGTGGTCGGGCTGGAGGTGCACGTCCAGCTCAAGACGGTCACCAAGGCGTTCTGCTCGTGCTCCGCGGAGTATGGCGCGCCGCCGAACACCAACGTCTGCCCGGTGTGCCTCGCGCTGCCCGGTGCCCTCCCGGTTCTCAACGCCCACGCGGTCGAGTTGGCGACACGAGCGGCTCTCGCGCTCGGGTGCACGGTGCATCCGGTCTCGGTCTTCGCGCGGAAGCACTATTTCTATCCCGACCTGCCCAAGGGATACCAGATCTCGCAGTACGATCAGCCGCTGGCGACCGGCGGGACGCTGGCGACGGACGAGCACGCGGTCCGCATCACGCGCGTGCATCTCGGAGGAAGACGCCGGGAAATCCATTCACGATCGCTATCCGGCGGCCACCGCGATCGATCTGAATCGCGCGGGGGTTCCGCTGATCGAGATCGTCAGTGAGCCCGACATCCGTTCGTCCGCGGCCGCCGGCCAGTACCTGCGCGCGCTGAAGCGCGTGATGGAGTACACCGGCGTCAGCGACGTGAACATGGAAGAGGGCAGCCTGCGTGTCGACGCCAACGTGAGTGCGCGGCTCAGGGGCGCCGAGACGCTGGGGACCAAGACCGAGGTGAAGAATCTGAACTCGTTCTCCAACGTCGAGCGTGCGCTCGCGGCGGAGTTCGTGCGGCAGACTGCCGTGTTATCGGCGGGCGGCCGGGTCGAGCAGCAGACCATGCTGTGGGATGCCGCGCAGGGGACGGTGCGGCCCGCGCGGTCCAAAGAGGGAAGTCACGACTACCGCTATTTCCCCGAGCCGGATCTGCCGCCGCTCGTCGTCTCGCCCGCGTGGGTCGGCACCGTGCGCGCGAATCTCGCCGAGCTGCCGGCCGCGCGCGCCACGCGATACGCGGCGCAGTATGGTCTGGGAGCGGGGGACATCGCGGCCTTGATCGACAAGCCGCGGGTCGCGGACTATTTCGAGGCGGTGGCCGCGGAGCATGGCGACGCGAAGGCGGCGGCCAATTGGGTATTAGGTGAGGTGCTCGCCGCGCTCCACGCCGGACACCTGGAGGTCAGCGACTTCAGCGTCCGGCCCGCCGGCGTTGGCCGGCCTGCTCGGCGCTCGTGCGAGACGGCACCGTCAGCCACGCGGCGGCGAAGACGGTGTTCGCCGAGAATGGTGCAGAGCGGTGATCCGGCGGCGACGGTGGCTCAGCGGCTCGGCGTCACGCCAGGTCGGAGACGATACGGCGCTGAACCGGTGGATCGACGAAGTGATGGCGGAAAACCCATCCGAAGCGTCGCGGTACCTCGCCGGGGAGCGGAAGCTGCAGGGACCGCTCGTGGGACGCATTATGAAGAAGTCGCAGGGACGCGCCGATCCGAAGCGCGTCAATCAGCTCTTGGCGGCGCGCGCGGGCGGATAGAGGGGCGTCGGGAGTGCGCGCGGCGTACGCGAGCGACGTGGCAGGCATGCCGAAGTGCCGCGCCGCATCGCGTTCAATGTCGCCGTGCCGTCCTCGCCGCATCGCCGCGCGCCGCACCCGTTTCGCGAGGCCGAGCGGCTCCAGACCTGACGGGTCGAGCGCGAACGGCTCGGAGTGGTCGAGGCGCCGCAGCAGGTCGATGATGAAATCGTAGGAGCGCGCCACGTAGGCCCCGACATCGTCGTCGGGCAGATCCCAGCGGCTGTTTTCGGCGACCAAATGGAAGATCCGGAGCCACGACTCGCTGTCGGCGACATAGACCATCCCGCGGAACAGCCGGCGGTTGGTCTGGGTGCTGAAGATGGTCGGGCTGAGAATCCGGTCGAGGTGGGCATCGGCGCTCAGGTGGTCGCCGAGGAGCAGATCGCGCGCGCGGCGGCTGTACCGCTCTCCCAGGTGCGTCTCGAACCGGCTCTCCCAGTAGCTATGCCCGAGCGCGGTGGTGCTGGAGGTGATCGCGAGCTGGCGGGGCACGAAGTAGTTGTGCGCGACGGCATCAGCAGCAAGGTGCGCGAGGTACCCGAACGCGAACGCCCTGAGCGGCGTGTCGGGCGCCTGATCGAAGATCTCCATCCCGACGTGCCACGAATGGCAGTGCCAGGCCGACCGGCGCGTACTTCTTGGCCATGCTGGTGTCGGCCGCGATCGACCCGTACAGGAACTCGTATGGGAAGGCCTGGAGCAGCTCGGCCACGCCGACGGGCAGCGCATCGAGCGATCGCATGACGGCTTCACCGAGAAACACGTGCGTGCCGGGCGTCCAGGCGAAGGCGGTGGACGGGGTGAGGGCGATCGCGAGAATGGCCACGCCCGCGATCGCAGCCCAGCCCGCGATCACCGACGCGCGTCCTGGGGAGCGCACGCGGGCGCCCCCCGTCAGCGGATCATGCCTCAGCGGGCCACGCGCCGGGCTTGTGCGCGCAAGGCGCGCCGTAGCGTCCGCAGCTCATTGTGCACCGCGCGATCGATTGCATCACGGGCGGACCGGGCATAGTCCTGCACCTGATCCGAGATCTCGTCACGCGGGATGCGTTCCCAGGCATCCTCGCCCCGGTCGCGCACCCATCGGGCTCCGCGCTGTCCGGCGCGGGCCGCCGCCCGTACGACCGGGCCAATGGGCCGGACGCCGCGCGGGCCCCGCCGCGAGCAGGAGGGTGGCACTGACGCCGACGGCGAGGCCGATCAGCGCCGCCGTGACCAGATCCATCTGGGCGTCGCGCGAGGCCCCGCCACCGCCGCCTCGCACGCGTGCCCGGCCTTCAGCGGCCGCGCCGGCGCGGCCCGATCCTCGGTGCTTCTCGCTCATGTCCGCTTTCCCTCCAGTATTCGTCGGCATCGCCGAGATCTCCAGAATCATGAGTCACCGTATCGTCACGACCCCGGCGGCCCGCTCGAGGCCCATTGCCGGACGGTGTCCGTCGCGGACCATCGTGCTCCGCCTCCGAAGAGACGCCGTCGCGGTAGCTCGGACGGACGCCTACGATGTTCCCCAGTGCTTCCGCTCCAGCACGCACCCCTCGTGCCGCGGCTGTGGCCGTGAGCAGGATGCCTTCTACCTCATCCTGGGCCACGCCCAGCAGCGCGTCGAGCTCGCCTACCCGGCGCTCCGCGATCCGCACCACGTCCTGCACGCGGGTGTTGACGTCTGCGACCGTGCCGTGGACCAGCTCCACGTCGCCGCGCACGGTCTTGGCCACGGACGTGAGGTCGCGGGCCAATCCGGTCAGTTCGCGTAGCAATGGCAACAGATCCCGTTCGGCGCGCCCCAAAGCAGCCTGGGTCTCGGCCCATGCCCGGCGGGCGGCGATCGCGACCGGTATCGCACACACGACGACGACGCACCCGGCGAGAATCAACACGCCGTGCGCGATCTCGATCAAGTCCCGAAACCATGTCGCCACCGTCACCCCTATTTTATACCCATGCACGACCAGGGCCACCAGGGCGCCTCGCCGGCCTACGCGGTTAGTCTATACGGTTTGCTGGCCGGGGTAGCGGCTCGTCTTGACCTGGCGAGTGGTCCGCCGCCGCTCCCCAGGTGCTCGTCCGATCTTCGCTCCGACCTTCTATCTCTCGAAGCCGTCTGCCATGCCCGCCGTGCAATTCGTCGTCGAAGGTGGCCGCCAGTTGTCGGGCACCATCCATCCGTCCGGCAACAAGAACGCGGCGCTGCCGATCATCGCCGCGGCGCTGCTGACGGACCAGCGGGTCACCCTGGAGAATGTCCCGCGGATCGCGGACACCGAGACGCTGGTCGATCTCGTCCGGTCGGTCGGCACCGAAATCCAGTGGACGGCGCGAAACACGCTGTCGATCCACGCCCGCGAAGTCCGCGCGGCGTCGCTCGATCCGGTGTTGTGCGCCAAGATTCGCGCCTCGATTCTGCTGGCCGGCCCGCTGCTCGCTCGTTGTGGCGAGATCCGGCTGCCGCCACCGGGCGGCGACGTGATCGGGCGC
Source organism: uncultured Gemmatimonadales bacterium (assembly GCA_963757855.1). Lineage (GTDB taxonomy): Bacteria > Gemmatimonadota > Gemmatimonadetes > Gemmatimonadales > Gemmatimonadaceae > Palsa-1248. The sequence continues at coordinate 343,501 of CAVWTI010000032.1, forward strand.
CGGCGCGTCGACACGCATTTCCTGGCGTTCGAACAACTCGGGGCCACGTTCGCGGCTGGGGATGGATACCACCTGACCGCGCGCGCGCTGAAGGGGGCCGACGTGTTCCTCGACGAGCCGAGCGTGACGGCGACGGAGAACGCGCTCATGGTGGCCGCCGCGGCCAAGGGGACCACGATCCTCCGGAATGCGGCGAGCGAGCCGCACGTCCAGGACCTCGCGCAGTTTCTGGTCGCGCTGGGAGCCCGGATCGAAGGGATCGGCACCAACACGATGACCATCCATGGTGGCCGTCCCCTTGGCGCCGCCACGCATCGCATCGGTCCGGACCACATCGAGGTCGGCTCGTTTATGGGGCTTGCCGCCGTGACGGGCTCCGCGCTCCGGATCGCGGGCGCCGGGGTCGAGCACCTGCGGGCCGTCCGGATGGGATTCGAGCGGCTCGGGGTCGTCTGTGAGACCGACGGCGCCGACCTCCTCGTGCCGGCCATGCAAAGTCGCGAGATCCAGCCGGACCTCGGGGGGCACGTGCCGAAGCTGGAGGATCAACCGTGGCCCGCATTTCCGGCGGATCTCATGTCGATTGCGATCGTGACCGCCACGCAGTGCCGGGGACTCATCCTGATGCACGAGAAGATGTTCGAGTCACGGATGTTCTTCGTGGACAAGCTCGTGAGCATGGGCGCGCGGATCGTGCTGTGCGACCCGCACCGCGCGCTGGTGGCCGGCCCATCGGAGCTGCGCGGTGCCACGGTTGAATCGCCAGACATCCGGGCGGGGATGGCCATTCTGCTTGCCGCGCTGTGCGCGCGCGGCACCAGCCGCATCAACAACGTCGGGCAGATCGACCGCGGCTACGAGCGCATCGATGAACGGCTGAACGCGCTGGGTGCCCGCATCGAGCGCGATTAGGCGGACGGGAAGGCGTGGACCGCGGGCGGGCTGGCTGAGCAGGCTGCGTACGCGGTCGTCGACGATTTCGCGGACTTCGGAGTCCGCGCCGTCATCACGACGCGGGCCGCCGGCAGCTTCAGTCTGACGGGTGACGACCCGACGGGAGAGGTGCTCGGCCGTTGGAAGGCCCTGCGGACGTGGCTGGGCGCCGAAGGTCCAGCGTCGCGGTTCGCGTCATCGATCCAGGTCCATGGCGCGCGGGTGATCTGGCACGAGCCCGGTTGGGAAGGGTGGCTGCGGGTCGATGCCGCGGACGGGCACTGCACGAGCCAACGCGGCACGGCGCTGGGCATCAGCGTGGCCGATTGCGTCCCGGTATTTGTGGCGCACCCGTCGGGGATCGTGGGGATGCTGCACGCCGGGTGGCGCGGCACGGCCGGCCGGATTCTTCCCGCGGCACTCGCGCAGATGGCGGCACGCGGGGCGTCGCCGGCTGGCGTACGGATCCACTTGGGTCCGGCCATCTGCGGGAACTGCTACGAAGTCGGTCCCGATGTCTACGACCAACTGACGGGGCGACGGCCCAGCGGTCCGACGGCGGTGGACCTCCGGTCGATTCTGGCCGAACAGGCGCGCGCCTGCGGCGCGGGGTCGGTCACGACCAGCCGGTGGTGCACCCGCTGCGACAACGCCAGTTCTTCTCGCACCGTTGCGGCGACGGCGGCCGTCAGGTCGCGGCGCTGGTCGCCACCGCGTGATGCGCCCGTGATACGCCCGTGATACGCCCGTGATACGCCCGTGATGCGGAGAGGCTGACCGCCGGGAGATCGATGGCTCGCATTCCATAGTGCATCATGCTGCGATGGGTCTCGTTACCTTGACCTTGAGCGGCGGCCGGTTAGGTTGTGTGCACCGGGGGAGTTCGGCGCCCTCGGCTGAATGTGGGGGAGGTTCCCCACATTTTTTTATTCTCTACGCGGGCAAGCGGCCGGCTCGGGACAACATGAGCCTCGATCTGGAAAGTGTTGTAAAACATGAACTTGACGCGCTTGGTTACGACCTCGTGCTGCTTCGCCGCGGTGGGACTCGGTCCCGGCCGCTGGTGGAGATTCGCATCGATCGTCGCGACGGAGAACGGGTCAGCGTGAACGATTGTGCACGTGCGTCGCGGGCCATTGAGGCCCGCCTCGATGCGGGTACGGGCACAGACACGCCGTTCTTTGGCGGTGGGCGATATGAGCTCCAGGTGTCCTCGCCTGGCGACGCGAAACGAGAGACGCCGGGTGCACCGCCGGGTACGGCGAGCGGCGCGGGAGTGCTGCAGAGGCCGGCGGTCAATGATCACACGGGCGACGGGAGTCGGGATGGTTGGGTCAGCTGAAATACTGGCGGCGATCCGCGAGTTATCGAACTCGAAGCAGCTCGGACGGGGTGAGTTGCACGGGTTGCTCGAGGACGGCATCAAGGCCGCGTTGGCCAAGAAACACGGTCCGAACGTGCAGGCGGAAGTCACGATCGACGACGACCGCGGCGCGATTGACATCCGTGTCCTTAAGACCGTGGTCGAGCAGGTCGAGGACGCGAGCCGCGAGGTGACCGTCGAGGAGGCGCGCTACGAGGATCCCGAGTTTCAGGTCGGCGACACGATGGAGATCCCGGTCGATTTCGCGGAGTTTGGGCGGACCGCGGTCCAGGCCGCCAAGCAGCGGATCATCCAGCGCGTCCGGGAAGGCGAGCGCACGAAGATCCGGGACGAGTTCAGCGGCAGGGTCGGCGAACTGCTCTCGGGCGAGGTCCAGCAGATCGAGCGCGGCAAGCTGGTGGTGATGCTCAACAAGTTCCGCGAGGCGGAGGCGATCATCCCGTATCGCGAGCAGAACCATCGAGAGCATTTCCATCAGGGTGAGCCGATCCGCGCCGTGTTGAAGCGTGTCGAGGAGACGCCCAAGGGTCCGCGCCTGATCCTGAGCCGGGGCGATCCAATGTTCGTGAAGGCGCTGTTCCGGCTCGAGGTACCCGAAATGCAGCAGGGGATCGTGGAGATCCGGGCGGCGGCGCGTGAAGTCGGCAGCCGCACCAAGATCGCGGTCTTCTCGCGCGACGACTCGATCGATCCCGTGGGTGCCTGCGTTGGCCTCAAGGGCTCGCGCGTGCAGGCCGTCGTCAACGAACTCGGTGGTGAGCGGATCGACATCGTGCCCTGGTCGCCCGACCCCGAGCGCTTCGCGAAGCTGGCATTGGCGCCCGCGCGCGTGGCCCGAGTGTTCAGCGACCCGGCGACGAAGACGATCCAGGCGGTCGTGGATGAAGACCAGCTGTCACTGGCGATCGGGCGCAACGGCCAGAACGTCCGGCTGGCGTCGGAGCTGACCGAGTGGAAGATCGACCTGTACTCGAGCCGCGAGTGGCTGGAGCGTGCTGGCGAGGCGCCGTTGTTCGCGCCACTGCCGGAAGAGACGCCGGATGACGCAGCCGATGTGAAGCTGTCGGAGATCACGGGCCTCGAAACCGCCACGGTGGCGGTGCTCGAGGAGGCCGGCTATCGCACGTTGAACGACGTGATCGATCTGGAACGCGAAGATCTCTTGCGCCTGCCGGGCATTGCGCCGGAAGAGGCGGACCGGATCATGGCGATCATCGATGAGTTGACGGAGGATGGGGCGGCCGATGATGGCGCGGCGGGTGCAACCGCCGGCGCCGAGTCGGGAGCGGCGGAAGCCGAAGGCGCAGCGGACACCGATGCGCCGGCGGACGGCGCGGCGGGATAATTGGTGAGCGACGGCGGCGATGCGGCTGATGTGCGTCGCCTGGATCCAGCGGTTGGGCGAAAACTTCTCCGGCTCGTCGGCCTCGGCGTTCGCAGCCGCGGGGCAGTCGTCGGGGTGCAGCAGGTGCGAGACGCAGCGATGCGGAACCGGTTAGCCTTCGCGGTCGTGGCGCCGGATGTATCGCGGCACAGTCTGGAGAAAGTGGTGCCGTTGTTGAATGCCCGCCGGATCCGGTGGGTGCAGGCCCCGAGCGCAAGCGAGCTCGGAGACGCAGTGGGGCGGGGCGCCACGGCGGCGGTCGGAATCGTCGACCGTCAGTTGGCGAAGGGTATTCGTGCGTTGGTGGACGCGAGCTCGTGATGAGCTCCTGAGGAGGCGGGTGTGAGTAAGCTTCGGGTGCACGACATGGCGGGCGAGTTTGGCATATCCAGCGATGAGGTCATGGGCCTCCTTCGCGCGATGGATGTGTCGGTTCGCAGCCATTCTCAGTCCGCTGACCGACGAGCAGGTCGCTCGAGTGCGCGCCCGATGGGAGCGCGAGAAGCGCGCGCGCGTCGAGAAGCCGGCGCCGCCTGCCCGGCGCAGACGGGGTACGGCTGCACCGGCCGAAACCGCTGCGCCAGCCGCCGTGAGCGCGCCCGCGGAGCCGGCGCCGGTGCGCCGCCGCACGCGCCCCGCCGAACCGGCAGTTGCCGAGGAAGAGGTACCCGTCCCGGTCGCCGCCAGCACCGCGACGGCTGCACCAGCCGCGGCGACGTCGGGCATCCGGAGACGGCCCGCGGAACTGCGCGACGCGACTGTCGCCAGTGTCGCCGCCGATGGGGTGCTGGAGGCTCCGGCATCCGGCGAGCCAGTGACCGCGACAACCGCTGCCGCGGTTGCGCCGCCGTCGCCCGTTGTCGCTGCTCCGCCGGTGACGCCCGCGGTGCCAGTGGCGCCGGCCATCGACTCGTCGCCTGTCGCCGGGCCGGCGTCACCGCCGCCGGCTCCGGCAGAGCCCAGCCGCGTGCCGCCACCGCCGGGACGTATGCCGTTCGACGATCGGCCACGGCCCCGGCCGATCGTGCCCGGTGCGCCGCGTCCGCGGCCTGTCGCCAGCGGATCACCGTTCTCGCCGCCACGGCCCGTCGCGTCCGCGGCGCCCGGTGCCGGCACCGCACCGCCGCGACGGGATGAAGGGAAACGCCCGCCGTCGGCTGGTCCGCCGCTCATGGGCGGCGCGCGCCGTAAGAAGGGGAAGCGTGGCGCGGTCGATCAGGAAGCGGTGTCCGCGAACATCACGCGCACGATGAGCGCGCTCCGCACGGGCCCAGGCCGTCGCCCGGGGCGCCGGTCGTTCGACGACGGGGCGACGCGTGAAGAGGTCGAAGCGCAGCGGGTGGCGGATGCCGAGCGTGAGCGGAAGACCGTGCGCGTGAACGAGTTCATCACGGTCAGCGAGCTCGCCGACATCCTGAAGATCCCGGCGACGCAAATCGTGGCGTTCGCGCTCAAGAACCTCGGGCTCATGAAGACGATCAATCAGCGTCTCGAGTTCGATGAGATCGAGCTGATCGCGGGCGAGTACGGCTTCCAGGCCGTGCGCGAGGAGGAGTACGCCGCGGAGAGCCAGGAGGATGTGGAGGCCGACGACCCGGCGACGCTCGTCCATCGCCCGCCGGTCGTCACGATCATGGGTCACGTCGACCACGGCAAAACGTCGCTGCTCGACTACATCCGCAAGGCCAACGTCGTGGCAGGCGAGGCCGGTGGTATCACGCAGCACATCGGCGCGTACCATGTCTCACTGCCGAACGACAAGCAGATCACGTTCCTCGACACACCGGGACACGAGGCGTTCACCGCCATGCGGGCCCGCGGCGCGCAGGTCACGGACCTTGTCGTGCTGGTGGTGGCCGCGGATGACCAGGTGATGCCGCAGACGATCGAGGCCATCTCACACGCCAAGAACGCCGGCGTGCCGCTGGTGGTCGCCATCAACAAGATCGACCTGCCTTCGGCCAACGTCGCCAAGGTCAAGCAGGACTTGCTGACGCACGGTGTCGTGCTCGAAGAGTTCGGCGGCAATGTGCTGGCCACGCCCATCTCGGCGAAGAAGGGCACGCACGTGCAGGAGCTGCTCGACCAGATCCTGTTGCAGGCTGAAATCCTCGATCTCAAGGCCAACCCCACGCGCCGGGCGGCGGGCACGGTGATTGAAGCCCAGCTCGACCCGGGCAAGGGACCGGTCGCGACGGTGCTGGTCCAGAACGGGACGCTGCACGTCGGCGATGACTTCATCTGCGGGATGTACGCGGGCCGCGTGCGCGCGCTGCTCGACGAGCGCGGCAAACCGGTCAAGGACGCGGGTCCCGCGATCCCGGTGCAGGTGCTCGGCATCGAGAAGGTGCCGACGGCCGGCGACATGCTCGTGGTGGTGGAAGACGCCACCGATGCACGAGAGACGGCGCAGAAGCGCGAGCGGCTCGACCGGGAAGCCCGGAACCGCCGCACGTCTCGCGCGGGTGTCACGCTGGAAGATTTCATGGCGCAGACCGCGGCGGGCGAGCGCCGGACGCTGCGCATTGTCATCAAGGCGGACCAGGGCGGTCCAGCGGAAGCGCTGGCCGATGCGCTGGCGCAGCTGTCGACGAGCGAAGTCGAGGTCGAGGTGATTCATCGCGGTGTCGGTGCGGTGACCGAGAGCGACATCCTCCTGGCGAAGGCGTCCGGCGCGATCATCGTCGGCTTCCACGTGCGTCCAGACAACAACGCCCGTGCGGCCGCGGAGCGCGAAGGCGTCGAGATCAAACTGTACCGTATCATTTACGAGGCCGTGGCTGATGTCCGCTCGGCGCTCGAGGGCCTGCTGCGTCCCGAGCAGCGTGAAGTCGTGGACGGCGATGCGCTGGTCCGTGAGCTGTTCAAGGTGGCGAAGATCGGAACGATCGCCGGGTGCCTCGTGCGGAACGGCGTCATGAATCGCGAGGGTCGCGTGCGCGTCGTGCGCGACGGGACGCAGATCTACGACGGCAAGATCGGCTCGCTGCGCCGCTTCAAGGACGATGTCCGCGAAGTGCGCCAGGGATTCGAATGCGGTATCGGCATCGAGAATTTCAACGACGTCAAGGTCAACGACATCATCGAATGCTACCGGACGGAGCAGGTCGCCCGGACGTTCGCTTCGGCTCCGGCCTGAGGCGCGGTCTCGATGCCGCATGATGCCCGCAGGCCGGATCGCGTCGCGGAGGCCATCCGCGAGGCGGTCGCGATGTTTCTCGCCGAGGATGTGAAGGATCCGCGCATCTCGGGACTGGTGACGGTCACCGGCGCGCAGGTGACGCGCGACCTTCGCCACGCGAAGGTCTTCGTCAGTGTGCTGGGCACCGATTCCGAGCGCGCATCGACGTTTGCCGGACTGGCCAGCCTTGCCGGCCATCTGCGGTCGCACCTCGGACGGTCGCTGCGCCTGCGCCTGGCACCGGAGATCAGCTTCCAGCCCGACGAGAGTGTCGCCTACGCGGCGCGCATCGATACGCTCCTCGAGGGACTCAGGCGTCCGCCGGCGGATTTGCCGGATAGCGGCGCAGGCGATGAGGAGTCGCCGGGCCGGTAGCGGGTGGCGGGCGCGGCGGAAGGCCTGCTCCTGATCGACAAGCCGAGCGGGGTCACCTCGCACGACGTCGTCGACACGTGCCGCCGGGTATACGGTGAGCGGTCCATCGGCCACCTCGGCACACTCGACCCCTTCGCCACGGGCCTGCTCGTGCTCCTGTTCGGCAAGTCGACGCGGTTGGCGACGTTCATTGAAGCCGACCCAAAGGTCTATGAGGCGACCGTCCAATTCGGATCCGAGACCGACACGGACGATGGGACGGGGGTACCGACGCGAACGGGACCGATTCCGGATGCCGGTGCGATCCGCGATGCCCTCCCGTCGCTCACCGGGGAGATCGACCAGGTGCCGCCCGCGTATTCAGCGAAGCATGTCGCGGGACACGGCGGCCGCGCGTACACGGCGGCGCGCCGCGGCCATCCGGTGGATCTGCCGCCGTCCCGAGTCGTGGTCTACACCTGGGAGATCCGCGCGCTGCAGGCGGGCGTGGCGGAGTTTACCGTGACGTGCGGGACCGGCACCTACATCCGGGCGCTGGCGCGTGACCTCGGACGCGCGACGGGCAGTGCGGCGCACCTGACCGCGTTGCGCCGGACGCGCGTGGGACCGTTCGATGTCCGCGCCAGCCACACGCTGCCGGAGATCGCTGGCGCCAATGCTCCGCCGCCCATCCGGCACCTCCGTGTGGTCGCCGACAATGTCTGAGGTGACGCTGGGCTCGATCGCGTGCGGGCTGCCGCCGGATGTCGGGGGCACGGTCGCGACGGTCGGCACCTTCGACGGAGTACATCGGGGCCACCAGCAGGTGCTCGCCCGCCTCGCGGCCCGTGCAGCCATCACGGGTTGGAAGAGCCTGGTCGTGACATTTGAGCCGCACCCGCTGGAAGTCGTCAACCCCGCGGCGGCGAGGCCTCTCCTGTCGGTCGGACAGGAGAAGTTCGAAGTGATGGCGGAGAGTGGCATCGACTATTGCGCCGTGCTGCCGTTTACGACAGCGCTGTCGCAGTACGGTCCGGAGGAGTTCATCGATCACGTCTTGCGTGCGCGGTTTCGGATGCGCGAGATGATCAGCGGCTACGACAACGGGTTCGGTCGCGGGCGCTCGGGCGATGTCGAGACGATCCAGGCGATGGGTGCCCGCCGGGGCTTTCGCGTCGAGGTCGTGCCGCCGACCACAATGGATGGGGGACGGCCGGTGTCGTCCACGTCGATTCGCCGGGCCATCGCGGGCGGCGACCTGCGATCGGCAGAACAAGAGCTCGGGCGTCCCTATTCCGTGAGCGGGGACGTGACAGCCGGTGACCGGCGAGGCCGGCTCCTTGGCTTCCCGACCATCAACATCCCGGTCCCACCGCCTCGGAAGCTGCTGCCTCCGGAGGGCGTGTACGCAGTCCGCGTTCAGACGCCCACCGGCGCGCGGGGGGGTATGCTCAACCTCGGGCCGCGCCCGACCTTTGCCGACCCGCGCGTCACGATCGAGGCCCACCTCTTCGACACCGGGGGCGACCTGTACGGCGCCTACGTCCGGATCGAGTTCCTCGCGTGGCTCCGCGAAACCCGGGCGTTTGACGGGGTAGAAGCGCTACGTGCGCAGCTGGCACGCGACGAGGAGGCGGCGCGGCGCGTGCTTTCTGTTAGCGGGTCGCGATCGCGTTGACTCACTCCCGGGCGGTGGGTAACCTTCCAAGCTGCCCTCAGCCAGGTTCACCGCCATAACGTCATGACTGACCTTCGGTACCGCATCGCAATCATCGTAGCACTCATTGCCGCCTCGGTGTGGTCGATCTGGCCGCGGCCGGTGGTGCGCCGCCTCGAGACGACGAACAACGTCATCCGGTACGACACCGTCCGGCGGATCCCCATCCGGCGAGGCCTCGACCTCGAAGGCGGGATGCACCTGACGCTGGAAGTCGACGAGTCGAAGCAAGCTGTGGCGAACAAGAGCGACGCCATCGACCGGGCACTCAAGGTGGTCCGGACACGGATCGACCAGTTCGGCGTGTCGGAGCCGGTCGTCCAGCGTGTCGGCAATGACCGCATGGTGGTGGAGCTCCCCGGTGTCCAGGACCAGCAACGGGCCTACGACATCGTCAAGGAAGCCGCGTACCTGCAGATGGAGATCGTCGACAAGTCGCAAGCGCTCGACAAAGTGCTGCCACGCATCGACGCCATCCTGAAGTCCAAGGGACTCGGCGTGACCGCCTCGAACACACCGGGTCAGGCCGCCCCCACGAATGCCGGCGTGCAGTCCCTGTTCTCCAACTCCGACTCCGCCAAGCACGCCGGCAAGCACGCCGGCGACAGCGCCAAGGCGCACGCCGTCGCGGCCCCGGCTGCCCGGCGTGGCAAGCACGACTCCGCCGGCAAGAAGGCCGACTCGGCAGGCAAGAAGGCTGACTCGGCCAGCGATACCGCCAAGCACGATTCGAGTGCGCTGGCCAACATGACGGTCGGGCCGTTCTCACAGCTGATCCAGCAAGGCCAGATGCCGGGCGAGTTCTACGTCGCCAAGGCTGACGTGCCGACCATCACGCACTATCTGTCGCTCCCCGAGGTCCAGGGCATGCTTCCGCCCGGTAAGGTGATCCGGTGGTCCACGGACACCGTGACCGTCGGTCAGAAGGCCTATCAGACGTTCTACGTGTTGGACGCGCACCCGATCATCACGGGCGAGTACCTCGTCGATGCCAACCCGCGGACCGATCCGATCGAAGGCACGCTGGTCGAGTTCCGTCTGAGCCGCGAGGGCGGGCGCCGATTCCAGGCTGAGACCGGGCGCCATATCAACGACTACATGGCGATCGTACTCGACAGCGTCGTGATGGGTCGTCCGCCGGTCATCCAGAGCGCCATTGGAACGAGCGGCCAGATCACGATGGGAGGCAAGGACCTCCAGGCGGCGCAGGACCTCGCGCTGGTCCTGCGCGCCGGCGCGCTTCCGGTTCCGCTCAAGGTGGCGGAAGTCCGGCAGATCGGCGCGAGCCTCGGGCAGGACTCGATCGTTGCCGGCGTCCGTGCCGGCGTGATCGCCGTGCTGCTCGTGGTCGTGATCATGCTGGTCTACTATCGGTTCTCGGGGCTGCTGGCGGTCGGTGGCCTGACGCTCTACATGCTCTACACTATGGCGGCATTGGCGAGCTTCAATGCCGTGCTCACGCTCCCAGGGCTGGCCGGATTCATCCTGTCGATCGGTATCGCCGTCGACGCCAACGTGCTGATCTTCGAGCGCATCCGCGAAGAGTTGGACCGGGGCAAGACACCGCGCACGGCGATCGACGAAGGTTTTCGGCACGCCATGAGCGCCATCATCGACTCGAACGTCACGACAGTGCTGACGGCCGCCGTGCTGTATCAATACGGGACCGGTCCGGTGAAGGGCTTCGCGGTCACACTGATCGCGGGCATCCTCGCCTCCATGGTCACGTCGATCTTCGTCGTGCGCACGTTCTACATGATCTGGCTGGCGCGTGCGCGGTCTCCACAGACCATCAGCATCTGATCTAGCGCACCCGGCATTGCTTACAGGCGGCGGGCGCCAGCAGTCGCGCCCGCGTGCCGTCCCCGACCCCTGCTGACATGCTCCGCATCTTTCACAATACGCACTACGATTTCATCCGGCCGTGGCGCATCATGGTCGTGACGACCGCCGCCTTCATTTCGCTCGGTCTCGTGCTGCTGGGTGTGAGTTGGGCACGGACGGGGACGTCGGTGCACTACAGCATCGACTTCACGGGCGGCACGCTGGTGCAGGTGCAGTTCCAGCAGCCGCCGGACGTGGGCGCGATCCGCGCGGCGCTCGACGCCGGGGGTGTGCACGACGCGGAGATTCAGTCGTTCGGCACGAATCGCGACTACACGATCCGGGCCCAGGACGTGGCGCAGTCGGTATCGCGTGGCGCGGCCGCCGAGGCGCAGGCGCCGAGCGCGGAGCAGGTCGCGGCGAGGATCGACACGCTCCTCACGAACAAGCTGGGCAGCGGGGTGTTCCACATCGTGCGGACCGAAGCGGTCGGGCCTCGCGTGGGTAGTGAGCTGCGACGCGGCGCGGTGATCGCTATTCTGTTGTCGTTCGTCATCACGCTGCTCTACCTGGCGGTTCGTTTCGAGTGGCGCTTCGGCGTGGCGGCGGTCATTGCCACGGCGCACGACATTCTCACGACGCTGGCGTTTATCAAGCTGCTCGACCTCGAAGTCTCGCTGACCGTCGTGGCCGCGATCCTGACCGTGATCGGATATTCCCTCAACGATACGATCATCATCTTCGACCGCGTTCGTGAGGACCTTCGCAAGAAACGGAAGGAGTCCCTGTACGACACGCTGAACCGGGCGATCAACGAGACACTGCCGCGATCGGTGATGACGCACGCGACCGCGTTCGCGGCGACCCTCGCGCTGTTGCTGCTCGCCGGAGAGGTGATCCGGCCATTCGCGTGGGTCATGGCGTTCGGTATCGTGACCGGAACGTTCAGCTCCGTCTATGTGGCCGGGCCGGTGCTGCTCTGGATCGAGCGCCGCTGGCCGCGAGAGGCCTCTGACCGGCGTAGCATCAACGCGAAGGCGCCCAAGGCGGCCGACACCGCGCGGGGCGCGACGCAGGCCGCTTCGGTGCGGAGCTGAGCGCGGCAACCGCATTCATCGACAGCCACGCCCACCTCGCTGACCCCGCGTTCGATCAGGATCGTGGCGCCGTGGTGCAGGCGGCGCAGGCCGCCGGCGCGGCCGGCGTGGTGTGCATTGGTGCGTCCGAGGACGCCGCCGCGGCGGCGCAGACCCTCGCCAGCGCCTATCCAGGGCTGATTTCTTTCACCGCCGGCGTGCACCCGCATGACGCCGCGGCGTATGAGGCTGAGCGGGATGTGGCGTGGATCCGGCGGGCGGTCGCCGCGGGGGCGGTCGCGATCGGTGAGTGTGGGCTCGATTACCACTATGACAACGCGCCACGCGACCGGCAGCGTGCGGCATTCAGCGACCAGATCGCCCTGGCGCATGAACTTGGACGGCCCATCGTGGTACATACCCGCGACGCGGAAGACGATACACTGGATGCGATCCGGCGGTCGGCCGCACTGCGGGTGACCGGCGTGCTCCACTGCTTCACCGGGAGCGCCAAACTCGCGCACGCAGCAGTGGACGCGGGATGGTTCGTCTCGTTCAGCGGGATCGTGACATTCACGAAATGGAGCGGCGACGACGTCGTGCGGGCCATCCCCGATAACCGCATCCTGGTCGAGACCGACGCGCCCTATCTCGCCCCGGTGCCGGTGCGCGGCCGCCGCAACGAACCCCAATTCCTCCCATACACGATCGGCCGGATCGCCGCCGCCCGAGGGTCGGCGCCCGAGTATATCGCGTCGATCACCACGAGCAACGCGCAGCGCCTCTTCGGGCTGGCGAGCGACGGGGCTGCCAAGGTATGATGCGGAAGCGCTGCCTCCCTCTACCATAGGACCGTCCCGTGGCGACCGTACCCTCGGATATTGAGATCGCCCAGCAGGCCAAGCCCCGGCCGATCGTGGATGTGGCGGCGGACCTGGGTCTTGGCGCCGACGACATCGATCTGTACGGGAAATACAAGGCGAAGGTGCCGTTGAGCCTCGCGAGCCGGGCGCCGCGGGGCCGATTGGTTCTCGTCACCGGCATCAACCCGACGGCGGCCGGTGAGGGCAAGACCACGACGTCGGTGGGGTTGGCGCAGGCGCTCCGCCGGCTTGGCAAGAACGCGACGCTGTGCATTCGCGAGCCGAGTCTCGGCCCCGTCTTCGGGATGAAGGGCGGCGCCGCGGGCGGAGGCTATTCGCAGGTCGTGCCCATGGAGGACATCAACCTCCATTTCACCGGCGACTTCCACGCGATCTCCAGTGCGCACGCCCTGTTGTCGGCGATGCTCGACAACCATTTGCATCAGGGCAACACCCTCAAGATCGACCCGCGCCGCATCACGTGGCCACGCACCATCGACATGAACGATCGCGCGCTGCGCGATTGTGTGATCGGCCTGGGCGGCGTCGCTAACGGTGTCGTGCGCGAGGATCGGTGGGTGATCATTCCCGCGAGCGAAGTCATGGCGATCCTGGCGCTCGCCAGCGATATGAGCTGACCTCGAGGCGCGACTGGGGCGGATCATCGTCGGCGCCACCGCGGGGGCGGAGCGGAAACCCATCCGCGCCTCCGACCTCAAGGCGTCAGGGGCCATGGCACTGCTGCTCAAGGACGCCATCCGTCCCAACCTCGTGCAGACGCTCGAAGGGGGCCCCGCGTTCGTGCACGCGGGCCCGTTCGGCAACATCGCGCACGGGTGCAACAGCATCATCGCCACGAAGACGGCGCTGGCCCTGTCGGACATCGTGGTGACGGAGGCCGGCTTCGGGTCGGATCTGGGCGCGGAGAAGTTCTTCGATATCAAGTGCCGCATTGGCGGACTCAAGCCGGAAGTCGGTGTGCTGGTGGCGACGGTGCGCGCGCTCAAGCTCAATGGCGGCGCCAACAAGAACGCCCTCAAGACCGAAGACCTTCCAGCGCTCGAACGCGGCCTTCCGAATCTCGAGAAGCACATCGAGAACGTCCGGCAGTTCGGCGTGCCGGTGATCGTCGCCGTGAACCGATTCGTGACCGACTCGGACCGCGAGTTGCGCATCGTGGCCGAGCGCGCGCAGGCGGCGGGGCGCAGGTCGCGATGGCGGACGTCTGGGAGAAGGGCGGGGCAGGCGGCGAAACCCTCGGCCGCGCGGTGATCGAGACGCTGGAACGGGGACAGTCGGCCTACGCTCCCCTCTACCCCGTCAACCTCCCGATCCGGCAGAAGATCGATACCATCGTGAAGAAGGTGTATGGCGGCGACGGCGCGGATTTCACGACCAAGGCGGAGCGCACGATCGACTATCTCGAGTCGATTGGCCTTGGCGAGACGCCGGTGTGCATGGCGAAGACGCAATATTCCATGACCGACGATCCCACCATCCTCGGCCGGCCCTCCGGATTCCGCATCACCGTCAACGAAGTGTTCCCGGCCGCGGGCGCCGGCTTCGTGGTCGCCCAGGCGGGTGACATCATGACAATGCCGGGACTGCCCAAGGAGCCGGCGGCGGAACGGATGGCGGTTCGTCCGGATGGCTCGATCGTCGGGCTGTTTTAGCCCGCTGTCCAACGGCGAAGCCCAACCGCGCAAGTCCAACCGCGCAATCCAACCACGAACCAACGTGAGCAGAACGTGAGCACACCACTGAAGACCGTCAGTACACCGTCCGCGCCGGCGGCAATCGGCCCCTATGCACAGGGCGTCATCGCCAACGGATTTCTGTTCTCCGCTGGACAGATCGCGCTCGACCCGGTGACCGGTGAAATCGTGCCCGGCAATGTCGCTGCCCAGACCGAACGCGTCTTCAAGAACCTTGGCGCGATCCTGCAGTCAGCGGGTGCCGGCTGGGGCGACGTCGTCAAGGCGACGGTGTATCTCCGGCACATGAGCGACTACCCCGCCGTGAACGAGGTATATGCGCGCGCAATGGGCACCGCCCGTCCGGCGCGCTCGACGGTGGAGGTCAGTGCGCTGCCCCGCGGGGTGCTGGTCGAGATCGAATGTCATCGCGGCCGTCCATGCGTAGCCGGCGGAACGGCGGCTCGCCGGCCGGGGCGGCCACGCGCGGCGCGAATCCCACTGCGTCCGGAGCAGGTGGCGGACGTGGTGCGGCTCACGGAGTTCGCGCGGTGCGCGGGGTGCGCGTCGAAGATGGGGCCCGGCGATCTCGCGCGCGCGCTGGCGCCGCTGCCGGCCGTGGAGGATCCGCGTTTGCTCGTCGGGCGCGAAACGTTCGACGACGCCGCCGTCATCCGGATCACCAATGATATCGCGCTGGTCCAGACGGTGGATTTCTTCGCGCCGATCGTCGACGATCCGTATACGTTCGGCCGGGTGGCCGCCGCGAACGCGCTGTCCGATGTGTTCGCGATGGGAGGGGAGCCGCTGACCGCGCTCAACATCGTCGCGTTCCCCGCCGACCGGCTCCCAATGTCAGTGCTCAGCGAGATCCTCCGAGGGGGCCACGATACCGCGCACGAAGCCGGCGCGCTGATCGTCGGCGGCCACAGCGTCATCGACGAGGAGCTCAAGTACGGCCTGGCGGTGACGGGCCGAGTCCATCCGGACCGGATCCTGACCAACGCCGCGGCGCGGCCGGGCGATCGCCTCGTCCTCACCAAGCCTTTGGGCAACGGCCTCGTCGCTACGGCGCTCAAGCAGGGTAAGCTGTCGGGCGAGATCGCGGCGCGGGCCAGTGAAGAGATGCTGCGTTTCATGCTGCAGCCCAACCGGGCGGCGAGCCAGGCCGCGGTGGCGCTCGGGGTCCGCTGCGCGACCGACGTAACGGGATTCGGGCTCGCCGGCCACGGGTCGCATATCGCGAGGGCCAGCGGGGTAACACTCCGCGTGAGCGTCGATTCGATTCCCGTCCTGCCGAGTGCCAGGCTGGCGTTCTCCCGGGGGGCCAAGACCGCGGGTGGCGCCCGGAACCTGGCGTTCGTCGATTCCATGATGTCATGGGGACGCACGTCGGAGTTTGGCCGCGCGCTGGTCACTGACCCGCAGACCTCAGGGGGTCTGCTGGTGGCGGTTCCGCCCGCGGCGGTCCGCGAGTACCTCTCGCGCGTCGAGGGGGCGGCCGAGATCGGCGTGATCGAGCCGGCGGGAGCGCACGGATTGGTGCTCGAGTGATTGGCTACCGCCGGTCTGCTCCGGTGGCCAACTCAGGTTGGGGGTGGATAGGGCCTGGTGGTCCTAGAGGTCTTCAAAACCTTTTCGGCCCGCCATTGGCGGGTTGGGTGGGTTCGATTCCCACACGCTCCCGCCACACTCGCTCCCGTTTCGACGCCGTGCGCCTGCATGGCGGCGGCGGTTCTCGTGGCGGCGCTCGTCGCGCTCGCGCTGCCGGCGGTCTCGGGAGCGCAGGAGCGTGACAGCGCGCGGTCCGGTGTCACGCCGGCGACGACGCCGCCGCTCCTCGCGCCGTCGGACACCGCGACCACGCGGGTGGCGAGCCAGACAGCGCCCACGCCGCCGCCGCGAAATCCCGCCGCCCATGCGCCCGATGTCGGCGAAGACCGCGTTCTTCTCGTCGCTGCTCGTGCCCGGCCTCGGCCAGGCACGCCTCGACCGGAGCTATGCCGGCGCCCTGTTCTTCGTCACCGAGATCGTCAGCGTGTATCGTCTCCGGCAAGCGGAGATCGATCTCCACTACGCGCAGAGGCATTCGCACGACAGCACCTTGGTCACGCAGACCTACGCTCCCGACGCGCTCGGCCAGCCGACGTTCGATTCGACGGGGACGCCGATTCCCGCGACGTTCGCGTATGCGCGGTACGACAGCGCGCGCGTCGGCGCGCGCAAGACGCACGTCGAAGACTGGGAAGCCGCGGTCGTGTTCACCCACCTGATCTCGGCCGCGGATGCGTTCGTGGCCGCCCAGCTGTGGGATCTGCCCGCGCATATCCGCCCCAAAGTCGCGGTGCTGGACGACGGGCGGATGATGTACGGGGCGTCCCTCTACTGGTGACGCTGCCCGCAACGGCCGGCGCGGCCGCGCCGATCGGCGTATTCGATTCCGGCGTCGGCGGGCTGACGGTTGTCCGGGAGCTCATCCGGCAACTACCCCGGGAAAGCCTCATTTACTTCGGCGACACCGCGCGGGTCCCGTACGGTCCCAAGAGCCCGGACACGATCAGAAACTACAGCCGCGAGATCAGCGGCTATCTGATCAGCCAGGGCGTGAAAGCCATCGTCGTCGCCTGCAATACGGCGACCGCGCACGCGCTTCCGTCGCTGGCGCGGGAGCTACCGGTGCCGGTCATTGGCGTCGTCGAGCCAGGCGCGCGGGCCGCAGTCGCCGCCACGCGGGGGTCCGGCATCGGCGTGATCGGAACCGCGGGCACTGTCGCGTCCGGGGCCTACGAGCAGGCGATCCACGCGTTCGCGCCGTCGGCCCGCGTGGTGACGACGGCGTGCCCGCTCTTCGTTCCGCTCGTCGAGGAGGGCTGGCTCGACACCGAAGCCACGACGTTGATTGCGCGGCAGTACCTCGCACCGATCGTCGCCTCGGGTGTCGACACGCTGGTGCTGGGTTGCACCCACTATCCACTCCTGGCGCCGGTCATCGTGCCGATCGTCGGAGATGCGGTCCAGCTGATCGACAGCGCGCACGCGACCGCGTCCGCGACCCGTGACGCGATCAGCAGGGCCGGGCTCGAGCGGCCCGTGACGGGTGCGGATGCGCTGTCGCCTCCGCGCTACCGATTCGTCGTGTCGGACGGCGCGGATCAATTCCTACGTGCGGGGCGGCGCTTTCTCGGGTCGGCGATCGAGCACGTCGAGACGCGTACCTTCGGCTGATCCGTCCCACCGCTGGAGCTCCACGGACTCCGGTGTGATCCGCAGGTAGGTGGGCGCATCCAGCCACGTCCCTGGATTCGCGTAGACACCGCCGCCCGGCGCGCGTTCGAGCGTCATGACGTGCGAGTGACCGAAGATCACGAGCTCCGGGGCATCCGGCTCACCGAGGAGACCAAGGGCGATCTGCCGAAGACCGGACCCGCCGTCGCGGGCCCGCATGTTGGTGCGGCTTGCCTGCGAACTCCCCGTCGCCACCCGGCTGGCCACGTCGGGCGGCAGCCAGCGGAAGGCGCGCACCGCGAGCGGGTTTCGCAGCACCGCCCGCAGGGCGCGATACCGGCGGTCTTCGGTCGCGCGCAGGCCGTCGCCATGTTCGATTCTCGTGCGCCAGCCCGCCACGGACCCCGTCCACGGTCCGACGTGGTAGGTGACGCCGACATCGCGCCGCAGGACGTCGCCGCCCCAGCAATCGTGGTTCCCGGCGATCCAGAGGATGTCGGTCCCCGCCTCGCGGAGCGCGGCCAGCGCGGCCAGGATCCGGAATGCGGGGCGGGGAATGACCGTTCGCCACTCGAACCAGAACTCGAACAAATCGCCGTCGATGATGAGCGAGGCGGGGTGGCCACTGCGGGCCTCTTCGCGCCGGGCCTCGAGGAAATCGAGGAGCGCGCGATCGACCGTGGTCGGCGCGTAGCCGATATGGGTGTCCGCGAGGACGTAGCAGGGTGCGCCGGGCACGCAGGATTTTAGCTTATTTCGCGGTTTGCGGCCTATCGGACTAATTTCCGGCCTGATGAGCGCCCACACGCACGTGACCGAGCTGCGTGTCCGTTACGCCGAGACGGATCAGATGGGAGTGGTGTACCATGCGAACTATCTGGTCTGGTGCGAGGCGGGGCGCACGGAGTACATCCGCGCCGCCGGGACACCGTACGCGCAACTGGAGCGCGACGGCGTGGCGCTGGCGGTGGTCGACATCACAATGCGGTGCCATGCTCCAGCCCACTACGACGAGATGATCCGCATCGAGACATCGCTCGGCAGCGTCAAGTCCAGGACACTGACCTTCGACTACGTCATCTCCAACGCGGACACCGGGCAGCGATTGGTGTCGGCGCAGACCGTGCTCGCGTCGATCGATCCCAACGGCCGCATCACGTCGATCCCGTCTGTCGTCCGCGACCGGCTCGAACAGGCGTAGCCGAGTCGTGGGCTCGAGGGGATACCGCGCCGTCGTGCGCGCGGCGCGACATGGCGCTCGCGAGCGCCACCGTGGTGGGCTGCGCGCCACGTCCCGCGCCACCTCCCGCGCCGACGGCCTCCGGCGTTGGTGGATCCGCGAACCTGGTCCCGACAAGAGATCGCGCTCTATGCGGAGCTGCTGGCCACCGCGGACGCCCGCCGATCCGATACCGCCGTCGTGCGCCGCGGACTCGCGAGCCCGCTGGCCGCGATCCGTGTCGAAGCGGTGCGGTGCGCCGGACAGAATCGGATGGCCGATGCGCGCGGACTGCTTCGCGCCGCCCTGGCGGGCCGCGATACCGCGGTGGCAGCCACCGCCGCGTACGCACTCGGGCTCTTTCCGGACACGGCGAGCGTTGCCGCGTTAAGCGAGTCGCTGCATGGCCCCGTGACGGTGGCTGAGGAAGCGGCATGGTCGCTCGGCGAGATCGGGGCGCCGGCGCGGGCGGTGCTGGAGCGACGGTTGGGTGATACCGCCGGCGCGCCGGAGGTGACGGCCGCGGCGCTCCTCGCCGCGGGCAAACTGCGGCCGGTGCCAGTCGCGCTCATCGTGCCGTATCTCACCCGCGCCCGCGCCGCGTCTGAGCCGCAAGTCGTGGAGGCAGCCGCGGAAGCAGTGAGTCGCGCGGCATCACCGGCCGCAGTTCGGGCGCTGATCGAGGTCACCCGAGTCGAGCGATCCCGACATCCGGATGCCCGCGGCCCGAGGGCTGAGCATGCGCGCGGCCGGTGATTCGCTTGGGTCCAGCGCGCGAGCCGCGTTGACGGCGCTCGCGAGCGATTCGGACGCCCACGTACGCGCCGTGGCCATTCGGGTGCTCGCGTCATACGGCACGCTCGAGCGTCCGATCGTGCTCGCGGCGCTCCGCGACACCAATGCCAACGTTCGCGTGGCCGCCGGCCAGACGCTCGACCGGGTGCTCGGGACCTCGCGCCCCGCGTGGAACGCCGCGCTCGACGCCGACACGTCGCTCGCGTACCGGCGCGGTGTCGTCGCCGCGGCAGTCCGCGCCGGCGTGATACCCGAGATCATCGATCACGACAACGCCGACCGATGGCAGCGGCTCGGTGACTGGCGGTATCGGGCGGCGGCGGCCGAAGCGGGGGAGGGGACACGATCAGCCGCGTCGTCGACCTCACGTTGCCGTTGACCCGCGATCCGGATCCACGGGTCCGGACTGCCGCGTATGGCGTGTTCAGCTCATGGCTCGATAGCGCGGACGCGACCCAGCATCCGTGGCGGCGCCAGTACGTCGACGAGGCGCTACACGACGAGGATTGCATCGTGCGTTCGATCGTGCTGGCCGCGCTCGAGCATGCGGCGACTGCGGCCGACGGGGCGGTGGCGCTGGCCGCCTACGCGCGCGCGCAGCGCGACAGCCAGAGCGATGCGCGGGTCGCCGCCCTGCGGTTGCTGGCGACCGCGTGGGCGCACGACAGCGCGCGGTTCCCGGATTCGGTGACGGCGGCGATTCGGGCCCTTCCACCGCCCTCAGCGTGGCTGGAACTCTCGCAGGCGGGGCCGGGGTCCCCGTGGACGTCGTGGCGTGCCGCCCGCGAACACCCAGTGGCACCGCATGATGCCGTGTGGTACGACAGTATCGTGCGGGCGGTGGTGGTGCCGGCGCTTGGCGGGCATCCGATCGTGGCCCGCATCGCGACCGACCGCGGAATCCTCGTGATCGATCTCTTCGGTGGAGACGCGCCGCTCACCGTCGCCAACTTCGTGGCGCTGGCCCGAGCGGGATTCTATCGCGGCACGGCGTTTCACCGGGTCGTGCCCGCGTTCGTGGCGCAGGACGGAGACCCGCGCGGCGATGGCAGCGGGGGGCCGCCGGAGTCCATCCGTGATGAGCTCAACCGGCGCCGGTATGCGCGTGGAGTGCTGGGGATGGCGCTTTCGGGCCCCGATACGGGTGGAAGCCAGTACTTTCTTACGCTCACGCCACAGCCCCACCTCGACGGCCACTACACGGTGTTCGGCATATTGCGGGAGGGATTCGGCGTCCTAGATCGGCTTACCCAGGGGGATTCCATTCGCTCCGTCGAGATCCAGTAGTGGGGACACGTCGTGCCGGGCACGGATCGATGCGGGGGGTCGCCGCGGCCGCCCTGGTGACCGCAGCGCTGAGCACGGGGTGCCTGCCGCCGCGCGCTGGCCCGCTACCGGGCGTGCCTTCACCGGCGCCGCTCCCACGCGCCGTGCTGGCCTCTGGCCATCAGCGGGTGAGGTTCCACTGGCGCTATCGCGATCTGGACGGCGCGGCGAGCGGTGACGGCGCGGCGCGGGTGTCGCCTCCGGATTCAGCCCGGCTGGATTTCGTGCTGTCGGGGCCGATTGGCGGCGGCGGGTACGCGTTGCTCCTCGGAGACACGCTCATTGCGCCGGGAAATGGGAAAGGTGGGCCCAAGCGATACCTGCCAGCGACGCCGCTCCTCTGGGCGACGCTGGGACGGCTGGCGGTGCCTGCAGGAGCGGATACGGTCGTGCGCGTTGACGGCGACACCATTCGAGCAGACATTGGAGACACGAGCGGGGTAGAAGGAGGGGGCACGACGTGGCGCGTAACGTTCACCGCCGGGCAGATGACCACGTTCGGCCAAGCTCAGCGGTGGACGGGTGCGAGAGCGCGTCACGCGAGATCTCCGGCAAGCGCGCGTGCAGTATGAGAACATGGACGCGCGGCGTTCGTTGACCTTGACCCAGGTGCGGAGTGACACGGTTCCCGAGTTCGACCCGGATGTGTGGCAGCATTAGCCGGTCCGTACTGGTGGGCCTGTCGGTGATGCTGAGTTCCGGATGCTGGGTCTACAACTTTCACGGCGGCGGGTTGCCTCCCGACGTGAAGAGCATGGCGATCCTGCCATTCGACAATCAGACGCCAAACCCTGAGCTGCAGCAGCAGCTGCTCGACGAGATGCGGAAGACGCTGGAGAGCCGGTTGGGGGTGCACGAGGCGTCGGAGGGTCAGGCGGACGCCATCGTCAGTGGCGCGATCGTCCGGTACGACATTGATATTCCGATCGGCTACAGTGCGACCACCGGCAACCAGCCGGTCACGGGGACGCGCCGGAAGCTGGAACTGGTCGTGGACGTCCAGATCGTCGATCAGAAGACGGGCAAGACGCTCTTCAAGCGGCAGGGGATGGTCGCCGACGGCGAGTACGCCGAGCGTGCGGAAACCGACGGACGGGGGCAGGCTCTGAAGAAGCTCGTGAGCGACATGGTCGAAGGGGCGCAATCTCAGTGGTGAGCGCCCGGACCCGCCATCCCCGTGGTGGAGGCGTCCGGCTCGGCTGCCTCCTGTTCCTCGTGGTGTTTGCCGCCGCGCTGTACTACGCCGCGCCGCTCGGGGACATGTACTGGAAGTACTATCAGTTCCGCGACGCCTTCCGGCAGGAAGTGCGATTCGCGTCCCAGCACACGGACAGCGACATCCGGCGGCATCTCCGGGCGTTGGCCGACACGCTGGGACTTCCCGAGGAGGCCGACTCGGTCTTCGTCAAGCGGAAGAACAACCATATCCTGATCTGGACCGAGTACTACGATCACGTGGCCATCCCGTTCGTGGCGCGGGATTCGTTCTACTTCAATCCACAGGCCGAGGGCGACTTCTGACGCCGCGCCGGCCAGCGGCGGGCGTTCTGACGCGAGCCGCTGCCGTGGAGTGGCGTGCGAGCCAGCGCGGGGCGGTCGTCTTCACCAACGGCGTCTTCGACCTGCTGCATCGCGGGCACGCGGACCTGCTGGCCGCGGCGCGCGCGGCGGGCGACCATCTGATCGTCGGCGTCAACAGCGACGACTCGGTGCGCCGGCTGAAGGGACCCGGGCGCCCGCTCAACACGGCCGATGACCGGGCCCATGTCGTCGCGGCGTTGGCAGCGGTCGACGCGGTAGTCATCTTCGACGAGGAGACGCCGCTGGCGCTGATCACGGCGCTCACACCGGACGTCCTCGTCAAAGGTGGCGACTACACTGAATCCACGATTGTCGGAGCGCCCGAAGTCCGGGCGAGGGGAGGCGAGGTGATCGTTGTACCGTTGACGCCGCGGCATTCCACGACCGGGCTGCTGGAGCGTGCGCGTGGCCCGCGCTGACGCGGCGCCGCGCACCGGCCGTGCGCCGGCCGACCTGCGTGCGGTGGTGCTCGAGCGCGGCGCGGTGGGGTACGCGGAGGGCTCGTGCCTGGTGGCGTTCGGCATCGACGCGCGTGTTGTGTGCGGCCAGCATCGAGGACGGCGTTCCCGGGTGGCGGCGAGGATCAGGCCAGGGCTGGCTGACCGCCGAATACGCGATGCTCCCGCGCGCGACGCTGACCCGGACTGCGCGCGAGCGTGGCGCGGGCGGTCCTGGCGGCCGCACGCAGGAGATTCAGCGTCTGATCGGACGGAGCGTCCGCGCGATGCTGGATGGATTCTCGTTCGGGGAGTACACGGTGCGGGTGGATTGCGACGTGCTGCAAGCGGACGGCGGGACGCGCACGGCCGCGATCACGGGCGCGTGCGTGGCGGTGACCGACGCGTTCGCGTGGCTCGTCGAGCGCGGGCAACTGCCGCGGTCGCCGGTGCGGCGCCGGGTGGCGGCGGTCAGTGTCGGCATCGTCGATGGGGAGCCTCGCGCTCGATCTCGAGTACACCGAGGATGTCCGTGCCGACGTCGACATGAACGTGGTGATGGCTTCGGCCGATCTGGATGGCGGGACGACGCCCGCGGCGGAGCGGCGCGCGGTTCGTGGAGGTGCAGGGGACGGGCGAGCACAGCACCTTCGACCGGGCGCAGCTCGATGCGCTGCTGGGGTTGGCGGTGGCGGGCATCGAGCGCCTGGACGCGGAACAGCGCACGCGTGCTGGCTACGCCGGCGCCTCGCGCGTCCGGGGGCCACGTGAGCAAGGTGATCGCGTCGCGGCCCCCGATCCTGTTGGCGACGCGAAGTGCGGGCAAGCTGAAGGAGCTCCGGCCACTGTTCGATGCGTTGCGGGTGCCGGTGATGGATCTCGACGAGTTGGGCTTGCCGTACGAGGCCGAAGAGGATGCGATCGAGCAGTTCGCGACCTTCGAGGAGAACGCGCTCGCCAAGGCGCGGTATTTCTACGAAGTCAGCGGCGGGATCGCGACGGTGGCGGACGACTCGGGGCTCGAGATCACGGCGCTGGGTGGCGCGCCGGGCGTGCGGAGCAAACGGTGGGCGAGCGATCGTGGCGCCGGCGTGCAGACCACGGATGACGCGCGGGGCGATCGACGCCGCCAACAACGCGCAGCTGGTGCGCGCGATGGCGGACAAGAGCGATCGGGGTGCGCGGTACGTGTGTGCGGCGGCCTATGCCGGGTTGGGCCGCGAGATCGTCGAGCGCGGCGAAGTCGTGGGTGAGATCGTACACGACGCCGCGCGGGACGCAGGGCTTCGGCTACGATCCGTATTTTCTGGCGGGGGAGTTGGGCCGGACATTCGGCGAGGCGACGGTGCAGGAGAAAGTGGCGGTCAGCCACCGGGCCCGCGCGTTCGGGGCGCTCCTCGCGGCGATCATGCAGCCCGCGTAGGCCGTGGTGGGTCAGCTGACGCCACCGCGTAGACCGCGGGCCAATTGATTGCGACCGATGGCCGGGCTAGCTTGCCGGTCTGCGTCGCGGGGCGTAGCGTAGCCTGGTATCGCGCCTGCTTTGGGAGCAGGAGGTCGCCGGTTCAAATCCGGCCGCCCCGAT
>CAVWTI010000033.1:0-12882 GCA_963757855.1 uncultured Gemmatimonadales bacterium
AGGGCGAGGTCGCCCACTCCCGCCACGCGCGTGATCCTCGCGGGCCACGCGCGGACGAGCTCCACTCGCACGTCCTGCGGGACGGGCTGAGTAGCTCGGACTCCGCGGGTTCCTCACGGTCGCGCGGATCGACAGTCACGACGATCGGCGTCCATCCAAATGCCGGCAGGTGCCGGACGAAGAGACGCGCGCGATGCGCCGGCGGCAGCCCGGACGGCGGGAAATGCGGTGCGACGATTATGCAGCGGCGTTCAGTCATCCGGCCCGCCCACCGAGATGGTGGCCGTCGAGACCCGGCGCTGTCCCCCGGCGAGTGCCGCCGCGACGGCTTCGAGAAACGCCGGCTTCTCCGGTCCCACACGTACGTCGTGCGGCCGGTCACCCACGCCGCCCGCTGCGCCGCGGCCAGCGCCGCCGGGTTGGTCAACGCGTCCAGTGCACGCGCGAGCGCCGGAGCGTCGCCCGGCGGATAGGTGCGTCCGTACCGCGCCTCGGGCGGGAAGACGGAGCAATGTCCCGCCGTGTCGGTCGCGACGCACGCCAGACCCGCCTGCAGATACAGAAAGAACTTGTTGCTGACGGTCGCCGGCAGTTGAGACTATCGTCGCCGTCGAGGGAAAGCCCGACCTGATGGGTCGCGAGCGCTGGGAGGATGGTGTTGGCGGGTCGCACGGAATGCATCACGACTTCCGTCCGCTCGCGGACTGGCGCGAGCTGCCGGTCCAGCCACCCGTCCTTACCCTCCGCCACCGCGCCATAGAGGTGCACGGCCACCCGGCTCGCCATCCTCGGCAACGCCGCGAAGAGGTCCTCGAGCCCGCGCCGTGGGCCGATCGTTGCGGAGATCCACGCCAGCTCCACGACGCCGGTCCGCGCCGGCCGGTCCGCGGGCCCCCGCAACGATGCGGCGTCCGCCGACGGAAAGCAGTTGTGCCAGACCCGCATCGTGTGGAGATCGTAGGTTGTCGTGAGGTATTCCGCCATCGGCACCGACGTCGCAGACACGTAGGCCGCATCGGGCAGATAGGTTCGCTCCAGCCGGCTGATCATCGGGCGCCGCCACCGCGCACGGCCGCCGTCGCCGGCTCCTCGGCGAGCAGATCCTCGCAGTCGAACGCGAACGGCACACCGCGCTCGCCAGCCACGAGTGCCGCGACGGACAGCACCGGCTGGGTGTGGGCGATGTAGAGCGCCGCCTGCTGCCGGACGGCCCACGCGGCCAGCACGTCGTCGCCCCGGCAATACGCCGCCTGCGCCACCCGCGTCTCGCGGATCCCCGCCCGCACCATCCACTCGGCCGCTCGCTGCCGCACCGCCGCACGCATCCAGGCCGCCGGTTGCCGGTCACGTGCCAGATCGATGCGGTGCCAGCGCCACGGCTTGAGACGCAGGATCGCGTCATCACGCGCCGTGTCGCCATCAGCCCGATAGCCGGCGACGACGTCGTAGCCGGCCTCGTGGAGCGCGTCCGCCTCTTTCACCAGCCGGGGATTCACCCAGATTGGCGCGGGCGAGAGCAGGCAGAATGCGCGGGTTCATCCGCGATACCCCTCGGCCGCCGCCCGCCGCAGACTCTCAGCCATACGCTCCGCCATCAGCCGGTGCTCGAACTGCGCGATGAACGGCTCGTTGGCCTCGACGAGACGGCGGGGATCCGGCGCCGCGATGACCTGGGCGAGCACCCCTGCCACGGCATTGCTGTCGTCCGGATCAGCCAGCAACCCAAGCCCTGACTCCGACACCAGGTCCCGCATCGCGCCATCGGTCAGCAGGGCGAGGATCGGAACCCCGGCGGCGAAGTATTCATAGAGTTTGCCAGCAATGCTGTAGTCGCGCCCACCGATCACCTTGGCCGACGTCAGCAGCAACGCATCGGCCTGCCGCTCGAGACGGAGCGCCTCGGCGTGAGTCACTGGCCCGGGTGTGGACACGATGTCCGCCGTTCCCGTCTCGGCCAGCATCAGCGGTAGCCACGGCGGCACCCTACCGACGAATGTCACGCGCAGCCGGCGCGCGAGATCGGGGTGTAGCTCCCGCAGACGCTGGACGCCGCGAAGGAAAAAGTACGGCGACCGGTACAGCCAGTCTTCCTGCCGCAGGCGGTAGTGCAGCCAGTGCTGCGGCGACCGGCGCCAGATCGGCCGGAATGTCGCGGCTCGCGCTTCTGGCGTGTAATAGAAGCTTCCCGCGTACACGACGTGGCGCTGCTCGGCCTCGGGCGTGCCCTGTCGCGCGCCCCGCCGCGCGGCGAACGCCGGCACGGTGGCGGCATCGTAGCCGTTGTAGATGGTCACCAGCCGGTCCGGCGAAAGCGACGGCATGTCGGCGAGCCACTGCTCCCGCGTCACGTGCGACGTCGCGACTCCGACGTTGGCGCTCTGCAGCACCGACCGCTCGTGCGCCCGCGCGTAGAGATAGTGGGCAACCGTGGGATAAGGCGCCACGCACCACCGCGCCCACGCATCCCGCATGTCCACGACCCACGGCAACCGGTACCGCTCCGCGGCGAGACGGGCCAGCACCGCGACGCCAAACGGAGGTGCCGTCGCCAGCAGCACGTCAGGACGCCGGTCCATCACGATCTCGTCGAGCTGCTTCAGCAGTGGCCGGCGCCAGAACAGGGAGACCGGGTCTCCCCAGTGGGAGTACTGCGCCACGCGGAATCCGGCGCGCCCGCGGGTGAGCGACCAGTACCACGGCGGGAATCCACTCGGGATGCGGTGCACCCGCACGCTCTCCGGCAACGCCCGGAGCAGTGTCGCGTCGACCGGGGCGGCCGACCACAGCGCCAGATCCTCCGACCGGACGGTCACGATGTCGAGATCAATGCCCTGCGCCGGCAGTCCTCGCGCCAACGCCATGACCCGCTGGACGCCCCCGGCGCCCAGCGGCGCGAACTCGAACGCAATGAGCAAGACGCGCAGCGGCGTCGCCGGCGCCGGCTGCTCGCTCAGCGGAATACTCATGTCCGAATGCTCATGCCTGAACGCTCATGCGGGCACACTCACGCGAGCAACGCGAAGAGATCGAGGGTGAACTTTGCGGCGTGCGTCGGATATGCGAACGGATCGTATTCGCCCCACGGTGGCGATGAGCCCGGAATGGCCCCCGAAACCTCCGGCCAATCCGCGACGATGCGCACCCGGTGCTGCAACGAGGCGGCGACCATCTCGGCCGCCTTTCGATAGGCGGCGTCTCCCGTGACCCGCGCGAGCAGGCACCACGAGATCGCCACCTGGGCGTCACCCGTCAGACACTGCCACCGCGCGCGTGGACGCCAGTCGTTCGATAGGCGGCCCGGGATCCGGCCCAGCCGCTTGGACAGGTTCAGCAGCGCACGCGCGGCGTGCTCCGCGGCGTCGGTGTAGCGCGGCTCGTCGAGCAACCTGCCCCCTTGCAGAAGTCCCTCGATGACGTAGGCGATGGTATGGGTGGTCGGCGCCTCGGTCGCCGTGAAACCGGCTGCCCGAAACCAGCCAGACGGTTGCTGCTGGCCGGCGACCCAGTCGAGGGCCCGCCGCGCCGCTGCCACGTAGCGCTCGTCGCCAGTCAGTTGGGCCAGCCGCGCGAGCGGCGCCGCCACCCGGGAATAGTAGGTGTGCGGGATGCCGTTGAATGCGTTGCGCACCCAAATGCCGCTGGAGTCCTGCTCTTGCAACAGCCAGTCGCCGGATTCGCGCGCGAGCGCGGTCCACCCGGCCGCGACGTCGCCGCGCGACGCACCGGCCAGAGCGCACCACCCCTCCACAACCTGCGCGGTGTTGAACACGCTGGGAGTCGAGTTGCCCGGATACCACTGCTTCCTGCAGACCGCGCCCCCGGCAAGCCGCGTCCGCGCCAGCCACTCCCCGCCTCGGACAGCGGTCTCCTCGAGCCGGGGGTCGTTCCAGACCGCGGCATAGTGGAGGAGCGTCGAGATCAGATAGCCCGTGATCTCGGGGTATGGACCTGCCCATCCGGCGGTAACATGGTAGCGCGCCGATGCGCCCTCCCCACCTCCCCCGGCGATCGCGCGTTGGATCCACGCCATGATCGAGCGCGCGCAATCGTCACGCCCCGCGACGGACACACCGGGCGCCAGGTAGGCACCCAGGCGTCCCCGCCTCGCGAGCATCCCCAGAATGTCGGCTGCCGCGAGCGTCCGATTGCTGGCGCTCCCGACCCGCCGGCGCATCCGGCCCGCTGGCGACGCAGCCGGGGTCCCGTTCGGGGTATCACGCCGCTGCAAATCCGTGATCTCGTCGGTCCGCGTCGCGAACTCCTCGCCACGTGCGGCCCAGCCGAAGTCACGGCACGCGCGTTCGGCCCCCTGCCGGCCCATCGCTGCCGTGCGCGCTGGATCGCGCAGCAACGTTCGCATCGCGCGCACGAGTTCACCCGCATCACGCGTGTCCACGAGGATCCCGGTCTCGCCATCGGCGATGGCCTCCGCCACGCCACCGTTCGCACCGCCGATGACTGCCTTACCGTACGACCCCGCTTCCAGGTACACGATGCCGAATCCTTCGACGTCGTGCGCCTCGGCCCTTGTCGGCAGAATGAAGAACTCGCATTCCGCAAACAGTGCTGCTTTGGTCGTTTCGTCGATCGTGCCAGGAAAGACCACCCGATTGGCGACCCCCGTCGCACGGGCCAGACTGTTGAGCGCATCGTATTCCGGACCGGACCCCGCTGCCACATAGCGGAGTGCCGGGAACTCGTCCGCCACCGCGGCGAACGCCTCGACGGCGAGGTCGATGCCCTTTCGGTGGCGGAGGTGGCAGAGCGACAGAATGAAGGGGTCCTCACCAAGACCCAGCCGCTGGCGAACCGTTTGCCGATGCATATCCGCCGCACCGTCACGGGCTGGCATCGCGACGCCCGGCAGGAGAAGACTCTGGCACGAGTCAGTCACTCCCAATGCCGTCAGCTTTGCCGACGTGTCATGGCTGATCACAAACCAGTGCTTCGCGGTATCGACCATTGCCACGCGGCGCCGCGCCCACATCGGCGTCAGCGCCTCGATCAGTTCGAGGCCGTAGGCGATCGCGGTGTAGTCCAGGCCCAGGTCACGGCACGCGACGTACCACGGATACGTCACGGGGCTCATGCGCCCCAGCACGTACGCCGAGCGCGGATGCTCGGCGTCGATCCCCGCGAGCAACTGGCGCACACGGCCGCGCCGGCCGAGGTGCCACGCCAGCGTGTTCAGCCGGCGAGTGGGCATGAAGCCATCACCGCGGCGAGACTGCGCCCGCCGAAACCAACCGACCTCGCGATACCGAAACGGCAGTCCAGGGTTGAGCGCCTCGGCACCCGCCACGCTGGTCACCACCAGAACATCGTGCGTCTCAGAGCTCGCGAGCGCGAGTTGGTGCAGATATTCGGCAATGCCGCCGAGAAGCCGGCTTCGAATCCTCCGTGAGGATGACAATTCGCCGGCGTCCGGCTCGCGAGCTCGTACGACCAGGGCGGCCCGTCATCACCCGGACCTGGCAGCGGCTGGGCGCCACAATGCCAGCGCGTCGAGTTGCTCGCGAATGGGCGGCCGGAGGTCGGTCGGCACGAGCGACCGGTCCACCGTCGCCTCACCGTGCGCGTCGGCCACCGTGAAATGCGGGGCGAACACGTCGCGCAACGCACAGAGCAGCTCGTACTTGGTGACCACCGCGGTGCCGGGCTGGATCACCGGCGGTACCGCCTCGCCGCGGGCTCGCGCGGATGCGCACTCCAAAGCGATCGTCGCCCACTCCAGCGACGTGATGCCGTTCCACCGATGATTGGTATAGCCTGGTACCGGGCGGCCGGGAGGCTGCCGCAGGAACCACGCGAGGAGTCCGTGACCGTCACCGCGGTCCGGCCCAATCACCGAGACACGCAGCACGGTCGCGTTGGGCCAGCGGCTGATGGTCTCGCCGAGCGCCTTCGAGAATCCGTACGCATCCCCGGCATCAAGTGGCTCATCGATGCGGTAGCTGCCACGCACCCCCGCGAAGACGCAGTCGGTGCTCGCGTGGATGATGTACTGCGCAGGGTCGAGCCGGCTCGCCAGGTGGACGGGGAACAGCGCATTCGCAAGGAACAGCGCCGCCGGGTCGTCGCTGCGCTGTTTCGTTAGTCCCAGGCAATTCACGACGACAGCGGCCTCCGACCGGCGGACGGCCTCCACGAGACAGTCCGCGGATTCCCCGGTATACCGGTCGTCCGCCGTCACGACGTCATACCCGGCCTCCGCCGCGCACCGTGCGACGACGTGACCGAGCATGCCGCGATGCCCGAGCACGAACAGCTGCCGCTCGCTCACTAGATGTAGTACTCGACGAGCCCCACGCGGTCGAGGAGTGCCCCGATCTCCTCGGAGCTGCTGAGGCGTCGCGTATTGGCCGATGTGTATTCCGTTCCGACCGGATAGTGCGACGTGCCCGGTGGCACCCGGTACTCGGGATGAATCGTGAAGTAGTCCTTGGTCTCCCCTGCCCGCTGCAGCTCGTACTCGTTGACGAGGACCTCGTCGATCTTCTCCCCGGGCCTGATCCCGACCGTGCGCACCGGAATCTTCTTGCGCCCCCCGTATTTCGCGATGAGTGCCTTCGCGAGGTCGGCGACCGTGGCGGCCGGCGCCTTCCGCACGAAGATCTCCCCACCTTCGGCGTGGCTCATGGCGTGCACCACGAGATCGACCGACTCATCCAGCGTCATGAGAAACCGCGTCATGTGTCCGACGGTCATCGTGATCGGACCACCTGCCTCTATCTGCTTCCGGAATAACGGAATCACCGACCCCCGGCTCCCCATCACGTTGCCGTATCGCACGCAGCAGAACCGGGTATCGAGCGGCACCTGGTTCCTCGAGCAGACGATCTTCTCCATCATCGCCTTGGACATACCCATGGCGTTGACGGGCTTGACGGCTTTGTCGGTGCTGAGCGCCACCACGGTCCGCACACCGGCCCGGAGCGCGGCCTCGCACACGTTGTGCGAGCCCACGGTGTTAGTCTGAAACGCCTCGTAGGGATAGGCCTCGCACGACGGCACCTGCTTGAGCGCCGCGGCGTGGAACACGAGATCCACCCCCCGCAGCGCGGTCCGCAGCCGTTCCGGGTCCCGGACATCGCCGATGATGTACTCGAAGTCCGGCAATCGCTGCCGCATCTCCCACTGCTTCTTCTCGTCACGGCTGAAGATCCGGATCCGCCGCGGTCCGAGCGCGCTCAGGTGCGCGGCGACGCGATTGCCGAATGACCCTGTGCCACCCGTGATGAGGACGGTCTGCCCGGCAATCCGGGACGCCGCCGCCGCGCGCGATGTCGCGGCGCGCAATGTCGCGGGCCGCGCTCTGCCCTTCCCGGCAGGTGGCATCATGCGACGACCTGATCGAGACGCCCCGACGCGGCGACGGCAATCGCGCGCGGCGTGAGCGCTGAGCGGCGGTCGGATCCCAACCGGGCACGCACGGCGGCACCCAGGCGCGGAACAGCGGCCAGCAATCCGCGCGCGGTCACCCGGTCACCGCGCAGGACGCTGGTGAGAAGCCTGAGCGGCGCCAGCGCCAGGAATCCGGCGAGAAAGCCCCATCCCCCAATGTTCTTGATCGTGAATAGTATGTGATTCCGGGCCAGGAGCGTCTGGAATTGCGCCTCCCGCGTCAGGTCGCGCATGGTCGCCGCCTCTCGGTGATAGATGACGCTCGCCGGGCTCGAAGACGGTGCGCCAGCCGCGCACCCACGCCCGGTACGAGAGATCGAGATCCTCGTAGTAGCCGGACGGTAGAGCGGATCGAATCCGCCGAGACTGACGAACATTGTACGGCCGGAACGCGGCGTCGCCGCCGCCCGCGTCGAGCGTGTACACCGGCTGCCGTCGCGAGATCCCACCACTTGTAAAACCACCACCGGCGGAGCGCCACCTGCGCCCGCCACGGTGGTCCGGCGCCACCATCCCAATTGAAGACGCCCGCCGACGCCGCGAAGACGCCGGGGTCGCAAAGGGCGACCAGCGGCGCGACGAAGTCCGCGTCGACCCGCATGTCGTTGTTCAACATAATGACGACAGGCTCCGCGCAGGCCGCGACGACGGGTTCAGCGAAAAGAGAAAGTCATTGCGGGCCGCCACGACGATTCGACCTCGGGAACTCGCGCCGCACCGTTCGGCATCGGGCTCGGTGCTCCGGTTGTCGACGAGGACCACGCGGGCCGTGCCGGGATACCGCGCGACCGCCGCCCGGAGCGACGGAAGCAGCACGCGGAGATGTGAGATGCCGTTCCAGTTGAGCACCACGACGGCACACGCCGGGAGCGAGTGGCCGCCGGTCACGGCGGCGGTCATGCGACGTCTCCCGGCACGCCCGCCAGCGGACGGCGGGCCAGCGATTCGATCGTGTGGACCACGGGCTCGGATGTCTGCCTGAAATCGAGATGCCGCGCGTAGTAGTGCCGGACCGCATTGGCATAGCGCTCGTAGTCGGCGCAGATCGTCCGGCCCGCATCCGGGATCTCGCCGGTCTCCGCCCCCGGACGCCGCACCCCTCCCGCTCGACCGAGTCGAAGCACGCCAGCCGCGTGGTGATGACGGGCAGCGCATTTTTCATATAGAGGCACAGCTTGCCGGAGGCGGTCCCCATCAACCGATCGTTCGCCCTGCGGTCATTGTACAGCGCGAGCCCGATATGCGCGGAGGAGATCGCGTGATCCAGGAGGCTGGCGGGCAGCGTCGCCGGACTGAACCACACCGCACCGCGCGATTCTCGCGTGCGCATTTGCGTCGGGAGGCGACCCTGAAACACGACCGCCGGCATCGTGTCATCCCAGTCCGCCGCCGCCGCAGCCAGCGCCTCGGCCGGCTCCCACCCCATCCCCCCCGCATGCACGATCACCGGCCGGTTCGCGGGTATGCCGAGCACTTCCTGAAAGAAATGCGACTCCAGGCGCTGGGCCGGACCCGGCGCGCTGTTTGGGACAACGAAGATCGGATGGTCGCCGCGCAGGCGATTCAGCCCGCGGAGGAAGTCGGCGCGGTCCTGCGACAGTGCGATCGAGAAGGCGCACCGCTTGATGATCGAGCCGCTCTCGCATCTTCCACCGCCGCTGTGCCGATGTGGCCAGCTCGCTGTCGATGATCAGCTCATCCGAGATGTAGCCCACCGGCGCCCCAGTTACGGCGGACGCCCGGACCGCCCAATGCAATCCCCACTGGGGCGCCGCCAGGACCGCGGCATATCTCGGCCGGTGCGTCGCCAGCCGGGCGGCGAGTGCCGCCGCACCACTGTACGTGATGTCGACCGGGATGACACGCACCCGGGGACTCGCAAACACCGGAGCCGGGTGGGTCGTTGTGAGCCGCGTGTACACGTCGACATGCGCACCGCGGGCCGCCAGTGCCTTGATCGGCTCGCGGAAGCAGGCCAGCGCATTGACGTACGCGTGCTCGATCACGAATGCAACGTGCAGCGGGCGGAACGCGCTCACGAGACCGCGGCGGGTATCAGAGGGTCCGCAGCAGGATGGAGGTCCCAGAGACAGGGCAGTCGCACGGGGCCGGCACCGGCCGATGGCTCGAAATGTTCGCCCGTGTCCACGCGGATCGGCTGGACGTCGAAGAAGCCAGCCTGCGGGAGGAAATCGAGGATTCGCGCCCCGGATAGGACCGCACACGAGACCGCGTATCGTCCGGGATTGAGCACCGGACGCGGCACGTTCAGATCGGCCGTATAGGTATTGCCCTTCCCCGCCGCCATGGTCACGCCCGACTCGTCGCTGTTGAACGTGGCGATGCGGTTTCCGTAGAGATCATCGATGCCGACGCCAATGGCCGCGTCGTGGGATGTGGCTCATCGCCGTGAAGGTCAGGCGAAGACGGAGATCCTCACCGAAACGAAATCCCGGCGTCCCTTCCGACGCCGGACGGACTTCGACCACCGTCAGTCTCACCAGCTCACCGTATTCGTCGAGGCGGCGCGGCAGCCCTGCCGTCTCCCATCGGAGCGAGTCAGGCCGCTGCTCGTCCGCCAGATAGCGCGTCACGGCCTCGAGAGTCGGGCCATCGAACGCGAGCCGGCCATGGCGCAGCAACAGCCCCCGTGAGCACAGCCGCGAGATCGCCGCCATGTTGTGACTTACGAATAAAACAGTCCGGCCGCCGCGCGCCCACGTCCTGCATCTTGCCCAGGCATTTCTGCTGGAACGCCGCATCGCCGACGGCCAGAATCTCGTCCACGATCAAGATCTCAGGCTCGAAATGTGCCGCCACGGCGAACGCCAGCCGGACGTACATCCCGGAGGAATAGCGCTTGACCGGCGTGTCGAGAAATGATTCGACTTCCGAGAACGCCACGATCTCGTCGAACTTTCTCGCGATCTCCGACCGGCGCATTCCGAGAAGCGACCCGTTGAGGTACACGTTCTCCCGGCCGGTGAGTTGGGATGAAAGCCGGTGCCCACTTCCAGGAGGCTCGCGACCCGTCCGCGCGATGGCAATCGTGCCCGATGTCGGCTCGGTAATGCGGCTCAGCGCGCGGAGTAACGTACTCTTCCCCGCTCCGTTTCGGCCGACAATGTCCACCACCGATCCGCTAGTGATCGAGAATGAGATGTCGTCCAGCGCCCGAAACAGCAGGCTCTCGGCATGCGATCCGCCCCGGGTCAGACGACGGGCCCGCCGCAATGGCGCGGTCACCGCGCTGCCGCGGCCTCCCGCAATGTCGTGTAACCGCGCGCCCACGTGCCGAGGACGTACTCCTTGGTCAGGTGGTCGACGACGATGACCGGTGACGCCGCGCTAGACGACATCGACGAACCGCCGCTCGACCCGCTGGAAGTAGGCGATCCCGACCGCCAGTGACGCGAGCACGGAGATCGACGAGATCACGACCAGGTCCCACGACAGCGACTGGCCGAGCACCGCCGCCCGGAACCCGTCCGTCATGCCCGTCATAGGATTGAGCGCGAACGCCGTACGCCACCGCGCGGGCACTGCCCTCGCCGAATACACGACCGGACTGGCGTACATCCAGAGCTGCACCGCAAACGGCACGATGTACCGGAAATCCCGATAGGTGACAGTCAGCGCCGCGAGGAGTGCGCCCACGCCAATGGCCGCCAGCATCACGCCCAGCATGAACACCGGCGCGAGCAGCACCATCGGGGTGACCGGCACGCGGTACCACACAAGCAATCCCACCATGAGCACCGACGCCACGAGGAGATCGATGATCCCGACGCCCACCGCGGCCAGCGGCACGATCATGCGTGGGAAGTAGATCTTCGTGATCAGGTTGGCGCTGTTGACGAGATTCGTCGACGACGTGGAGACCGCCGTCAGAAGAACGTCCACGGAAGGAGACCCGCATAGACGAATACGGGATACGCGACGCCGTCGCTCGGCAGATGCGCCAGTCTGCCGAAGATCAGCGTGAACACCACCATGAAGAGCGCGGGCTGCAGCACCGCCCAGAGTGCTCCCAGGACCGTCTGCTTGTAGCGCACTTTGACGTCGCGCCAAACGAGAAAATACAGGAGTTCGCGGTATTCCCAGAGCTCGCGCAGATCGAGCATCCGCCACCCACGGTGGCGACGGTACACCCGCAGCGCGGATCCGGGCTCCGGCGGCGCCGCCCTGGTGATCGGAGCGGGCCCGACGGCGGCCGGCACTTAGGCGATGGGGACCGCGGGGCCGGACCCCGTCGGCACACGGTCGCGACCGCGCGCCCGATCCCAGGTGAAGCGGCGGCCGCCGCCGGAACGGCAACCGGTCCGCTCCGGGCGCGGGCAGATGCCCGCGGCCAGCACCAATGGGCCACAGCGTCAGCAGCTTGGCCTCGATCTGTCCGCGCAAGTCGCCGGCGATCGCGTGGAAATGAGGGAACGGCGAACCCGCACCCACGCCATCCGCCCACAGGACCATGGAGCCGAAGCGCTGTCCATCATGGTCCAGGAACGGCAGCGTAACGTGCCACCATGACGCCTCGAGACGCGCCGCGTCGGCCGCACTCCACGTCCACACCGCGACATCATCCTCTTCCGTCACATCCGGCCGGTGCGGCCCGCGCCCGCCGACGGCTCCCCGGCGCCCATCCAGAAACGCCGCGCGCAGCCTCACTTCCGCCCGTGGGCATCCGTCGTCCGCCAGTGTCTCGCCCAGCGCGACGAACACTGCTGCCAGATCGTCGAGCGCTCCCATCCGCGCGCTCGCCTCGCGCACGCGCACCCCGCGCTCGATCGTGTGCCGGTGCCGCACCCCGCGCCGCAGCAGCCGCCCGACTTCCTCGAACTCGTAAATGCGGAGGCGCTGCACCATGAACCCGACACCAATTCCGATCGTGACGAGCACCAGCGCCACGACATGGCCGCCATTGTTCACCAGCAGCATCCCGGCCAGCGCCAGCAC
Source organism: uncultured Gemmatimonadales bacterium (assembly GCA_963757855.1). Classification (GTDB taxonomy): domain Bacteria; phylum Gemmatimonadota; class Gemmatimonadetes; order Gemmatimonadales; family Gemmatimonadaceae; genus Palsa-1248. Next base: position 12,361 of record CAVWTI010000033.1, read on the forward strand.
AGCACACACGCCGTAGAGCGCGAGCACCACGCCGCGGGGCGAATACCCGCGGCCCAATGACCGGTGATGGATGTGGCCGCGATCGGCCACGAAGATCGGCTGGCGCCGGAGAAACCGGCGAGACACCGCGATCAGCGTGTCGAGCACTGGAAGCCCGAGCGATACCACTGGAATCGCGACCGCGATCACCGTCGGTGACTTCTGCGCGCTCAGCGCACCGATCCCGGCCAGCATGAAGCCGACGAACAGGCTTCCGGAGTCGCCAAGGAAGATCGTCGCCGGGTGAAAGTTGAAATACAGGAAGCCGAGCATCGCACCGGCCAGAATCAGCGTGACCAGCGCGGCACCGAAGCGGCCATTGGCGATGGCGACCACGAACATCGTCGTCAGCGCAAACAGCGCGGCGCCGGACGCCAGCCCGTCGAGGCCATCGATGAGGTTGAACGCGTTGGTAATGCCCACGAACCACAGCACCGTGAAGACCAGTCCCGCCACTCCCCCGAGGTCGATGACGCCAATGAA
>CAVWTI010000034.1:0-162150 GCA_963757855.1 uncultured Gemmatimonadales bacterium
CCGTGTTCGCCCCGAACCGTGCGTAGTGCCCGGCCGGGGACCCCGTGCAACCGCCTGCCCTTGAATCTCTTATACGCGGGCCTGCGACGCGATCCCCTGCCACTGTCCGCCGAACAGACACCGAGCCGGTGCGCCAGGCGCGCCGCCGCCAGGCTACCACGAAGGGACGGACGCGCCCGCCGTCCCGAGCCGTCCGGTGGGGGATGGCGCCCGGCATGCGTACGAGCGAAGTGGATTCATGGGCTGCGGCAACCACGGGCCTGCATACCCTTGCAGCGTGCGTAATAGAACTCCCGTCCTCCCGTGCATACCTTCACACGCTGCGCACACTCGCGCGGCAAATCATTCACCAACAGGTCAGTGCACCGACCGATCGACTCTGATACGAGATTCGGGGAGGCTTGAAAGGGATGCGGTTTACTTGGAGTAGTGCTCAGGCCGGCGTCATTGTGCTCGGCGCGTGTGGTGGAGGCGGCAACAAGAATCCGAGTACCAGCACGCCCAACTCGACCGCCGCGGCCGCAGCCGCGCCTGCGCGGCGCGGCCGCTGGGGCTGCAGCACCGACCGCGGCCGCGACGGCCGGGACTCCCGCGCCCATCACGGGCAAGACGTGGATGTCAAAATGATGGTAATGCGAAGGGGTACCGCTTCGAACCCGCGACGCTCTCCATCAAAGTCGGCGATGGCGTCAAGTTCACGAACGTGACCGGCGGCCCGCACAACGTGGCGTTCAACACGCTGCCGGCAGAAGGCGCGGATTCGGCCAACGCGAAGCAGCTCGCCACTAACATGCCGGCGCAGACCGGCGCGGGCCCGAGCGCGAAGATCGGCGACTTGAGCAGCCCGCTCCTGACGGCGCCCAACGACACGTACACGGTGTCCTTCGCCGGGCTCAAGCCGGGCAAGTATGACTTCAACCGCACGCCGCATCTGGCCCTCGGAATGAAGGGCACGATCACCGTTCAGTAGATCACGATCGCGAATACCGAAAACCCGCCGCCGGCACGCCCGGCGGCGACGATCACGCAATGGCTGGCGGCGAGGGCGCGGAACGCGCTCCGCCGCCCGTTGCGCATTATCGGGGTGAGTGCCGCGGTGTGCGCGGCGGCCTCGCTCGCCCTGCTGCTGATCCCGCGCCACGAGACGCGCGCGGCGTCGCAGCTCCTCGCGGACACCGCGAGCCGCCAGGATACGATGCCGCTAGTGCAGCACGCGGCTGACACACGGATCACCGTCGCGGCGGCGGAGTCCGCGCTCGCGCACGCGCGCAGGCCGGCCCTCACGCCCCGCCACCCGCCGGATTCGGCGCCACGCGGCGGCGTCCGACACCACGCCTGCGGGCCGCGCGCATCGCGACACGGTGGCCGCCGAGGTCGCGGAGCTCGACCAACTGCTCACGCGCTGGAACGATCGCCCCTCCCGTCGTCCTATCGGGCGCTCGGGGGGGCGACCGCGCTGGCGGGGATGCCCCGCGTGCAGGTGCTGCTCGATTCGCTGAGCGACGTCGCGCGGGCACGGGATGCATTCGACGCCGCTGGCGGCGTGGATCCCATTTTCGTCGCGCTGACGGGCCGGGTCAACGCGATCGGACATTCCATTCAGTCGATCGCCGAGTCGCGGCGTACCGCGTTGCGTGCAACGGTCGCGCGCAGCGGGCCACCGGCCGCGCCGATCGTGCGGCCGGACAACGCTGACACCCTGCGTCTCGCGGCGAGGGTGGATTCGGCGCGGCGTGCGCTGGACGCAATGGCGGTGGCGTTCGCGCGGGCCCGGGCGCGCGACCAGGATCTCGATGTGCGCGCGGAGCAGGCGCGCGCGATCACCGACCAGCGTGCCTCGCCGCTCGCGCTCGCGGCCGCGGCGCGTGCTGGGCCTGGCGCTTGGGTTCGCGATGACCTTCGGCGCGGAGCTGCGCCGGCCGCGCGTGGCGGACGCGGCCGAGGCGGCGCGGGTGGCAGGCGTGCCGGCCCTCGCCTCGATCGCACCGCGTCTGGCCGATCCGGCGCGGGCGCGGCGGGCCGCCGACCAGGCGCTGTCGCCGCTGATCGACGCGTCGGCGGAGGGCTATCGCGTCATCTACGCCGCCTTGCGCGATCCGCAGGGCACGAACCCGATCGCTTTCCCGTTCGTGGCGGTGACGGGCGATGAAGCGGCGATCGTGGCGACCGTGGCGACCAACCTCGCGGTGACCGCGATCAACGATTTCCGGAGCGCGCTGCTGATCGACGCCGACCCCGACGCGGGGCTCGTGGCCGGCATCGTGCCCGTGCCACGGCAGCCGGGCGTTGCCGACGTCCTGGCCGGGCGATCGGATTGGGCAGCGGTGACGGTCTCGGCATCCGCGGGGCGCGACCGGACACTCGATGTGATACCCGCCGCGCAGCGCGGCGGACATCGCCTCTCGGGCGAGCGGCGACACCGGACGACGCCGCGCACGGGGAATTACGCGGCGAATTGATGCGACTTGGCCGCCGGTACGACCTGATCGTCGTGGCCGCGCCACCGGGCGCGCCGCAGACGGGGAGCGGCGGTATCCTGCCGGTCTCCGAGGCGCTGATTTGCGCGCGCGTGGCGTTCACGACACTGAGCCGGCTCGCTAACTCGGTCTCGGTGCTGCAGGATTCAGGACTCCGCGTGCGCGGCATCGTCCTGTGGGACGCGGATTCGCCGCCGCGGGTCCCGCTGCCGCACACCCCCACCTGAGCGGCCGCCGCCCTTGTTCGCCGACAGCCTGTTTCAGCTCGAACACGATTATCTCCTCCGCCTCGCGATCTGGGCGCACATCAGCGTCCTGGCGGGCGCACTGCTGCTCCTCTGGCTCGCGCGGCGCAGCGAGCGATCGCCGCTGCTCTTTCACTTCGCCGTGCAGACCGCCGCATGGGGCGCGTTCGCGGTGGCGCTGGCCGGCCTTCAATGGCACGGGCTCGCGCTGCGCGACCTGGCGGGCGCGACCCGGCTGGACCACGTGCTGTGGCTCGCCGTGGGGTTGGATCTGGGAGGCGTCGCCGTGGGCGTGACGCTGGCCGCGAGCGGCTGGTACGCGCCAGCGGCTCGGCCCGGTGGGTGCCGGGCTCGGGATCATTGTGCAGGCCGCTGCGTTCCTCGTGCTGGATGGCCGATTGCTGGCGCAACTTCAGGGGCTCGTGTAGCGAATGACCGGCGACGATCTCAGCGGACGGACCTTCTTCATCACCGGCGCGACCGCCGGGATCGGCCGCGCCGTCGCGGAGGGGCTCGCGCGGCGTGGGGCGACGCTCATCCTCGGGGTGCGCTCCGGCGCGAAGGCACAGGAGACCGCCCGCGCGCTCCGCCAACTTCGCCCGGGACTCGAGTGCTCGATCGTTCCGATCGACCTGGCGAGCCTCGCGTCCGTGCGTGCGGCGGCGACCCAGGTGCTCGGGTCCGGCCGGCCGATCGACGTGCTGATCAACAATGCCGGGCGGCGCGCGGGGCGCGGCGGCACGACGGCCAATGGATTCGACGTGACGATCGAGACCAACCACATGGGCAGTTCCTGCTCACCGAGATGCTGTTGCCGGCGCTCACGGCAGCGCCGCAGGGGCGGATCGTGAACGTGGCGAGCCGGGCGCACACGCGTGTGTGGCGATTCACGTGGGGCGCGCTGGCGAGACCACCGCGGATACGGGGCGGCATGTACATCTACGCGACGTCCAAGCTGATGAACGTGCTGCGCGCCAAGGAACTGGCGCGGCGGCTCGCGGGCACCCGCGTCACGACGTATTCGCTGCACCCGGGCGTGGTGGCTTCCGAGTTCTGGCGCGATCTCCCCGGCCCCGTGCAATGGCTGCTCAAACTCCGCATGATCTCCAATGAGGCGGGCGCGTTGACGCCGCTGTATTGCGCGACCGCGCCGGAGCTGAGCACGACCTCCGGGCGCTATTACGCCTGGTGCCGGGAGGCACAGCCCAGCCGGCTGGCGATGGACGCCGGACTGGCCCGCGAGCTGTACGACCGCACCGAGGCGGCGATCCAGTCCGTGCCCCCTGACCGGTGACCCAGCGCCCTTGTATCCTTCCCAAATGGCTGGTGTCGTAGGGTATTCCGACCGGATCAACCACGCGTTCGCTTTTGCGGCCAAGCACCATGACAAGCAGGTGCGCAAGGGCACCGCGCTGCCATACCTGACGCATCCCGCGAACATCGCGATCATTCTCACGCGGTATGGCCGAGACGAGAACACGGTGCTGGCGGGCATTCTCCGCGACGTGGTCGCGGACAGCGTGCGCGACGGGCAGACGCGCGAGGATCTGGAGGAGCGGATCGGCGCAAAGTTCGGGCAGGATGTGCTGGCGACGGTGCTCGCGGTGACCATCCGCAACATCAACGATGCCGGCGTGGAGATGGCATCGGATGAGCGCAAGGATGATCTCATCGCGCGTCTGGCCGCGGCCAGCGACGCGTCCCAATGGCTGTGCGCGGCGCACACGCTGCACAACACGAGCGCGATCCTCGCGGATCTCAAGCGGACCTCGTTCGCCGACTCGGTGTGGTCGCGATTCAGCCGCGGCGCGGAGCCGACGGCGCACTGGTATCGCCGCGTGTACGACCGGTTGGCCGAGACGGGCTTCGACGCGCCGATCATGGCGGAGCTGCGCTCGGCGGTGGAGCGGCTGGAGCAGTCACCTGGCCGCGGCGCCGCGCCGGTGCCGCTGGTGACGGGGCTCGCGCTCGTCCTCTGTGCGGCGCTGTCGCTCGCCGTCGCGAGCGCGAGCAGCGCCCAGAGTCCGGCGCCGAAACCGAAGACCGCGGATTTCTCCGGCGTGTGGACCCTCAACCTGGCGAAGAGCGATTTCGCCGGGCAGCCCGTGCCGAGGAACGACACCTCGACCATCGTGCGCAAGGGCGCGGTCTATCAGGTGAATCAGACCGGCGATTTCGGCGAATCGCGCGGCGGCGTCCAGCATACGTCCTATCAGTGGCCGGCGACCAATGGCGAGGCGACGACCCCACTACAGCAGGGTGCCGAGCTGCACGTGAAAGTGACAATGAAGGGCGACACGTCAGTGTTCACGACCGAATTCACGTATCAGGGCCAGACCATTCTCAAGCAGACGGGCCGCGACTACCTCTCAGCCGGCGGCACGATGCTGACGCGCGAGACCGATCTTCGGCAGATGCAGGGTGGTGATGGCGAGCCCGTTCACATGGTGCTCGTGTACAACAAGCAGTAGCGACACGCGATCGCGAAAGCGGCCGCTCGCTCGCAGGCACCCGCTAGCTGGCGTTTCCCCAGCGCAGCGTGTCGAGGCAGTCGTGGAGCCGCGGGAGTGTGTCGCCGATCGACGGCACCGCGAACAGGGCCTGGCCAGCGGGCCACTCCATCAGCATCGCGAACTCGGGCGCTTCGTTCGGATCCGCCGACAGTCCGGCGGGCGCGATCTGGAGCGCCGTCGCGGTCACCATTCGTACGGGGCCGATCTCGAAGCCCGTGGGCAGGTCCGGCTGGCGTCTCGTGATTTCACCGAAACCATTCCCATTTCCCGTGTGAACCGGCGACGAGGCGCTCGCGGAGGCGCTCGCGGCGACGCTGATCGTTGGCGACGGGTGAGGCGTGGCGTTCGGCCGGAAGCAGATCCCGTCAGGCCCGGCGTACAGAATTCCCGAGATCGCGGGGGACTGGCGGACGGTGGCTGACGGCACGGGCTGCGAGGCGTCGATGGGGCCGCGGCCGAGGAGAGTGCAGGGCAGGTAGTGGGTATAGCCGGCCGCGGGTGGCGGGTCGGCGGTCACGAGCGTGCGGTAGTACCGGTCCAGTGAGCGGGAGCGGCTTCTCCGCACGGGTTTCCGGCGGCTGAGGAGGAAGCCGGGGATCGCACCGGCGAAGATCGCGACCTCGGCGCCCAGCAGGGGATGCCGGCCGGCCAACTCCATGACCTGGCGCCAATCGACCACCGCAGCACCGCCCACCGCCAGCCCGAGCGCGACGGCGATGAGGCACCAGGTGAACTTCGACACGGCGAGAGCCTGGGTGATCGGCTCCCGGGACTTGATCGGCGTGAGGCATTCCATCCTCAGTTGGACTGGGGCGCATCGGGTGAGGTAACCGGCCAATAACCGGCCGGACACGGGCCCGGCACCGGGCAGTTCAGCGGGCGGGTTAACTGGTGGTGGCGGGCCAGGTTGGCGACGACAGCGCGGTGTTGACTCTCCGGGGCCGCAGTCGTCAGACCGGAGCATCATGCGTATCGCCGAAGAGGCCCCTGGCCGCCTCGTGCTCCACGAGAGCCCGTGGGGAGTTCGCGCCGCAGGCGTACTCCTCGCCGCCCTGGGCGCGAGCGTGCTCCTCATGGTGGTTGCAGGCGGCCATGGGGGAGGCCCGGCGGGTAGCAACGTGTGGGTGGCGTATGTCGTGGGCGGCGCGTTCGTGACTGGTGGGATCGTGGCTGCGATGACGGCGGCGGATTACCGGCTGGAGTTCGACGCCGCGGCGGCGGCCGTGCAGATGATTCGCCGAGGTGCACTGGGTACCACGCGGATCGCATACGCGTTCGCGTCGATTCGCGACATCGGACTCGAAGTGTCGGCGATGGGACGCGGGAGCCGGCCGAGCGGGCTCTATCGCTCGGTGTTCGTGCTGCGCGACGGCACGCGCGTGCCGTGGACGGGCGCCGCGACGGGTGATTTCGGCAGCCAGGCGCGCTGCGTGGCGAGGGCGCGCACATTCGGCGGGTGGGACCACCGCGCATCCGATCGCAGCACGGCGTCGCCGCCGGGCCTGGCGACGGTGCCGATTCCCGCGGCGAGCCACCCGATGATGGTCCCGACGACGACGCGGCCGACTCCACTGACCGCGATGCCCGCGACATCGTATCCCGGCGAGCCGCCGCGATTCGGCAGGCCGCCGCGCATGCAGAACGCCCGGCTGGTGGGCGTAGTGCTAGGCGCGTTCGCGCTCGCGGGCGTCGTGATGATGGCCGTCGAGGCGGAGCGGTTGATCCGGTGGCGGCCGGTGCCGGCGGTGGTGCAGGCGAGCGCGGTGCAGGCGGTGCGCGGGAACAAGGGCAGCACGAGCTTCCGCCCGGTCGTCACGTACGCGTACGCGGTGCACGGCCAGCGCTACACCTCCACGCAGGTCAACGTGCTCGCGGTGTCCAAGAGCTACGGGTGGGCGCAGTCGATGAGCACGCGGTTCGTGCCAGGCGCGCCGACGACCGCGTACGTGAGTCCCGACGATCCGGCGAACGCCTATCTGGTACACGAGATCAGCCTGCTCCCGCTCTGCATTACGCTCATCCCGGCGGTGTTTGGCGGCGTGTTCCTGCTTACGACGCGATGGAACGACCGGCAGTCCGAGCTCGCGCGGGGCGTCAACGTGCCGATTCTGGCGGCGCCGGGCGCGCCCGGGGACGCGCTCCCGTCGTGACACCCCGGGCGGCACCGCGCCGCCCTTTTTGCTCTCGCCTGGCCCGTGTCCCATTCTCTAGCTTGTCTCCAGGGTAGCGGCGGTGCGAGCCCAGCAGTTTGATTATTCCGCCGGTGTACCGGGTACCATCATCCATGCAACGGCACTGGGTGGAGCGACCCGCCTTCGCGCGCGTGTACGCGATCGTGCAGACGATCGGGCATGCGACTATGGTGAGTCCGATGTGGATTGGGAGGGTGATGAACGAGAGGCGCGCGAGACCGCATTGCGCACGCGTATGGGCGGGGACACCGATCGTGGTGCTGGCCGTGTGTGCGGCCATCGCTGCCTGCAACACCGTGCGTTCCACGTCGCCGAATCCCGGGAACACGATGCCGGGCAAGCAGGACATGTACTCGGTCGTGACCAACGGGACGTGGGACCTCGTGGGTTTTGTGCCGACGATCACGGGCATCTCGGCGGCGGGCGGCGATTTCGAGGTGACGCAGGCGGCCAACGTGATGCGCAATCCCGCGGCGCACGGGCTCTCGAATGGCGCCGACTCGCTGACCGCGACGTTCGTGATTACCGGTCCACCACCGGGCACCGATCTCCGGACGCCGACGTATGGGGCGTTCGACAAGGCCGGGAACGCGTGGGTGTCGGTACACGGGACGGGCTTCAACGGCTCGGTGATCGAGTACACTCCGCCGAACCAGAAACTCGGCGACTCGGTGCCACCTGCCGTCGGCATCGGCGGTCTCCGCTATCCCGAAGGGCTGGTGTTCGACCCCGCCGGGGACCTGTGGGTGGCCGACGCGCAGCTCGACCAGTTGATCGAGTACACCCCCGACAAGTTCGCGACAGGCGGGTCTCCGTCGCCATCGCACGTCATGTCGCTGGCCGCGCTCAACGTCAATGGCGCGACGTACGCCCCGCTGGTGCTGGCGGTGGACGCGGCGGGCGACTTCTGGATTTCGATGAACATTCAGAACCGCCCATCGACGCCGTCAGGCGACAGTCTGCCCGCGTTCGAGGTCGTGAAATTCACGAGCGCGCAGGCGATCGCCGGCGGCGCGCCGGCGCCGGTCATCGCGATCAGATTGCCGGGATTGTTCCCCGGCGGGTACGGTCCCGGCATCGCGTTCGACTCGCTGGGGAATCTCTGGACGGCGAACGCCGACTCCTCGACGCTGACCAAGTTCGCCGCGGCGTCGCTGACCGCGGGCAGCAATCCGGCGCCGGTGATCCGGATCGGGCACCTGCTGTTCGGCGAGCCGTTCCTCAACGGCATCAGCGATGTGGCGATCGATCCGTCGGGCATCCTGTTCGTGGCGACGGGATACGCGCCGACGCCGGGCTCAGCGATCTTCGGGTTCCTCCCCAGCCAGCTACAGACGGATGGGAGTCCGAGCCCGGTGATCCTGTTCATCCCGGGGAACGGGGTGACGCATTTGGTGGCCAGGCCCTAGGGGGTAGGGCTTGGGACTAGGGGCGAGGGGTTGGGGGCTGAGAACCTAAGGGGCGCAACGTTGGGCACGGGTGGTTCGTCACTCCCCCGAGAGCGTTTCCTGCAGCGCGTTCCCCGCGGCAATGGCCGTCCGGGATTGCGCGCTCCCGTGCCGGACCTTCCTTGCCGCCTATCCACCGCGAAGCCGCTCAGAGTCCGCGAGAGCCGGGCTTCACGCTGATCGAGATTCTGGTCGTGATCGTGGTCATCGGCATTCTCGCCGGGATCGCGATCCTGCATTCTGTCGCCGCTCAAGGACAAGGGGTATACGACGACGATGATCGAGGATCTCCGGAATCTCGAGACGGCGGAGGAGGCGTATTTCATCGAGTACGCGACGTATACGCCGTCGTTGCCGGCCGCGACGTACATGCCGTCGGCGAACAACACGTACAGCATCACGAGCGCGACGATCACGGGGTGGTCCGCGGTGGCGACGACGAGCCAGCCGATGGTGTCGGCGGCATTGACGTGTCATATCGCGAGTGGGTCCGCGGAGACGACGTCGTCGGAATATCCAGGGACGGTCTATTGCCCTTGATGCAGAAAGTAGAGCGCAGAACGTAGAGAGTAGAAAACAGCAACAGCAAGAAACACGAAGGGCCAGCATCCGTCGCGGAGCTGGCCCTTGTTCGTGCTGCTGCTATACAGCTCCTATACCGCGCGACGGCCTGCGATCAGGTTCCATAGAATCGAGATCACGGCGAGTACGAGCAGAATGTGAATCAGGCCGCCGGCGACGTGGAACACGCCGAAGCCGAGGATCCACAGCACGAAGAGTACGAGTGCGATTGTCCACATCATGGATCGGTCCTCCTGGCAATGCGAGAACGGGCAGAAGCGAGTATCAAGGTGCTGGCGTGGTGCACCACTGATTAACGCACATGCCGTGCCGGAGGGTCGTCTGTTGTGGTCTGCGCTGCCGAAATGGGGAGCGTAGCCGCCGCATCCGCCGGGGCCGGTCGCGACCGGCCCCTACCGGGGCTGCGAGATGGCCTGGGATCTACCGCCCGTTGGGACGGAGGGTTTTCGCGTAGGCGATGCGGAAGTCCACACCCGACGACACGAGCGGAGGCACACCGACGCGGGCGGCGATGTCATTCGCCTTGGCGACCCAGGCGTCGTGCTGCTCTTTGGCCTTTCGCTCACGCTCGGCTTGCACCGACGTCGCGGCCTGGACCGATGTCTTGGGCTTCACCGCGGCGGTCGTGGTTGTCTTCGGCACGCTTCCTCACAGGTTTTGTGTCGGCCCGGTGTTTCGGGCGCGCGCGTGATGCCGCGTGCCGCAACCGGATGCGCGGAGCGCCAACTCGCTCCTGGCTCCCAGCAATCTACCGGGTTGCGCAGGCTTTTTGGGATTGCCGGCCGAAGCGTGGGTACCAGATCGCTCCTACCAGATCGCGCCTGCCCGGGTGCGCCCACCGCGGTGGGATCTACCCGGCTGCGGCTATCCCGCTCCGATGCGCCGGGATGCGTCGGCGGCAGGGAGGGCCTGCGCGACGGCGGCGACTTCGACGCGCAACGCGTACACCTCGTTGCGGAGCGCCATCAGCTGCGCGGACGCGGAGGACTCGAGGGTGTCCGGGTTGGCCTTCCGGTGCACCCATTCGGCCATCGCGCCCCGGGTGGATGGGAACAGCAGCGCGGCGATGAATGCCGTGAGTCCACAGCCACAGGGAACAGCGATCAACGGTACCAGGATTTCTACGCCCACGTCGCTCGTTGCCTCCTCGGATTGCCACCTTCGGGTGGGACGCACGCTCAGGGTCCGGCGAGGGCCGGCCTCCGCGCCCTAATCCTACGCCAAATGTATTCCGGGTGTTTCCGGGGCGGGTAAGGACTTAGGGACTCGGGACTGGAGGCTAGGGGCCAGGGGCTAGGGAGGCGCAGGCCGGCGTTCGGCTGCCGAACGGGGCGACCGTCCGATTTCGAACCGTGCCCGGTGTCTCGGCGGGCGGCCTAGGTCTGGTGCCCTCGGGTTGGCGGCCGGTGGGGCGCAGAGGGTCCGGATAACGGTCCTGCCGGCCCGGTGGGCGTCAGGCAGGCCAGCCGATCACGGCGTTCGCCAGGAACTCGGCGATCTTGCCGCTGCCCCGCGCGGAGGGCACGGTCTCGGTGGCGTAGTCTTCCGGTTCGTCGCACGCGGCGCGGAGATTGATGATCGCCGCGTGCCCGGACCAGGCCGAGCGAATGATGGCGTCGTTGAAGATGGCGAGGGCGGTGGTGGTGACGGCCTGCAGGTGCGGATCGCTGAAGTTGCCGTTGCCGATCGTGCAGACCGCCAGCGGCAACCGGCGCGAGCGCAGGCTTCGGAGCATCCGCCGGTAGCGGTGCTCGAACCGCTCGGCCACCAGTCCGGCGGTGCGGAGGCCGGCGGCCACCGTCTCCGCGGGCTCGGCCAGCATCCCGATGTCACCGAGCACGTCGTGCATTCCCGTACAGACGACGAGATGCGATGTGCCAGACGGCAATTGCATTGCCTGGCGCGTGACCTCGTCGATCGTGCTTCCGTCCTGTGCCAGAAGCGTCGCGGACCATCCGGCGGGGAGCTGCGCGTCCACCGCGGCGATCGTGGATGCCCCAGGCGCGACGTAGGCGTGATTATCGAACGTGGAGTCGCCCAGCAGCGCGATGTGCCCAGAAGACATGCCGGCCCGCCGGAGTGGATGGCGCCAGAGTGGATTGCATTGATACCCATACAGGCGAACGATTGCGGGCAAAACGACGGATCCGGCACACGCCACCGGCAGCCGTCCAGCTTCTCGACACCGGTGCCGCTGGAGCGTCCACGATTCCGTTCACATGGTGCGGGCGCGGCGGGACGCCGAGCGGGGTCGTCCAGCTCTTTGCGTGACGGCCGGGGCATTGTAGGGGTCACTGTTCGGGGGTTGGCGGACCGTACCCGTTCCGCATTGGGTGCGCGAGTGCCAGACCGTGACAGTGGGACCGCAGTGCGTGATAGGCGGCTCGGAGCCGTTCAATAGATTCGCTCCCGTATGCCCGCGGACCGGTACGATACCGGGGCCGCGGCTCTCGGATGGATATCGTATGGCAGCACTTCCGTTCCACCCAACTGTAGCGCGGCGCACCCCACACGGGCCTACGGGCCGCTGGCGAACCGCAGACCGGCGTGGCGTGACGCTGATCGAGATGGTCCTGGTCTTCGTGCTGGTCGGGATCCTCACGGCGCTCGCCATTCCCATTGTGAACACACCGGGCTTCCGGGCGGATTCGGAGGCGCGCAACACGCGCACGGTGCTGCAGATGGCGCAGCGTCTGGCCATCACGCACCAGTACGACGTCGTCGTGGGCTTCGACACGATCAACATGCAGATCCGGGTCCTCGAGGATACGAACAACAACAACACCATTGATGCCGGTGAGCGGGTGACCTACCACGGTTTCGAGAACGGGATCAAGTTCGCGACGCCGCCGTCGAACATCGGTTTGAACGGCACCGTCGCCGGCCATTCGATCACCGGCACCAACATCCAGACCTTGAACGGGTTGCCGAGCATCGTGTTTCTCCGGAGCGGATCGGCCAGCAGCGACGTGCAGATCTACCTCACGTCACCGCGATCGGTTACTGCGGACTACCGGGGCATCTCGGTCACGCAATCGACCGGGCGAACTACGTACTCCCGATTGCTGAATCTCGTCTGGACCCTGGCCAACATATGAGAGGACCCATGCGCCCGACTCGCCTGGCGGCCCGTCCGCCTGTGGCGCCGTCCGCCCGTCGTGGCATGACGCTGATCGAAGTCATGATCGCGTTGTCGATCATCACCACGGCGATGCTCGGGCTTGGCGCGTTCCTGCCGAACTTCATGCACGTTTCGGCGCAGGGCACGATCCAGTCCGCCGCCAGCGACCTCGCGGTGACGCAGATCGAGACGATCAAATCGTGGCCGACCTATTCCACGCTGTCCACCTTTGCCGGGACCAAGACGGGCCTCACGAACTGCCTGGGTTGCACGATGACCACGGTGGTCACGCACACGACGACGACCCTCGCGGACTACGAGACCGTCTCGGTGACCGTCACGGGCTCGAACGTTCTGCCGGCCGTCGAGAAGACGACGGCGATCGCCTCGTTCTGAGCGACGTCATGCCATCCCGCGCCATGCCGCGCAGCGACCCGATGACCCGTGCGCCCATCCGCCAGGGTTTCACCCTGCCCGAATTGCTCATCGCGACCGTGCTCATGCTGTTCGTGTTCGCGATGGTGGTGCCGTTCATGCGCGTCCAGACCTGGCAGATCGGCGCCAGTGCGGCGCGGCTCGACGCGTTGCAGAACGCGCGATTCAGCCAGAACGCGATCGACCGGGAGCTCCGCATCGCCGGCGTCGGCGCGACGCCGAACCAGCCGATGCTGGTGCAGGCCGACCCGATGGCCCTCACGTTCAACGCCGACCTCGCGACCACCGACTCGACCGATCCCGACGCGATCTACTACGACCCGTACATGGATACGCTGTCCGAGGGGGCGCTGCCGCTGGCGCGGGCGATCACGCTGCCCCGCTCCACGACGAGCTATCCGCTCATGAGCTACCAGTCGACTCCTGGCGTCATGGGTACCGCTGAAACCGTGTCCTACTGGCTGTCGGCCGACTCCACGAGCAAGCTCGCGAATGTGTACGTCCTGTGGCGGCGCGCCAATGACCAGGCGGCGACCGTGGTGAGCACGGGCCTCTACGTCGCGCCTGGCACGGCGTTCTTCCAGTACTCCAAGATCGACCAGACGACCGGGGCACTGGACTCGATCCCGTACTCCAAGCTGCCGCTGTTCCACACGGTTGCGCTGCACCACACCCCGGCTGACACTGGGGCGGGGTCGCTGATCGACAGCCTGCGCGCGGTGACCATGAAAGTCGTCGGCGTCTACAACGACACGAAGACGGGGCCGGTGTACCGCACCGTCCTGACCACGACCAAACTGCTCAACGTCGGCCTCCTCAACAACGCGGCCGTGTGCGGTCCCGCACCGCTTCCGATCCCCACGGCGCCCGTTGCCACGGTGTACGGAACGACACCTGATTCGGTCACCCTCACGTGGTCGGCGTCGCCGGACCAGAACGGGGGCCTGGAGAGCGTGCAGCGGTATCTGATCTATCGCACGCAGGGTGGGCAGCCGATGCAGACCGACCCCGCGGCCGACGTGGCGGCGGGACTCACGACCTACGAATGGAAGGAGCCCGATTTCTCGAGCATGACCGCGGGGACGTGGACGTACACCGTCATTGCGCAGGACTGTACGCCCACGAACTCGACGATCATGACCAGCAACTCCATCACACTGCCCTGAGGAACCGACCCATGCCGTCATCGCGTACCCGGCCCAAGCGGCCGCTGCCCGATCGCGTCGGGTCAGCGCTCATTCTCGTCCTCATCATGACGGCCGGCCTCGCCGCGCTGGCGATGTCGGCGATCTTCCTGGCGTCGAGCTCGGGGCTCATGACCCAGTATTACGACCGTGAGCGCAACTATCGGTACGCGGCGGAGCAGGCGTTGCAGATCGGGATGAGCGAGCTGGCGAAGGACACGGCGATCCATCTCGCCGACACGGGCTACATCCAGCTCATGAGCAACGCGTCGCTCAAGGACGCTAACGGCGTCGCGCTTCCGAACGCGATCGTCAACCTGTACGTCGGGATGACGGGTAACACGACGGGCGAGTTCGGCCAGTTCGCGAGCCTGGTGGCGGAAGTCAACGACGCGAACGGGAACACCAAGTACGTGCGGCGGCTCGAGCTCATGGCGCAGAACTTCGCGCGGTACGCGATGTTCACGAACCAGTTCTCGACGGGCCTGTGCTATAGCTCGGGTGAGTTCATCCGTGGCCTGGGGTTCAGCAACCAGGGCTGGTACTCGTGCAACAATCCGACCTATTACGACACGATCTCGGCAGTGCTGACCGTGAGTGGCGGCAGCCCCGATTATGTGCTGGGCAGCAAATCGGGCGCGACCGCGATCGCGTTCCCGTCGGTCTCGCGGCTCGCGGCACTCCCCGGATACGCGTCCGCGGCCAACTACAGTTTCACGCCCAATACCAAGGGCGCGATGCGCATCGAGTTCCTGTCGATCAACCTCAGTCCGCCGGGCACCGATTCGACCCCGGCCACGGACGGATTCTTCCGCGTGTTCCAGGATACGGTCTCGACGATCACGGCGGGTGCGTACTACGATCTGACGACGATGCCGGCGGACTCCATCGTCTACAACTACCAGTGCGGCGACTGGCACACCATCAACGGCAACGCGCAGTTCTTCCCGTACGCGGTGCACAACAAGGCGTGGTTCAAGACGCTGATCGAGGCCGCGGCGCCTGCCGGTGGCGGGTTGACGAACGCCCAGCTCATCGCCGACACGACCAACGGATCAGTCCACGGCCGTGCCGTCGTCATGACCCATACCACGCCGCGGCAGGCGCGCTGCTACCCGTCGGGTGACCCGCATCTCGTGGCAGTTGAGCGCAACACCTCAGGCGGCGCGTATGTCGCGGCCGACACCACCAAGGGTGGGTATGACACGACATTCACGCCGGTCACGCGGCGCGGATACTGGATGACGTGGCCGGGCGCGATCCCGGCACCGCTGTCGGCGCTCACGACGCGCACCACGGCCGAGAAGTCGCACGACTTCCCGCTCTACCGTGGGTACAACGCGAACACCAAAGGCGTGATCTACGTCAACGGCAACGTGTACACCAGTGGCCTGCTCAACGGCTTCGTGACACTCTACGCGTCGAAGGACGTGTTCTTCACGGACGACCTCACCTATGTCTCGGATCCCGCGACCGTGTTGTGCGGGAACCTGTTCGGCGTGATCGCGGGCGACAGCGTGATGATCGCCGACAACGCGATGAACTCGCCCCAGAACCCGACGACCCCCACCAGTCCGGGCACGTCGCCGACGACCATGTGGATGAGTGACAACCAGAGCTTCTACCTCGATGGCGTCACGATGAGCCTCACGGGGACGGTGGGCGTGGAGAACCCCACCACCCACGCGTACAACATGACATCCTGTAACGGTACGTCGATCGGCCGCGGATGCATCGCGCAGATCGGTGGCGTGATCGAGCAGACGATCAGCGCGACGTGGAACACCAGCGGCACGCAGAACACGGGGTTCATTGAGAATCGCGGCGTGGACGAATGCCTGTACCAGGAATCGCCGCCATATTTCCCGCTCACCGGGAAGTACACGCAGAACCGCTACTTCGAAGTCGACCCCAAGGACTTCAGCGTGTCGACCCTCTACCACCGGCTCCAGGCGCTGTAGCCGTCACGGGGCGTATGCGACGTGCGAAGGCCGGCTGCGACACCGCAGCCGGCCTTCGTCGTATTGCCCCCGTGCGAGCACCAGCGCGCGCTAACTGTTCCCCAGGTACTCCACGTGCACGTAGGTGCCTGTGCGCGTGTTGTAGGCCAGGTACCAGCCGTCGTGGTCCGGATCTTCGTAGATCACGATCGGATCGGAATCCCAGAGCCAGCCGTCGCAGTAGCCGACGTCGTACGGGGCGACGCTGAAGTAGAAGCCGCCGAACCAGAACCGTCCAGGGCCGCCACCGCCCAGGCGCCAGACGTGGCCGGGACCGAAGCCCCCGCGGAAGTGTCCGTGGGCCCAGGGGTGATCGAGGTGGTAGTGCGGGTCACCGCGGCCGGTGTTGTGCCCGATCCATTCGCCATTGGCATGCACGTGGGGCGCGTCCGGGTGGCCGGGCTGGTCGGCGAAGTGGTGATTGCTGGCGGCCGGTGGATGCGCATCGCGCATGGGCCGGGGCCCGTGCGCCGGGGGCGGGTGGCCTTCGTCGTGGTGCTCCTGCGCGAATGCCGGCATGGTGTACAGCATCATCGCCGCCGCCACGGCCGCAAGACCCGCCGCGATGGTGCGTCCTCCTCTTCCTGGCGATCTCGTCATATCCCCTCCGATTGCGTGAACCGGTACCCCCTCGGACCTTCGGGGACCGGGGCCTGCCCCGCTCCGGGCTCACCTTCCATTCAGCAGATATCGGACCCCGAACTGGAACGGGAAGAACGGAGATTCGCTCAGTTCGCCGGGTCCCGTGAAGGCCAGGTGGTACCGGGCCTCGACGTACGCCTGGGCGTTGCGGCCCAGCAGGTAGCGGAGGCCACCGCCCATGTTGATGCCGACGCCGGTATTACTCCCGCTCTGCGAGCTGCAGATCACGGGATTGCCGAATTGGTCGGTCCCGCACTCCGCGGCGATGTTCTCCGCGACGTTGTAGATCCCGAATCCGGCGATCGCGTAGGGCTGCAGGAAGCTGTTGGGGATCACGACATCGTAGAGCGCGTCGACCGCGAGGTGGGTTATGCTGGAGCTCGCGGTGAGTCCGCTCACGCCGAAGTGGTCCCACCCGATCTCGGCACGGAATGACACCGGCCCGGTCCCGGTGGGCCGGTACTCGAGTCCCGCCATCAGATCGAGGCCGGTATTCAACCCGGTGCCGTATTCGCCGGCCGGGATGGCGAAGCCGATCGCCCCATCGATCGCAAATTGATTGGGCGCAATGCGTTGCGCGGAGAGCGGCGCACTCGCCGCCACCGACACCGCGGAAAGGGCAACGACCAAGATTCGCTTCATATCCGTTGGCCTCGTGGTTCGTGTAGTCCCGCTGTCCTCAGGAATCCTTACGCACGAATGATGCGCGGACGCTGGGCCGGCCGTACCACGAGCGGCGCACCTCCCGCCGGTCACGCGGGCGGCCGCCGCGGCGTCGCCGCCCGGCGGACCGCGGCACCGGGTCTCACAATTCTGGACGGCGGCAGGGCGGGCATCGCGCGCGCGACATCGCGCGCGTGGAGATTGCGGCGCGAATCGTTCGCCGCCGCGGGCAACCACCATCGCGGCCCCGTGGTCCAAGTGCGGCGTGCGCGTGAGTGCGCCGGGCGAATTCCTCGCCTCGCCATATGGCACTTGGTCTCATTTCGGGTTACCATAGCTCGTGCTCTTGCTTCTCGGTGCCGCGATGGCCGTCAAGTCGCTGGCGATCGCCCATCGTGACCCACCAGCACCAGCGCCGCCTCCGGTGCCGGCGTACGCGAGCATCCGCGCACCCGGCGACACCGTGACGCCCCAGGTGATCTACAACGGGCGTGAGGGGCACCTCGCGGTGAAGATCCCGCGGCTCGACGCCGACATTGATGTCGACGGCACGCTGGCGGCGCCCGCATGGCAGCACGCGGCGATCCTCACCGGGTTCTCCGAGTATCTGCCCGTCGATGGCCAGCCCGCGGCGGATTCGACCGAAGTGCTGGTGTGGTACTCGCACTCGGCGATCTACTTCGGGGTGCGCGCGTTCGAGCCGCATGGCGCGGTGCACGCGGCGCTGGCCAACCGCGACGCCATTGATGCCGACGACAACGTGCAGCTGATCCTGACGCCGTTCCTCCATTCGCGGCAGGCGCTGGTGTTCGCGGTGAATCCGTTCGGCGTGCAGGAGGATGGGACGATCACGGAGGGCGCGACCTCGCAGGTGGGCTTCGGCATGGCGACCCTGACCGGGCCGCCGCCCACCGATCTCAGTCCCGATTTCGTGTATGAGTCGAAAGGGCGTCTGACGTCGTACGGCTACGAAGTCGTGGTCCGGATCCCATTCCGCAGCATCAAGTTCCAGTCGGCGGCGACGCAAGACTGGGGGCTGAACATCGTCCGGAGAGTCCAGCACTCGGGGGAGCGGCAGACGTGGTTTCCGACGAGGCTCGCGGCGGCGTCGTTCATCGCGCAGGCGGGCACGCTCACGGGGCTCACGGGCATGCAGCGCGGCCTGGTGCTCGACCTCAATCCATTCGTGACCGAGAACGTGTCAGGCGACAGCGTGGCGGCGCCCGATCGCGGCTGGCATTACAACGCCGAACGGCCGCAGTTTGGCGCGAACGTGCGGTGGGGGATCACGAACAACCTGACCCTGAACGGGACCTACCGGCCGGATTTCGCCGAAGTCGAATCGGACGCGACGCAGCTTGTGCTCGACCCGCGGAACGCCGTGGAGTATCCCGAGAAGCGGCCATTCTTCCTCGAGGGGCTGGAGCAGTTCAACACGCCCAACACGCTGATCTACACCCGCCAGATCGCCGCCCCGATCGACGCCGTGAAGCTGGTGGGGAAAATCGGCAACGTCAGCGTCGCGTATCTGGGCGCGCAGGACGACGAGGGGTCGCCCGCGGCGGGAGGACTTGGGCATCCGACCTTCGACATCGTGCGGGCGCAGCAGCCGCTGGGCGAGGCGTCGCAGATCGGCGTCGCGCTCACGGACAAGGAGGACGGCGGGTCGTACAACCGGCTGGCGAGCGTGGACGCGCGGTTCACGTTCCTCAAGATCTATTCGCTCGCGCTGCAGGGGGCAGGGAGCAGCACGCGGGGTGATACCGCGCAGGCGATCTACGGCGCGACGGCGACGCCGTCGCTGCAGGCGACCGCGGGCCCACTGTGGGAGACCCACTTCCAGCGCGCGGGGCGGACCTTCGGGATGAACTACGACGTGACGGGAATCGATCCGCAGTTCGTGGCGGCCAGCGGATTCATCGCGCGGGCCGGCGTCGTGAACTCGACGCTCGACCATCGGTTCACGGTCTACGGCGCACCCACCGGATTGCTCCAGGCTGTCGGCGCCGACATTGCGATGATCGACACCTGGGACTACCGGCGGTTCACCTCGGCGCAAGCCCCCGAGGACCGGCGGTACCATTTCACCGGCCTCACCACACTGCGGGGCGGCTGGAGCATTCAGGCCGGGATCTACTTCGAGGATTACGGCTACGACCCGACCCTGTACGGCAACTACTATCTGGGGCACATTGCGGGGCACGACACGACGTACACGAAATTCGCCGGGACGCCGACGATTCCCAACACGGACTATCTGTTCTCGATCACGACACCGGCGTTCTCGCATTTCGACCTGACGCTGCTGCAGCTCGGGGGCCGGGACGAGAACTTCTTCGAGTGGTCGGCAGCGGACCTCTTCGTCACCGAGCTGACGATGAATTACCGCCCGACGGACAAGCTGCGGGCGCAACTCATGTACAACGCGCAGATCTATCTGCGCCACGACGATGGCACGGCCGTCGCGCGGACATTCATCCCGCGGCTGGACATCGAGTACCAGCTGTCGCGGCCGATCTTTTTCCGGATCGTGGGGCAATACGATGCCGCGTACCAGGACAGCCTGCGCGACGATGCGCGCACGAATCTGCCGATCTTCACCTTCAATCCGGCGACCGGCACGTACACACGGGCGGGGTTGTCGAACAGCAACCAGTTCCAGCTCTCGGGGCTGTTCTCGTATCAACCGGTCCCGGGGACCGTGGTGTTCCTCGGCTACGGCAACAACCTGGACGAGCCGGATGCGTTCCACTTCACCGGGTTGCGGCGGACTGCGGACAGCTTCTTCGTGAAATTCAGTTATTTGTTCCGATTGTGAGGAGCGGGCCGCGGCGTGTCGCGTTTTTTTCCGCCGCCGGAAGGGGTGCCGTGGGGCTGGCCGGCGGCCATTAAGAACCTCTCATCCACACCGATTTCCCTCTGGCGGAGACGCTCGGGGACGTCCGTCGCGTGTGACTCGGTCCGCGCACCGTGAGTCTCACACATGGCGCGCCGGCTGCTCGCGGCGTGGGCCAGTTGTGGGTCTTTTGCCACTTGGAGGTTTCATGCGCGGGCAGGTGATGCAGCAGATGCTGCACTCGGGCGATACAGACACCGTGCGCCGGTATTCGCGGTTGGCGATGGCGATGATGGCGGCGGGCATGATGGGCGTGGTGGTCGCCGCCGGTGCGCAACAGACGGCGATGTCGCAGACGGCATTCTCGCTGCCGCCGGCTCCCGCCGCGAATACCGCGGCGAGCACGGCATCCGCTCCGGCGCCCGACGCGTTGGCGCCGGCGACGGCGCAGACCGCGGCGCAGACTTCCGCGGCACAGCCGGGGATTCCGGGGCCGAGTCATCTCGATGCGTCGGTTGGCATCCAGGCGGGGACGCTGGGATTGGGTGTGCAGGCGGGCAAGCTGATTTTCAGTCACCTCGGCGTGCGCGCGGGCATCAACCTGTTCAACTACGGCGTGAACAACTCCGTCAGCGACGTCTCCTACGACGCGCGGCTTCGCTTCCAGAACATTCCGGTGATGCTGGATCTCTTCCCATGGTCGCGTGGCAGCTTTCACTTCACGGGCGGCGTGGTGTTCGACCAGAACCGGGTGACGGCCACCGGGCAGCCGAACGAGTCGGGCAACCTGACCATCAACAACAACACGTACACGCAGGCGCAGGTGGGGACCTTCTCCGGTGCGATCCGGTATCCCTCGACCGCGGGGTACGCGGGGATCGGGTTCGGGACGCCGGCGCGGAACTCCCTCATGGAGTTCACGGTCGATCTCGGCGCGATGATCTCGACGCCGCACGTGGCCCTGAGCGCGAGCCAGGAGGGGAACAACCCGCAGCTGCAGAGCGATGTGCAGGCGCAGCAGGCGTCGACGCAGCACGACGTCAACGAGTATGCCAAGATCTACCCGGTCATCTCCATGGGGCTCGCGGTCAGACTCTAGGCGATCTTGGCGAGAGCGGCCAACGGGTTCCATCGCTCGGTCGTTTCAGGCGCCCTCCGCGACACTGCGGGGGGCGCTGTTTTTTGGGGACTGGGACTGGGGACCAGGGACCAGGCACCAGGGACCAGGGCCTAGAGAACTAGGGGCAGGGAGCGGGGGACGGTTCGGCGCGGGGGCTGCCGGCGTCTACGTATGGGCCCCAATGGGGTCTTCCGGCCCGCACTGAGTGGGTCCTCCCTCCCTCCGTCCACAATGCGAGCCATGTCCGCGCCCCGAGTACCTCCGGGAGTCCCCGGCCGAGTGCCCGCTGGCTGCCCCGGACGGCGGACCCGGCGAGTGCCGCTCCCGAGACTCCCTCGTCATCTAATGAGTGCCAACCTGGGCTCGCCGTGGCGGGGAATGTGACCGCCACGGAGTTCCATCATCGCTCCCTGGTCCTGAACTCCTCCGATTTGCGCCAGACCCTCGTTGGAACGTGAACGAGAGAACGTGAACGAGCGTGCATCGACAACACCATAAGCGAACATTTATCCGGCTCATGTGCGCTGCCGCCGCCTCTGTGGTTGGCGGGGGATTGCGCGCGCAAGCGCCGGCGCCAGCCGTGACCGCGCCGGTCGCGACGGCGCCGGTTGCTCCGCTCGCGCTGCCGGACCATCCACGGTTCACCACGCAGCATTTCGGGGATGAGTTCGGGCTGAGCGTGGTGACGGTGAATGCGCTGGCGCAGGATCCCGAGGGATTTCTGTGGATCGCGACGCAGACCGGGTTGTACCGGTACGATGGCTCGCGCGTGGTGAACATGAAGGCCGTCGAGACCATCGTCGGGCACTACATCGACGAGCTGCAGATCGCACCCGACAGCACATTGTGGGTGAAGGGGTCGTACGGCGTCGCGCATTTCGTGCACGGCACCTTCGAGCGGTTCCCGTTGCCACCGATCACGACCGAGATCCGCGGGAGCGGGCAGACCTTCGCGATCAGCCGTTCGGGTGAGGTGTTCGTGATCCTGGCGGCCGGGATTTTCCGCGCGCCGATCCGCGATCCGTCGCACGCGACGATGTATACAACGGGTGCAGGGCTGCCGGGCGAGCCGGGGGCCATCGCGACGGGTCCGGGCGATTCCGTGTGGTTCACGGCGGGCCGCCGGCTGGGGCATTTCGCGCCGGGGAACGCCAACCCCGTGATCGACTCCACGATCATACTCCCCGATGAGGATGTCTCCGGCATCCGGTTCGACGGGACGGGCACGCTGTGGGTCCGCACGGTGACGCGGGTCGCGCGCATCGACCTCGCGCATCACACGATGGTCTACGACGACGCGGGCGTCGCGGCGTCGGATCCGGACGTTGGCCGCCCGGCCGAGGACCATGCGGGCAATCTCATGATCCCATCGGTCGCCGGGCTGTACATCCGCGATCACGGGCGGTGGCGCGGCATCACCGACCAGCAGGGTCTCACGAGCAACGACGTCCTGACGGCGCTCGAGGATCGCGAAGGCGTGATCTGGGTGGCCGGGTCCGGGGCGGGTCTGGACCGCGTGATCGGCATCAGTGACTGGGAGGCGTGGACGACGGCCGAGGGGTTGCCGGACAACGCGATCTGGTCGACGGTGCGGGACAGCGGGGGGCGGCTGTGGGTGGCGACCGCGCACGGCCTGGGCATCTGGGATCATCACCGCCACAGCTGGCTGGTGCCGAACGACAGCCACTCATTCGCGACCCACGAGACCCGGCAGCTGGAGCGCGCGGCCGACGGGTCGATCTGGGCGCTGTCACCCGTGGACGGGATGGTGCGCATCGATCCGCGCACGCTGGCGATGCAGTACTCGCCGTCGTACCGCGGCAAGAAGTACATCTTCGAGGCGGCGGCGCCGGACGGTGAAATCTGGGCGACGACGCCCGAGAAGCTGGTGCGCTTCGATCCCCATTCCGCCGTGCCGCGTCCCATCGAAGTGCCGCTCCCGCAAACGCCCCAGGGCGAGATCTACCGTCTCGCCTTCGCGCCCAACGGCGTCCTGTGGGTGACCGGGCGGTCGCGCGTGATGCGGTTCGACGGCCGCGAGTGGCGGGTGTTCACGCAGGCGGATGGCGTGGCGGGCAAGTCCGTCACGAGCATCGCGGCGATTGGTGCGAACGACGTGTGGATCGGATACGACGACGTGGTGATGATCACGCACCTGCGCGTGGACGACCATGGTGCGGCGCATGCCGAGCAGCACGACTGGGACTATTTCGTGGTGGGGCGGGACGCAATGCACCGCGTCTGGCTGAGCGGTACTGCGGGACTCACCGTGGTGTCGCCGGACGGCAACGTGCGCGACCTCAATCACGCCGACGGGCTGGTGTGGGACGACATCAGTCCCACCGGCGTGCGCGAGGAGACCGACGGCAGCTACATGATCGCCACCTCGCGGGGGTTGGCGCGGTTCGCGCCGGCATTGGCGTTGTCGGACGCGGCGCCGCCGGAGGTTGCGTTCACCGGGGTGTCGGTAGGCGGGCACGACCAGGTGGCCCGCACGGGCATCGAAGTCCGTCACGACGAAGGCACGCTCTCGGCATTCTTCACGCCGCTGACGCTGAGCAATCCCAGCGCGGTGCTCTGCCGGTACCGGCTCGGCGGCTACGACGCGGCCTATACGACGGCGACGATCCGGGAGATCCACTACACGTCACTCCCACCGGGGCATTACTCGCTCACCGTCCAATGCCGGCGCGGGGCGTCGGACTGGTCACCGAAGGCCGCGACGTTCGCGTTTACGGTGCTGCCGGCGTGGTGGGAGACGTGGTGGGCGCGGCTCCTCGAGGCGATGCTGGTGTGGGCGTTCGTGTGGGGAGTTGTCCGCCTCCGCACCCGCGCGCTCGTGGCGCGGCGGCGGGTGCTGCGGCAGGCCGTCGCGAGCCGCAACGCGGAACTGGTCGAGAAGAACCGCCAGCTGCGCGAGATGTCGCTCACGGACCCGCTCACGCGGGTGCGCAATCGCCGCTATCTGCAGGAGACGATCGATGCGGAGATCGCTCAGGTCCTCCGCATGCGCGGTGGCTCGTACACCAATGGCGAGAAGCCGGAACATCCCGGCGAGATCATCTTCGGGATGGTCGACATCGACACGTTCAAGCCGGTCAACGACATGTACGGCCACGCGGTCGGCGACCGGCTGCTGCAGCAATTCGCGCAGCGGCTGCTCCGGCTGATGCGGTCGTCGGATGTGCTGATCCGGTGGGGTGGCGAGGAGTTCCTGATGATCTGCCGGGCGACGGACCGCGCGGGCGCGGAAGTCCTCGGCCGCCGCGTGATCGCCGATGTCAGCATGGAGCCGTTCGATCTCGGCAACGGGATCAAGATCCACAAGACGTGTTCGGTCGGGTGGGCGCCGTTCCCCTGGACGGGTGATGGCTTCAGCGGGCTGACCGTCGAGAATGTGATCGAGCTGGCGGATCACGCGCTCTATCTGGCCAAGCACGGCGGCCGGAATCAGAGCGTGGGAATTCTCCCGTCGCCGCTGGCGCTGCAATGTCGTCGCAGATGCGCATCAATGTGCTCCGGACGTACCCGCCGGATCTCGTGCAGATCATTCGCGCGCTCGGTGAGCCGGCCGACATGCCCGTGGTGGCGGAGATCATCGCGCCCGCGAGCAACGGGCCAATGGCGGGGACCTGGGCTAGGGGCTAGGGGCTAGGGATTATGTGCCTGGTGTCCGCCACCATCATTTACGGCGGGGGGGCTTTATTGGGGTCAAATGGGCGAGGCGGACCTCGTCTTCCGACACCGCGATCAGTTTGGCCAGCGGCGGTCGCGTGTTGTCTCCTGCTTGGCGCTCACCACCCACCAGGTTGCCACTCGCCGATAGCTCGCGGGCAGCGACTGGAAGAACTTCCACGCCCGGGTGTTCGCGCGAAATATCTTCGCGTGTGGTCCCGCGAACTCCTGTGGCTTGTTCTCGTACGAATAGAGATTCGCCCGCGTGGGATCGCGGCCCTCGAACGCCGCGCGGCCGGGCTCCCGCATCCGGCCCAACGCCGTGAGCTCGCCGGCGCGCTTGATGTTGGTGGCGCTCCAAATGCTGCGCGGCTTGCGGGGGCTGAACCGCCGTGTGTAGCGGTCCTCGTCGATGCGCTTCACGAGCCCGTCGATCCAGCCGACACAGAGGGCCTCGTCGAGCGCTTCCTGATAGGTGACGCCTTTCTTGCCCACGTGGGGCTTGAAGAACGTCACCCAGCACTCGCGCTCCGTCGCGTGGTGCTTGGCGAGCCATGCCCGGAGCTTGGCGGGTGTCTCGAAGACGATCGCGCCGGGGATCATGCCGTGGAGCGAGGCGGCAGTGGCTTGCTGAACAGGAGCGACGTTTTCGCGATCGTGTAGCCGCGGTTCTGATAGAACTGATGCGCGGCAGTCCGGACGACATTCGACCGGACGCGCATCTCCGTGTGGCCGTTGGCGGTGGCCCAGCGCTCCGCGGCGGCCAGGAGATGGCCGCCGGCGCCCTCGCCACGGGTGCTCTCGTCGATGACCAGTCCAACGATTTCCGCAAACGGGTCCGACTCGAAGACCACGCGCGTCTGAACGTGCAGCCACCCCACGAGCTGGCCGGCGTGCGGATTCGGCGCCGAGCAATCCCTGGCCTGGGTGACCGAGGAGCCGTTGCAGCCGGCGTTCGACCTGTTCGAGCGTCGCGGGGTAGCCGAGTTGGGCGCAGAGCGGGACGAGCGCCGCTGCGTCTCGTGGTTCAATGGGGCGGATTCGCACGCTGCGGGTTCATTGGGTTGGGGTCAGCTGCTTCCATTCGGGACCGGGAGACGCCGTCGAGTTCACCGTCTGCCCGTTGCCGTTGATCCAGTAATTTGCACCCGGGCCGGTGAACACATTGTGCGGGTTGCCGTAGGGGTCCACCGTCGGCGTGATGCCGTTCAGGACATTGAGGAAGCCGTCGACCTGTTTCTGCTTCGCGGCCTGGCCCCTTTCGAACGTATTCACCTGGTTCTGCATCGCTTGCATGTTCGTCTCGAACTGCGCGACCTGCTGCTGGATCTGTGCCCGCCGGGCCTCCTGGCGGCGCTTCTGATAGGCGACGGCATCGATGTCGTACTGCTTCTGCTTCTCCAGCCAGAGCGGTTCGAGCTTGAACGACTCGGTCATGCGGAGCATGATGCTGCGGGCGAGCGCGACCTGGTCGGGTGGCGCGACGTAGCTGACCACGCGCGGGGCCAGCCAGAACCCCGCGAAGAGCATTGTCTCAGCGGAGACATACGCGCGCCGCGCGGTACCGTCGCCTGGGCAATCGTAGGTCATCTGTCCCGCGGATGATTGCGAGGGCGCAGGGTCGGCGGGATCCAACTGGTAGCGCGGGACGGGGGAGGGCTCGGCAGCCGGGCGCGGCGAGAGCGTGGGGCATACGGACTTGAACCGCGCCGGCCCGTACGCGGCCGCGAACTCCTGCCCGCTCTTGTACGGCTCGATCGTCCCGCGTGCTTGCGCGCCGAGATCGTAGATGTCGCCCACCCGGTGGAGATTGTCCGGCATAAAATAAATCGGAACGGCTGCATCGCCGAAGCGGACATTGATCCTGCCGTCGGGCGATGTGACATCGATCATTGCGCGGTGGTCGGAGTAGCCCAGGCGGACGAGGCCCCGCGCGCCGTCCATCCTTTCGGCACATCCGTGTGAAGGCGTGCTCCACGGGGTCCTCGAACCGGACCCACTCCGGCGGTGCGCTCGTACCATGGGGCGCCCACGCGACCACGAACCCAACCACCGCGGACAGGTACAGGAGCCGCTGTTCGTGTGCCATAGCGGGCCTCTCGCTGGAGTAGGGTGTTTCGGGTTTCTCCGGGACCGCTGGAAATATTCACGCGGTCCTTCCGAGGGCCAGAACGTGGGACCCGCCGCGTGGCGCGTCCAGGGGACGCCGTGGCCGTCCCAGATTCTGGCTTCGCTTGCCATTTCCTGCATTGATTCATACATTTGTCGGCCGATCCTCAGAGGAGCAATACCGCTCATGCGCACGTGCCGATCGTTGGTGTTCGTCTTCGAGTGTCTGATGCTCGCGGGGGCCGGCGCTGCCGCGCGCCGCGGCCTCCGTTCAGGCGCAGGGTCTCCTGCAGAGCGCCGACCTCACCCAGTTCCGGTCGGTGGAGGAAGTCGCACTGTCGCCTGACGGGCGCACGGTCGCGTACGCGGTCGCGATGCGTGACCAACCCGGGCGCCCGTACGCGCAACTCTGGGTGGCGGACATCGCGACGCAGAAGTCCACGCGCGTGGGCGGCGAGCATGCGACGGGTGCGTCGCCGCACTGGTCACCCGACGGGAAATGGATCGCGTACGAGGGGGCGGACGGCAACCAGAACGGACTGTGGGTCGCGCATGCCGACGGATCGGGCGCGGCGGTAGTCGCGCCCATCGCCAGCTCCAACGCGCCGCTCCCGGACCGCGGCCAGGACATCACGTGGTCACCCGACAGCAAGCAGATCGCGTTCGTCTCGTCGATCCCCGGACCGGAGACGGAGGCCGCAAACGGCGACCCCAAAGTCTTCACCCGGTATCTGTACCACGCGACGGCCGACGAAGGGTTCACGCATTTCAACGACAACCGGCATCTCCACATCTTCATCGTGGACCTTGCCTCGAAGCAGGTGAAGCAGCTCACGAAGGGCATCCGCGACGAGCACTCCATCGACTGGTCGCCCGATGGGAAGCACATCGTGTTCATCTCGAACTACGATCCGAACGACGACGAGTTCTTCAACTACGACGTCTTCACGGTGGATCCGGACGACGGCAACATCCGGCGTCTGACGTCGACCGAGAACGCCGAATACGCGCCCGTCTGGTCGCCCGACGGCAAGCACATCGCCTACTCGGCCACGACACGCGGATTGACCGACCGCGAGACGACGATGGAAGACACGCACGCGTGGGTCATGGACGCCGACGGCGGCCACCGCCACGAGATCGGCACCACCGACGCCCGGCAGGGGCATCCGCAGTGGTCGCCGGATGGCGCCGCGGTCTACGTGTCCGCGGAGCAGCGTGGCAGCGTGCATCTCCTCCGGATCCCCGTCTCGCCCGCGGGCGTGGCTGGCACGCCGCAGGTGGTCATCAATGACCTGGGTTGGGCGTACGTGTTCTCACCGGGCAAAGCCGGGCAGGTCGCGTACGCGTTCACGACGCCCAGGGACATGGCGGAGCTGTACGTCCGTCCGGCCGCCGGGGCGCCGAAGAAGCTCACCGATCTCAATTCCGCGATTCTCGCAGGCAAGCAGATCGCGAGCGTGGATTCGGTCGTCGCGATCAGCAACGACAACAAGTACGACGTGGAGTCGTTCCTGGTGATGCCGATCGGGCTGGCGGTCAACGCGCAGGACACGTCGCCGGCGAAGAAGTATCCGCTGATCGTGGAGATTCACGGCGGCCCGCACGGCCAGAACGGTGTGGAGTTCGAGTTCCAGGACCAGATCTACGCCGCGCACGGGTACGCGACGCTGCACGTCAATTACCGTGGCAGCACGGGCTACGGGCAGAAGTTCGCGGACGCGGTGTTCGGCGACCAGGATGGCAACGAAGCGCAGGACGTGCTGTACGCCGTCAGCGCGACGCTTGCGGCGCCATCTCTGGATCGATCGCGACCGGCTGGGCATCGAAGGGGTCAGCTACGGTGGCCAACTCACGGACTGGCTGATCACGCAGACCAACGAGTTCAAGGCCGCGGTGCCGACGGCCGGCATCAGCAATCTCGTGAGCTTCAACTACATCACGTACTACAACCAGTACCTCGAGATGGAGTACGGCCAGTTCCTCCATCAGGGCACGACAATGGATCTGGTCTGGAATCACTCGGCGATCAAATACGTGGCGCAGGTGCACACGCCGACCATGTTCATGCACGGCGAGAACGATCCCAATGTGCCGATCGGCGAGGCGGAGCAGTATTACGTCGGGCTCAAGGACGTCGGGGTGGAGACGATCTTCGTGCGGTATCCGCGGGAGGGGCATGGCCTGGCGGAAACGAAGCACATCATCGATGCGATCGGGCGTAAGGAGAAATGGTATGACGCGCATTTCGCACAGGTGCCGCCGGGGGCGGTGACGAATACGCAGCCGTAGCGCGAGGCAACCCTATGCCGAATACGCAGGCGCCGCGCGGCGGCAACCACATTCTTCCCGGGCCGGTCATGACCGGCCCCTACAAAGGCAGGAACGGCTATCCCAGGATGTAAATGAAACGGCGCGGGCTCCTTCGCAGGGGCCCGCGCCGTCTTACATCAGAAGGAGAGAATCAGCGACGCGCGGTTTAGCGCGCGGGCGCGGGGCGGCGGGGGAGGTGGCCTTCGGCTGGGCGAGTGCGCCGCGGCGGGGGGTGCCGGCGACGCGGCGGGTCGCCGGGGTCCGGCGGGCCGTGGCTCCGTCCTGGGTGCCGTCGCCGTTGGAACTGGCGCCGTAGCCCAGTGTCGCGGACACCGATGCGGCGGCGGCCATCGCGGCGGCGGCCATCATCTCGAGCTTGCCCGTGGCGCGGTGGCGGGGGCCTGCGACCGTGAGAGCGGCCGGCACGTTTCCCTGATGGTCGTGAATCGGCACCCCGACGCCGACCACGTTCTCGAAGTGCTCGCCGTTGACGATCGTGTAGCCACGCTTCCGCGACTTGTCCAACTCCCGCATCAGCTCCGCGGGGTCGGTGATCGTCGTCTGCGTGAAGCGCTCGAAGGGAGGGCGGAGCAGGGCTTCGTGCCGCGACGGGTGGGCCCACGCGAGCAGCGCCTTGCCGCCGGCGGTCGCGTGGAGCGGCATGCGGCCGCCCAGCAGTCCGGGCAACATCAGCGGCTGGAAGCTCTCGACGACGTCCACCGTCACGCCTTCCTGGCCGTTCAGCAGCATCAGCGTCGCCGTCTCGCTGGTCGTGGCGCTCAGCCGGTGCAGGACGGGCGACACGATGCGCTGGAGCGACGTCGAATGGCGTGCCAGCTCCCCGTAGATCGCCAGGCGGATCCCCAGGCGATACAAGCCGGTCCGTTCATCGCGATCGAGGAATCCGATCTGCTGGATCCGGCTCAGGATCCGATAGGCGGTGCTCTTGGGCCACTTGAACGGGCGCGCGATGTCGCGGACCGACAGCTCGGCCCGGTCGGGCGTGAACAAGTTGAGGACCCTACTCAGTTTCTGCAGCATTTCTTTCCTCCGGCCACATGATCAGACGGCTCACGCCCTCGCCGTAGTTAGTGTGTACCCGCCGAGGCACGCTCGGATACAGCGCGATCTTTCTCGAAGCGGTCAAGCGCGAAGGCCTGGATGAGCTCGGGGACTTTTCCCGTCGCCACCAGCTCCGCCATCGCGATCCCTGATGCCGGGATCGCCTTGAACCCCCACGTTCCCCATCCCGACGACAGGTAGAACGATTCGATCGGGGTGACGCCCATGAGCGGCGAATAATCCGGCGTCATGTCGCATACGCCGGTCCACTGCCGCAAGATCTTCAGTTTCGACAGAAATGGGAACAGCTCCAGCGCGCGCCCGGCCGCCGACGACAGGAACGGGAACGTCGACCGCGTCGAGTAGCTAGTATATGGATCGATCTCGGCACCGATCAGGAACTCGCCGCGAGCGCTTTGCGAGACATAGATATGCAGATCCGCGGACGCCACGATCGGATCGAGCGCGGGCCGGTAGGACTCGGTGACGAACGCCTGCAGCGGGTGCGTGATGATCGGCAATTCGAGCCCAACCATGTCGGCGACCAGTGTGACATAGCCGCCGACCGCGCTCACCACCGCGCCAGCACTGATGTGCCCGACCGTCGTGTCCACGCCGACGCAGCGGCCGTGCTCGACCCGCACGCCGGTCACGGACACGCCCTGATGGATATGCACGCCGCGGCGCTGCGCCTGTGTCGCATAGGCCCACGCGACTGCGTCGTGCCGGATCGTCGACCCGGGCGGATGGTACGCCGCCCCCATGATCGGCCGCGTCCCGCCGCCCGACATGTCGAGCTGCGGGCAGATGCGCTGGATCTCGTCCGGCCCCAAGTACACGGTATCGACGCCGAACGTCTGGTTCTGGAGCGCGCGTTCGATCTGGTTCTGCATTTGCAGCTCCGAGTGCGCGAGCCAGAAGAGCCCCCGCGGGGAGCGCAGCATGTTGTAGTCCAGCTCCTGCGACAGGCCGGCATACATGTCGAAGCTGGCCTTGAAGAACCTGATCGTCGACGGCGTCTTGTAGTTCGCGCGCAGGATCGTGGTGTTGCGGCCCGTGCCGCCGGATCCGATGTACGACCGCTCGATCACGGCGACATTGGTGATGCCGAACTTACTCGCGAGATAGTAGGCCGTGGCGAGCCCGTGGCCGCCCGCGCCGATGATCACGACATCGTAGTGCGGCTTGCGGTCGTTGGTCCGCAGGTACGTCCGCTTCCGGAGCCAGCCGCTCACGATGCCACTCGTGCGCGGGCGGGTGCGGAGGCGGCGCTTTCCGCCACCGGGCCGCCCGCCGCGGCGCGGCGGAGCGCGAAGGGCCGCGGCGTCCCGGCCTGCGGCGCGAGGTCGCGGCATTGCGCGAAGACCTGATGCGGCACGTGGTGGCCGAGGTTCGACGGCGTGAGCATGTGGATCTCGCCGTCGCCCGCGATCGTCTTGGCCGGGACCGACGCAATGGCGCCCTGCAGGAACGCGGGCCGGGCATCGGGCAGGCGATTCTCCGACAGGCGGGCCCAGACCTCGCCGGCGTCGGCGCCGGC
Organism: uncultured Gemmatimonadales bacterium; assembly: GCA_963757855.1. Taxonomy (GTDB): domain Bacteria; phylum Gemmatimonadota; class Gemmatimonadetes; order Gemmatimonadales; family Gemmatimonadaceae; genus Palsa-1248. The sequence goes on from CAVWTI010000034.1 coordinate 32,158, forward strand.
CACCGTGCACACACTCCAGGCGTCCGACACGTCGATCGCGAGCCCGGCAGATCCCGCGCGTTCGAGGAAGGCCGTCGCGTAGGCGAGCAAGTCCGCGGCGGCCGCGGCGGGGCCGATCAACAGCAGCTCTTCGGGCGCGACGCGCGCGCCGAATACCACCGGCTTGGCGGGCATCCCGTCCAGCACGGCGGCGGTATCGAGGCAGGCGATGATCGCGGCCTGCGACTCAGTGACTTCAACCACGGAGCTTCACCGATTTCGGGTCATAGAACGGGGCAGTCACGACTTCGCCCTGGTCGCGGCGCTGGCCGCGGCTGACGGCGACGACTCGTGCCGGTCCCGGGCCGCCGTCGGTGGCGAGCCATCCGAGCGCGACGCCGCACTCGAGCGCGGGGGAGTAGCGGCTCGACGTGAGGTATCCGACATGGCGGTCGCCGTCCATCAACTGGGCGCCTTCATCGGGCGCGCTGGTGCCCGCGAACCGGAGCGGCACGAGGCGCCGCTGCGGAGGGCGGGTGGCGAGCCGTTCGAGCGAGGAGCGTCCGACGAAGTACGGCTTGTTCATCCGCACCAGCGACTCCAGCCCGATCTTGGCGGGCGTAGTGTCGAAGTCGGTGTCCTGCCCGATGAGAATGTGTCCCTTCTCGAGGCGAAGGAGCTTCAGCGTGTCGAGTCCGTGGGGACGAATGCCCAGATCCTTGCCGGCTCCGAGCAAGTGCGTCCCAGAGCTCGACGCCGCGCGAGCGCGGGTGGTGCAGCTCGAAGCTCAACTCGCCGACGAATCCGACGCGGATCGCGATGCAGGGAATGCCCGCGACGGTGATCTGTCGCAGGCCGCCGTAGGGCAGCGTGTCGTTGCCGACGGGATCACTGGTGAGGCGTGACAGCAACTCGCGCGAGAACGGTCCGGCCAGATTGATGGCGCCGAGCGCGGTCGTCTGGTTGACGATGTGGACGCGGAGGCGCCAGGTCTCGGCCCAGTCGCGCATCCAGGCCTCGGCGGCATCGGCGCCGCTCGACGTGGCCGAGACGTAGTAGTCATTCGGTCCCATCGCGGCGACCAGGCCGTCGTCGAAGATGTGGCCCGCTTCATTGAGCAGGAGCCCATAGCGGCTCCGTCCCATCTCGATGGTGCGGACCTCCATCGGGTACAGCCGTTCGAGGAACTCCGTCGCGTCGGGCCCGCACACGCGGTATTTGCCGAGCGTGCCGACATCCATGACACTGACGCCTTTGCGGACGGCCCAGTATTCCGCGAGCGGGTCGTCGTACGACGCGGGGCGTTTCCAGGCGCCGGCCCAGTCCATCCGTGCGCCGCGGCTGATGTGGCGTTCGTGCAGGACGGTGCGCTGCTCGATCGAGTGGTCGCTGCCGGCGGCGGCTTCTTCCATCGTCAGCCCGCGGGCGGGTGGCCGGGCCGTCGTCGGCGCGCCGGCGGGTCCAGCGGGCGTGCGGGCGAGGACGAACGCGCGGAGATGCTGGTGGCAGAGCAGGCCCTGGCACGGTCCCATGGTGACCGTGGTGTACCGCTTGAGCAGCTCGGTCCACCGGAAGCCTTCGTCCCAGGCGGCCGACAGCTCCTTGGTGGTGACATCCTCGCAAGTGCACACGATGCCGCCGTCCGGTGGCGCGCCCACCACCGGTGCGGCGGACATCGGTGCAGACGACGGCCGATCGGCCGCCGCCTCTCCACTTGCGATCGCGCGTGCGACCGTCGATCCGGGCTCGACGACATCACCCGCGCCATTCACGATCGCGACCGACGCCTGGCGCAGCAGCCCATCCCGGGGGACGAAGCCGAGCGAGACGGCGAGCGCGTCGCATTTCACCACCGTCCGTCCGGCGGGGCTCGTGATCACCACGGCGTTGAGCGCGCGTCCGCCTCGCGCTTCCGTCACGGTTCCGTCCACGATGACCGGGATGCCGGAGGGCAACTGCGACGCGATAGCGGCGGGCGCGACGATCAGCCGGATGACCGTGCCCGAGTTGCGCAGCGTGCCGATGTGCTCGAGCGCCTCGGTCGTGCCGGCGACGACGACGGTGGATTTGCCGGGAGCGAGGCCGTGCACCCCGGCCATCCGGGCGGCGCCACGTCCGAGCCAGACGCCCGGGATATCGTTGCCGGGGAAGACCGCGTGCTGCTCGACGGCGCCGGTGGCGACGACGATGCGGGCGGGGTGGATCCAGTGCGTGACGCCCTCGCCCGCGCCGATGACGAGTGGCCCATCGTACACGCCGGTGACGCGGGTCCGCTCGAGGATCGTGATGCGCGGATTCGCGCGCGCATCGGCGAGGAGCCTGGCGATCGCCGTGCGAGTGGGACCCGGTGCCACTTGCTCGCCGATCGCGCCTTCATCGGCGAGGAGGACGGATTCGCCCTTGTTCGCGGCGCGGAGCGCGGCGGCGAGGCCGGCGACGCCGCCGCCCGCGACCATCACATCGGGGTGGTGGTTGCGCTTGCGGATGTGCCGGGGTTTCGCGGTGACGTCAACGGGCCCGATGCCGGCGACGCGCCGGATGTAGCGTTCCGCGAGGGGCCACATCCAGCGCGGCTTGGCGAAGAGCTTGTAGTAGAACCCGACCGGCAGCAGCGCGCGCATCCACCACGCCGACACGAGCACATCGTGCTCGGGCGAGGGCCACGCACTGGCGCGCGCGACGCGCTGGCCGCTCTCGGCGGGCGTGACGCAGGCGCGGACCGCGGGCTCCCCGTCGACGGTGACCATGCAATGCGCGCAGTCGCCGCTGACGCAGTAGAGGCCCCGGGGGCGGTGGTACTTGAACGAGCGCGACATGATCCGCACGCCGCTGCGGTAGAGCGCGGAGGCGACGGTGTCGCCGGCATGGATGGGGAGCGAGCGCCCCTCGAAGTCAATCGCCGGCATGGACCGTGTTGGTGCGCGTATCGCGTTGGATGGTGAGCCAGCGGCGGCAGCCCGCGTAGTGGAACCAGCGCTCAGCCTGGAGCCCCGCGACGTTCCGCCGGTACCACACGCGCCCGAACTCGGCGCCCGCATCAGCGGGCGCGCCGGGCGCTGGGGGTGTCGCGGGCAACTCGCCGCCGAACCAGTACTCGGTATAGGCGCGGCTGCCACAGTTCGGACAGGGGATCAGGAGAGCCATGGCACCTTTCTTCACTCCTGACTTGACAACGTACGGCTGCCGGGAGGAGTATCGTTTTACGGTACTGCGTCTCATTTGTAGAATCGGTTCGGGATTATAGGGCGATCGGCAGAAACCCGCAAGCCGCTGTGCCGTTGGCACGGGAGAAAGGACCGAGAAGGCCGACAGGAGGACGGCGAGCGGAGAAACGGGCACACGGCTCACGGCACACGGCACACGGCACACGGCACACGGCGCGCGGCGGCGCGTCGTGGGGCGAATGGCAATCGCGGCGGCGGCGCAGCCCGACCGGCGGCACCGCAGATTTCCCGGCACCACTCAATACGGCACGTCCCAACGGCACGTCGCACGAGGAGCGAGCATGGCACAAGCGCGCGGGCGGAGCGCAGAGGGCGGAGGGTAGTGCAGCGGGTGGCGGAGCGGGAGCGCAGCGGCGCGCGCTGCGGCGAGCCGGGACGGATTCGTCAAGGCGCTGACGCGGACCGATGCGACCATGCTTGTCGCCGGGTCAATGATCGGCTCGTCGATCTTCATCGTGCCGGCCGGGATTCTGCGCGAGGTCGGCTCACCGTCGCTGCTGCTGCTGGTGTGGCTGATCACCGGTGTGGTGATCGTGTTCGGCGCGTTGAGCTACGGCGAGCTGGCGGCAATGTATCCCGAGACCGGCGGATTGTACGTCTACCTCCGGGAAGGGATCTCGCCGCTGGCCGGGTATCTGTACGGCTGGACGCTGTTCGGCGTGATCCAGACCGGCGCGATCGCCGCGGTCGGGGTGGCATTCGCGCGGTTTGCCGCCGTGCTGTGGCCGGCGTTGACGCCGGACGTGTTTCTCGGGACGACGCTGCATTTGCCGAGCGGGCCGATCGAGATCGGGCTGTCCTGGCAGCGGGTGCTGGCGATCGCCTCGATCGTCTTCCTGACCGGCGTCAACATCCGCGGCGTCAAGACGGCTGCGGCGTTGCAGACCGCGCTGACCGTCCTCAAGACCACCGCGCTCCTCGCGATCATCGTCCTGGGCTTGAGCATCGGGCGGCAGGCCGCGGCGGTGGCGGCGAACTTCGGCCCTGCGTTCTGGCCGGCGGGGGGACTCCGGTGGAGCATGCTTCCGAGCATCGGCGCGGCAATGGTGGGGTCGATCGCGGCCGCCGATCTGTGGTACCAGATCGGCTTCTCGGCTGGGGAGATGCGGGATCCGAAGCGAGACATTCCGGTGGCCATGCTCGCGGGTGCGACGCTGGTGTGTGTCCTCTATTTCCTCACCAACATGGCCTACCTGAACTTCCTCCCGGCGGCGGCGATCGCCGCGGCTCCGCAGGACCGGGTGGCGACCGCGGCCCTCGAGGCGTTTCTGGGAGCGCCGGGTCTTTACGTGATGGCGGCCGCCGTGATGCTGTCCTGTTTCGGGTGCAATGCGGCACTCATCCTGTCGGCGCCGAGGGTGTATTACGCGATGGCGCGGGACGGTCTGTTTTTCCGCGCGGCGGGGGTGCTCCATCCGACGTACAAGACCCCGTCTGCCGCGCTCGCAGTTCAGGCGGTCTGGGCGTGCACGCTCTGCCTTTCCGGCACCTATGCGCAGCTGCTGGATTACATGGTTTTTGCGTCCTTGCTGTTCTACATCCTGACTGTATCTTGCCTTTTCGCCCTGCGAATCAAGCGTCCTGACCTCGACCGGCCCGTGAAAGCCGTCGGGTACCCTGTGCTGCCGGCGTTGTACCTCGGCGCCCTCGTGCTTCTCTGCGGGGATTTGCTGGCCGAGAAGCCGCAGTACACGTGGCCCGGGTTGGTCATCGTCGCGCTTGGAGTCCCCGTGTTTTACGTGTGGCGTGGACGAACGCACGAGCCGGCAGCGGTGCCAGACGCGTAACGTGGGCGGGCGCGCCCTCGTTCAGGGGTAAGCCGCATTTCTGTGTGAGCACGGCGGATGACTGATTCGTACGATGTGATCGTCCTTGGACTCGGCGCGATGGGAAGCTCGACGGCCTACGAGCTTTCTCGCCGGGGCCTGAGGGTTCTTGGGCTGGATCGGTATCCGCCGGGGCATACGCACGGGTCGTCGCACGGCGACAGCCGGATCATCCGCGAGTTGTACTACGAGGGGACGCTGTACGTCCCGCTATTACAGCGGGCGTACACCCTGTGGGAGGCGCTGGAGGCGGCGTCCGGCGCGAGTCTCCTGCGGATCACTGGCGCGATGATGCTGGGCGTGCCGGATGGCCACGTCGTGAAGGGCTCGCGCCAGACGGCGCAGCAGCTCGGCCTCCCGTACGAGTATCTCACGCCGGCGGAGATCCGCGCGGCGCGTCCCCGCGATGGATCCGCCCGACCATTTCGCGGGCGTGTGGGATGCGCGTGGCGGGTATCTGCGGCCGGAGGCGGCGATCGCGGCGTACCTGGAGCTGGCGTCGGGGCATGGCGCGCGGTTCGAGATCGGCGAGCCGGCCGCGACCTGGGCGGCGGACGGTGATGGCGTGGCGGTGACCGCGGGGACGCGGCAGTACCGTGCGGACCGGCTGGTGGTGGCGGCGGGATCGTGGGTGACGCGCCAGGTGCCGGAGCTCCGGCTGCCGATCACGATCGAGCGGCAGGTGCTGGTGTGGTACGATCCGGCGGGCGCGCCCGCGGACAGCCCGCCTGGGACGCCGGATGCGTTCGCACCGGACCGCTGCCCCGTGTACATCTGCGAGCACCGGCCCGGCCACACGGTGTACGGGTTTCCGCGGCTGACGACCGGCGTCAAGGCATCGATCTTCCATGGCGGCGAGACGGTTCCCGATCCCGATGTGCGCCGGCGGGTGCCTGATGCGACGGAGACGCGGCAGCTGCAGGAGTATCTCGGGACATTTCTGCCGGCGCTCCGGGAGGCGCCGGTGGCGGCGGCGATGACCTGCGTGTTCACCAACACATCGGACGGGCGGTTCATCATCGACCGGCATCCGGCGCATCCGCAGGTGATCGTGAGCAGCCCGTGTTCCGGGCACGGGTTCAAGTTCGCGAGCGCGGTGGGCGAAGCGAACGCGGACCTGGTGACGGGGGCGACGCCGAAGACGGATCTGATCTCCGTTCTCGCTGCGCCGCTTCCAGGCTCCGGCGGCCGGGCGGCCGTCGTGGCTCTCGTAGCGGCGTCAGCGCGGCGTACGCGCAGGTAAGCGCCACGTAGGCCGAGCGCCGCCGAGCGCTCGCCGCCGATCGCGCCGCGAGTCCCGGCGCGTTGTCACCGGTGAGGGACTGCCGGCACGCGGTGTTACATCCAGATCCCGAACAGCGCCCGCAAGGGCGCCAGCACGGGCGACGCGACATCGGTGTGCGCCGCCCGTGACGAGGCGTTCGTGCACGGCGCGCCAGACTCCGCGCCCGCACTCGCCGCACGCGCGCCACAATTGACAATCGTCTCGCCGCCGGTATAATCGAGACTCGGGACCGGGAAATGGGACACCTGTTTCGTGGAGCGTCCATGCGGGCTGGCCGGATTGTGTGCGGGGCGAGAGCGGGTCTGTCGTTCGCGGTCGCGGGTCTCCTTGCCATGACGGGCGCGGGCGCGCGCCCGGCGTGCGCGGCGCAGCCCGCAGCGCAGACGATCGCGCAGCGGCATGCGGAGGCGCTGGCGTATCTCGCGGCGCACGCGGACAGCGAGGACATGACGATGATCCCAATGCGGGATGGGGTCCGGCTGTACTCGCTGGTGCTCTTCCCGCGCGGCCAGCCGCGCCAGAACCTGCCCGCGGTCCTGCTCCGCAATCCGTATCTCACCAAGGGCATGGTCGAGCGGGTTCGCCGAGTACGTCGCGAGCCTGCTGCAGCACGGCTACGCGGTGGTGTTTCAGAACGAGCGTGGCCGGTACTTCTCCGAGGGGACGTACACCTATCTCGTGGGCTCCGGCAACGACGGCTACGACACCGGTGCAGTGGCTGGCGGCGCAGCCGTGGTCCAATGGGAAGGTCGGGACGCTGGGGTGTTCGTCGAGCGCCGGAGGAGCAGCACAAACTGCAGGGGACGCATCCGCGGCGCTGGCCGCGGCGGTGCCGATGGGATCGGGCGCCGGGATCGGGCATGTCGGCCCGTACAACGAGATGGGCAACTGGTATCGCGGCGGCGCGATCCGAATGCTTTGGTTCCGTGGTACTACAGCGCCGGCTACAGTACCGCCCGGCTCTTTTCGCCGAATCTGACGCGGGACCAGCTCCGCCAACTCGCGCGGTTCTGGGACCTCGAGCCCGAGCACATTCCGCCGTCGGGCATCGACACCCTGATCTACACCCTGCCGATCAGCGCGATCATGGGCGAGATGGGTGGCGTGCCGAGCGATCTCAATGATTTCGTGACGCGCCAGCCGAACGATCCGAAGTGGAAGGAGATCGATTTCGGCGGCGAGGGCGATCGCAACAGCGCGCCGTCGCTGTACATCAACTCCTGGTACGACGTCTCGATCGGTCCCAACCTCGCGATGTACGACTACCAGGCGAAGAACGCGGCGACCGACGTGGCGAAGAACAACGTGTTCACGGTCATTGCGCCGACGCCCCACTGCCAGGAAGGGCGGATCGAGACCGAGCACACGGTGGTCGGCGAGCGGGACATGGGTGACGCGCGGTTCGACTACGTGGGGCTGATCCAGCAGTGGTTCGACCATTTCCTGAAGGGCGTGGACAACGGCGTCACCCACCAGCCGAAAGTCCGGGCGTACATGATGGGCGCCAACCAATGGCGGACGTACGACGAGCTGGCCGGCCAAGCAGACCCTGTTCGTCCCGTACTACCTCGACGAGCGACGGCGGGGCGAACACGGCGGGCGGAACGGGCGGCTCACGACCGAGAAGCCGGCGAGAGACGCCACCGACGCATTCACGTACGATCCGGCACATCCGGTCGTTTCGCTGGGCGGCAGCGTGTGCTGCTTCAGCCCGAAGTTCGTGGGCGGGTCATTCGATCAGAAAGTGGCCGAGGCGCGGAGCGACGTGCTGGTGTACACGACGGCGCCGCTGACGAAGACGATCGAGCTGGCCGGGCCCGTGCGGGTCTCGCTGTACCTGTCGTCGGACCGGAAGGACACCGACCTCACGATCAAGCTGCTGGACGTCTATCCTGACGGGCGGGCGTACAACCTGGACGAGAGCATCCAGCGGGTGCGGTGGCGTGACGGGTGGGACAAGCCGGTGTTCATGGAGGCCGGACATGTCTACAAAGTGGATATCGGGCCATTGCAGACGAGCAACGCCTTCCTGCCGGGGCACCGGATCCGGGTGGAAGTCTCGAGCAGCAACTTCCCGCGCTTCGAGCGGAATCTGAACACCGGCGGGAGCAACTTCGACGAGAAGACCCCGCTGGTCGCGCACAACGTGATCCATCACGGGGCGCAGTATCCCTCGGAGATCGATCCTCCCGGTGGTGAACGCGGGCGCGGCGCCGGCGTTGGCCGGCAACGAGGACTGATGGTCGTCGTGGACACGGTGAGCACTGGGGCGTACCCTGTCGTGGCCAGGCGCCGCGAGGGGGCTGGGTGTTCTGTTACGGCCTGTTGACATTGTTCCGGCCGGCTGTAATATCGGAGCGACAAAGGGGGACTCCCTATCAAAAAATGGGACTCGCTCTTTGCTCGCGTCAGTCCGTCCGGTGTGCCGTGTGCGGTCACGGGCGGTGTAGCTGCGGACAGGTGTAGGGAGCGGTCGTGGGCGCTACGATGCCGGATGTCGTCTGGTTCACCACTGAGAGGAGGGTTCGTGATCTCACTCGTCGTCAGGCTCCGAAGTGCTGTGTGGGTCGGAGCCACTCTGCTCACTGCACTCGGGTTCGCGTTGCCGGCCCGCGCGCAACAGGGGACCACCAAGATCACCGGTAAGGTGGTCGATGCCGCGGAGCACGGGCCGATCGCCGCCGCCGCGGTCCTGGTCACCGGTACCACGATCGGCATGAACACGTCCGACAGCGGCACGTTCACGATGCGCCTTCCGGCCGACGCGAAGACGCTGACCGTCCGCCGCATCGGCTACACGGCGGTGACGGTGCCGGTCGTCGCGGGCAAGACGGAGTACACGATCGCCCTGGCCAAGGACGTGCTGCGCCTCGAGCAGCAGGTCGTGACCGGTGTCGCGACGACGGTGTCGACGCAGAACGCCGCCAACGCGGTCGCGGTCGTCAACACCCAGGAAGTCACCGAGGTCCCGGCGCCGACGGTCGAGAACGCGCTGCAGGGCCAGGTGCCGGGCGCGGTCATCAGCCAGAACAACGGTGGCGCCCCGGGTGGTGGCATGCAGATCCAGGTGCGTGGTATCACGTCGATCAACGCGGCTGCCTCGCCGCTCTACGTCATCGACGGCGTCCTGGTCAACAACGAGACGATCAACGGCGGCACGAACGCCCTGACGCTCGCGTCCGGCCGCAACGGCGCGCCGAACCAGGAAGACAACTCGCCGAACCGCATCGCCGACATCAACCCCGACGACATCGAGAGCATCCAGGTGCTGAAGGGCGCCTCGGCCTCGGCGATCTACGGATCGAAGGCGTCGTCCGGCGTGGTCATCATCACGACCAAGAAGGGAGCCGCGGGCCAGCGCGGTGTGGAACCTGTCGCAGAAAGTCGGCCAGTTCCAGGCGGCGAAGAGCTACCCCCTCCAGACCTTCCCGACGCTCGCGAGCGCGGAGGCCTGGGGCGCGTCCGACGGTGTCGCGAAGTCGAAGATCGACGCGACGTACCAGGGCCCGCAGGATTTCCAGAGCGCGCTGTATGGCAACGGCCAGGCCGTCGTACGAGACCGACGCCAGCGTCAGCGGCACGCTCGCCCAGACGCAGTACTTCCTGTCGGTGCTCGGCAAGTACGACAACGGCTCGCTGCTCAACACGGGCTACAGCAAGCAGTCGGCCCGCACCAACGTGACGCAGCAGTTCAACAACGCGATCTCGGCGTCGATCAACATGATGTTCGCGCACTCGAACGACCGGCGCGGCACCACGTCGAACGAGAACAACGGTATCGCGCCCGCGGACGTGATGAGCTACACGCCGCAGTTCGTGCAATCTGAACTCGCAGAACTCGGACGGCGTGCTGGCAGACCAACCCGTTCGGCCCGGCGAACCCGTTCGCCGACGCCGCGGAGCTGCAGACGCCCGGAAGAGGTCCTGCGCTTCATCGGCGGCGGTAGCGTCGACTGGACGCCCTACACCTCGGAGCACCAGAGCGTCAAACTCCGCTTCATCGGTGGCGCCGACCTCACGTCACAGCGCGACCAGCTGTACGCGCCGCCGTCGCTGCAGGTCGAGCAGGACATTTCGAGCGGCCTGCCCGGTGTGGCGACGATCCAGAACGATCTGACCGAGTACTTCAACTACTCGATCAACGCGATCTACCACTACACCCCGTCGTCGGCGCTCGATGCGACGACCTCGATCGGCTACGGCCGCGACCGCCGGAGCGACAACGCCCCCGACATCGTGGCGCAGAACCTGCTCGCCGGCGTGAACACGCCGACGGCCGGCACGGTCACCTCGGTGTTCTACAACCGGGACGCGATCCTCGACCAGTCGTTCTACGGCCAGGAGCAGCTGCTGCTCCTCAACACGCGCCTCGCGCTGACCGGCGGTATCACGGCGGAGCGGACGACGAACAACGGTGACATCAGCAAGTTCTACATGTATCCGCGCTTCTCCGGATCGTTCCGGGTGCCGCAGTTCGCGGGCTTCCTGAACGACCTCAAGATCCGCGCGGCGTACGGCCAGTCCGGTACGGAGCCGAATTACGGCGTGAAGTACACCTTCTTCCCGGCGCAGCTCGTCGGCGGAGCCAACGGTGTGTTCCCGGACACGCTGCACGGCAACGCGAACATCCGGCCCGAGGCCGAGACGGAAATCGAGACCGGGTTCGACGCGACAATGTTCAACTCGCGCGCCCAGTTCTCGTTTACGGTCTACCAGAAGCAGATCTCGGACCTGCTGCTGCAGGCCCAGCTCGCGCCGTCGCAGTACTTCAACTCGCAGTGGTTCAACGGCGGCGAGTTCACGAACCAGGGCATCGAGATGGCGTTCAACGCCACGCCGATCCTGCTCCGCAACGGCTTCACGTGGAACACGATGGTGTCGTTCTACCGGAACTACAGCGTGGTCAACTCGCTGCCCGTCCCGGCGTTCGGAGTCGGCAGCACGTTCGAAGGCATCGTCGGCAGCGGTGGCTACCTCGCCCCGGGCCGTTCGGTCTCGGAGCTCGCGGCACCGGGGAACCTCAACTCGGTCGGTGTCCCCGAGCAGATCGGTGACTTCCAGCCGTCGTACGTGATGAGCTTCTCGGAAGAGTTCCAGTTCAAGGGCTTCCGCCTCTTCGGGCTGCTCGACTGGCACCGCGGTGGCTCGGTCGTCAACATCACGAACTTCGTCTTCGACTTCACGGGCCACCTGCTGGCCGACACGGCCGCGGCGAACAAGCGGATCGCGGCGTTCAACAAGGGGAGCCCCTTGCCGTACATCGAGTCCGCGTCCTTCGTGAAGTTGCGCGAGGTCACGATCAGCAAGCAGCTTCCGATCCAGATGGGCCCAGTGGCTGGCGGCCCGCTCGGGATTGCACATCGAGACGGCGCGCCTGTCGGCGACCGGCCGCAACCTGATTTCCTGGTTCCCGTACACCGGGTTGGATCCCGAGGTCAGCGTCTTCGGCAACCAGAACATCACGACGGCGCAGGACGTGTTCGAGTATCCGCCGTCCCGCAGCTTCTTCTTCTCACTCGACCTGGGCCTCTAACATGACCGCACATTTGAAGCAGGGCGCGGCTGTTGCTGGCGGCCGATTCAAGTCACGCAACACCGGTACGCCCCGATGGACGCGCGCGGGATTGGCGCTGGGCGCGCTGGTGGTCGCCAGCTCGGCAGCATGCAAGGATTCCAACATTCCGTACTACCTCTCGCCGACGAGTGTGGACGAACACCCCGTCGGGTATTCAGAACGCTGTCACGGGACTGATCGCGGCGTCGCGGCAGGACGTCTCGACCGATATCGATTACATGACGATGTTCGCGCGTGACGAAGCGAACATTCAGGAAGACAACCCGCAGGACGTGCTGTACGGGACGGGACTGGATGTCATCCTGGCCTCCTCGGACATCGCGTGGGACAACGAGTACCTGAGCATCGGCGCCGCGATCAGCATCATCAACGCGGTGCCGAACGTGACACCCGCCTATACGGCGCCACAGGCCGCGGCGGTGATCGGTATCGCGCAGACACTCGAGGCGATGAACCTGATGCTGCTCGCCGAGACCCGCGATACGCTCGGCATCCCGGTTCACGCGGCGAGCGGCGGCGGGGTCGGGCCGGTGTACTGCAGCAAGGACGCGTGGGCGCAGATCGTCGCGGAGCTGGATTCGGCGAACAACCAGCTGCAGACGGCCGGAGCGATCCCGCTGCCGGTGAAGTTGCCGCCCGGGTTCAGCCTGGTCAGTTCGGTGGCGGCGCCCAGCACCGCCGCGGGCTCGTTCGCGTCGTTCAACCGTGCGCTGGCGGCGAAAGCCGGCCTGAATCTGGCGTACGCGATCGCCCGGAGCGCGGCCGGTACGGCGCCGACTGCCACGACAGGCGGCTCGCCCAACATCACGGCGCTGACCCGCGCGGACAGCGCGGCAACCGCGTCGGCACTCTTCACGCCGACGAGTCTCTCGCCCGAGCCGACGAATGGCTGGACGGATGCGTCCGACGGCGTGTTCTTTGACTACAGCGCGCAGGCCGGCGACCTGGTGGACCCGCTCAACTCGCAACAGGGTATCTGGGTGACGCTCAGGACGTTGGTGGCGGACGTCGACACGATCAACGATCTGCGCTGGAAGGCGAAATTCGGTCCCAACCCATTTCCCTTACAGCTGACGCAGTATGCCCCGCAAACGGTGCCCACGCTGTACAACGCATACGCGACGACGGCGACCCCGATCCCGATCATTCGGTCAGAGGGTCTGGTGCTCAATGAAGCGCAGATTCAACTCGGGCTCGGGAATTCTCGCGAACGCGATCACACTCATCAACGACGTCCATCAGCAGGTCGGTGGGTTCGCGACTCCGCTGACGATCGCGGCCACCTACACGGCGGTGCGTGATTCCTTGATGAAGGAGCAGCGCATCTCGACCGCCTTCGAATACGGCAACGATCGTGTGAGCTCGATCCAAATGTACAATCTCCAGGCAATCGCCGACACGACGTGGGGTTCGAAGGATCTCCACACGACCGTGATTCCGGTGCCGAGCCTCGGAAATCGAAGGGCGCGGTGGGAGCTATACCGTCACCTGCCCGTAACTCCGTATGACTGGTGGCTGGCCGGCGAGAGTCGTCTCGCCAGCCACCGGATAATTCGATAGGATATACACGAGGTTTCTCCAGCACCTCCGTTCGCGACCTTTCGGGGTCGTGGGCGGAGGTCTCGTGTCTCTACATTGAACGGCCGAGGAGCGTGGACGGTGCCGACGACCCACCGCATTGCGACGGCGATCCTGCTCGCCGGATTCGCGCCCATAGCCGCCGCGAGACGCGCTCGCGCAGACCGCGCCCGCGGCGCACCCGCCCCTGGCTGACGCGATCGACCAACTGGCGATCACGCGGCGGTACGCCGAGGCGGTGATCTCGCCTGATGGCAAGTGGGTGGCGTGGGTGGAGTCGCTGCCGGCGACCAAGGATGCCCCGTCGCAGGGCTCAGCGATCTACGTGGCGCCGGTGGCCGCCGGGCCGGCGGCGAAGGCGGCAGGGGCGAAAGGCGCCGCGGCAAAGGACTGCGGCGGCGGCGGCGCGCGCGCCCCGCAGCGGGTCACCGCCGTTTCGGGTGACGCGCCGCATGACGAGCATGGCGTCTCCTGGTCGCCGGACGGGAAATCGCTGGCGTTCCTCTCGGACGCCGCCGACGCCGGGCAGCTCGAGCTGTACGTCGCGCCCGCGGCGTGGCGGCACCGCGCGCCAACTCACGAAACTCAAGGGCTATCTCGCGACCCCGCAGTGGTCGCCCGACGGCCAGACCGTCGCGATCCTGTTCACGGAGAACGCGCCGCGCGCGTCGGGTCCACTGCAACCGCGGACCCCGGACGTCGGCGTCGTCGAGGATCACTACTTCGAGCAGCGGCTCACGACCGTCAACGCGGCCAGCGGCGACGTGCACCAACTCTCGCCCGCCGACCTCTACGTCTACGAGTACGACTGGTCGCCGGACGGCAAGCGGTTCATCACGACCGCGGCGCACGGCGAGGGTGACGACAACTGGTACGTCGCGGAGCTGTACACCGTGGACGCCGCGAGCGGCGAGACGCATTCCATTCTCAAGCCCAGCACACAGATCGCCGTCCCGCGGTGGTCGCCCGACGGGAAGCAGGTCGCGTTCATCGGCGGGATCATGAGCGACGAAGGCATCGCCAGCGGCGACATCTTCACCGTCAATGCGGCGGGCGGGACCCCGAAGAACATCACCACGGGGATGAAAGGCTCGGCGTACTGGCTCGCCTGGCTGCCCACAGGGCATCGAGTTCGTGGCGGCAATGGATGGCGAGAGTGGCGTGGGCCGAGTGATGCCGGCGGGTGGAGCGGTGCAGGTGCTGTGGACCGGGCCGGAGACGATTCACGGCGCGGCCGACTTCTCGTTGGGCCTCACGATGTCGCGGGATGGGAAGACGACGGCATTGTCGCGCGAGTCGTTCGAGCAGGCGCCAGAAGTGTGGGCTGGCCCCGTGGGCATGTGGCGCCAGGTCACGAGCGACAACCACGCGGCGCATCCGGCGTGGGGCGACACCAAGAACCTGCACTGGAAGAGCGACCAGTTCACGGTGCAGGGCTGGCTGATCTATCCGAAAGACTACGACGCGACCAAGAAGTACCCCATGGTGGTGTACGTCCATGGCGGCCCCGAGGGCGTGGTCACTCCGTCGTATCCCGAGACATTCGGCGACGCGACGGTGCTCGGCAGCCAGGGGTACTTCGTGTTCTACCCGAACTTCCGCGGTAGCGCCGGACAGGCGGAGAGCTTCACGGCCGCCAACGTGAAAGACTACGGCTACGGTGACCTGCGGGACATCATGTCCGGGCTCACCGAAGTGCTGCACACCGTGCCGGTGGACAGCACGCGCGTGGGCGTGACGGGGTGGAGCTATGGCGGCTACATGACCATGTGGGCGGTGACGCAGACGCATCGGTTCCGCGCGGCGGTATCCGGCGCCGGGCTGGCGGATTGGCTCTCGTACTACGGCGAGAACGGCATCGACAAATGGATGGAGTCGTATTTCGGCGGCAACGTGTACGACGATCCGGCGGTGTATGCGAAGAGCTCGCCCGATCACCTTCATCAAGAACGTGACGACGCCGACCCTGGTGGTCGTGGGTGACCGGGACATCGAGTGCCCGCCGCCGCAGTCGTACGAGTTCTGGCACGCGCTCCGGACAATGGGGGTCAAGACACAATTCGTGATCTATCCCAACGAGGGGCACGAGATCGGCCAGCCCGACCATCGCCGCGACATCATGATGCGGATGGCGGGGTGGTTCGCGGAGAACATGCCCTGATCTCGCGGCGAACGGCCGGTGCCGGCGCGGCGCCGGGGCACTCGGCATCCAGTCTGGCGGCATCCCTCGCCGCGTTCCTGACGGCGTTCCTGACGGCGTTCCTGGCGGCGTTCCTGCGGCGTCCTGACAGCTTGCAGTGCGGGCCCCGGGAATGGCGCCGCGACGACCAAAGTGGTCGGTGTCACGCTGCTCACGCGGGAGCAGGGGTTCTACCAGGACCTCGAGGCGGGGCTGCGTGCCGAAGCGGAGAAGAAGGGGTACCGGGTGATCATCACGTCCGGTGATTTCGATCTCGCGAAGCAACAGGCACAGATCGAGAACTTCGTGGTGCAGCACGTCGACGCGATCATCGTGTGCCCGGTCAACTCGCTGGGCGTCGGGCCGGCGATCGGCCGGGCGACGGCCGCGCATATCCCGGTCGTGAGTGCCGACACCAAGGCGACGGACGCCAGAGTGCTGTCCGCGGTGGCCTCGGACAATCGGGCGGGCGGGCGGCTGGCGGCTACGTACATGGTCCGCGCGCTCGGTGATTCGGGGGCGGTCGCGGTCATCGGGCAGCCCGAAACGCAAACGGGACTCGACCGGCAGCAGGCGTTCATCGACGAGCTGGCGCATCACCCGCGCATGGCAGTCGTCGCAGTGCTGAATGGCGGCGGGGTGCGCGATCGCGCGCTCAAGGCGGCGGACGACATTCTCCAGGGGCATCCGGACCTGCGGGGCATCTTCGCCATCAACGATGAGACGGCGCTCGGCGCGATGGCCGCGGCGCGGGCGCGGGGCAAGACAGCCGCGAACTTCACGGTCGTGGGCTATGACGCGACTCCGGAGGCAGTCGCTGCCATCAAGGCCGCATTCCATCCTCAAGGCGGATGTCGCGCAGCAGCCGCGCGAGATTGGCGCGAGGGCGGTTGATGCGGTTGCGGCGTCCCTCGCCGGGCAGCCGACGGATTCGGTGGTGACGGTGCCGGTGAAGTTGGTGGAGGCGGAGGGGTCGTGAGGGCGGGGGCGTGAGCGCTCCCGTGATTTCCGCGGACGGGATCACGGTCCGTTATTCGGGGGTGCCGGCGCTGCGCGATGTGAGCATTGCATTGCTTCCCGGTACCATCCACGCGTTGGCGGGCGAGAATGGAGCCGGGAAGTCCACGCTCATGCGCGTGCTGGCGGGGGCGCGGGTGCCCGACGGTGGCACGATTGCGCTCAATGGCGTGCCGGTGCAGTTCAGGACTCCGCGGGACGCGCATCGGTCTGGCATTCGCATGATCCAGCAGGAGCTCAGTCTCGTTCCGCACCTGTCGGCGGCTGAGAACATCGTGCTCGGGGCGGAGCCGCGGCGGTGGGGGGTGATCGACCGGGAGGCGGTGCGGTCGCGGGCGGCGCACGCGATCGCGAGTCTGGGCGTGCCGATCGATGCGGACGCGCCCGTGGCGCGGCTGTCGCTGGCGCACCGGCAACTGGCCGAGATCGCGAAGGCGCTGGCGGGGGATGGGACCGGCAGTTTGCGGGTGCTGATCCTCGACGAGCCCACGGCGATCCTCTCGGCGCACGAAGCGGACGCGTTGCACGAGCGCCTGCGGGCCCTTCGCGCGGGCGGGCTGGCGATCCTCTACTGCTCCCACCGTCTCGACGAGATCGAGCGGCTCGCCGACGAGGTGACGGTGCTGCGCGATGGCGCGCGAGTCGCCACCGGGACGGTGCGCGACATGCCTGCGGCGGTGCTCATCCCGCTCATGGTGGGCCGTGCGCTAGCGCACGAGACGTGGGCACGCACCGAGGGCGCAGGTACGGATACGGGTCCGGCGGTGCTGGCCGTGGAGCATCTCTCGGCCGGAGCGGTGACCGCTGCGGACGGGCCGCGGCGCGGGGCTCGCGTGCCGATCGCGACGCGATCGGGCGATCCCGCGATCGCGCCGGCGGCCAGCGTGTCCGACGTGAGTTTTGTGCTGCGCGCGGGCGAGGTCGCGGGGCTCATTGGGCTGGTGGGCGCTGGGCGCACCGAAGTCGCGCTGGCGCTCATCGGGGCATTGCGGCGCACGGGCGGGACGGTGACGCTACGCGGTGCGCCGATCCGGCCACGGTGGCCGCGCGACGCGATCGCGCGCGGCATTGGGTACATCCCGGAAGACCGGGCCGCGAGTGCGCTCATCCTGCACGACTCGGTGCGCGCGAACACCACACTGGCGGCGCTGCGCTCATTCGCGCGCTGGGGTGTGGTCCGGCGGTCGCGCGAGCGTGGGGTGGCCCAGCGGTGGGCCGAGGCGCTCCGGATCAAGACGCGGTCGATCGAGACGCCGGTGCAGCAGCTGTCAGGTGGCAACCAGCAGAAAGTCGTGCTGGCGCGGTGGCTGGTGGCCGGTGATCCCGCGCTCAGCGTGCTGATCGCGGACGAGCCGACGCGGGGGGTGGATGTCGGGGCGCGCGCGGAGATCTACGGCGCCTTGCGGGAACTGGCGGCCAAGGGGACGGCGGTCCTCGTGATCACGTCGGATCTGGCCGAAGCAATGGCGTTGTGCGACCGGCTGCTGGTGATGCGTGAGGGGCGGATGGTGGGTGAGCTGGCGGGCAGGGACCGGACCCCCGAGCGCGCGGCGGCGCTCATGGTGCCATCGTGACGCACGCCGAGGGGTGCGTGGAGCGGTTGGCGTGAGCGGATTCGCGGGCGCCTTCTTCTCGCTCGGCAATCTCGTCAACGTCGCGCTGTCGATCGCCGTGATCGGCATCCTCGGCGCCGGCATGACCGCGGTGATCCTGATCGGCGGCATCGATCTGTCCGTGGGGTCGGGCGTAGCGCTCGCGGGCATGGCAGCGGCGTTCGCGGCGCATGCGGTGGGCGGCGGCGCGACGATGAGTGCGGCCGCGGCGATCGCCGCCGCGCTGGCGGTTGGCGCGATCGGGGGCGGCATCACCGGGCTCGCCGTCTCGCGGCTCCGCGCACCAGCGTTCCTCGTGACCCTTGCCCTGCTGTCGATCGAACGCGGATTGGCGTTTCTACTCTCGTCGGGGCAGGCGGTGAGCGATCTGCCCTCCGGCTTCGACTGGCTGGGGCAAGGGATCCTCCTCGGCGTGCCGGTGCCGGTGTGGCTGACGGCGGCGTGTTTCGGTGGCGGCTGGTTTCTCCTCTCGCGCACCGTGTGGGGGCGCTGGGTGTACGCAGCCGGCGGCAACGAGGCGGCGGCGTGGCTCGCCGGGATCGACACGCGCGCGGTGGTGCTGGGCACGTACGTCGCGAACGGGTTACTGGTGGGACTGGCGGCGGTCGTGCTCACGGCGCGACTGGGCGCGGCGGTTCCGAACGCGGGCGTGGGATACGAGCTGGACGTGATCGCCGCGGTCGTCGTCGGCGGGACGGCGCTCACCGGCGGGCGCGGCAACGTGCTCGGCACGCTTGCAGGCGCGGTGTGCATCGGGATCCTCGACAACGCGCTGAATCTCGCCAACGTCGATCCGTATCTGCAACGCGTCGTGGTGGGTGTCGTCATCCTGCTCGCCGTGCTGGGCGAGCGGCTCCGGTCTCGTGGCCGCGTCTGAGCATCATGACTGAGCCGACGATCATCGGCCTCGACATCGGCGGCACGAAGACCGCGATCGTCGAGGGCGACCCCGCGACCGGGGTGACATTGCAGCGCGAGGAGATGCTGACACAGGCGCAGGTGCCGTTTGCCGAGCGCGTGCCGGCGATCGCGGCCGTGATCGATCGCCTGCGAGATGGGGCCGATCGTGCGGGGCGGCGCGTGCGGGCGATCAGCGTCTCCGTGGGCGGGCCGCTCCGGATCAGCGAGGGCGTGCTGCTTGATCCGCCGCATCTCCCGGGCTGGCATGGCGCGCCACTGCGGGCGACCTTCGCGGCACGGTATCCCGGGCTCGCGGTGCATGTGGAGCATGACGGTAACGCGGGCGCGCTCGCGGAGTTCCGGTTCGGCGTGGGGGCAACGCGGCCGGGTCTCCGGCATCTCGTCTTTCTCACCGCGGGCACGGGGCTGGGCGGCGGCATCATCGCCAACGGCGAGCTGCTGCGTGGCGCGAGCGACACCGCAGGGGAGTTCGGATTCTTTCCGATGGCGGCACCGGCGGACGGTGGAGGCCGGATGGCGGGGAGCTGGGACTCGCTCGCGTCGGGGTCAGGGTTGTTGCGGCATGCGCAGGTGATGTATCCCGAGCGATGGGGTGGCGCGGCGACGATCCGGGACGTGGTTGCCGCTGCGCTGCGTGACGACTCTCAGGCGCTCGCGGCGGTGACGCGCACTGGTGAGTGGCTCGGCCGCGGCATGGCCCTCATCGTCACGGCGCTCAACCCGGAAGTGATCGCGGTCGGGACGCTGGGCGTCGTCTTGGGCGACCGGCTGCTTGCCCCCGCGCGGGCGGTCGTGGCGGCGACGGCGCTGCCAGCGGCGGCGCGGGCGTGTGCGATCGTCCCGGCAGGTCTTGGCGACCGGATCGGCGACGTCGCCGCGATCATGGCATTGATCGCGGCGGGCGTGTGACCGGCGCTACCCCATCAGCCTTGCGGGCGGACGGCGGCGGCGAGGACCTCGTGCAGCCGGCGGCCGACGATCACATCTTCGCCGGGCTGCATCATCCAGGGGCCGACGACGATGGTGTTGGCATCGGAGTGGAGGCCGGACGCGCCGGAGGGCATGCCGGTGCCGGGATTGAGCTCGATGGACGGCGTCCCATTGCGGAGCGCGACCGCGACATCGGCGGGCGAGATGCCGATGCGTTGCTGGTCGTAGCGGATCATCAGATGGGGAACGTGATTCGCGACCGGCGGGACGAAGACCTCCGTGGTGACCGTGGGCAGCGCGTGGATGGCGGCGGCGATCCGTTCGGCGCGGCGGCGGGCTTCGGATTCGATGCCGTCGTCGGTTTGGGCGAGCAGCCAGTCGAGTGCGGCGACCATGCCGATGATCTGCTCCTTGGCCACCTTCATGCCCCGGCCGACCGACCGGTCGGTGGGATTGTCATTGAGGGCGGCGGCGCCGATCAAGTCTTTGCGGCCGAGGAGGAGGCCGGCGTTCTGGGGGCCGCGCATGCCTTTGCCGCCGGAGAACGTGACGAGGTCGAAGCCCATCTGCGTGTAATTCCAGAGATTGGCGATGGGCGGGACATCGGCGGCCGCGTCGATCATGCAGGGAACGCCGTGCGAGTGCGCCACGCGGACCCAGTCCTCGCGGGAGACCTGGCCGGTTTCGGCGGCGTTGAAGAAGAACGCCATGCCCGTCTTGGGCGTGAACGCCTGCTCGTAGTCGGCGAGCGACTCGACCTCGATCAGTTTGGTGCCACACATCTCGATCGCGTGGTCGTGCGGAAAGCGGTGGCCGTGCTGGATCAGCACCTCGTTCTTGAGCGTTGCCGTACGCGCGGGGACGTCCTTCGACGCGTCGGGGTTGCCGACGGTGAGGCAGCCCGCGGTGCCGAGCGACAGCGCGGCGGCGGCGCCCGACGACACGAGCGCCGCTTCGGCCTTCACGCGTTTGGCGATATACGCGCCGGCGGCGGCCTGCAAGTCACGCAACCGGACCGGGTGCGACGCCGCGAACGCGACGGCGGCCTGCACCTCGGGGGGCATGACCGACGCGGTGAGGTACGTGTACGTCCCGGCGGCGTTGATGATTTTCGTCACGCCGAGTTTGGCGTAGTAATCGACGGCGGCGGGCGCGGTGCTGGCGGGCGACTGGGCGGCCGCGGGCCGAGCGAGCGCTTCGAGCGCCGACGGCTGCAGGCCGAGGAGTGCGCCGCCGGCGACCGTGTTACGGACGAACGTGCGGCGAGACGTCATTTCGAGGATCCCTTGTGCGAATGAACCGCGACCGCGGCAATTTCGATCTTGGCGTCGTGCACGAGGTGCGCGACCTGCACCGTGGCCCGCGTCGGTTTGGGATCCGGGAAGAACGTCTTGTAGACCGCGTTCATCTTGTCGAAATCATTGACGTCGGCGAGGTAGACCGTCACCTGCACCACCTCGCCCGGTGTGTAACCTGCCGCATCGAGTACCTTCTTCACGTTTTCGAGCGCGGTGCGCGTCTCGGACTCGATGTTCCCGCTGACCACGCCCTCGGTGCCCGCGACCCAGAGCATATCTCCCACCTGGATGCCATTGCTGAACGGCAGGTTGGTGGGAGAGCCCGGCGGGTTGAACACGCGGCGTTCCTGCGCGTGGAGCCGGCTGGGGGCGAGTACGAACATCAACGCGAAGGCGAATGACAACGCGACCGGCAGCCCGGCGGACAGCCACGTGCGGCGACGCATGGTGTGCTCCAATGCGAGACGGAAGGCGCGGCGCTGCCGCAGGCCAGCCGGCGACCGCAGTGACACGCTCCAAAGTGCCATGCGCCCGGGTGTGGGTCAATCAGGTCTCGGACTCTGAGACCCCTCGCGCGCCTGCGCGCGCGCGTGAGAATGGAGATACCCACAGCGGCGAGAGGCGCGCTTGAGCACCCGAGGGGTGGGGGCGGTCCGGTGGAGTCTTGTGGGGTGGCTGTGTGTGCTGAGTACCATTGCCTACCTCGATCGGGTCAACATTGCCGTGGCTGGGCAGTCGATTGCCCGCGAGTACGGTCTGTCGAACGTGCAGCTCGGGTGGTTGTCGAGTGCCCTCCTGCTGGGGTATGCGGCGTTCCAGGCGCCGGGCGGGCGAGCGGCGGACCGGCTGGGGGCGCGGCGCATTCTCACCGTCGCGGTGATCTGGTGGGGGGTGTTCAGCGCGGCCATGACGCTGGTGCCGGTGGCGGGGTCCGCGATCATCCGTGATGGCGGTGTTGCGCTTCGCGCTGGGGTCGGGTGAAGCGGTGATGTACCCAGCGGCGAACCGGATCGTGGCGTCGTGGATCCCGGTGCGGGAGCGCGGGCTCGCGAACGGGCTGATTTTCATGGGGCCGGGCATCGGGGCGGGCATCACTCCGCCGATCGTCACGGCGCTTCTAGTGCACTACGGGTGGCGGGCGTCGTTCATCGTGTGCGCCGTGATCGGCGTGTGTGCGGGCGCGGTGTGGTTTGTCCTGGCCCGTGACACGCCGGCGGCGCATCCCCGCGTCTCGGCGGATGAGCGCGTGTACATCGAGGGCGCGATCCCCGCCCGTATGGAGGCACCGCCACTCGCGTGGCGGACGATCTGTGCTGATCGCAACGTCCGCCTGCTCACGCTGAGCTATTTCTGCTACGGGTATCTGGCGTGGATCTTTCTCGCCTGGTTTTTCATCTACCTGCGCACGGCGCGCGGGATGGACCTCAGCACGACGGCACGCTATGCGATGCTCCCCGGTATCGCGATGGCGCTGGGCTCCGGAGGTGGCGGCATCCTGAACGACATGCTCTCGCATCGGTACGGGCGCCGGGTGGGGCGCTGTGGCGTCGCGGCGTTGGGCATTGGACTCGCCGCCGTGTTCATTGCGCTCGGCACGCAGGCGGAAGGCGCGCGCATCGCCAGCATCACACTCGCCGCCGGCGCGGGCTGTCTTTACCTTGCGCAGAGCTCCTTCTGGTCGGTGAGCGCGGACATCGCCGGCTCGTCGGCGGGCGCGGTGTCGGGCGTGATGAACATGGGGGCGCAGCTGGGCGGTGTGGTCACGGCATCGCTCACGCCGTGGATCGCCGGGCGATTCGGATGGACGTCCTCGTTTCTCGTCGCCGCGGTGCTGTGTGTGCTCGGCGCGTCGGCGTGGGCGTTCGTGCGGCCGGGTGACGCGATCGAGTCTACAACTCGAGCGTCCCCGACGGCCCTCTGATCATGGCGCGCAGCCTTGCCGGCGTGCCATGTGCCTCCGGTGGCGTGAGAGGCAGATCGAGGCCCAGGGCCGCCGCGGTCCGTATCCACTGGCCCGCGTCTGTGCCGGCCGCATCGAATCGCACCAACTCGCAGCCTGCCGGTGCCGTGACCGACGGATGGATGGAACCGGCGCTCCACTCGATGAAGAAGGGGAGCATCCCACCGGCGTCGTCGTCCAGTGTGATCGTGCGCCACTCGAGCGTCACGCCATCGGGGCGAGTGCGCGACCCGGCGAGTGGCCCGGTGAACGCCACGTGTGCATCGCGAAGGCGCTGCGCGATCCTCATGATGTCTCCGCCGGCGGCGGCCCATCCGATGAGGCGTGGCTCCTCCAGACCGGCAATTCCACGAAACCATTCGAGCCGCGGCTGGCCGGGATCGGGGGCGACGATCTCGAGGTAGCGCATGGGGCGGAGGGAGAGAAGCGCGTTGCGGGTGCCCTTGCCGTGGTGGGTGCCGCCGGGTCCGGCGCGGACACCGGTAGCGGATTCGATGACATTGACCGCGTGTGCGAGATCGCGGCACCCGGCGATGATGTGATCGATGGCAAATGGTGACGCGCTCACGACGACTTCTGTCGTCGTGGTGCGCGGGTGGCGGGTGAGACATCGATACCTAGTGCGACCACGAGACCGACGACGGGCCAGAGCGTCCAGTGGCCGCCGAACCAGTTTTGCACGGCGGCGTACCAGAGGAGCGTCGTGGGGAGGAAGACGAAGCCCAGGACGGGCCAGAGGATGGTCGCGAGAGATGCCGCGGAACCAGTTGGTCGCGAACCAGAGTACGAGCACGACCAGTCGTGGTGCAGCGAGGGCGAGCAGGACGAACAGGCAGGGCATGGGGCGTGCTCCGATGCGTGATTCATGCCGAGGGATCCGGCATCACCATTATAGTAGTGACTTCGTAGCGACCACGGCAGAAACCACCCTTTGGCGGTGGCACGAATCGCACAGATCCACCTGGGGCGAGCGGTTCGTCTGACGGAAAGCTGTCAGAAACAATACCTGTCGGACCGTGATGTAACCTCGTAGTGCGCTGAATGTAACCGCACCGCGAGCGGTGTGGGACAAGCGGGCGTTGCGGCGGCCGAGTGGCGCCTCTACGTTACCGCACCTTCCCAGGGAGCGCCTTCGATGCTGCAGAAACTCGGCAAAGTTCTCGCGCTGTTTTCACCGGAGCAGCCGGAGCTCTCGGTGCGCGAGATCGCCCGGGTTTTCCGGTGGCCGAAGAGCACCGCGTATCGGATCCTCAGCCGCATCGAAGCGAGTGGATTCCTCGATCGTGACGAGCACTCCGGTACCTATCGCCTCGGCATTCGTCTCGCGGCGTACGGCGAGCTGGCGCGTCATTCGACGTCGTTGCAGCGCGTCGTCAGTCCGTGGCTGCGCAAGCTGAGTGATGCGACGAGCGAGACGGCGACGCTGATGTTGTACAACGGCACGGAAGGCGTGACCGTCGACGTCGTGGAGAGTTTTCAGCCGCTGATGTTGCCGGGGTTACTCGGTGGCAGCATGCCGCTGCACGCCACGGCGGGTGGCAAGGCATTGCTTGCGTGGGCGCCGCCCGGGCGGCAGTCGGCATTCATGAGCCGGCCATTGCCGCGGTACACACCGACGACGATCACCGACATTGCGGAGCTGGAGCGCGAGCTCGAGAAGTCGCGGAAGCGCGGCTACACGATGGTCAGTGGCGAGCGTGTCGAGGATGTGTACGGAGTGGCCGCGCCGATCTTCGACCATCGCGGCGAGGTGAACGCCGCGTTGACGGTGGGTGGCCCGCGCCGGCGGGTGACGGCGAAGTGGGACACGATGGCGGCGGCGGTGATGGACGCGTCGTCATCCGTGTCGGCGGCGCTGGGATACCATGGCTGGCCGCAGCCGAATGTGAATACGCCACGCATCGGCCGGCAGTCACCGCCCGCGGGGAAGCGAGCGGTGACCGGCGTGCATCACGCCAATGGACGGAGTGTCGCGGGGGCCGAGACGCCGGAGAGTGCGGCGGGGAACGGCCGGGTGAAGACCGTGCGCGTCCGCAGCGTCAAGGCGCCCAGTGCGGCGCGGAAGACCATTTCGAAACGTCGAACAGCTCGGGGCTGAACGAGACGTTGGTCTTGATGTTGTCGTAGTCCTCAGTGCGCTGGCGCGTCGCTCCCACGTAGAACTCGACATTCGGCGCAATCCATCCGCCCGCGATCGGCCGCCACTGGTTGAAGCGGATGTCGCGCATCGTCGTGGCGCCGGGCTTGGTGGGCGTGAAGATCCGGACGAGGAGCAGGCGCTTCGAGTCGATCCAGAGTTGTGGCGAGTTCAGGTCGCCCGCATCGGCGCCGATGACATACACCGGCATGCCTTGCCAGGTGTCCGTGTGGACCTTGGACAGATCGTAGCCGGCGGAGCGGACCACGGCGACCGTCTTGTCGACTGGCTGGTCGTAGACGTCGAACGCCATCGTGAGCAGGATGTTCCCGCCGGCGCGGACGGTGGTCACCGCGCCGTGCTGGATGATGAACGTCGAATCATGCGTTGCGAGGACGCCGTTGCCGTCGGACCGCGGCGCGAAGTCGATGCGGATCGTGCCGGGCATCTGCAGTGTTTCGTACCACGTGGCGACGGTCTTGTTGCCCGCGGAATCCCAGGCGGTGGTGGTCTGCTGGAAGGTCATGTTGTGGTACCACTTGCCCGCGTAGCGGTCGTGCATCTGGCGGATGATCGCGTCGCCCGACGGGGTGGGGGCGGTGCCCGCAGTGGCTGGTGCGGCGAGCATGACGGACGCGATGACTCCCCACGCGAGTGACAGCACGGTCTTCTCCCCCTTGTTATTTGCTGCTGGTGACAGTGCCCGCGACGTACAGGACTGGTGACGGGCTGTAGAGGGCCGGGAGGACGGACTTCAGGCGTTCGACCTTCGGCTTGTCGTTGATCACAATGTATGGCGCGTCGGGGTTGTGCACGAAATAATCCTGGTGGTAACCCTCGGCGACGTAGAAGCCTTTGAGTGGCGAGATCTGCGTGACGACCGGGCGTGAGTAGATCTTATCCGCGGTGAGCTGGCGGACGAATCCCTCAGCCGCGACGCGTTGGGCGTCGGACGTGTACCAGATGGCCGAGCGGTATTGGGTGCCTTCGTCGGGTCCCTGGCGGTCGAGCTCTGTCGGATCGTGGACGGTGAAGAAGACCTTGAGCAGATCGGTATACGCGACGCGCTTCGGGTCGAACGTCACGCGCACCGATTCGGCGTGTCCGGTGGAGCTGGTGCTCACTTCCTCGTACGTGGCGGTGTTGGCGGCGCCGCCGGTGTAACCCGCCGTGGCGCTGGTCACGCCGCGCACGTGCTCGAACACGGCCTGGATTCCCCAGAAGCATCCGCCGGAAAACACCGCGACTTCATCGCCCGGTGCGGGAGCGGCAGGCACTCCGGGCGCATCAACGTTTGCCACAGGTGTCGTGTTGCCGTGGCGCACGGCGCCCAGCGACGCGGCGAAGACAGCCGCGCATGCGGCGATCGCCGCGATCCAACTGGACCGGTGGGTGCGTGCCGGCGAGAACATCGCGCGTCGTTGCGTCATCATTTCCAAGCTCCTTACAAGAAATCGTGTCTCGCGTGTGGCCGGTCGCGGATTGCACCCGCGTGCCGGTGTCGCGCAGTGCCTAACAGTATGCGATTGGAGGGGGCGGGGTTCCCTGCCGAAGCCACCCGATTTCCAAACATGCCTAGGTGGCCCTGATGGGTTTGGCGTGACGGCACCCACATTCTTACCGGGCCGGTCATGACCGGCCCCTACGGACTCGTTGTCGCCCGGCCGGTTGTGACGGCCCCTACGACTCGCGTCCCGAATCGGCGTACATGCAACCAATCCATACTGTATGTAACTCGTTCCGGCGCGCCACCGGGATCGGGGGACATCAGCCCTTTCATAACCGGCACTTCGTCTCTAGCGAAGCAAACTCGGCAGCTGCCGCCGGCCTTAGGGAGTATCCCCGGCGGCCTTATCCCCGCCGGCCTTCGGGGCACTCAGATACGCCACCAGCGCATCGACCGTCAGCGGGTGGCCAGTGGCGCGGAGGATCTTCGCGGGCCACGGGACGAGGCCTCCGTCGGCGTAGACGTTCTTGATCAGCCAGGGCGCGACGCGGGGGTCGCTGGAGAGATCGGTGGTGTGGAACTGGTCTCGCATCGCGGCGCGGAACTGCGTGGCGATCATGTTCGCGTAGAGGTATGACTGGAAGTAGAGCGGCCCGGTCGCGAACATGTCGCGGTCGCCGAAGTGCTGGTCCGGGGGCAGCTCGGCCCCGACGAACCGCTGGTAGGATTCGCGGGAGAGGCTATCGAGATTGCCGTGCAGATCCGCGTAGGCGTTGATCTCGACCCAGGCGTTGAGGCAGAATGGAGCGGCGGAGCCAGAGCAGCAGCTGTTCCTTGCCGACCGCTTCAAGGGCGGCGGCTTTCGCCGGCGTCAAATGCGCGGTCCGGGCGAGCCAGTGCCGGTCGTAGGCGAAATGTCCCACCGTCTCCGCCGTGCCTTCGCCCATTGGTGTCTCGTCACCGCTGAGAAAGACCGGTGAGAGGTCCGGGCGCATCAGCGTTGCGTTGAGCGCGTGGCCGTACTCGTGGAACAGCGTCTCGTAGAAATCCGACCCGGTGAACGGGTTGGTGAGGAGCCGGGCCTCGAACGGCGGCCGGATCGGAAACGTGATGCCGCCGGTCGGGACGTCCCACACCCGCACGTCGATCGGCAGGCTGTCGGCGTGAAAGCCCAACGCCTTGAACAGATCGTGGAGGCGCGTCAGTCCCTGGGCCTGGGGGTAGGCGTTGGCGACGCCGCGTTCCTGCAGCGTCAGCCAGTAGTCAATGTCCCACGGCTCGACGCGGGTGATGTGCAGATCGGTGCGGACCCGGGCGAGCATCGCCATGTAGGCCGGACGCGTGGCGCGTTCGAAGTCATCGAGGTCGTGCAGCACCTGCGCGCGGGTGAGCGTCGACAGCACGAGACCGGCGTCCGCGCCGTTGGCGAAACCTTCCTGGCGTCCGATGCTGTCATTGAGCGCCATGGCATGGATGACATTGGGGCCGATGACCGGGGTGCGTTGGGAGAGGGCGGTGAACGCGCCGCGCCGGAGCGCGCGATCGCCGGCGGTGTCGACGATCTCACCCAGTGACGTGCCGGTGAACTGTTTCCCGCCAAGCGTGTAGCGAAACTTCTCGATCGAATCCTGGATCGCGGACTGCAGGCTGGCGAGCGCCAGTACCAGGCGCGGGTCCGCTTTGGCCTGGAGAAACGCGCGGGCGTGGAGTGTGACGCGGCGGGCGAGCGTGCTGTCGGAGACCTTCCCCTGCCAGGCGTTGACGATCGCGGCGTAGTCGCGGCGGTTCAGGAGATCATTGTAGAGGGCGTTGGTCTGGGCGGCGCGGTGCGAGGTTTCCCCTCGCCACTGGTAGTACGTCTCGAATGCCGAGGGCGGTGTAGATCGCGAACTCCTGGGTCTCGAGGTCGTCGAGGAAGGCTTTGAGATCGGCCTCGGTGCGCACCGTGGGCGGCGGGCCGCCGAGGGTCATGCGGGTGGGCGCCGCGTCCTGCGCGCTGAGGGGGCGGGGGGCGACGAGGAGCGTGGTGACGCCGAGCGTGACGCACGCGAGCGCCGCGATGCTCACGTGCAGGAAGCGCGGCAGGTGCGTGTGCGGCGCTGCGGTCGTGGCGGCTGGTGTCCGGCTTGGCTGCGTCATGGTGTTTCGTCGTGCCTCACGTCGTGGTGGACCCGGGGGACTGCTCTTTGTCTCCGTCGTCGCGGTACACCGTTGCACGCCAGACCCACGCGATGAGGAGTACCTGCACGGGGAGACGGAGCCAGAGGAGCGTTTCGGCCCAGAATGGCGCGTGGGCCGAGCGTGCGCTCACGAGCATCTGGACATTGGCGGGGAATACCGCGATGAGCAGCAGGATGAGACCGCGCCCGGCGAGCGCCCGGACCTGCGGGAGGAGGACGCCGATCCCGCCCGCCATTTCCGCGAGCCCCGAGGAATGTAGACGATCGCCAGGGGGTGCGGGAGCATGTAGGGGACGATGCCCGCGTAGGATGCGGGGCGGACGAAGTGCAAGATGCCGGCCCGATGAAGAGGACCGCGACGCCGATCGGCGAGGAGAGAAAAGACAGAGGGTAGAGTAGAAAGTAGGGGATTAGGGACCAGGCGGGGCGAAGAGCGGAACGGCGAGAAAGTAGAGAATAGAAAGTAGAGAACGGGGACCGTGAATGGATGAGGGCGGGCGTTGGTGGGGGGCAGTATGTTGATAGGGCGGGTCCAACTCTACCATGGCTGGGGCAATGCCACGTCAGGGTACTACTCCCAAGAGCACACGAAAGAGCCGGCGTGAGCCTCGCGTCGCGGGTGCGACCGCGGCGGTGTATGCGTTGTGCGAGCATGCGCGTGATGAGCGCACGAAAGTGCGGGCGGAGGCGTTTCGTGTGCTGGGGCGGGTCCCGCCGGACCGGTTCGCGATTCCGACGTTGATCGGCGGCATGCGTGATGGAGAGGCCGTGGTGCGCATCGCGGCGATCCGCGTGGTGCGGCACTATGCGAGTGAGGCCGCGGCCGGGGTATTGTTGCCATTGCTCTTGGATGTGGTGGCGAATGCGCGTGGCGGCGAGCGGCATGCGGCGTCACAGGCGGTGACGGCGCTCACGGGGAATCCCGTGCGGAGATGGACGCGCACGGCGCGCGACCGTGTGGACCGTGCGCTGCTGCATGAATTGGCGCGGCGCGAGTTGCCGCGGTTGCCGGCGGAAACGGATCGCGAGGTCGATACGCCGGCGCCGGTGCGGGACGGGTAACACCTCCGGATTTACGCCGCGCGCAATCCTGGAATTGGGGGGTTGCGCATTTTTTTCTGCGGGCTCATAGTAGGCCCTGAGCACGCAGTCGCGCGAACCAACCCACCACCGGGGGCGCGCGACCGGGCAAAGCCGCCGAAAGGCGGTGACGCAAAGCTCTGGGGGCTACGGCCAGCGCGGGAGGCATGCGCGGCTACGCCAGCCCGGCTACCCCACATTGTGGCATGAGGGACCAGCCATGCGCTTCGCGCACGACTGTGGCCGCGCCTTGGCGCGACCGCGCTTCATCACGCGCACGCGTCTCATCACGCGCACGCGTCTCATCACGCGCACGCGTCTCATCACGCGCACGCGTCTCATCACGCGCACGCGTCTCATCACGCGCACGCGTCTCATCACGCGCACGCGTCTCACGGCACTCGCAGGATTGGCGGCAGGGTTGGCCGCTGCCGGATGTACGGACAGCTCGCGAGAGCTCCCCACCGCGCCACCGCGGGATTCCACCAGTGCGCTCGGCATGGTCATGGCCGCGATGCTGGGCGGGCCCATTCCCGGGCTCACGCGGGCGGAGCGTGCGCAGTTCGCGCGGGGCGCGATCGTGTTCGCGGATTCGTTCGGCGTCGGGCAAGGGATCGGGCCGCTGTTCAACGGCTTCTATTGCGCGGACTGCCACGAGACACCGGTGAACGGCGGGGTTGGCACACAGATCGAGCGGCATGCGACTGCATATCGCAATGGGGTCTGCGATCCGCTGACGAGTGAGGGCGGATTCGTCATCCAAAACAACGTGGTGCCGGCAATCACGGCGCTGACCGGGTTGACGACCGTGCCACTTCCACCTGACCGCACGGGCACCGGCATTCGGACGACACCCCAGGTGTTCGGGCGCGGACTGCTGGAGGCGGTGCCGGACGCCGAGCTGCTGGCGATCGCGAAGGCGGAGCGGGGGAATCCGAATAACATCGCGGGGACACCGGTCATGATCAGCGGGCACGTCGGCCGCTTCGGGCGGAAAGACAACGAGTCGACCCTGCAGTCGTTCACCGGCGGGGCGTTCATCAACGAGATGGGCATCACGAACCCGCTGCATCCCCACGAGTACGGCTCCATCGGCAGCTTCGCGATCCCCGACAGTGTGCTCTCGGACGGCCTCGAAATAGACTCGGCACGCTTCAACGACGCCGTCGCGTTCATGCGGTATCTGGCGCCGCCGTCACCCAAGCCGCAGACGCCACAGACGCGAGCGGGCGCGGTCGTGTTCCAGTCCGCGGGGTGCAACGGCTGTCACGTGCCCACGCTGTACACGGGTTGGAGTCCAGTCGCCGCGCTCAGGAACCAGCATGTGAATGCGTACAGCGATCTGCTGTTGCATGACATGGGCTCGGGGCTCGCGGATGTCTGTCTCAACAGCGCGACGCCGTCACAGTTCCGCACGGAGCCATTGATGGGGATCAGCGAGCGGACGGAGTTCCTGCACGACGGGCGCGCGAAGACGATCGAGCAGGCGATTCTGTTGCATGGCGGGCAGGCCAGCGTCTCGCGCGAGCGGTTCAGCCGGCTGTCGCCGGCACAACGGGCGGCGATCCTGGCGTATGTGGGGTCGCTATGAGCGAGCGGTGAAAGAATGGAAGCAGCATTTGTGTTGCCGCAGCAGGGCCGGTCTCGACCGGCCCGTACGAGGGACCAATTCGTGGTGGCTACGCCTTTGGCCAGGACGCACGGCGGTGCTCACGCCGGTGCGGTCCGCATCGCGCGGGCGACGAGGACTGTCGCGAGCAGGTCGCCGGTGGCGTTCAGGAGGGTCGCGAAGATGTCCGGGATGGCATCGATGGCGATCAGGATGCCGATCCCTTCGATTGGGAGACCGATCGCGAGGAACAGGGGGGCCAGGACCAGGAAGCCGCCGCGCGGGATGCCTGGGGAGATAAACACCATGAACACGCTGGCGAATGCGATGATCGCGAACTCGGGCGCGTGGAGCGGGATCCCGTAGAAGCGGGCGACGAAGAGCGAGCCGACCGTCCAGGTGACCGGGGCGGCCGGCTTGAAGACCGACACCGCGAGGGGCAGCACGAAGCCCGAGACAGTGCTGTCGATCTTGAGGTCACGCTCGGCGCCTTCCACGAGTCCGGGGAGGGCCGCGATCGAGGAGCTGGTGCTGAACGCGATGAGCTGGCCCGGGAGCGCCGCGCGGGCGAATTGCCGGATCGGGACGCCGCCGGCGATCGTAGCGGCGGGGTACAGCAGGAGGACGACGACAATGCAGCCGATCGAGTACACGGCGACGTATAGACCGACACCACCGGCGAGGCCTGCGGCGCCACGTGCGGCGAGCGGCAGGATCAGCGCAAACACGCCCACGGGCGCGAGCGCAACGACCCAGCGGACGAGTTGCAGCATCGCGTCGCACAGGGCTTCGAAGAACCCGGCGAGCCGGTCGCGGGAGGCGGGCGAGGTGCGCGTAATCGCGAGCGCGAGCAGGATCGTGAACACGACCAGCGGCAGCATCGCACCGGTCGCCGCGGCGGCAATGGGATTTTGCGGCACCAGTGACGTCATCCAACTCGCGAAGCCGTTCCCGGCTTCGGCGGCGCTGATCTGGCCCGCGGCGGCCGCCGCGCCTTCGGGGAGCGGCGGGCGGACGGAGCCGGTCGCCGGCAGTATCGCGAAGAGAGTGATCGCGGCGGGCATGAACAGGAGCGCCGTCACGGCGAGCTGCGCGATGAAGAATGGCGATCGTGCGGCCACCCATCCGGCCGATCGACGCGAGATTTCTGGTCGATGCGATTCCCGTGATCAGCAGGGAGACCACGAGCGGGATCACGGTCATCCGGATCGCGTTCACCCAAAGCGTCCCGACCGGGGCGACGAGATCAGCCACGTGCAGGAGGGCCAGGCTTCCTGAGGCTGCGATCGCCGCGCCGGCGAGCAGGGCGAGCGCCAAGGCGACGAGGACGGCGACGCTGCTTTTCATGCTGCCAATACTACATCATCAAGTCGCCGCCGTTGATGTCCAGCGCGGTGCCGGTGAGGTACCC
Source organism: uncultured Gemmatimonadales bacterium (assembly GCA_963757855.1). Lineage (GTDB taxonomy): Bacteria > Gemmatimonadota > Gemmatimonadetes > Gemmatimonadales > Gemmatimonadaceae > Palsa-1248. The sequence goes on from CAVWTI010000034.1 coordinate 65,407, forward strand.
GGCCGCTTCGGAGGCCGCGAAGCAAATGAGGTCCGCGACCTCACGGGCGGTGCCCAGGCGCGGGACCGGAAACGTGGCCGCGATCTGCGCGAGCCGCTCGGGCGTCGCGCTCTCGCGCGTGAGCTCCGTGTCGATCATCCCCGGGCACACGGCGTTGACGGTGATGCCGAACGGTCCCAACTCCTTGGCGGCGGCGCGGGTGAGTCCCAGGAGCCCGGTCTTGGAGGCCGTGTAGTGGGCGCCGCCCAGGGTGCTGACCATGCGACCGGCGGTGGACGAGATATTGATGATGCGACCGTAGTGCTGCGCCTTCATCGTGTCCAGCGCGGCTTTGATCATCAGGAACGGCGCGGTCATGTTGACCTCCAGCGCGAGCCGCCATTCCGCGGCGGTGATCTCGGCGAATCGTGTCGTCGGCGCGCTGGCCGCGTTGTTGACGATGATGTCGACGCGCCCGAACTCTTCCACCGTGCGGCGCACGATGGCGTCCGGTACGCCGTCCGTGGCGAGGTCGCCCGGGACGGCCAGCGCGCGGACGCCGAGTGCCGACGCGACCGCCCGGGCGCGGGCGGCGTCGCGGACGTGGACGGCGATGGAGGCACCGCGCTGGTGCAGCCGGACGGCGGCGGCGCGGCCTAGCCCGCGGGCGGCTCCGGTGACGATCGCGACGCGCCCCGAGAAATCCTGGGGCGTGACATTTGGCGTCAGGGCTGGCGTCAGGGCTGGCGTCAGGGCGGGCGTCACGCGGCGTGCTCCGGCGTGACGGCGCTGGCCTGATTCAGGCGTTCGGCATCGGCGGGGCCGAAGGGCAGCGTCGTCGCGGCGACGAGGTCATCGAGCTGGCGCGGCGTGGTGGCGCTGGCGATCGCGGCGGTGATGCCCGGGCGGTGGATCAGCCACGCGATCGCCACGGTGGCGAGGGACGTCCGCAGTGGCTGCGCCGTTTCCTCGAGTGCCGCGAGGATCCGGAGCCCGCGCTCGTTCAGATACTTCTTGCCGACACCGGCGCCACGGGTGCTTTGGGCGAGGTCGTTTGCCAACCGGTACTTGCCCGAGAGGAATCCATTGGCGAGCGACGAGTAGGTGATCACACCGACGTCTTCGCGAATGCACAGCGGCTCGAGCTCCGTCTCATACCCGGCGCGATCGTACAAGTTGTACAGCGGTTGCAGGCTCTCGTATCGCGGGTACCCGTGCGCGCGGCTCGACTCCAGTGATGCCTCGAGCCGTGCGGCGCTGAAGTTCGACGCGCCGATCACGCGCACCTTGCCGGCGCGCACGAGGCGGTCGTAGGCCTCCAGCGTTTCATCCGGTGCCGTGTCCGGGTCATCGCGATGCGACTGATAGAGATCGATGTAATCCGTCTGCAGCCGGGCGAGCGAGCCTTCGGCGGACGCGATGATATAGGCGCGAGAAAGGCCCTTTCGGGTGGGGGTCAGCTCCCATCCGACCTTGGTGGCGACGACGATCTTGTCGCGGTTTCCGCGGCGTTTCATCCATTCGCCGATGATGGTTTCCGATTCGCCCCCTTTGTTGCCCGGTGCCCAGATCGAGTAACCGTCGGCGGTATCGATGGAATTTCCGCCGGCGGCCGCGTAGGCATCGAGCACGCCGAATGACGCCTCTCGATCGGCCGTCCAGCCGAAGACATTGCCACCGAGGACGAGTGTGGAGATGCCGAGGCCGGAGCGGCCGAGATTCCGTTTCTGCATGGGGGAGTGAGGGAGTGGTGCGGGCGACGCGGCGGGCGAACTCGGACACACGAACCGGGGAAAGATATGGGCTGGCGGCCGTTGGATCGCTCGTGCGAGGGCCAACTTTCCTGTTTCGTCACGCCGCCCTGGAATTCGGTCAGATCGACTGCGCGTCGTCTTTTCTGTGCTCGTGACGGACGTTGCGTCCGGCATCGCCCCGGCATCGCCCCGAGCCAGATCGCCCCAGCATCGCCCCAGCATCGCCGCGGGCGCTGGCGGGGGATAGATTTCGCGGTCTTCTGCCGGGCTCGTCCATAGGCCGGATGGTTTCGCCGCATCATGCCGGGTCGTCACCCGCAGACCGATCGACGACGAGGACTCACGGCATGTCTACGACGCCCGTTCAATGGAAGGACAACACAACCGGCGTGGTGCGCGTCGCGAAGCGGCTCATCCTCCGCGTTCCGGGTGTGAGCGGGGTGGCGCGCTATGTCGCCCAGCGGGTCCGGGACGCCCGGGTGACGGGGACGGCGGCGTACTGGGAGTCACGCTATCGTCGCGGCGATGGGTCCGGGGCCGGATCCTACGGCCAGCTTGCGCGATTCAAGGCTGAGGTCATCAACGGCTTCGTCGCGCGGAACGGCGTGCAGACGGTGATCGAGCTTGGATGCGGCGATGCCGCGCAGCTCGCGCTCGCGACCTATCCCTCGTACGTGGGCGTCGATCTGTCGCCGACGGCGGTGGCGCGGTGCCGTCTCCAGATGCAGGGTGATGAGACGAAGCGGTTCTTCGCGCTGGCCGATACCGCCGAATACGACGGCACGTACGACCTCGCGCTGTCACTCGACGTGATCTATCACCTGCTCGAGGATGCCGTGTACACGGCGCACATGGAGGCGTTGTTCTCGCTCGCCAACCGGTACGTGATCATCTACAGCTCCAACCATGAGGAGCGCAGCCACGCGGGGCACATCCGGCACCATTCGGTGACCGATTGGGTGGCGGCGCACGCACCCGAGTGGGGGCAGATCGATTTCATCAAGAACCGGTACCCGTTCGACCGGAAGCGGCCGGGCGAGACGTCGTTCGCGGATTTCTACCACTTCGCCCGGCGGTAGGGTTGCGCCGTGGCGAAAAGCCGCGAAGTTAGACACCCCGCGCGCGAACGGTGCCTGGCCGCCTGACTGAACCAGAACCGGGCATCCCCCTCCCACCGGTGTGCCGCCTGGAGGTGGTACCATGGTCGCCCTCTCGCATCTCTGGCTCCCGATCGTCGTATCGGCGATCGCCGTATTCGTTGTCAGCGCGTTGTTGCACATGCTGTTCACGTACCACAACTCGGATTACCGGCAGCTCCCCAACGAGGACGAAGTCCGCGCGGCGATCACCAAGGGTGGTGCGGCGGCGGGGCAGTACATCCTGCCGTACGCGGTGGGGATGGGTGCGAAGGACCCGGTGGTGCAGCAGAAGATGCGGGAGGGTCCGACGGGATTCGTGTTGCTGAGGAAGCCATCCGGTCCGGAGATGGGACCAGCCCTCACGCAATGGTTCGTGCTGACGCTGGTGGTGGCGTGTCTGGTGGCGTACGTCGCGGCGCTGGTGCTCGCGCCGGGCGCGGATCACATGGCAGTGTTCCGGGTGGTGTCGACGGTCGCGTTTCTGGCGTATGGCGGATCGCAGGCGCAGGAGGCGATCTGGCGCGCCGTGCCGTGGTCTTCGGTGATCAAGACCATTCTCGATAGCCTTATCTTCGGGCTGGTGACGGGCGGCTTATTCGCGGTGATGTGGCCCGCTCAATGAGCAGGCGCTATTCGACGCCGTAGATCTCGCCGGAGAATCCGCCGGCTTTGGCGGTTTCGGTTTTGGCGCCGAAGACTGATGGGATGAACAGATAGGCGAGGAGCACGAGCCAGAACTCCCGGAGCAGCGTGACATCGAGGCTGGTGAGGATGCTGGCGTTGGGGCCGAGGTGGGCGGCGACGCCGGTGGCGGCGGCGAGGCCGGCGATGATGATGAGCGCGCTATTGCCGAGGCGGCGGTGGCGGTGACCGAGCAGGGCGGAGAGGGGGATGAGTCCGGCTGCGGCGAAGACGCCGGGGAGGTAGAGGTGGTATTGGCCGGAGGCGAAGCCGAGGGCGGCGAACCCGCCGATGATCGCGGCGACGCCGACGAGGTCTGAGGCGAAGCGGCGGGCGGGGTAGTTAAAGAGCGTCGTCGGCTCGGCGCTCTCGCCGATCAGGTGGGTATACCAGACGACGTGGTAGGTGAGGAACCAGACGCCGAACCACATGGCCCAGGCAATGGGTGCATCTTCGCCTTGGGGGGGTCGTTTGGTAGCGGCTTCGACCCACCACGAGATGGCGGCGCCGAGGGCTGCGGGGTAGAGCAGGCCGATGACGATGCGGTAGCGGACCTTGCCGCTGATGTTGGTGATCTTCTGCACACTTCGATGACGCCTACCGGCGGGCGGGGTTACCGGCGGGGCATCCGACCCAGTGGTTACATACAGTATCGGCAAGTGACACTGCGTGCGTGAAGATTGTGCCAGTGCCGGATTGCGGGTGATTTTTGCCTTACCGGGTGGATGGTGATTCGTCTGCTACCAGAGCAGTGCACGATCACCTCACACTGGCTGGTTCCGAATGAAAGCGTGTCCGTACTGTGCTGAGGAGATTCAGGACGCGGCGCTCATCTGCAAGCATTGTGGCAGCCGGCTCACTCCCACGAGACACTCCGGCGCGCAGCCGTCGCGGCATCTCGGCGCGATCGCGTCTCTCACGCTGATTCTCGCGATCGTGACTGGGCTGGGTGTCATGCATGCACGCCAGGTGGCGGCCGCACGGCAGCAAGCGATCGACGACAGCGTTGCCGCGGTTCAGGTGAAGGCTGCGGCGGATCGGATGCGAGAGCGGCGGGAATGGGCGGGTCATGACCCGCCCCTACCAGGGACGAATCCGGCCTGTCGTCCCTACCGGGTGAAGACCGTCGTGCCGAGTGGGCCGACCCATGACAGCGTATGCGGGTCGGTGATCTGGTAGCTGCCTTCCAGAATGCGGCCGGTGTTCGACTGGGTGCGCCAGCGGTTGTTCTCGGCCTTGATCGTGCCGTCGTCCTGCGTCGTCGACGTGAGGTGGTAGGTCCCATCGGCGTGGCTATCGATCTCCTGATGGACCAGCGAGCCGTTCACGATCGGCGACGCATCCCAGATGCCCGTGAGATCGGTCGTGTGGTTCGGGTTCACGGATGACGGCTGGCGCGTCCATCGCACGGTGCCCGACTGCGTCGTCGTCTGCAGCGTCGTGGGATCCACGAGGATGTACGTCCCGTCGGTGACGGTCTGCGCGGATGAGATCATGTGGAAGTGGCCCGGCGATCCGGTCATCGTGCCGGATTCCTGCACACTGACCTGCAGGTGGTAGGCGCCATCCCTGGTGAACGTCAGGTCCGACACCCAATGGCCGGACTGGTCATCCTTGGTGATGTTCCAGTGGCCGACGAGTGCGCCGTCCACGCTCCGGCCGCGTCCGAGGAGCGCAAATGCGCCGACCGCCAGGAACAGGACGATGAGACCGGCGGCGCCCATCTTCCGGCGCGAGGCCGCGGACATTCCCGGCGAGGTTGAAGCCGCGGGAGCTGGGGGCGGGGGCGAATAGACCGGTGCTGATGCGGGAGCAGGCGTGAACGGCGGCGCCACGCCAGGCGCTTGCGCCGGCAGCAGCAGGTGCCGCACCAGCAGGCGTCGCGGCGAATGGCGGATCGTGCAGCGGCGGCGGGGCGGTATCGGTATCCGTGCCGGGCGTGTCGTCCGTCTCGCTCGGCGGTCCGGGGCGGGAGAGGAGCAGCGTGACGGTGCGCGCGAGGTAGTCGAGGTGTTGCTCGAGCGGCGGCGTCAGCGCGTCGAGCCAGTGCTGGGCGCTGATGAAGTACTCGAGCGACTTCGACATCGGGACATCCTCGATCCGGAACGGCACGATCGGGATTCCCTTGTGCACGCCGCGTTCGACCTCGCGGCGGATCTGGCCGGATTCGTTGGCGCTGGCGGAGTAGACCAGCACCATCACGCGGGCGCCGTTGATGGCGTCGATGATCTCCGAGCCCCAGTCCATGCCTGGCGTGACATCGCGGGGCGCGATCCAGCAGCGGATCCCGCGCGATTCGAGCAGTGCGCAGGCGGCGTCCGCCACGGCTTTGTCGTGCGAGGAGTAACTGATGAACGCGTCGTGTGCCACGCAGCGACCCAATGAGGCGTTACCGGAGCCGGCCTTCACCCGGCTCCCGGGGGAGCGAATGCCCCCGCGGCCGCGTCCGGCATGGGGCGCTGTAAAGGTTGCTAGATTCCCAATACACCGCAACGCCACTTTGCGCCGAGTAAGGAAATACCATGACGGCGATCGCGATCGGCCCGCGGCAGCGCGATTCACGAGGTGCGCCCGACCGCCCGACGACCTGGCGAGAGAAGGTGGCCATCCTCGGCGCGCTGCCGAAGCTCCTGGGGCTCGTCTGGGACACGCACCGGGGGTACACCACTGCCATGGTGACCCTCCGGCTGGTGCGGAGTGTCATCCCGGTCGCCACGCTATGGGTGGGGAAGCTCATCATCAATGCCGTGATCCACGCGGCCGCGGGCGGCAGCACGGCGCCGCTGTGGCGGTATCTGGCCATCGAGATCGCGATCGTGCTGTCGGGCGAGTTCCTCGCGCGCGCCTCGTCGCTGGTGGAGTCGCTCCTGGGCGACCTCTTCTCGAACGTCGTGAGCGAGCGGCTGATGCGGCACGCGGCGACGCTCGATCTCGCGCAGTTCGAGGACCCTACGTTCTATGACCACCTCGAACGGGCCAGGCAGCAGACGACCGGGCGCATCGGGCTGATCGCACAACTGGTCGGGATGGCTCAGGGCGGCGTGACCCTCGCGACCCTCGCCGTGGCGCTGCTCGCCTACAATCCCTGGCTCCTGCTGCTGCTCGCGGCCGCGGTGTTCCCGAGCTTCGTCGGCGAGACGCACTACGCCGCGCTCAGTTACTCGCTGCTCTTCCGGCGCACCCCCGAGCGCCGCGAACTCGACTACCTCCGGTACACGGGGGCGAGCGATGAGACGGCGAAGGAAGTGCAGCTCTTCGGACTGGCGCCGTGGCTCACGCAGCGGTACCGCGACCTCGCGCAGCGCTATTTCGAGGAGAACAAGAGTCTCTCCGTGCGCCGCGGGGTAGTGAGTGCGCTGCTCTCGGTGGTGTCGACCGCCGGGTACTACGCCGCGTACGTGGTGATCCTGCAGCGTGCGGCGGTGGGGGCCATCACGATCGGCTCTCTGACATTTCTGGCCGGCTCGTTCATGCGGAGCCGGGATCTGATCCAGCAGCTGCTGCTGGCGGCGAGCAATGTGTACTCACAGACGCTCAACCTGCGCGACCTGTTCGTGTTCTTCGAGATGCAGCCGTCCATCGTGTCACGCGTGGGCGCGCCGCCGGTGCCGCAGCCCATTCGCGAGGGCTTCACGTTCATCGACGCGGGCTTTCAGTATCCGGGCAGTGAGCGCTGGGCGGTGCGGCACCTCAACTTCACGATCCGGCCCGGCGAGCGGCTGGCACTGGTGGGTGAGAACGGCGCCGGGAAGACGACGATCACGAAGCTGATCGCGCGGCTGTACGAGCCGACTGAGGGGCGGGTGCTGCTCGATGGCCGGGATCTCCGGGATTATGACCTGCTGTCTCTGCGGCAGGCGATCGGCGTGATCTTCCAGGATTTCGTGCGCTACGACATGCGCTTCGACGAGAACGTCGGGGTGGGTGAGATCGAGACCACGCGTCCGTATTTCGAGCGGTTGAACGGGGGGGGCGGGGCGCGCGATACGGTGGACCTGGGCGCGGTGCCCACGCCCATCACCGACGCGGCGGACCGGTCGCTGGCGGCGTCGCTGCTGCCCAAGCTGCCGCATGGGTACCGGCAGATGCTGGGGCGGCGGTTCGCGGACGGGGTGGACCTGTCGGGCGGGGAGTGGCAGAAGATCGCGCTTGCGCGCGCCTACATGCGGACGGCGCAACTGCTCATCCTCGACGAGCCGACGGCGGCGCTCAATGCGCGGGCGGAGTACGAGGTGTTCGTGCGGTTCGCGGAGCTAATGGCGGGGCGGATGGCGATCATCATTTCGCACCGGTTCTCGACGGTGCGGATGGCGGACCGGATCATCATGCTGCGGAACGGAGAGATCGCCGAAGAGGGGACGCACGACGAACTGGTGGCGCGTGGGGCGGCGTACTCCGAGCTGTTCGAGATGCAAGCAGCGGGATACCGCTAGGGCGGCATCCCGCTGTGAGCAGAGCGTATGCGCGGAACCCACATACGCTGAGACGGCAACCACACATCCGGCGGGGCCGGCCATGACCGGCCCCTACGTCAATTTCTACTGACGGGCCGGCCGCGACCGGCCCCTCCGCCTATTTCTTGGCGGTGGGCGGCAGGATGCCGTTCAGGCGCAGGTAGATCGCGACCTGGCTGTAGTGGTCGGCCCAGTCGCCTGTCGTGATCGTCATGATTCCTGCGCGGGAGCGGGTCTTGCCGCCGAAGAACGGGAGCTGTTCGCCGAGTTTGGAGTCGTCGACGCCGGCGAGCGCCTTGCTGCAGAAGTCGAACGTCTCCTTGAGGCGGGCGACGAGGACGTCCTTCTTGTCCGTGGCGGCCACCTTGCTGCGCTCGGGCGCCTTCATGCCACCGATGGCGCCGCAGAGGTAGTCATTGCCTTCGGCGAGGTGCGTCATGATAGCGCCGAACGTCATCTGCGCCGGAGTGGGGGCGAAGGAGAACTTGTCGGCGGGCATGAGCTCCGCCGCGGCGGTGAGGTGTTTCGCTTCGGTATTGGCGAAGTCGCGAAACGCGTCGGCGACCGGCGCCGACTGGGCGGCGGCGACACCCGGCAGGAGAGCAAAGGCAACAGCGAGGAGCGAGACACGCATAGGAAGGGCACCAGGGTTGGAGGAGACGTTGATGTTGCGCTGGGTCACACCCAAAGTCCAGATAATCGCGCCTATTGTTTCGTATAAATGTGGCGGTGGTGCGTCGCCGGGGCGGTGCCGCTGGTGGCGTCGTATTCATCGCGCAGCCGTTTCCCGCCCGGGAGGGGCACGATACGCCCCCGCTCGCCCGATACGACCTTGCCGCCCTGGATCACGTCAACCGCGTACAGCGTGCTGTCGGCGAATGGGTGTACGGTGCAACGCGCCGACAGGCCACCGCCGAGATCGGCCGTGGAGCCCCTCGTGGTGCACGAGAACGCGGATTTGTGCGGCCCCTTGCCGTCGTCTTCTGTCGCGGCGATGCGGAGCGCGGGGCCGGACATTGAGAACTCGAGCGTTTCGCTCTTCGGCAGGCCGTGGTCATCTGGCCCGTTCGTGGAATCCATGACCCACGTGCCCGAGAGCTTCGCGTAAACGGCCTGGGCCGGTAACCGGTGTGCGGCGAGCGGCAGCGCTCCCGCGAGGAACAGCAGTGCAATGTGACGTGACATGCCTGTCTCCCAAAAGGTGGTACAGCGTCAGCCAGTCGTCGTCCGGGGCGGGCGGTCGCGGAATACTAGCCGAGGGGGCGCAGGATGCTACCGGCGTGCTGTGGCGACATCGTCCGGCGGCGGGCCCGGCGGACAAACCCTTCAATCGGCGACGCTGTCTCACGGGCACACACATTCCCGGACCGATGACACTCTTTGCATTGACGGATTTTCGGGATGCCGTGCGGGGCCTGCGGCGCACGCCGGCCGTGACGCTCTGCGCCATTGCGTGCCTGACGCTGGGGTTGGGCGCGACGACGGCGATCGCCAGCGCGATCGACCAGGCGCTGATCCGGCAGCTTCCATTCTCCGATCCCGGCAGACTGATCACCGTCTACCGGACAGCGCCGCAGGCGGACGATTGGCCGTTCTCGCCGGCCAAGTTTCTCGATCTCGCGCGGAGTGCACGCCGGCAGGAACTCGCGGCGGTCGCCTACGCGGTCCAACTGGTCTCGCTGCCGACCGAGGGTGTCGAGGTTCCCGTCGTCCGGGTCACCGGGAATCTCTTCCCGATGCTGGGCATCCGGGCGGCGCACGGGCGTCTCATCGGTCCCGCCGACGACAGCGCCGGACAGCCTGCCGTCGCGGTCATGAGCGATGAGTTCTGGCGCCGGCAGTTCGGAGCCAGCCCCGCGATCGTGGGACGCACGTTCACGGTGGACGGAACGCCCACCACCATCATCGGCATTCTGCGGCCGGGCATTCGGGTACCGAACGGCGGCGCCGAACTGCGCGGGGATCTGTGGGTGCCAACGCGTTTCACGGCCGAGGAGCGCGGGCATCACTCCAGCAACTTCCTGCATGTGATCGGACGGCTCGTGCCCGGAGCGACGGTCGCCACCGCGGATCTCGAGCTGCGATCGCTCATGAACTCGATGATCGCGATCTATCCGGAGCTCCGCGGCGAGTCGGCCCGCGCCGTACTCCTCCAGTCCGACGACGTGCGGGGCGTGCGGACGCCGCTGCTGCTGGTGTTTGGCGCGGTGTGCGCGGTGCTACTGATCGCGGCGGCGAACGTTGGGAGTCTCATGCTCGCGCGGGGCGTGCAGCGCGAGCGTGAGACCGCCGTGCGCACCGCCCTCGGCGCCAGCCAGTGGGCCGTCATGCGTCCCGTGCTCGCCGAATGTCTGATCCTCACAGTCGTGGGTGGACTCGCGGGACTCGCGGTCGCGTGGCTCGCGGTGCGCGCGATCGGGACGTTCGCCGCCGCCCAACTCCCGCAACTGGCCGGCATGGCGATCGAGCTACGGATCGTGGTGTTCGCGCTGGCGCTGTCGGCGCTCGTCGCGCTCGTGTGCGGCGCCCTGCCTGCCTGGCACAGCACGAATGTCGATCCGCAGAACGCGCTGCGGGGCGGAAGCGGCGGCGGGGCCAGCCGCGCCCAGCACCGCGCGCTCAGTGCGCTCGTCATCGGCGAAGTCGCGCTCTCGCTGGTGCTCCTCATCGGAGCGAGTCTCGTCCTCCGCGGATTTTCGACGCTCGTCACCCGGGACCCGGGATTCGACCCGCGGCCGGTCCTGACGCTTACCGCGACGGTCTCACCGCAACGCTACGGCGACACGAGCGCCACACGGCAATTCCTGCGTCCGGCCCTTGCGGCGATCGAGCAGCTGCCCGGCGTCCAGAGCGCTGGCGGGATCAACTTGATCCCGTACTATGATTGGGGGTCGAACTCCAACATCCGTTACGAGGGGCAACCCAACACCGATCCCGAACGCCTGCCGCTGGCCGAGGATCGCGACGGGACGCCGGATCTCTACCGCGCGTTCGGGCAGCGGCTGGTGGCCGGGCGGGCGCTGCGCTGGGATGACGATGACCGGCCGGGAGTGCCGCGAGTCGTGGTGGTCAACGAGGCGCTCGTGCGCAGGGACTTCCCGCACCAGGATGCGGTCGGCCGGCGCTTTTACATCGGCGTGGGCGATACGGCGTTCGCCACGATCGTGGGCGTCGTGAGCGACATTCCCAATGCTGGGCCGATCGATCCCCCGCTGCCCGAGGTCTATTGGTCGTACGCGCAGGGCGGAGCGCGCGGGAACTCGACGTTCGGCATCATCGTGCGTGTAGCGCGCGGGGATCCGGCGGCGATCGAGCATGCGGTGCGCGCGGCGGTTCTGTCGGTGGACCCAGGGGCCGCGATCACGCGGATGGAACCGATGACGGACGTGATGGCGGCGAGCGTCGGGGCGCCGCGGTTCTATCTCGGACTCATTGGCACGTTTGCGCTCGTGGCAGTCGTGCTAGCGGTGGCGGGCCTGTACGGCGTGATGAGCTACGCCGTCGCGCAGCGAACGCGCGAGATCGGGATTCGGGCCGCGCTCGGCAGCTCCCGGTCCCAGACGCTGCGCATGGTCACCGAACGGGGAATGCGGCTCGTGGGGATCGGCGTCGTGGGGGGCGCCGCCGGTGCCGCGCTGGCGACGCGAGTGCTGGCGAGCCTGCTCTACGGCGTGAGTCCCGCCGACGCGGTCACCTGGAGCGCGGCGACCCTGGCGCTGGTCGCGGCGGGCGTGATGGCATCGCTGATCCCCGCCGTGCGCGCGACGCGGGTCGATCCCGTGATCGCGATACGCGCCGAGTAACGACGCGCGCCACAGCGTCGCGTATGGGTCGCGCGCGGCCCCCCGTCCGCCTACGTTGGTGCGTATGTGCGCTCAATGCGACCGACTCGGTGGCCGCCGCATGAGGGCCGGTCATGACCGGCCCCTACACGGGACCATTCGTGGTGCATTCGCTGCCGCCGCTGTCGTGCTGCTGGCATTCGCAGGTGCCGCGCCGGTTGCGGCCCAGGAGCAGCCGGCGCCCATCAGGCCCGATTCCGTTATGACGCCTGGTGCGGTGCTCGACGTCTCGGACACGGACGTCTGCACACCGGGCTACTCATCCAAAGTGCGGCACGTGACTGCGGAGACGAAACGGGCGGTGTACGCCGAGTACGGGGTGACGGTGCATGCGCCGGGGGACTACGAAGTCGATCATCTCATCAGCCTGGAGATCGGCGGGTCGAACTCCATCAAGAACCTCTGGCCGGAGTCGTACCTCACCGAGCCGTGGAACGCGCGTGTCAAGGACAAACTCGAGAACCGGCTGCACCGGCTCGTCTGCGCGGGGACGATCTCCCTCAAGGAGGCGCAGGACGCGATCGCCAAGGACTGGATCGCGGCGTACAGGAAATACATGCCCGTGCGCCGACGGGTGGCCCTCACTCGTTGAGCGGACACCTTAGGCAAGGGCGTCGGCTTTGCCTGGCTTCCGCCAGGTGCCACAGGGACACCTCTGTGGCGCCTTAGTTCATCTAGTCCTTTCATTCTTCAGCCGACCTTTGCTGCTTCCTTGCCGATGGCCTTGAATCAGAAACTCACGCGCCTGATCGCGGGGCGGTCGGTCGCGGGCGCCGAGATTGACGCCGCGCAATGCGTGGTGCACTTCGACGATGGGTCGAAGATGATCGTGAAAGTGGCGGCGCCGCCGGTGTCAGCGGGCAGCCGGGGGAGGGTGACGCGCGTGCGCCAGGCCGGACCGAACTCGACGTCGATCTCGATGGCGGCCCCACTATCTCGTTCACGACGCCCGAGCCCATGGCGAGCGTGATGGTGCGCGCCGCAAGTGGCGCACTGGAGTACGCAGACTAGGCATTCAACGTTCGCGCGTTACCGCCTACTTCGGTGTTGGCGGCGCCGGGACTGCCATCGTCGACTCGTGGGCCTGGATGATGCGCCACCCTTCGGCGCGCTTGTTCCAGACCATGGTGATCACCATGTCCGCGGTCTTGATCTCGCCGGTCGGCGCGGTGCGGCGCGATGACAGGAGGCTCGTGGCGAGTACGGTGTTCGGGCCGAGCACGGTGTAGCTGTCTGGACCCCGCACGGAGTAGACCGCGTCCGTCTTTGGACTGTTCCACGCCTTGTACTGCAGCTCGCGCAGTTTGGTGAATCCGTTCACCACCGTGCCGTTGTAGACGAACACGAGTGTCGAGTCGTGGAGATACGCCGCCAGGAAGCGGTCCGTGTCGTGGACGTTCGCGGCCGCGATCTCTTCGTCCATCAGCGGCTGCAACTCCCTCTGAGGACCGGAAGGCGCGGATTGTCCTCTGACGATGCCGGCCGTGAGCACCGATGCGAGAAGGGCCGCGCCGAACATCTTCGTCATGAGAGCTGTCTCCGGAAATTCGATGAGAGGATTGCCGGTGATCGTGCCGGCCGCTGATCGTACGGCCTACTGGCATTGAGACCCGTTCCCAAATCTATAGAATTCTGGCCTCGCCCGGCATTGGTCGGCCACCGGGCGGTGGCGCGGGGCCGGGGAGTTACCGAGCGGCGACCACCGTTGCGCGTGGCTGGACGCTTACCAGCAGCGGCGCCGTCAGGACCATCCCGTTTCGCTTCACCTGCACCCAGACGTGGTACGTGCCGGGTTGCGGGAAGGAGTATGGGAAGGACACCGTGTCGCTCGCGGGCATCGGCATCGGCGTTGCCGCCGCGGTGGTCGCAGCCATCCGATTCGCGACGTCGCCATCGTTCGTGTCGGCCGCGGTGCGGACGGCGAAGGCCATCTGCGACGCGGACGAGATCGTGCCCATGGGGTGCAGGTGGATGAACACCGCGCCATCGTCGCGCTCGACGACGGCGTGTCCGGCCATGCCCATGTACGGCTGCAACACCGCGTGAGTTCCATCCGGCGCGTCGATCACGAAGCGCAGTCCCGCATCGCCGCCAGCGGTTGGTGGTGCTCCGCCGGTCACCCACCGCAACGCGGATCCGTCCGCGAGCACGACTCGATCACCGCGCGGCACGGCCGCTGACGCAGTCCATGCGTCGTCGCTATCGCGGGCAGGCGCGGTGGCGGATCCGGCGGCGGGTGCCACAGCGGGTCCGGGCAGATCGACCGTCGCGACCAGTGTCTTGTCGAATCCGCTTTCGTGGACGATGTCGGCGAAGACACGATACCGGCCGGCGGCGAGCGGGGGCAGCTCCGCCGTGAACGTCACCGAGTCGGTGGTTGCCGGGTGCAGATGCGCGAAGGCGAAGGGGGCGGTCTCGCCGATCAGGAACAGGTGCATGATCTTGCCGTGATCCGGGATCAGCGGGCCCCAGTCGGTCGCGCGATGCGCGATCTGCCACACGGTGTCACCGCGGTGGGTCCATTCGCTGTCGACGATCGCGAACGCGATCGCGCGGCCACCGCCGGTGACTTCGGCGTGTGTCGCCATCGGGCGGTAGAGCTCGCGCTGGAAGCTCTGGTCCTCGCTGTTCCACCACGACCGGCCGCCGTAGAGCACGAGCGCCACCAGCACGGCGGTCCCCGCCATAGCGAGCCGCGCGCGGCGTGTGCGTGACGCGTCCGGGACTTCTCCCGGCGGCAGTGTGCTCTCGCGAACCGCCGCACCGACGATCGAGACGGCGCCGAGGAAGAGGGCGATCCCAATGATGGCGAGGACGGCGCCGAGCCAGGGGTAGAGCGTGAGGCGCTGCGTCGCGACCGCGACGACTGGAACGAGGGCGGTACCGGTGCCCGCGGGACCGCTGACCTGCACGGTGACCTCGTTCGAGCCGGCCGCCATGACCCACAGCTTGCCCAGATAGGTACCCGGGTCGTTGGCGTCGCGCGCCGCATCCTCGAGCGGCGGGGCGGTCGTGGTGCTGAAATGATTGACGCCGACCGCGACTCGGCCTGGCGCAGCGCCGCCGGCGGCCGACACCCGAACCGCGATCTGCGCGACCCCGGGTACGACGCCCGGCATGCGCACCACGACCAGCACGTGATACGGGCCGGCGTTCCCCTCGTAGTACACGTCCGGGCTTCCGACGTGCGCGGAGCCCAGCGCGACGATCGCCGCGAGCCCGATGATCTGGCGCGCCATCCAGGCGATGGACCGCCAGCGGCCGGCGACGAGTCGGGCGACGCCAAACATGCCAAATACGCGGGCCATCACCGCGTCACGAGCCATTACCGCGTCACGCGCGACATGCCGTTTCCCCACCAGAGGCCCACGCGGGCCGACACGGCGGCGAGCAGGGTGGCGATGCCCAATCCCCTGGCGAATGGTGCGAGCGCGAACGTGCGGTGCGGGCCGTCGAGGCCCCAGTACTGATAGCGCCAACTGCCGAGGAGGGAGTTGTAATCCCACTGGTCCGCGGCGAAGACGAAGTTGCGGGCCCAGTGGGTGAGCATGAACTCCGACCAGAACCAGTGGACGCCCACCATGATTCCGACGAAGGTGACGGCGAGGAGGAGAGAGAGGAGCCAATCGTTACCGCGGGCGGCGTCCGCGTCCGCCGCGGTGTTTCGCATCGCGGCGCCGGAGCGCCGAAGCTCAATGTCGAGCGCGAACGCCGGGATGACGAGCAGCAGCGGGAAGAACGGCGGCACCATGTGCGTGACCGGATTGTAGATCGGCGCCAGCTTGGGCGTCGCCGGAAAGAGTTGCAGCGTCCACATCATGACCAGCACGATGCCCATGTACACGGCGGCGGTCTTTGTCGCGGGCCACGCGACCCGTGAGGCCCGGGCGAAGGCGACGAGGAACACCGGGAACACCGCGGCCGTGACCTCGTAGAAAATGGCGGAGTGCATGCGGTTCGCGGCGGAGGCGTACTGCATGATAAGCGTGGCGATCATCGTGATGAGGACACCGCCCGCGAGCGCGTAGCTCCGGTCGAACCGGTGGCGGTCATCGGTGCCCGTCGCCTGGCGCTGTGCCGCGAGGACCATGAGGAGCGCGCCGGCCTCGATCGCGACCATGCCCAGCGCGAGTACCATGTGCGGCGGGCTCACGATCTTGACGTCCAGGCCGTAGGCGTTGTGCCACCAGTCGTCGAACGGCGCGGACGCGATCATGAGGATCGTGCCCCAGATGCAGACCCAGGCGCCGAGGGGGCCGCGGAAGCCCCAGAACCTGACCGACGATCCGCGCGCCGCGTCATCGCCGGCGAAGGTCGTGCGGAGCACGAGCCATCCACAGCTCAGGCCTGAGAGCGTCGCCGCGAATTGCTCGAGCACGTGCGGATACGTCCAGAACGTGTCGCGGCCGACCGTGCGGTGCCACGAGATGTCCCAGATCAATCCGACGACGATGCAGGCGGACGCGGCGAGGACGGCGTAGACCGTCCCCGTGGTGTCAATGGTGGACGAGCGCACGCGGGCGCGCGCGAAATCCCTGTGATCGGCGACCGTCGCGGTCATGGCATTGTTAGGGACTAGGGACTAGGGATTCGGGTTAGGAACTAGGAGATTAACGCGCGGTCCGTCTCAAATCACCGGACGGATTCCGCCGGCATGCTACTGCCCTCAAAGAGCGAGACAAAGGTGGCGAGGTCGGGTTCTGCGACGTCCGAGACCGCCCAGAACGTCATGCCATCGCGCACCCAGTGGCGGACGTGGTATCCGCGCACCGTACTGGGCGCCGCATCGGATGCCGGCCCGGGCGACACGGGCCAGATGAAAAGATTGATGTCATGTTTCGCGCGGCCGTACACCAGCGCGGCGACCGGGCGGTTGCCGAGATAGTCGAGGCGGCCGCCGATGAGGGGGAAACCCTGGGCGGCGAGGTCGGGGACTGGCGGCGAGAAGTCGAGCTTCCCGTCGAACCATGGCTTGACGGTGTGCCGGTCCGACGACGCGACATCGATCAAGTGGCTGGCTTCGAGCGACCGCACGTGGCTGGCGACGACCGCGTCGCGCATCGCCGAATCCGCGCCCGCACCGGGCGAGCGTCCATACGCGACTCCGAGCATCCACGCCGCGCCGCCCACGACGACGTACAGTGCGGCCGCGGCGAGCCATTGCGGCCGCACGCGCGGCCGGATGCCCGGTTCCTCCGCGGGCATCGTCGTGCGGATCGCGTCCAGGACGCGCGCCCGCAGCGCATCCGGCGCGGCCAGCGCAGGCAGCTCGTCGTGGATCGCGCCGCTCAGCGCCCGCATCTCCGCCACGTGCCGCATGCAGGCGTCGCAGCCAGCAAGGTGCGACTCCACGGATTGCACGGCCGCGGGATCGAGCTCTCCATCGAGGTACGGCCCGATCAGAAGGCGAATCTCATCACACGTCATGGCGGCGTCCTCCGGCGAATCTCCGGCGCGAGCGCATCGCGAAGCCGCTGGCGGGCACGCGCGAGCCGCGACATGACCGTCCCAATGGGCACACCTGCCACCTCCGCGATCTCCTTGTAGGAGTATCCGTGGACCTCGCGCAGGACCACGGCTTCGCGATACTCGAACGGCAATTGTCCGACTGCGTCGCGCACCGATTCGGCGGGCACGTGGTCAGCCTGAATGGAGCCATGCCCGGGCCAGTGTCTTCCGGCGTGTGGATTTCTTCGTCGAAGGATGCCGTGGCCGGTCCCGTGCGCGAGCGTTGCTGGCGCGTCCGGCAGGTGTTGCGGACAATGGCGAGCAGCCATGCGCGCCCATCGCCACCCCGGAACCCACCGAAGTACGAGAGGGCGCGCAGATACGCATCCTGCACCGCATCGCGTGCGTCGTCCTCATCGCGGAGGAGATAGCGCGCGAGGGTGTAGGCCGCGTCCAGATGCGGCACCATGGCCTGTTCGAACGGCGTCACGGCCTCAGCCAATACATCGCCCTCGTCCGCGAGCATCGCATCGCACATCGCTCGTCGCATGGCACACCAAAGACCCCGGCACGGCGCAAGATATTCCCCAGAGCGCCTTCGGCGCCGTGTTTGGGAATAAAACCAGCGCTCGCGGAGTCAACGCACCCACAGGACGTGGGGCGACGGCGCCGGGAGGGGCCCGGCCATCACCCCGCGCCATCGGCCGAGGAGGGGACCGTGGGCGAGCGAGGCGGTGTGATCGGGGCCATCGGAGGCAGTACCGGCGCGAAATACATCACGGATGACATGGCGGCCGAGGATGGCCTCGACCGGCGCGGATTTCTGACCTGCATGGCGTGGGCGGGCAGCGCGGTGTTGTGGAGCATGGCGGGCGGAGTGCCGGTGTCCGCGACCCTCGCAAAAGCGGGGACGCTGCTGGCCGGCAGCGCGGGGACATCGGGGTTGTTCTTCGCGCAGATCAGTGACAGCCACATGGGATTCAACAAAGCGGCGAACAGCGACGTGGCCGCGACATTCCAGGAAGCGATCTCGCGTCTCAACGCGCTGCCGCAGCAACCCGAGTTCCTGCTGCACACGGGCGACATCAGCCATCTGTCGCAGGCCGCCGAGTTCGACGCGGTGGACCAGATGATCAAAGCGGCCAGGACCAAGACCGGGCGGGTGTTCTACGTACCGGGCGAGCACGACGTGCTGAACAATGCGGGCGCGCAGTATCTGCAGCGCTACGGCAAGGGTGCGACGGGGCAGGGGTGGTACAGCTTCGACCACAGCGGCGTGCATTTCATCGGACTCGTGAACGTGCTGGACCTCCAGCCCGGCGGGTTGGGCAACCTGGGGGCAGAGCAGATCGCGTGGCTGGCGCGTGACGTGAAGCGCCTGGCATCGAGTACCCCGATCGTGGTCTTCGCGCACGTGCCGCTGTGGGCCGTGTATCCGCAGTGGGGATGGGGCACCGACGATGGCGCGCAGGCGCTGGCGCTGCTGCAACGGTTCGGGTCCGTGACGGTGTTGAACGGCCACATCCACCAGGCCATTCAGAAAGTCGAGGGCAACATGACATTCCACACCGCGCTCTCGACCGCATTCCCGCAGCCCGCGCCGGGTACGGCCGGGGCACCGGGACCGGTGGACGTCGGCGCCGAGCGGTTGCGGAGCTTTCTGGGGATCACGAGCATCCGGTATGCGGCGGCAGCGGGTTCGCTCGCGATCGTGGACAGCTCACTCGCGGGAACGCCGGTCGCGGTGGCGGGCGCGGGATCGGAGAATCCGCGGGCGAAAGCGCGGCAGTCCAAGCCGCTCGCGGCGAACGAAGTCGGCATCGACAACTTCAGCTTCATTCCGCCCGACCGTACCGTGGCAGCCGGGACCGCCGTCACGTGGATCAACCGCGATGACGTGCCGCACCGGATCGGCAGTGCGGACCAGAAGTTTCCGCTCGGTCCGGTGCTCGACACGGACGGCCACTACAGCTACACCTTCGCGGCGCCGGGCACGTACCGGTATTTCTGCACCCTCCATCCGACGATGACCGGTGTCATCACGGTGACGGGCGGGTAGCCGCGATTATGGACGCGAGCCAGCCCGCGCGCGTCAGCGCCCGCCGGGAATCGTCACGGGGAGTAACCGATCGTATTCCTTCTTGACGACCGCGTAGCATTCGCAGGTGCGCTTCTCGAGGCCGTGCCTATCCAGGACGACAATGTGCCCACGGGCATACCGAATCAGTCCCACGGCCTGGAGCTTGAGCGCGGCCTCCGTCACTCCCTCGCGGCGTACGCCCAACATATTGGCGATCAGCTCCTGCGTCATCGCGAGCTCGTTTCCTTGCAGCCGGTCCAAACTGAGCAGGAGCCAACGGCACAACTGCTGGTCGAGCGAATGATGCCGGTTGCACACAGCCGTTTGCGCCATCTGCGTGATCAGCGCCTGCGTGTAGCGCAGAAGGAGGTGTAGCACCGGCGCACGATTGAAGTCGTCTTTGATCGTGGGCGCCCTCAAGCGATAGCCTTCGCCCGCGCTTTGCACGACCGCGCGGCTCGGCGTCGATTCGCCGCCCATGAAGAGCGAGATCCCGACCAGCCCCTCGTTTCCGACAACGGCGATCTCGGCGGACGCACCATTCTCCATCACGTAGAGCAGCGAGACGATGGACGTCGTCGGGAAGTAGACGTGACTGAGCGTGCTGCCGGACTCGTAGATGACCAATCCCAGCGGCATCGAGACGTGCTCAAGCTGTGGCAACCAGCGCTGCCATTCCGCCTGAGGCAGGGCCGCGAGCAGGTGATTCTGCCGGGGGCTGGGTTGTGGAACCATGACGAACTCCGAGGGGCTTCGGCCTGTATGGCCGGCGCATCGCGCCGTTCTGACCTCCTGGAGGAATATAGCGAATCCATACTCCAGCTCGGTACTGGGACTTGGTGCGGTCTGTATCCTACCGTACAGACTGGACGCCCCGCGCTGCCTACCTTAGCAGTGCTGCCTACCTCATCTGCAACACACCATCTGAACTAGCGCGGTCGCAGAGGTCCGTATGCGTTACCTGCTGTCGTGCTCCGGCGTGACGTGCGCCGGTCTGGTGTATCGCGGCTCGGCCGTTCACGCGGGAGCCGTGTGAGGTCCGCACGCCATCCATCGCGCTCGCCGCGGGTGTCTGGCGCCGCCACCGAGGCCGCCGGGCACACCGACGGACACGATGCGCGGCCGGATCGATTTCGCATCCGGTTGCGGGACGCGCGCGTCGCGGTGGCCGAGGCGGCGCGCAGCACGGCTGAGGCGGCGAATCGGACCAAGACTGAGTTTCTCGCGACAATGTCCCATGAGTTGCGGACGCCGCTCAATGCGATCAGTGGGTACGTCGGGTTGATGGAACTCGGAATCCATGGTCCCCTCACTGCCGAGCAGCGCGTCGATCTGAGCCGAATACGCCAGTGCCAGAGCCACCTGCTCGGCTTGATCGGCAACGTCCTGGCGTACGCGAAACTGGATGCCGATGCGGAGCGATATGAAACAGACTCCGTCGCCCTGACCAATGTGTTCGCGGCGTGCGAACCCTTGACTGCGCCGCAAGCCCGGGCCAAGCGGCTCGACATCGAATACACCGACAGCCGGCCGGGGCTCGTGGCATGCGCGGATGCGGAGAAAGTACGACAGGTCATCCTGAACCTCGTGAGCAACGCCGTGAAATTCACGGATCCTGGCGGACGCGTGAGGATTGAGGCGGTGGCGTACGGAGACCGTGTCGCGGTTCGCGTCTCGGACACCGGCTGCGGTATAGCGGCGGGCCACATTGCGCGGGTGTTTCAGCCATTCGTGCAGGTAGACCCCACGCTTACCCGGCGGCACGACGGCACCGGCCTGGGGCTGGCCATCAGCCGCGTGCTGGCGAGGGGCATGGGGGGAGACCTCATTGCCGAGAGCGTGGTGAGCGTTGGGAGCACGTTCACAATGTGGTTGCCGATCGCCCTGTCATAGTTGCCGAGTCGCGGCAGCCGCGTGCGAATCCTCGTGTATGGCGCCGGTGTGCAGGGCTCGCTGTACGCCGCGCGGCTAGCTGAAACCGGCCACGACGTCACGTTGCTCGCGCGTGGCGCGCGGCCCGAAATGTTGGGCGCGCGGGGGGTCGTGCTCGACGAGGCGCTGACGGGGCGACGCACGCTCACGCGGGTCCGGCTGACGGCTTCGCTCGAGCCAGACAGCGTCTACGACTTGGCAATGGTCGCCGTCCGCCGCGACCAGGTCAGCGACATCCTGCCGGTTATCGCGGCCGCACGGCGGGTTCCTACTGTGCTCTTCATGCACAATCATGCCGGTGGCTCGGCGGCGTTGCTCAATGCGGTCGGCGCGGAGCGGGTCGTGTTGGGGTTCCCAGGCGCAGGAGGCGATCGGGTCGAGGGGACTGTGCGCTACGTACTCATCCCGCAGCAGGCGACGACAATTGGTGAGCCGAGCGGCCGCCGTACGCCGAGGATCCGTGAGCTCCGGCGACTCCTGCGCCGCGCGGGGTTTCGGACGAGAGTCGAACGCCACATGGATCTCTGGCTCAGCGCGCATGCGGTCTTCGTGACCGCAGTGGTGGGAGCGTTGTATCTCTCGGACACCGATACGCGAATGCTGGCGGCCGATCGGCACGCGGTCACGCGACTGGTCCGGGGCGTGCAAGAGGGGTTTCAGGCGCTCGCCGCGGGCGGGAGCGGAACGCCACCGCTCAATCTCCGCGCCGTATTCGAGTGGGTGCCCCGGCGGATCGCGGTCTGGTACTGGCAGCGATACCTGTCGCGCCCGTTGGCCGAGGTCGCGTTCGGAGCTCACGCGCGCGCGGCGCGGGCAGAGATGGCCGCGCTCGCATGTGACATCAGGAAGTTGGTCCGTGGTACTGGGCGCCCGACACCTACACTCGATGCGCTCTGGGACGCGATTCAGGTGCCGGCGCCGGCAGCGGGATAACGATCTGGACCGCTTTCATCTCGTGATCGACACCATCGACCGATTGCCGCAGACGGGCAGCCAAGGGACGTCCTTGAAGCACCAGATCAGCGACAGACTGGCCGAACACACGCAATACAGCGCGAGGTGCGGCGAAGGCCGGCCGGCGATCCGGCAGTGGAAACGGGGCATGGCACCGGTTACCGCATGAAAAGCGCGGCCGCGCCGGGCGTGGTCGTCGCGGTCCGTGGCAGCGTGGTCGACGTCCGGTTTGATGAGCAGTTGCCGGCCATTTACTCGGTGCTGCGCACCGGTGATTCGGGCAGCATCGTGCTCGAAGTGTTGGTGCAGCGTGGCGCGCATCACGTGCGTGGGATCGCGCTGACGCCGACGCAGGGACTCGCCCGGGGTATGGCGGTCGAGAACACGGGCGGTCCCCTGAAGGCCCCGGTCGGCACAGCGATTCTGTCGCGGATGTTCGACGTTTTCGGCAACGCCATTGATCGTGGGGCGGCGTTAACGGACGTCCAGTGGCGCTCCGTCCATCGATCGCCCCCGGCGCTGGCACACCGCTCGACCAAGTCCGAGGTCTTCGCGACGGGCATCAAGGTCATCGACGCGCTGATGCCGCTGGAACGGGGCGGCAAGGCCGGGCTATTTGGCGGAGCGGGTGTCGGCAAGACCGTGTTGCTCACCGAGATGATCCACAACATGATCGGTCATCACGAATGGTGTCAGCATCTTCTGCGGCATCGGTGAGCGGTGTCGCGAAGGTGAAGAGCTGTACCACGACATGAAGGAAGCCGGCGTGCTGCCGAACATGGTCATGGTCTTCGGCCAAATGAACGAGCCGCCCGGCAGCCGCTTTCGCGTGGGGCATGCCGCGTTGACCATGGCGGAGTATTTCCGGGACGACGAACACCGCGACGTCCTCCTCCTCGTCGACAATATCTTCCGCTTCATCCAGGCCGGGTCGGAGGTCTCCGGGCTGATGGGACAGATGCCCTCGCGTCTGGGCTATCAGCCGACGATGGGCACCGAGCTGGCAGGGTTGGAGGAGCGTATCGCCAACACCGATACGGGCGCCATCACCTCCATCCAGGCCGTCTACGTGCCGGCGGACGACTTCACCGATCCGGCGGCCGTCCACACATTCTCGCACATTTCCGCCTCGATTGTGCTCTCCCGCAAGCGGGCGAGCGAAGGACTGTTTCCAGCGGTCGACCCGCTGGGATCCAGCTCCAAGATGGCGACACCCGGCATCGTGGGTGAGCGGCATTACGCCCTGGCGCAGAACATCCGCCGCACGTTCGCGCAGTATGCGGATCTCAAGGACATCATTGCGATGCTGGGCCTCGAGCAACTCTCGCCCGAGGATCGCAACGTGGTTGGCCGCGCCCGCCGGCTGGAGCGTTTTCTGACGCAACCGTTCTTCACGACCGAGCAGTTCACCGGTCTGGCCGGCAAGGCTGTCAGTCTCAAAGACACGCTGGACGGTTGCGAGCGGATCCTGCGCGATGAGTTCAAGGACTTTCCGGAGAGCGCTCTCTACATGATCGGAGCGATCGGCGAGGCGAAGGGCGCCCGATCATGAATCTCACAGTTCTTCTGCCATTTCGAGTCTTCGCCCAGACGACCGCCGTATCGCGTATCGTCGCCGAGACGCACGCCGGATCGTTTGGGCTTTGGCCCCGGCGACTGGACTGTGTAGCGGCGCTGACGTCCGGCATTCTGACGTACGAGACAGAGTCCGATGGGGAAGTGTTCGTGGCCGTGGATGAGGGGGTGTTGGTGAAGACCGGCCCAGAGGTACTGGTCTCCGTGCGGCGAGCATTCGGCGGACGGGATCTTCGAGCAACTCCGCGACGCAGTACGGCGGGAGTTCCTGACCCTGGACGCGAACGAGCAGCGCGTGCGCTTGGCGACGACGAAATTGGAGGTGGGTTTCCTCCGCCAGTTCGCCCGGTTGCAGCATGAATGACGAGCCGGGGTTTGCCGGACAGGTGGGCGCGAAGGTGGCGCGCAAGCTCAAGGCGCGGCGCAACCCCGCGCCCGGCGTGTGGTTCGGCTTGGGGCTCATGGGCGTCGTCGGGTGGTCGGTGGCCGTTCCGACGCTGCTGGGCGCTGCGCTTGGCCAGTGGCTGGACCACCGCCATGCCGGCCCTCATTCCTGGACCCTGGCCCTGCTGGTTCTCGGACTGGCGCTTGGCTGTGCCAACGCATGGCATTGGATCGCCAAGGAGAACAGAGCCATGCGGGATGAGAATGATGAATGACGGCCTGATGCTCGTGCTGGCCGGGGTGGCGGGAGGAATACTCGGCGGCGTGTTCTTCGGTGGATTGTGGTGGACGGTGCGCATCGGCGTCGCATTGCCATACCCGGCGCTCTGGTTCGGTGGCAGCCTCCTGTTGCGGGTGACTGTCGTGCTGACTGGATTCTACGTTGTCTCGGCCTGCCGGTGGCCGCGCACCCTCGTGTGCCTCCTCGGATTTCTGACGGCCCGGTTCATTGCGATGCGGCTGACCAAGCCGCCGGGCGAGCTCCCGCGGGGCCCGATACGGGAGGCCGGTCGTGCGTCTCACTCCTGACCAACTGATCTTCTGGCACCTCGGGTTTGTGAAGCTCAACGCCACCATCGTGTTCACATGGGGGTTGATGCTCGTGCTGGCCGGTGGCTCATGGCTCATCACTCGCAAACTGTCTACGGGACTCGAGCGCTCCCGGTGGCAAGACCTGCTGGAGATCATTGTCACCGGCATGGAGAAACAGATCGCGGATGCCGGCCCCAGGCCTCCGGAGCAGTACGTCGGCTTTCTGGGCACGCTGTTCCTGTTCATCGCTGCCGCAAGTCTCTGCACGGTGATACCCGGCTACGAATCGCCGACCGGTTCGCTCTCGACCACGGCGGCACTGGCACTCTGCGTATTCCTGGCCGTGCCGCTGTTCGGGATCGAGGACCAAGGGCTCGGCGGCTACCTCAGATCCTATATCGAGCCGACCATCATCATGCTGCCATTCAACATGATCAGTGAACTATCGCGCACGCTCGCGCTCGCCGTCCGCCTGTTCGGCAACATGATGAGCGGCGCGATGATCATTGGCATTCTGCTGAGCATTACGCCGTTCCTCTTTCCAGTCGTCATGACGGCGCTCGGCCTGCTCACCGGCATGGTGCAGGCGTACATCTTCGCCATCCTGGCCGCGGTGTACATTGCGGCCGCCACGCGCACTCGCAAGGGATCCCATGGATAGCATGACCTTAGTCGCCGTTGCCTCGATCGTCACCGCGGGGCTCACGATCAGCGTGGGGTGCATGGCGCCCGCGTTGGGGGAAGGCCGGTCGGTCGCCACCGCGCTCACCGCGCTGGCGCAGCAACCGGACGCATCGGCCACCATTACCCGGACGCTATTCGTCGGTCTCGCGATGATCGAGTCCACGGCCATTTACTGCTTCGTCGTTTCGATGATTCTCATCTTCGCCAACCCGTTCTGGAACCATCTGATCGCCGTGGCAACCGCCAAGTGAGCCGATGCTAATCGACTGGTTCACGGCCGGTGCGCAGGTTCTCAACTTCCTCATCCTGGTGTGGTTGCTGAAGCGCTTTCTGTACAAGCCGATCCTTCGCGCGATTGACGCACGTGAGCAACTGGTCTCGGCGAAGCTCGCGGACGCCGTCGCGAAGCAAGCGGAGGCGCAGCAGGACCGGGACCTGTTTCAGCGGAAAAACGCGGAGTTCGCCACTCAGCGCACCAGCCTTCTGGGCAAGGCGACGGAAGACGCGAACGCCGAACGCCAGCGACTCCTCGGCCAAGCCCGGGAGGCGGCGGACGCGCTAGGGGTGAAACGGCGGCAAACGATGCTTACCGATGCCCAACGCCTCAATCAGGCTCTCAGCCGCCGGGCGCAGGACGAAGTGTTCGCCATCGCGCGGAAGGCGCTCACCGATCTCGCAACGACGACCCTGGAAGAACGCATGAGCGACGTATTCACTCGCCGCCTGCACGCGATGGATGGCGGCACCAAGGACAGCCTGGGCCGAGCGCTGAAGGCGGCATCCGAACCGGCGATTCTCCGGAGCGCGTTCGAGCTGCCGCTGGAACAACGCGCGACGATACAGCATGCGCTCAATGAGACCTTCGCGGGCACAATCCCGCTGCGGTTCGAGACGGCACCGGACTTGGTCAGTGGGATCGAACTGACCGCCAATGGCCAGCGACTCGAGTGGAGCATCGCTGGCTACCTCTCCTCGTTGGAAACCGGCGTTGGTGAGCTGCTGGCCACACAATCCCAGAATGGGCAATGAAGGCCGCCCCGGAAAGTCTGCAGAGTGCGTTCGACTGCGCCTTCGCCGGGATGCGGCAGGTACGAGAGTCGTTCACGCCGCAATTGACGCCGCACGAAGTGGGCGTGATCACGAATGTGGCCACGGGCGTCGCGAGAGTGTCCGGCCTTCCCGGAGCTGGCTTCGAGGAACTGCTCGCATTCCCCGGCGGCGTCTTCGGCATCGCCTTCAATGTGGATGAGGACGAAATCGGCGTCGTGCTGCTCGGTGACTATGCGGATCTGCATGCGGGTGATACCGTCGAGCGCACCGGGCGTGTCGTAGACGCCGGCGTGGGGGATGGACTGCTGGGGCGCGTGATCGATCCGCTCGGGCGGCCACTCGACGGCAACGGTCCCGTGGTCTCCCATCGGCGGCTACCGGCCGAACGCCCCGCCGCTCCGATCATGGACCGCGCACCCGTCACGGTTCCGCTGCAGACGGGAGTGACCGTCATCGATGCCCTCATTCCCGTCGGCCGCGGCCAGCGCGAATTGATTCTGGGCGATCGGCGGACGGGGAAGACGGCCATTGCGATTGACACGATCGTCAACCAGCGCGGGAAAAACGTCGTGTGCGTCTATTGTGCGATTGGCCAACGCGGTTCGGCGGTCGCCAAGGTCGTGGCCAATCTCCGCGAACACGATGCGATGGAGTACACGGTGATCGTGGTCGCCGAGGGCAGCGATGCGCCGGGGATCGCCTACATCGCGCCGTACATCGCGACCAGTGTCGCCGAGTATTTCATGGAGGCGGGCCGCGATGTGCTCATCGTCTACGACGACCTCACGCAGCACGCGCAAGCCTATCGTGAGTTGTCCCTGCTCCTCCGCCTGCCGCCGGGACGCGAAGCCTTCCCCGGCGATATTTTCTACATCCACTCACGCCTGCTCGAGCGCGCCACGCATTTGCGCACGGAGCTGGGCGGGGGCTCGCTCACGGCGTTGCCCATCATCGAGACCGAGGCTCAGGACATTGCCGCCTATATCCCGACCAATCTGATCTCCATCACCGACGGGCAGATCTACCTGTCGCCGGCGCTGTTCGAGCTGGGCGTCATTCCGGCGGTCGATGTTGGTAAGTCCGTTTCGCGCGTCGGCGGCAAGGCGCAACGAGCGGCCTACCGGGCGGTCGCCGGCGATCTCAAGCTCGCCTATGCGCAATTCGAGGAACTCGAGACGTTTGCCCGTTTCGGCGCCCGGCTCGATGAAAACACTCGAAAGACCATCGAGCATGGGCGCCGGATTCGTGCCTGCTTCAAGCAACCGGAATGCGCGTCGGTCTCCGTGCCGGCCCAGATCGCGATCCTGCTGGCGTTGACCGCGCAACTGTTCAATGCGGTGCCGCTCGACCGGGTGGCTGAGGCCGGGCAGGCGTTACGAGAGGCGGCGGCGCACATCCCCGGAGACGTGTGCGCCCGGTTTGACAGTGCCGCGCAGTTGTCTGACGGCGATCGTGAGGTGGTCATCCAGATGGCACGCCAATCGCTCGCCGCGTTCCAACCTGCCGCCGCAGCCAAGACGTGAGCGAGACACCGGAGAGCCTCGGCCGGAAGATCAACAGCGCCGGCGATCTCCAATCTGTCGTCCGCACGATGAAGGCCGTGGCGGCATTGAGTATTGGGCAGTACGAGCAGTCCGTCCGTGCGTTGGCCGCGTACTATCGTGTCGTGCAGTTGGGGTTGGGTGCGTACGTTCGGCAGGGTGAACTCACGATCCTGCCCGGCGACCGGAAGGGCCATTCCAACTCCGGCACGATTGGCGCCATCGTGTTCGGTTCCGACCAGGGACTGGTGGGCCAATTCAACGAGGTGGTGGCCGACCACGCCATTGCGACGCTCGCCGCGTTGTCCGGAACGGTTCAAATCTGGGCGGTCGGCGAGCGTGTCCACGCGCGGCTTGCGGATGCGGGGTTGCCGGTCGTGGGGCTCTTTGCCGTGCCGATGTCCGTTGCGGCGATCGCGCCGCTGGTCGGTCGCATACAAATTGCCAGCGAGGCCTGCCGCACGACGGGCGAGTGTGAGCGTCTTTACGTGTTCCACAACCGGCCCATGCCCGGATCGCTGTACGAGCCGGCCAGCCAGCGATTGCTGCCGCTCGATGCGGAATGGGTGCGTGCATTGGCTCATGTCGCGTGGCCAACCGCGACCCGCCCCGAGGTGATGGGACCCGGCACGACGACCCCGCGGGCGCTCATTCGCGAACATTCGTTCATCACGCTGTTCCGTTCGTGCGCCGAATCCCTCGCGAGTGAGAACGCGAGCCTGCTGGCCGCGATGGAACGGGCCGACCGGAACATTGACACGTTGTTGGCCGAAATGAGCGGCACTTTCCATTGTCTGCGCCAGGCCCGCATTGATGAGGAACTGTTCGACGTGATGTCCGGCTTTGAGGCGCTTGCCGGTGGTGCCATCGGACGATGACCGGTGTCATCATCGCACTTCGAGCTGATCGCGCCCACGACCGGGGTGTACCGTCACGTGGTGGCGGCGCTTCGCTCGATTCTTGGGCCGTGAGGGCCGGCGCGGGGGTTTTGCGCATTGCGGGGTACACCGCGACCAGGAGGCCGGGCGCGAGTGTCCCGTTGCCGTCCTCCCCTCATTTCGGAGCGTTTTCCATGAAGTCACTGTTGCGTGCCGGTTCTCTCTGCTTTGCCGCCGTCCTGTGTGGCGCGTGTTATCACGCGACGATCGTGACCGGGAAGCCGGAATCGCAGACCGTGGTCGAGAAGCAGTGGGCCTCGTCATTTGTCTTTGGGCTCGTTCCGCCCGACGTCATGGACGTTTCCAAGGACTGTCCTGACGGCGTCGCGAAGGTCGAGACGCAGCACAGCTTCCTGAACGCGCTGGTGGCCGCGATCACGATCCAGATCTACACGCCGATGGACCTCAAGGTGACCTGCACCGGCTCGGGCGGACACGCGTCCGCGGACTACACGGTTCCCGAGACCGGGACGCTGGCGGAGCGGCAGGCGGTGGTCAACGAGGCGGCCAAGGCGGCGATCGCCAGCGGCAAGCCCGTGACAGTGAAGTTCTAGGAGTTTCGCAGGATCCAATGGCCAAACGGCAGGGCGGACATCGCCCCTGCCGTTTGTCACTTGGTGGTTCAGGAGTGCATTCCCAGTGCATCGAGCCATGGGGGGCGATTCTCCGGCGGACCGGACCATCCCAGGCGGGCGAGCATCGCGA
The DNA here is from genome assembly GCA_963757855.1 of uncultured Gemmatimonadales bacterium. GTDB lineage: Bacteria > Gemmatimonadota > Gemmatimonadetes > Gemmatimonadales > Gemmatimonadaceae > Palsa-1248. The sequence goes on from CAVWTI010000034.1 coordinate 95,138, forward strand.
TGAAAAGGCGGCGGTCGTAGCGCGGGGGGTATACGAAGGGATCGTGATCCACGATCTCGTATCCCCATTCGAGCGCTCTGCGGCTCAGGTCATCGGGGTCGTCGCTTTTGCAGACGAGCGCACCGCGGGGCGAGCCGAAGTCGCGGAGCCAGGCGAGGGCGGCGGCGGATTCACCGCGAGGTCCGACGGCGGCGAAGGGCGACACGAGCCCAATGCCGAGGTCGCGGGCGGCTTCGCGCCAGAGCGTCGTGATGTGTTCATCGACATCGGTCGTCGGCATACGGCAGGCTCGTCCTGGTGTACGTACTGGCCGGTGCCGCGGACCACGGGTCTCGCGCCGATCCGGCCACTGGTCCTTCTCTCCGTGTCGCGGGCTCCAGACATCGCGCGGCGGTGTGCGGCCCGCCAGATTTGCGACGGCTTGAAAGCCCGGTCCCGCTGACCCAGCTGGCGACTGGCCACTGACCAGCCACCTGACCAACCATCGACGGCGCCGGCTTGTCGAATCGCCTGTGCCATTCGTCCCACCCACCTGTTCCGCCCTAGCCCGCACCCCCCCACATATGACTCGCCAAGGCCCCGCGATGGCACGCCAGCCGATCCAGCCCCTCAACGCGGCCCGCGCCGCTCGCCGATCGGCCTGCCAGGCGGCGTGGCGGGTGCTGCCGGTGGCGGCAGTGATGGGTGCGCTGGTTCTTGCCGGGGGATCCACGGTGGGCGCTCAGGGGCAGCCGCAGACCAAGTCGGTTGGCGTGGTGCGCTCGGCACCGATTACCGCGGTGCGCTACGACGTGACCCTCGACTCGGCCACGAATCGCACGCGGAATCTCGATGTATCGATGCACTTCACTGTGGCGGGACCCGGACCGGTGGTGCTGGCGTTGCCGGCGTGGACTCCGGGGCACTACGCCCTGCTGTGGTTCGCGCGGAAGCTGTCGCATTTCACACCGGCAATGAACGGGACGCCACTCTCGTGGCGCCAGCTGGACTTCGAGACATGGCAGCTCGACGGAACCAAGCCGGGTGCGACGGTGAGTGTGGCCTTCAAGTTCCTCGCCGACACCGTCGATCGCGCGGCGGCGTGGACACGTCCCGATTTCGGATTCTTCAACGGCACGAACGTGTTCCCCTACGCCGTCGGCCGCGGGTTCGATTGGCCGGCGACAGTGACCGTGCACACGGATGCGGGGTGGAACATCGCGACCGGAATGAGGGAAATCCCGGCCCGCAAAGCAGCCGCCGGCGCCCCGGAGGCGCACACCACGGCGGTCACTCGCACCTTCACGGCGACGAACTACCACGATCTCGTGGACATGCCGTTCTTCGTGGGGCGTTTCGATTTCGACAGCGTGCAACTGAGCGGACCGGCGGGCGCCGCAGGCGGAAATGCCGCAGGCGGAAATGCCGCAGGCGGAAATGCCGCGACCCACTGGATGCGCGTGGCGAGTTATCCCGCGGGAGTGGAGACCGGTGCGCGGATGACAAAGCTCCTCGGGTGGCTGCACAGGCTGGCCAATGCGCACGCGGCGGTCTTTCACGAGATCCCGTGGGGCACGTACACCGTGCTGCAGATCATCGATGCCCATCCGAATGGCGGGGGCCTCGAGCATCAGAACTCGCAGGTGGATGAGTTCACGCCAGATGCTGTGGACGCGCCGGGACTCTCCGGGTTGTACTCACACGAGATGTTCCACTCGTGGAACGTGAAGCGGTTGCGGCCCGCGGATCTCGTGCCGTACCGGTACGACGACGCGCAGCCCACGGGGTGGTTGTGGGTGAGCGAAGGCATCACCGACTACTACTCGGACGTGGACATCATGCGGTCGGGCATTGGCGACTCGCTCCGCTTCCTGGCCGCGACCGCGCGGAAGATCACCGGTGTCGAGGCGACCGTGCCGACGGCGGTCGCGGATGCGTCGCTCAACGCGTGGATCGGCTCGACCGACGGATCGGCGGGTCTGTACTATCCCAAGGGTTCACTCGCGGGATTCATGATCGACGTGCTGGTGCGCGACGCCAGCGACAACCATCACTCGCTCGATGGCGTGATGCGGTCGTTGTACCAGACGACGTACAAGCGGGGGCACGGGTTCACGGGGGCCGAGTGGTGGGCGGCGGTGGCGGCGGCGGCTCGTCCGGGCGTGCCGGCGGTGCCGGTCGCGGACATGCAGCATCGCTACATCGAGGGGCGCGACCCGTATCCATGGGACGCCGTGCTGTCGCGGGCGGGGCTCCGCCTCACGGCCGACACCGTCAAGTCCGTACAACTGGGCATTGGCGTGGCGAGTGATTCGACTGGCGCGATGACCGTAACGCAAGTCACGCCCGGCGGTGCGGCGGGCGCGGCGGGCGTGCAGGCGGGCGACCGGCTGGTGCGGCTGGGCGATGCGGACGTGCACGGGGATTCGTCGCTGGCCTCATTCCGCCACCGGTACGCGAACCTGGCGGGTACGGTGCCGGTGGTGATCTCGCGCGGCGGGCAGGAGATGACCATGCAGGTCGCGGTGCAGCCCAGGTCCGACATCCAGTATCACATTGAGATCGTGCCGGATGCGTCGCCGAGGGCGGCGCGGGTGCGGCACGGGTTGTTCACGGGGACGACGGAATAGGGTGGGCACGGGCGACTGGAGGCCGTGGACGGGCGACCGGGGTAGGGCTACGGGTGGTTATTTTTCCACCAGTCTCCTCGTTGCCTCCTGAGAGTCCTTCCATGTCCTGTCATTTTGGTGCCGCGACCCTCTGCGCGGCGCTCGCGTGTGCCGCGTTCGTGCCCCGTGCCGCCCAAGCGCAGCAATTCTCGGCCGTGATGGTGGATTCACACGGCACCGAGGCGGCGCGCACGCGGTTCAACGTCGGCGACGACAAAGTCCGGTGGGTGACGACGCGGGGCGACTCGGTCACGGGCGCGGTGATCCTGGATTTCCGGCGCCGGACGCTCACGGCGCTCGACGATCAGACCGAGCAGTACTACACGCCGTCGGGTGATGATCCCGCGACGGAGCTGGCGGATCTGTTCTTCATCATGCGGCCCGCCGACATCCACGATCCGTGCAGGAGCTGGAACGCCGCGGCGCGGGCGGATAAGTCGGAGCCGCCGCATTTCGCCTGCCAGAGTCTCGGTGCTGACACGGTGAACGGCCGGCCGGCGGACAAGTGGCAACTCACGTACAAGCGGAGCGGGAAGACGGGATACGCGTGGATCGATCCGCATCTCCGCTACCTGGTGAAGATGCAGGATCCGGCGGCGCAGACGACGATGCAGGTGCGGGAGGTGAAAGAGGGCCCGCAGGAACCGGCGCTGTTCCTGGTGCCGCATGGGTATACCAAGATGGATCCGCCGGAGCCACCGCGACCGTCGCACCCCTGAGGGTGGCGACGGTAGAGAGTAGAGGCGCAGAAAGTAGAGAGTAGACAGACAGTAGAGAGGAGAAAGGGGAGCGGGGGGCGAGGGCTAACCTCGAGCGGCTGGGGCGCGTACCTTAACCACCGTTCGCTGGATTCTCAGTTCTCCCTCAATCTTCCTGCCATGCGCAACTACGTGACTGAGGCGATCGGGACGTTTTTCCTGGTGCTGACGGTTGGGCTGACGGTGAGCCAGAGCGTACCGATGGCGCCGCTCGCCATTGGGGCGTCGCTCATGATCATGGTGTACATGGGCGGCCACATCTCGGGTGGCCATTACAATCCCGCGGTGAGCCTGGCGGTGTTTCTGCGTGGCAAGCTGCAGGGGCGCGATCTGCTGTGGTACTGGGTCTCGCAGTTCATCGGGGCGATTCTCGCGGCGGCGATCGTGTACGTGACACTGGGTGCGACCTTCGCGGCGCATCCGGGTGACGGCGTGACGTTCTGGCGGGCGGTGCTGGTCGAGCTGATCTACACGTTCGCCCTGTGCATCGTGGTGCTGCACACGGCGACGACGTCCGACACCGAGGGGAACTCGTACTATGGCCTGGCGATCGGATTCACGATCGTGGTCGCGGCCTTCGCGGGCGGGGCGATCAGTGGCGGCGCGTTCAATCCCGCGGTGGGCATCGGGCCCGCGATCTATGCCGCGTTCCTGGGGCAGCCGGGCGCAATGTCGTCGGCGCTGATCTATCTCGCCGGACCGCTCACGGGTGCGGCCCTCGCCGCGGCGGTGTTCCGGTTCCAGGTCCCGCACGCGATCGAGACCAAGCGGCCTCCGATCCCCGAGCCGTAGCCACGGCGGCTTGCCGGCACTCGAGGGCCGCCGAGCGCGCGGCCCCAGCGTCGTTAGAGGGGCGGCTCGTTCCCTTCGACGAGGGGCGAAATCGTCACCGTGCGGCCTGACCACCAGCAGCGCGCGTCCACGGCGAGGGCGAGCGTGTTGAGCACGTGTGAGATGGGCATCCCGCGGAACGTCTTCGAAACGCGGCGCTGGGCGAGCGCCGGGTCGGAGATCACGATGTGAATGTCGTACCAGCGTTCCAACTCGCGGGCGACGTCGCCGAGTGAACTGCGGTCGAACACGAGCTCCCCGCTGGTCCATCCCTTCATGCTCGCGACATCGGCGTGCGGGACGATCGTCGTCTGGCCGCGGGCATCGACGCGGGCGATCTCGCCCGCGGTCACGATCGTGGCGCCGCCATCGCCGACGGCACTGACCCAGGGCTTTGCGGCGGCGGGCGGTGGGGATTCGATGCGCACGGCACCTGACGCCACGGCGACCTGCATGCGGGTCTGGCTGCGGGCGACGCCGGGGCTCGCGTTGGGGTCTCGGGTGTAGGCTTCGACAATGAATTGCGTGCCGAGGTCGCGAACGCGCGCGCCGCCCGCGATCACGGTGAAGGGATAGGCCGAGTCGTGGGCAACATCGAAGTACGCTTTGCCGTCGAGCGTGACCTCGCGGGTCGTGTGGCCGAATGCGGCGGGGGCGGTGAGCCGGCTGTTTGGTGCGAGGGTGACGCGCGAGCCGTCGCGCAGTGTGACGGATAGCCGCTGCCCGCGCCCGGTGATCGCGACCTGCGGGGCCCCGGGCGTGGTGGTGGCGGATGCCTGTTCCGTTGCGGGGCGCAGGGACCGCAACGCGATGGCGCCCGCGATCACGCAGATGAGGGCGGCAGCCGCAATGCCGGCGGTGTTGGCGAGCCAGGGCTGGGACGTGGGGCGTTCGAGCAGGCTTGCGGCGTGGATGGCGGCGCGCGCCGACGGCGCCTGCATCTGGCGGGAGACCGCGGCCCATGCCGCATCGGCATCGTAGCGGGGCTGGTGGAGTGCATCGGCGGCGGATTCGATGCGCGCGACAATTGCGAGCCGATCCTCGTCGTCGCCGGCCCAGCGGCCGAGCGCGACGCGTTCCCCGAGGGAGGCGTCTCCCGCCAGCATCCGCTCGACGAGATGCGGGTCCACCGAATCGTCACCGCTGAGACGGCCGTGCGTCTGGTCGTGCAGTGCGCGTGCCTCTGTCCTGTGTTGACCAAAGATACAATTGAGACGCGTCCGTCCCCTCATTTCTCACACGATTCTGGACATGCCCGTGGCAAATGGGGGCATGCCGTTTACGTGCCGGTGACCATCGGGGACAAAACGACCGGAGTCGCATTGCTGCTGGCAACGACCGGCGCAGCCGGTTACGTGCCTGCATTTCGAGCACCATTCCCCAGCATCCCAGGAGCGGGGATTCCGGGGCCTCCAACGTCTTACGTCCGGAGTTGCTCGAGTGCTGGGCGCAGCATGCGCAGCGCGCGGCCGACGCGGGTTTCGACCGTCTTCACGGGCAGCTCCAGGACGCGGGCGATCTCTGCATACGTCAGGCCGTGTTCCCAGCGGAGCTGCAGGACGGGGGCGTAGCGGACGGGGAGGGCGGCGATCGCGCGGCGGACGCCGGCCTCGACTTCCTCAGATTCCAGCCGAGTGTCGGCGTTGGTGGTGACGCGGAGCTCGGTGGCGCGGTCGCGATGGGCCCAGGCGCGCGCGACGTAGCCGTCGAAGAGTCGCTCGCGCTTCCAGTGGTTGAGTGCGTGGTTGCGCGCGGTGGCGTACAGATACGTGCGAAGCGTGTCGCGCACCGTCCATTCCTCGCGGCGAATCCACAGCGTGAGGAAGAGCGATTGCACGAGCTCCTCGGCGACGGCTTTTCGTTGCACGAGTCCTTCGACGAAGCGGCAGAGGGGATCGTAGTAGGCGCGGAAGAGATCCTGGAACGCGCCTTCGTCGCTGTTGCGGATCCGCGCGACGCATGCCCTGTCCTCATCGAGGAGCGAGAGATGCGCATCCGCGGAGCGCGGCCGAGCCGTTCTCGGAAGTGCCTCAGCGGGATGCTGCGCCTGTGGTGCGTGACCAATCCGAGGCATGGCCGGTGGTTCCGCTCGGTGTGACACACGGTGGCCGCGAGTCCGCATTTCGTGGCCCGGTCTGCATCCGTGTCGCCCCCATAGTGTGAATCGCCGCCAACTCCCACAAGGGGCAATGCGCGTCCCAGAATACGGTACCTATCGGCTATTGTTGGGACTCGGGGTGTTTGGAGGGCGTGAGGGAGGGGTTGGCGTATTGCTGAGGCTGATATGGCAAAGTGTGGTGCGAGGGGAGGGACTAGGGACTAGGGATTTCGGGGACGCCGGTTTTCTTGACCCGGGCGGAGACAACCTCGGCCAGCCCGATCGCGATCACGCCGACGGCGAGGTGCAGCACTCGCACGATCCAGTGATAGGTACCGGGGAACAGATGCTGTTGCGAGATGCCGAACCAGCCGATGACGATGCCCCAGATGATCAGGCGGGCGGGGAGCACGTAGCCGATACGGGCGACTAGGCCGAACACTGCGACGGCCCAGAGCGACAGCACGAAGAAGACGCCGAGGGCGGCGTGGGTGCGGATCAGCGTGTCGCCGTGGCCGGTCCAGATCACGATGCCCAGCACCAGGAGCACCAGACCTGCCAGGCGCACGAACATCTGCGCGATGCGTATTCCCCGCTGCAATGCTCCTCCCTGCGTTCGCGGTTATCAGGATCCGCGCGGGTCACTGGCTGGCGGCGGATCCGTCCTGCATGCTACCTCACATGACCATCGACGTGCCATTCACCATAGGCGTGTTGCAGTCCCTGGTGCGCATCAACTCCGTCAATCCGTCGCTCTCGCCCGGTGGGGCGGGCGAGGCCGAAATCGGCCGATATACGGCTGATGATGTTCGCCGGGCTGGGGCTCGCCGTCCAGACCCACGAGCCACATCCGGGCCGAGTGTCGGTGACCGGGCGTTTGCGCGGGACGGGGGGCGGCCGGTCGCTCATGCTCAACGCCCATTACGATACCGTCGCGGTGGACGAGATGCCGGACCCGTTTGCGGCGGCGATCGAGGGCGGGCGGTGTTACGGGCGCGGGGCCTATGACATGAAGGGGAGTCTTGCCGCGTGCGCGGGGGCGGTGAAGGCGCTGCGCGACTCGGGCGCCGCGCTCCGCGGCGACGTGATCATCGCGGCCGTGGCTGACGAGGAGCATGCGAGCCTGGGTACGAGCGATCTGATTGGCCGCTACCGGATCGACGGCGCGATCGTCACCGAGCCGACGAGCATGCGGGTGTGTCTCGCGCACAAAGGATTCATCTGGATCGTGGTGACGGTGGAGGGCCGAGCGGCGCATGGGAGCCAGTTCTCTCAGGGGGTGGATGCGAACGTGCGGCTAGGGGCGTTGCTGGTGCGGCTTGGGCGGCTGGCGTCGGAGCTGGCGCGGCGGCCGGGGCATCCGCTGGTGGGGCCGCCGTCACTTCACGCCTCAATGATCCATGGCGGGACCGGCATGAGCACCTACGCCGCGTCGGCGACCGTGCACATCGAGCGGCGGACGATTCCGGGTGAGACGACCGCGCAGGTGACGCAGGAGATTCGGGCGTTGATCGCGGAGTGCGAGCGGGAGGATCCGTCGTTCGTGGCGGCGCTCGGCGTGGAGCTGGTGCGGGATCCGTTCGAAGTCGCGCCGGAGCGGGCTATCGTGCGCACCCTCATGGATGCGGCGGCCGTGGTGCTGGGAGAGGCGCCGCGCGTCGTGGGCGAGAATCCGTGGATGGATTCGGCGCTGTTATCGAGCGCGGGGATCGAGACGGTGGTGATGGGGCCGCATGGCGCGGGGGCGCATTCGAAAGAGGAGTGGGTGGACGTCGCGTCGGTGGTGCGGTTCGCCGAGGTGTTGGCGGAGGCGACGGCGAGGTATTGTGGGTGAAGGGGGGCGGGACTGGGACTAGGGACTGGGCGAAGGCGTGTCTCAGGTATCAGAAACCGGGAGAGCGGACGATTGGGAGGCACCGGGCCTCATCAGCGGCGGGCCTAGGCACCAGATTATCCTGTATGAGACCCCCGATTCTCTCCGTGGCGCGCGCGTCAGCCGCCATCGTGTGCGTGCTCGCCGCCGCGCCCGCGTATGCCCAGAGCACCCCGGGCACATCTCAGAGTACTGCCGTGCCGCAACCGTCCGCCGCCGACCGCGCGCTCGCGACGCGCGTCCTTCGGGAAACGCCGCTCATCAATGGCCATAACGATCTGCCGTGGCGGATTCGCGAGGACACGGTGAAGCCCGGCGATGTCCCCGCGTACAACCTCACGGGGCACACGCCCGGCATGACGGACCTGGACCGCATGAAGAAAGGCATGCTCGGCGCCCAGTTCTGGTCCGTGTACATCCCCGGCGAATCGTCCGCGCCCCTGTACCTGCCGAACGGCAAAGTGTCGAGCGAGCCCGGATACGCGCGGGTCCAGCTCAAGCAGATCGACATCGCGCGCCGCACCATCGCCGCCTACCCCGACCGGCTGGAGTGGGCGACCACGGCCGCCGACGTGCGGCGCGCCTTCAAGGACGGAAAAGTCGGATCGATGCTGGGGATGGAGGGCGGCCACGCGATCGAGAACTCGCTGGGCGCGCTGCGCGCGTACTACGACCTCGGCGTCCGCTACATGACCCTGACGCACAACGTCACGCTCGACTGGGCGGACGCGGCCCTCGACAGCGCGCGCCATGGCGGACTCACCCCGTTCGGCAAAGAAGTCGTCCGCGAGATGAACCGGCTCGGCATGCTGGTCGACCTGGCCCACGTCTCGCCCGGTACGATGAGCGACGCGCTGACGGTGAGCGAAGCGCCGGTCATCTTCTCGCATTCCGGCGCGCGCGCGCTCGTGGATCACCGGAGGAACGTGCCCGATTCGATCCTGGCGCGCGTCCCGAAGAACGGCGGGATCGTGATGGTGCCGTTCGTGACCGACTTCGTCTCGAAAGCGGCGTTCGAGCATGGGAACGCCAAGGCGGCGCAGGCGGCCGTGCTCAAGACACAATTCCCGGACGACAGCGCGGCGCGGAAGCGGGGGATGCAAGACTGGATGACCGCGCACCCGGCGCCGCCGGTGATGCTGACCGACGTCGCGGACCACATCGACCACGTCCGGAAGATCGCCGGCGTGGACCACGTCGGAATCGGCAGTGACTTCGACGGCATCACCGAAACCGTCGTCGGACTGGAGGACGTCTCCAAGTATCCCGACCTGTTCGCGGAGCTGGCGCGGCGTGGATGGACAGAAGCGGACCTGCGGAAACTGGCGGGCGAGAACCTGCTCCGGGTCATGACGCAGGCGGAGGCAGTAGCGGCGCGGCTGCAGCACGAGCGGCCAGCGTCGACGGCCACGATCGAAGAGCTGGACCACACCCCCCCGCATTCCTGAGCGGCGTCTTCTCCCGGTGAGCGAGTGATACGCGCATGACATTGTTGGCCGATCCCATCACCTCTCCTGGCGCGTATAGCGGCCCGGCGACCCTGGCCGGCATCGAGACCCCCGCGCCGGTCGTGGACCTCGATAAGCTCGCGGCGAACCTCGACCGGGCCGCCGCGTACGCGTCGTCGCACGGGATCGCGCTCCGGCCGCACGTCAAGACACACAAGTCGCCGCTGGTCGCGCGCGAGCAACTCCGGCGCGGCGCGGCGGGGCTCACGTGCGCGACCGTGCGCGAAGTCGAAGTCATGTCGGCGGTGACCGACGACGTGCTGTTCGCGTACCCGCCGATCGGCGGCCCGCGACTCCACCGGCTGCTGGCGGCGCCGCCGCAGGTGCGGCTCACGGTGTCGCTCGATTCCGAAGCGGCGATCGATGCGCTGGCAGATGCGGCCGCGGCGGCCGGCCGTTCGGTGCGGGTGTATGTCGAGGCCGACGTCGGGATGCACCGGGTGGGCGTCACGTCGGCGGAACGCGCGGTGTCCCTGGCGCGGCGGGTGGCAGCGCGGCGGGAGCTGGAGTACGCCGGGCTCGCGTTCTACGCGGGGCACATCCGGGTGCCGCAGGCGAAGCAGGACGACCGGCTGGCGCAACTCAACCGGGACCTGGGCACGATCATCGATGCGCTGACGGCGGCCGGCCTCACACCGCCCGCAGTGAGTGGCGGGTCGACCCCGACGCTATGGCGCACGCACGAACTGCCAGCGGTCACGGAGATCCGGCCGGGGACGTACGTCTACAACGATCGCATGACCACCGACCTCGGCACCTCCACGCTCAAGCAGTGCGCCCTCACCGTGCTGGCCACGGTGGTGAGCACGTCAGTCCCGGACCAGGCGGTGATCGACGCGGGCACGAAGGCGCTGGCACGCGAGCCGCTGGATGATGCGAGTCACGTTGGCTTTGGCGTAGTGGCCGATCATCCTGACGTCGTGGTGTCGCGGATGTCGGAGGAGCATGGCATCCTCGATCTCCGGAACACGTCATGGCGGCCCGCGACGGGTGATCTGGTGCGGATCATTCCGAATCACGTCTGCGTCGTGGTGCATCTCAACGACGTCGTCTACGGCGCGCGCGGGGATCGGGTGGAGATGAGCTGGCCCGTCGCGGCACGCGGTCGCGCCTGACGGCGGACCGCGAGAAAGTAGACAGTAGAGAGTCGACAACAGCGAGCGGCACACAGCAACGGCTGACACACCGGCTCGTGAACACCCGGTGCGGCGCTAGGCGACCGGCGTGGGGCGCTCTGGTTTCGCCAGCTGATTGCCGACGGGGAGATCGCGGATCCGGCGGCCGGTAGCGGCGAAGATCGCGTTGCAGAGTGCGGGCGCGGTCGGCGGGACGCCGGGTTCGCCCACGCCGCCGGGGGGCGCATTGCTGGGCACGATGTGCACGTGGATCTCGCGCGGTGAGGCATCCATCCGCATCACGTGATACGAGTCGAAGTTCGACTGCGCCACACGGCCGGCGGCGAACGTGATCTCGGAGGAGAGAGCGTTACCGAGTCCCATGATCGTGGCGCCTTCGAGCTGGGCGCGCACGCGTTCGGGGTGGGCGATGAACCCCGCGTCGATCGCAATGTCCACGCGGGGGATGACGAGCGCGCCATCGGGTGCGACCCGCACCTGCACCACACTGGCCACGTAGCTCAGGAAGCTGCGGTGTGCGGCGATACCGCGGCCTTCGCCGGCGGGGAGGGGCGCGCCCCATCCCGCCTTTTCCGCAGCGAGTTCGATCACGCCGCGCAGCCGTCCGGTCTCGATCGGATATTCCGCGAACGTCGCGCCGTAGTTGGATTCCTTTCCCGTGAGTCCCACCTTCGTCATGTCGATGGTGCGGCCGGGGCCGAGGAGATCGAGCATGAACTCGCGAGGATCCTTTCCGGCGGCGTGCGCGAGCTCGTCGATGAACGAACCGATCGCGAAGGCGTGCGGGATATTGATCACCGACCGGTACCAACCGATCCGCGTGTGGGCGACGGCGCGTCCGGCTTCGGCCTGGATGTTGGGGATGTCGTAGGGCAAATCGGTCATGCCCATCGCGAGCTCGCCCTCGTCCTGGTAGAGCACTCCGGAATCGAACGTCGCGCCAATCGATGGCAGCGAGGAGCGGTGCAGCCATGCGGTGACCGCGCCGTGTGCGTCCAGGCCGGCCTCAATGTGCTCGACCGCGACCGTGTGCAAGAAATCGTGCTGCAGGTCGTCCTCGCGCGTCCAGACGACCTTGACCGGCGCGCCGACGGCGCGGGAGAGGAGCGCGGCCTCGAGGATGAAATCGGAAAACGATTTGCGGCCGAATCCGCCGCCCAGGAGCGTGACATTCACGCGGACATCGGCCGCGGGGAGCCCCAAGAGTTTGGCGAGGCCGTCGCGGGCTTCCTGGGGGTTCTGGGTGGGGGCCCAGACCTCGCACGTGCCGTCCTGGACGTGCGCGAGCGCCGAGACCGGCTCCATTGGGGCGTGCGCGAGGTGGGGGATGTAGTAGCTCGCGCTGACGCGTCGCGCCGCGCGGCCCAACGCGAGTGCGGCGTCGCCCTGCTTCCGTCCGGCGCGGCCGGTCTGGCGAACCGAGTGCTCGAGCCCCGCGCGGTAGGCGACGGATTCGTACGACTGGTTCGGACCATCGTGCCAGGTGATGGCGAGCGCCTGTCGTCCCTGGATCGCGGCCCAGGTGCTGGTGGCGATCACGGCGACGCCGCCGGCGGGGCGCATCCCGGATGGTGGCGGCGTGTGATCGAGCGATACGATCCGCTCGACACCCGGCACGCGTGAGGCGGCGGACGCATCGAGCGTGGCGACGGTGCCGCCGTACACCGGCGGGCGCGCGATCACGGCGAACTTCATTCCGCTCATGTGCTGGTCGATACCGTACCGCGCCCGGCCCGTGGTCATGTCGAGGAGATCGATGCCCGGGATCTCCTTGCCGAGGAAGCGGAACTCCGACGCGGGCTTGAGGCGGAGGGAGGCGCGCGGCGGTACGGGCAGGAGGCGGGCGGCCGGCACGAGCGCGGCGTAGTCCAGCGTGCGGCCCGTCGGCGTGTGCTCGACCTGGTGATTCCGCGCGCGGACTTCGGAGAGTGGCACGCGCCACTGCTGCGCCGCGGCCGTCTCGAGCATCACGCGGCCGGTGGCGCCCGCCTCGCGCATGGGCACCAGGAAGTCCTTGATGCTGTGGGAGCCGTCGGTGTCCTGGCCGCCGTACGTCTTTTCGTCGCCGGGGGCCTGTTCGACGTGGACGCGGCTCCAGTCGGCCTCGAGGTCATCGGCGACCGCCATTGCGAGGCTGGTGCGGATGCCCTGTCCCATCTCGGAGCGGTGGACGATGACAGTGGCATCGCCGTCGGTGCCGATGCGGAGGTAGACCGCGGGCGTGAGGGGCGGGCCGCCGGCGGCGGGCGGGGTGGCGCGACCGGCAATGCGCCGGAGATCATCCTGGACGTTGCGGCATCCGGTCGCGGTGGCGACGAGGAGCAGGCCGCCCGCGGCCATCTCCTGGAGAAACGCCCGGCGGTCCACCGCGCGGCCGGTGGCGGTCATTGATTGGTCCCAGCGGCGCTGTCACCGCCGGACGCACTCGTGGCGGACGCACTGTGGCCGATGTAGCGGCGGCGTGAATGGCGGCGCGGATGCGGAGGTAGGTCCCGCAGCGGCAGATATTGCCGCGCATGGAGGCGTCGATAGCGGCGTCGGTCGGGGACGGCGTGGTGGCGAGGAGCGAGGCCGCTTGCATGATCTGGCCGCTCTGGCAGTATCCGCACTGCGGGACGTTGTGCGCGCGCCAGGCCTGTTGCACTGGGTGCGTGCCGGTGCTGCTCAGGCCTTCGATCGTGGTGACGGCTTTGCCCTGGGTCGCGGAGAGCGGAGTCTGGCAACTTCGAACCGCGCGGCCGTCGAGGTGTACTGTACAGGCGCCGCAGGCACCAATGCCGCAACCGAACTTGGTCCCTGTGAGACCGAGCTCGTCGCGGAGGTACCAGAGCAGCGGCGTGTCCGCGCCGGCTTCGGCGTTCCGAGTGATCCCGTTGACGCGAACCTGCATGTCTCGCATTCTCCCGGCGCCGGGGGGTTGGGGCGCGGCGGCGGCCGCTCCCATAGACAGTAGAACATTTTCGCGCTTCTGGCGACCCCATGCGCGACTGGGGACTAGGGAATCCATGTCCTCCCAACGAAAAGCTGGTTCGGCGCGAATTCTCTTTTGCCCGTCGCTTTCCGGCGCCCGGCGCCTCATCGATTCGCCGTGCGCTCACCTGACTTAGGAGTTCTTCCATGAGCTTGCTCAACTCAGGCCCTGCATCTGTTCACGCGCGCGGTGGCGTGCGCGGCGGCTTTGGTGGCCGCGCCCTGCTGGTGGCCTGTCTCGCTGTCTTTGTCGCGTCTGCTGGCGCGGCGCCCGCGGTCTTTGCGCAGAGTGCACCACCCGCGGGTGCGGACTCAGGGCGGGGTGGTGGGGGGGGTGGTGGCCGCGGTGGCAATGGTGCGCGGATGATGGAGGCGCTGTTCAACGGCATCACGCTGACGGATGCGCAGAAGAAGACGGCCGACTCCGTCCATACGGCCTATGGGTGGCAGATCGCCAAAGTCACGGGGACGACGCCGTGGATCACGCGGCGGGATCTCCGGCAGAAGGAGATGGCGGATTTGCGCGGGTTGCTGACGCCGGCGCAGCAGCCCGCGTTTGACAAGAATCTTGACGCGATCCGGGCCCGGATGATGGGGCGAGGGGGGCGGCGCGGGGATAGTACGGCGGGCTAGTTCGGGGGGTGGTTGCGGGTACGCCAGGCTTCGAACTTCTGGCGTTGGTCCGGGGTCAGGACGCGCTCGATCTGGCTGCGCGTGGAATCCAGGATCGTGCGCATACGCGGGCGGACGGAGTCTTCGATTGCGTGCCGCTCGGCCATGCTGCGGGTCATGATCGAATCGACCTGCGCCATCTGCGCTGGTGCCAGTCCGAGCTCGGTCGCAAAGCGCTGGCGCATGCGGTCCGCCGGGGCGCCTGGGCCTCCGCGATTTCCGTCCGGGCCGCCACGGCCGTCGCCGCCCCATGCGCGCGGTCCGTGGCCAGCCGCGAAGTGGCCGCCGAATGGTCCACGCCACCGCATCGCGAGGCGACGGTCGGCGGCCATGCCGACGACGATGCCCGTGAGGAGCGCCACGACGACGACCAGCGTTGCGAGGGCTCGCGGACGATGGCTGGCTGCGCTCGCGCCAGATGCGCCGGCAGGCGTGCCGGGTGCGGTCATTGTGTGATGACCTCGCTCGGCAAGACGGTCATTGGCTGACTACCTCGCTCAGTAGCGAATCGCGGTTCACTGCCGGGGCCGTGGTGACACCCGCGGCGGCGTCCAGTGTCTGGAGCCAGGCGCTGGTACCGGTGTCGCTGGCGTCGGCGACGGTCGCGGTGGGCGATGCGATCACGACCGCCGTGGAGATGGCGCACACGACGAGTGCCGCGGCGATGGCGGGGCGTGCCCAGCCCGCGGTCACTTCCCACCATGGGCGTGGCGCCGGGCGCCGGAGTGGCGCGTGTGTCCCGATCGTGTAGGCGGTCCGATGGCGTGCCGAGAGCTCGGCACTCCCGCTGGCGACGATGCGTGTGGCGAGTGCATCCCAGTCTACCGCGCCCACCGGCACCGGCTCGTGGTGCTCGCGGATGAGTGCGAGCATCGCGGCATCGGTCTGGCCGTTATTCGTCCCTGGCATTTTCCGCCTCCCTGTGGTCCGGTCCTGCATCGGCCGAGTCCCGTGTGGCGCTGGGCTCCGGTAACGGGACCGTTTGATCCGTGCGTTCGTTTCGCCGGGCGGCCGCATTCACTGCGGCCGTCGCGGCTGGTTTTTCCAGTGTGTGCCCGCGTGCCAATGGTGCGAGCAGCCGGCGCAGCGTGCGGCGGGCCGCCATCAAGTGCCATCGCATCGTGACGGGTGCGAGGTCGAGCATCGTCGCGACTTCGGCCGGCGTATATCCGTCGATCTCGATCAACTGGATCGCGAGCCGCTGGCGTTCGGGGAGCATGTTCATCGCGACGCGGACGCGGGTGCGGATCTCCGAGTCTTCGGCGCGGCGATCCGGCGCGGCGGTCGCGGGGGCCTCCAGGAGCTCGGCCTGGCTTCGAGGAGCGGCGCCAGAGCCGATCGCGGCTGCGGCGGGCGCTGCGCGCGTGGTTCAGGACGACGCGTCCGAACCAGGGCGCGAACGGGCGGGTGACGTCGAAGGTGTCGAGCCGCGCGAGCGCCGCCATGAACGATTGCTGCACGACATCCTCGGCGTCTTCGCGGTGCTGCAGCACGTGATACGCGATCGCGAAGGCCGAGCGCATGTGGCGATGCACGACGGTGGCGTAGGCGGCGGCATCGCCTAGGCGGACGCGGAGGATGAGCGCGGCATTGGCCGCGGCCTCCGGTGTTTCGATCGTCCTCGTGCCGGGGGTGCTCGTGACTAGCGCAGCGGTCGCGGGTGTGCGGCCCGGCGTGACAGCGCTGCCTCGCGCGCGTGGCGCAGGGCGGCGGGGCGTGCCGTCCACTCGCAGTGCTGCAAGCCGCTCAGCCCGATCCACCGGATTGGCCGCTCGAATGGTGTCCGCCGGACTTGCCACCCTCGGTGTCGTCGCTGGGGATCCCGGAGTTGAGCATGGCGCGCACGCGTTTCTTGAGATCGGTGATGGCGTTCCGCTGGTCCTGATTGAGAATCGAGAATGCGCCCTGGCGGGCGGCGAGGTCGTTGTCGTGGATGGCGCCCATGGTGTGCGCGATCGCGACGCGGGCTTTCGCCATCGAGTCGCGCGCGGTGGAGTCCATGTGCGCGAAGTCGGGTTTGCGCGTGACCCCGGGCGGCCGCAGCGAATCGAGCGTATTGTGGAGCGGCCCGTTGTCGATGCGGAGTTTCGATTCCAGCATCGAGAGCGCGACCGTCTCGCTGTCCGACAGTTTGAGCTCATTGCGGTCGGCGAGGATCATCGGGATCGGGTCTTCGGGATCGGCCTGGATGGTTTTGGCCATCGCGATCACGTGCGGGTCGGGCGCATTGAGCGGCGTGCTGTTGTCATTGCCGCGCCCTCCGCGGCCCCCGCCCGGGCCCTGTGCGCCCGCCGTGTTCCACATGCCGCTGGCGAGCATCGCGCACATGAGGATGATGCTGGCCGCGATGATGGCCCACACGCCGGCCGTGTTCATCATCTCGCTGGCGAGACGCATCAGGGCAGGACGACGCCCAGCAGATCCGTGATCAGGTACCAGACCCCGACGAGCACCGGGAGTACGATCAGCGCGACGCCCCCGGCCTGAAGCAGATCGATCGCTCCTGATCCTCGAAGAAACGCGGCCCAGACGCGGGTGGCCGACATGCGAGACATGGAACGCACCAAAAGAGAAATCCAACCTGTGCCGCGCGATCGTGTGCGGCCGAAGTGCTGCTTCCATGAATACCCCCGAACGGCGTCAAATGTTGGGCGGTGGAGCGCCGAGCGGCCCGGGCGCGGGCCAACACTCGCACACGCTCCAGAACACTCACCTGGTGTGGGCGGGATGCCAGCCGCTCACACCGCCATAGAGCGCGTCATGTGGTCTTACCCGGCGGCGACCAGTTCGGCGCCGTAGCGGCGGGCGACGTATTCCTCGAGCATGGTGAGGAACTCCGGTACGATGTCATCGCCACGCAGGGTGACCACGAGCTTGCCATTGACATAGACCGGCGCCTTGGGCTCCTCGAACGTGCCGGGGAGCGAGATGCCGATGTTGGCGTGCTTGGATTCGCCGGGGCCGTTGACAACGCAGCCCATGACGGCGACGCGCATCTCTTCGACGCCGGGGTATTTCGCGCGCCAGGCCGGCATTTGCTCGCGGAGGTACGTCTGGATGTCTTCCGCCATGTGCTGGAAGAACGTCGACGTCGTGCGGCCGCAGCCGGGGCAGGCGGTGACTTGTGGCGCGAAACTGCGGAGGCCGAGCGACTGGAGGATCTGTTGGGAGACGAAGACTTCTTCCGTGCGGTCGCCGCCGGGCTTGGGCGTGAGGGACACGCGAATCGTGTCGCCAATGCCTTCGGCGAGGAGGATCGAGAGGCCGGCCGTGCTGGCGACGATGCCTTTGGTGCCGAGTCCGGCCTCGGTGAGGCCGAGGTGGAGCGGGTAATCGCAGCGGGAGGCGAGGCGCCGATAGACATCGACCAGGTCGGGCACGAGCGAGACCTTGGCCGAGATGACGATGCGGTCGTGTCCGAGGCCCGCGTCTTCGGCGAGGGCGGCAGAGCGCAGGGCGCTCTCGAGCATGGCCTCGATGTAGACATCGCGCGCATCGCCGGGCGCGGCGCGGTTCGCGTTCGCGTCCATCATCGTGGTGAGCAAGTCCTGATCGAGCGAGCCCCAGTTCACGCCAATGCGGACCGGTTTGCCGTTGGCGATGGCGATCTCAATGATCGCGCGGAAGTGTTCATCCCGGCGTTTGCTGCCGACATTGCCTGGGTTGATGCGGTACTTGGCGAGCGTGCGGGCGCACTCGGGGTATTTGGCGAGGAGGAGGTGGCCGTTGTAGTGAAAGTCGCCGACGATGGGGACGGGGGTGCCGAGATCGGCGATGCGGCTGACGATCTCGGGGAGGGCGGCCGCGGCCTCGTCGTTGTTGACGGTGACGCGGACCAACTGCGATCCCGCGCGGGCGAGGGCTGACACCTGGGCCGCGGTGGAGGCGGCATCGGCGGTGTCGGTGTTGGTCATGGACTGCACGACGACCGGGTGCGAGGACCCGATCAGGACGCCACCCACGTCGGTGGTGACAGTCGTACGGCGGACAGGCACGGAGATCCCGCGGCGAGGGTTCGACAGAGCGGCCGCGACGCCGGTGCTGGGGCCGGCGGCTGGCCAGGCTTGAATCTATCCCTTGTTTGGGGCGGTGTCCGGTACGAAGTGGGCGGATTTCGGTTCTCTCACGGCGGGTGAAACCTTTGCGGGGCCCGGGCCGTGGGGAGAGGAGACGGACCGCTGGCATCCGGGGCGGGACGACGTATCGTTCAGCGACGCGCCGGCTCGCCGGCTCCTCGTTGCAACCTCCTGACGGCATCGTGCCCATGACCCAGCCTTCCGATTTTCCTCCGCGCGCGATCAACACGGCCGATGTGGCGGCGCAGCCTGCCAAGAAGAAGCGGCGCCACTGGGGGCTGATCGCGCTTCTGGTGCTGGTGATTTTGCCGGGGACCCTGTTCGCGCTGTACACGTGGTCGATGCTGACCTTCGTGTATTCGAGTGGCGAGCGGTCGGGATTCGTGCAGAAAATCGCGAAGAAGGGGTGGGTGTGCCAGACGTGGGAGGGGCAGCTCGCGCTGGCGAGTTATCCGGGGACGACGTCGCAGATGTTCGACTTTACGGTGCGGAGTGATTCGGTGGCGAAATTCATCGAGTCGAACACGGCGAAGCGGTTGTCGCTGACGTACCAGCAGCATCGTGGGGTGCCGAGCAGCTGCTTTGGGGATACCGAGTACTTCGTCGTCGGGGCGACTGTCGCGCAGTAGCTGTTGCGCGGCAGGGTGAAGGCAGAGAGTCGAAAGCCGAAAGTAGAAACTCCGAGGGGCGAACGGCCCGCAGGCCGGAACCAGCCTGCCCCTCCCAACCGGGCCCAGCAGCGTGTTAGCGCTAAGTCGCTCACGGGCAACGTTTTAGCTCTGGGCGGGCCGGTCAAGCTGACTCTTGCGGGTATTAGAAGGCGTTATTATTTTCGCGCCCACGAGCCGGGGAGTTGGTCCGCAGCGGCTTGTGGGTTTAGCGCGAGAGCCCGAGTTCCCGCGAGTCAGAGTTTGTCAGGGTAACGGCGCGTTCCGCTCCCTAGACAAAGTCTACAAGTCAGGAGTTTGGAATGCGCACGACCGGTAAGGTGAAGTGGTTCAACGATGCGAAGGGGTTCGGTTTCATCACGCCGGACAACGGCCAGAAGGACTGTTTCGTGCATTACAGCGCGATCCAGGGGACGGGGTTCAAGTCGCTGGCCGAGGGTGACGCGGTGGAGTTCGACATTGTGCAGGGGCAGAAGGGACCGGCCGCCGAGAACGTGACGAAGGCGGGGGCGGCCCACTAGGCGTCGTACGGCATCGCGGTCGTACGTTCGGGGAGTGAAGAGAGAGCGGGGCGCTTCGGTGGAGCGCCCCGCGCTCGTTTCACGAGTGAGAGAGAAATGAGAGAGCCGCGCGGGGAGCACAACAAGCATTTAGCATTAAATGAATGTGCGTTTACTATTGAGCTATGAGCCCGCGGCCGAGGACAGCCAGCGATGATGAGATCCTCGAGGGGGTGGTGCGGGCGGTTGGGCGCGTGGGGCCCGGGCGGCTTGCGCTGACGGACGTGGCGCGGGAGACCGGGCTCGCGCCGGCGACGTTGCTGCAGCGGTTTGGGTCGAAGCGCGGGATGCTGCTGGCGGCGCTCGAGCGGATGGGAGCGGAGGGGGAGCGGCGGACCGGAGCGATGCGGTCGCCCCGCGCGACCCGGGTGGGCGCAATCGTGGCCGTGGCGACGGATCGTGCTGGGCCTGACGACACGCCCGCGACAGTCGCCAACCGGCTCACGTTTCTCCATGGTGAGCTGGATGATCCGGAGGTGCATTGGATCGCGCTCGAGCGGTCCAGGCGGAGCGTCGCTGAGTATCGCGCGCTCATCGACGAGGCGGTTGCCGCGGGTGAGTTGGCCGGGGTGGATGCGGGGCGGCTCGCGCGGAGTCTCGACGCGGCGGTCAGCGGGGCGCTCATTCAGTGGGTTGTGTACCGCGAGGGATCGCTCGCGGCGTGGGTGCAGGAGGAGGCGGAGGGGGTGCTGGCGCCGTACCGGCAGCGCGGGGCGGTGGGGGGGGGAGAGGCGGGCGGGCGTCCGGTGGCGGGTCCGCGCGCGCGGCACAAGCTCTGAGCATGACTCAGACGGCACGATCGGCCGCTCAGCCCCTGTCCCCAGTACCGCGCGATAAATTCATGGCCTTCGGGGGTCATCCAATGCTGCAACGCCGTCCGTTCACGCTCGCGTTCACCGTCACCACCGCCGCGCTGGCGGCCGCGCTCTGGTCCTGCTCCAATCCGACGGGCGGTAGCACACCGCGGATCAACCAGCCGTATGCGGTGATCTACGGGACCGTCACCACGGGCAACAACGCCACCTCGGTCCTGATCAGCGGGCAGGCGTATCCCGACAGCGCGAGCGCACTCAATCGCGATTCGGTGGCCGGCGGGTTCAATTCAATCGTGGTCGGTGCCAACGGGACCTACATCACCTCGGTCTCCGCCTACGCACCGCGCAAAGTGTACTTCAACGTCGAAGCGCTGAACTCGAGACCGTCGGCCGCCGACACCGTGTTTGCGGTGCCCGTTCAACTGGACAGTCTCGGCGGTACCCCGCCGCATGACAGCGTGGCGGTCAATTTCACGTTCCCCTGAACCTTTGGCTGACGTCTGATGGATAGGGCCGGTCGCGACCGGCCCCTACGGCGCAGCGCCGCAATCCGGTGGGGCATTGACAGCGGGGAACCGTAACGCGCGGCATTGGCGCGACAAACGCCTGGCACGACACTCGCCTCTCGGTGAGGCATGCCGAGTCTCGTGCGAGTGGTCCTCGTGGGGGCGGGGGTGGTGGCGGCCGGTTGCAGCAAGGCGGCCGCGCCGATCAGTCCCGCCAATACGCCGTATGCGGTCATTTATGGGCATGTGACGACGCCCGGTGCGGCGTCCGCCGTGCTCGTCTCGGGGCAGGCGTATCTCGACAGCTCGAGTGCGCTCGCGGGTGATTCGCTGTTTGGCGGGTTCTCGGGTGTGGCGCTCGATGCGCAGGGGAACTACTCGAAGCGCTTCACCGATCAGTCGGTGCAGAAGGTGTATTTCAACATCCAGGCGGTGAGCACGGATCCGGCGGCGCGGGATTCGGTGCTGGCGGTGCCCGTGCAGCTCGATAGTGCTGGCGGGACGCCTGCCGATGATAGTCTCGAGGTGGATTTCAGTTTGCCGTGAGGACGCGTGGGCGACGACGGGTGGTTGCGGCGTGGGGTTGAGAAGGTCATTGGCGCCATCAAAGCGGCGGCGGCGGACGGGCGGACGCAGGTCGTCGTTGCCGGTGGGTTTCGCGTCGTGGTCGCCAACACGCGGCCCGATATCCCGACGGCGTTGGTGCTCGGGCGGTTTCAGGATGCGATCGCGCTCATCGAGCGATATCAGCCGTGGCGGCTGTGGCATCTCCGGCGTGATGTCGCGCAGGTGCGCATCGCGGCGTTTCCCTCGCGCGGGGTGTACTTCCCGGCGGATCAGACGGTCCTGACGGAACTCAGCTTCCTGGCGCGCGAGGCGGAGTTCACGACGGCGCAAATCGCGTCATCGATTCTGCACGAAGGCGTGCACGCGCGCGTGCACCAGATGGCGGTGCACCTCGGCTTCGATCTCGCCCATCGCGATATGGCCCGCGAGGAGCGGATGTGCCGGAGAGCGGAGATTGCGTTTGGGCGCGCGCTCCCCGGTGCGCTTGGCGCTCCGGTCATCGCGCGCGCGGCGGACGCGCTCGCGCTCGCGGATGATGGAGTCGCCCCGGAGGTCGATTGGCAGGCGGCACTCGCCGCCAAAGCGCGCGCGGATCGCGAGGCCGTGGATGCGTGGAGGAAGAACCGGCAGGGTGGGGGGTGAACACCGGCGTGTGATCGCAGCGGCGGGCGGGTCGTGACCCGCCCCTACCAAGACAACGGGGTGCGGACGCGCGGGAGTACTACAGGGTGCGGACGGTGCGGTGGCGGTCCACCCATGCGGCCCATGGGATGAAGATCCAGAGCAGTAAGGCGGAGGTGCCGAGCATCGTGACGCTGGCCGGCGGCGGTCCGGTGAATGCCGCCGCGTAAATCGCGGCCTGCACCAGCACGAGTGCCCAGAGCCCGTAGCTCCCGGTGCGATCGGCGGCGGCGGTAGTGCGCAGATACACGGCGAGGCCTCCCCCGTATACGACGGCTTCCAGGATCAACGTCAGCGGGACGGAGTTCCACGCGCCCAAGCCGACGCGCGGGCCGCCAGGGAAGACCGGGAGATCCGGGGCGTGCACGATGACGTCGAGGACCCAGTGGCTCACGACCAGCGCACCGACGACCAGTGCGGCGCGCGGGGCGTGCCGAATGGCCTGGTAGATCACGCCGATCAGCACTGCCCATCCGATCGCCGCCAGCAGGCTGTGTGAGAACGGGTAGTAAGTGAAGTCCATCGGCGATGCGGCCATGAATCCCGGCACGATGCGGACCTTCTCGATGCCGGCGAGCAGCAGCACGGGCCAGAGCTCATCGAGCCATTGCGCGGCGAAGGTGAGGGTGCCGAGCGAGGTGCGCGGGGCCGCGCGTTTCGCCGCGAAGGCCAGGCCATAATGTCCGAGAAACATTGAGACCTCGCGGGGAGTGGACGTTGTGGGCGATCTGCCGGACGGGAGCGAGAGACGGTGGTGTGAACCGTTGCCGGTGTCGCGCGCGCGGCGTCGTGTCTGCGATCATAGCACCGGCGGTGGTGCGGGGCGAGATCGCGGGGCCGGGGACGGAATCGGTGGGAGTCCCTTCGGGAGGCGGCGATGAAATCCTCGTCAGATGGTTCCGGTGTCTGGCCGGCATTCATAGGGGCGAAATCGCGTGGCGGCGCCGGGCGCCTCCGCGCCGCGATCTGTGTGCTCGGCATCGGCGTTGCCGTCATTGCGGCGGGGTGCGGCGCGGGCGACAAGGCCGCGACCGGGCCTGGCACGGGCGGGAATCCTGGGCCCGGGCCGAGTGACACGGTGCTCTCGCGTGTCAGTGGGGATAGCCAGACCGCACCCATGGGGAGCCGGCTCGCCAATCCGCTTGTCGTGCGGGTTGTGGACGCGAAAGGGAATCCCCTGCCGGACGTCACCGTGAGCTGGGCGGTCTCCGCCGGGTCGGGGAGTATCCCCGCGACTTCAGTCACGAACGCCAGCGGGCAGGCGAGTGCGCACTGGACGCTCGACAACACGTACATGGGCGATTCCGCCGTCGCATTAGTAGCGGGGCATTGGGTGGCGTTCGCGGCGTTCGGGAATGGGAGCGGGGACCTCGGCGGCCGGAACTCTTTCCCGCCGACAATGCGTGGAACACCGATATCTCCGCGCAGCCGGTTGATACCAACTCCGCGACCTACATCGCGAGCTGCGGGGCATTCGAGCCCGCTCCACCCGGACTTCGGCACGGTGTACGCCGGCGCGCCCGAATGGGATTCCATATGTCGTGGTGCACGGCACGCAGCCACGAGTCCCGGTCAGCTTCACGTACGCCAGTGAGAGTGATCCGGGCCCGTATCCCGTGCCGCCCTACGCGCCGATCGAAGGTGGCGCGAGCTCCTCCGGCGACCGGCATGTGCTCACCGTGGACGCGGATGCGTGGCAGCTCTACGAGATGTGGGCCGCCTACCCCGCAGGTGGCGGTGCGAGCTGGTCCGCCGGGTCGGGGGCCATCTTCGACCTCACGTCGGACGCGTTGCGCGCGGCCGGATGGACGTCGGCGGATGCGGCCGGGCTCCCGATCCTTCCGGGACTGGTGCGCTACGATGAAGTCGTGATTCACCACGCGATCACGCACGCGCTGCGGTTCACGTGCCCGTCGACGCAGAATGGCTTTGTCGCGCCAGCGCGGCACGAGGCGGGGAGTGCCAACACGGCGCTCCCGCCGATGGGCATGCGCGTCCGTCTCAAAGCCAGCGTCAACATCTCCAGGTACTCGGCCAACCTGCAGGTGATTCTGCTCGCGCTCCAGCACTATGGGATGTTTGTCGCGGATAATGGATCCGCGTTCTATCTGAGTGGCGCGCCGGATCCGAGGTGGAGTGACGACGAGCTGCATGGGTTGACGGCGCTGCAGGGGAGTGACTTCGAGGTGGTGCAGATGGGGCCCATTAGTCATTAGGGACTAGGGACAAGGGACCAGGGGCGCTGTGGATACAAAGCGAGGTCCTGGGGCGAATTGACACGACTCCGGGCCTTGGGCGGATCGATGGACCGGTGGCGACAGGTCCCTGGCAGGGCTGCCGCGGTGTACGCCAACCATTCGCCGGCCGTCCGACACTGACTAGCTGACCATTGGGCGATCTTCCCGGATTTCTGTCCGGGTGGGCGGCGGCCGCGCGGGCGGCGAGGCTTTCCCAACTCCTGGACATTGACTAGCGTAGCTTCGTACGTGCGAGCCGAGGCCGTGGCGGCAGGGCCTGGTGGGGGCGGGTGGTGGCGGGTGGTGGCGGGTGCTCGTACGAGACGGCGTTTTATTGGCGGCGAACCGGACCGGACCGTGGTGTCGGCCTGACGACCTACTGGCTCCGCACGGCGCTCGGGAGAAGTGGGGAGTTCGCGGGTGCGGAACTAAGCTGGGTTCAGCTTGGTATCCGAGTGTCCACCGGTGGCTCCACCCTTTCGGGGAGCGCTTCCCTGGACGACCACGAGGGCGTGTGATGCACGGGATTAGTTCTACGACCCGGCGAGGGCTGGTGTCTCAAGTCATCGTCTGCGCGGCGATCGCCGCTGCGGCGGTGTCCATTGCGATCGCGCCCTCGCGGCTCCAGGCGCAGTACTTCGGCCAGAACAAGGTCACGTACCGCAATTTCGACTTCAAGGAGATGCACACCCGCCACTTCGACATCCTCTACTACCCCGCGGAGTCGCTGGTGGTGGCGGACATGGCGCGGATGGCGGAGCGGTGGTACGAACGGCACTCCGAGTCGCTGCGCGACACCTTCGCGCGCAAGCCGATCATTCTGTATTCGGATCCGCCGGCGTTCGCGCAGAACAACATCGCGCCGCAATTCGTCGGTGGGTCAGTCGGTGGATTCACGGAACCGTACCGCGACCGCGCGGTGCTGCCGATGACCGGCGACTACGCGAGCGACGACCATATTCTCGGCCACGAGCTCGTTCACGTGTTCCAGTTCGATATCGCGGGCACGTTCCGCGGGGGGTTCAGCAGCATGAACCGCCTGCCGCAGTGGTCCATCGAAGGCATGGCGGAATATCTGTCGATCGGGCGCGACGATCCGAACACGGTGATGTTCCTGCGCGATGCGGCGCTCCGCAACAAACTGCCGACATTCAAGAAACTGGTGACGGACCCGCAGGGGTACTTCGCCTACCGGTGGGGCCAGGCGCTCTACGCCTACATTGGCGGCAAGTACGGCGACGTGCAGATCCCCGCGATCTATCGCGCGGCGCTCCGGCGGGGCATCGACCCCGCGATCCGGGAGGTGCTGGGGATCACGCCTGACTCCTTGATGAAGGCGTGGCTGGCGTCGATCAAGAAAGACTATCTCGCGGACGCGCAGACCCGTACGCTGCCCAAGAACCTGGGGACGCGGGTGCTGACGCAGGCGTCGAAGAAGTACGGCGATCTCGACGTCGTCCCGTCGCTGAGCCCCGATGGCAAGAAAGTGGCGTTCGTCACGAGCCGCGGGTTGTTCAACCTCTATCTGTACATCGCGGACGCGGCGACCGGCCGCATCCTCCACAAGCTGACCAACCCGAACGGCGATCCGCACTTCGAAGCCGTCAACTTCGTCAGCTCCTCCGGGGCGTGGTCGCCGGACGGCAAGTCGCTCGCGATCGCCGCGTACGTCGGCGGCGCGTCCGACATCATCATCTATGACGAGAAGAGCGGCCACCAGGCGAAGCGGATTCGCGTCCCCGGCATCGGGATGATCAACTCGATCAGTTGGGGGCCGGATGGGCAGATCGCCTTCTCCGGCATGGCCGACGGTCTCACCAACCTGTACGTGTACCATCTGGAGACGGGGAAGACCGACAAGCTGACCGAAGGGCGGTATGCGCGGCTCGAGCCGGTGTTTTCGCCGGACGGCCGCTCGCTCGCGTACGTGACGGACAGCGCACCGGCGACGAACTTCGACCAGCTCGTCTACGCGCCAATGCAGATCGCGATCATGGACATGACGTCACCGACGCATGCGACGCGGGTCCTCCCGCTGTTCGGCGGCGAGTCCAAGAACATCAATCCGCAGTACACGCCTGACGGCCAGGGGCTGTACTTCATCTCCGACCAGGACGGCTACTCGGACGTGTACCGGACCGACCTGGCCAGTGGCCAGATCTTCCGTGTGACGCGAGTCGCGACGGGTATCACGGGCATCCTGCCCGGCCGCGCGAGCTCCGGTGTGTCGCCCGCGATGACCGTGGCAGCGCTGACCGGACGGATGATGGTCAACGTGTTCGAGCAGACCGGGTACGCGATGCGGCGGATCGAGCCGGAGCAATTCCTGAGCATCCCGACGCCGCCGATCGCCGCCGATTCCGCGGGTGGCACCGCGATCGCGCAGGGGATCCTGCCGCCGGCGAACCCACCGGCCGGCAATGCCGTCACGGAACGGATCCAGGATCCGGAGACGGGTCTGCCGAGCGAGAGGGAGTTCCCGAATACGCCATATAAGGCGAGCCTGGCACTCGATGGCATCGGGACCGCGGGCGTGGGCGTCGCGTTCGGCGGCCCGGCGGGAACGGGCGCCGCGGGCGGCGTGGCGTTCCAGTTCGGCGATGAGCTGGAGAATAACATCGTCGCCGCGACGATCCAGACATCCGGGTATCTGCAGGACATCGGCGGCCAGGTCGTGTACGTCAATCAGACCCACCAATGGAACTACGGCGTGGCGTTGTCGCACATCCCGTACCTGCAGGTGGGCGAGTTCGCGTATGACTCGACCATCGTCAATCCCGGCGGATCGCAGACGCCCGCGCAGGTGCTGGAGGAGGAGTATCTCCGCACGTACTACGAATCCGGGCAAGTGTTCGCGCAGTACCCGTTCTCGCCGACGCGCCGCATCGAGCTTGGTGGCGGGTACACGTATCTCCACTACGGCATCAACGCCGACAAATACCTCGTGCTCCCTGACGGAGAGCTGGAGCAGATCGCCTCGAACCAGGGGCTGCCGGTTCCGCCCGGGCTGAGTCTCTTCGACGCGACGGCGGCATTCGTCGGCGACTACTCAAGCTTCGGGTTCACGTCGCCGGTGGCTGGCGCGCGCTACCGGTTCGAGGCCGATCCGACGTTCGGCACCGTGACCTACACCGGCGTGACGGCGGATTTCCGGCGGTACTTTCTGTTCAATCCGGTCACGTTCGCGTTCCGGGCATTCCACTACGGGCGGTATGGGCCGGGCGCCGACGATCCGCGGTTGTCCGACGTCTACGTCGGCGATCCGTACTTCGTGCGTGGCTACAACGTGACCTCGTTCACGGCGGGGGAATGCTCGGCACTCGTCACCGGCACGGGGTCGTGCCCACTGCTCACGCGACTCGAGGGCAGCAAGATCGCCGTGATCAACGCGGAGATGCGGATCCCGCTGCTCGGCGTGAGCCAGTATGGTCTCATCAACTTCCCGTATCTGCCGACGGAAATCGCGCCGTTCTTCGACGGTGGTATGGCCTGGACGAGCAGCAGCCACCCGATCCTGACGCTCAATCCGAACACGACCGGCGACGCGCCAGTGTTCAGCGCGGGGGTGAGCGCGCGCTTCAATGTCCTCGGCTACATCGTCGCGGAAGTCTATTATGCGTATCCGTTCCAGCGGCCCGGCGTGGGCGGACAGTGGGGCTTCCAGATCCTTCCCGGCTGGTAACACGCGGCCAGTCGTGAGCAGCGCGCGCACGCAGACGATCGCGCGTCGGGCGCTGCACATCGGGCACAGCATCGCGCTCAGCATTGCGCAGACCGTCGCGCGCCGGGCGCGGCGAGTCGCGCCCCGACTGTCGTGTGCGGCGGTCATGGCCGCAGTCATGGCGGCCGCCGGTGTGGCCCGGGCGCAGGACAGCGCAGCGGCGCGGGCGAGCCGCCCGTCGCAGATCACCGGTGTGGTGATCGACAGCCTCCACGAGACAGCGCTTACGAACGCCGACGTGGTGGTCGACGGCACCAACCGGAGCGCGCGCACGGATTCCAGCGGCATCTTCCATTTGGACAGCGTGGCGCCGGGCGCGATCCGGCTCGGCGTCTTTCATCCGCTCCTCGATTCCGTCGGCGTGAGCATCGTCTCGCCGCCCCTCGTGGTGCGGGCGGGCGACTCGCTGGTGATCACGCTGGCGACTCCGTCCAGTGCGACGATTGCCGCGCGCGCGTGCCGCAACGTTCCGGGGGAGACGGGCGCGTTAGCCAGCCCGCAGTCGACCGGCCCGGGCGTGATCGTGGGCCGGATCCTCGACGCGGACACCGACGAGCCGGTGGGCAACGTCCAGGTGTCGTTCATCTGGCTGCAGTACGAAGCGAGCACGAAGACGGGGTTCCACCAATTCAGGCATGTGCGGCTGGCGACGACCGGCCGGAGCGGCGTCTTTCACCTGTGCCACGTGCCGCTTGGCGTGGACGGCGGCCTCGAAGCGATCCGCCGAGACGGAGGCGCGGCGGCCGCGGCGTCGCCGATCGACCGGACGCTGACACCGCAGGCGCTGTTGTCACTCGTGACAATGCACGTGCCGCCGCTGGTGACCCCGACCATCGCCTCGCTGGCCGCGACGGCGACCGCTTCCGGCGCGGCTCCGAATGCCGCGCCGACCATCGCGTCACTGGCGGCGACGGCGACCGCGCCCAGTGCGGGCGCGCCCAGTGCGCCGGGTGCGGCATCGCCTACGACAGCGGCGCGGGCCGGGCAGGCGCGGCGCTACGCGGACGGCACGGCCGTGTTGACGGGGACGGTGCTCAACCTGGACAACAAGCCGATCGCATCAGCCGCCGTGTTCGTGAAAGGCGCGAGAGATTCCGCGCTCACGGACGCCAGCGGCAAGTTCGTGCTGCACAATCTGCCATCCGGTACGCGGAGCCTGGTGGTGCGGTCGGTCGGATTCGAGCCCGTGGTGCGGGCGGTGGAGCTGACGAGCCGTGGTCCCGTGAACGTCACCGTTCCGTTCAACGCGAAGGCGCTGCCGGTGCTGGCGCCGGTCGTCGTGACCGCGCAGTACATCCAGGGGCTCAAGAAAGTCGGCTTCGAGGACCGGAAGCGTTCCGGCATGGGGACGTTCTGGGAGCCGCCCTACATCGAGAAGCAGCAAGCGTACGAGTTCCACGATCTGTTCGGGACATTCCCGGGGCTCAAGATCGACTACAACGAGCAGGGGCAGGCGTCACTCATGGCCACGAAGGGCGAGTACGCGTGCATCGGGACGAATCCGCAGGGGCAGTCGACCGTCGGCTCCAACTGTGGCCCGTGTGTCGCGTACGTGATCGACGGGCATCCGTTCCTCGAATCGGAAGAGGGGGAGCTCGACGAGTACGTGCGGCCTGCCAATGTCGGCGCGATCGAGATCTATCAGGAGAACGAAGTGCCGCGGTCACTTGCCGGCACGCATAACGACTGCATCAACATCGTCATCTGGACGAAAGCCAGACTCGGGATTTGAGGGGCGAGGGGCTCGTCCCTCACTGCTCCATCCCTTAGCGGCGTTGGCAGTGGGGGCAGTAGAACGTTGAGCGGGTGGCCTGGACGATCCGCTTGATCGGGGTGCCGCAGCGGCGGCATGGGTGTCCTTCCCGATCGTAGGCGCGCCATTGGCGCGCGCCGTTTTCGCGGTCCGTGTATCGCGCGGCGGGAGCGCGCCGCAGGACGTGGCGGATGGCCTGCACCAATCGGGTGCGGCGCGCGGGGCCGAGTGAGGCGGCGGGCGTGCGGGGGCTGATTCTGGCGAGCCAGAGCGCTTCGGCCGCGTAAATGTTACCGAGTCCAGCGACGACGCTTTGGTCCAGCAGTGCGACCTTGATGGGGCCGCGGCGTTTCGCGAGTGATGCGCCGAGGGTGTCCGCGGAGAAATTGCGGGAGAGCGGTTCGGGGCCGAGGTCCGGGAGGATTGGTGTGCCGGGCGCGTGGTAGCGGGCGGCGCCGAGGCAGCGGGGGTCGGCAAGGGTGATGCTGGAGCCGTCGTCGAAATCGATCGACACGCGGCCGAAGGGGACGGCGGGATCGTGGGTGCGGCCGACCGCCCATTCGCCGGTCATCCCGAAGTGGAACTCGAGGACCGAGCCATCATCGAGAGTCGCGAGCTGGTGTTTGCCGCGTCGTGCGACATCGGCGATGGCGTGGCCGGTGGCGCGTGTGGCGTCGGCCGCGGGGAGCGAGCGGGAGTAGACCGGGTGGTGCGTCGTGATGGCGGCAATGGTGCGGCCGGTGGATGCGGCGCGGAGGATGCGGGCGCCGTGCTCCACCTCAGGTAATTCCGGCATAGTCGTAGTCTAACCGCCGCGGCCGGCGGGTGGTTCGTGCATCGGGTTGTGCGCAAAGCGCCCGCGGAACTCGGCGTCGCGGCGGTAGTCGGCGCGTGCGGTGCGGAGTGGATCGGTGCCGGGCATGAGGAGGAGCTGCGTGGCGGGATCCTCGCGGCGAACCTCATCGGGCGAGAGGAGCGGGCGCGCGCGTTCGGCTTCCGACCATGTCGCGCGCGCGTCGCCGCCACGAAAGAGGCCTGCCGCACCGGTGCGCTCGGAGCGGGTGTGCGAGGCGACGCGGACCGTGGTGGTCCCCAGCATATCGGAGAGATAGGTCGCGGTCTCGACGTCGTTGGTGCCGAACGCCTGGACGACACCGGCGTTGGCGATGAACGAGGACCAGGTGACCGGGTAGAGGGCGCGCAACTGCGAGAGGTCCTGCGCGAGGAGCCAGCACGTGCCACCGTAGCCGCGGGCGAGCGAGATCGCGCGTTCGAGCGGTGGCATGTAGCCCAGGGCGGGGAACTCATCGAGGAGGAAGAGCACGCGCTCGCGCGGCGGGCCGGGCGTGCGGATCAACGCGTCGATGGCGGAGGCGACCATGAGGCGCAGCCAGCGGCGGCAGACATCGAGACGATTGGGCGGAACGACGACATAGACCGTCGTGTGGCCGGTCTTGAGATCCGAAAAACTGAACGACGACCGTTCCATGACCTGCGCGAGCCGTCCGCTGTCGAGGAAGTGGAGGTGGCTTTGCGTTTCGGCGAGAATGGCCGAGCGGACGCGATCGCCTTTCTGCCGGACGCGGTCCGCGGCGGCCTTGATCGCGCCGTCGGCGGCCGTGCTGGCGGCCATTCTGATTCCAGAGCTTCGTGAGGTCCCGTGGTGCGAGCGACAGCAGCTGCCACGCCGTATCGAGCGTGTGCGGCTGGGGTGACGCCGCGGCGAAGAGGATGACGCGGGCGATGAGAGCCTTGGCCTCCTCCGACCAGAACACGGAGTCGCCGGAGGCGCGTGGGTCGCGGACGACCAGCATCTCCGCGAGCGCGGCCGCGTCGTCGATCGAAGCCATCTCCCACGGGTCAATGGATCCCATGGGATTGAACTGACCGGTGCCCTCGACCAAGCCGAAGGGATCGAGGGCGACGACATCGTGGCCGATGGACCGGCGGTAGGCGGCGGTGACGGCGTAGTTCTCGCCTTTGGGATCGATGACGAGGATGGAGCCGGGATAACTGAGCAGCGTGGGGATGACGCAACTCACGCCTTTGCCGGCGCCGGTGGGAGCGACGGTGAGGAGGTGCGCGTCGCCGGTGTAGCGGAGGAGCGGCGCGCGCCGGTGCGTGCCGCGTCCGACAATGTAGCCGAGTGGCGATTCGAGGCGGTGGGGGGAGCCCCAGCGGGCGCTGCCCTGGGACGTCGGTTGCGTGATGTGCCGGCGGATCCAGCGTCTCGCGCGGTGCGCGGCCCATGCGGCGCCGGCGAGGACGAGGAGGACAACGATGGTGAGATTGGCGCGGCGGGCATCAGCAAGTGTGGGCGGGCCGGCCAAGTGGTGCGCATAGGTGCGAGCGGCGGCGACGATCGCGGCGGTAATGAGGATGATCAGCGCGAGTGGGCGGAGGAGGGACCGTGCGGTGGCGACGATCATGCGGGTGATCAATGCCCGATACCACTGACGGGGTTTCGGATGCACTGCCTCAGACGGAGGGCGCGCGGTCCGTGGCAGATCGGGCACCACTCGCGCTTCCCACCGTTGTGCAGGCGGCGCTCGAAGCCGACCGTCGCCAGTTCCCACGTGCGCGCGAGGATGAGCTCAATGCCATCCTCGACGGCGTGGCGGATCAGCGGAGTGCCGCGGCCCCCGCGGTGTTGCCAGAGGCGTCGTCGCAGGTCGGTGGTGAATCCGACGTAGTGGCGCGCGTGCTTGTACGGGCGGCTGAAGTGCAGCAGGTAAACCGTGCCGACGATCAATCTGCCTTGGCCGGGTAGTGGAGCCCGTTTCACGGTGTTCGCGCCTCCAGGCGCGTTCGCGTGAGAGTGGCCGACCCGGCGAAGATACTATTTCCAGCTATTGTCGGTCAAGACAGAAAACCGTCCTAACCCCATGTTACATAGAGAGTTATGACGGTTACATTTCCAGAAGAGTGTGCTACGGGTAAGGGTTAGCGACCGGGCGCGGTGCGTTCTCCGACCAGCTCAATGATCGCGCGCTCCATTCCTCGTCGCGGATCCGGTAGGCCCAGTACTCCGGGCCGGCCAATTCCTCAGGCCACCCTTCGGTGTGTTCTGATCCCCGCCACGGTTCGCCTGGTCCGGGCTCTGGTGGGTTCCAGCCCGGTCCGCTTCGGTGGTACATGGTGCACCCTCCTGGGCTGTAGTGTCCATCAATCGGACGACTGCAGGCAGCGGGTGAAACAGCGGCCCGGGCGGCTGCGTAGTGATGGCGCGAGATGCAGGTCACGGGTTTCCGATCGGGAGCACATCAGGAGCAGATATGGGTACGCTCATCAAAGGTCTTATCCTCGGCACCATCGGCGCGGTCGTCGCCATTCCCGCGCTCATTGTCCTCGCGCTGTTCGGGCTACCGCTGTTCGTCGCCGGCGCCGCGGTCGTGGGGGTGTTTCTGGTGGTGCCGTTCATCGTGCTCGCCGCGCTGGCGCTGCCGATGCTGCTGGTGGCGGGTGTGTTCGTCGCGCTCTTCGTCGTCGCGATCGTGGTGGCGCTCAAGCTGGCGCTCTTCGTGGTACTCCCGGTCTTGCTGCTGGTAATGGGGATCAGCTGGATCGTGCGCCACACGCAGGCGCGCCACGACGACCAATTCGCGCACTACGCCTAGGGAGCAGGGACCAGGGACGAGGGGCCAGGAAGTAGGAAACCTCCACGACCAGCACCAATCAGCGGACGCCAATGACGTCCTGCATGACTGGGTGCCCGTACTCGGCGGCGCCGACGACGACGCGGAGATTGGGCCGGACCTGAACGCCGGCGCCGCCGTGGGTGTGGCCGCAGAGGACGAGCAGCTGACGGTCCGGATGGGCGTCCGCCGCCTCAAGGAGCGCTTCGCCGACGGCGTGCGAGCAGAAATGCGGGAGCCAGCCGGGGTCGGAGATCCGTCCCTGATACCACGACGTCTCGGGGAAGGGCGGGACGTGGGTCAGCGCGACCACGTTGGGAAATCGGGCCAGCGCCTCGGGGAGCACCCGCCGGAAATGCGCCGCGGCTTCATCGCCGAGTGCGTTCGGCACAGAGAGGCGAGCGGGCGGTGACAGGCCGGACAGCTCACGGATCAGCCGGTAGTCATTGAGCATCACGCGTGACGTGGCGTAGTCGCCGCAGCGGCCGTCTGCCCATCCATCGTGTCCGACGAGCCCGGTCTCGTCGCCCACCTGCACGACTTCTTCGCCGGACATCCAATGCAGGTGTTGTGACCCCGCGACCAGTGCGCCGATCGCCGCGCGGACATCGGCGATACCGCCATTGTAGTAGTCGTGGTTGCCGAGGACGAAGTAGATGGGCATCGGGAGCGCTTTGCCGAGGGCGCGGAGGTAGCGCTCGACGCTTTGGGCCTGGCCGATGTCGCCGGTGATGAGCAGGGCGTTGGGTTCGGCGGCGATGACGCTCTGGCAGAAGGCGACGATCTGGTCCACCGAGGCGAATTCGAAATGGATATCGGTGGCCCAGGCGAGTCGCGGCATGACGGAGGATAGATAGTGAGTCTGGAGTGCGGCACGGTGCAGTACCGTCCGGGGGCAGAGATTGGTGCGGGGCGGGTCGCGGCCGGCCCCTAGGGACGATGCCGTGCGGCCTTAGCCGGCTAATGATCCGCCGGCGATGATACGGTGCGGCCTTAGCCGGCTAATGATCGCCGGGGACGATACGGTGCGGCCTCAGCCGGCAATGATTGCCGGACGGTCTAACGCTCGTCCGTTCCGCGCCCTATTAATAGCCGCACGGGTCTTGCGACGTTCGGTCCTGACTCGTTCAGGGAGCAGGTATGGCGCAGCGCAGAGAACATGACGGGCAGCTCACCACATGGGTTTGCATCACGTGCGGGGGCGAGATCTATTCTCGTGGGCCGGCGGCGGGGCGGCTGGCGTGTCCCCAATGTGGTGGGTCGGTCTTCCGTCCGTTCGACACGCCGTCGCCAAGCGATCATGTCGCGGAGGCGTATCTTGAGGATGTGGCGCGGCGGTTTGAGCAGACGGACAAGAGCGCCGCGATGCGCGATCCCAGTATCCACGAGCGAGACCGGCCGTGACAAGCGCCCTTGGGGCGCTGTGACAGGCGCCCTTACGGGCGCTGTGACAGGCTGAGTGCGGGGGCGGTGACGGGTGCGAGCCATGGAGTTGGTGATCGGTCTCTGACGTGAACCCCTGTGGGCGAGCGAGGGCGACATGATAGACCGGCTGCGCGGTGACGATCACGGTGGTGTGGGCGATCCGATCGATCTCATCACGGTCTCGCGGGAGTACGGCGCGGGCGGGAGCGACCTCGCGCGGGCGGTTGGCGGGGAGTTGCAGTGGCCGGTGCTGGACCGGGAGCTGGTGCATCGGGTGGCGGAGCGGTTGCGGCTGGAGCCGCATCACGTCGAGGCGGTCGACGAGCAGCCGCCGGGACTTTTGACCCGGCTGATCGCGTCGGCGCTCCTCATGGCGCCGCCGGAGCTGCCGGCCGAAGCGCAGCCTGACCAGCTGCATCCCGACTCCGTGGCCGCGGCGGCGCGGGCATCGATTCTCTCCGCAGCCGAATCCCCTCCGCTCATCGTCGTCGGGCATGCATCGCAGTGCCTCTTCCGCCATCGTCCCGGCACGCTGCACATCCGGCTCGTGGCGCCACTCCCGCTCCGGCTCCAGCGCGTGTGCACGCGGATGCCGTGCGAATCCGCGCGCGCGATCGCCGAGACCCGCCGGATGGACCAGGCGCGTGCGGCGTACGTCCGCCGGCATCACCAGACCGACTGGCGGGATCCGCTGCTCTACGACATGCAATTCAATACGGGGCGTGTCACGATCGACGAAGCGGCGCGGCTGGTGATCCTGGCCGTCCACGCGCGCGACCGGGACTCCGCGAGCGAACTCACCGCCTAATCGACGGCACTCACGGCCACCGCGTCGGTTCGTTCGAAGACGCGGCCGGCCATTCGCATCATGAGAGAGAGCTGGGCCGCGTAGGCGAGGACGAACGCCGCGATCGCGCCGAGCATGGCGTGCGGCGGCGCGAGGAACTCTCGGCCCAACCAATTCGCGACCACGGCGACACCCGTCGGCGCCACGAACGACAGCACCACGCCGATGACCGAGGCGATGCGGGACACGATGACCTGCCCGATGCCTTCCGCGCCCGCGCCTCCGATCGCTGACGCGAGTCCTCTCGCTCCCGGAAAGAGGAGTGTGATCGCATTGCTGATCGTCGCCGATGTGGTGTCGAGCGCGGGCAGCGCGATCGCCGATACGACGAACACCGCGACCCGCGGGCCGACACCGATCGTCTGGCCGTTCACGTCCCATGGGCAGATCACGCACGCGGCCGCGACCAGTGTGAGCTGCGCCGTCGCGAGCGGCAGCACCGCCGAGGCGACCGACGCGACCATGATGCGCACGCCGGAGAGGGGGTACGTGCGAAGCAGCGCGAGATACCCGACATCCCGCCTGATGTCATTCTGAAACGCCACGGGCCGGAAGAACGCCAGCATCCAGGCGAGGGCGCCGAGTCCGGCGGCCAGCGCCAGGGTGGGTGATCCGGTCATCGAGTGCCGGCCGCTGGCGAAGACGCTGACAAACACCGTGATGAGCAGCGCCGACGTCCAGATCGCGCGCCACCCGCGGCGCTGGAGGGCGATCGTGTTCTTCCAGACAATCGCGATCGATGGCTCGCCGATACTCCGCAGCCCGAACCAGGCGCGCTGGCGCCGGCCCTGGTGGCTGGGACCCGTCTCGATCACGGGCGCGCCCATCATCCGCTGGCGCATGGCGCGGATGCGGCCGGCCAGCGCGACCGACGCATCGGCCGCGGCTTCCTCGAAGCGGACATCGGAGCGCAGCACCCACACGTAGTGCACGACCAGCAGCGGCACCGCGAACAGGAGCGCGTGTGCCCAGACGTCCGGCGACGAGGCGAACAGCGGGCCCAGGGCAATGCGGAACGGCCACAAGACGGCGCCGACGACCGGGCTCCGGAGCACGACGCTGATCGCGAACAGCGCGCCGCCGAGGCCTGGGCCCGCGTGCGGCGGCCACGCGGTGACGATGCCGATGACGAGGGCCACGGCGGCGATGGCGGCGATCGCGACCGCGAGGAAAGGCCGCTTGCGGCCCGGCGCGGATTGCGAGACGCCGACGCGGACCAGCGCGGCGCCCACGTGGTGCAGGTAGAGCGTCACCAGGAAGACCCAGGCCGCGATCGCGCGAAGACCCGGCGGCATCGTGGGGTTGAGCCGCTGGGCGAAGAGACTGATCACGATCGCGCTGAAGAGGAGCTGGATCTGCGCGGTGAGGAGCTTGTACGACAGCAAGTCGCGGCGCCGCAGGGGAGCGGGGAAGAGGTACTGCACCTCGGCGGGCGCGAACGCGAGCACGGGGGATTGCTGCTCGAAGAGCCACCACCGCGCGACGAAGAGCAGGAGACCGAGCGACACGATGCGGATGGCCACGCCGCCGTGCGGTGGGACACCGGCACCATGGGGCGGGGCGACCGCGGCGTAGGGCCTCAGGAAAAACGCCCAGACATAAAACAGCCCGAAGGCCAGGCCGACCAGATAGCGGGGATGCCGGAGCCGGCGGATTCGCTGGAAGAGGCGATTCCGGAACGTGGTTCCGATGAGGAAGAGAAACGCCCGAAACACCGCTACAAGATGTAGCCGGGCACTCCTGGCCGTGGGGGGACGGCGGCCTCCGGCCGCTGTCAGCGTGCGCCGATCACGACCCCATTGCCGCGGGGCGTCTCGCGCACCGGCGCGATCGCCGCGCGTGCGGCTTCGAGCTGCGCGGCGACCGCCGTGGGCCCGGTGCCGCCGGTCAGGTCGCGGCGCTCGACCGAGCGGCGCGGCGACAGCGACTCGAACACATCGATGCCGAAGTCCGGGTGGATCGCGGCGTACTCCGAGAACGGCAACTCGTGCAATTCCACGCCTTGCGCGTCCGCGATGCGGATGAGCGTGCCGACGGCGCGGTGCGCATCGCGGAACGTGACCCCGCGCGCGACGAGGTAATCGGCGACATCGGTGGCCATCATCGCGCTGCCGACGGCGGCCTGCATCCGGTCGCGGCGGAACACCAACTCACCGAGCGCGCCCGTCGCCGCCGGAAGCACGAGCATGAGCGTATCGACCGCGTCGAAGAGCGAGCGTTTGTCTTCCTGCATGTCCTTGCTGTAGCCGCTGGGCAGCCCCTTGAGCGTGGCGAGCAGCGCGACGAGGTCGCCCAGGGCGCGGCCGCCGGACGCGCGCACGAGCTCCAGCGCGTCGGGGTTCCGCTTCTGGGGCATCATGCTGGAGCCCGTGGTGAACGCTTCGCCGAACTGCACGAAGCCGAATTCACTCGATCCGTACACGATGAGATCTTCGGCCATCCGCGACAGGTGCGTCGCCATGAGCGCCGACGCGAACAGCACCTCGGCCACGAAGTCGCGGTCGCCCACGGCATCGATACTGTTGGGCGAGACGGCGGCGAAGCCCAGGCTCTCCTTGAGCAGCACGCGCGAGATCGGGTAGGCGGAGCCCGCGATCGCGCCCGAGCCGAGGGGGAGCGTGGCCATGGCGGAGCGGCCGGCGGCGGCGAGGCGTGCGCGATCGCGCTCGAGCGGCCAGAAGTGATTCAGCAGCCAGTGCGCGGCGGCGACCGGTTGCGCGCGCTGGAGATGCGTGTACGCGGGCATGAGCGCATCGCCCAGGGCGGTGGCCTGGCCGATGATCACTTCCTGCAGGGCGCGGACAGCGGCGTCGAGACCCGCGACCGCGTCGGCGCACCAGAGGCGGGCGGCGGTCGCGACCTGATCGTTGCGGCTGCGACCCGTGTGGAGGCGGCCGGAGAGGTCCCCGACCTCGCCGTGCAGCATCCGGTCGATCATGGTGTGCACGTCCTCGTCGCCGGACTCGGGGCGAGCGCCGTCGGCGAGCTGCTGGTGCACGGCGGCGAGGCCCGTCTCGAGGCGCTGGCTTTCTTCGAGCGTCAGCACGCCCGCGTCCCAGAGTGCGACCGCCCACGCCATCGAGGCGCGGACATCGTGCGGCCAGAGCCGGAAGTCGGTGCCGACGGAGCGATTGAGCGCATCGAGCGCGGGCGCGCTCTCGGCAGCGAACCGGCCGCCCCACAGGCGGTGCGCGCGGGCGCGGGCCGGCGACGGGGAGCGTCGTTGGACTCGAGCGTGATCACCGGCTCACCGGGGCGGACAGGCGGCGGGGGTGTCATACGCCCGCCACCGCGGCGCCTTCGCTGATTTCGCTGTCGGACGGCGCCTCGCCGTTCTGCGCATCGCCGTTGCGTCGTGTGCCGGGCGTGCCGGGCGTGCGCAGCGTGCGACGCCGTGTCGGCCAGCGCGGCGGCGGCGCGTTCCTGGGCCTGGAGGGCGGCGACGCGTTGCGGGAGGGCGAAGAGCCGGATGAAGCCGGCGGCATCGGCCTGCTGGTAGACATCATCGGCGCCAAACGTCACGAACCGCTCGTCGTAGAGCGCGAAGGGACTGGTGCGTCCCGCGACCGTGACATTGCCCTTGTAGAGACTCAGCGTGACGGTGCCGGTGACGTGTTGCTGCGTGACCGCGACCAGCGCGTCGTAGGCGGCGCGCTCGGTGGTCCACCAGTGACCCTCGTACACGAGGTCCGCGTAGCGGCTGGCGATGAGATCCTGGTTGCCAGCGTGCGGCGGTCGAGCGTCAACTGCTCGAGCTCACTGTGCGCAGTGAGAGCAGCGTGCCGCCGGGCGTCGTAGATGCCGCGGGACTTCATGCCGACGAGGCGATCCTCGACCAGGTCGACGCGTCCGACGCCGTGGCGGGCGCCGATCGTGTTGAGCGTGCGGAGAGCGTGACCGCGTCGAGGGAGACGCCGTTCACGGCGACGGGGACGCCTTTGTCGAAGGCGATGGTGACCGTTTCCGGCTTGTCGGGGCGGCTGGGGCGAGACGGTGAGCTGGAAGACATCGGCGGGTGGCGCCTGATTGGGATCTTCGAGGATCCCGCCTTCGTGCGAGACGTGCCAGATGTTCCGGTCGCGGGAATAGATCTTGGTGGCGGTCGCGGCGACCGGGATGTTGCGAGCGGCGGCGTAGGCGATCGCGTCTTCGCGGCTCCGAATGTCCCATTCGCGCCAGGGCGCGATGACGGCGAGGTCGGGCGCGAAGGCAGCGTACGCGGCTCGAAGCGGACCTGGTCGTTGCCTTTGCCCGTGCAGCCTGGTGAGAGCGCATCGGCGCCGACGCGGCGGGCGACTTCGACCTGCCGGCGGGCGATGAGGGGCCGGGCCATCGCGGTGCCGAGGAGGTATTTCCGTCCGTAGACGGCGCCGGAGAGGACGGTGGGCCAGATGAACTCTTCGACGAACTCGCGCTTCAGGTCTTCGACGATGCAGTCGTCGGCGCCGGAGGCGAGGGCTTTGGCACGGACGCCCAGGAGCCATCGCCTTGCCCGATGTCAGCGGCGACGCAGACGACCTTGGCGCCGGGGTAGTGCTCTTTGAGCCACGGGACGATCACCGAGGTATCGAGCCCACCGGAGTAGGCGAGGACGATGGTGGAGACCGGGCGGTCGGATGGGTGGTGGGCATGGCGGCCTCGCGATGCGTATTTATGCGTTAACAGTGCATAAATAAACATTCGGGCCGGGGGAAATCAACGGCAAACCGGCTGCGGCGGGAGGCGCCGAGGAGCGGGTGCGGCCCAGGCGGCGTTCCAGGCGTTCGCGGGCGGCGGCGGAGCGGCAGACGATGAGGATCGTGTCGTCGCCGGCGATCGTCCCGATGACGTCGGCCAGGTGGGTGGTGTCGAGGGCCTTGGCCACCGTTTGCGCGCTCCCCGGGGAGGTGCGGACGACGAGGAGCTCGGACATGCCGTCCACGGACATCACCAGCTGGGGCAGCAGCGCTTCCAGGCTGGGCCGCATCTCGTCGCCATTGCTGGCGGCGTCGGCGCGGGCGTACTGCACGCCGTCGCCAGTCGGCACGCGGGCGAGGCGCAGCTCGTGCACGTCACGCGACAGGGTGGATTGGGTGACGTCCCAGCCGCGGGTACGCAGGAGATTCCGCAGGTCTTCCTGGCTGGCCACGGGGCGAGACTCGATCAGCTCCAGGATCAGGGCGTGGCGATCGCGCTTCGAAGGCATCACAAGAAGCTACAGAAAAAAGCGCGGGCGGGGCGGGGAGAGATTCCCGTCACCATGCCTGGTCCTTCTCCACGGCATTCTTCGGCGCCCGCGTCCCGGGGGCTCAAGGCCGCGTTCGACGCCGTGCGGTTCGCTCCGGACTGTATCCTCAACCTGCGCGCGTCGTTTCCGACGGCGCGGATGCCGTGTACCGGGCGGAGTCGTGGTCCGCGAGCGGCAGGCCGCTGGGGCCCGGGAGGTGCTCATCATCACCGGACGCGGGTCGGGAGTCCGGATGGGGTGCCCGTCGTGCGCGAGGGGGTCGCGCGGTGTTTCCCCGGGCTCCGGCGCACCGGGGTCATCGCCTCGGTCTGGAGCATGACGCCGGGTCGTTCGTCGTGGAGCTGGCGACGCTTCAAGCGCTCGTCCGGGCGCCGCGGCGGCGGCAGCATCCGCCCCCCAGCCCCCGCGCGATGCCGGGGTCGCGCGGGCTCGATCCGGAGACCCTCGCGCTGCTGCGGCGCCTCGCGGTGGTGGCGCTGCAGGAGCATGCGTATGGCTGTCCGACAGCTGTACGGACGAAATGGCGCTGCACTTCTCGCGGCTGGTACTGGCGGTGCCACCTGGTGAGGACCCATCGAGCGCACTTCGGCGGCTGCTCGAGCGCGCGCTGGAGGAATATGGCGCCTGAATCCGCGCCCCCAATGTGACTGGGATGCGGTCAACGTGACGGTCGTTGCGTCCGGGGCGCACCGGGCGTGCGTGTGAAGCGCGACGCCGTGGTGTGAGTGCGTGTGATGTGCGCTGGACATTGAGGGGGGGGCCGCTTCCTTTTACGTAGGAGTCGTCCAACGTCTCGGGATGGAGGTCCCATCGTTCCTGCATCGCGTGCCGAGAGTGTTTCGCCGTCGTCTGCCGGGCCGACTCCGTTCGTCATTGTCGGTGCAGACGGGTATTCGCGGCGCGGCCGGCGACTGGTGCAGGTGGCCCATGCGTGCCGCGCCGCGGGCTATGCGGCGGCCATTCCCGCGACGTGGGGCAATGAATTAATCGCGGAAGGGTGCGCGCGGCGGCTCGCGACACGCACGTTGCCGAGCGCGATTTTCTGCTCGTGCCGCCGAGTGCGCGACCGGCTGCTCGGGCCGGGACCGGATCTCCTTCCATTTCTGGTATCGTTCGTGGCGCCGCCGGTCGCGACGGCGCGGTATCTCCGCGAGTTGTACGGCGAGACGCCGATCGACATCACGTACGTCGGCTCGTGCCCATCGGCCAGCAACGAGCCCTCGATACCGGCAGATCCGCGCCGAGGAGTTCTACGCGTCGCTGAAGACGCGCGGCATCATGGTCGCGCAGGAGCCGCTCGTCTTCAACTCCACGTTCGCGCCTGACCGCCGGCGCTGTCATTCGCTCCCCGGCGGGCTGCCCATCGACAGCCTGCTGCAGGATCACGAGATGGGCACTGGGGCCGGCGGGACGCCGCGGACGCCGATGTGCCGGAGCCGTGCATCTCGCGCTCGGTCGTCGAGATCCTCGATGTCGAATACGCGGCGGAGCTGGCGCAGTACCTGATCGCGGGCGCGCCGGTGCTGATCGACCTGGGGCCGCGGCTGGGCTGCGCGTGCAGCGGCGCGGTGAGCGGCGTGACCGCCTCCCAGGCGCGCGACGCGGTGGTCGCCATCGAGCCGCCGCGGTCACCGACGCCCGTCGTCGAGCCGGACGTGAGCGCCGACGTCGATCTCGATCCCGCGGCCGACGATTCGCAGGGCATCCGGTGGCCGACCGGGCGTTGCGCGCGGACGCGCTCCGCCACGGTGGATCGCATCACGGCGAAGGCCATCATCACGGTGATCCCCATCGCGACGATGGGCACCGCGAGGATGCCCATCGTGACGCGTCGCGTCCGGTTAGCGCACCGCCGGTCTCACGGGAGGCGCCGTCCGCCTCATTTGCGGCCGGCGGCTGGGTGCATCGCGACAGCGGCATCGCGCAGCGCGGCTGACGCCGCGTCAAAGCGCGCCGCGAGGTCGGCGACCTCGCGTGCCACGAGTGCCGAGTCGCCCGACCGCACGGCTTCGGTGACCGAGGGGAATGCGACGTCGGCGTAGCCGTTGTCCTCGTCCGACGCGTAGATCAGGCTCCGGAACCAGGGACGCGTGCGGAGTCCTTCCGGGCGGGTGAGTGCGCGCTCGACGCGCAGGAGTGCCGCGTTCGCGGCGCGGAGTGATGGCGCGGCGAGCTTGGCGGTGCCGAGCGCCGAATCGCGAGCCGCGGCCCATGCCGTCGCGGCGGTCTCCATGCCGGTGATCGCCTGGTCGAGCGCAGCGGTCGGCACGGACCATCCGTGGCTGGCGATGGCGGCATCGATCGCGGGGATATACCCGCGCATCGTATCGGCGTATTCCACGTAGTCGTAGGGGAGAATGTCGGCGTTGGCGATGCGGAGGAGCAGCGCGGCGCCCACGCGCGCGGACGCGGCGTGCCGGCGGTAGCCCGGGTCACCGAACGTGGACTCCCACTTGTAATCATCGTAGGCCGAGTGATAGACACCACCCAGGCCTCCGAAGCCCCAGGAGAGGATGGGGACACCGAGGTGGTTTGCGAAGCCGGCGAAGTCGGAGCCGCCACCGGGATCGCCGAACACGGGACCCGTCGTGTCCGCGTGCGGCGTGGACGATGGATCGCCGCCGCGCCACGCGTCGTAGATGCTGACACCGGTGGCCGCGTCGGGGTCGGGCACCAGCTGCGTGACCTCGCGGGTGATGCCGCGGAGCGACGGTGATCCAGTCGCGCCGAACATTGGGCCGTCGGCCGAGACGTCCTGATTGAAGTAGGCGACGGCGCCGCGCATCAAGCGCAGCGAGTCATCCTCGACGTATTCCGTCGAGCCGATCAAACCCCATTCCTCGGCATCCCACGTCGCGAGCACGATCGTGCGCTTGGGCCGGTGGCCGGCGCGCACCTCGGCGGCGACCGCGCGGGCCATTTCGAGCACACTGACCACACCGCTGACATTGTCGGCCGCGCCGGGGCCCCAGGCATCGCGGTGGCCGCCGGCGATCACCATCTCGTCGGGGAACTGCGTGCCGGGGATGACCGCGAACGTATCCCAGATCGTGTGGTAGCCAGCCTGTCCGGTCTCGCCGGTGAAGGACACGCGGGCGCGCTCGGGGCCGGGGCCGACGTGGTACCGGAATGGCAAACCGCCCTGCCAGGACTGCGGCAAGCGCGCCGCGCTGCGGGCGGCACTGCCCGCGGTGCCGGCGGGTGCGTTGCCGGTGCCGCGGAGATCGCGCAGCAAGCGCGCGGCGTTGCCATAGGAGATCGGCACGACCGGGATGCGCGGGATGTCCATCTGGGCGGGATCGACGCGGCGG
The DNA here is from genome assembly GCA_963757855.1 of uncultured Gemmatimonadales bacterium. Classification (GTDB taxonomy): domain Bacteria; phylum Gemmatimonadota; class Gemmatimonadetes; order Gemmatimonadales; family Gemmatimonadaceae; genus Palsa-1248. Next base: position 139,661 of record CAVWTI010000034.1, read on the forward strand.
GCGCCGGCGGTGCTCGGGTAGCCCGGTGTGCTGGGGTCACCGTTGGCGTTCATGATGCTGCCGCGCTGCACGCCCCGTTCAGGGCGCATCGGTCCTTCGGGGTATACGTCGCCGCGCGTGAAGCCATCCTCGGCCGGGTCGCTGTAGATGAGGAGCGCGGCCGCGCCGTGCTTCTCGGCCTCGCGCGCCTTGATTCCGCGGAACGAGTGGCCGTAGCGGGCGACGACGATCTTGCCCTTCACCGAGACGCCGACCGAGTCGAGGTGGGCGTAGTCCTGAATCAATCCATAATTGACATACACGATCTCGCCGGCCGCGCTCCCGTTCCCACTGTAGGCGTTGAACGTGGGGACCTGAGGAAACGCGGACGACGTCGAGTCCCCAGCGATCGGTCCTTCGGGCAGGGACAACTCTTCCGAGTCGGGGGAGGCGGATGTGCCGAGCCGCGCGACGTGTACGGAGAGCGCCTGCGGCATGTAGACATCGTAGGCGCGCACCTCGGTCGTGAGACCCCAGCGCTTCAGCTGCGCGAGGACCAGATCGCGGGTGCGGGCCTGGGCCGGTGTCCCGGCCATGTGCGGCTCGTGGGAGAGGGCACGCGACAGGGTGTCGGCGTAGGCCGTGTCGGGCGACGTGATGACGTGGGCCTCGAGCGCATTCTCGGCCGTCGCGCCCGCGGCCGAGTAGCCGGTGAGAGGTGGAGCGGCCGGCGCCGTCTGCGCCAAACCGGGTACGGCCCACAGAGCAACACCAGGACAGAGCGGCGCCAGCCAGCGCCCACGCGCTACTTCCCCATCGCATCCTGAACTCCCGTGATAACGAATTGGACCGCCAGCGCGGCCAGTAAGAGACCCATCATGCGGGTCAGAATCTGAATGCCCGTTCGCCCGAGTCGGGCGATGAGCCGATCGCTGACCCGCAGTACAACCCAGCAAACAAACGCGGCGAGCGCGATGGCGGCATACACCGCCGCGGCCCGCGCGGCCGAATGGGCCTGTCCGGAGAGCACCATGACCGTCGTGATCGCGCCGGGCCCGGCGAGCATCGGCATAGCGAGCGGCGTGATCGCGACGTCCTCCTTTTCCTGCCCCTCCACGATTTCGGCTGTCGTCTCCTGCGTGGTGCGCTGCGACCGCAGCATGTCCATGGCGATCAGCCAGAGGATCCCTCCGCCGGCGATGCGGAACGCGGCGAGCGTGATGCCGAGGTAGCCGAAGATGACCTTGCCCGCGAAGCCGAAGGCGGCGAGGAGGGCGCCGGCTGCGATGCAGGCGCGCCGGGCCGTGCTCGCGCGCTGTTCGGCCGTCTCGCTCCGGGTGATGACCAGGTACGTGGGGATGACGGCGATCGGGTCCACGATGAAGAGGATCGACGTGAACGTGATCAGCGCGAACTGCAGGTAACTGTACACTGTCCCGGGCGGCGTCCGAGCGAGAGGGGGTGCGCTACGACGTGGCCAGCCGGGTGACGTGCCGAGTGGTCACTTGAGCGTCGCGGGCGTCAGGACCACGTGGAGATTGTGGTTGATGCGCACGCCCGCGATGCCTTCGGCGGGGACCTCCTTCCGCTCCTCCATCGCGACCAGCTGGCCGTTCACGTAGAACCGAACGAGATCAGTGGTGACCACGGCGCGGAGCGTGTAGGACGCGTGGCCGGCGGAGTCGGCCTTGGGGACCGCCGCGTTGGCCGTGAAGGGCGTGATCGTGCGGGCGTCGTCGCCCTTGCGGACCTTGACCGAGTACATGCCATCGCCGCGAACCAGGAAGTATGTGTACGTCTGGCCGGGCCCGTCGAGCTGGGCGCCGCCGACGAAGATCCCATACGCTTCCGGGTGGTGCGGGGCTTCCATTTGGTCGATCTTGGCCTCGACCGTGTAGTGGTCGTGGCCCACCATGGTGGGTGAGTAGAGGATATGGGCGGGACCGGTGCGAACGTCCCACGTCCCATTGCCCGCGGCGGTGTATTTCGCGCCGGAGATGGGCGATCCGGCTTCGTCGGTGCGGCCGACGAATCCTGCCGGGACGCCATTTCCGCCGACCGTCTGGTCGGGGTCCGGGTTGGTGGCAGGGGCAGGGGCAGGGGCAGCGGCGGCGGCTGGGGCGGCGGCCTGCGCTGCGCTGTCCGGCGCGGAGCCTTTGGCGGGGGCGGATCCAGTGCAGGCGGTGGCGAGTGCGGGGCCCAGGAGCGCACTCAGCAGTGCGAGACGGAGTGTCATAATTCGGGGCTCGGCCGGGATAGAGGTGGTGGCCGGGACCCGCCTGGCGGGTCCGGCCAAGGGGACGAATATACCGCGCGCTCGCGGGGGTGGGGCGTGCGCGTGGCGGGGCCGTGATACTGGCGGTACGCGACGTGCCTTGCTCTAACGGTCTCCGCTGCGGATCTTTTTTCATCGACTCCGCGATTACCCCACCTCTCGGGAGCTGCACCCATGGCAACGAAGCGCAAATCTTCCCGTAAGGCCGCCAAGCGATCCACGCCACGTCGCAAGACGGCCAAGAAGGGAGCGCGAAAGGTTTCAGCGAAGCGTTCAGCAAAGCGTGCGGTCAAGCGCACGGTGAAACGTGCGGAGAAGCGGGCGACCAAGCGCGTGAGCGCGACGCGGGCCCGCGCGAAGAAAGCGGGGAAGGCCGTCACGAAGGCCATCAAGAAAGCGGTTCACAAGATCGAAGTGAAAGCGCCGAAGCAGCAGGCCGCGGTGAAGAAAGCCGTGACCAACGCGGCGCAGGCGGCGGGCGCGAGTGTCGCGCGTGTGGCGACCGCGGTCGCGGCGGAAACACGCGAGGGTGTCACGAAACTCGGCGAGATGGCGTCCGGCCTGGTCGAGCGCGTCACGCATCCCACACCGGCGGCGCCACCGCGTCCCGTGTTCGGACCGGGATCGACGGGTTCGACGGGAAGCTGACCGGCGTAGGCGGATGTGCACCGAGGGCCGGCTGCGACGCAGCCGGCCCTCGGTGCTTTATCCGCCTAGACAAGCAACGGCTACAACGCAACGGCTACAACGCAACGGCTACAACGCAACGGCTACAACGCAACGGCTACAACGCAACGGCTACACGGCTTTCACCTCGGTGATCAGCTTCGTCAACGACGCCTTCGCGTCGCCGAACAGCATGCTCGTGCCGTTCTGAAAGAACAACTCGTTCTCGATGCCGGCGAAGCCAGGGTTCATGCCGCGTTTGAGCACGATGACCGACCGCGCCTTGTCGGCGTTGAGGATCGGCATTCCGTAGATGGGACTCGTGGGATCGGATCGCGCCGCGGGATTCACGACATCGTTGGCGCCGATCACGAGCGCGACGTCCGCGCGGTCGAACTCGGGATTGATCTCGTCCATGTCGTACAGGCGATCGTAGGGCACATTGGCCTCGGCGAGCAGGACGTTCATGTGTCCCGGCATGCGGCCGGCGACCGGGTGAATCGCGTACTTGACCGTGCCGCCGCGGGCTTCGATCTGTTCCGCCAACTCGCGCACCTGGTGCTGTGACTGCGCGACCGCCATGCCGTAGCCGGGTACGATCACCACGAGACTTGCGTATGCGAGCTGCAGTGCCGCGTCTTCCGCCGAGATCGACCGCGCGGTGAGGCCGGCCGACGTCTTCGCGGTGGCGGGCGCCGCGGTCCCGAAGGCGCCGAACAGGACATTGGCGAACGAGCGATTCATCGCCTTGCTCATCAGCACGGACAGCAGGAAGCCCGAGCCACCATCGAGCGCGCCGGCGATGATCAGCACGTTATTCCCGATCGCGAATCCCGTCGCGACCGACGCGAGGCCCGCGTACGAATTGAGGAGCGAGACGACGACCGGCATGTCGGCGGCGCCGATCGGGAGGACCATCGACACCCCGATGGCGAGACTCAGCGCGAGCATGATGTAGAACAGCATCGCGTGCTCGGGGTGGCCGATCAGATACAGAAAGATTCCGACCGTGACCGCGAAGAGTGTGATGTTAAAGATATTCTGGCCGCGGAAGGTGAGCGGCCGTCCGGGCAGTACCTCCTGCAGCTTGCCCGCCGCCATGAGACTGCCGGTGATGGTCAGCGCGCCGAAGAGCGTCTCGAAGCCGAGCGCCGTCATCCGGCCGGGTCCGACGACACCGTTGGCCGTGTAGTACTCGGCGACGCCGACCAGCGTGGCGGCGAGGGCGCCGAACATGTGGGAGATCGCGACCTGTTGGGGCATCGCGGTCATCGGGACCCACATGCCGAGCGGGTAGCCGATCAGCGCGCCGACGCCGATGCCGATGGCGATCCAGCGGTAGTCGACGATCTCGTGGTTGATGAGCGTGCCGATGATGGCGAACACCATACCGGCCGCCGCCATCTGCATGCCACGCCGGGCGCGTTCGGGCTTGGTGAGACTGCGAAGCCCGAGGATGAACAGCACCGACGCGACGAGATACGTCGTCTCAATGAAGATCGTGCGCGCCATCGGTTACTGCCCCGCGGCGGGGGTGCTGCCGGACGCCTGGGTCGCGCTGGCTGCGGGCTTGCCGGCGGCGCCGCCGGTCGTGGCGGGTGCTTCCGGGCCGCTGCGACCCGCCGGGCGGAACATGCGGAGCATCCGGTCGGTGATCAGGAAGCCGCCGACGACATTCACCGTGGCCGATGCGACCGCGATGAAGCCCAGGATCGTGCTGACGCGGTTATAGTGGGCGCCGGCGATGACCATGGCGCCGACGACGGAGATCGCGGAGATCGCGTTGGTGGCCGACATGAGCGGCGTGTGGAGGAGCGGCGGGACGCGGGTGATGACCTGGTACCCGACGAACCCCGCGAGCACGAACACATACAGCTCCGTAATGGTCGTTATTTCCATTCCTCTTTTCTCCTGAAGAAAAAACCGGCGCGACGGCCCGACCGGGCCATCACGCGCTCGCTCCGTTGGTCACCGTCATTGCCTTGGTGATCTCGTCCGTCATGTCGACGGCCAGCGTGTTGTCCTTGATGAGATGCTGGAGCAGGGTGACGACGTTCTTGCTAAACATCTGGCTGGCGTGGTAGGGCAGCATACTCGGCACATTGAGCGGGCCGATCACGCGTACGCCGTCCACGTCGACCGTCTCGCCGGGTATGGTGAGCTCGCAATTGCCGCCGGCTTCGGCGGCGAGATCCACGATGACAGAGCCGGGCCGCATCTTGCGCACCATCTCGGCACTGATGAGCCGGGGCGCGGGACGGCCGGGGATCTGGGCTGTCGAGATCACGATGTCCATGTCGGTGATGTGTCCGCCGATCGCGGCGGCAATGCGCTGCTGCTGTTCGCCGGACTGTTCGCGGGCGTAGCCGCCGGCGGTCTCGCCGTCGGGGTTGACGGATTCGGCGGCGACGAAGGCGGCGCCCAGGCTGGCGACTTGCTCGCGAGCGGCGGCGCGGACGTCGAAGGCACTGACGATGGCGCCCAGGCGGCGGGCGGTGGCGATGGCCTGGAGACCGGCGACGCCGGCGCCGAGGACGAACGTCTTGGCGGGGGCGAGGGAGCCGGCGGCGGTGGTCATCATCGGGAGGAGCCGCGGGAGCGTGTCAGCGGCGATGAGCACGGCCTTGTAGCCGGCGACGGTGCTTTGCGAGGAGAGGACGTCCATCGATTGCGCGCGGGTGATGCGCGGCACGAGCTCGAGGGCGAGGGCGGTGACGCCGGCGCCGAGGAGGGCGTGGACGGTGTCGGGGTTGGAGGCGGGGGCCAGGAGGGAGATGAGCAGCGTGCCGCGGCGGAGGCGTGCGACCTCGGCCGGCGATGGGCGCTGCACCTTGACGACGACATCGGTGTTGTCGTAGACGGCGGCGGCATCGGCGAGCGTCGCGCCGGCAGTCTCGTAGAGCGCATCTCTATAGAACGCCCGGGCGCCGGCGCCGCGTTCGACGACGACCGTCGCGCCACCCTTTGCGAGTGCGCGTACGCCGTCGGGTACGACTGCAACGCGTTGTTCGCGAGCATCAGTTTCCTTCGGTACACCGATCCGTACAGCCACGTGTGGTCTCCCTGGTGCGGTCCTCATCGGCCGGCCTTGTGATGTGGCCGGCGTTACGGCGGGCGGGTCGCGACCCGCCCCTACATCCATTTATTAAGTGCGATTCACGACTGTCCCGTGTGTTCCCCGGTCAGGTGGCCGGCCAACCAAGCATCTACGCATGAGGCCACCTCTTCGTGGCCCGTGTCGGCGGTGATGACGTGGCCGCCGCGGTCGATCCAGACCAGGCGCTTGTCGGCGGATCCTAGCGCCTCGTATGCCCATTTCGCCGTCGCGGGGCGGATGCGGTTGTCCTGGCGGGATTGGACCAGGAGTGCCGGCATCGTGATGTGCGGGAGTGCGGCGCGGGCGGCGCGTACAATGTGGGCGAGCTCGTTGACGAGGCGCGGGGTCGTCACGCCGTAGGCCAGGTTCTTTTCGCGCTCGGCCGGATCCAGAATTGACGGGCCGCCGCCGGCGTTGGCGTAGGGGAGGATTGGTGTGATCGCGTAGTGCAGGCCGGCCAGCGTGCGAATCCACCACGCCATCGCGAGGTAGGGTGCGATGAGGACCAAGGCGACGATCCTGGCGGACTGTCCATCCTGAGCGGGGGAGCGCTGAGACGCGTCCTCGGCGGCGAGCACGGCGGCGAGGGCGCCGCCCATCGACAAGCCGACGAGGGCGACGGCGTCGTGCTGGCGGCGGAGGGTGGCGAGCTCGGTGCGGGCGGCGCCGAGCCAGTCGGCGGCGCGGGTGCGGGCCCATTCTGCCAGCGTGCGGCCGTGGCCGGGGAGGAGCGGGACCCGGACGGTCCATCCGCGATCGTGCAGGTATGTGGCGAGATGGGCGAGCGTTTGGGGCGTGTCGCCGAAGCCGTGGAGCAGGAGCGCGGCGCGTTGCGGGGGGGAGGCGCTGGGCGCGGCGGGGAGGTCGATCGGACCGGCGCCGATGATGATTCCGCCGGGGCCGAGTTGGAGGCGGGCTTGGCGGTCGTGCCGGGAGCGTGCGAATCGCGCGCGGAGGAGGAGTCCCGCTGCGATGGCCGCGAACGCGGCGGCCCAGGGCAATACGGGAACGCTCACGACGGCCAATATACCACGCGCGAACGGCCGCAGAACCTGTCAGAGCGTGCGGGACTCGCCGTGTACGGGAATCCAGAGCCGGCCGGGGGGCAGGCCGGCGGCGGACCATGCGCGTCGCGTGCGCTCCGGGGGCTCATCCATTGACTCGTCGGTCAACTGGAACGTGCCCCAGTGCATGGCGGCCATGAGGGGAGTGCGGCCATCCGGGCGCGGCGCCGCTGCGATAGTCTCAGAAAATGCGGCGACGGCGTCTTCGGGCGACACGTGCACGGGTGCCATGAACCATTGCGGATCGTAGGCGCCGACCGGCATCAGAATCCCGTCGAGGGGGCCCAAGTGGGCGCCGATCTCGGCGAAGCTGGAATGGCGGCCGGTATCGCCGACGAACCAGACGGCGCGGTCGCCGGCGCGGATGCACCAGCCGCACCACAGTGTGTGATTGCGAGCGGGGCCGCGTCCAGAGAAGTGTTGGGCGGGCGTGGCGGTGAGGGTGAGCGGCACTGGGAAGCGCGGATCGGCCCATTCATCCTGTCCCCACCAATCGCGTTCGCGCACGTCGTGTGCGCCGCGTTTCTTCGAGCCAGGCGCCGACGCCGAGCGGGGCGTACCAGCGGGGTGCGGGATCGAGGCGGGTGAGGCGGCGGATTGTGGTGTCGTCGAGGTGGTCGTAGTGGTTGTGGGAGATCACGACCGCGTCGATTGGTGGCAGCGTGGCGAAGGGGATGGCGGGCGGCATCCAGCGGCGGGGGCCGAGCCATTGGAATGGGGACGCGCGGTCACCCCAGACGGGATCGGCGAGGATGTTGCGGCCGCCGATCTGGATGAGGAAACTCGAGTGGCCGATCCACGTGATGATGAGATCGGTTGCGGCGGCGCGCGGCGTGGGGAACGTGTTGGTGGCGAGGGGGAAGCGCGCGGCGAAGTCGCGGCGGCTGATCGAGTGGGCCGGGCGGGTGAATGGGCGCTGAACCATCCACTTGAGTGCGGCGCCGAACCCCGGCAGGTCGCCCGCGGGTCCCCAGGGATTTGCGAACGAACCGTCGGGGCGGCGAGCGATCTGGACGGGGGGCATCGCGGCAACCTAATGGTGCAGCCGCGTTTGTTCGATGCCGGCGGCAACACGCTGAGGCGCATCATCGGAGCTCGCACGCTGGCCGCCCGGGTCTCCGCAGGACGGCGCCGCTGACGGCGTAGGAGCCAACGGTTCTCAACTGGCGCACCTTGTATTTTAGCCCATATACGGTATATTCGTATGTGCGGCGATCGGCCAACCTGCTGACGCCTCAATGCCTGATACCACAGATGGATCGCCAGAGGGTGATTGGCGATTGGTGCCGTATATCACACCGTCGGGACACTCGGCGGTGATGGATTTTCTCGGCGGCCTCCATTCTGAATGAGCCGAAGTCGTATATCAAGTTTCACGAAATCGTGGCGCCACGTCTCGAAGAGCGCGGCCCTTTCCACGTCGGGCCGCCGATGTGGGAAGGGCTTGGCGACGGTCTCTGGGAGATTCGGTGGGGACGTTGCCGGATCTATTGCTCGGCCGAGCACGTCAGGCGCGTGTTCATGTATGAGGGTGTCATCAAGCGGTGGCGGACGTTCGACAACAGAGACAGACTGCGTTGCCTGCAGGGAAGAGCCGATGTCGTACGCGGCGGTTACGACGAGGAAGAGAGAGAATATCTGTACCATGACTACTGCCAGAAGCGACAGACGAACGGGCCTGCTTAACCCGAATTACAGCGGCGCCGATCTCGCTCTGCTTGACGAGATGCGGTCGGGGCTTGCCGTCGCGAACGCGCTACTCAGCGCGCGATTGGCGCTCGGGCTTTCGCAAGCTGACCTGGCCCGTCAGGCGGGCACGAAGCAATCCAGAATCTCCGAGATCGAAGGAATGACCGGCAACCCGCGCTTCGATACGCTCGATCGCGTCTCGCGAGCCGTCGGACTCATGATTACGCTCGTGCCGCGGGAGCCCCTGGCCGCACCGAAAGACTCGACCCGCTGAGGGCATCCGGCCCTTGGCCGTGGCGTCCTGGCTGCATGTCGCGCAGCATTACGCCAGGCGAGTCGTTGTCTATATTCTCACACAATGGCCGTTCACGACGTGCTTGCGACGCCGCCCGTCCGGGCGCCGGCGTTTCCGACGAATCTCGACTGGATCAACACCGGCGGAGAAGCTCTCACGCTGGAAGGGCTGCACGGGAAAATCGTGCTGCTCGACTTTTGGTCGTACGGCTGCATCAACTGCCAGCACGTGATTCCCCAGCTGCGGGCGCTGGAGCACCAGTTCCCGGGTGAGCTGGCCATCATCGGCGTGCACAGCGGCAAGTACACGGCGGAGCGGGAGACCGAGCGGATCCGGGCGGCGGCGCGGCGGCTGGGCGTGATGCACCCCATCGTGAACGACCGGCAGTACCGGATCTGGCGGAGCTTCGCGGTGCGGGCGTGGCCGACGCTGGTGTTCATCGACCCCACGGGCGCGGTGCTGGGGTCGCACGCGGGCGAGTTCACGGCGGAGATGGTGGCGCCGCTGGTGGAGAAGCTGATCGCGACGCACGATGCGGCGGGTGAGATCAACCGGGAGCTGCTGGCGTTTCCACCCGATGCGGATCCCGTGCCGTCGGGCACCCTGCGCTATCCCGCCAAAGTCGCCGTGCACGGCGATCTCATCGCGATCGCGGACACGGGGCATCATCGCGTGCTGGTGGGGACATTGACCGGCGTGTATGGCGAGGGGCGCGACGGCGGCGGGCGGCGGATGGTGGTGACGCACATCGCGGGCGATGGCGTGCCGGGGTTCGCGGACGGGTTGGAAGCGCGGTTCAACAATCCCGCGGGCGTCGCGTTCCACGGCGAGACCGTGTACATTGCCGACACCGACAACCATGCGGTGCGCGCGCTCAGTCTGACGAGTGGCGCGGTGCGCACCGTGGCGGGGACCGGGCGGCAGATCCGGACGCGCCGAGACCGGGCGGCGGGTGCGCTGTCATCACCGTGGGATGTCGCGATCGCGGGCGAGACCGTGTACGTGGCGATGGCGGGGACGCATCAGATCTTCGCGTTGCGCGGGAGTGGCACGCATGCCGGCGCCGATGTGGTGGCGGGGAGCGGCGGGGAGGACATCACCGACGGGCCGGCGGGCGACGCGTTGCTGGCGCAGCCGATGGGGCTGACGGCGACGGCGGACGGCGGGCGGCTCTACTTCGTGGACGCGGAGTCCAGCTCCGTGCGCTCGCTGGTGGTGGAAGCGGCGGGCGCCGGACGTCCGACGGGCGAAGTCCACACGATCGTCGGGACCGGGCTCTTCGAGTTCGGGGACCGTGATGGGGACAGCGAGATGACGCGGCTGCAGCATTCGCAGGGGATCACGGTGCATTCGAGCGGGCGGCTGATGGTGGCGGACACGTACAACGACGCCGTGAAGTGGGCCGATCCGGCCGCGCGGACGTCGGAGACGTACCTGCGGGGATTTCGCGAGCCGGGCGGGCTCGCGTATCACGCCGGGCGGGAGCTGCTGTATGTGGCCGATACGAATGCACACCGCATCGCGGTGGTGGATGAGCGGACGCGAGTGGTGGCGACGCTGGAGATTGCGGGAGCGCCGGCTGCGTAGAACGTAGAGCGTAAGAAAGTGGAAAGTAGACCAGGCGAGGCGGCCGGCGGAGGTAGCGTGGCGTTCGTGTGTGTGCGTGCGGTGTGGGCGATCGGGCTTGCTGGTGCGGCCGTGGTGGTGCCAGCGGTGGCGTCGCGTGCGCAGGTGCCGAGTGGGGGGGACGGGAAGGCCCCGGTCTATACCGAGCAGCGGAACGATCCGTTCTACACGACCGACCGGATGGATTGGCCCGGCCCGAACCAGTATCGCGACGCGTCGGGAGCGCCTGGGCCGGCGTACTGGCAGCAGCGGGCGGACTACGCGATCGCGGCGACCCTCGATACGGCGACGCGGACGATCACCGGGACCGTGACCGTTCATTACACGAACAACTCGCCCGACACCCTGCGGTGGGTGTGGATGCAGCTCGACCAGAACCTCTTCCGGCAGGGGAGCAAAGGGTCGGCGGTCTTCGCGGCGGATTCACGCTGGGGTGCGCGCAACTTCGCCGGCGGGTACACGCTCGGCGCAATCACCGCGGACGGCGCGGCGGTGGCGCCCCGAGTCGACGACACGATGATGCGGCTCGATCTCGCGCAGCCGCTGGCGCCGCATGGCGGGAAACTCACGATCGTGGTGCACTACGCGTTCGAGGTGCCCGATCACGGCGCCGACCGGATGGGGCGTGACGGGACGCTGTACGAGATCGCGCAGTGGTATCCGCGGATGGCGGTGTACGACGACGTGCGCGGGTGGAACACGGATCCCTACATCGGACAGGGTGAGTTCTACCTCGAGTACGGCGACATCGATTACGCGGTGACGGCGCCCTCCGGGTACACGGTGGCGGGGAGTGGCGTGCTGCAGAACCCCGCCGAAGTGCTGACCCCCACGCAGCGGCAGCGGCTGGCCACGGCGGCGCGCGACTCGGCCGTCGTCCCGATCATCACGGCGGCGGAGAGCGAGGCGGCGAAGACCACGCACCGGCCGGGGATGAAGACGTGGCGGTTCCGGGCGACGAACGTGCGGGACGTGGCGTGGGGTGCCGCGCCCGATTTCCGGTGGGATGCGACATCGACCGGCGCGATCCCCGGGAACCCCGGGGGCGTGCTGTGCCAGGCGTACTACCAGGAGCCCCGGGCGGGGCGGGCGTGGGAGTCGGGCGCGGAGCAGACGCAGTGGACGATCCGGCACTACTCGCGGCTGGTGTTCCCGTTCCCGTATCCGCAGGCGACATCGGTGGCGGGCCCGGTGGGCGGCATGGAGTATCCGATGTTCGTGATGGTGCACTACGGCACGGAGGATCCGGCGTCGATCTTCTCGACCGTGAACCACGAGCACGGGCACGAGTGGTTCCCGATGATCGTGGGGTCGAACGAGCGGCGGTACGCGTGGATGGACGAGGGCGTGAACACGTACATCAACGCGTTCGCGAACGAGCTGCGGGTGCCGGGGAGCAGCGCGTGGGGCGCGTACATGACGTCGTGGCGGCAGGCGGTGGAGCGCGGGATCCAGGCGCCACTCATGGCGGCGCCGGACCACATCGAGGGCGCGGCACTGGGAGCGATCGGGTATCGCAAGCCGGGCGCGGTGCTGCTCACGCTACGCGACCACGTCGTGGGCCGCGAGACGATGGATCTGGCGCTCCGCGAGTACGTGCGCCGGTGGGCGTACAAGCATCCGACGCCGGGGGATTTCTTCCGGACGATAGAGAACGTGTCGGGGCAGGATCTCTCGTGGTTCTGGCGGGGGTTCTTCTACTCGGACGATGTGCTCGACATCGGGATCGACAGTGTGAAGAACCATGCGCCGCAGGTGAGCCATGGGGCGGGCGACGGCGCGATGGGCGGGGCGCCGGGTCCGGTGGTCCGGACGGCGGACAGCACGCAGGCGCCGGCGGCGTCGGGCGGGGCTGGCGGGGCGCCCGCGGACCCGGGGCAGCGGACGGCGGTGATCTACTTGCGGCGGAATACGTCGATCGTCTTTCCTGTGACCCTCCGGCTCGGCTTGAGCGACGGATCCACCCAGGACGTGTCGCTCCCGGTGGACATTTGGGCACAAGGCAGTGCATTCGCGGCGACGGTGGAAGTCAGGGCGCCGGTAACAGGCGCGCGGTTATGGCCTGACCCATTCGTCCCGGACATGAACTCCACCAACGACACCTGGGGTACGCCACCTCCGGGCGGGACGACGGCGAGTCCTTCCACCACAGGCGGACTCAGCGGTTTGCCAGAGCATCCAGTGGCTCAGTAGCGGGAGAAGGGACGGCCGGCGCGGAAGGACGTGCACGGCAGTCCGGCGGGATATAAGTTGAATAGCTACCGTTTCTGACCCCATGTTGGGGCCAGCCGCGGGTGCGGGTTGGGGGGTTGGGGGTTGGGCGACGGGGCGGTCCGTCAGGCCGCGGCGCTGGACGATGGTGTCTCGATGTTCGTGTCTCTTCAGGAGCACACACGCTATGCACGCTTTGCCAGGGTACGGATACCTCTCGCAGCATTGGTGGATTCCCGTCGTGTTCGTGGTGGTGGCGGGGCACCTCACCAATGTCTGTGTCACGCTGTTCCTGCATCGGGCGCAGACGCACCGGAGTGTGACGTTCCACTCGGTGGCGGCGGTGCCGATGCGGATCTGGCTGTGGCTGTCGACGTCGATCGTGACGAAGGAGTGGGTGGCTTGCCACCGGAAGCACCATGCGTTCGCGGACCGGGAGGGCGACCCGCACAGCCCCCTCCTCGAGGGGCTGCGCAACATCATCGTCAAAGGCGCGTTCTACTACCGGAGCGCGATTCGCCAGCCCGGCGTGCTCGAGAAGTATGGGAAGGGCACCCCGAACGACTGGCTCGAGCGGCACATCCTGGACCGCCGGAACGTGCTGGGCATCATGCTGATGCTTGCCATCGATTTGTATCTGTTTGGGCTGTTCGTGGGCGCAATGGTGTGGGGCGCGCAAATGATCTGGATTCCTTTCTGGGCCGCCGGGATCCTGAATGGCGTCGGCCACGCGCTCGGCTACCGGAACTTCGAGGTCAAGGACGAGAGCCGGAACATCTCGCCGATCGCGATCTGGCTGGGTGGCGAGGAACTGCACAACAACCACCACCACGATCCGCACTCGGCCAAGTTCAAGGCCAAATGGTACGAGTTCGACATCGGGTGGGTGTACATCAAGATGCTGTCGTGGGTGAAGCTCGCGACCGTGAAGTACGCGCGCGCGTAACGGCGCGGCGAGTCAATCCAGGAAGGCCGGCTCCGAAGGGGCCGGCTTTTTTGTTGGTCAGGCGATGGTCGTGTGGATCGTGATGCGGGCGCCGCGGGCCGGGATCCGTTTTTCTTTGGTGTACCAATGGCCGATTGCGCCCATCATCTCGGCCTTCGTCAAGCGGCGGAAGGCGAGGATGTCCCAGGTGATGTCGCGGTTGGCTTCTTCCAGCAGGTTGTGGACGCCGGGGGCGGCGGGCATGGAGTTCAGGGGCATGGGGCTCAAGGTAGTTGCCGTGCGGCACGCGGGTTGCGCCCGGGGCATTCATGGCGACGCGATCACGGCCTCTGCGCGAGACCGCGGCCCCGCTGGTTCCGGCCGGCCCGTTGTCCGCGGTGCGGAGGGCGGCGCTCGGCTGCCGGGCGTGCCCACTGTGGACGCTCGGGACGCAGACCGTGTTCGGGGTGGGGCCGGCGCACGGCAAGGTCATGATCGTGGGCGAGGTTCCCGGGGATCAGGAAGATCGTGAAGGGGAGCCGTTCGTCGGGCCGGCCTGGCAAGATGCTCGATGCCGCGCTCGCGGCGGCCGGGATAGGCCGCGCATCGGTGTACCTCACCAACGTTGTCAAGCACTTCAAGTGGAAGCGTGTGGGGAAGAGTGAGCGGCGCATCCATCAGAAGCCGAGCGCGTCCGAAGTCGCGGCGTGCCGGCCGTGGATCGACGCGGAGATCAGGTTGGTGAAGCCACGCGTGCTCGTGTGTCTCGGGTCGACGGCCGCGCAGGCGTTGCTTGGGCGTGGCTTTCGAGTGACCGAGCAGCGGGGCGTGCCGGTGGAGTCGCCGCTCGCGCCGCTCGTGATCGCGACGGTGCATCCGGCGTCGGTGCTGCGGTCACCCGATCCGGCGGCGCGGCGGAGTGCGGAGCGGGAGTTCTTCGACGACATCCGGGTGATCGGGAAACACATTCGGCGCGAAGGTGCAGCCTAGCGATCCGAGTTCCCCCCTCCAACTACGCTGCGAGATGGGGGTGGTGATACGGCGGCACCAGTTGGGGTTGGTTACGGCCGCCTCCTACCACATCAAAATTCTGCGGCGAGCGGCTTCGGATTGCGGTGGTCAGCGACGCGCTGGAGGCCCAACCACAGGCCGAGGCGTTGGGCTTCGACGGCTTCTGGTTCGCGGGATCGCGCCGTGTGCGGGTACCACGAGTGCGCGATCCCAGGTCATTGATCACTCGCCCGGCGATTGGATCGGCGCGTCAACCGTGGCGAGTGCTGGGGCATCCTGCGTGCGCAGGGGTACCGGTGCATATCCGCGAAGTTTCGACGCGTGCCGGACAATGTTGTAACCGACAGTAAAGCAATAGATACTCGCGGGCTCAAAATGAATCTGTACTCCGTCCAGCGTCCGTGTACCCGTGAGCGTCTTTGTTGTGACCTTGATGTTTTCCAATGAGTTGCTGCGGCAAAACGTCAAGGCACTCTGAAGCTCACCCGGTCTTTCAACAAACCTATCTGTCCACTTGACCTCGACCGCCCAATCGGGCTTTTGTCGCCTGTTGTCTACACTTACGATATCGACTTCGCCCGGCGCGGGTTGTTTCCAACGGGCGTAATACAAAGAATGGGGAGCGTGAAACCATTGCGAGAATATGCCGGTTTCCGCGAGTTGGCCCATGTAGTCACTCTCCGCTGGCAACGGAGCAAATAGCGCCGCTCGCATTGACGGGTTTGTCAAATACACCTTGAAATAGTTGGCGCGCTGGAATCGACGACCAGCGCGATCTATTCAATGCACAGTTCGAATGAGGAACGCGGCTTCGAGGTATTCTATGTAGCGCTTGATGGTGTTCTTGGCGACACCAGAATGTTGGGACAGATCCTCGAGCGACACCTCGTTTGCAGTATTAAACGCGAGCGTGGTGAACAGGGAATTCAACTCTTGGATGTCCTGGATCCCGTACAAGCTTGGAAGATCGCGCAACAGGACTTTGTCGATAATGTCCCCTTTGACGAATCGAGCGGGATCATTTTGAATCGCTGGCGAAAAAAGGACCTCGGGATATCCACCAAAATTCAGGTAATGCACAAACAGATCGTTTAGGGCATTGATATCCGGTGCGATCACTTTGGTCTTGCCCAACTCGGATTCCGTTACCTCAACCGCTCCCAAAGCTTCGAGCAGGTCGAGATACTCGTGAAAGGTGAGCGGTGGTAGCAGAAAGTCGGTGAAGCGTCCGGCCCCCGATTCCGTGCTTTGAAGTCGCAGTGCCGCAGCGGCGGATCCTGAGGCGACGAACTTGAGCCGAGGGTACTCGTCCACAAGCGTTTTTAAATGGATCTCCCAATTGCGCAAATATTGAATTTCATCGAAAAACACGTAGGTCGGTGGGTCACTGGGGTTTCGTGGAAGCGGACATTCGCTTGCCTCCGCGTAGCAATCGAGCAGCGTCTGGAGACCAAGTCCGTTGTACATGGGGTGGTCAACGGAGACGTAGCAAATCCGCTTCGGTTCCACACCGGAATCGAGTAGATGTTGGATCGTGTGATGGAGCATTACCGTCTTACCTACTCGACGTGGTCCCATGAGGAGCACGGCTCGGCGAACCGTATTGTCCTTGACGTGGGGGACAAACACAGTGAAGTAGGCGCGACGCCGGAGCGCGGCGTAGCTCGCATTAATTTTCCGGCTTGGTCCCCACCAAACATTTTCGGCCTTCAGGCGAACCAAAACCTGGTCCCGCGGAATGCGTTCCATATCGCCGTTTGAGGTTCAAACGGACTTTAAGGTTGACGTTTGGTTGTGTCAAGATCAGTCGTCTGATCGTAATTTGGAGATGCCAGTTAACACGTTTATTGGCAGCGTGTTACATTGCATACCGTACGATGCTGACGGTAGATTATTGACCATTTAGACCAGATTGCCTCTATTGCTGTGATCGCTTGTTCTAACATCAATTTTCTCCGGCCCTCTCCGGCCGACTTCTGGCTGGGCGCCTTTGCGAGCTGAGTAGCTCGCGCTCAAACCTAGATTTCCGCTATGGATATCACTTGCACCCGTTGCGGGCAAACCCGGGCGGGATTCGTGAAGCCGCCGTTTCCGGGCCCGCTTGGCGCGCGGGTCGTTGCGGGTATTTGCCAGGACTGCTGGGGGCAGTGGCTCAAGCAGCAGACGATGCTGATCAATCACTATGGGCTCAACGTGATGGATCCGCAGGCGCGGAGCTTCCTCACCAAGAACCTCGAAGCGTTTCTGTTCAAGGCCGGCCAGGGCGAAGACGTCGACACCACGAAGCAAGGCACGATCAACTGGTGATCTGCCGCGGCGCCTCGAACGGGATTGCGGCGGCGCGTCCGGCCGCGATGAGACGGAACAGTGTTGCGGCGGCATCCGGCGGGGCCGGTCACGACCGGCCCCTACCAGGGACGAATTCGTGCAGCTTCGGATGCCTTCCAGGGACGACGTCGTGTGGTTTCGCACGCCTCCCAGGCATGAATCCGTGTGGCTTCGCTCGGCGGTGGGACGAATTACACGCTCCAGTAGTCCGTAGCCGGTGACCATGCATCGGCATCCCCGCATTCGTTCGCGCCTCGCCGGCGTCCTCGCGGCCGGCCTGTTGTGCGCCGCGTGCGGACACCATCCTGCTCCACAGACCGGCGCGGCGCCGGCACGGGCGGGTGCCCCAGCAGCCGGTGCCACAGTGGCGGGCGCGGCGAGTGGCCCGGCGCCCGCCGCAGCATCCGCGGCCCGGGCGCGCGATCCGTGGGTGGATTCGGTCCTCGCGACGCTCTCGCTCCGGCAGAAAGCGGCGCAGATGGTGTGGCCCAATCTGCTCGGCGACTACGCACCCACTGATGCGGCTGCGTGGCGGAAGCTCGTGCACCAGGTCGCGGACGAAGGCGTCGGTGGGCTCCTCATCTCCATCGGGTCACCGGAAGAGATCGCGATCAAACTGAATGCGCTGCAGCGAGTGGCGGTGGTGCCGCTGCTCGTCAGCAGTGATTTCGAGTACGGGGCCGGTGAGCGCGCCCGTGGCGGGTATTTCCTGCCGAACGCGATCGATCTGGGCGGGGCCACGATCTTCCCGCCGCAGATGGCGTTTGGCGC
The DNA here is from genome assembly GCA_963757855.1 of uncultured Gemmatimonadales bacterium. Taxonomy (GTDB): domain Bacteria; phylum Gemmatimonadota; class Gemmatimonadetes; order Gemmatimonadales; family Gemmatimonadaceae; genus Palsa-1248. The sequence continues at coordinate 157,598 of CAVWTI010000034.1, forward strand.
GACGCGCGACACGATGCTCGCGTACGAGGAAGGGCGGATCACCGCGATCGAGGGACGCGCGCTCGGCGTGCAGGTGAACTTCGCGCCCGACCTCGACGTCAACAACAACGCGGCCAACCCCGTCATCAATACGCGCTCGTACGGTGAAGACCCGCGGCTCGTGGCGGCGATGGGGCGGTCGTTCATCCGCGGCACGCAGGAGCACGGGATGATCGCGACCGGGAAACATTTCCCCGGTCACGGTGACACCGAGACCAACTCGCATCTGGCGCTGCCGGTCGTGCAGGCGTCGCGCGCGCGCCTCGACACCGTCGAACTGGTGCCGTTCCGGTCGGCGATCGGCGCCGGTGTGGACGCCATCATGACGTTCCACGGGTCGATGCCCGCGCTGGATTCCTCGGGCTTGCCGGCGACGCTCTCGCCGATCGTGATGACCGGGCTGCTTCGCGGGGACATGCAGTTCCGCGGCGTGATCATCTCCGACGCGATGGACATGGCGGGCGGCCTCTCGCACTTCGGGCTCGCCGAAGCCGTGAAGCGCGCGGTCGGTGCGGGCGTCGACGTGGTGATCCAGCCGTCGGACGCCAGCCAGGCGATCGACGCGATCGTAGCGGGAGTGCAGGAGGGGCGGTTCGCCGAGGGAAGGATCGACGAGTCGGTGCGGCGGCTGCTGATGCTCAAGCGCGAGGTGCGGATCGACCGGCAGCGCTTCGTGGATCCCGACTCGCTGCGTGCGGTCGTCGGCGATTCCGCCGATCTCGCCGTGGCGCGGGACGTGGCGGAGCGATCGATCACCGTCGTGAAAGATTCGCTGCACGCGCTGCCGCTGGGGAGGCTCACGCACGCAGCGCGGGTGCTGGCGATCACCATCGCGCACCGGCCGGACCTTGGTGCGGGCGTCACGTTTGGCGCGACGCTGCGTGCGACATTTCCGAACCTGCGGACGGAGTTCGTCGATGCCGACAGTCCGGGCGACGTCCCATTCCGGTTGCTGCGTGAAGCGGATTCGGCAGACGTCACGATCGTCGAGTCGTACGTCGGGCAGTTCTGGCAGGCGACGACGGTGAGCGTGAACGCGCCCCTCGTCACCTTTGTGCAGCAGCTGGCGCAGCGCGGCGCGCATCCGGTCGTGGTGGCGTTCGGGAATCCGTATTTGCTGCAGCAAGTGCCGTCGGTGGCCGGGTACGTGGTAGCGTGGGGACCGAACCCGGTGTCGCAGCAGGCGGCGGCGCGCGCCATCCTCGGCGCGATTCCCGTGACCGGCGTGCTGCCGATCTCCATTCCGCCGTACGCCGCGATAGGGGCCGGGATCGCGATACCGGAGCGGCAGTAGGCGGCTCTAGGGACTGGGGATTGGGGGCTCAGGGATTAGGGGCTGGAGTTGCGCTTGGCTTGGCCGATCGTCCATTCCCGATGCAGTCCATCTCGCGCCGAACCGGTTGGATGGTGGCGCTTGCCGTGAGTCTGCCGGTGAGTGCGGGTTCGGCGTCGGCGCAGATTCGGATGGCGCAGGGTGATGGGCCTGCGGCCCCGCCCGTATCGCACAACCTCGTGGCGGTGCACGCCACTGTGGACGGGAAGGACGTGGTGCGGAGTGCGCGGCGGTTCATTGGCGTACCGTACCGGTTGGGCGGAGTGACGCCGCGCGCGTTCGACTGCTCGGGGTTTGTCCGGTATGTCTTTGCCCTCCATGGCATTACAATGCCACGCACAGCCCACGAGCAGGCGGCGCTGGGCGCGGCCCCCGCACCCGGCGACCCGCTTGAGCCTGGTGATTTACTGTTCTTCTGGGGCGGGCATGGCGCGCAACACATTGCCATCTACATTGGGGGCGACTCGATCATTCATGCGTCGAGTACGGCCCATGCTGTGCGTCTCGACCGGTTGTCGGGTGAGCGGGCGCGGCGGAGCTGGTTCGACCAGCGGTTGATTGCGGTGCGCCGAGTGTTGCCGCAGGAGGGAGTGTGGTACGTGCCGGCGGAGAGTCCGGAGTTCTCCTTCATCGCACAGGTGCATCCGGGATGGTGACGGGATGGTGAGACGCGCGGAGTGGGACCTCAACGGCGTGGGCGCGTAGGGTGGCCGACGACGACCGGGTGTATCGCCGGGCGTTGCCGGGTGGCGGGTATGTGGCGATCGATTCGTCGCCCGATGCGACGGGCGATTCGGACGCGAAGCCCCCGGTGAAGGCGCACGTGCTGGTGGAGCGGCGGTCGGATCCGGGGCGGCGGGTGGGGCATGCGCCGCCGGTGGTGGCGGAGGCCGAGGCGGCGGACGTGGAGCAGGCGGTGGACGCGTTGTCGGACATCGCGGACAACAACGTGGAAGTCGCGCGGGCGTTGCAGCGGTGGCAGGCGCGCCGGTCGGGTGAGGCGGCGGCCGCGGCGGAGCAGGCGGACGGCGGGCGCGCGGAGCCCACAGCAGAGTCCGGGCAGGGCGAGACCTCGGTCTAGCGGGTCCAAGAGGCGACCGTGCTGTCCACCGGCGGCCCTTGACATTAGTAGCGCGTAGGTACTAAATCGTGGCGTGCGTGATCGAACCACCTCCGCCCCGCGACGCGCGGGATCGACCCCTGGATATTCCGTCGACGTCGTCCTGGTGACACCGCTGGACCGGCATTTGGCGGTCCTGCTGGTCCGGGCACCCGAGGGGTCGATCGAGCGCTGGACCCTGCCGTGGGGGGTGCCGCAGGCGGCCGACGGGACGCTGGAGGGGACGGCGCTTCGGGTGGCGCGGAGTGCGTTGCCGCCGGCGCCCGCGTGGCTGGACCAGATTGGCGCGTTCGCGGATGGGAGGCGGCATCCCGGCGGCGCCGAGTTGTCGCTGGGGTTCGTGGGTGCGGTGCCCGTTGGGACACTCTCGGCACCCGGTGAAGACGCGGCGTGGTTTCCGGTGTCGGAGCTGCAGCCGCTCGCGCCCAGGCAGCGCGCGATCGTGACGGCGGCGGCGGAGGGACTTCGGGTGCGGCTCGATTACGCGCCGGTGGCGTTCCGGATGCTGCCGCCGGCGTTCACGCTCAGTGATCTCCAGCGGGTGTACGAGATCTTGCTCGGCCACCGGCTGCACAAGGCGAGTTTTCGCCGGGCGTTGCACGGGGCGGCGCTGGTGGAGCCGACCGAGGAGTGGCGGAGCGAGGGGCGCGGGCGGCCGGCGCAATTGTTCCGGCATGCGACGAAACGGCGGCGGGGGCGGCGGCGGACGGTGCGCTTCGATCTGTTGCCGTAAAGGGGGCCGTTCGTGAAAACGAATTCGCGCAATACAGCGTAGGTAATTGTGCGGCATATTGCTGCGGTGCGGGCGGGCCGGGAGTTACGGCAGCCGATGGTGTAACGTCACTGTCTCGCGTGGACCTCGCACTTGCGTGGGCTCGCCCAATAGTTGCAAGGTGTATAAAAGGCCAAGCCGGAGAGGACGTATGCTGGCGTACCTCGAGGACCTGTGCGGGGCGTTGATCGCCCACGATACGGATGCGATCCAGCGGTTGCTGGCGCACCCGCTTGCGCGCTCGCTGCCGCGGCAGGTGCGTGACGAGGCCATCGCCATCAGCCGAGCGAGTGCGGCGAGTTTGCGGGCGCCGATCCAGACGCTCCGGTTCTATCATCAGACGTTGCAGGTGGGGGCTCCGGGGCAGGACACGGAGCCGAGTGAGCCTGCCGCGGGCGAGACGGGGGAGGGGGAGCCGGATCGCGGGCCCGCGCCGATGCAGGGTGCGGGGCGGGAGCCGATCGGGCGCGACGCGTTTGGGCGAGAGGCGCATCGCGACAGTCCGCGGCATCCGGTGACCGGGCGCGAGCAGATCGAGTTGCCGCTCGATTCGCCGCGAAAGGCACAGGCGGCTTAGGCGCCGCAGAAAGTAGAGAAGTCGAAAGTAGAGAGTAGAGGGAGCAGAATCAGAAGAGACTGGACCGGAGATTTACGGAGTGGCGAAGCTCGTTTACGGGTTGAATCAGTCTCTCAATGGGTACATCGACCACCGGAATTTTTCGCCGAGCCGCGGCGTTTTCCGGCACTTCGTCGAGCATGTGCGTGGTCTGAGCGGCATCATCTACGGCCGCGTCATGTACGACGTCATGCGGTACTGGGACGATGAGCTTCCGGATTGGGACGACGACGAGCGCGACTTCGCGGTCGCGTGGCGGAAGCAGCCGAAGTGGGTCGCGTCGCGCACGCTCACATCCGTCGGGCCCAACGCTACGCTGATCGCGGGCGACGTTGTCGTGGCGATCCGCACGCTGAAGGCCGATCTGCCGGGCGAGATCGGCGTTGGCGGACCGGATCTCGGGCGAAGCCTGACCGAGGCTGGGCTCATCAATGAGTATCGGCTCTACCTCAGCCCCGTGGTGGTTGGACAGGGCAAGGCGTACTTCGCCTGCCCGCGGCCGCCGCTGCGCCTGGCGGCCAGCGATGTCATCGCGGACGGTGTGATTCGGTTGACGTACGTTCCTGCTGAGAAATGAGAAAGAGGGACTCGGGACAAGGGACCAGGAGCGCAGGAATACCCGCGACGCATGGCGGCAACAAACGACGGACACCCGGGCGCGGGAAGCCGCGCG